>JBBCGG010000001.1:3092500-4292500 GCA_037200525.1 Methylocella sp. | reverse complement strand
ATTCTTCGGCCGTCTCGAGATATGCGGGAACGCCATCGGCGTCGGAGCGGGCGAGTCCCGCCCGAACGACGGCGCTCCCAAAGCCTTTGCGTTGGGCGGAGGGCAGGCATCCCGCCATGTGAAGATACCAATGCGGCTCCGTCGGATGATTATTGTCGCTGGCTGCGCTGAAAGCGAGCGCGCGGCCAATCGCTGTGCCGGAGGCTGCCAGCCACGACCATCCATCCATCATTATCTCCAAAAACGAATGGCGTTCATGACCAGGTGGTCGCCAAATTGCTGCGGCCTCGCCGTTGACCGTCATGAACCGAGCGCCCTTTGGACCGTTGGTGTCGAAGACGACGCCAAAAAATCTTGGAAGCCGCACTCGGCGCACCTCCGGGTCGGGGAAGACAAAGGTCGCTGCCGGGTGTTCTGGAACGCCGCCCCAAGCACGGCCGAAACGCGAGCTTTATCCGCGTCGGCGCATTCCCTTACATCTGGCATGATGTTTCACCCGACGCTCTGATTGTCGAAGTATCGTAGCAATGACAAATCATGTTTCCATGTCGCAATTTCAGCGCAAAACAAAGATGCTACGCCTGTCGCTTCGCGCAAACCGGCGCGCCCTGATCGGCTGGAGCATGCGAGACTTGCTTGATGATCCGCAGAATCTCGCCTCGCGTGTCGATGCTGGCGAACTCCTTGGCCATAGTTGAAGCGCGCGAACGATACTCTGGTTTGTCCAACACGGTGCGGACGGCATCGCGCAGCGCCTCCGGCGTCGGTTCATTGGTCGCAAGATCAATTCCAACCCCAGACCAGCCGACGCGAGCGGTCACTTCCGCCTTGTCTTCGCTCAGTCCCGCAGTGACAAGAGGGACTCCAAAGCTCAGAGCCTGATTGACGCTGCCATAGCCGCCGTTGGTGACCAGGACATCCGCCTTTGGCAGCACCCATTCGAACGGCAAATAACTGGCCGCGCGCGCATTGCCGGGGATCGGACCGGGTATCGCGTCGATGGAGCGGCCGCCCGTCGTGACGATCACCAGCACGCCCGGCTGATTTGCCAGCGCCGCCAGGGTCGGGACGACCAACTTGCCGAAATCGAAATTGGATACGGTCCCTTGGGTCACCAGAACAATCTTGCGCGAGCCATCCAACTCGTGCGCCCACGAAGGCAGCGGGGCTTGTTTCGGGATAATTGGAAGAGTCCCCACGAAATGCACAGAGCTTGGCAATTTCAGGCGCGGATATTCAAAGCTTGGAACTGTCAACTGAAGGTAGGCGTCCGGAAGGGTTACAAGGGCGTCGAGCAAATCGGTTGACGGTGACTGAACGCCAAAGCGAGCGAGGCGCGCATTTAGATAGCGATGGACCGGCGCGGAAAGCGCCGTTTCCATCTTTTGAAAGTGGGCGGCGTATTCCTCGCGCTGCGCGTCATTGGTCGCGGGCGGCAGGCCAAGGCGGTGCGGAGCTCCATCGTCTCGGCGGCAATGCAAATACATCGTGCCGCATAGAATAATGGGAGGCCGCTCCGATCGCGGCCCGAGCAACATTGGAAGAACGCCAAAAAGGAAATTGTCGCCTAGGATGACGTCGGCATCAAAATCGCGCAAAACCTCTTTCAGGCCTTCATATTGGGCGGGAAGAGGATCAATGAACGCTCGCTCTAAGCTATAGCGCGATTGTTCGGGACCAAGAGGGATGTGCTTTCGTTCCGGAAACAGCGCATCCACATCTCGGAAGTCCAAGTCCGCCCCTGCCGGAAAAGCGCGAAACTTGGCTCCGGATGCTTCGATGGGGACCGCATGACGTTCGCCGACAGACCGACAACTTCGTGGCCCGCTTCGACCAGAATGCTCGCAATCGAGAACATCGGATTGATGTGCCCCGTCGCAGGCGTCGAGGCGATTAGAACTTTCATGCGATCCTGCCGCTCAAGGTTGTCGAAAAGCGCAGCGATTACCGTGGCGACTCCCTGGTCGGCTTAATTTCAGCACAAGACGAAGCTGTTACTTTTGCAATGTTGGGTGCGCGGTTGATCGCTTGGCCGAGTCGATGTCGTGATCCGGCCGCGTGGGGCAACTTGCCCAGGACCCGAAGGAATTCGGATCGCGCGTCGATGCCTCTACCGGGGCGTCCATACCCATGTGGCGATGCGCCAATTCTGACGCGCCCTATCGAGGATCACGGTAATGATGCCGTGCGAGACGTTGCTCTGTCCGTTTTGCTCGACCGTCCACTCCCCTGGAACGGCAACGTAAGCGCGCGCGCCCTTTATCTCAACAGTTTGAGGCTCCAGGAAATGTAACGAGGCCTTAGCTCCTTCGCTGCCCTTTGGTTGAGCGTCGCGATAGGCCTTTATCCAGTTTGCTACAGCGTTCCGTCCTTGGAAGAGGTAGGGCGGGGTATCGTCGACGATCGTCAATGAAGGTTCAAAAAAGGCGGCTCCAGGAATATTTCCATGGTCCCAAGCATCGGCGACCCCATGGATGACAGACAACACCCGTTCTTTTTCTTGCTCGGCAGCCCGGGCCGCCGCGCCCGTAAGAAAGAAGCAGGTCAAAAATAAACCTGCCAACGCTGAATTTCTCTGGACCGACATGCAAACCTCATTACTGATTTTTCTTATTCCGGGATTCTCCGGATGATTGATATTGCTGCTCCCTATGTCGGAGTAATTTCAGCACGAAGCAAAGACGTTACGCCGGTAACGCGGTGCGCGCCGGTGTGGAACACGATTTCGCGCTGCCGCTAGGCTGGCGCGCTGCCTCGCCTGCGGACAAGCGCGCCTATCAGCAGGCTGGCCATGCTCGCGAGAAAGCAACCGATGCTGCCTTTGTCGTGTCGAAAGGTTGGGAATAGGCCTTGCTGGAAGCGAAACTCTCCCAAAATAATAGGATAAAATCCATAATTGGGGAGAATAACTGCAAATTCCTATAGAATAATAACTATATGGCATCTGCCTGGCGTCCGTAAGGAATTGATCTCGCCGGTCGGCATCCGCTTCAGTTTGGATGGCAAAACGGCGTTCGTTGCGCTCGGCCGCGCCAACCGGGTCGCCGTCATCGATGTCGCCGCCCTCAAGGTCGTAAGGTCGGTGACGGTCGGGCGTTTGCCTTGGGGTCTTGTGATCAAACCCTGATCAAGCCTACGCTTGATCTCCGCAACATCGGTCAAGACGCGTGCATTTCTACGGCGAGGCGAATCAGATCGCTGGTGCGCTGTACGAGAAGCTTATGCTTTATTCCGGTGCAGGCGTTGGCGACCGTCTTGTACGAAATGCCGAGCGTATCGGCGATCCCGGAAAGGCTCTTGACTTTCGCCAATAACCGCATGATGGCGAGCTCGCGCGCCGAAAAAGTCTTGCCTGGATCGTCGGAGCCAAAGACGTTCAGCGCAAGATCTGCGGCAAGCTCCCGCTCGACATAGCGGCCGCCGCCCATCACCTGGTGAATCGCTTCTACAAGCTCCTCGGCGCTCGCGCTCTTGCTGATGTAGCCTTTTGCGCCTGTCTGAAGCGCGCGAGCAACGTAAAGCGCCGTCGTGTGCATTGAGAAAACCAACACGCGCACGCGCGGGTCCTCGATCAGCAGGCGCTTCAGAAGATCAAGGCCGCCCGCGCCCGGCAAATTGAGGTCTAGGATGACGACGTCGGGATGTTCGGCGCGAAACACCGACAGCGCCTCGAGGATGGTTGCAGCCTCTAGAAAAACGACCGCATCGACGAAGACGGACAGGAGACGCCGCACGCCTTCGCGTACGACCATGTGATCATCGACAAGCAGAATTTTCTTGTCAGAACACTCATCTTACATGGAGCGGCCAGCGATGGTTTGGACGGCAGCGGCAGAATCGCCTCGACGACGACCCCCCGCTGCGGCGATCGGTTGCGGACGCTCACGATGCCGCCAACCGATTGGACGCGCTCCTTCATCCCGGCAAGCCCAAAACCATTTGGCGCGCGGTCCTCTGGAAAGCCGGTTCCGTCATCCTCGATGATAATCGACGCCTGCCACCCTGTCACTGTAATGCAGACGTCGATTGCGGTGGGCGCTCCATGCCGGATTGCGTTGCTGAAGCTTTCCTGAACAACGCGAAATACGACGGCGTCGATTGGCGGATCTATGGGGACTTTGGCGACATTCATGCTGAAAGACACATCGGGCTTTCGGACTTTCCAGAAGGCGATGAGATTGTCGATGGCGCCGGTGAGACCGAGGTCCAAAAGAGCGCCAGGCGCCAGGCGACGCAAAATATTCCGTAGATGCTTCTGCATGTGGCGAACTGCGTCGGATATCGCTTCAGCGCGGGCGCTGACTTTATCGCTCGCTCCCGTCTGGAGAAATTGCCGGATCATTGCGGCGTCCGCCCCAACCGCAAAAAGAAAGGGCGCGACATCATCGTGCAAGTCGCGCGCGAGTTCTGCGCGCTCTTCTTCCTGCAGGCTCAGGACTTGTTCGTGCAGCGCGCGGTTTTGCGCGCCCATCTCTTCAAGCCGCGCCGCCATGCTGTTGAAGCCATAGCGAAGCGGCTCAAGTTCTTTATAGAGCATGGGCGCGATGCGCGTGGCGTAATCGCCTGCGCCGATCCCGGAGAACGCGTCGCACACATCGCGCAGGGGCCGCAGCGCACTTCGGATTGTCCAGAAGACGAGCGCAAGCACCATGCCGAAGAAAACCGCCATGATCGTAAGCGTGAGGCGCAGATCGCTCCAAGCGTCAGCGATCTCATTGTGCGGATCGGCTTCGAGCGTCATTGTCCCGACGGAGCGAAACGCCGCGGGTAAATCGAGATCCGCTTGTAACGGCGGAGCGGCGGCGACAAGACGATAGAACCAGTCAGGCGCTGGATCCTCAGGCGGAAGCAACTGCGATTGCGCGAGGATTTGTCCGTCAGATCTTCGATTGTGTCGGACCTGTCGTATGCTTCTGCGAACGGCTTCCGAAAGGGCGCTGATCAGTCGCCGCCGTCACGCATCACGCCGCGCTTCCATACTCCAAAATGCCCGCCTTCATACAAAGGCTTCGCGCGGCGCCGAGGTCGAGAGTTCTTCGGGAGCTAAGGTGACGAGTGAGGTCTCCGTTCCAGACGGGATCGATACGTTCATCATCGTCGGCGGTCTCGGGATGAAAGATTGCAAGGCGTCGTCCGATACGATCGACTTCATTCGCGCCGCGGCGGCTGCCTCGCGCCGTACCGCCGGCGTCTGCATGGGGGCTTTTCTGCTTGCAGCGAGCGGGCTCCTGGATGGCCGGCGCGCTACGACACATTGGCGTTTTGCCACTAGGGTCCAGACTCACAACCAGTAGCAAACGGTAGCGGCGATGCAGACTGTGGCGAGGAAGTTTAATGCGTTTCGGTCGTAGCGGGTAGCCACGCGCCTGAAGTCTTTCAGGCGGCAGAACATGCGTTCGATGGCGTTGCGGTTTCGATAGAGGAAGGGCGAGAAGCAGTTCTTCCACCTGCGATTGGCCTTGGGCGGGATATTCGGCATAGCTCCGCGCTCCTCGACCTGCCGACGGATCGCATTTGCGTCGTAGCCCTTGTCGCCATGGAGGATTTCGCAAGGAGGAAGTCGCGCGATAAGCTCCGCGCCCGCCGAGCAATCGGCGATTTGGCCGCCGGTGAGCATGAAAGACAGCGGGCGGCAGTCCGCATCGGTCAATGCGTGGATTTTGGTTGTGCGCCCGCCGCGCGAACGGCCGATGGCCTGATTCTTCTCCCCCCTTTGCCGCCACTGGCCGAGCGATGCGCCTTGACCGCCGAGGAGTCGATGAGGACCTGCGCCGGCGGCCCGCCTGCTTGCGCAAGCGCGTGGAACAGATCGATCCAAACGCCCTTAGCAGCCCAGCGAACGTAGCGATTGTAGAGAGTCTTCTTTGGCCCGTACTCCAGCGGCGCGTCAATCCAGCGTCCGCCAGATTTCAGCACATGAATGATCCCGCTGATCACCCGGCGATCATCGACGCGCGCCTTGCCGCGCGTGTCCGTGGGAAGATGCGGCGCGATCTTCGCGAACTGCGCGTCCGTCAGCCAGAATTGATCCCGATTCATAGTCGCTTCCTTTCGGAAGCTGTGAATCACAACCCGCCTCTCACGCCAACCATTTTATGGGTCTGGGCCCTAGGCTCAGGACTCATTGATTGAGATAGAAGAGGACGGCGGCTGCGATGCAGATGGCGGAGAAGAAGGTGTGGGCGCATCGATCATAGCGGGTTGCGATGCGCCGCCAGTCCTTGAGCTTGGCGAACATGTTCTCGATTTTGTGACGCTGGCGGTAGAGCGTCTTGTCATAGGCAATGGGAAGCTTGCGGCTTCTGGTTGGCGGGATGCAGGGCTCGACGCCCCTGGCCTTCAGCGCGGCGCGGAACCAGTTGCTGTCGTAGCCCCTGTCGGCGATCAACATTGAAGCGGGCGGTAAAGCCTTGAGCATCAGCCGCGCGCCCTTGTGGTCGCTCATCTGGCCCTCCGAGAGCAACATGACGAGGGGCTTGCCGGCGCCGTCGCAAACGACGTGGAGCTTCGAGTTCAGTCCGCCTTTCGTGCGCCCGATACGGCGGGGAAGAGCCCCTTTTTGAGCAGGCTCGCCGCTGTGCGATGCGCCTTCAGATGCGTGGCGTCGATCATGATGCGCTCGGGCTTTGGACCTTCGCCAGCGAGCGCGGCGAATATGCGGTCGAAGACGCCGAGCCGGCTCCAGCGGATGAAGCGATTGTAAAGCGTCTTGTGCGGCCCGTAATCCTTGGGCGCATCTTTCCATTGCAGGCCGTTGCGGATCACATAGACGATTCCGCTGACCACCCGACGGTCGTCAACCCGCGGAACGCCATGCGACAGAGGAAAATGCGGCGCAAGCCGCGCCATCTGCCGCTCGCCCAACAAAAACAAATCACTCATCCCAGCCTCCCCATGCGGAGACCAGGAATCACATCTCAGGCAAATTTAATAGGTCCTGAGCCTAGACTGCAGGCAATGTATCCAGCGGTGCGGGTCGAGGGCGATCGAATCTTCCTCAATGAAGGCGGCATTTGGACGTCGGCCGGTATGACGGCAGGCATAGATATGGCGCTGGCAATGATTGAGGAGGATCTCGGCCGAGAGAGATCCCGCGCCGTAGCTCGGTTGCTTGTGGTGTATTATCGGCGCCCTGGCGGCCAGACGCAGTACTCGTCACTTCTCGAACTTGATCCTGGATCGGATCGAATCCGAACGGCGCTCATCTTCGCGCGCGAACATTTGTCCGAACCGTGTCAGTCGAGCAATTAGCCGAAGTGGGTAACCTAAGCGTCCGGCAATTTAGCCGCGCTTTTGTTGCTGGCACGGGAATGACGCCCGCAAAGGCGGTCGAGCGCTTGAGAGTAGAAACTGCGCGTCCGCGCGTAGAGGATGGCCAAGAGACGATCGAGGCAATAGCGCTGGCCGTGGGGTTCGCAGACTCTGAACGCATGCGTCAGAGCTTCATTCGAATTCTTGGCTACCCGCCACGTCAATTGCGTCGCACCGCGCGAAAGGCGGAGTCGCAAGAATAGCTATGCGCGTGAGCGCGAGCCGCTGGATGCAGCCACGCACGGCGATCATGCCGCCCGAAAGCACGACTCGGCGGCATTGCTCGAACACCTTGGTCCAGACCAACAGATTGGCGATGCCGCCTTTGTACTTGAGCGTGATGAATATCACGCCCTTGGCGCTGCCGGGACGCTGTCGGACGAGGACGAAGCCGGCGGCCGTCGCGCGCCTCGATGGCCTATGTGCAGGTGACGATGCGGCGCGGCCTCAAGTCCGCAGATAGACTTTACAGATTACCTGTCGATATGATAGGCCGTTCGGCATGGCCACTGCACGGGACGACCAGCACGTCATGCGCGCCTCAACCTTGGCGCAAGACCTCCGCGCTTTGCTCGGCAAGCTGAAGCGCCGGCTGCGCGAACAGGCGCATGTCGGGGACCTGACGCCTTCCCAAGCGTCGGTGCTGCTTCGTCTGGAGAAGGACGGCCCCGCCACGGCGTCGAACCTCGCTCGAGCCGAGGGGATGCGGCCGCAGTCGATAGCTCCGGTCATCGCCGCGCTGGAGAGCGCTGGCCTGGTAAGCGGAGCGCCAGACCCAGCGGATGGGCGGCAGACCCTCCTTTCGCTCACGGACGCCTGTCGCAAATGGGTCGAGGAAGGGCGCGCGGCGCGCCAGGACTGGCTGACCCGTACTCTCCAGGAGCGTCTGTCGCCGGATGAACAGGACACGCTTGCGGAGGCCGTGGAGCTGCTCAAGCGGCTCGTCGACGATTAACGGAAGTTTGTGAGGCTCACGCCCGATCGAACCCATCTTAAATTTCGAGAGGAGAATCCATGGCGCTGACCACGCTCGATCCGAATACCGCCCTGATTATCGTCGACCTGCAGAAGGGCATCATCGGTCTTCCCGCTATCCACCCGATTGGCGACATCATCGCGCGGGCTCGGGCGCTCGCCGACGCTTTCCGCGAGCGCGACCTGCCGGTGGCGCTCGTCAACGTCGCCGGCGGCGCCCCAGGCCGGACGGAACAGCCTCGTCAAACGAGTCCCCGTCCGGAAGGGTGGACCGACCTCACCCCGGAGCTGAATCAACAACCCAGGGACATTGTGGTGACGAAGGGGACCTGGGGCGCCTTCGCCAGCACGGATCTCGAAGCTCTGTTGAAAGCGCGGGACGTCACCCAGGTGGTGATCGCGGGCGTTTCGACGGGAACCGGCGTCGAGGCGACGGCGCGCCAAGCCTATGAGGCGGGTTTCAATGTCACTCTCGCCCTCGACGCCATTACCGACGTACGTCCAGAGGCCCACGATTATAGCATCAGAAACATCTTTCCGCGGCTGGGCGAGACGGGCTCGAGCCGAGAAATCATCGATCTCCTACTCTCGAGGAGCGCCTGAGATGCCCTGGCTTTCGCTCCTGTCTTACTTCTTCGGCGGCGCCTTCCTGGCGAACGCTATTCCCCATCTCTTCAGCGGCATGATGGGCAGGCCGTTTCAGAGCCCGTTCGCCAAGCCGCCGGGTCAGGGACTCTCGTCGTCGACCGTCAATGTGCTCTGGGGCTTTTTCAATATCGTCGTCGGCTATGTCCTCGTCTGCCGCATCGGCGATTTTGAATTAAGGAACACAGGCGACGTACTTGCATGCGGCGCTGGTGCGCTTCTGATCGCACTTTTTTCCGCTCGGCACTTTGGCCGCTTCCACGGCGGCAATCAGCCGGAGCATCCATGAAGGCTCCCTTTGCGCGTGTCTTTCGGTCTCTGCGAGGGTTCAATTATCGAGTCTGGGTCGTCGGCGCCTTCGTCTCCAATGTCGGCACCTGGGTGCAGCGGACGGCCCAGGATTGGTTGGTGCTGACCCAGCTTACACATCACGACGCTTCCGCCGTTGGCTTGGTCATGGCGCTGCAATTCGGACCGCAGCTCCTCCTGCTGCCCTGGACAGGGTTCGCAGCCGACCACTTCAATCAGCGCAAGCTTCTGATCGCCACCCAGGCGACCATGGGCGCGCTCGCGCTGATGCTGGGGCTTCTCACCGTCGCCGGCGTCGTCCAGCTTTGGCACGTCTACATCTTCGCCTTCCTGTTCGGCAGCGCGGTGGCGTTCGATGCGCCGGTGCGTCAGACCTTCGTCGCGGAACTGGTCGGCGATGAAGACTTGCACAACGCGGTGGCGCTCAACTCCACCTCGTTCAATGCTGCACGGATGATCGGGCCAGCCGTCTCCGGCGTGGTCATCGCCGCGATCGGCGCCGGCTGGGCCTTCTTGATCAATGGCGCCTCCTTCGTCGCGGTGCTGATCTCCCTTGCGTTTCTGCGCGGCGCCGAGCTTCGTCCGAATGCCAGGGCGCACCGGGCCAGGGGCAGCTTCACCGAGGGGTTCCGCTATGTCTGGGGTCGCCCTGATCTCAAAGTAATCCTGGTTATGCTGTTCCTGATCGGGACCTTCGGCCTGAACTTCCCAATTTTCATCTTGACCATGGCCGTCGGCGTCTTCCACACAGACGCCCGCGGATACGGCCTTTTGTCGTCGATAATGGCGATCGGCACGGTGGCGGGCGCGCTTCTGGGCGCTCGCCGTGAGAAGCCCCGGTTCCCGTTGTTGCTGACCGGCGCCGCAGTCTTCGGGCTCGGCTGCACGCTGGCCGCCATCGCGCCGGGCTACTGGTTCTTCGCCGCCGCGCTCGTCGTCATCGGCGCGGCGGCGCTCACCTTCACCAATACGACAAACAGCCTGATGCAGCTTTCGACCGAGCCGGCCATGCGCGGGCGGGTGATGGCGCTCCGCGTCGGCATCGCGCTCGGAGGCACGCCGATCGGCGCGCCGATTGTCGGCTGGGTGGCCAACCATTGCGGGCCACGCTGGGCGCTTGGCGTCGGCGCGGCTTCAGGCTTCGCTGCGGCGATCGTGGCCATTTACGCCTTGGCTTGCCCAAGACCACGACCTTCGGTGTGATCTTCCGCGCTTCGGATTCGAACGTCTGCTATCGGACACGCGCAGTTGTTCGAGATCGGCGATCAACCCAGGTCTAGTCGGTTCCCATCCGAACTTCTCCCGCGTCTGCGTGCTGGACGCGGGCATATGCCGCAAACATGCCGAGCCTGCCAAAAAAGGCCTGGACCTCAAGACGCCGGCGCGTTTCGCGGGCCCGCATATTGATGCCAAAAAAACCGGGTAAATTTGCAACAGTCTCCGAGAAATTCATATTCGCGCGCGCGCGATCTGAGCGCCCAGCGTTCGCTTTTGCTCGGCAGCCGGCTGGTCGACAGGATTCTTTGAAGATGGCCCCACCAAGCGTTTTTTCATATTGCATCTTAAGCGAACACGCTATGGTGGAGCTATATAAAAGATTGCGAGATATGTCATGCCCACGAAAGTTCCACTGAATTACGATAAGGCGATTGGTCAGACCGGGGTAGGCCGCCGAATCTACTCTATTTACAGGAGTGGGAGACCGCAGAAAATAGCTTTACGCGTCAGCGCGGCCTTCGGCGCCTTGTTGTTCGCGAGCGATCTGGCGCAGGCGCAGCAGGCGGATGCTGGAGTGGTCCCACTGGCGCCGGTCAACGTCAGCGGCGGCGCGCCCCAGGCGGCGCCCTCCGCGCCCCCTGCTTATGCCTCAGAGGCGCAGACCCATACGGAGAAGGCAAATTTCGGCCCGCTCGGCAACCGCAGCATCCTCGATACGCCCGAGTCGATCACGGTCGTGCCGGAGGACGTGATCGTCAACCAGCAGGCGCAGCAGGTCAACGACATCCTAAAATATCTCCCCTGCGTAGAGATCCGAGATCAGCAAGGTTTTGACATCTCGCGGCCACAGTGCCGCGGCTTCCAGGGGACGGTCGTTCAGAACACCCGGATGGACGGCCTCAACATCATCGGCACGACAGCGATCGCCGCGGAAAACCTCCAAAGCGTCGAGGTCCTGGGCGGTCTCGCCGGCGCGTTATACGGGCCTCAAACGCCAGCGGGCGTCTTCAACTATATCCTAAAGCGTCCGACTGACGTGCCGATCTTCCGCTACATCGAGAGCTTTGATTCGCAGGGCATCTTCACGGAGCAAGTCGACGCCGGAGGGACCTTCGGCCCCGACAACAGGATAGGCTATCGCATCAACCTCGCCCATGGCCAGGGCGAGAGCTATGCGCAGGATTCCTATGTCAATCGCACGCTCGCCAGCATCGCCCTCGATTATCACATCGATAATCAGACTGTCATCGAGACGAACTTCGATCATTACGCCACCGACGGGACCGGGCTGCCCGGCAGCATCGTATACGATAGCGGCAAGAGCACGATCCTTCCGCAAGCCCCCAGCGCGCTGCAGACCGGCCTAGGCCAGCCAGGGGCGGGCGTGAACTTGCGATCCGACACCGGCCTCGCCAAATTCAAACATGATTTCGACGGTGACTGGCATCTGGAAATCGGCGGCCTCTATGAAAATGCCGTGCGAAATCTTTATGGCATCACCAATGCGCTGACCAACAATAACGGCAACTTTACCGTCACCAAAAACTTCACCGCCGTTCCCCGCTTCACGATCTGGAGCAACAGCGCCTATCTTAACGGACACGTTACGTTCCTTGGCTTCGTAAACGACGTGACCATCGGCACGAACGGCTTCTACAATGGCATGTACAGCTATCGCAATAACATTGCGCAGGTGCTCGGCACGTCGAGCCTCGCCAATTCAATCATCTTCCCGCTGCCTCCGGTTCCGGCGAACGGCGGTCAATTCCTGTCCGGCTATCTGTTCAACCAATCGATCATCACCGGCGATACTATTCACTTTAACGAACAATGGGCGCTCCAAGGCGTCCTCAGCACCTCGTTCTTTAATTCGAAAAGCTACGCGGCGAGCGGCGCCATCACAAGCGCAAATTCAGAAAACGCGGCCCTCAGCCCAACTGTCAGCCTGATCTATAAGCCGATCCCACAGATCACGACCTACTTCACTTACGCCAACAGCGTCGAACAAGGCGACGTCGCCCCGACCAACGCAGCTAATCCCAACTTCATCTTGGCGCCTTATCACGACACCATGTATGAGATTGGCGCAAAATATGCCGTGACCGACAATCTATTGGTGACTCTCGATGCGTTCCGCATGACGCGCCCCTTGGCGATAACGGATCCCGTCACCGAGATTTTCGGGGTCGCGGGCCTGCAACGCAATTACGGCGTCGAGCTCTTCGCGCAAGGCAGCGTGAGGCCAGACCTCAGCGTGCTCGGCGGCATCACCTGGATCGACGCGCGCCTCGCTGGAACGGACAATGCTCTAACCAACGACAAACTGGTGGTCGGCGTCCCACAATTCAAAAGCGACTTCCTCGCCGACTATCATCCGGCCTTTTTCCAGGGCGGCGCTTTGACGGCGGCGGTGCACTACGAAAGCTCCCGCGCCGCGACGAACACGAATAATTCCTTCGCAGATCCCTACGCCACCTTCGATCTCGGCGCGCGTTACTCGACGAGCTTCCAGGGTCATCACGCGACCTTCCGGTTTCAAGTCATCAACGTCGCCAACGCTCAATATTACGTCTCGGTCGCGGATGGCACGATCGTCGGCAGTCCCGGCGCCAACACGGCTTATCTCGGCACTCCCCGGACGTTCGAAGCGAGCCTCGAACTCGATTTCTGACGCTTTGATCCAGTCATATCGGGGCTCGAACGCTTCGCCAGCGCGGGCTCCGTTGCGGCTTACGTTCGGCCGATGTTACGCTTGAGACTGATATGGGAGTAATATGCAAAAAGGGAGTATTCGGATGGAAGCACCTCGATCGAATGCAAAAGCTCGGTCGCGCCTTTGGTTGTCTCTGACGATTGCGGCGGTTGGCGGCGTCGCAATCATCGCTTCCGCCCGAGCTGAAACAATCAGCGTCTATTCCGCCGGCAGTCTCCGGACCGCTGTCGCGGCGTTGATAAAAGAGGCCGGGCTTCCTTCCGACGTCGAGGTTAAGCCGACGTTCGGCGGATCGGGACTGTTGCGTCAGCGCATCGAGGGAGGCGAAAGCGCCGATCTCTTCTTGTCCGCCGACATGGGATCGCCGCGCATGCTCGCCGATGCCAGACGTGCGGTCGCGCCTGCGATTGCTTTCGCGCGGAACGAGATGTGTCTTATTGCGGGGAAATCGGTTGGGGTGACGCAGGACAATCTGGTCGACCGCCTGCTGACGAAGGACCTTCGTCTCGCCGCGTCAACCCCGGTGCAGGACCCGGCGGGAGACTATGCAGTCGCGATTTTCGATCGCATTGATGCTGTGCGCCCCGGCGCTGGGGCTACGCTCCGCGCCAAGGCGCAGCATCTGACGGCAGGGCAAAATCCCGTCCCCCCGGCGCCGGGGCGCGGGGTAGCCGCGTCCCTGTTTCTGAACGACCAGACTGATTTGATGATCTCTTATTGCAGCGGCGCCGCGGCGATCGAAAAAGAAGCGCCGGACGTTGCGGCGATCGAGTTTCCCGCAAGTCTTGATGTTCATCCAATCTACGGCATGGTTGTTTTGTCGATGAACCCTAATGCGCTCCGTCTTGCGCTGTTCATCCTTTCGGAGAAAGGGCAGGCGATTCTCAAGGAATCCGGCTTGCTGCCCGTTCTTGCGATTTCGCAATAGAGCGCGAGGTGGACGTGCTTGGGAGTTGAGAGAGGGCGGCGGGAGCCATAGCTCCGATAAGCGCCAGCATGCGATGTCAACCTCAATCAAGAAGACGGCGGCGTATCGTAGCACAGAAGAAATCACTTTTGCCGTCGCGATCTTTCCGGCCTTGCTTGGCATGACCGCTGCTCAGAAGCATGCCAATGGGGGATCGGTTCGCCTCTGATGCTTTTTGTCGCGCATCCACATCGCAAGCATGGCCAGTTTCGATAGTGTCCAAGGGCGCGTATGTCGATGATAACAAAGGACATTTGCTGAGGCCCCGACATGGATTTGAATTTATTCTAATTGTGGGCGGCCCGTTTCTCAGATAAATTGATATGTTATTGGTCACGAGGCTGAGGTGCGGAGTTTGGCGTTTTCAAGGGAAAGCCGATTTGTGGAAAGCCGATTTGTGAAGGACTCCTCTATGAACGAACAGCGCATGATTCGAAGGCGCGACATGCTTCGCGGAATAACTACCGCTGGCGTCGCGGCGACCGCGATTGCGGCCCCGCTGAGGCCGACCGTGGCCCATGCGGAGTCTCCCATCAATAAGCGGAGAGCGATGTACGAGCCCAATTCGGCCGAAGTGCAGACGTTTTATCGCGTCAATCGTTATCCGACGAAGTGAGGAAGCGATAAATGCTGATCAAGCGGTCGGAACGTCAAGCCCGTCGCAGCCCGCTCGCGGGCTCCTTCGCCAGTCAAATTGACAGCGGCCCCGATCGCCGTAGCTTTCTGCGGCGTTCCGGGCTCGCGGCCGGAGGCTTGGCGGCGCTTGGAGCATTGCCGCTCGGGAGAATACAAAAGGCCGCGGCCGGCCCCCCTCCCGCTCCGGGCGCCAACGTCGAAAAGCGCAAGAATATGTGCACCCATTGCTCCGTCGGCTGCTCGGTTATAGCCGAGGTCTCAAACGGAGTGTGGATCGGCCAGGAACCGGACTTTGACAGCCCGATCAATCGCGGGTCGCATTGCTGCAAAGGCGCCGCGGTCCGCGACGACGTGCTCAACGACCGCAGGCTTCGTTATCCGGTAAAACTTGTTGACGGCCAATGGACCCGGATCTCCTGGGATCAGGCGATCGACGAGATCGGCGACAAATTGCTGGATATCCGCGAGAAGGCGGGGCCGGAGTCTGTCTACTGGCTTGGCTCGGCCAAGTTCACTAATGAGGCCGCTTATCTCAACCGCAAGTTCGCCGCCTTCTGGGGCACGAACAATTCCGATCATCAGGCCCGCATCTGTCACTCCACCACCGTCACCGGCGTCGCCAACACCTGGGGCTATGGCGCGATGACGAACAGCTATAACGACATTCGCAACGCGAAAACCATTCTGGTGATGGGCGGCAATCCAGCCGAAGCGCATCCGGTATCGCTACAGCATATCCTTGAGGGAAAAGAGCTTAACCGCGCCAATATGATCGTCATCGATCCCCGGATGACGCGCACCGCCGCGCACGCGACGGAATACGTCCGGGTGCGTCCTGGGACGCATATTCCGACGATTTATGGGATGCTTTGGCACATTTTCCAGAACGGTTGGGAAGACAGAGAATTCATTCACCAGCGCGTCTACGGCCTTGAGGATGTGCGCAAAGAGATCGACAAATGGACGCCGCAAGAGGTCGAGCGCGTAACCGGCCTTCCCGAGGCGCAGGTGAAGCGCGTTGCCGAGATTTTCGCGACACAGCGGCCGGCGACGTTGATTTGGGCGATGGGGCAGACCCAGTCGACGACAGGAACGGCGAATGTCCGCGCCAGCTGCATTCTTCTGCTCGCCACTGGAAATATGGGCAATTTTGGCAATGGCGCGAATATCTTCCGCGGCCACACCAATGTCCAGGGCGCGACCGATGTCGGCCTCGATGTAACGACCCTGCCGCTTTACTACGGCCTTTCCAAAGAAGCTTGGCAGCATTGGTGCCGGGTCTGGGAAGTCGACTACGACTGGATGCGCTCGCGCTTCGTTAGCGAGACGTTCATGCAGACTCCCGGCATTCCCAGCACGCGTTGGTTTGACGCCACTTTGTTGCCGAAGGAGCAAGTCAGTCAGCCCGACAATGTGAAGGCCATGTTCGTCATGGGACATGGCGCCAACACGATCACCAGAATGCCGGTGTCGGTGAAGGGCATCGAAAAGCTCGATCTCCTCGTTGTTTGCGATCCTTATCCAACCACCTGGTCGGTGCTCTCCGGGCGGAAAGACGGCACTTATTTATTGCCGGCCTGCACCAGTTTCGAAATGCACGGATCGCGCACCGCCTCCAACCGCTCGCTGCAATGGGGCGAGCAGGTGGTGCCGCCGGCCTTCGAATCGAAGAACGACTACGACACGATGTACATGCTGGCTCGCAAACTCGGCTTCGCGGACAAGCTGTTCAAAAACATCAAAGTCGAAAATGGCGCGGTCTCGGCCGAAGACATTCTGCGCGAGATCAATCGCGGCGGCTGGTCGACCGGCTACTGCGGTCAATCGCCGGAGCGGCTCCAGGCTCATATGAGAAACCAGTCGAAATTCGATGTGGTTACAATGCGAGCCCCGAAAGACGCTCCGGAGGTAGGCGGCGAATACTACGGTCTGCCTTGGCCGTGCTGGGGGACGCCAGAATTCAAGCATCCGGGTACGCCTGTGCTTTACAACACCAATCTATCCGTGAAAGAGGGCGGCGGCACCTTCCGCGCCCGCTTCGGCGTCGAGCGTGTGGTCAAACGCAAAGTGATGGTGGATGGAAATGAGGTCGAGCAGGAGATGCATGAGAATCTGCTCTCCGACGGGTCCTATTCGGTCGGTTCGGAAATAAAAGACGGCTATCCCGAGTTCACGCTCGGCGTGCTCAAAAAGCTCAGCTGGGATGGCGACCTCCGCGCAGAGGAATTGGCCACCATCCAGAAAGTGAACGCCGCCAACCCCGATTCCGTTTCCTGGGCGACGGATCTCTCGGGTGGCATTCAGCGCGTTGCGATCGAGCATGGCTGCGTACCCTACGGCAATGGCAAGGCGCGTATGAACGCCTGGAACTTGCCCGATCCCATACCGGTGCACCGCGAGCCAATCTATACGCCGCGTCCCGATCTTGTCGCTCAATTCCCGACGCCGCCGGACGCCCGGCAGTTCCGGATGCCCAATATGGGATTCACTGTGCAACATGCAGCCGTCGACAAAGGCATCGTGAAGAGTTTCCCGCTGATCCTCAGCTCCGGCCGGCTGGTTGAATATGAGGGCGGCGGGGAGGAAACGCGCTCCAACCGCTGGCTGGCTGAATTGAAACAAGACATGTATGTCGAGATCAATCCGGCGGATGCGAGCGAGCGCGGCATCATCAACAACGCTTGGGTATGGGTTACCGGACCTGAAAATAGTTCGAAAGCGCGGATGAAGGCGTTGGTGACGGAGCGGGTCGGCAAGGGCGTAACCTGGATGCCATTCCATTTCGCAGGCTGGTTCCAAGGCGTTGACCAGCGCGACAAATATCCGAAGGGCTCTGATCCGATCGTGCTCGGCGAGAGCATCAATACGCTCTCAACCTACGGTTACGATCCGGCGACGGGCATGCAGGAGCCGAAGGCCACCCTCTGTCAGATCAGAGCAGCGTAAGAGGACGGATTATGGCCCGGATGAAATTTCTCTGCGACGCCGACCGCTGCATCGATTGCAACGCCTGCGCCACCGCCTGCAAGAACGAGAACGAAGTGCCCTGGGGCATCAACCGCCGGCGCGTCGTCACGATCAATGACGGCAAGCCGGGCGAGCGGTCGGTGTCCATGGCTTGCATGCATTGCACCGATTCGCCTTGCGCGGCGGTGTGTCCGGTGACCTGCATATTTCCTACCGAAGAAGGCGTCGTGCTTCACGACAAGGATCTGTGCATCGGCTGCGGCTATTGCTTTTACGCATGCCCATTTGGAGCGCCGCAATATCCGAGCATCGGCAATTTTGGGTCGCGCGGCAAAATGGACAAATGTACGTTCTGCGCGGGTGGCGGGGGAGACGAAGTCACCGGCAGCGCGGAGGAATATGAGAAATATGGCGCCAATCGCCTCGCCGAAGGCAAGTTGCCGCTCTGCGCCGAGATGTGCTCTACGAAATCATTGCTCGCCGGCGACGGCGAGATCATCGCCGAAATCTATAAGCAGCGTGTGCTGACGCGCGGTTATGGTTCTGGCGCGTGGGGTTGGATGACGGCTTATCATGCGGGGGTTTCGGTCCTCGTCGCCGACGCCCTTCATCCTGAAGGAGAAAGACCATGACGCGGGCCCTCGCGCGTCTGCGCGGCGCTCTTGGCGCATTGGCGATTCTAGTCGCGTTCGCCGCCGCGATGCCGGCGTTCGCGCAGCAGCGCAATCCCGACGGTTCGCCTGATCCGACCGCGAGCGTCTCGAGCGAACACACGCTGCTGCAAGAGTTCCCGCGCATCCAGGGCCGCATCGACATTCCCGATCAAAGGGCGAGCGTATTGATGCAGCCGGCAGGGCGTGTGTGGCAATATTTCCACGAAGTCCTCCTGCACTGGCTGGGCGCGATCGTGATCCTCGGCATGATCGCGGTGTTAGCCCTTGGCTATTTGATCCGGGGACAGATCCGGATCGAAAATGGGCGCTCAGGAATAAAGGTGCGCCGCTTCGACGCTTTTGAGCGCTTCGCCCATTGGTTGACGGCGGGGTCGTTCGTGATTCTCGGTTTGACCGGACTGAATATCACCTTCGGCAAGCTGGTGCTGCGCCCGCTTATTGGCCCGGAGGCATTCACCAGCATTGCGGAAGTCGCCAAATACGTCCACAATTTCATCAGCTTCTCGTTCGTAGCCGGCCTCGTTCTGATCATCGCAATGTGGGTCAAGGACAATATTCCGGGCAAGATCGACATCGAGTGGGTGAAGCAGGGCGGGGGCATGCTCAAGTCGAAGCATGCGTCGGCAGGGCGCTTCAACGCTGGCGAAAAAATGGTGTTCTGGTTCGCCTTCTGGGCGGGCATAGCCGTGAGCGTTTCGGGCTATTTGCTGTTGTTCCCGTTTTACGTGACGAATATTTTCGGGATGCAGATCGCGCAGGGCGTGCACGCTGTCGTCGCCGTATTTTTCATCGCCGTGATCCTAGCCCATATCTATATTGGTACGCTTGGGATCGAAGGCGCTTTCGAAGCGATGGGGACAGGCGAAGTCGATCTCAATTGGGCGAAAGAGCATCACGACGTTTGGCTTGACGACCAGCTTGCGAAAGAGCGCCTTGCGAAAGAGCGCGCCGCTATGCCGCCCGGGCAGCCATCCGCCGGTCCGGCGGAGTAAGGGCCGACGCAAGCGATCACGCTCTAGCCTCTGCTTTTCTCGATCCTTTCTTGCTCCTCGCGCTCGCGTAAATAATCATCTGTTGTGCGCGCAAGGGGTCGAGGCGTCCCATAAGGATCGAAGCCTTCTTCGGAAACGAAGCCGACCCGGCAATCGTCGCACATTTTGATGACATCGAGGCGCTTGCTGTCTTTGTACATCCAGTGCTTGCCTTCGAGCTTCGCCACCACGCGCTCGATGGTGCTCTTAACGCCAAACGGCTTGCCGCAGCTGATGCAGCAAAATGGCGGCTCTTCCTTCAGAATGCGCGGCGAGGCCGTGACGGCGCGAAAGTCGATCTGCGGCTTCAGCGTGATGACGTTTTCCGGGCAAGTCTTCTCGCACAGCCCGCACTGCACGCAGGCGTCCTCCGTGAAGCGCAGCATTGGCCGGTCGGGGTTGTCGCTGAGCGCTCCGGTGGGACACGCCGAAACGCAGGACAGGCATAAGGTGCAGCCTCCGACATCGATCTCCACTGACCCGAAAGGCGCGAGTTTGGGCAGCGGCACGATCTCGACAGGTTCTGGCGAGGCCTGATGAAGTTCCGCCAGCGCGAAACGCATTACGCCGCGCTTGGCGCCGGCAGGACGGAACTTTGCCGGACGCGGAGCGGCCTCCATCGGCGCAATTGCGCGCAGCGCGTAGCTGAGCGCGTCGGGATCGTCCGTCTCGATGGCCGCGATCCGCTCGCCGTCGAAGCCGAGGCCTTTGAGAATAGGCTTGGCGAGTGCAAACGTTCCGGTGAGCCCTTGCACATCGTGGCGCGACCGCGCGCGTAAAAGAAAGCGCATCGCCGATGCGCCATAAGCGAAGGCGGCGGCGATGACCTCGAGCCCGACTTGCGTCACCTCGTTCACGGCGAGCGGCAGAACATGCGCAGGCAACCCATCGCCGAAGCGCGCCAGCGCGTCGATCAGCGGCGTCCCATGAACCTCGTCGTGGATGAGCACGATCCCACGCGCGCCGCCCGCCTCGTGATAACCGAGCAGTAAGGCGCGAAGCTTCCGCATCAGCGCATCGGATGGGGGCAGGGCATAGGAAGCGGCTCCTGTGGGGCAGGCGGCGGCGCATTGACCGCAGCCGGCGCAAATGTTCGGATCGATGGCAACATGATCGCCGGCGGGAGCGATGGCGCCGGCGGGGCAAAGATCGAGGCACCGCGTGCAGCCGATGATTTTGGAGCGGGAGTGGGCGCAGAGATGCTCGGTGAAAGCGATATAACGCGGCTTGTCGAAGACGCCGACGAGATCCCGCGCTTTCAATATAGCCCGTAGCATAGCCGCCGGATCGCCGGGATCGGCGCGAAGATAGCCATCGCGAAGATCCTGCGCGGAGAACAGCGCGCCGCCGTTGGAAAGATCGAGGATGATATCGCAACGCGACAGCGCCCCGTTGCGCGAAGGCCCGAACGAAAGCGCGTCGCGCGACGAGGGCGCAGCCTGCGCAAAATCATCGACCACGATCTCGAAGGCGCCAAGATGCCCTTTGGCCGAGCGAACGAGGCCTTTCGCCAAAGGAAAATCATTGACGCGCTGAGGGGCGACATTCGCCGGCGGCTTGATAAGCACCGTGACGTCGAGATGGTCCTTGAGCAGATTGCCTGCTTCGATCGCTTGCTCGTCGCGCCCATAAATGAGAATGACGCCATTGCTTTCCAAAGCGACGGAGGGCGGCGGCGGCATGGGTTCGGCTGCGGCTGCGAGCAGCGCCGCCATCTTCGGCCCCGCCTCGGCGGCTTCGTTGGACCAGCCGGCGCTTTCGCGAATATTGGCATATGCAATGGCCGCGCGCCCGGCCTCGGCCGCCACCTCGGAGAACAGCGCCGCTTCCTGCGTACAGCTCACCACCAGGGGGGCGGGATCCGCTGCGATCGCCTTGAACAATCCCAGTTCCGAGCGGCAAAGATGGCGCGCCGACGTTACCCTCGCGCTGCGGCAGGCGCGACCAACCGCCTCGCGATCGAGCGGCATTGTGTCTTCACAGGAACATATCAAGATGTTCCCGGGGAATTCGGGCATTGGCTATAGGGCTCCTTTGAGGGCTTAAGCGTTGGAGTAGGGGGCGATTTGCGGTTGGATATCAAATGCCCATGAGATTTAAATTAGTCGCAACCTACGCTGCGGGCACGTTCAACTCCACAAGCCCGTTTGCCGCCTCGCAGTGGAAGGTTATAGTCGGTCTAAATTGAAACTGCCAACATTTGGAGGTCGTTTGCCTATTGAGGCTATCAGCCGCACGCGCAAATCTGCTTCGTCTACGCTTGATCTTCCGCCGCCTTTTCGTCTCGTGCCTCTCAGGGAGACAGGAGACGCCTTCGCCCACGCCAGAACCATCGCGGCGGAAGAAGGCGCAGGCGCGCTGATCCGCGTCGGCCGCTTCGATGTCGTTGAATTCGCTGTGGTGCTCGAGCCGGAAGAGCCGTTGCGGCTTGCGCGCCGCGCTTTTTACGCCGGAGTGGTCGCGCTCATGAACGCGTTGGCGGGTTCTGCGCCGCCCCAGCGCCCGATCAGTCTCGTCTGGCCCGACGCCATCCATATCGATGGTCTGCTGATTGGGGGCGCTCGTCTTGCATGGCCGCCGCAGTCCGATGAAGAAGACGCGCCGGAACGGCTCGTCTTCGGCGCCATGCTGCGTAGAGTAGCCATGGCCGAGAGGAAAATGCAGCAAGGCGAGGAGTCCAGCCTCTCGTTCGCCGCATCGCTGGAAGATCAAGGCTTCGAGGAGCCGGGCTCAGATCGGCTCGTCGAGAGTTTTGCGCGCCACCTGATGGCGATCATCGATGCCTGGCAGGCCAATGGATTTGAGATTGTGGCGCAGAACTATCTTACCTATCTGATGCGTGAGAAAAGCGCCTGGCCGACAATCGATGGCAACGGCGATCTCATGCTCCGCTGGATCGGCAAAGAGCAGCCGGATCGCCATTCTTTGGCGCAAGCGCTGGAGCAGCCGACTTGGCTCGATCCCGCAACGGGAGGACCGCGCGGGTGAAACTGCTGCAAACAATCCGGGTCGATCCTTCCGACACTTTCATATTCGAGACGGCGGCGGCGCCCGGCGAATGGGCCGTCTCCGGAGGGTTCATGTTTGCTGGCCAAGATCCGGCGACGTTCGCGGGCAAAGCCCGCGCGGCTTTTCGCGGCGGTTTTCTTGGGCTCGGCTCGTTCGGGTGGTCGACGCTCGTTCAGATCGTGGACGCGAGCGAGGCGGACCGCGCAGCGGCGGTTGAACTGCTCGCCTTGCGCCTTGTCGAACGTTTCGGCGCGCCTGATCTTGCGACCGCGCGTCCCGCCGCGGAAGAGGAGATCGCCTTTGCCGCCTCGCTTTGCGATCACCCGATAGGGAGGCTGGCTGCGGTCTCGCGTCGCGTTGAAGATGGTTCGATCCGCGAGCAGTTCCGCACCCTGCGGCCCGGTCCTTCGCGGGAGCCAACCCGCGTCTTCAGCCTTATTGAGGCGCCGGACGAAGAGGACGCGCCAATGGAGCGCATCGACTTTGCCGCACTGGCCAAGGGGGAGCGCCCGTGAACGCGCCGCGCGACTTCTGGCTCTCTTGCGGCCATCATTTGCTCGATCGCGACGCCGATGGCTGGCTGACGGTGACGGATGAGTTTTTGAAGGCCTATCTCGCGCGTCCCGAGATCGCGCCGCCGGCGGAAGCCTGCGCCGCCGAGCTTGCGTTGCACGCCGCCATGCTTGCCGATCCGCGCCGCCCGGTCTCCCTTGCGCAAATCGCAGCCATCGCCGATCCAGACGCGCGTGAGAACTGGGAGCTGATGATCGGCTGGCGCGATCATCTCGACGAGCATGAGACGCTTGAGGGCGCTTATCTCGACATTGTTCGGCGCGGTCTCAAATTCCCGCATCTCTTCATCAATCAATTGGCGCAGGCGATTTTGCGCAATGCGCTGGACGGCTGCGATGATGCTTTCATGCTTCGCGCGGCTGAAATGCTCTTCCGCCCGCAAAAGTTGACGTTGCATGAAGGCTCCCTCGTTGCCGCAGACGAAGAAGTGATTGCGGGGTTTGGCGCAAAGCCTCTATCGCCGCTTGTTTCGATTCTGGGATTGCCGGCGGCCGCAGAGATTGATGTGCTGAACGAGGACAATGCGCAGGCTTATTTCGAACGCAGCGATTTGTTCGATATCGCGCTCGATCTTACCGCCGGGCGGCGCGGGCTCGCCGCGCTCGGCGATGTCATGGCGCGCTGGATTTTGCATCTGCTCGGAATCGATGTCGAGATCGAGCCTTTGACGGAGCTGCGCGATGCGCCGCTGACTTGGTACGTCGGGCTCGATGTTGAAGCGACGCGCATCGGCGATGCGCTTTGGAATGGCGACGATCTTGATGATTCTACGCGGGGCCGTCTTGTCGGTCTCTATCACCTGACCTTTCGCAACCCTACTTCGGCGCTCGAGAAAATCAGGGGCAAGCCCGTCTATCTGATGAGCGCCATGACGAGCGACAAAATGCTGCGTTTGAAGCCGCAGAACCTCGTGACCGGCTTGCCGGTCCGAAGCCAGGAGACCATAAGTTGAGTGCGACAGCGCTGGTGAGCATTCCGGTCGGCGTCATCGTCGAACGGCGCAAGGCGAAGAGCCCTTGGCTCGATTTCGTCTGGCGCCCGCTTCTCGTGCTCCCCGGCGCGCCCTCGGCGGCGCCCTGGACGCCGATCAGCTCGGAAGGCGAGGCGACGACATTTTACGCAGGAGAGGCGCTGGTCGAGTTGCATCGGACCGAGACGGCGAACTATCGCGACAACATCGCCTCGCGCTCCCCGAGCCTATGGGTGATCCTGCGACCGACCGGTGGGGAGCCGGCGTTCGCTCTCTTGAGCGTCACGGCGGATCCGGCGGAAGGGGAGGCTTTGACGAGCGCAGGCAATGATCTTGTCGAGGCCGTGGCGATGCCGACTGTGATCCGCGAAACCGTCGAGGCCTTCATCGCCAAGCATCATGTCGAGCAATCGCACTTCAAGCGCCAGCGCGACCGCGCCGATCCGCCGACATTGGGACGCGGCCGCAACGGCCCGGAGACCGAGACATGAGCCAGTCCGAAAATTTTGCCGCGCGTTGGTCGCGGTTAAAGCGCCGATCCGAGCGAGAACCCGCGGTCGACCCGGTCGAGCTTCCCGCCGACCCGGCGGGCGCCGATGCCGTCGTGAGCGACGCCTCGTCTCAACCCGTCTTTGATCCGGCAACCTTGCCGCCGATCGACTCGATCACGATCGGCAAGGACATTCGCGCATTCCTGCAATCAGGAGTTCCGGCGGAATTGACCCGGGCGGCGCTGCGCCGCGCCTGGACGAGCGATCCATCCATTCGCGATTTCATTGGGATTGCCGAAAATCAGTGGAATTTTAACGACCCCGCTTCGATTCCAGGCTTTGGTCTGTTTGGGCCCGGCGAAGATGTGAGCGTCCTCGTCGCCGACGCGCTCGGAGCGCTGGACAATGCGGCCGAGCGTGCGGCGAAATTGTCGAATCTTGTCGATCAAGCCGGATCTGCGGTCGCTTATCCGCAGGCCGGGGAGTCCGTCGATGCTCCAACGGAAACATTGTCTGCGGCCGCCGTTGAGCCTGCGGCTGAGGAGAAGACAGCGGATGATGAGGCTGTGCGAGAAGAACCCGCGCAAGCAAGATCTCCCGCGGAGAGCAATCGTCGCACCCATGGAGGCGCTTTACCTCAGTAGTCCAGCATCTCAAGGCGCTCGGCTGTTGACTATTTCATTGCTCGAGCGGTAACTCCTGACAACCGCACGCGAAACGATTGAATAGATGCAAGACGCCGATCCTTTCGATGCAGAGACCGCGAAACGCGTCGTGGATGAGCTGGATCGCGCAAGAGCTGCGGAATATTCGTTGCTCTCGACGCTGCTTGCCGGCAGCCCCGACGCTCAATTGATTGGCCGGATCGCTGGCCTTGGCGAGGATTTAAGCCCACTCGGTCGCGCCCATGCAGCGCTCGGCAAAGCCGCAGCTAGAGCCGACGCCGACAGCGTGGCGAGAGAGTATTTCGATCTCTTCATCGGAGTCGGGCGCGGCGAGCTGCTCCCTTACGCATCCTATTATCAGACGGGCTTTCTCCATTCCCGCCCGCTCGCACGGGTTCGCGAGGCGCTCGCCCGCATCGGCGTTGCGCGCGCGGATGGCGAAACGGAGCCCGAAGATCACGCCGCCATTCTTTTCGAGGTCATGGCGGGGCTCGTGGGAGGCAATATCTCCGCCCCGGCCGGAACCGATCGTGAAATCTTCGAGACCCATCTTGCGCCGTGGATCGGGCGTTTTTTCGCGGATCTCGAGCGCGCGCAGTCGGGTGAATTTTACGCTCGCGTTGGCGCGCTTGGCCGCGTTTTCGTGGAGATCGAAAGCGAAGCTTTCGCGCTTCCAGCATGAGGCTTTTCAAAGCGCGAGACGCCAGCATCCATGTATATAATGCTGACGAACTGGAGATTATTTATGCGCCCTTTCATTACCGCATGCTGCGTCGCAATCATCCTGGCGATTGCCTCCGCGGCCATTCTGATCAATAGCGTGCAGGAGCCGGTCGCCGAGGCGTTCGCCACATCCGGCGTGCGGCTTTAGAGTTGACGTCCTAGCCTTATCGGCTGGCAAGCTCTCCCAATTCCCAAAACTCCAGCTTGCTAATTGCGGTTTGGTCTAAGCCCGCCTGAGAGTTACAGTGGGTATCTCCCAGATCCTTCCGGAAAATCCCTGAGTTCAAATTCCGCGCTGTCAGCGTTCCACGCTCTGAGGCCAGCACCGCGGCGGAACAAAGAGAGCGGCAAGGGCGCCGTTTCCTTTCACTCTTTTCGATCCCCGACGTATTGAAGCAATCGCTGGCGGCCGCGCGCTCACAATCAATGCCGTCGTGCCGGAGCGCCTGTATTTCCTGGCAGCGGCGTGGTCTCATTCCATCCTGCTATGATCCGGCGACCACAGCATCAATGACGCCGTAGCTGGCGTTTCAGTCTGTGCGCATGCTGGAGCTCTGGAACAAGGTGCTCGAAAGGCCGGCGTAACTGGACCGCGAGATGAAGTTGACCTATGTTTGGGCGTGCAGCATATTGGCCGCGTGAATCACTCGCCCGCCAACCCCCGGGTGCAGCGTCTTACCCCATTGACCGATGCGCTCTCGCTCCTGTCCGTGATGGTAGGGCGGTGTCGGACGACAGAATGCTCCCTGACGGACGCCGTTGGTTTCGTGCTCGGCTCCGATCTTAGGGCGTCGGCAAACTTGCCCACGCAGGCAATTGCCCATGCGGACGGCTGGGCGGTGAGCGCCGACGCGGTGCTCGGCGCCAGCGTCTACGGGACCGTGCCGCTAATTCCACCGCCCCCACGGGTCGATGCTGGCGATCCAATGCCGATCGGAGACGCGGTACTGATGCCGGATATTGTGACCTTCGTCGCGCCGGGCGTCGCCGAGGCAATAGGTTCGGCTGTTTCTGGAGAGGGCGTTCGCAGGCGTGGCCAAGACATCGCCGCCGGGGTTAGGATCCTGCCGGAAGGGACGCGTCTGGAACCGCGCCATCTGGGTATCCTCAAAGCGTGCGGGTTCGAGACGGTCCCTGTCCGCGTTCCTCGGATTCGGCTTGTCGTCACAAGCACAGCCGCTGCGGCCCATTCGGACATGGTTCGGGCATGGCTCAACGCGTTCGGCGCCGACGTCACGGAAATCTCGCCGGCGCCCGGGAACCGGGCGGAACTCGCTCTGTGCTTCCGCCGTAGTGCAGACGCGGACCTCATCATTTCCCTCGGCGGCACGGGTCAAGGGCGGAAGGATTGCACCGTGGCGGCGCTCGGGGACGTCGGATCCATCGCTCTTCATGGAGTTGCGTTGCGCCCAGGCGCGGGAATCGCATTCGGGCAGGTTGGGACTACGCCGGTGATGTTGTTTCCCGGCGAGATCGACGGCCTCTTGGCGGCCTTCCTAGTGGTGGCTGTTGAGGCCCTCGGCCTACTAGCAGGAATCC
The DNA here is from genome assembly GCA_037200525.1 of Methylocella sp. Lineage (NCBI taxonomy): Bacteria > Pseudomonadati > Pseudomonadota > Alphaproteobacteria > Hyphomicrobiales > Beijerinckiaceae > Methylocella > Methylocella sp. The sequence continues at coordinate 4,265,084 of JBBCGG010000001.1, read as the reverse complement.
GACCGGGGGTTGCTTCCGCTCCAGTTCGGCTTACCGAGAAGGCGAGCTCCACTGTCGGGTTCCATGAACTCTTCCTCGGCATCCCCGACAACGATGCGATTCGCCCGATACCGCTTGCGGAGGCAGGTTTCGAAGCGTTGGCGCGTGCGACCGGATGGTTTCTCGTTCCGCCCGCATCCGAGGGACTCGCCGCAGGCGAGATCGTACATTTGCGGCTATTTGGGGCTAAATAGGATCTCATGAGCACCCCCTCCGTTCTTGAAAAGATCCGCGGCGCGTCGCGACAGGAGCAGTTCCTCGACGTGGTCTCCCGGGACGAGGCTGAACGGCGTTTCCGCGCTGCAGCGCCGCACCAAGCCCTGGCTACCGAGTGGATCTCCCTGGCGGAGGCGTGCGGCCGGATCATGGCCGAGAATCTTGCTGCGCCGATCGATCTTCCACCCTTCGATCGCTCCTCAGTGGACGGCTTTGCCGTGCGGGCCGCGGATACGGTGGGGGCAACAGACCAATCCAGGCTGCGTCTGCGCCTTAACGCCGAGGTGCTTGCTTGTGGCACGGCCCCTACGATCACGGTGGAGGCCCGCACCGCGACCGTCATTTCCACTGGAGGCGTCGTGCCGCGCGGCGCTGACGCGGTGGTAATGATCGAACAGACCACCTTCGGGGAGGATACGGACGGTCCCTATGTCGATATCCACCGGCCGGTGTCGGGCGGTAGCTTCATCGCCTTCGCCGGGTCGGACATCGGCCGCGGCGAAATCGTGCTGCGGCAGGGCGTGGAACTGACGTCCCGCGAGGTCGGAATTCTCGCCGCATGCGGCTTCTCGCGCGTTCCGGTGGTCCGCCGTCCGCGGGTAGGCATCATCTCGACGGGAGATGAACTGGTTCCACTCGGTTCGGATCTGCCATATGGAGGCATCTACGATTCCAACCACGCGATCCTCGCTGCGGCCGTGCAGGAGAACGGTGGCGTCCCCGTTCCTTTCGGCATCTCGATGGATGACGAACGGGCGATCTCGGCGCTCGTTGAGCGAGCTATCGCTGAAACCGATGTCGTGCTTATGTCCGGCGGCACCTCCAAAGGCGCGGGAGACGTGTCGTATCGCATCCTCTCGGGCCTCGGGCCGCCAGGTATCGTCGTCCATGGTGTTGCCCTTAAGCCGGGCAAGCCCGTTTGCCTGGCGGTCGCGCGCGATAGGCCCGTTATCGTGCTGCCCGGCTTTCCGACCTCGGCGATCTTCACGTTCCACACTTTTGTCGCCCCGCTCATCCGGGCGATGGCGGGCTTGCCGCCGCACGGCAGGGATCTCGTTCAGGCGGGACTTCCGGTTCGCGTGCCGTCTGAGCTCGGCCGCACGGAATACGTGATGGTCTCGCTCAGCGAGGGTAATGCCGGCCTGGCGGCATTCCCGCTTGGCCGTGGCTCCGGCTCCGTCACGGCCTTCTCCCAGGCAGACGGTTTCTTCGCCATCGACGCCCTGACGGATGCTGCGGATGCAGGCTCGCGACAGGATGTCCAATTGATTACCCGGGATCTGCGTTTGCCCGATCTCGTGCTGGCCGGAAGCCAGGACATCGGCCTCGATTCCATCGTCGGCATCCTCGCCCGGCAGGGCCTCGCGGTCCGCACCCTCGCCATCGGCAGCACGGGAGGCCTCGCGGCCCTGAAGCGCGGCGAGTGCGATCTCGCGCCCGCGCATCTGCTGGATCCGACGACCGGCGCCTACAACGTTCCGTTCCTCACGGAGGGTATTTCGCTTGTCCCCGGCTGGCGGCGGCGGCAGGGGGTCGTCTTTCGCAAAGGGGATGCCCGCTTCCAGAAACGGACGGCCAGGGAGGCCATCGCTTCCGTCGTGGCTGATCCCAACGCGGTCCTCGTCAATCGCAATGCCGGATCCGGCACCCGGATCCTGCTGGAGGGCCTGCTCAGTGGCGCCCGCCCCGTGGGCTATGCGAACCAGCCCAAGTCGCACAACGCGGTAGCAGCGGCGGTCGCGCAGGGTCGGGCGGATTGGGGCATGGCAATCGAGAACGTCGCGCGCCTCTACGGCCTCGATTTCCTGCCGATCGCGGATGAACACTACGATTTCTTCCTAGCCGACGCGAGGCGGGACCGTCCTGCGGTTAAGGCGTTCATTGCGGCGCTGATGAGTGCGGAGGCCCGTCACCTCCTGGTGGAACTGGGCTTCTCGCCCAGCTCCGTTCTCTCGAACGAGTGAACGAATGGCGCGGCAAGGCCGCGACGGCGCTTCGCTCCGCCGCGCGGGCGTCGAGCGGATCGATTCCCCGAGCGATTGACCCGCGCATCGTCTTGGCGATCTCTCTCGCTTCGGCGAGCCCCACTGAATTAACCGATCCAAGGCCAGCCTCGCGCTGGCGACCGTCGCGCGCATAGAAAAAAACCCAGCGCTTGGCGCCGATGGGTCGACTCTCACATAAGATTGCCGCCATCTGCGTGGCGACCTGGCTTTGCGAGAGTTGCGACGGCCCGAGCGGTTAACCTGTTGATTCGATTAACCACCGTTTTACGGCAAACAATGAAAAACGGGAAAGCCGACAACGGGTTGATTTCTAACCCGTTTTTTGACTATTCCAAACTGTGACAAACAGGGTGCTGGCGGAGACGGAGTCCGCCGAATTAGCGTTCAAGGCAGTTCAAGGTCATCCACGTTGCCCTCTATGAATCAGCTGGTTACGAGATAAACCGTCTTCCTTCGTCCAGCTTAGTTTGCTACAATTTAGTTTCGCGATTGGGGCCGGAGTTGGGGCCAAGGAGTTGGGCTGAACATGGCGAGACAGCTTCGGAAGCTCTCAGCGCGGACGGTGGCGAGTTTGATGACGCCCGGAAAGCATGGCGATGGCGGCGGTCTCTATTTGGACATCGATAAAGACGGTCGCCGGCGTTGGATCTTTCTTGCCATCGCGAATGGCAAGCGGCGTGAAATGGGCCTCGGCGGCTCCCCCGCCGTCTCGCTCGCCGACGCGCGTGCCAAGGCCGACGAAGCGCGCAAGCTCGTCGCCGCGGGCGTCGATCCGATTGAAGCGCGGCGCGAGGCCGGAAAGCCTGAGGCCGGGAAGCCGACGTTCGGCGAGTACGCTGATAAATTCGTTGAAGCCAAGTCAGCTGAGTGGCGCAACGACAAGCATCGCGCCCAATGGAAAATGACGCTGGAAAAATATGCCGCGCCCCTGCGCCCGCGGCCCGTCGACGAAATAGACACGGCTGCGGTGCTGCCGGTCTTGCGGCCATTGTGGCAGACACGCCCCGAAACTGCCTCGCGGCTTCGAGGACGCATTGAATCGGTTCTCGATGCGGCGAAGGCGGAAGGTCATCGATCGGGAGAGAATCCCGCGCGCTGGAAAGGTCACCTCGATAAGCTCCTGGCAAAGCGTCAGCAGCTCACCCGCGGGCATCACGCCGCCATGCCGTACGCTGACGTACCGAGGTTCATTAGCGAGCTCCGCGCGATGAACGCAATGGCTGCAAAGGCCCTCGAGTTCCTGATTCTGACAGCAGCGCGGTCGGGCGAAGTGCTCGGCGCTCGATGGGATGAAATAGACCTTGAGGCCAAAGTTTGGACGGTTCCGGCGACACGGATGAAAGCCGGGCGCGAACACCGCGTCCCGCTATCCATCCGTGCGATCGAGATCCTTGAAGAACTTGCCCAAGGCAAAACGGGCGATTTCGTCTTTCCAGGGCAGCGATCCGGGCGCCAGCTCTCCAATATGGCAATGGAAATGGCGCTCCGTCGCATGAAAATGGACGCGACCACGCATGGTTTTCGAAGCAGCTTCCGGGATTGGGCGGGCGAAGAGACGCACTTTCCCCGCGAAGTCGCCGAGGCGGCGTTGGCCCATGTCATCGGCGATAAGGCCGAGCAAGCCTATCGGCGCGGCGATGCCTTAGAAAAGCGGCGGGCCTTAATGCAGGCATGGGCGGATTATTGCGCGCCGCGCGCAGACTCGAATGTGGTGCGGTCAGAGATCGCAAGATGACAACATCGAGGAAGCGTCGCAGCTCCACCAAACCTGAGGTGACAAAGGCCGATCATTCGGCCTTCGCGAAAGAAGTCGAGCGTGCTTATAGAATCGCCCGTGGCCTCCAATCGCTGGAAGCCGGCGGCCAGCCCGAAGAGGACGCCAGGCGTGTTGGAACCGGGCTAGCGCTGATTAACGAATTACTCGACGCATATGCGGCGAAAATGAAGCTCAGCGGGGAGCTGCCTGGATCGGGCTTAAGAGACGCCTACGGTATTGTAGAACATCTGACCACAGGCAGAGATCATCCCATCGCGCGGCATATCTTAGGCATTAAGACCGACCAGTTTCGCAGGGGGAAGATGAGACCAACAGGTGAAACTCGGCTTGCACAAATTGTTGCCGTCGCTGCGGTGCGGGGTTACGCGATGAAGGCCGGCGGTCAGCAAGCTCCCGCCCGGCGGGCCGTCATAGCGCAAGCCGCTCTTTACAAGATTGTTTTGACCGCGACCGATCTCAAGAACTGGCACGACGCTTTCCAGGTGGAAAAAGATATCGGCCCGGATGTCTTTGCAAATGAGCTCGTGAACGGATGCAGCGACGCGCAACAGGTTCTTGAACTGGGGGCGACTTGGATCTGGAAATTTTGGGCCGTCCCGTCCCTGCCGGACAAAAAGATAATTAGCCCCCTATCTGGTTAGCGGGCTACCCGAGGTCTTCTCCTGCACGTCCAACGACGTGCAGGAGAAACCGCACAATGTTAGCCGCCGAACCAAACCGCGCCGAACGACGCAAAGCAGCAGTCGCAACAAGGCTTGCCCGAGATCCGTTGCCGCTCGATATCGGCGGAAACTATCCAATCCCGCAGGCGGCCAGAATTATCGGCGTCTCAAGATCCACCATCTACAATCTGATGGCCGCGGAAAAGCTTCGTTCCGTGAAAATCGCTGGTCGCAGGCTGATCACAGCCGACGCAATTCGCGCCCTAATTTCGGGAGGCGAATGAGATGCATCGCCCAAACGAAAACCCCGACCGCGCTGGCGGCGCGGCGGGGTCTATCGAGGTCGTTAGCTGCCAGGCGCGCGACACGGAAAAGATAGCACCGCCTCGCGCTCAATTCAATAACCCCCTCATACCCTCACTGCGCCTGCGTCGGTGCGCCGAGACCATGCATCAGCTCGGGCCGCTCGCGCTCGCGTATTTTGTTGCCGAAGTTCGGGCCGGTGCAGATGTCGACGCGGCGCTCGAGCAATACGTCGCGCTGCCTGCGGATCTCATCGCGGCCTATGGCGCCGATCGAGACACGCCGAGCCTGTTCGCCATTGATGGAGGGCGGTCCTGATGAGCCAGCTCTCTGAACTGGCGCGCGCGCTCGGCGGCAAGGTCCTTGGCGCGCAAGTTCTTTGCCCTGGGCCCGGACACTCGGCGAAGGATCGCTCCCTTTCCGTGCGGCCATCCATGATGTCAGACGACGGATTTGTGGTCTTCTCACATGCAGGCGACGATCCAATCATTTGCAAAAATTTTGTGAGAGCAAAGCTTGGGCGCCCAAACTGGAAAGCCGGCCGCCGCGACGCCAGGCTCGAGAAGCTGATCGCTCGCCGCGACGACAAGCCGGTCCTCGATGAGATTGTCGCGAAGAAAAGGCGGGTGCTGGCGCTCTGGAACGAAGGCCGAGATCCGCGCGGGACGGTCGTCGAAGCCTATCTCCGCTCGCGCCAGCTGGATCTGCCTGGCGACGTGGCAGGCGAAGTCCTTCGCTTTCATCCCGTCTGTCCGTGGATGGATGAGCAATCGGGCGAGATCGTTCGCGTCCCGGCAATGATCGCCGCGATGAGAAATATCTGCACGGACGAGATAACCGGCGCTCACGTTACCGCCTTAACCACAGACGCCAAGAAAATCGATCGCCGGATGCGCGGGATCGCGGCTGGCGCTGCCATAAAACTTACAGCCGACGAAAATGTGACGCTTGGTCTTCATATTGGCGAAGGGATCGAGACTTGCCTCACCGCGCTCCAGATCGGCTTTGTGCCTGTTTGGGCGATGGCCAGCGTCGGGGGCATCGCATCATTTCCGGCCCTCGACGGAATCGAATGTCTGACCATTTTGGCTGAAGCCGGCGAGGCCAGCCGAAAGGCAATCCAGGCCTGCGGTAAGCGCTGGAAGGACGCCGGACGCGAAGTCCTCGTGTGCCGACCTCGAGCTGGTTCGGATCTGAATGACGCGCTCCGGGAGATTGGCAAGTGAACGAGCACAACGTGCCTCGATTCGGGCTACCCGGGCGCAATATGTTTTCCGCGGCGCCATCGCCAGAGGAACAACTCGCTCCTCTCGCGGAAACTTATGAGTTTGAAACAGAGCCCGTGACAATGGACAGCCTTGCAGCGCCACCCGATGATGGATACTCGCCGCCGGGCAAGCCCGTAATGCAGACGCCTGCGCGCCGTGCCCTCAAGATCTTCAGCGGCGCAGACTTTGCCCGCTCACCGCCGCCCGAGCGCCGTTGGCTTGTGAGGGATATGATACCCCAAGGGAAAGTAACTTTGCTTTACGGCAACGGCGGCGATGGAAAGTCGCTGCTCGAATTGCAACTGGCGATCGCCGTCGCCACCGGAAGTGACTGGGTTGGCAAAATGCCGGAACGAGGTCGCGCTCTCATACTTTCCGCAGAAGACGACCACGAAGAAATTCATCGTCGTCACACGGATATCATCGCCGGTCGCGGCGACGATCTAGACCTCGACGATCTCTCTAATTTGATAGTCATCGATCTGGCGGGGGAAGACGCGCTTTTGGCGGCTCCCGACGGCCGAAGCAGCCTGCTCAAGACCTCGCCTCTGTTTGAAGATGTTGAGCGCCTGGTTGAGACGCATCGGCCTATCATGCTCGGGATCGACACGCTTGCGGACGTGTACGGCGGCGATGAAAACGTCAGGCCGCAAGTCCGACAGTTCATCGGTTTTCTTGGCCGCCTAGGCTCAGGACTCATTGATTGAGATAGAAGAGGACGGCGGCTGCGATGCAGATGGCGGAGAAGAAGGTGTGGGCGCATCGATCATAGCGGGTTGCGATGCGCCGCCAGTCCTTGAGCTTGGCGAACATGTTCTCGATTTTGTGACGCTGGCGGTAGAGCGTCTTGTCATAGGCAATGGGAAGCTTGCGGCTTCTGGTTGGCGGGATGCAGGGCTCGACGCCCCTGGCCTTCAGCGCGGCGCGGAACCAGTTGCTGTCGTAGCCCCTGTCGGCGATCAACATTGAAGCGGGCGGTAAAGCCTTGAGCATCAGCCGCGCGCCCTTGTGGTCGCTCATCTGGCCCTCCGAGAGCAACATGACGAGGGGCTTGCCGGCGCCGTCGCAAACGACGTGGAGCTTCGAGTTCAGTCCGCCTTTCGTGCGCCCGATACGGCGGGGAAGAGCCCCTTTTTGAGCAGGCTCGCCGCTGTGCGATGCGCCTTCAGATGCGTGGCGTCGATCATGATGCGCTCGGGCTTTGGACCTTCGCCAGCGAGCGCGGCGAATATGCGGTCGAAGACGCCGAGCCGGCTCCAGCGGATGAAGCGATTGTAAAGCGTCTTGTGCGGCCCGTAATCCTTGGGCGCATCTTTCCATTGCAGGCCGTTGCGGATCACATAGACGATTCCGCTGACCACCCGACGGTCGTCAACCCGCGGAACGCCATGCGACAGAGGAAAATGCGGCGCAAGCCGCGCCATCTGCCGCTCGCCCAACAAAAACAAATCACTCATCCCAGCCTCCCCATGCGGAGACCAGGAATCACATCTCAGGCAAATTTAATAGGTCCTGAGCCTAGCTCTCCGCTATGACATGGCCGTGGTCGTCTTGGCGCACCCCAGCCTCTCCGGAATAATGAGCGGCGCTGGCACAGGCGGCTCGACCGCGTGGCACAATTCTGTCCGCTCCCGGCTCTATCTCGCGCCAGTGAAAGGCCTCGAAGGTGACAGACCTGATCCTGCTCTGAAACAGTTGACGGTTATGAAGGCGAACTATGGACCTACCGGTGAGACGCTCGCACTTCGATGGGACCATGGCCGTTTCGTGCTTGCGGGGCCCGGCAACAAGACGATGAGCTCCGGCGCGGAAATCGATCAGATCTTCATCGACCTTTTGAAGCAATTCGCCCAAGAGGGACGCAACGTCACCGCTAAGAAAGGCCCGTCATTCGCCCCATCCGAATTCGGCTCGCACGCCGACGCAAAAGGCATCAGCAAGCAGGCTTTCCGACAGGCGATGGATCGTCTTCTCAAGGCCGGCAAAATCAGAGAAGAAACATACGGGCCACCGTCGCGGCTCCGGTCACGGCTGACGGTCACGGACGACTAAAATAGAGGCCTTCCAGCCGTAATTCCGATTGGAAAAAGCGCCCTTCCAACTGAGACTTCCAACCGCTTCCAACTCTGAAAATATGCCTTCCAACCGCTTCCAACAGGGTGTGTGTCCTCCCCCCCATACCCCCCGGTGAGTTGGAACTCACCCCGGTTGGAAGCCGGGCTCGTTCCATCACCTCAACGGCTGCGACCGAAAGGCGGCAACCAGTCGACGCTTCATCCTCGCGGCAAGACACTGACGTTGAAGGCATCGTCCACATGCACGCGCGTGGAGGCTAAAATGGACGCTCCCGAGATCGGATTGGCGACCAAAGGTCATGGATTGCGCGCACGCGGGACATCTCCCAGCATTTCAGCAGCGGCGAGATCGCAAGGGGCAATCGAGGAAGGCTATTGCAACGCTTGTGCTCATCCAGACCAGTCGCATCGCACGCTGAACCGACCTTTAGCGGATGCCCTTTCCGCCGCACTCTCCTCTAGGATCAAGCGATTTCACGCGCCGGCCCCAATCTCTGGCCCCAATTGCTCAGCCGGTAGGATCTCCTCGCCGCGCGGATCTCCGGTCGTCGCCGGCGCGCGCATTTGGAAAGGGCTCCCCCGAGGTCGTGAATTTGGCGCGATCGCCTGATGAGGGGGGTACCCGGAAAAACCAAGTCTAGGCAGTAAGCTCCAGGCTCAGCCGCGCGCCTTACCCCTCAAAATCACGCCAACCCAAATTTTTTCAATGGCTGATGATCTCGACGGCAACCCGAGCGGAAACGCGTTGTCCGCCGTTACTGTTGTAGCCCTAGCCATGGCTTTGATCCTCAAGCGCCCTTGCGCAAGGGATAAGTCGTTCCCGACCCCACGTGGAACAGAGATGCAATCACGACCAATGCTACTGATCCGATCAGGACCGGCACGATAATAAAATCAAATCCGGGATGAGTCGCAAAGACCACGATGGGGTCGGCCCCGGCTGGCGGATGCGTGACCCGAAAGGCTCCCATCAGTGAGATTGCAAGGCCGACGGCAAATGCGGCACCCCACCATGTGTCGGGAAGGTACTGGCGCAGCAAGAGGCCGACGAACGTTGCGAGTAGGTGGCCGCCAACAACATTCACCGGCTGGGAGAGCGGACTGTTGGGAACGTAGAAAAGCAAAACGCAGCTCGCCCCGAACGGCGCCATCACGAGTGGCTGTCCCGTGTGGTAGGCGATAAAGCTTAGGAGACCGATCGCGACAGCGCCGCCGCTCCCAGCGAGTAACACGTGGCGAAGCCCACCTGGCGATTGATGTAGGGAGAAATAATGGCGCATAACTAATCCGTTCTGCTAAAAGTGGCGTGCGTCGAGCCGACGCAACAAGATCAAGTCGTCCGCGACATAGCCGAGCATAAATCGTCTTTCCGCGTCACTTCGCGTAAACCGGCGCGTCCCGATCAGCTGGAAGATGCGAGACCTCTGTGAGAATCCGCAGGATTTCGGATCGCGTGTCGATGGCTGCAAATTCCTTGCCCAGGGACGATGCTCGCGCACGGAAATTCGGTTCGTCCAGCACGGCCCGGATGGCCTCGCGGAGGGCTGACGGCGTCGGCTCATTGGTCTTGAGGTCAATGCCGACCCCGGACCATGAGACACGAGCGTTCACGGCAGCTTTATCTTCGCTGATCCCTGCGGTGACGAGCGGAACGCCGAAGCTCAGCGCTTGGTTGACGCTGCCGTAGCCGCCATTGGTGACAAATACATCGGCCTTGGCGAGCGCCCATTCGAACGGCAAATAGCTGGCCACCCGCGCGTTAGCGGGGATTGGGCCAGCTATGGCGTCGACCGGTCGGCCTCCCGCCGTGACCACCACGAGCACATCAGGCTCGTTGGCCAGCGCCGCAAGCGTCGGGGCGACCAACTGGCCGAAATTGAAGTTGGCCACCGTTCCTTGGGTGACGAGAACAACCTTGCGCGAGCCGTCCAACTCGTGCGCCCAGCTCGGCAGCGGAGCTTGGTTTGGTACGATCGAGGGGGCGCCCACAAAATGCACGGAAGGCGGCAGGTCGCGTCGGGGAAATTCGAAGCTCTGAACCGTCAGCTGCAGATAAGCATCCGGGAGATCTACGACGGCGTCAAAAAGAGCCATTGACAGCGACGGGGAGCCAACGCTCGACAAACGTCGATTGAGGTGACGAGTCGCGGGCTCAAAAGCGATCGCGTCGACTTCTTTTGAGATTGCGGCGTATTTTTCGCGCTCGGCGTCATTTTGCGCCGGAGCGAAACCGGTGAGGGCTGGCGCTCCGTCGTCGCGATGCCAAACCAAAACGGAACTGCCCAAAAAGATGATGGGCGGACGCTCTGACCGCGGTCCGAGCAGCATCGGGAAAGTGCCGAAAAGTAGATTGTCAGTGATGACGATGTCGGCTGGAAACTCCCGCAGAACCTGCCGTAGGCCTTCATGCTGCGCTGGCATCGGATCGACGAACACATGCTCGATGTCGAAGCGAACCTGTAGCGGCCCCGCCGGGATACCCTTGCGTTCGGGAAAAGCTGCATCAACATCTCGCAGATCGTGATCAGCTCCTTCCGGAAATGGACGGAATGGGACGCCAATGCCTTCAATGCGGTCGCGCATAATGCTGCCCGACAAGCCGATGACTTCGTGGCCTTCAGCGATCAATATCCGAGCAATCGCGAGCAGCGGATTGAGGTGGCCCGTCGCTGGCGTTGAGGCGATTAGAATTTTCATGCGATTCTGCCACTCACAATTTCGAAAAAGAACAGCGATTCCCATGGCACGTTCTCGTGTCGGCATAATTGCGAAGTTGTTGCATCCGTCATCTCTGACATGAGGTCATCCGGTCAGGCCCCTAGTGGGGCGGTGAGAGTGGCAGCCTTTGACTTCGCGTCATAAATATGCTAGCGATGGCGGGTCGCTAAGTTATGAAGGATCGAACACGATGTCTCTTCCCCCCGGCCATATTCCGCCGCCCGGCTATAAAATCGTGTCCCCCGAACCGATTGCAGAGGTGGATGTTCTTGGCGCGCCGATCGTGAAGTATGATTTCTCGCTACCGGTGGGCTGGGACGCTGCGAGCCCTGCTGACAAGCGCGCCTATCAGCTCGAGCAGCAAAAACAGGCCTCCCATGCTCGCGAGAAGGCGGCCGATGCCGCGTTCATAACGCCCCCCGGATGGGACAAGGCGAGCCCTGAAGCGCGGCTGACCTATCGTCGCCAGTGGGATCGCGACCAGGCGGCGCAGAAGCGCTAATGCCCCGGCGCATCGTCTCACGGCAGCAGAAAGAAGCCTGGCTCGATCGGGGGACGCCGTACCGCTATTTCGATGAGGTGGAGACGTGCATTGTCCCCACGCCGATGGGCGGCGAAATGCTGGCGCCGGCTGGTGAAGTGACGCCGGCCGTCACGATCAAATGGGCTGTCTTAGATACGGATTGCAGCTTCAAGGGCCCAAGCCTTGGCCATGGGGAAAGTCGGCCCGCCTATCGTTCGCGGGCTCTTCCTGTGGGCCGCCGGCGTGACGCATAAGGAATGGATCGATGGCATCCGACGAAAAGGTCAAAGCATATTATCGGGACGCCGCCGCTGGCACTTCCGAGCTGGTTTACATGGATCCGTTTGATTACCGCGACGCGAAAAAGAAATGGCCGGATCAGTGGTCGCTCGAGCCGTTTGTCGGCCTAAAGCAAATCACAGCGCATCGGCATTTCGGAGAGGTTTATGGCTACGCTGAGCAGGTCGAACCTGGCGGTGCGTATATTCTCAAGCACGCCGATGGTCGCGCCCAGCAAATCGATCCTCTAACTGGCGCGGCTGTTGGCCCGAAAGCGTCGCCGCCGATCCCGCCGATTGCTGTGGAGCCACAGAGAAGAGATGCGGAAGGAGTGCGTCCGGGAAAGGCCACGGGCGCGGCCTTCGATATCGAATTGGGACACATTCATCGGTCCCGAGGACGGCTTCGCGAACTAATTCAGAATCCGCCTTTGCCTATTTACTTCCTGCCGGCTGGCTTGTGGCAAGGCGGCGCACCTGGCGCAGGGCGATTATTCGCGGTCGTCATGATCTGTTTGACAGCCTCGGTGTTGGCGGTTGTGAGGGCGGTTTTCAGCGCGGGTGTTAGAGCTGGCGTGGGTGCCTGGTACTTGGTCATTTGAAGCTCCTACGGGGTGAGAGGTGATTTGATTGCAGTCCTATTTCTTCGTCGTGTAACAGTTAGGGCCGCCACCAAACATTCGCCGCGAACGCTCGGCTTGATCTGTCAGGGGGTGGTCGATATGAGGCCAAATGTTTGCTTCCAACTGCGCCAGGTGTTCCTCCTGCTCGAGACGATAGCGCACTTCGTCGGAGGCGATTGTTTCGTGTTTCGACGTAACTGAATTGGGTTTCATGGTCATCATTTTTTCCTTTGGTTGCGATTGCTAATGCGGCAAACTTTGTCGGAACGGATGGCCCCGCAAACTAACTGACGCGAGAGTCCACCGTCGACACGGCGATCGTGGCCCGCTTGGCTTTCTCCGCCGCATTCCGCCGGGCTAATCTGCGGCGATACATATCGAAGGATTCGCGCTCTCGCGATCCCATTCGCATGCGGCGCGCTTCGATATCATCGGCCAGCTTCTTTGCCCTTGCTTCAGCCCATGCTTCAGCCCTTGCAGCGGCGGCCGCTGCCCTCTTTTCTTTCTTCGCGTCCTCCTTTGCTTTTCGCTCCTCGGGAGTCATTTGCAGGGCGTCCCAAACCTTGCGGCGGCGGGCGATATCGGAGGGCGCGGTGTAGGCGATGACTCGCTGCGTTGCGGGATATGGCAGGCATTTCACGACCTGAAATTTTAGGCCAAGCGCCGGTAGCAGTGAATCGAGAGAAAGAGGCCCCAAACCTTTCATACCGGCCTCGATCTTTGCCAAATAGCCCTGCTGCAAACCTGCGATTTCCTCGATTTCCAAGCTGACCAAGCCGAGCTCTTTGCGACGATCTCTAATCGCGCAAACGATGCCCCTGTACGAATCGACAATATCCGCTCCATCGTCCACATCTGGCGTGAGATCGTTCATTGATCGGGTCTCCTTGTCCTGATCACAAATCCGGGCGTAATCGGTTTTGGGCGTGGGGCGACTCCGTCCAAAGAGAGGGGAAGGATATCATCGAAGGTCGGCCGCGGGCGGTTGCGCTGCCAATCTTCGATGGCGTTGTTGAATGCAACGATGAATGCCGGGCTCTTTTTCAGGGCTCGAGCGGCGTGGCGCGTATATCCGACAAAGCGCGCGGCGTCATAGATGGTGTAGGGCGTCCCGCTTGGATCAGACGGCGATCCATTGATCATCAGGTCGATCATCCGCAGCATTCGGCGATTGATCTTGATGTGATCGTCGGCGACCATCTTCCGAATCTCGGCTTCGCGATCCGGCAATTTCCAGTAATCGGTCAGGTTGTCGCTCATGGCGTTAAAGTGATCCTGTTCCGGCCGGAATTGAATTAATGAAGCTGTTCTGTTGGCGCATCGCCGTGAAATCGGCATTTGCCTTCGCCTGCGCCCTCGCGGGATCGGCGACCCATCGATATGCGTTGCCGCTCGGCGCAGTCAGCACGCTCCTGCGGGCATCATTGCCCTGCACGACAACGCGATAGGACGGCGGTTTGCCAGAGCCCATTTCCGCCTGCGTCTGCTGATCCGGAACAAGAGCATAAGGGGCGCGCTGCAATTGCAACTGCGTTTCGCGCTCTTGTGTGCTCTGGACGATCATTTGATGCACGTCATCAGCGAGTTGGCTCTTGATCCAAGACTTGTCGCCATTTATTTCCGGAAGCGCTGGACTGCGCTCTGGCGGATAGGCCATGACCCGGCCGCCGTTGGCGTCTGACATTCCCCACTTCAGGCCAATGCGCTCCATCGCGTATTTGTCGGCCGCGCCGGTATCGGACGTTTTCGCGAACTGGTCGCGATAGGCCTTAGTATAATCATCAAGCAATGAGCCTATGATGTAACCTGGGGCTTCCCCTTCAGGCGTGTAATCTGAGCCGAAGGGGTTCCAGCGCTGCCAGAACGACGCGAATTTGTTGACGATATCCCGGCCAGTGACGTTTTTTAGGCTTTCGTCGGCCTGATCACGCAAGGCTTCCTTGGCCTTGATCGTACCTGGGTCATTCGCCGTCATCGCGTCTTTGGCGATCTTGTCTGGCGGGTCGAAGCTGATTTTATCCTGCCATGCGCGCAAGTCGCTCAGAGCTTCTTTGCCGAACGTTCCGTCGAACGTCATCGGGTTTTGCCGCTGCACCTGGTCCATGAACGAATAGGCGCTCGACATTTTCACCGGATCGCCGGACTTTGCCATGCCGAGAATGCCGTCTTAACCTCTGGCGTGTTGAGCGTTGCCTGCATCTGATCGGGCGGGAGCTGGCCGACGCTCTGAAGGAATGCGGCGGAAGCCTGCGGCGGCCCCATGGCGAGGCCGGTTTTCACAGCGTCGGTTTCGTTCGGAGCGACTACCGATTGCGGCACGCCAGTCTGGACAGATAGGGCAGAAGCGGCGGCGCTGCGCGCCGAGAGGGCGGCGGCGACAGCATCCGGGGCCTGCGTGAAGTCGAGCGGAGGAACAGGGGCCGCTATGCCGCGCTTGGCCGCATATTGAAATGGATTGTTTTTGAACTCGTCTTGGCTCTTCTTAAAGATCTCGTTTGCCGTGCTCGCGATTTGCATATGTGTCAGATCGGCGCCCTGCTGAGCTCGTGAATAATCATCGAGGAAAGCCTGTCCTTCCGCCTGCGGCATTGATGACGCGATCTGCGCGACATGAGCTGCCGCGACCGTCTGTAAGTGCTCCTGGTAATGCTGTTGGATCGTTGGATCAGTGCTTGTGCGTCCGAGTTGGTCGATCTGCGCGAAGACCTGCGGCGACGGAGTATTGCCATTTTTGATCTGGGCATCGGCCTGCGTGAGCAAATTCGCGTAGAGATTCGAACGCATCTTTTGATCGCTCGCGACCTGGCGCAGCGCTTCCGAGCCAAGGAACGGGTTAGCGGCTAACTCTTGCGGCGTGAATGGGACGCCATTGACGCTCGCCGGCGCGCCGCCGGCGAGCCGGCCCGTCACATCAGCTACATAGGAGGATGTGGTTTTTCCTGTCGGATCGGCGCTGTTCCGGATATATGGCGTAGGGCTGCCAACCGGCGCAACGTTCGCCGGCCCCGAGAAATAGGCCACAGCCACGCGCGCAGCGTCACCGTTATAGCGCGTGTAATAGTCGTGAATGATCCGCTTGCTGACCGCAAGATTATCGGCTGGATTGTTGATGTTTTCGCCGGGGTTCGCATATTGGGCAAAGGTCGCGGGCTCGATTTGCCCAATCCCCTTGGCTCCCGTCGAGCTGGTCGCAGCATTCGGGTTCCCGCCCGATTCCTGTCCGATGATTGCGCCGTGAACCTGTTCAAGCGACGGCGCACCGCCGACGCCCATTTGCGCCGCCTGCTGGTTCGGCGTCAGACCGGGCATGGCCCGATGAAATCGGTTCACCTGTTCGAGGGCATTGAATTGCTGAACGGCCGCGGGATCGCCGGTATTCTTGGCCGACTGGCGCATATCGTCCCAAACGGGACCGGGCAGCGTCCCGCCGGCTGCGATGACATCTCGCGCCTGCTGCATCTTTTGCGAATTGGCTTGGATGGCGACCGAGTTTTGGTTCGTCAGGAAGCTGATTCGAGCGTCCACCATCCTTTTTGCAACGGCGCGATCAGCGTCTGAAAATCCGCTGATCTTGTCGATTGAATCATAGGCATCTTTCTGCGCCATGATCATGCCGCGCGACTGAGCGACTGCATCGACATGACCGATAATTGCATCGCCGGAGATCGCGTTGGTCGCCTCCGTGCGCAGATTATCGACCACGGCTTTCGGCATTTGGTATAGAGAATTGACCTCAAGCGCGTCGTGGAGCGAAGCGAGCTGCGCCTTTTTCTGCTCGAAAACTGGCCCACTGGTCACTCCGGAAGAGGCCATCTGGCTTAGGTCGGTTATCGTCGCCTGTCTTTGCGCGAGGAGATCGTCTTTCGCGTTCGAAACGTCAACTCTCGCTTTTTGATCAACGAGACTGTGGTAGTTCTGGTCGAAAAGTGAATCCGCATTGGCAAGTAGCGTCTGACCGATCGCGCTAGGCCCATAGGCCGCCTGAGAGGCTGCGCGGTAGCTTGCGTAAGCTGCTTTGAAGGCGGCAGGATCGCCGTCATGCTGGGCGCGCATATCAGCCAGATCGGTGGATGTATTGAGTTGGCCGCGGGCTACAGTACCGGCCAAAACAGCATGCTCATATTCGTCACCAGCCTTACCCAGGATGACGCTGGTCTGCGGCGTCAATATTTGGATTTGGCCGCTCGGATCGCGGGTGACAGAGGCGTTCTGCGCATCTTCCCGGCCCGCTTGTTCAGCCAGCGGAACGGCAACATCCTCTAGGCCAGCCCCGAGCTGTTCAGCGCCCTGCGCAACGAAGCTAGCCGACCGCGCCACATCGCCGCCGGACACACGCGAGGTCGGATCTTCCGCAGTAATGTCGCCCTGCTGTGGAATATTTACGAGAGCCATCGGGGAATCCTATTCAATGAAAAGCCGGGCGTGGCGCGCCGAGTTCATGCAGACAATCCTCCACGGCGCCTATGAGCCTGACGCGCTCGGATTCCGCGAAGGGTCCGCACATAATCAGTGCATCATGGTCGGCGCGCGTAAGAGCTGCGTCGTCGGTCTCCAGAAACATCGCACGCGCGGTGCTGGCCATTATGATATCGAGGGTCTTTGCGATGAATGCCGCGTCGTCAGCGTTGCGCGCGGCCTCGGTGTAGCCTTGGCGCGGGTCCGCAACCTTTTGATCGAGCAACTTCCGTCGCTCTTCGCGCGCCGCTATCCCCTGCCATCTGTTCATCATCAGACTGTGAGCAAGTTCCATCATAGTGGATTCGATGAAATCGAGCCGCAAGGCCTGCGTATAACCCCAGCGTTGGTGCGAAGTGGTTTCGAGAGCCATCGGGGAATCCTATAGCAGACCGAGGAGGGCCGGGGCTGCGGACGCCAAGCCGCCGAGAGCCTTGCCAGCGCCGCCGAGGAACCCGCCAAGCAACGCGTTATTCGCGCTTTGCGTGTAGAACGCCGCGGCGTCCTGGTCCTGCTGTGACTGCGCGTCGATGTTCTGCACCTTTTGCGAGATCTGTTGCTGGCCAGTCGTACGGACATTGTTTTCGATCGCCTCGCCAGTCGGGCTATTGCCTTCGACGTTGGCGGACGCGCGCACGGCCTGGATATTGTCGATCGACGTTTGCAAGTTCCGCGACATGAAGGTCGAAGTCTGCAACGCCTTGATCTGGCCGAACTGTGACGCGCGCTCCGCTTGCTGCGCCTGAAACTCAGCACCCTGGGCATTTGCATTGCCCTGCTGGATGGCTCCGAAAACGCCTAGACCAGTCGATAGAAGGGAGAGGGCTGAGGCTCCCGGTCCGGCTAATCCAGAGAGCGTGCCTAGATTCCCGAGTGATGATGGCAACGCCATATTATATGCTCCGCTTGCCGAGGGCTTCGACGCAGAGTGATACTCGGCCGGATAGCCGACGCACTCAACGCACCGGGTGCGTAAACTGGATTTAGCGCCGCTTTAGCGGGTCACGAACTCGGCTGACGCCATCGACCTGGGTAAGAGCCGCGTTCTTTTCGACCGCCGGCTCGGGATGCGCAGTGTGCTCCGCGGGCGCTGCGGCGCCAGCCTTGGCCGGCTTCTTCTTGCCCTTCCGCAACCGCACGCCAGGCCCCCCGCCATTCTCCGCGATGAACTCCACGCCGGCGGCCTCAAGAGCCCGGCCTAGCGCCTCTCGCGTAGCGTTTATGGGTGAACTCTTGCCGAGTTCGAAATTGGCAATCGTGGCCTTACTGACGCCAGACGCCTCCACCAGCGAGTCTTGAGACCAATTTACTAGCGCCCGCGCCGCTCGACACTGCTCTGGACTGATTGACATTTTGATATAGTCCTACGTTTTTGATATTGACGCCACACCGCTTCAGACTCTATATCATTAGTGTAGTCTAATATCAAACGTATGGAGCTAACATAATGCCGAACAGCACAATTCCGGCGACCGATACCGGCTCGCCATGTCTTAATCGTCGCTCAGCCCTTGCGAACATCGGGGTGGGGCTCGCCGGAAGCGCCTCGCTCGCCACCCTCTCCGCCGCCAAGGCCCAGAGCGTGTCGACATCGCCCGAGCTTTTTCGCCTGATCGAAGCGCATCGTGCTGCAAATATGGCGCTCCTACAGTCCGCACAGCGGATCAATGTTGCGGAGAAATCCTATAACGCCGCGCGCCCACGGAGCATTCCACTAAAATCGGGCTCAGGAAGGTTCATCGAGTCAGCTGAAAGTGCATCTCTGAAATTGTCGCTCGACGCGGCCTATCGAGACTTTGACTCTGTGAGCGACGTTGAGAGCGAAGCGCTGATGCCCGTGTGCTCCTATCGCTGCGCGACGCTCCAGGAGGCGCGCGCAAAGGCGCGATATCTGTCCACTCTCGATGACCTAGACATGCGCCCCCAGTTTCTCACCGCGTTTGTTCAGTCTTTTTGCTATGGGGATGGGAGTGACATGACCTGATCCCTGCGGTCTTACCCCGCGATGGCGTCAGTCAGGTATCTTTGGCCTGCTTGGCTTCTTGCGACTCGTCCATATGTCCCTTTCTGGCCCGTCTAGCATCGGCCTGGGACCGTCGAGGTTCCAGTGCTTATCGAAGAACTTCTTGACAGCATATTTGTATCTTCTGCCGACAACGAAATCCATTTTCGGCATGCCCTTGCGCTCGTAGTAGAGCGAGAATTGCTTCCAATCCTTCGCATATTTCCGGCCTAGGATCGCGATTGCGAGGTCCTCCTCGGTCGGAAAGAGCGGCAGCGACTCGAATGGAATGTATTTCGGTTCGGTCATATTTGCCCAATCCCAGTTCGCTCGCGGAAGGCCCGGAAGCCTGTCACCAGGGCGGCAAGTTATCATCGAAGTCGACGGGTCACTGCTGGACTTTGCGCGCTCCGGCGTCCTCAATCGTCCATGGTTGACTGTGGCGAGCTAGATTTAAGATTGGGGCCAGGGTTGGGGCCGACCGGTCACTCTGACTGGAATTGGCTTATAAAACAGCCACTTACGCTGTATAACTGGCGGAGAGGGAGGGATTCGAACCCCCGATAGGCTTGCACCTATGCCGCATTTCGAGTGCGGTGCATTCGACCACTCTGCCACCTCTCCGTCCACCGCGGCTGCTCAAAACATTGTCGGGCGAGCCGAATCAATGTGAAGCTCGAGAGCGCGCTCAGGTCCATGCCGGACGAAAAGCGCTCCCTGCGCCGCCGCGGAAGGTCGACGGCGCAGATAGCATGGCGCCGGCCTCCATACAAGCGCCTCTCCGTCCTTTACTTGCTCGCTTCTTCCTTGGCGGGGGCATCCGCCTTGCAGTCGTCCGGGTGCGGCATTGAAATGATGTTGTAGCCCGAATCGACGTAATGAATCTCGCCGGTGACGCCGCTCGATAAATCGGACAAAAGGTAAAGCGCGGCTCCTCCAACATCAGCAATGGTGACGGTGCGTCGCAGCGGCGCATGGGACTTTTGGAAGTTGAACATGAAGCGCGCGTCGGTGATCCCGGCTCCAGCCAACGTCCGCACCGGACCAGCGGAAATCGCGTTGACGCGAATGCCTTGCGGGCCAAAATCGGCGGCGAGGTATCGCACGCTCGCCTCCAGCGCCGCTTTGGCGACGCCCATCACATTATAATTCGGCATAACCCGCGTCGCGCCGCCGAAGGTTAGAGTCACCATGGCTCCCCCGGCGTGCATCATCGCCGCCGCGCGGTTGGCGATTTCCGTGAACGAGAATGCCGAAATCAACATCGTGCGCAGAAAGTTGTCCCGCGTCGTGTCGGCGTAACGGCCCTTCAGCCCCGCCTTGTCGGAAAAGGCGATGCAATGCACGACAAAATCAAGACCGCCCCAGAGGTCCTTGATCGCTGCGAAGGTCGCATCGACGGATGCAATGTCTTCGACATCGCAGGGCAGCACAAGGTTTGAGCCAAGCTTTCCGGCCAGCGGTTTGACGCGCTTGCCGAGCGCTTCGCCTTGATAGGTGAAAGCGAGTTCGGCTCCCTGATCTGTAAGCGCCTTGGCGATGCCGAAGGCGATCGAGTGATCATTGGCGACACCCATGACAAGGCCCCGCTTGCCGGCCATCAGCGACCCTTGCGCTGAGGCGTGGGGCTCAGGCGTCGACATGTTTCAGGACGATGCTGGCGTTGGTGCCGCCGAAGCCGAAGGAGTTCGACAAGACGGCGCGCAAATGCATGCCGTCGCGGCGCTTGCGCACAATGTCCATGTCGGCGAAGGCGGGATCGATCTCGTCGATATGAGCGCTTTCGCAAATGAAGCCGTTTTGTATCATCAAAACCGAATAGATCGCCTCCTGAACGCCAGTCGCGCCGAGCGAATGGCCGGTCAGCGATTTGGTCCCTGCGATTGGCGGGCATTTCTCGCCCGAGCCAAAAACGGTTCGGATCGCCTCGATCTCCTTCAAATCGCCGATTCCGGTCGAGGTCGCGTGCGGATTGATGTAATCAATCGGCATCTTGACGTTCTCAAGCGCCATGCGCATGCAGCGGACAGCCCCTTCGCCTGAAGGCGCAACCATGTCATGGCCATCAGAACTCAGGCCATAACCGATGATTTCTGCATAAATCTTCGCGCCCCGGGCCTTGGCGCGCTCATATTCCTCAAGAACCACGACGCCCGCGCCGCCGGCGATGACGAACCCATCCCGGTTTTTGTCGTAGGCTCTCGAGGCGACGCTCGGCCGATCATTATAGGATGACGACAAGGCTCCCATCGCATCGAAAAAAACCGAGAGCGTCCAATCAAGCTCCTCGCTGCCGCCTGCGAACACCACATCCTGTTTGCCGTATTGAATCATCTCATAGGCGTTGCCGATGCAATGATTGGAGGTGGCGCAGGCCGACGAGATTGAATAATTCACGCCCTTGATCTTGAACCATGTCGCAAGCGTCGCCGAAGCGGTGGAGGACATGGCCTTGGGCACGGCGAACGGCCCAACCTTTTTGGGTCCCTTGGAGCGCGCGATGTCGGCTCCGTTGACGATGGTGCTCAGCGAGGCCCCGCCTGAACCCATGATGATGCCGGTCCGCTCATGCGAAACTTCGGACGGTCCAAGGCCCGAATCGAGGATCGCCTGATCCATGGCGATATGATTCCAAGCCCCTCCGTCAGCAAGGAAGCGCATGGCGCGACGATCGATCATTCCAGTGAAGTCGAGGGTCGGCGCGCCATGAACTTGGCTGCGAAATCCCAACTCGGCGTATCGCTCGGCCCTGACGATGCCGGATTTGGCTTCGCGCAGCGACGCAAGCACCTCCTGGGTGTTGTTCCCGATCGAGGAGACGATTCCCATTCCGGTGACGACGACTCGTCTCATACAAATACTCCTCGACCGCATCGCAGCCTTCCCGCCGCGCCGATTCTATTGAGCCCAAAACTTAAGTGAAAGCGCCAAAATACAGCCTTTTGCGCTCAGGCCACGGCTCCCATCGGCGTTTGGGCTGACGCTTGGAATAGGCCGACTTTCAGATCCTTGGCCTCATATATGCGCTCGCCATCAGCTTCCAACCAGCCGTCGGCGATGCCAAGGACGAGTTTTGTCTTGAAAACGCGCTTCAGATCGACGCCATAAATGATCCGCTTGACGGTTGGCAATACCTGGTTCGCAAATTTGACCTCGCCGACGCCGAGCGCCCGGCCGCGCCCCGGCAGATCGAGCCAGCCGAGATAAAAACCAAGCAACTGCCATAAAGCGTCAAGGCCAAGGCATCCTGGCATCACCGGATCGCCCTTGAAGTGACAGCCAAAAAACCAAAGGTCGGGTTTAATTGCAAATTCCGCTCGAATGAAGCCTTTGCCATTCGGGCCGCCGGCTTCCGAAATCTCGGCGATCCGGTCAAACATCAACAATGGCGGCAGCGGCAATTGCGGATTGCCCTGCCCAAACAATTCGCCGCGCCCGCAAGCAATGAGGTCTTCATAAGCGAAACTCTGGCGCCGCTGACTTGTATCAGTCACTTTCGCGTCTCCTTGCTGCAGCCGGGCGGCTCAAACCGGCGAATTTGGCGGTTTCTAACACAGGCCCTGGTACGCCGAAAGCGCTACTATGGCCGACTGATTTTGGCGGATGGCGGGTGCGGCGACGCCCCCCGTGCCTAGTGAGATAATCCGTGGACAACCGTCTCGAAGCTCGGCGTCCATGGATTGGTGCGGAAATCAGAGCGATTCGTTAAACGGGGACTGGGGCGCGATCAAGTTCTGTGTTTTATCCAAACTCTTCCTATATACCTTTCGTGGGAGGCATGCGCCTCGACAACGGCAGGGTCGATTCATGGCGATGCGCCACAAAACCTTGATTTTATTACTCGCGGCAACGCTTGCGATGGGCTTTTCGGCCGACGCTTTCGCGCGCCCCGGCGGCGGCGGTTCGTTCGGCAGCCGTGGGGGACGCACTTTTAGCGCGCCCTCAGCTACGGCCACTGCGCCAAACGGCGCGTCGCCTCTGCAGCGTTCGATGACATCTCCGAACGATAGTATTTTCCGTCGGGCTCCCTCTGGCGCGCCGGGCGGTTTTTTCGGCGGCAGCGGCGCCTTTGGTCGCGGCCTGCTCGGCGGCCTTGTTGGCGCTGGACTGATCGGCCTGCTGTTTGGACATGGATTTGGCGGCGGCCTCGGCGGCGGCATGTCAATCATCGGTCTGCTGCTGCAAATCGGGCTTTTGTACCTCTTGTTCAGGTTCGTGATGGGCTTTATCCGCAACCGCCGTCCTGCGGTTCAGGGCAGCGCCTTTGACTCAAGCCCCGCGCAAGGCGGCCCAAATCCTTTCGGAGCGAATAGCCGAGCCGGATTCGGCGGAGTTGCGCCGGGGGGGACCCCGCTTGAGGTTGCTCCGGCCGATTTCAGCGCCTTCGAACAGCGGCTGGCCGCGATCCAGAAAGCCTATAGCGATGAAGATTTCAACGCCCTGAGGCAGATGGTGACGCCTGAAATGGCTTCCTATTTCGCGGAGGAGCTCGCCTCCAGCGCCAAGCAAGGTCAAGTCAACAAGCTGTCCAATGTGACCTTTGTGCAAGGCGACTTGTCGGAAGCTTGGCGCGAGCCAACCGCTGAATTCGCCAGCGTCGCCATGCGGTTTTCCTTGATCGACGTGATGTTGGATCGCGCGACAGGCAGGATCGTCTCCGGCGATCCGACGACGCCGCAGCAGGCGACGGAGATCTGGACCTTTACGCGCCGCGTCGGCGGCGGTCCCGGCGATTGGAAATTGTCCGCCATTCAACAGGCGTAGGGCGTTTTGGCGATGGTTGGCGGTCCAATGGATTTGGTCGCTAAACCGTCGCCATTCGTGTGTTATGGGGAGCGGAGCTTGGCGCGGGTCCGCAATTCATTGCATCGAAAGTCATGACCTCGGCGTTCCCCACCTTCATTTTCGATCTTGGCGGCGTTCTCGTCCGCCACGACGACGAGCTGCTTTATGGTCGGCTGGCCGCGCGCTGCGCCGACCCGCAAGCCGCGCAACCGCAAATGGAAGCCTGCCTCAGCGATAAAGATATTGGCTCTGGCCGGCTAGGCGTCGAAGTTCTGCACGCTCGACTGGCCGCCGACCATGGCTTTGGCGAAAGCTATGCGCATTTCCTTGAGCTTTGGAGCAGCCATTTCAGCCCAGAGCCGGGGATGGAGCCGCTGGTTCGGAGCCTGGCGGAACGGCACCGCGTCGTGATTTTTTCCAACACCAACGCGGCTCATGCGGACCATATCCGGGAGCGTTATCCGGTGCTTGGTCACGCCCACGCTACCTACATGTCATATGAACTCGGTCTGCTGAAGCCCGACGCTGCGGCGTTCCGCCGCGTGCTCGAGCTCGAAGGTCGCCAGCCGGAAGACTGCGTCTTCATCGATGATCGCGCGGAAAATACCGCCGCCGCCGCAGCGCTCGGCATCAGGACGGTGACCTTTACTGGCCGCGCCGCCTTTATCGAGGCGATGGCCGGATTTGGCGTCACAATCGAACTTTAACTTATGGATCTTCAAAAAACGCGCTGATTTATCGCCCGGCAAGCGCCATAGGCTCGTACGATTACAGTCGCCGAAGATATTGCGGCGGCATGACGCACACTAAAGGGCGGGTTCATTGGGCAAAATACACGCTAACGTGAATGGCTAAACAGGATACGTCGAGTAATAACGCTAACTGTACGCTGGCATAGTCGAGCGAGGGTTTGAGCCCAAACGCGGCTGGCTAAAGTGGCTGGGCGCAGGTGTGAGATCGGTTCGTCGGCGGCGATAGAGATCGCGATGCTTCTAGAAGCCTGCTCTCGCCAGCGCGATCCGGGGGCATCTCATTGGCCAATGTATTCTGAGGAATTAATCGGTTTGACGCCCATCGGAGGTCGAGAGTTGCCCGATGCGCCGCTCAAAGGCGGGGTCGCCCGCTATACGACGGTCGCCATTGCATTGCATTGGATCGTCGCGGTTCTGATGCTCGTCAATATTGCGCTTGGCTTGTCTGCGGATGTGGTGCCTGACGGCTATGTGCGATCTGTGGTCGATATGCACAAGTCGGTTGGCATAACGGTCCTTGGACTGGCCATCCTGCGCATTCTGTGGCGAGCCTCGCACAAGCCGCCGCCCCTGCCGGCGAGCTATTCGCCCCTGGAGCGTCTATCCGCCCATGCTGCGCATGGCCTGCTCTATCTGCTGATTCTGGCGCTGCCTATTTCGGGATGGATGCATGATTCAGCCTGGAGCGCCGCCGCAACCCATCCGATGTCGCTCTACGGCCTCATACCTTGGGCGCGCATCGGCTGGATCGAAAATGTCGAACCGATCCAGAAAGAGCATCTCCACACCGTTTTTTTTAACGCCCACGTATATTTTGGCTACGCGCTCTATTTGCTTCTCGCTTTGCACATTATCGGCGCGCTGAAGCATCAGTTTTGGGATCGCGAGGCCGAACTCCAGCGCATGCTGCCGGGCGGTCAGACAGGAGTCTCGGCCGAGTAAGGTTCGGATCATCGCGATGTGCGTATGATCGACCGCCACCTCACGCGTCCCTGATCTTAGGGTCCGACCGCCATTCATGGCGGAGACACATAGTCCGAGAACGCCGTAACTCCCATGCTCCAGAAAGAGCGCAACGCAGGCAATCGCGGCAAGGAACGAACTGTGCGCCCAATAGCAAAACTGGACATTGCGCTCGCCTTGGCCTCGCCGCGCCTCGCGCCGCCGCCAACGCCGTGGCCGAGCCTATTGATCCACGGCGCCGTCATCGCGATCTGGTTTGTTCTGCTGGAGCGCGCCTTTGCGCCGGACAACCTTTTCGCCTGGTCCGCCGGCCTCCTTTACATTGCCTATGATACGGTGCTGATCGGCTTTGTGTTCGTGCAGACGCTGCCGCTCCTCAAGCCGGAGCCCGCGCTGGCGCCAATGACGACGCGTTCTACGCTCGGCGTGTTGGTCGCCGCCCACAATGAGGCGGCCGCTCTGCCGATTACGCTGCGGGCCTTGTTCGCGCAGTCGGATCCCGCCGACCTGATCCTCATAGCCGACGATGGCTCGGACGATGGCACGGCGGCGCTGCTCGAGAGCGAGTTCGGCCTGAGGACGCCGGCGCTTGGATGCATGAGCGAGCCGAGCGCCAAATACAAATACAAGAGTCTCCGCTGGCTGAGGTTGCCGCATGCCAGCAAAGCGCGCGCGCTCAACGCGGCGATCGCCGCTGTCGATACGGACCTTGTGCTGACCGTCGATGGCGATACGCTGCTTGATCCGCAGGCGACGGGCGCCATGCGGGCGGCGTTCGCGGCCAATCCGGCTTTGGTCGCCGCAACGGGCGTTTTGACGCCGGTCTGCGACCGCACGCTTAGCGGGCGTTTCTACCAATGGTTCCAGACCTATGAATATATCCGCAACTTCCTCTCGCGCTATGCCTGGGCGCGGAACGACTCGCTGCTGTTGATTTCCGGCGCGTTCGCGGGATTCCGACGCGCTCCCGTTCTGACGGTCGGCGGCTTCGATCCAGCCTGCATGGTCGAAGATTATGAATTGATCCATCGTCTTCGCCGTTACGGGGTGCTGCATGGGCGCGGCTGGACGACGGGCGTCGTCGGCAAAGCGAAGGCGATCACCGATGCGCCGAGCACGACGGCCGCGTTCCTTCGCCAACGTCGCCGCTGGTTTGGCGGCTTCCTGCAGACGCAATATTGGTATCGCGACATGGTTGGGAATCCCCGCTACGGCCGGCTCGGCCTCATGATGCTGCCAGTCAAGGCGCTCGATACGTTGCAGCCGATCTACGGCTTGACCGCTTTCGCGCTGCTTGCGTTCTATCTCGTCACGGGGCGTTTCGCGCTGCTCGCGCCGATCGGCGGCGTGATCTTGGCGAAGATCGCGGTCGACTTCGCTTTTCATGTCTGGTCGATCCATCTATATCGCCGCTGGGTTGATCCGAGCACATCGGCCCGGATCGACCGCGCGATCCTCGCATCGCTCGCTGAACCTTTCACGTTTCAGATTATGCGCCACGTGGGTGCGGCGATCGGCTGGTTCGACTTTCTCACCGGTCAAAGCCAGTGGGGCAAGCAAAGCCGGCGCGGGCTGGTGGATGCGCAAAAGGCGCCCGACGAAAAAGCTTAATCATGACCTTACAAAAATTGGGGACTATGCCGATAACATCATGATCGTGCGATAAAGCGAAGACATAATGGGCAAGTCGGTGCAATATGAACCGATCCGGCGGGAAACAACGCCGGGAAACGGAGGGTCCGATGCATAAGTTTTTGGTCCTTTGCGCCGCGGCAATACTTGGCGCGGCGGTTCTCACCTCTACTGAAGCATCCGCGCGCGGGTGGCATGGCGGCCATCATGGCGGCTGGCATCACGGCGGCGGCTGGCATCGGGGTGGCTGGCACGGTCGCGGTTGGCACGGCGGTGGGTGGCATGGTGGCGGCTGGCATGGCGGCGGCTGGCGCGGCGGCGGCTGCACGCGCAGATGGGTTCCCGGCCCCTATGGCTGGCATTGGGTTCGACGCTGCTGGTGAGAACTAGCGCTGAGCCGAGAGAATGCTCATCTTTCGAGGGGCGGGCCTTTCCTGCCCCTCATTTTGCGGGCGCATCTCGCCTTGTGACGTTGATGCGGCGCAAGGCTTTCCGTGCGGCGTTGCGTCAGGTAAGCGTCAGCTTGAGTTTCAGCCGATTCGGACCTTTGCTATGCGCTTCAGACTGACCCCGCCGGGGCTTCCCGTGTTTTTTGTGTCTCTTGTCCTTGCGATCGCTGCGGTGGCGACGCTCTACACTCATGTTCCGGTGGTTGGCCATTACGTCAGCGCGCATCGATTCTGGGTTCTCGTGGCGGCTTACGTCGTCTTGGTTTTGGGCGTTGTCATGGATGGGCTTTAGTTTCTGCGCTTGACCCTTATGACCATCGCCAACTCTTTCCTATGCGCCCGACTCGTCCCATATTGGGAGCATGTCGAAAACTCCCCCCGTTAAATCGCTGGCGCGCGGACAAAAGCAGAAAACGCCGCGCTCAAAGGCCTCAAAACCAGAGGTCAGGCCGCTTGGCGAGCATCTTGCCGCGCTGCTGAACCCCGCTCTGAATGAGCGCAGGCAGGGGTTTTCCGAGGCGGCCGGAGCCGAATATGACGCCGGACCGATCTCGCGCGTCGACGCCAAGCTGGCGGCCTCGCTTGGCCTTGGCGTCGAGAGCAAGCCTTCCGCTCCGTCCGCCCCTTTGCATCAGCCGCAAGGCATGACCGGGGCTGCGGCGACCGTGGACTCGTTGAAGGATCTTCTCGAGCGGGGCGATCCGAACCTGCGCGAGAAAAAACCATGGACGCCGCACCGGCCTACGCGGCCAGAAAAATCGGAGGGCGGCCAGCCGTTCAAAATCGAATCGGAATTTGAGCCCAAAGGCGATCAGCCCGCCGCCATTGAGGAACTCGTTAAAGGCGTCGCTGCGCATGAGCGGGATCAGGTGCTGCTCGGCGTCACGGGCTCGGGCAAGACCTTCACCATGGCGCAGGTGATCGCGCGGACCAATCGGCCAGCGCTGATCCTCGCGCCGAACAAGACTTTGGCGGCGCAGCTTTACGGAGAGTTCAAAAGCTTTTTTCCAAATAACGCCGTGGAATATTTTGTCTCTTACTATGATTACTATCAGCCGGAAGCCTATGTGCCGCGCTCCGACACTTATATCGAGAAGGAAAGCTCGATCAACGAGCAGATCGACCGCATGCGCCACGCCGCGACGCGAGCCCTGCTGGAGCGCGACGACGTCATCATCGTCGCCTCGGTCTCATGCATTTATGGCATAGGCTCGGTCGAGACCTATACGGCGATGACCTTTACCGTCAATCTCGGCGAGAGGATCGATCAGCGCCAGCTCATCGCCGATCTCGTGGCGCTGCAATACAAGCGCTCGGGCGGCGATTTCTCGCGCGGCGTTTTTCGCGTGCGCGGCGATACGATCGAGCTGTTCCCCGCCCACTACGAAGATCGCGCCTGGCGCATCGGATTTTTCGGCGACACGATCGAAACCATTTCCGAATTCGATCCTTTGACGGGCAAGAAAACGCAGGATCTCGAATTCGTAAAGGTCTACGCCAATTCGCATTATGTGACGCCACGCCCCACCTTGCTGCAATCGATCAAGGGCATCAAGGCTGAGTTGAAACAGCGTCTTGTCGAGCTCAATGGGGCAGGGCGGCTGCTCGAAGCGCAACGGCTCGAACAGCGCACCTTATTCGATCTTGAAATGCTCGAGGCGGCGGGGTCTTGCGCCGGCATCGAGAATTATTCGCGCTATCTGACCGGCCGCCGTCCGGGCGAGCCGCCGCCGACCCTGTTCGAATATTTGCCCGACAACGCCCTTGTCTTCGCGGATGAATCGCATGTCACCGTGCCGCAGATCGGGGCGATGTATCGCGGCGACTTTCGGCGTAAGGCGACGCTCGCGGAATATGGTTTCCGGCTGCCGTCCTGCCTCGACAACCGCCCTTTGCGCTTTGAGGAATGGGAGGCGATGCGGCCGCAGACCGTGCATGTTTCGGCGACTCCAGGGTCATGGGAAATGGAGCGCACTGGCGGCGTCTTCATCGAACAGGTGATTCGCCCGACGGGTTTGATCGACCCGCCGGTCGAAATCCGTCCGGCGCGCACGCAAGTCGATGATCTGCTCGGCGAAGTGCGCGAAGTTGCGGCAAAAGGTTATCGCAGCCTCATCACCGTTCTGACCAAGCGCATGGCGGAGGACCTGACCGAATATCTGCACGAACATGGCGTGCGCGTGCGTTATATGCATTCCGATATTGATACGATCGAACGGATCGAGATCATTCGCGATCTGCGCCTTGGCGCCTTTGATGCGCTGGTCGGAATCAATCTGCTGCGCGAAGGATTGGACATTCCCGAATGCAGCCTCGTCGCCATTCTCGACGCGGACAAGGAAGGGTTCTTGCGCAGCGAAACCTCATTGGTTCAAACCATTGGCCGCGCCGCTAGAAATGTCGACGGCAAAGTGATTCTCTACGCCGATCGGGAGACCGGCTCAATGAGCCGTGCGATCGCCGAGACCAGCCGCCGACGCGAGAAGCAAGAGACCTATAATTTTGTAAACGGCATCACGCCGGCGTCGATCAAACGCGGCATTCAGGACATTCTTGGATCGGTCTATGAGCAGGATCATGTGACGGTCGACGCCGGGCTCGGCGCGCCGGAAATTCTCGCCGGTCATAATTTTAAGGCGACCATCGCCGATCTCGAAAAGCGCATGCGGGCCGCCGCCGCCAATCTCGACTTCGAGGAGGCGGCGCGATTCCGCGACGAGCTGAAACGTCTGCAGGCCGTTGAACTCGCCATCGCCGATGATCCAATGGCGCATCAGCGCGATGTCGAATCGGAGGCCGGCGCCTATAAGGGCGAGCGCAAATATGGCGCTTCGGCGAACCTGCCGGCGAGCCGCCCGCACAAGCCGACCGACTCCGAAATGGGGCCGCATAATTTCGGCGGCGGCGAGGCCAAGCCCCGCAGTTCAGCAGGGAAGGGCGGCACGCGAGTTTTTAGGGGCAAGTCACGGTGATGGCCTCGACGCTATTTCCGTTCACCCGGATTTTATTTCCCAAGAGGCGTTGAAGGTCAGAGGCTTGTTGCCGCGTTTAGTTCTGAGCGCCGTGGGGCCTGCGGCTCAGTTGCTGGGTTTGTGGTTGTTTCAGTTGGCGAAATAGCTCTTGGAGAGGCGTGCAACTTAACGCTTTTATGCGCCTTTATCGAATAAAGAAGAAATTCGGCGATAGCGAAGGTTCTCATGAAATTCTTTATCAAGCCCCGCCTATGTCTGGTTGCGCTAGCCGGCGCATTGTTTGCTTGCGCGCCGATCGCCGGCAGCCAAGCCGCGCAGCAGCTCATCGCAACGCCTTACCCAGAAATGCTCGGCGGGAGCGCTAATCTCGGCGGCGGCGCGCCCGTCCACAGTTCGCATCAACATTTGATTGACGATCCGGTCCCGCAAAGCCTCGGTCCAACCGCGCTCGGCAATCCGCACTCAGTCGCCCATCATCACGGACATCAGCATCTGTTGCGGACTCCCTATTGGCGGCAATTTCATCAGTTCCCGCGCAATTGACGCCGCCCTTCGAAGCGCGATTCCGACGCTCGCAGGCAGACGCTCCCAAGCATGAGAACTGCTATCTTTTGACATGAAGAGCGCAACTCTTCACAACTCTTTATGCACGAGAATCGAGTGCGCCGAATCTCGCAGGGATGGTGAGCGGGGGCTCGCCTGGCGCAAAAAGGCGCGGAGGGGGGATAGATGACTAAAGGTGGTCAATTCAGGACAGTCGCCGTCGCGGCACTGATGGCGCTCGTATCCATGTCCGGCGAAGCCGGGGCCGCGCAATGCGGCAATTCATCGGCCGGGTTTCAGGCGTGGAAGACCCAGTTCGCCGCAGAGGCGAAGGCGAGGGGCGTTGGGGCCGCCGGGATTTCCGCCGTCATGGGAACGAATTATTCGTCGGCGACGATCGGGGCCGACCGCGGCCAGCATGGCTTCCATGTGTCGCTCGACCAGTTTCTCGCCAAACGCGGCGGCTCGGCTATCGCCGCGCGCGGGCGGGCGCACAAGCAGTCCAATGCGGCGTTGTTCGCCTCGATCGAACAACGTTATGGCGTTCCGCCGGGACCGCTCCTTGCCATATGGGGCTTTGAGACCGGTTTCGGCAGCGTCTCGGGCAATCAGAACGCGTTGTCGGCGGTAGCCACGCTCGCCTATGACTGTCGCCGGTCCGCTTATTTTACCGATCAGCTCTACGCATTTCTGACCTTGATCGATCGCGGTAGCCTTTCGGCGAACGCGCGCGGCTCCATGCACGGCGAAATCGGCCAAACGCAGTTCTTGCCGAAGACCATTTTGGATTACGGCGCGGGCGGCAGTCTAGAGACCCCGGCCGGGGCGCTGACTTCAACGGCGAATTTTCTCAAAGCCCATGGCTGGAGTCCAGGGGCCGGATACCAGCCGGGCGAGCCCAATTTCGCGGCGATCCAGGCATGGAATGCTGCTTCCGTCTATGAGCAGGCCATCGCGATTGTTGGCAAGCAGATTGACGGCGCGCGCTGAAGGAAGCGCCGTCGTGCCGATCCGCGTTTGAGTCGCGAATCAGCGCCCTAGGCAGTAGTGACGAATTACCTGAGCATGATAGCAATAGCGGCGAGCAATACGAAGCCTCGGTAGTTTGCGAGGAGCTTGTCGTATCGGGTTGCGACGCGCCGGAACTGCTTCAGTTTATTGAAGAAACGCTCGACGAGATTGCGCTCCTTGTAGAGCGCCTTGTCGTAGGGGAGCGGCGCGCGGCGATTGGATTTTGATGGGATCACCGGCTCAGCCTCACGCATAAGAACAGCCTTGCGCAAGTGATTGGCGTCATAACCTTTATCGGCGATGATCGCATCGGCCGCAAAGCCTTCGATCAGGGCGTGCGCTTTTGTGATGTCGTTGCGCTGCCCAGGTCCGAGAAGGAGCCGAACGGGGTTGCCGAGTGCGTCTGTCGCGGCGTGGATTTTGGTGCTCAAACCACCGCGAGAGCGGCCCAGGCCTTGGGCATCCGCCCCCCTTTGGCGATCCTTGCGCCGGCCGCGTGCTGATGGGCGCGCACGATTGTTGAGTCGATCATCAGCCATTCGAGATCGGCCTCGGCGGTGAATGCCTCAAGAAATCCGTCCAAGGCGCCGCGCTCGATCCAGCGATAGTAGCGGCGTTTCACCGCCTGATGGTCGCCGAAGCGTTCGGGCAGATCGCGCCAGCGGCCGCCCGAGCGGGCCATCCATAACAGCGCGTCGACGAAGCGTCGATTGTCGCAGCGCGGCCCGCGCTGGCCGGCTCTTCCGCCTGGCACAAGATCACAAAGCCGCTCCCATTGATCGTCTCGCAGCGCATCGACATCCCGAATCATCAAGGCTGATCTCCAAAAATCAGCCTTGAATCATGGAAAGATCCTCGCGAGAATCCCCCAAACGCCGAATTCGTCACCACGGCCTAGTTCGTCACTGCGAGCTTGGTGGCGAACAGGGCGATCGTGCGGGAATAGACGTCCGCTTTATTCCATTGCTGGATGACGGCGAAGTTGGGTTGTCCCGGCTCCCAGCCGGCTCCGCGTTGCCAGCCATATTCGTGCAGATAATTCGCTGTCGAGGCGAGAACGTCGGGGGCGCTGCGGATGAGGTTTCGCCCCCCGACGGCGAATTTCAGATAAGACGACGGCATGAACTGGGTTTGGCCAAGTTCGCCCGCCCAGGCACCCCGCATGGCGGAGGGAGTAAGGTCGCCGCGCTCGATGAGACGCAAGGCGTCGAGCAGTTCCGCCTGAAACTTCTCGGTGCGCCGGCAATCGAAGGCGAGCGTCGCCAGGGCCTGCAGCGTTGGGGTATTGCCATTGACGGCCCCGAAATCCGTCTCTAGTCCCCAAATCGCAACCAGCACCGGGCCAGGAACGCCATAGGTCTCCTCAATCCGGCTCAAGATAGAGGCATATTGCTTAAGCAGCAGGGCCCCTTTGTGCAAACGGGAGGGACTGACCATGCGGCCCGAGAACTGTTCGAAGCTCTGATCAAAGACGCCCTGTCCATGGTCGCGCGAGATGATGTTCGGATCATAACTTACATCGTCCAGGGCGTTGATCGCCGACGCCGAAATGCCTTGCGCGGCGGCTTCTTTCTTCATGCTGGCGATAAATGCGCCGAAACCGCCAGGATCCCGGCAGGTCGCCGCCTCGGCCGCCAGCAGGCCTGCGATCAGCGTGAGCGAGGATAGGCAAAAAGCCAAAATAAAAGAGCGCATTGTGGATGACATGCGATCGACTCCGCTGGGGAAGTTAGTGTGGGGATTCGCGACGACATCGATGGACAGTAGTGCATTTTTTTTGTCAAGGCTCGCGTTCTAGCTCGGAAATTGCTACAAGCTAGGAACGGTTAGGCAGACTTTTTTGTCTGAAGCCTTGCTTGGCGGACGAAGCACGCGATTGCGGCCGAGATCGCCAATGTTCGAGGAGCTAACGCCGTCGGCTGAGGCTTGGCCAGGCCGGTTTGCTGGAGAGGACGACATGAAGCGTCTTGCATTCTTTGCCCTCTTCGGGATCGCGGCGGCGCTGCCAGCCTTGGGCGACGATGTCCCGTTTGCGGAGCCGTCGCCCCCTATGCCAGGGGCCGCGACCGCCTATCCGGCTAGCCTGAGCGACATTATGACAGGCGCCCAACTGCGGCATATCAAGCTCTGGGAAGCGATTAAGGCCAAGAATTGGGATCTTGCAAATTTCGAAATGAAACAGATTCAAGCCAACTTGGC
Source organism: Methylocella sp. (assembly GCA_037200525.1). NCBI lineage: Bacteria > Pseudomonadati > Pseudomonadota > Alphaproteobacteria > Hyphomicrobiales > Beijerinckiaceae > Methylocella > Methylocella sp. Next base: position 4,230,833 of record JBBCGG010000001.1, on the reverse strand, counting down.
CAAGGCGGCCATGCTCTATAGCAATATTCCTATGGAGTTTGTAGATTCAGCCATGAAACCGCTTATCGGCTTGCAGCAAGCAGTCGCGAGCAAGGATGAGACGAGGGCTGCGCGTAGTTTTGCGGATCTTACGGACGCGTGCAACATGTGCCATGAGGCCGCAGGAATCGGCTTTGTCGTCATTCACACGCCGACGGCGTCTCCATTCAGCAACCAAAAATTTGCGCCAAATTGAGAATAGCGGCCCTAGGCAAAAGTCGGCGAATCGTCACGCGCCGAGGGATCTCATGATCCGTCCGAGTCCACCTCTGTATAGACATAGGTGATGCGGCTATTGCCCATCTTGTTAACCTGCGACCAGACGAAGTAGGCCTTCCCGAGGACGCCGCGCCATGTAATGGTCGGTCTTGCGCAAGCTGATCGCGAGTAAGATCGCGGCAATCGCATTTCGACCGCGCCGTCGTCCGAGGCTCGAATCGGAGCGCTTTCGAGCTTTTTTCGGAACGGTCGCCCTCCTTTGCGTTATAACGGCCAGCGGTATAACAGCGATCGATCGAAGATCGAGCGAAGGGTTAGCAATGACGGAGGAGGGCAAACGCGCGGCCAATATCGGAGTGGTCACGGTCTCCGACCGCGCCAGCCTCGGCGTCTACGAAGACCTGAGCGGCCCCGCGATCACGGCGTATCTGACCCGCGTTCTGACCAGTCCCTTTCACACCATCAGGCGGATCATACCCGACGGCTTCGAATCAGTGCGCGATGAGCTGATCGATCTTGCCGATAACGCTCATTGCGATCTGATCCTGACCACGGGCGGCACCGGGCCTGCCCCGCGCGATCTGACGCCCGAGGCGACGGAAGCCGCCGCGCCCCGCGTTCTGCCGGGATTTGGCGAGCTTATGCGGCAAGAAAGCCTGAAGCAGGTTCCAACGGCGATCCTGTCGCGTCAGATCGCCGCGCACAGGGGGGCTTGCCTCGTCATCAATCTGCCTGGAAAGCCGGCTTCAATCGAAGCTTGCCTCAACGCGGTGTTTGCGGCGGTGCCTTATTGTCTCGATCTCATCGGCGCCGCAAGGCTCGAAACCGATCCCGCGATCATCAAATCGTTTCGGCCAAAGCCATAGGTAAAAAATGAGCGCCAGCGCCGCGCCCCAGACTAAGACAGATTTGACCGCGGCCGAGCGTCTCGACGAATTCATCGCCGACTATAAACCGCTGCCCGGCATCCCCGACGAATTCATCGGCGCCGACGGTCGCCCGCGCGCGCATTGGCTGCGCTATCTGAATTCGCTGACCAATCTTGGCGCGGAAGACGTCGGCCGGCGTTTTGCGGCGGCGGACAGGCATATTCGCGACGCAGGCGTTTCCTATCGAATCTATGGCGATGCGCGCGAACGCGCGTGGCCGCTGTCGCACGTCCCGCTCCTCATCGAGGCGAATGAATGGCGCGAGATCGCGCAAGGCATAAACCAGCGCGTTGAGCTCATGGAGCGCGTCCTCGCCGATATCTATGGCGAGGGCAAATTGATCGCCGCCGGCGATCTCCCGGCCTCCGCAGTTGCCGGCGCAGCCGATTTTCTGCATCCCTTGCACGGCGTGACGCCGCCAGGCGGCAAATTCCTGCATATTTACGCGGCCGACATCGGGCGCGGCCCGGATGGGCGTTGGTGGGTCATCGGCGATCGCGCTCAGGCGCCCTCCGGCGCCGGCTACGCCCTCACCAATCGCCTCGTTCTCTCGCGCGCTTTTCCAGCTCTCTATCGCGACATGAATGTCGAGCGGCTGGCGCCGTTCTTTCAGGCGCTTCGCTCCGGCCTGACGGCGATGGCTGATCGTTCCGATCCGCGCATCTGCCTGTGGACGCCAGGACCGCTCAGCGAAACCTATTTCGAACAAGCCTACCTTGCTCGCTATCTCGGCTTTCTTCTGGTCGAGGGCGGCGATCTTATGATGCGCGAGGGGAAAGTTCATGTGCGCACCATAACAGGGTTGAAGCGCGCGGATGTGATCTGGCGCCGCATCGATAGCGATTTCGCCGATCCGCTCGAACTCAACGCCCATTCCCGCCTCGGCGTGCCGGGTCTCGTCGAGGCCCTGCGGGAGGGAGGGGTCGTGCTCGCCAATGCGCTCGGGTCAGGCGTTCTCGAAGCGCCGGCCATGATGAGCTTCATGCCGAAACTGTGTCGCAAACTGCTCGGCGAGGATTTGCGCCTGCCCAACATCGCGACCTGGTGGTGCGGCCAGAAAAAAGAGCGCAAATCGGTCATCGCCAATATGGACGAGTTGGCGATTGCCGGGGCTTTCGGTAACGCAGTCTTGCGCTTTCCGCAGAATCAGCCCGTCATAGCGGGGTTGCTCACCTCGGAAGAGAAAGCCCGGCTCGTCGCCGCGATCCACGAGCGCGGCGTGGATTATGTCGGGCAGGAAGTCGTCAATCTGTCGACAACCCCCGTGTGGAACGACGGCCGGTTGACGCCGCGTCCATTTGTCTTGCGAGTCTATGCGGCGCGAACGCCAGATGGGTGGAAGATCATGCCGGGCGGATTCTGCCGCATTTCCGATCGCGCCGACGCGCGCGCCGTGTCGATGGGCGAAGGCGTGCAATCGGCCGATGTGTGGGTGCTCGCCGACAAGCCGGTGGAAATGGTCACGCTGTTGCCATCCGACGAAACGGTGCGCATCCGCCGCCTCATGGGCAATTTGCCGAGCCGGGCGGCCGATAATCTTTTCTGGCTGGGGCGCTACCTTGAGCGCGTCGAAGCGACATTGCGGCTGATCCGCTGCCTCGCTGGCCGGATGATCGATACCGACTCCCAGACCGCGGGGGCGGAATCGACCGTCTCGAAACTAACCAGCCTTCTGGTTTCGTGGCATGCCGCCCCGAAGAAGGCGGCCGCCGATCCGATGGAGCTGGCCGCGATCGCCTTGCATGGCGAGGACGATTACGGCTCGGCTTTGTCGCTTGTGCGCGATGCGCGCCGCGCGGCTTCGTTCATTCGCGAACGCCTCTCGGGCGATACATGGCGGCTTATCGGCGATCTGCATCAAAACCTCGCCATCGACTACAAAGGCTTGCTGACGGAAGCGGAGGCGTTTGATCAGGCTGACGCGGCATTGCGCACCATCGCTGCGATTTCGGGGCTTGCCCAGGAAAACATGAATCGCGGCGCCGGATGGCGTCTGTTCGAGATCGGGCGTCGCGTCGAGCGCGGCATCAACGGCTGCCGATTCGCGCGTCATTTCGCTGGCCGCGACGCCCCCGCCGATGATCTCGACGTTTTGCTCGATCTCATCGATTCGCAGATCACCTATCGCTCGCGCTATCTGATGGGCGTTGGCGTCTCGGCGGTTCGCGACATGGTCTTGCTCGATCCGTTCAATCCGCGCTCGGTCGCGTTCCAGATCGAACGCGTCGCCGCGCATCTCGAAAATCTGCCTTCGCTTAGCGATGACGGAATGCTGGAGGCGCCGCGCCGCCTGGTCTTGAAACTTGCTGCGGAAGTTGCGACCTCAGTGGCGGCGAATCTCGACAACGAGCAAATTCTCGGTTTTGAGACGAGTCTTCTCAATCTGGCCGACGCCATCGCCTCCCGCTATTTTCTCCAGGGTCCGCAAAGCGCGCGGGCAGACAAATCGAACGGTTTCGCGTGATCTACGACATTCGCCACGTGACCACCTACGAATATGGCTCGACCGTAAGGTTCGCCCATTGCGCGCTGCGCCTTCTGCCGAATGACTCGCCGGGGCAAAAGGTGATCACGAGCAAGCTCAGCATCGATCCGGCCCCCGCGCAAATGATCGAGCGCATCTGTTTCTTCGGCAATCTCGTGACTTCGCTGACGATCGAGACCGAACATCGCGATTTGATCGTCGAGGTGCTTTCCAGCATCGAAATCAATCGCGATAAGGCGCCGACGCCGAGCGCAACGGCGCCTTTCGAAATGGTGCGGGAAGAAGCCTTCGATAGCGACTCCCTCGACAAGGACTCGCCCGTCCATTTCCTGCATCCGAGCCGTTTTGTGCCGCGATTTGCGCTGGCCGCCGACTATGCGCGCGCAAGCTTTTCGCCGGGTCGCCCGGTTCTCGAAGGCGCCGTCGAGCTGATGCAGCGCATTCGGGCCGATTTCAAATATGACACCAAAGCCACAGTCGTCTCGACGCCGATTTGGGAAGCGTTCGAAAAACGGCGCGGCGTTTGTCAGGATTTCGCTCACATCATGATCGCCGGCCTCCGCGGGCTCGGCCTTCCGGCGCGCTACATAAGCGGCTATATCCGCACCATTCCGCCGCCCGGCAAAAAGCGCCTCGAAGGGGCCGACGCCATGCACGCCTGGGTCTCGCTTTGGTGCGGCGAGGATGTTGGCTGGGTAGACCTCGATCCGACCAATTCGATGATGATCGGCAACGACCATATTACGCTGGCGAAAGGGCGCGACTACGCCGATATCTCTCCTGTCGCCGGCATCATACTCGGCGCGCGCGAACAGGATGTCGACGTTGAGGTTGATGTTGTGCCGAGGGAATAGGCGCGGACTCGAGCGCGGGCGCGGGTGCGTTTCGGCGTGAACGGCCAGCCAATGGCGGCGGTCACATCTGGAAACAATATAATAAATTTTCACGACAACTGCCTGCCGCGTCGAAGAAACTCAAATTGAACGCGAAGGAGCTTACCTATTCCGGCATCTGTCGCGCTATTGAAGCATGGCTTAAAGACAACGCGTGATATCGCGACGCGACCGAAGGCCGGCGTCAATGCTCCGCCGCAGCTCGCCTCGGGGCCGGCGTCCTTAACGAATTATTCACCCCGACTTGGGAAGCCTTCCTCAGGCGGGATCGCCGCTCGACCTGCCGGATTGCCCGAACGGCCTCGCCTCCGTCTCCCCAAACCTCCCGAACACGAAGCTGAATGATCTCACTGTATCATCATCCGCTCTGCCCGCATTCGCGTTTCGTCAGGCTTCTCCTTGGGGAATATGGCATCGAACCCGAACTGATCGAGGAAAACGTCTTTGAACGCCGCCGCGATTTTCTGATCCTCGATCCGGCCGGGCAGACGCCGGTTCTAGTCGAACATCCGGGCATCGTGGTTTCGGGTCCCGCAACCATCGCCGAATATTTCGACGAGACGCGCGGCCTCGCTCTAGGCAAGCATCGGCTTCTGCCGGAGGACCCTCTTTCCCGTGCGGAAGTGCGCCGTTTGGTCGATTGGTTTGGCCAAAAATTCTTCAACGAGGTCACCAATTGGCTGGTGACCGAAAAGGTCTATAAGCGGTACATGCTGCGGGAGCGCGGCGGCGGGCCGCCGGATATGGATCTGGTGCGCGCGGCGCGCGCCAATATCCGCACCCATATGCGTTATATTAGCTATCTGGCCGGCAGCCGAAAATGGCTCGCGGGAAACACTCTCTCGCATGCCGATCTCGCCGCCGCAGCGCAATTGTCCTGCGTCGATTTTTTGGGCGATGTTCCATGGGAAGAGAACGAAGCGGCGAAGCTCTGGTACTCCAGGGTCAAGTCGCGTCCGGCGTTCCGCTCTTTGCTGGCGGACAGGCTGCCGGGCCTCAGCCCCGCGCCAATTTACGCGGACCTCGATTTCTGACGCCGGCTTTCGAGGCGCAACTGCAAGCCAAAGCGCAAGAGCTCGGCTTCGATATTTGCAAGATCACCAATCCCGACGCTTTCGCCGCCGCCAATCCGCAAGCGGGGGAGCGGTTTTCCGCGTGGCTCGCCTCGGGAGCCGCCGGCGACATGGATTGGCTCGAGACGACGCAGGCGCGGCGATCCGATCCAAGGCGGCTTTGGCCGCAGGCGCTGAGCGTTCTCATGCTGGGAGCAAATTATGCTCCTCCTGGCGATCCATTGGCCGGGCTCGCCCAAAAATCCGCTGGCAATATTTCCGTCTACGCCCGAAACCGGGATTACCATGATCTCGTCAAGGGTCGCCTCAAGCAATTTGCCTCCTGGCTCGCCGCCGCCGCGCGGAAAGCCGGATTTGAGGCGCCGGAGTTCAAGGTTTTCGTCGATACGGCCCCAGTGATGGAAAAGCCTCTGGCGCAGGCGGCCGGACTCGGCTGGCAGGGCAAGCACACCAATCTCGTCTCGCGGGAGTGGGGCTCCTGGCTTTTTCTGGGTTCGATCTTCACGACCTTGCCGCTGGAGCCGGGCGCGCCCGAAGAAGATCATTGCGGGCGATGCAGCGCTTGCCTCGATATTTGCCCAACCAAGGCTTTTCCGCAGCCTTATGTGCTCGATGCGCGGCGCTGCATTTCCTATCTGACGATTGAGCATAAGGGCCATATAGCGGCGGAGCTTCGGCCGCTGATCGGCAATCGCATTTATGGCTGCGACGACTGTCTCGCCGTCTGTCCGTGGAATAAATTCGCGCAGACGGCCAAGGACATCAAGCTGCTGCCGCGCGAAGAACTGTGCGCGCCCTCGCTCGCCCAACTGCTTTGCCTCGACGACGCCGCTTTTCGGTTGTTGTTTGCCGGCAGTCCGGTCAAGCGAATCGGTTTGGCGCGCTTTACGCGCAATGTTTTGATTGCGGCGGGCAATTCCGGCGATGCAGCGCTGGCCGCGCCCGCGGCGGAAAAACTCCAAGCCGAGTCGCCGCTTGTCCGGGCGATGGCGGTTTGGGCCCTCGGGCGGCTCATATCGCAGAGAATGCCGGAGCTCGCGCAACGCTGGCGCCCGAGCGAGAAAGATCCCGAAGTCGACCGGGAGTGGGTCGCGGCGCTCGCTGCGCCGGCGGTTTCTATGAAAGAAGGTCGGCCGTTATGAAGCTTTTTGCTTTTGGTCTGGGTTATTGCGCCCAGGATTTTATTGCCCGTTTTGGCGATTTGTTCGAGTCCATTGCGGGCACCGTGCGGAGCGCCGATAAGGCGCAGGAACTCGCCAGCGAAACGGTCGAGACGTTGGTGTTTGGTCCTGATCGTCAAGACGAGGACATTGCGGCGAGACTCCTTAGCGCCGATGTGCTGCTCGTCTCGGTTCCGCCAGCGGTCTCGGTCGATCCGGTGCTGGCGCGGTTTGGCCACCGCATCGCCACCTTGCGCCGCGAGCAGATCATTATTTATCTCTCGACGATCGGCGTCTATGGGGATCGTCAGGGCGAATGGGTGGATGAGGCGCAGGCTGCGGCGCCGACGTCGGAGCGCTCGCGGACGCGCCTGCAGGCGGAAAAAGCTTGGACGGCGATCGGCAAGAGCAAGGACAAGACGGTGCATATTTTGCGCCTGGCCGGAATCTACGGGCCGGGCCGCAATGCGCTGCTCAATCTCAAGGAGGGAAAGGCGCATCGCCTGGTCAAGCCGGATCAGGTGTTCAACCGCATCCATGTCGAGGACATCAGCCGCGCCATCGCCGCTGCGATAGCGTTTGACGGGCCGGGCTCCGTCTGGAATGTCGCGGATGACGCGCCGGCCCCGCCGCAGGATGTGGTGGCCTACGCCGCCATGCTCATGGGAGTCGAGCCGCCGCCGGAAGAGGATATCGAGACGGCGGAAGGCATCCCACCGATGACGCGCAGTTTTTACGCGGAAAATAAGCGCGTCTCGAACCGGAAGTTAAAGGAAGAACTGAAAGTTGAGCTTGCGTACCCGACCTATCGCGTGGGGCTTGAGGCGCTTTGGGAGGCGGGCGAAGGACGCTAACAGCGAGTTGGCGAAATATCTCCTCAACGCTTCGGCTCGCGGGTGCCTGGCGAAGCGCCCGCGGTCTGGCGCGAGGCGATCATGCGCGGTCCAGCGGCGTCGACTTCGCTGGACCGTTATTACCCGTTTGGCTGTCGGGCACCGCACGCAGTTTTGGGGTGACGCGGGCCGCCGTCGCGGCCCCTTTTGCTTCGGTATCCTGGTCCTCGGCGATCGAGTTACGCGCGAGCAAATCAAAAAGCTTACGGTTCGATGCTTCGAGGTTTCCAATGTGGTCGAGATGGCGTCGCAAATCCTCGCGCAGGCGCTGATTGGTTCGAGTGAGGAAATCGATCTTTGAATCCAGGGCCGACCGCTTGATCTCGGAATCGTAGAATTGCTTTTCCTTCACTGAGAGAGCGGCTGTTAAGGCTCTCTCACGTTCCTCGGCCTGTTCAGTCTGCGCAGCGCTATCTTTTCGAAATTGATTGAACTCGGTCTGCAGCGAATCGAGAGCCGCTTTCGCCCGACTGTTGCCCTCGAGCTCCGCCGCATATTTGTCGGCTACAGACTTCGATTCCAGCTCCGAGCGCTCAAAGTCGCTGGCTACGGAAACAGTCTCGGATTTAAGCTGCGCGGTCTCGCGCAACAGCGATTGTATGGTGAACTCGTGCTCATTCAGCTTCTGAGCAAGCGCAACGTTCTCTTCGGTTGCGCGCTGACGAGCCATCTCGGCGGAAGACTTTTTCTGGAATAGATCGTTGGAGGCGCTTTGCGCCTTCGCGTAGTCGGTTTCAAGAGCGACAAATTTGCGATCAGTTTCTGCGAGGCGATTGCGCGCGATGCGAAGATCGCTCTCCAACTTGACCGCGAGAGGCTGATAGAGCGCAAGGTCGCGTTCGGCCTCCGATAGCCTTTGCTTGTACTCATCATTCGAGAGCGTCAGGAGACCGACCGAGGCTTCGCTCTTACTGGCCGCCTCCATCATCTTGGCGAGAAGGGGCTCGATGGTCGAAAGACGATTTGTCAATACGTCAAAGTTTAATGACAGATTCGAAACGACTTTTGCATGCTCGCAGCGGAGTTCGACGGCTTGATCTCGTACAGCCGACATGAGTGACGCTATATCCATATCGTCCTCCACAGTTGTCGCTCCGCCCTTCAATGAAGCGCTGTTCTGGCCAGGCGTGGGCGGGCTTGTCGCTTTGACTTCCTTGGATTTACGAACCGGGGCGGCGGTTGAGATGAGATGGGCGTTTTTGCGGGCGCGCTTTCGCAGCGGCCGAATGATCACAAAGTACGTCAGGCCGACAATCAGAGCGAAATAAATCAGGGCGATCAGATCCATCTTTCCGCCGACTACGCTGATGACCTGGGCGAAAGCCGGTGTAAACATGTCCGTCTTGCCTCAAACACGCGCCATTCGTCTCAGATTGCAATTGTAACGTTTGGGACCATCAAAGCAAGCAAACGTAGCGCAACCAATGGCTTAGCTAGAGCCGGCTCGTTGCGCCGGGGCCAGCGTTTCGATCGATTCTCTAGGGGCCAGCGCCGGCAATATCCATTGCTTCGACCGATGCGCAAAAGCTGCCGATCCGCTAAAGTGTCCCGCGCAAATAGGACGGAGTCCCGGCATGATCCAGACAATCCCAAGCAAAAATCCGCTGCTCGAACCCTGGACCGGCCCGCTCAAGACGCCGCCTTTTGACCGCGTGACGCCGGAGCACTTTGCGCCTGCCTTCGAAGCGGCGCTCAAAGAGGCGCGGGCTGAAATCGACGCTATCGCGGCCGATCCGACGACGCCGACCTTCGCTAACACGATCGAGGCGCTGGAGCGCAGCGGTCGGGCGTTGGATCGGGTCTCATCCGTCTTCTTCAATCTTGTCGGAACCGACGCGAATGAGGCGCTGGAGGCGATCGAGCGAAACATTGCGCCGGTCTTGTCGCGCCATCGCAGCGAGACCTTCTTGAATGAGGCTTTGTTCGCCAGAGTGGCGCGGCTCTATGCCGAGCGGGAGCGGCTCGGCCTCAGCGCCGAACAGCTGCGCGTGTTGGAGCGCTATCATCTCAATTTTGCTCGTAACGGCGCCGGCTTGCCGCCGGAAAGCAAGAAGCGCCTCGCCGAGATCGGGGAGCGTCTTGCGACGCTCGGCGCGCAATTCGGCCAAAATGTTCTCGCCGATGAAAAAGCCTATCTGCTGGTGCTCGATGTCGAGGATCTTGGCGGACTTCCCGCCTCGCTCATCGCCAGCGCGGCGCGCACGGCGGTTGAGCGCGGCCACCCTGGCAAATATGGCATTACCCTGTCGCGCTCAAGCATCGAGCCTTTCCTGCAATTCTCAGAACGGCGCGATCTCCGGGAAAAAGCCTTTCGCGCCTGGGCCGCGCGCGGCGAAAGCGGCGGCCTCAGCGACAATAGCGCGATCGCCGCGGAGATGGTGAAACTGCGGGCTGAGCGGGCGCGTCTGCTTGGCTTTGAGAGTTTCGCGCATTTCCGTCTGGCCGATACGATGGCCAAGGCGCCGCAGGCAGCGCTCGATCTTTTGCATTCGGTGTGGACGCCAGCGCTGGCGCGCGCGAAAGACGAGGAAGCGGCGCTCCAAAAGATCGCAGCCTCCGAGGGCGGGAATTTCGAGATCGCGCCGTGGGATTGGCGCTATTACGCCGAAAAGCAGCGAAAGCTCGAGTTTGATCTCGACGAGGGCGAGATAAAGCCCTTTCTGCAATTGGGCAAAGTCATCGATGCGGCCTTCTACGCGGCGAACCGCCTGTTCGGCGTTAGTTTCGTGGAGCGCTTAGACATAGCCCTTTACCACCAAGATGCCCGCGCGTGGACGGTGATTGGCCGCGATGGCGCGCCGGTCGCGCTCTTCATCGGCGATTATTTCGCGCGCCCCTCGAAGCGGAGCGGGGCCTGGATGACCGATTTCCGCGGCCAGCACAAGCTGGATGACGAGGGGCTGCCGATCATCGTCAATGTCATGAATTTCGCCAAAGGGGGCGAAGACGGGGCGAGCCTTCTCAGTTTTGACGATGCGCGAACTCTCTTTCACGAGTTCGGCCACGGGCTGCATGGCATGTTGTCGAATGTGACTTATCCGATGATCTCGGGCACGAATGTCGCTCGCGATTTTGTTGAGTTTCCCTCGCAGCTTTATGAGCATTGGCTGGAGCAGCCGGAAATCCTGCGTCGTTTCGCGATCCATTACGAGACGGGCGAGCCGATGCCGGAAGCGCTGCTGCAACGGCTGCTCAGCGCGCGGCGATTCAACCAGGGTTTCGCCACAGTCGAATATGCCGCTTCGGCCCTCATCGACCTTGGCCTCCATCTGGAGCCATCAAGCGATGCGATCGATGTGCTCGCTTTTGAGAAGAAGGAGCTGGCGCGGCTCGGCATGCCGCAGGCTATAGCGATGCGGCACCGCACGCCGCATTTCCAGCATGTTTTCTCGGGCGAATCCTATTCTTCCGGCTATTACAGCTACCTTTGGTCGGAAATCCTCGATGCTGATGGGTTTGAGGCGTTCCAGGAAAGCGGCGACATTTTCGATTCCGCCATGGCCGCAAAGCTGCATGAATTTGTCTACGCCGCCGGGGACAGCCGCGATCCCGAGGCCGCCTACCGGAATTTTAGAGGCAGAGCGCCGACGCCAGAGGCGCTTTTGCGAAAGCGCGGGCTCAAAGCATAATCCCGAAAAGTTGCAGACTTTTCGGCTGAGATTATGCGCTGAAACGAAAGCATAATCCCGAAAAGTTGCAGACTTTTCGGCTGAGATTATGCGTTGAAACGAAAGCATAATCCCGAAAAGTTGCAGACTTTTCGGCTGAGATTATGCGTTGAAGGAGAACATGACCCCGAAAAGTTGCGGACTTTTCGGGTAAGACCGTGCGCTAGTTGAAATCGTCCGGCAGGCGGGGAATCGGCATAATCTTGACGCCGTCGTCGATCAGGGCGCGGGCTTCCTCGGGACTAGCTTGGCCATGGATGGCGCGGTCCGGGACGATGCCATCGTGGATCTTGCGCGCTTCTTCGGCAAAAGCGGTTCCCACATCTTCGGTATGCTCGAGTATCCGGTTTCGGATGTCCTCGATCATTGTCCGCAGTTGCCTGTCGTGGTTATCGATCAAAGCGACATTGGCGCCCCGCTCGGCGGGGGATGGCCCCTGCGCAGGCAAAAGCTTGTCCCGGCCGTGAAGCGCCACGGCCGGCGCCATGATCGATTTCACCACGCTCGAGGTCTGACAGACGGGGCAGAGGACAAGGCCAGATTGGACCTGATCGTCGTAGGAGGCTCCGCTCCGGAACCAGCTCTCGAATTCGTGTCCGCTCCCGCACACCAAGGAGAATTTGATCATTGAACCTTGTCGGCCAGTAGCCGATCGAGTTTGCCGTCGTATTCAAGCTCGTAAAGATCGTCGCAACCGCCGATGTGCTTGTCGTCGAAGAAAATCTGCGGGACGCTTGTGCGACCGGAGCGCTGGATCATCGCCCGACGCGCCGCCGGGTCGTTATCTACGGCAATTTCAGTGAACTCTACGTTCTTTTTTGCCAACAGCTGCTTCGCGCGGCGGCAATACGGACAAGTTTCCGTGGTGTAGATCGTGATCTGCGGCATCGACTATCCCTTTCACACACCTATATGGGAAAATATTGGCGATGTCACAAGGCTCCGATTTTGGGCGGGCGAGGCGTGACCGCCGTGCGCTGGGCGTCGGGCTTCGCCAAGGTTGCCGCCAGGTGATGAATATCTTATGAATAAACGATCCCCGTGGACTGCCGCGGGACGGCGCAAAGGTCGCGGAAAGCCATGGGTTCGTGCCAGCCAGTGTTGAAACGCTCATTGAAGTCGAGCCGCGGCGCGAGGACGCCGCTCGGCGCGCTGAGGGGCTGCCCATTCCATGAATTGCGCATGAAACTAGCCGCCGCCGGACTGCGGCCGACGCGGCAGAGGATAGCGCTCGGCTGGTTGCTTTTTTCCAAGGGCGATCGGCATCTCACGGCTGAGAATCTGCACGATGAGGCGCAGGCCTCCAATGTGTCGATTTCGCTCGCGACAATCTACAACAGCCTGCATCAATTCACTGAAGCCGGATTGTTGCGCGGCATCGCAGTCGATGGATCGAGAACTTATTTTGACACGAATGCGGCGATCCATCACCATTACTTGGTCGAAGGCTCGAATGTCCTGATCGACATTCCTCAGGTCGCCATCGACCTTTTGAAATTGCCGCCGCCGCCGTCGGGAAAGTTGGTGGCGCAAGTCGATGTCATCGTTCGTCTGCGCGACGCGCCGGCGCTCAGCGAGTAGAGCGATCGGCTTTTGGCTCCGTCCTAAAGCGTCGCCTAGCGTCGACCGTCACTCTGACAGGCATTCCAATTCATGTCGCAATCTCCTGTTTTTTCGGACGAGGATGCCTCCGCGGCTACTGGCAAGATTGGCGTTGTTCTCGTCAATCTCGGAACGCCCGATGCGCTCGGCTATTGGCCGGTGCGCCGCTACCTGAAGGAGTTTTTGTCGGACCCTCGGGTGGTGGATACGCCGCGGATCATTTGGTGGCCGATTCTGAATCTCGTTATTCTTTCCTTGCGACCGCAACGCAGCAGCAAAAACTACGAGACGGTCTGGAACCGCGAGCGTAACGAAAGTCCGCTGAAGACCATTACGCGGTCGCAAGCCGAGAAGCTTGCGACTTGGATTGGCGGCGGCGGCTTTGGCGGGGGAGATGCCCAGATCGAAGTCGAATGGGCCATGCGTTATGGCCAGCCGTCCATTATCGGCGCCTTCGAGAAACTGAAACGGAACGGATGCAAGCGATTGCTGATCGCGCCGCTTTATCCGCAATACGCCGGAGCGACGACGGCGAGCGTCGCCGATAAAGTCGAGCAATCTTTGGCTAAGATGCATTGGCGCCCGGAGTTGCGGAGCGCGGTCCCGTATTACAATGACCCAGTTTATATCGACGCTCTCGCGACCTCTTTGCGCGAAGGACTAGCTAGGCTCGATTTTACGCCAGAGATCATTCTTGTCTCATATCACGGCATTCCCAAAGCCTATGTCGAGGCTGGCGATCCTTATTACGATCAATGCCTCGAAACTTGGCGCCTTCTTCGCGAGCGTCTCGGGCTCAGCGCGGAACGCTGTCCGGTCAGCTTTCAATCGCGCTTTGGTCGGGCGCAATGGCTGGAGCCCTATACCGATGCGACCGTCAAGGAGCTCGCCCGCAAGGGAGTCAAGAACATGGTCGTGATAACGCCCGGATTCTCTTCGGATTGTCTTGAAACCATTTCCGAAATAGGCGTCGAGAATCGCGAATTCTTTGAAGAGAACGGCGGCGAGAAATTCGCGCTGATTCCTTGCCTCAACGATAGCGCCGACGGAATGCGGGTGATTGAACATATAGTTGCGCGCGAACTCAAAGGCTGGATCTAGCGCGTTCTGCGGGCCAACACGGCGGCGTGGCGCGCCCCATCGTTATCATGGCGCAGTCAGCTCCAGCGATGGCCGGATAGCGCGATCTTGAAATCGCTGATGTCGGCGGCTGTTTTCGCAGGCGCGGACCAGCAAGAACCAATCGGTAGATTGTCAAGGACGACCGCCCACGGTCAGAACCTTGATTCGCCTCGCTTAAACGGCGACGTTTCGATATCGTAGAATAAACATGAATCTGAAGTTTCAATGCGGCCAAGAGCACGTCGCGATGGTCGAACTCCCTTTGTCTAAGCCGAGTTGGAGTCGCGAGATTTCGCTTCGATCAGTGGAGGCGTCTGCTGATCTGGGCGCTTATTACAGCTGCAAGACGATACCCGTTCCCCCAGTCAGTGCGTCCGCTGGTTTCTCGGACAAATGTTGATTATGATTAAACCACAGTTCATTCGACAAGTTTTTCTGGGACTCACAAATGACGAAGCGCATTCGCAAGGCGGTTTTTCCTGTCGCGGGCCTGGGGACGCGGTTTCTTCCCGCCACCAAGTCTATCCCCAAAGAGATGTTGACAATCGTCGACCGCCCGGTTCTCCAGCATGTCGTCGATGAAGCGCGAGAGGCCGGGATCGAACATCTGATTTTCGTCACCGGTCGCAACAAGGCGGTCATCGAAGACCATTTCGACATTGCCTATGAACTTGAAGATACGTTGCAAAAGCGAGGCAAGCTTAAAGAACTAAAAGCCCTGACGGAACAGCTTCCGGCTGCCGGCGCTGCGAGTTTTACGCGCCAGCAAGCGCCGCTCGGGCTTGGCCACGCGATCTGGTGCGCGCGCGAACTCGTCGGCGACGAGCCGTTTGCGGTTCTGCTTCCCGATATGGTGACTATGGGCGCAGCGCAGAAGGGCGGCCGGTGCCTAGCCCAATGCATTGAAGCCTACGAAAAACACGGTGGCAACATTATCGCTGTGGAGGAAGTGCCGATGGAGGAGACCCACCAATACGGGATCGTATCCGTGGGCAAGGATTTCGGACGCACCTTCGAGATAACCGGGATGGTTGAAAAGCCAGCCAAGGGGACAGCTCCCTCAAATCTCATCATTTCCGGACGCTACGTGCTCGGGCCGGAAATTTTCTCGATTCTGGAAACGGTCGAAAAAGGCGCTGGAGGCGAAATTCAGCTGACCGACGGGATGAAAAATCTGGCCAAAACTCAAGCCTTTCATGGCGTGCGCTTTGACGGGAAAACCTACGACTGCGGCTCAAAGCTTGGTTTTCTGTCGGCCAACTTTGCTTTCGCAATGGCCAATCCTGAAATCGCCGGATCACTCAAAGCCGAGCTTAAAAAGCTTCTCGGAGGGTTTTGAGCGACTGCTCTAAAAGCCGCTCTTATACTCATATCGAAAGAGCCGATCTCAGCTCGCGCTGAGGTCGGCTTTTATTAATCGTCGGGTCGAATCTGCTCGATTTTAAAAAGTACGCTTGTAGCGCAAGAAAAAAGCGGCGCGGTCAATCGGTGGAATTGCGCTTTTGCCGGATATGCTGGGTCCCGAAGACATAGTCCCACCAGGGCGCGCTGACGCCGAAACCCCGCGTCGGGTCGCGGAAATGATGCATCAGATGCAGCCGCCGCAAGGTGAGGCCAATGCGGGTCGTCGGCTCGGCATGGTGGGTATAATAATGCACCATGTCATAGGCGAGATAGCCTATGATGAACCCCATCAGAACTGGGTAGCCAAAAGGCAGGCCGAACAAAATCCGCACGACCAAAAGAGCGATCAGCATGATCGGTCCGCTAAGCAGCACCGGCATGACAAGGCGGAGCGGATCACTGGGATGATCGTGATGGACGCCATGGACCAGGAAATGGATCCTCGCGCCGAATTTGCTCGGATGCTTATAATGGAACGGGTAACGATGCCCGAAATATTCGGTCAAGGTCCAGATCAGATAACCGACCATGGTGGAAATCAAGACGACAGCGAAACTGAAGGCTTGAAAACTCCACACCCCCAGCAAAACGATTATCGGAATATAAACGAACAGCGGCGTCGACCAGTGCACGCGGGACAATTTGTCGAGCAGCGGATTATCGAATAGCCGCGGCGAAGCGCGCAGTCTATCGACCGGGCGCTCGATGCTATCGTCGAAACTGTCTTTGGTCGGCGTCATCGTGAAAAAATTCCGAAAAACCTTGAGAATTCTTTCTTAAAGCATTTCCGCCGGAACCGGAAATCGGCGTGGCGCCCCCGGAATCGGGACAGGAGCGCGCCACCCTGAGCGTCGCGCCGCTGCTAGGGAGCAACCATTAGTTCATGCAGGCTGAACAGATCGTCGGGGTCGGTCCAGACTTGGCGCGGCAGCCATCCAGCGCATGCCGCCAGGTCCTGGAACTGCGGAATCGAATATTTGTAGGAATTTTCGGTGTGAATGCTTTCACCCGCCGCGAAATCGAAATGGAGCCCCGCAATTTCCACCTGCTGGGGCTCGATGCTGACGAGATGCATTTCGATCCGCCCCTCGGCCTCGTTGAAAATCGCGCGATGAGCGAAGCGGCCGACGTTGAAATTGGCGCCCATCTCGCGATTCAATCGAAGCAAAAGATTGAGATTGAAATCGGCCGTGACGCCCGCTGCGTCATTATAGGCGGGAACAAGGATCGACAAATCCTTGCGCAAGTCCACCCCGATGACGAGCCTCCCTCCTAATCCCAAACTCTGCGCCATGCCGGAAAGGAGATCACGCGCCTCGACGGGCGCAAAATTGCCGATAGTCGAACCTGGAAAAAAGCCAAGGCGCGGCCTCTTTGCAAGGCTCTGCGGCAAAATCAGCGATTGGGTGAAATCGCCCACGCTCGGAATGATGCGGAGCGTCGGAAAGCGCAAAGACAGCCGTTCGAACGCATCATCGAGCGCGCTTTGCGACACGTCGATCGGGACATAGCCGGCAAGACTCGGCAAAGCTTGCAGCAGAATCTCAGTCTTTCGACTCGAGCCGGAACCAAACTCCACGAGCAGGCTGCCGGGCGGCGTATGAGCGGCGATATCGCTTGCGGCGATCTTCAGAATCGCCGCTTCCGTGCGGGTTGGATAATATTCTGGCTGTTGGGTGATCTGCTCGAAAAGCGCGCTGCCCTTCGCATCATAAAAAAGAAAGCAGGGAAGAGTCTTTTGCGGAGTCGACAATCCCGCAATCACCGCGCGCGCCAGATCTTCCTCTGAATCGGGGAGCGCGCCCGACGTATGTTTCTCAGCGATCTGTGACATTACGCCTCGTCGGCTAGGCGCAGACCGCAGAACTGCCAGCGCTGGTGGGGATAGAAGAAATTGCGATAGGTTTTCCGCGCATGCTCATTTGGGGTGACGCAAGAGGCTCCGCGCAAAACCAGCTGGCTGCACATGAACTTGCCATTATATTCGCCGAGCGCGCCGCCTCCCGCGCGATAGCCCGGAAAGGGCGCGTAGGCGCTCTGCGTCCATTCCCAAACATCGCCAAACATTTGCGAGGGGCTGTCGGATGGCTCCGGCGCCGCAAGCGGGCGAAGCGCATCTTGACAGAGCATGTTTCCGGAAACCGGGACGCCTTCAGCTGCGACTTCCCACTCGAATTCTGTCGGCAATCGTTTGCCGGCCCAGCGAGCGAAAGCCTCAGCTTCGTAAAAACTGACGTGACAGACGGGTGCGGCTCGATCGATGGCCTGACGGCCCCAAAGCGTCATCTGCAACCATTGTCCGCCGACTTCTTCCCAATAGAGCGGCGCCCGCCAGCCGTCTTTTGTGATCTTCGCCCATCCATCCGCGAGCCACAAAGAAGGGCTCCGATATCCGCCATCCGACATGAAGTCTAGCCACTCGGCGTTGGTGACGAGGCGATTGGCGAGTTTGAACGGGCGCAAAAGGATTTCGTGACGAGGACCTTCATTGTCGAAGGCGAAACCGTGGCCCGCGTGACCGATTGCCTGTTGGCCTCCTGAGAACGCCGTCCAGGTCAGGGGCTGCGTGTCCTGATGCGCGCGAAGCTGCGCGCCATCGCGATAGGCAGGGCGCAGCGGATTCAGCGCAAACAAACTCAAAATATCGGTCAACAGCAGCTCCTGATGCTGCTGTTCATGATTGACGCCAATCTCGATCCGGCTCGCGACGTCCTCCGCCTCCGCGAAGCTGCCGGCGAACAGGCTTTGCAGCGCCTCATCGACATGCGCGCGGTAGTCGAGCACTTCAAGACAGGTGGGTCTTGTTAAGAGGCCGCGAAGCGCCCGGGGCTGACGCTCTCCCTGCGCTTCGTAATAGGAATTGAAGCAATAATTGAAATTTGCGTCAAATATCCGATAGCCGGGCAGGTAAGGCTGCAGCACGAAGGTTTCGAAAAACCACGTCGTATGCGCCAAATGCCATTTGGTGGGACTTGCGTCCTCGTTGGCCTGCGCCGCTTGATCCTCGGCTCCGAGGGGGGAGGCAAGAGATAGGGTCTGGCGACGTGTCCGAAATAGCTTTTCCGGAAGGTCCGCGCTATCCTGACGCGGCGGTCGTTGGGATATTAGAACCGCTGGCGCCGTCATTTGCGTCTCCGTACCCCAACATGAGCCAAAAAGCCATCTTGAACGGTTTGGCTCGGCTAGGGTTCCACCTCCCGCCGGGCTCACGCTAGTTTATCGCGTGAGCATATTGGCGCGCAACGCCGCTTTGTGCATCAGAGCGGGCGCTGTTTCAAGCCTCCTGCTTTCGCCCGATGGCCGTGGACATGACGCCCACGCTTTCGGTTGCGAGCAATGTGGCGCGGCGATCAACGGACTTACGATTTTGGGGGCATCGCCGATGCGGGCGAGGCTTCGCTTGAAGCTGGGTTGGACTTCGATGGAGCGGCGAATGCTCGCTCCCGCTGCGCCACCACCCAGCCTTCATAGCCGCCATCAAGGCTAAAGACCTCGCGAAACTGGCAATCGATGAAAGCTCTGGTGAAAATCTGACTTGAATTGCCATGGTAGCAAGAGATCAGGACCGGTTTTTCTCTCGGCGCGCTGGACAGCAAATCGAAAAGATTGGCCTCGTTGGCGTAATTTGGCGCCGCAACATGGCCGCGTTCGGATGAGGCGTCGTCGCGCGCGTCGATAATCAGCGCGTCGCGCCGGTCGATGCTCTTCTGGGTTGAGCTGGCGTCAATTCGGCGAAGGGTCCCATCTTCAGCCATGCTCAAACCCCTTGGAGTTATCCGTCCGCATGATATCCATCGAAGTCTGGATCTTTTCGAAGACCAATTATTGCAATTGTCATCAAGATCATAGACCGGTCTGAAATGGAAGTCCCGCGTGCAGCGCCACGGCTTGGGTTGCGCGCCGAACGGATACGATCTCCAGCTCCTGGTCCAAAGAGGTCTCAACCCGAAGTCGTGCTCGCCAAGCGGCGCGGCCCTGGCCAATTGGGGCTCAGCGCCTCGATCTACGTAACGCCCGGCCAAGCAGAACCAGCGCCCGGGCGTTGATGGCTGGCGTTTCTCCGCCAAAACCGAACCAGCGGCGAGGCGCATGCCGCTCGACCTGAAGCAGATCGGCTCCGACCGAAATCAAGATTTCCGGCGGGGCGCTCGAAAGGCCGGGAACAATGGCGTCGAGATCGATCGGGCGCCCAGCATAGGTTCGCGCCCGACATTTGATCAAAGAGCGCGCGGTGCGCGCGGCTTGTGTTTGCAAGGCGGCAAGTTGCGCTTCGGCGGGGTGGTTCGTATCTGCATCGCGGTTTCTCCGGGTTGACCGGACCGCATATAGGGTATTTCTACCTATTTATAGGTAACTATACCTAAGAACAGGAGCGATCTTACCGCTATCTCCGGCGCCATTGACCGAATCGAACGACTCCCTGAATCTGCGCCGCCCATTCGATTTTCACGCCTCGGATCGGCGCTGCGTTGTGGCTCTCGAGGTCGAACGTTCCCGCCAGCGAGCCGCGCTGGATGCGCTTCAAATAGCGTTTGCCGTCGGCGGTCCGAACCGCGGCTTCCCATCCGACCACTTCATCGGCATTAGCGCCCTCGCGCCAACAAATGATCACGTCGCCGGGATCATAGCGGGGCCACATGCTGTCGCCCTCGACCTGGAACGCGATCGCGTCTGACGCAATGGGAAAAGGCACCTCAATTTCATAGATCCCATCAGCAGGAATTTGCTCAAATTCGGGGAGAATTTCGGCTCCGGCCCCGATTCGTCCGACGACTCGAATCCGATTGCCCGGCATCGCCTCGCCAACCCCCTCCAATAGCCAGGCCGCTGTCGTCTTCAGCACCGGCGCGAGCGCGATCAGGGTCTCCGTGGTGACGCCGCGCCGGTCGCCGCTCTTCACCGCGCGCTTGAGGTTGCGAATCGCGTCCGGTTTTTTCGCCGCAAGCGAGGCGGCATGAGCCGAGAGGCCCAAAGCGGCCAGTCGGTTCTGAATGCGGGTGAGTACGTCTTCGCGTTCCATAACGGTAGAATAACCGCACAACCTCGTGATGGCATCCGGTAAAATAACCGTTATGTATAGGTATTTTTACCTTATGCTCGCGGCGCTGTCGGGGAGCTGCGGCTTTCGACGACGCATGAGAGATAACGAAGGGAAGGTCCCATGATAATTCGCACGGAAATCCGGAAATCCCGCTGGACGGGAGATCGCATCGCGCGGCTCGGCTTTTTGCTCGGCATGGGCTGGGACGCAAGGCGGATCGCCGAAGATCCGCTCATCGCCTCGACGCCGAACAATGTGCACAGACAGGCCCAGCGGTTCGGCCTTGCTTTTCGGGCCGCCGCCGCGGCTCTCGCGTTGCGCCTGCCGCCGCACGCCACCCACCTCTACGACGCCGCGGCCGCCAAACGCAGCCTTACCCGTGAAGCCATGATCCGGCTGCTGCTCCTCGTTGTCGCCGCCGATCCAGCTCTCCTCGACAATATTCTCGACGACGGAGTTTGAGCATGGACGCCGATTTGAAAGTCAATGCGCTCGAGCAGCCCCTTCAGTCCGATCGCAATGGCCTGCCGCCGCAATGGGATGCAGAGCAAGTGAGTAAACGACTGATCAAGGCCTTTGTCACGCTCGACCGCCTTCCGCGCGTGCGCGGACCGAGCGAACCGGGCGGTCATTGGCCGCGCCACTCCGTGGAATGGGCGGATCAATTGGCGCAGGCGGAGCTTGACGATGGCGAACGCCGGATCCGCGATCAAGCAAGCAACAGAACGAATCTGCGGCCGACCGCCGCCGAGATCGCTCAGATGGAAACAGCCCTTGATTGGCTGCGTGAATTACGCGCCGAAGATTCGGGCATGGCTTTGGTGACGAGTCTATGGGCTCTCCGTTCAGCGCGCGGACGGTCGGTCAAGGCGCTTTGCAGCGAGAAAAAATGGGCGCCGCACACCTTCTATTGTAAGCGAGCGAAGGCCCTCAATCATCTAGCTGTCTGGCTCAACGCCAGGTGCGTTCCGGTCTTTTAGCGAATTTTTACGAACCATCCCTCGGCGCTTGTCTGCGGTTCAACAAGCGCCGAGCGACCAGAGACGGCTCTCGCGCTTTCTTGTCCTCAAACAAATATCCGCTGTTTCGCAATGTAAGAACGCCGCAATCGTCGCGGCGCCGATGCGTTGAAGGTCCACAACGTTACACATGTCTTGCCGGCGGCACACGTTCGGGAAAGACGTTTCTCATCGTTCGCGCCATCATCGTTCGCGCGCTTAAGGCCGAAGGGTCTCGCCATGCCATCCTGCGGTTTCATGCTAATGCGGTGCGCGCCTCTATCGCTCTGGATACGCTTCCGCAAGTCATGCAATTGTGCTTCCCCGAAACGCCTTTGAAAGAGCGTCGTCAGGACGGCTATTTCGAGCTGGAAAATGGATCCCGCATTTGGATCGGCGGTCTCGATGATAAGGATCGCGTCGAAAAGATTCTTGGCCTCGAATATTCGATGGTTTTCCTGAATGAGGCCTCGCAAATTCCTTATTCATCTGCGTTGATCGTCTTAACGCGCCTGGCGCAGGTCGCGCCTAAAATTCGCCAACGCGCCTTCGTCGATCTCAATCCAGTCGGCAAGACGCATTGGACCAATCAGCTTTTTGGCGACAAGCGCGATCCTGTTTCAATGCAGCCGCTCAAAGATCCAGAAAATTATGCTCGCGCTTTCCTGAATCCGCCTGACAACTTAGCGAATCTTTCGTCCGATTTCCTGACAAGCCTCGCCAATCTTCCGGAAAAGTAGCGCAAGAGATTCTATGAGGGCGTTTATGTCGATGAGGTCGACGGAGCGCTCTGGACCTATGGCGTGATTGAAGCCAACCGCTGCGCCCACGAGGACATCCCCGTAGACAAGCGCGCCGCAGTGGTCATCGCAGTCGATCCGTCGGGGGCGGCGGGACGCGATGATCTTGGCGCAGATGAAATCGGCATCATAGTCGCCGCGAAAGGCTGCGACGGCGATGCCTACATTCTTGACGATCGCTCGTGTCGCGAAGCGCCCGTGGTTTGGGGCCGGCGCGCCGTGATCGCCTTTCATGAATATCGAGCCGACTGCATTGTCGCGGAAAGCAATTTCGGCGGCGAGATGGTGCGCGCGACGATACAGGCCGCCGATTGCAATGTTCCGGTGCGTCTCGTGACTGCAAGCAGAGGCAAGGCCGTGAGGGCCGAGCCGATTTCGGTGCGTTACGCGCAAGGGCAAGTTCATCACGTCGGCCGCTTCGACAAGCTCGAGGATCAGCTCTGCGCCTTTTCCGGCGCCGGCTACAGCGGCAGTCCCGATCATGCGGACGCTGCAATATGGGCGTTGACGCATCTCTTTGGCGGCGAGGATGGCACAGGCATCATCGAATTCTACCGGCGGGAATCGGAAGGCCGCAGCCGAACTTAATTCGACGATATTCTTCCAGCGCAACACAGTAATCTCCACGAGACAAAGGAGCCAGCATGGTTTATCGCAACGCGGGGAGAAGAAGCTGGAGGTCTCGCGATGCGCTGGCTCGCGCCGCGATCCTTGATTGGCTTAAAGAGCCAAATGTTAATGTCACGCTTGTCGAGGTCGCTTATGGCGCCCGCGACTACGTATTGTCAGACCTTGCGCATCACCCTCGCGTTACGCATGTGCCCGTCCGCGCGGCGACAACGGCGTGGTCCAAAGAAAATTGCCTGAATATCGGCGTCGCGCATTTGCCGCAATGCGCAAAATATGTCGGTACATTCGACGCCGACATTCACTTTCGGAAGGCTGGCTGGGCCGGCGAGACGGTTCATGCCCTACAGCTCTATCCGGTCATCCAACCCTGGAAGACGGCGCTCGACCTCGGCCCGAATGATGAGCTGATTCAGACCCACACGAGCTTCGCCAGCATTTCCATGGGGGCGGTCCCGTCGCGCCGCGGGGACCCTCGTTCTGGAAATTCGACGGCGGCCCGTATGACTATCCGCACAGTGGATTCGCGTGGGCCTGGACGCGCGACATGCTCGACCGAATCGGGGGTCTCCTAGGCTCAGGACTCATTGATTGAGATAGAAGAGGACGGCGGCTGCGATGCAGATGGCGGAGAAGAAGGTGTGGGCGCATCGATCATAGCGGGTTGCGATGCGCCGCCAGTCCTTGAGCTTGGCGAACATGTTCTCGATTTTGTGACGCTGGCGGTAGAGCGTCTTGTCATAGGCAATGGGAAGCTTGCGGCTTCTGGTTGGCGGGATGCAGGGCTCGACGCCCCTGGCCTTCAGCGCGGCGCGGAACCAGTTGCTGTCGTAGCCCCTGTCGGCGATCAACATTGAAGCGGGCGGTAAAGCCTTGAGCATCAGCCGCGCGCCCTTGTGGTCGCTCATCTGGCCCTCCGAGAGCAACATGACGAGGGGCTTGCCGGCGCCGTCGCAAACGACGTGGAGCTTCGAGTTCAGTCCGCCTTTCGTGCGCCCGATACGGCGGGGAAGAGCCCCTTTTTGAGCAGGCTCGCCGCTGTGCGATGCGCCTTCAGATGCGTGGCGTCGATCATGATGCGCTCGGGCTTTGGACCTTCGCCAGCGAGCGCGGCGAATATGCGGTCGAAGACGCCGAGCCGGCTCCAGCGGATGAAGCGATTGTAAAGCGTCTTGTGCGGCCCGTAATCCTTGGGCGCATCTTTCCATTGCAGGCCGTTGCGGATCACATAGACGATTCCGCTGACCACCCGACGGTCGTCAACCCGCGGAACGCCATGCGACAGAGGAAAATGCGGCGCAAGCCGCGCCATCTGCCGCTCGCCCAACAAAAACAAATCACTCATCCCAGCCTCCCCATGCGGAGACCAGGAATCACATCTCAGGCAAATTTAATAGGTCCTGAGCCTAGAGATCGGGGGCATGGGTTCCGGCGATCACCACATGGCGCTGGGCCTCGCCGGCCAAGCCGATAAATCAATGCCGGACGGAACCAGCAGCGCCTATCGCGACGCGGTGAAACTCTGGGAGCAGCGCGCCGTGACGCATGTGAATGGCAAGATCGGTTATGTTCCGGGCGTCATCGAGCATCGATTCCATGGCCGCAAGTCTGACCGCGGCTACGTGTCCCGTTGGGACATGTTCGTCGAACATCAGTTTAATCCAAACACAGACCTCAAACGAAATTCTTACGGCGTCTTGGAGTTCGCCGGCAACAAGCCGGATTTGGAGCGGGGGTTCGATCGCTACATGCGCAGCCGCAACGAGGATATCAATTCGCTCTGATATTTCGCCAAAGATCGCCGTTGGTTTCGCCCGCCTCGCGCGGGCTTTTTATTGGCTGGAGAACGCTCATGGCAAAAGGCAACTTCCCAACGTGTCTCGCCTTCACGCTGAAGCAGGAAGGCGGGTTCAGCGACGATCCCGCTGATCCCGGCGGCCACACGATGCGCGGCATCATTCAAAAGACCTACGACGCATGGCGTGCGAGGCACGCTTTGCCGCCCAGCGATGTGGCGCAAATCACGAGCGCTGAGGCGGAAGCGATATACCGGAGCGCTTATTGGGACGCCATCAAAGCAGATGATCTCGCGCCTGGGGTCGATTTGTGCTCGTTTGACTATGCCGTCAACAGCGGCCCTCAAAAAGCGCTTGCAGAGCTGGCTAAAGCGACGCTCGGCAATCCGCCAACGGAACAGATCATCAATACGATCTCTTCCGATCGCCTCTCATTTCTGCATGCGCTCGGCGCATGGTCGCGCTTTGGTGCGGGCTGGGGCAAACGCGTAGCCGCATGCGAGGCGCTTGCGTTGGTTTTGGCCAACGCCTCTCTTGTTCCGGCTGCCGCCAAAGCAAAAGAGAAGCAGGACGAATGCCATGCCAAGATCGCGGGAACAGCCGCTGTCGGCGCGCTCGCGGTTTATCAATCTTCGGTTAGCCTATGGGGTGTTGGCGTCCTCGCTGCATTTGCGATCGCAGTCGTGGCCCTCTACGCTTTCGTGGCCTGGCGTCAAGGTCAGCGCCGCGATGCGCTCGATGCGGGGCTCGCGGATATGGCGGCCAAGAAACGCGCCCTTGATGCATCAAGGCTCGCCGAAACCACCCTAAAGGCCGCCGTCGAAGCGAACATCGCCAAACAACGGCAGCAGATCAAGACAGCCGAGCAGGCAGAGGCGGCGCTGACTGATTCAGCGCCGGTATCCGCGTCCCCGGTGAAATCCTCTTCCGCCGCGCCTGAAGACCACTGACTCAAAATTTGCGCAGCAAGCTTGCGGTGGTCGGCTGCGCGATGCCCCTCGACCATCATCACCGCTAATAGAGGTTTGCATGTCTAATTTTTTGGCATCCTGGAAAACCACTCTGGCCGGCCTTGCGCCGCTGGCGGTCATAGTTGTCGATAATGCCGACGCCGCCCTGCATGGTGACGCGGTCAATTGGACCAATGTCCTTTTGTCTCTCGCCGTCAGCGCGATCGGCGTTTTGTCGAAAGACTTCAACGTCAGCGGCAGCGCCGCGACGGCGTCGAAGTGAGCTTCCTCAGCAATTTCTTCGGAGCGCTCTTCCCGAGCGCTCCGTCTGCGCCCGCGGCGGTTCCGGCGCCATCGCCAGAAGTCGCGGCAATTTCCAACGTTCTCGCCTTCTTGAGGCCTATCGGCGCAGACTTCGAGGCCCTGCATACCGCCTGGATAGAGAATAATCTTCAAGCCGAACTCGCCGCCGGTCTCCCAATTGTCGAAGCGTTGCTCAAAATCGTTACTATGGTCTATCCCCCGGCGGCTGTGGCCGAAAATGGAATTGCGATCTTTGGCGCCGTATTGCCTGTCGTCATTCCGGCGCTGATCGAATTTGGCGAAGGTCTTGTCCCAGACGGGAGAGGCGGACTTGTGACGCCGCAATGGATCGCCGCCCATCAACTCGATCCTGAGGGCGATTTCGAAACCTGAGCGAAGGTAAGATGCGGATGATCGCCTATAGATTGCTGTGCTCGGCGATGACGTCCCAGGCGCTGGCGGCGAGCGCGGCATTTTTGACGCAATCCGCCGGGATGCGTCGCCAAATGAATGCGCCATTAGCGAGATTAAATGCTCGGATGGCGCGCTGGCTTACGATTCAATGGATGCATAACGCATTTAAAGCTTTTCTGCGGCCGCCGCTTGCATGGAGGGAGCGTGATTGTTGGAGCCCAATGAGAACGATCTCTTTGGAGCCGTGGTGTCAGGCAACGTCGGACAACTGCTTGGCGTTGGAAGCCTTGGCGCTATCCTCGGCTCACTCGCGATTATCATCGCGGCCTTGATCAGAAGACAATCGTCGATGGCCGCATTGATCGACGCTCGCATTCGAACGTTGATCGAAGTGTATGAAAGACGCATCAATGATTTACAGCGCGAAATCGAGAAGCTTGAGAGCAAAGTCGACATTCTTAGCGAGGCGCTCGAGAAGGCTCGCAACCAACCGCCGGGAGGCGCAACTTACGGCCCGGCAGGCAAAAGCCCGCATACTCAAGATTAGTGAGCCGCCGCCGCCAAAAGCAAGTCAAGGTCACGTCCGCCCCTGTCCCGCTTTTGTGGGGCAGGGGCTTTTTTTTGTTTTTCGCGTCCGGGAAAGATCGCATCGACCCTCTCGAGCAGAGCCAATTCGCATTCGTGCGAAAGGCATTGCGCGACTGACCCGCGGTGATCGGCTCGCGCAGCGGCGCCGTAAAATGAGCGCGTGGTCGCATCGACCGCATTGGGTTATTGTTTTCGGCAAGGCAACTATCACTTAAGTTAGCGGGAGCGTTGCTTTGGTTTGACGACAATGCCTGGGCTCGAGGATGGATATGGCCACAGTCTATGACTTTACTGCGAAGACCTTGGAAGGAAGGGATAGGACGCTTGCGGATTTTGCAGGACAAGTGTTGCTCATTGTCAATACGGCCAGCAAATGCGGATTTACCCCGCAATATGAAGGGCTTGAGGCCCTATTTCTCGAATATGGCGCGCGCGGCTTCGCCGTCCTAGGATTTCCGTGCAATCAATTTGGCGCTCAAGAGCCGGGCGATGCGAACGCAATCGCACAATTTTGCTCGCGAACTTACGATGTGACGTTTCCCATGTTCGATAAGATCGACGTTAACGGCCCTGAGACACACCCGCTCTTCCGGTTTCTCAAAAGCAATGCGAAAGGAGTGCTCGGCAGCGAAGCGATCAAATGGAATTTCACAAAGTTCCTCGTTAATCGGAAAGGCGAAGTCGCCGCCCGTTTTGCGCCGATTACCCCGCCGGGCAGCCTCGCGCGCGAGATCGGCAAATTGCTATAAACAGTTATTGATTGCTTGAGCTATGCGTTAAAAGCTCGCCAAAAGGGCGCTCGCGGGCGCGATCCGTCGCCTCGATCGCCGCCGCCGCAATGAAGCTGGGGCGCGTCCAAGACATTGCCAGCCCGCGCCGAGACAGCTAACAGGAGCCGACGTTGACGCTTTGGATGTGTGAGGAGACGATATGCCGTTGAGGCTGGATGCGCGGAGCCCGGATTTCGCCACTTCATTCAGAGCGCTCCTGTCCATGAAAAGAGAGGCGGCGGCAGACGTCGATCAGGCGGCGCAAGCAATCATCGCGGAGGTCCGCGCGACAGGCGACGCCGCCCTTATCGGTTATTCGAGAAAATTTGATAGAGTTGATCTGGAAAAGCTCGGTTTGCGCGTTGAGCCGGCGGAAATTGACGCAGCGCTCGGCCTCTGCCAGCCGGAGGCCCTTGCAGCGCTCAAATTGGCGCATCAACGAATCGTGACGTTTCACGAAAGACAACGCCCGCGCGATGAGCGCTTTGTCGATGCGCTTGGGGTTGAACTTGGCTGGCGGTGGAGTTCCGTCGAATCGGTCGGCCTCTACGTTCCCGGCGGTACGGCGAGCTATCCGTCCTCGGTGCTCATGAACGCGACGCCAGCCAAAGTCGCGGGGGTCGATCGCGTTGTCATGGTGGTGCCGGTGCCCGACGGCAAAATCAATCCGCTGGTTTTTGCTGCGGCGAAAATAGCGGGCGTCGATGAAATCTATCGCGTCGGCGGCGCTCAGGCGATCGCGGCGCTGGCTTATGGAACGCAAACAATCGCTCCGGTCGTCAAAATCGTCGGCCCGGGCAACGCCTATGTCGCTGCCGCCAAGCGGCGGGTTTTTGGGGCCGTTGGAATCGATATGATCGCGGGACCTTCTGAAGTTCTGATTATAGCAGACAAAGACGCAAACCCCGACTGGCTCGCCGCTGATCTTCTTGCGCAGGCGGAACACGATGTCGCGGCGCAGTCGATTCTCATTACCGACGACGAAGGGGTCGCCGACGCCGTCGAGGCGGCCGTCGAGCGGCAATTATCGAGACTTCCGCGCAAGGAGATCGCTGAAGCGAGCTGGCGAGACTTCGGGGCGATCATTCTTGTGCCGGAGCTTCTAGACAGCATAGAGCTGGCTAACCGACTGGCACCTGAGCACCTCGAGATCGTTACGGCAAATGCCGACGCTTTGAGTCAGGGCATTCGAAATGCGGGCGCTATTTTTATTGGCGCTTACACGCCTGAGGCCATCGGCGATTATGTCGGCGGATCAAATCACGTCTTGCCGACGGCGCGATCCGCGCGATTTTCATCCGGTCTCAATGTGCTCGACTTCATGAAAAAAACATCGATTCTAAAGTGCACCGTCGAAAGTCTGGCGACGCTCGGACCTGCCGCGGTGACGCTGGGGCAGGCTGAAGGATTGGACGCGCATGCGCGCTCCGTGGCGTTTCGGCTCGATAATCGTTCGTCATGAGCGAACCAGATCCAGACCCTCGCAACCGTCTTGTGTCGGTGACCCTGGACGAGGCGTCGATCGGCCGCAGCACGGCTGACAAAGAGCATGAACGCCAGATCGCGATCTATGATCTGCTCGAGGAAAACTGCTTTGGTTTGCCGGGGCATGACTCCGGTCCTTATGCATTAAAGATTGCCCTGCAGGATGCCAAGCTCGTCTTGGAAATCGCGGATGAAAACAACACGCCGCTGATCGCGCATATTCTGTCGTTGACGCCGTTGCGAGGCCTCCTCAAAGACTATTTCTTTATTTGCGAGAGCTATTACGCCGCGATCAGAACGGCCATGCCCGGCCAGATCGAGGCCATCGACATGGGGCGCCGGGCCCTCCACAACGAAGGAGCGCAAATTCTCGTCGAGCGGCTGCAAGGCAAGATCGATTGCGACATCGATACGGCGCGGCGCATTTTTACGCTTGTCGCCGCATTGCATTGGAAGGGCTAGGATCCATGCCTTTGCTAGGGGACGCCGAGGCGCCGCCGAGATGAAGGCCGGGGTTAAGGACCGCCCGCAATCCGTACTCTTTGCCTGTACGCACAATTCGGTGCGCTCCCCGATAGCGGAGGCTCTGGGAAAGCATTTTTTCGGAACTGACGTTTATTTCGCGTCGGCTGGAGTTAAACGCGGCGAGAGCGACGCTTTCGCCATCGCGTCGATGGACGAGCTAGGCATCGACATGACCAGGCATCGCGCGCACACCTTCGAGGATTTAGAAGACGCTTCTTTCGATCTCATCATCACCTTGTCCCCGGAAGCCCATCATAAGGCGCTGGAATTTACCCGCACGCTAGCGGTCGATGTCGTGTATTGGCCAACCCTCGATCCGACGGCGGTGGAGGGTTCGCGCGAGCGCGTTCTTGAAGCCTATCGAAATGTCCGTGATGGATTGTTGCAGCGGATAGAGAAACTGCTGGACTACCGGCCGATGGGGAATTTGTGAGGCCTGGACCAGGGCGAGACTCCCTCCCTCGTCCGAAAGGCGACGACAAAAAATCCGGCTCGGAGCGTTCGCCGCTTTGGGGTCGCCATTTCTTCAACGCGCTCGCGCTCTCGCGCCTTCGCCGTTAAGATCAGGCATGAGCGAATCGCTGGCCTCCCAAAACCGCATTTTTCTTGGCGTCGAGCGCTCTGTCCTCGGACGCCCGTGGCGGGATCGGCTTGATGAGGGCGGTCAGGCGCGCGCGCTGGCGATTGCGCAATTGCATGGCCATGGCGATCTTCTGTCGCGCGTTCTCGCCGGGCGAGGGATAAGCCCCGAGACGTCGGAAGGCCACCTCAATCCGACCCTGCGGCGGCTCCTCCCCGACCCCAATGCAATGAAGGATATGGACGCCGCAGCGGCAAGGATTGCGGACGCAGTCCAACGCGGCGATACGATCGCGATTTTCGGTGATTATGACGTCGATGGCGCGGCCTCCGCCGCGCTGCTCGC
This sequence comes from Methylocella sp., assembly GCA_037200525.1. Taxonomy (NCBI): domain Bacteria; kingdom Pseudomonadati; phylum Pseudomonadota; class Alphaproteobacteria; order Hyphomicrobiales; family Beijerinckiaceae; genus Methylocella; species Methylocella sp. The sequence goes on along the minus strand of JBBCGG010000001.1, from coordinate 4,200,124 downwards.
CGATTATTTCGCTGCTTGCGGCGCTCCATGCCTCATTCATATTCCGGATCGGATTTTTGAAGGCTATGGGCCTAATGTCGAAGCGATCCGAAACCTCGCCGCGGCGGGCGCCAAACTTCTGATTACGGTCGATTGCGGCACGATGAGTCACGCGCCGCTCGCCGAAGCGCGACGGCTTGGCCTCGACCCAATCGTGCTCGACCATCATCAGGCGCCGGAAATTCTCCCCGAAGCCATTGTCGTCAATCCGAACCGCCAGGATGATCTTTCGGGTCTTGGCCAACTTTGCGCCGCCGGCGTTGTATTCATGACCCTCGTCGCGCTCAATCGCGTTCTGAGGCAACGCGACTTTTTCTCGAGCTTGCGGCCGCCGCCCGATTTTCTTGCAGGGCTCGATCTGGTGGCGCTGGCGACGATCGCCGATGTCGCCCCCCTGACCGGGTTGAATCGCGCTTTCGTCACCAAAGGGCTTGCGGTTATGCGCGGGCGCGGGCGGCCGGGACTGACGGCGCTGTTTGACATCGCCAAGGCGGATGGGCCCCCAAAACCCTATCATCTCGGTTTTTTGATTGGTCCCCGCATCAATGCGGGCGGTCGCATTGGCGACGCTGCGCTCGGCGCCCGGCTGCTCAGCCTCAAAGACCCTCTCGAGGCGCGCCGTATAGCCGAAGAACTCGACCGTCTCAATCGCGATCGTCAAACGTTGGAGAGCGGGACGCTCGAGGAGGCGGAGGCGCAAGCCTTGGCGAGCCTTGGCTTCGATGAGGTTGGCGCCGTCGTCACGGTGGCGGCGGAGGGCTGGCACCCCGGCGTAGTCGGGCTTGTCGCCTCGCGGCTAAAGGATAAATTTCACCGCCCCGCCTTTGCGATTGCTTTTTCCGATGTGGGAGGGATCGGGACGGGATCGGGGCGTTCGATCCCTGGCGTAGACATTGGACGCGTCGTGCGAGCGGCGGTGGAAGCGGGCATTCTCATCAAAGGCGGGGGCCATGCGATGGCGGCCGGCATTACGATTCTACCCAAGAGAGTCGATGATTTCCGCGCCTTTCTTGAAGCAAGGCTTGCCGAGGCGGTCGCCGGAAGCCGCGCGGGGCAATCCTTGTTGATCGACGCAGCGCTCACCGCAGCGGGCGCGAATCCAGCCTTAATGGCGGCGTTGGAGCGGGCGGGTCCCTATGGCGCGGGTAACGCCGAACCCGTTTTCGTTCTGCCGGCGCACCGCCTGGTCGATGTTTCGGAAGTTGGCAATGGCCATGTGCGGCTGCGCGGGCACGCGGGTGATGGCGCAAAAATCGATGGAATAGCTTTTCGGGCAGCGGCCCAGCCTTTGGGGAAAGCGCTCCAAGCCAGCCGGGGAGCTATGGTTCATCTTGCCGGAACCTTGGCTTTGGACAATTGGGGCGGCAAAGAACGCGTGCAATTGCGTCTGCTCGACCTCGCCCGCCCCGTGGGCCAGCGTCCGATATGAAAACTGATTGGGGAACTTGCCAGTGCGGCGATCGCCCTTTATACGTCCGACGGCTGGGGCGGCGATATTTGAAAAAAAACGAGTTTCCAGCACTTGCGCCCATCGTCTAGCGGTCTAGGACGTCGCCCTTTCACGGCGAAAACAGGGGTTCGATTCCCCTTGGGCGCGCCAACGAAAACAGGGGGTTAGCCCCGAATTTCGCTCCCCTTGGCAAATCGTTGTTGTAATCGTTGCGGGGGTTAAGCGTGGAAAAACCACCGTTTAAAACAAACGCCGGCGATCCGGTGCCGGGCGAAGCACTGAAGCGAGCAAGCCGTGGCCTCTTCTGCCCTTCCGACCTTGAAGCTGCAATCAAGCGCCTCGCCACGGAGTTTGACCTTCAGCCGGAGCGGGTTTGGTTAGCCGTCAAACGCAAGACCGAGGCGGGGAAATTACTCGTGGCGCTGCTGGGCGCGACGGAGTTGCTCGCAGCCAAGAGGCCCCGCAATCCAGGGCGGGAAGACGCGATCATCAACGCGGTAGACAGCTTTCTGGTCAGTTATGGTGAAGACGATCCTGGCGAACTTCCGCCGGGGGTGTGGGAGGCCGCGGCAGTAAAACTCAGCAAGCAAAACCCGCCGATTTTGGGTAACGGCAGAACCCCTAAACCTATGACCCCAGAGTCGGTGCGAAGAGCATACAAAAAGGCGCGGGCTGTGGCCGGTCCGCGACAAGCCATACGTTTTTTCGAACCCATAGAAGATTAGAAAGGGCTGAGGCCCCGGCGTTTCCGAGTCGAGCAAAAAGTACGCCCTATTTTCCAGCTCTTTTTGCTCGTCCATCGCATTTAGACTCTCGCTCAGTACCAATCAAACGGTCTAGCGAGAAACAAACATGACTCACGCCTTTGCACATTATAAAGCCGCGCCGGCTCCGCAGCCCGGCGTCTTGGCAGTTGAAGAAACAGCATTTTACCTCCGCATCTCGAAAGCGGGCGTTTGGCGGTTGCTACGAGACGGGAAGCTCCCGCGTACTCGCATCGGCGGCCGCACCTTAATCCGAAAAGTTGATGTGGACGCGTTCCTGGCAAAATGCGCGGGCGCATCATCGTGACCGCCTTTGCCGGCTCGGGAGCCGCGGCGCTCGCTGATCGGCGCGTGCAATGAGCCGCCGCAACGATCTCCTCCGCAGCATTTCGCTGCACGCCGCCGAGCTTGCCGGCGACTTTCGCCTTCGAGACAAAATATTTCGCCGCGAAGCGCTTTCGCCGGAAGACATCTCGAAATTCGAGACAGCCTTTGCGAAGGCATCCGACCTGCTCGTAACGGCAATCGAGCGTAGCCGCGTCATCTCCAAAGGAGGCGTTCATGCGTCCGAATAGCCTCTGCGACAATTCTGCGCCGCGATGCGAGCCGTTGCCGGAAGTGCAAAGCCTCGCGGTAAAGACGGGCGTTTCGGAAGCGCCAATGCTAAGTGCCACTGCGCGGGCGATTGCATCAATGTCGGTCGGCCATATCCATGGCGCCTTTGTTGTCTGCACAAAACCAGATGGGTCGTACGTGCGTTCGACAGACTTGCCCGGGGGCGGATCCCGTCGTCTGCGGGGCAAAATGCCGCCGCTGCCCAGCGCAAGGCGTGTGCGGCGCGTGGCCGAAGCCGCGGCGAGGAAGCTGAAATGAGCGTCTCGGCGCTGACTTTTGCCGACACGACGGCGGCGCCATGAGCAGGCCGCGTCGATATTCAGAGCCTTGGCGCAAATTGGTTCTGCCGCTGGCCGTGCAGCGCATCGAAGAGGCGCCGGAGCCAATCGACGCGTTACTAACTGAGCCGGCCTTAACGGAATGGGCGACCGTAAATCTAGAGAAGATAGGCGTTCCCCTTACAGGGGACTCGCAGGCCGACGGATTTCTCCTGGCTTCCATGAAGTTTGCGCTTCTCGGAAGCGTCGATTTCCTAAGCAGCCGAAAGACGCGCCGCCGCGGCCGGCCGCGTGCGCCGTTCTTCGAGCGCTCTGTCCTAGCAGCCCTGTTCCATGCTGAAGGTGGGATGGGCGGCGCGGGCGTCAGCGAACGTGAAGCAGCTCTGCGCGTGTTCGATCGGCTCGGCGGTGTCGTGTCCGTGGATAAAATCCGCAAGACGAAGCGTTGGCTTCTCGAGACGCATGTAGGGCTGCTGCGCAGCACCTATCTTGCGGAGAGGGCGCAGTGCGTCATGACCGCTCTGTGCGAGGCGCCGCTCGAGGAGCGGGAACTCGGGCAGCCGTCAAATCGAAAGACGATGAAATGAACACACACGGTATACCCCGAAACGATGATGGCAGCAAGAATTTCGGTGATTATCTCGCCGAGCGAATGGGCGCCGCGCCGGCCTCTGTCGAGCCGGTCCCATCGCGCAGGGACCCATCCTCGCATGTCCGCCTAACAGAGCCTCAGGCGACAGCGCTGAGTGCATTCTTCATCGCTAAGCGCAAGCTCATGGATGGCGACGACAACGGCGCAAAAAACATGGTTATCGCCGAAACCATCGGTCTTTCCAAATCCTGCGTTCAAGCCGCGCTCAAGGGCTGGCCAGTCACGTTAGAAGCCCGCAACGCGCTGGTCGCATTGTCCTCAGGCACTCTGGATGGGAATAAGCCCGAGCCCGGGCCCGAACGGGCCGCGGCTTTAGATGGCGTACAGGCGGTAAGCGACGATCCAGAGACTGCCTCGCCGAGCAGCCGGGCACCGGTGGCGAAACACCCAATGCCGGCGTCAGCAGCGCACAGATACGCGATGCCTGACAAGGTCACAGTCACGATCGGCACACACGTGGGTGTGACAACGTCTTGGCACGTCGCCAAAGAGGTTACCCTGTTCGAGCTTTATGAGCTCCTGTCGGAACACCAGCGCGGCGAAAAGAAAGGAAGCTGCATTGCTCTTGGCGCGTTTGGCATGACCGAAGTCGAAGACAAAAAAACACGCTCCAAAACGCTCGAACATCGGTTGTTTGCCGAGGCTATGGAGACCCTCAGCTGCCTGAGCTACGATCTCGATGAAGGCGAATTGACGTTCGAAGAAATCGTCGAGAGCCTAGAGAAGAACGGTTTGGGCGGCGTCGTCTGCACGACCTACAACCACATGCTAGAGAAGAAAGGCAAGACCTGCGCTAGGTTCCGTGTTGTGATCCCGCTAGCGAAGCCCTGGTCGAGAGCCGACCATCGAGGGCTAGCTACAGCAACAGTCGCGTGGAAGCGCGCGTATCGCGCCACAGCTGCAATGCTCGGCTTCAATTATGATAAAGCCTGCGAAAACCTCAACCGTTTCTTCTATCTGCCGCGCCGCCCTGAAGCCGGCCCGCAGCCTCTCTCGCGCGTGATAGAGGGCGAGCCCTGTGATCCATGGGCCTCAGACCCGCTGCCTGTCTACGCCGACATTGACGCCAGTGACGCCGCGCACGCCGACCCCACCGATGCCAGAGATGCTGACACGGCCGATATGGACCTGCTCGACGAAATCATGGCGATGCTCCCAAACGACGGGCAGTTTCCAGACTACGAAGACTTTCGCAATATCGTCTTCGCGGTAAAGGGTGCCTACGCCGAAGACCCGGCTCGCGGCTTAGATGCCGTCGAGAAATGGGCCGATCGCTGGCCAGGAGCTCAAAAGCCTGGTTTCGTTGAACATGTGTGGGATAGCGTGCAAAAACCTATCCTCGGCGCCAGCTACGTTTTAAAAATGGTGAAAAAGCACTGCGGCGAGGCAGGCGCGAGTATGAACGCGCGCCATCACTTCGGACCGACTGATAAAGACGTTTTTATCGAAAAGCTTTCGGAGCAGATCGGCAGCGGCATCGAAAGGGCCAGCATCCGCGAGGTGTTCAAAGATTTCGACGTTACAGCGAAAATTTCAGAGGCCGCAAAGGTTGATTGTTCGAAGTCCGAGGCTGTGCTCGACGAGACCGAGAGAGCCGTTGCAGAACTCAATGAAAGGCACGCCGTCGTCCGTAATGGGGGAAAAACCATGCTCCTTACCGAGGACCGCGACGCCGACGGGCGTGTCGTCGCCTCGGATTTCGGGGACGAACTGAGCTTTCATCGTTGGTACGCCAATAGAAAGCTGCTCATCGGCGGCCGTCATATCTCCGTTTCGAAACATTGGATGGAACACCCTTCGCGTCGCGGATATGTAAAAGTCGATTTCAATCCGAGGGGAGCGCCAGACACGGTGTACAATCTTTGGCATGGGTTTGCCGTCGAACCCGACCCGCATGCGAGTTGCGAGCTCCTACTCTGGCATTTGGAGAACATTGTTTGTCGGGGCGACAGCGAGCTGTTCAAATGGCTAATTGGGTGGTTTGCCCATTTGATCCAAAGGCCGTGGGAGAAGCCTGGCACCGCAGTCGTCCTTCAGGGCGGAAAGGGCGATGGCAAGTCGATCGTGGGTGAGACCATCGGCGCACTGTTCCCCGCTTACCACGTGAAGCTCGCAAGGCCGGATCATCTGACTGGACGATTTAACGCGCACTTGAAACAAGCGCTACTTGTCCAGGCGGAGGAAGCCTTTTGGGCCGGGGACAAGAGAGCCGACGGCGTGATCAAAGACCTGATTACAGCGCCCACTATTAGGATTGAGCAAAAAGGCATCGACACCTATGAGGTCCCGAGTTGCACGCGGGTGCTCATGACCTCGAATAGCAATTGGATTGTGCCCGCGACGCCCGGAGAACGCCGCTACGCCGTTTTCGAACTAAGCGGTGCGAAGAGGCAAGATACCGCATATTTCTCGGCGCTCGCTGCCGAACGAGATAGGAAAGGCGGTTTGGGCGCGCTCATGCACCACTTGATGCAAGTCGATCTTAGGGCCGTCGACGTGCGCGAAGCGCCTAAGACCGAAGCAGGGCGCGACCAGATAATGGAGGGCCTCGAAAGCCACGAAGCCTTTTGGCGCCAGTGTCTGGATGCCGGTCGGATCGACCACTTCAATGATTGGCAGCCGGAAATTGCAAAACCAGACTTGATCGACGCCTACCGTCAATACGCCCGAAAAGAACACGTCCAATATCCGGCGAAAGATAACGCCTTTTGGAAAGCTATAAAGAGAATGGCGCCCGGCTTGCTCGAGGTACGGGAGAGCCAGGGCGTCCGGCGACGGATGCTTCGATTGGGTTCGTTGGACGACCGTCGGACCGAGTTCGATAAATTTATCGGCCAGAAAGTGGATTGGCACGACAATCCGTCTTGAAGGTCGGACTACCCGGACGGACCTCGGACGGAATATCTATAACGAAATCAACGTTGTCCAAGGTGTCCAATCTGTCCGATCAAAATAAGAGAATACTGAATAATAGGTTTTCTAATGCGATTTTAGAACGATACCGGAAAAAACACGCAGACACACACGTAAATAGGAAATGACCAAAAATGCCTGTCCACCCTGGACGCCCGGACAGGCCAGTTTTTGGCACTTGCAGCAAACCCGAATGCAGAGAGCGATGGCTCGCTGACGATCAGCAAATAAGTCCGGGTTTTCTTTTCTCTAGAATAGCAGCGGGGCGCGCACGTGGCATTTTCAGGTAGGACGGATCAGCTTCTCGCACACAGCCGCTCGCCGGCCTGGCGAAAGCGCTGCTCAGAGCTCATGAAGAAAATCAATGCCGAGCGGGTAGCCTCCGGCGCGCGTTGCGGCGCCCGCCGCAGGAGCGACGGCGAGCCTTGCCAACAGATCGTTTTATTTCCCAACGGCCGGTGCCGCCTCCATGGTGGAAAGACGCCTAAAGGGAAAGACTGGCACAAGGTCCAATATCCGGGGCCAGGGACGCCGATAGAAGCTGCGATGCGCAAAGAGCGCGTTGTTGCAAAGCGCCAGAAGAAACGGGCCTTAGCCCGCGCGGAAAAACTTGCTGCGATGACGCCGGAGCAACGCGCGCGATACGATCATCAATTCGCAAAGCGCGTCATGACGCCCGGACCAGCGGCGCCGCGCATTCGGACTCGCAAAGCGCGAGAGCAAGCCAAATGGGTCCAGGAATTGATAGCGCCGCCGGCGGAGCCACAGAAGACGAAAAACCCTATCCGTGCGCCCAAAGCGGAGCTCCTTGCTTCAGCGGAGTCCGCTAACCCTTCTAAACCCGTCCCGATTTCCACCGCCAAACTGAGAGAGTTATTCCCATGACAAAGAGACCATCCCACACTTCGCCGGCTGAGGCCTTATCCGATCTCCGCCAGCTCATTCGCCGCGAAGGCGCCGAAGAGGCCTTCGCCGCCTTGCGCTCCGTCTGCAATGATCCAAAAGCCCCGGCGCCGGCGCGCGCGACTGCCGCGACATCAATTTTCAGGGCGGCGGGACTGTTCGACAAGACCGACGCCGCGGCCGATGACAAGCCTTTGTCGGAATTAACTGCGGAGGAACTAAACCGGATTGTCCGTCGCCATCAAAGGGCGCCGACAACCTCCAGCGCTCCGCGGGCCGAGCGCGGCGCGCCGGACGAGGATGAGGTCGACGCGTTTGAGTGAGGGAGCTACCGATGGGCGCGCGCGCTAATTGGGAGCGAGGCGGCGCGAACAGCATTGGGGATCGCCTCCCTCGCCGCCGCGGATATGAGGTTTGAGGCGCGAAGACTTATACCGCCGCGCTAGTGGTGAAAACCTGGCGCTTGGTATCCTGGCGCAGCCGAGCTGGAAGCGTAATCAGTGTGGGAAATCGAACGGACTCTACCAGGCGATCGGCTCTGCTGATATAACTTGGGAATGTTGAAGCTCTCCTGCCTTTGCGGCCAGGTCCGCATCGAAATCCCAAAGCGACCGGACTTCATCAACGAGTGCAACTGCACTCTTTGTAGAAAGTCGGGCGCCCGCTGGGCCTATTTCCATCCCTCGGAAGTCAGCGTCGTGGGAACGACGAAGGGATATAGCCGGGAAGACAAGGAAGACCCGGCTGCAGAAATCCATTTCTGTGCAGATTGTGGTTCAACGACACATTTCACTTTAACCGCAAGCGCCATATCGAAGTTCGGGAACAGCCAGATGGGCGTCAATGTGCGCCTTGCGGATGAGAAGGCCCTCGCCGGAACAGAATTGCGCTATCCTGACGGACGGGCTTGGTCGGGCAAGGGCGCCTTCGGCTATGTGCAGGAGGCTCGGATCCTTGGCTGATGTGCGGGTTCGGAATGACCGCTTTGTACCGAGTGCCGGTCGGTCTTGAACGGCCGCGAATTGAGCGCGAGCGAACATCTCGCCCTTGGATACAATGTCAGATTTTGGCCACTAGACCGATCCGCGATGGTAGCCAAGCATTTGGCGGATTATCGCTTACTTCATGGCGCCGGTGAACCCAAGCCCCGATCGGCCCTGGCGCGTCCAACCCCAATCCGCTCGCAATCTTCGATGTCAACCGCGCCGGCGTCACGCTGCCGGTAAGTGTCATATTAGGGCATGCCCTCTCGCGACGTGACAAAAACACGGAAAAACGTCGCATTAGGATTGACTATGAGCATATGCGACGATATGTGATGGTTACACCATCCTAATGCGACGAGAGACGCCATGAGCCAGACCATCCTTTACGCCCGTGTGAGCACAAGCGATCAGACCGTTTGCTTGCAACGCCAGCAAGCCGAGCAAGCTGGCTTCAAGATCGACCGAACGATCGAAGACGAGGGCGTCTCGGGCGTGAACACGCTCTTTGCAGACCGTCCGGGAGGGCGCCGCGTCCTCGATGTATTGCGCCCCGGAGACGTGCTGATTGTGCGTTGGATTGACCGGCTCGGGAGGAACTATGCGGACGTGACTAAAACGATCCGCGAGCTCTTGGCGCGGGGTGTTATCGTCAAAACCGTGATCAACAGCATGACTTTCGACGGGGTGATTACGGACCCAATGCAGAAAGCCGTGCGCGATGCGCTGATCGGTTTCATGGCCGCGATGGGCGAAGCCCAGGCAGAAGCGACGAGGGAAGCCCAGCGCGCGGGAATTGCGCACGCAAAGGCCAATGATCCTTCGAAGTATCGGGGACGGCCAGCGACGACCGACGCCGATCGGGCGAAGCAGATGAAGGCCGAGGGCATGGGGGCCAGCGCTATCGCAAAAGCTCTCGGGATTTCGAGGCAACACGTCTACCGGCTGATGTGAGCGGCACACAGTCCGCCGCGAGGAAGCGCGAAGCCCTCGCAACTCAACCGCCTGTCAGCGAGGCAATAAGCATCACGGCGCGCCCGAACGGCGCGTTCAGGTCGCCGAAGGCTTGAACTGGAGCGAAAGGAGCAACGGCAACAAATAAATTTAGGAGAAAATAATGTAGGTCAACTGTAGGCGGAGTGTAGGTCTCACAGGTAGGCGCTAAAATCACTTCATTATGCACATCAATAGCATAAAATCTTCTAGAGTGAACAACGTAGGCCAACCTACAACCAAAATGTAGGTTGGTGGTAGGTTTCGTTTGACCGTAAATTGCCATTTTAAAAACAACTAGGCTTGACATTCTAATATTTCGCTTAAAGTATTGAGATCTACCAGCACGAGGATAGCTAAAAATGAGCAGAGCTGAGTATCAACTGCGTGACTATTGGGCATTGATGACTGAAATTAAGAGCGTCAAATACGCCGCCAAATCCTATGAACGGTTCTGCGTGCGGAATGAGCTGCAGTCTCTATTCGAGGGCCCACCCTGGATGCTCGCCGCCCCGAGGCTTGCTAAATTGTGTCGTGACGCCTTTGACGCTACTTTTGTTCAAGAGTTTGGCGTCGACGGGGCGGCGGCCGGGCGTGCCGAGCATGAGCGCCTAGACGCCGAGCTCCTTACTGCAATGGAGGACGAGGGCCGAGAGGACCGCGCATGTAAAGCATGGCGAAGGCAGTTTGCGCTGATGGACAAACGCCGCGCTCGCGCCGCCTGAGGGCGGCAATGGTGCGTGGGAGCGCCGTCGCCCGTAGGCGCGTCCAACCTCCGCCGGCGATCGAGTCGCTTGCCACGCGGCGGCCGCGAGGGCCAGGCCACCCTCCGCCCACGGTCCGACAAGGCCGGCGAATTCCGCTGGGCGCGCGGGAAGAAAATTTCGCCGAGCTGGAAACTGCCCCTTCATTCAAGCCTGAGCGCACGCTCGGGCTTTTTATTTGCCTCGGGCCTTGCGCTTGACTTTTCGCCTATCCAAACGTACGCTCAGTACGCGAGCGACCACAGGAAAGAGGCGCAAATGGACAGTTCAATGCACACCCCCTTCATGCGCGCTCTGACGCGGGCGCTTAATCTCAACGAGGGGCAGCGGCTCACGAAGGCGAAGCTCGAAGCAGTCCAAGGCTGCGCGACGCCGATTGAGGCATTCGCTGAAGCGGTCGACGCGATCATCGAGCATTCAGCGGGGCCGCGCATCCCTCAGGACGCCTCCGACCGAAAAGTGGGCGAGCACACCGATTACGAAGAAATCATCGAACTGCTCGGCAGGATACGGCCAGTTGTCGCGGCGGAACTTGACGAGAGCTACGAGCCAGCGCTCGAGTCCGGCTTCGCCAATCTCAAAGCGCTTGTTCTTTGCTGGACGCACTTCATCGGAGGTCCCGCCGCTCCCGCTTATCACGAATATAGCGCGTACGACCTGGCGGCCAACGAGCGCATTTGTCGGATGGCGGAGGCGACGTATCCGCATAGTTTGGCGCTCGTGAAAGTGCTCCGCGCCCAACTGGAAGTCATCATTAATGCGCGGCTGGCGGTCCGCCTAAATTCGAAACTCAAACTCGCTGCCGCGCAGGCTGAGCTCGACCGCCGGCAGTGGAACGACCGATACCCGGATATGAAGCTCCTTTGGGCGCAGCGACAAACCCCTCCGAAGCTATCGCCGTTCATGCAAAGTCTCATGGACGCGCTTGGCCTTAACGATTGTAAGGCGGCCATAAAATGAAACTTGAAATTGATCTGCCTCAAGCCGTCTACGACGTCGCGCTAAAAATGCGTGCGCGGGACTTCGAAGAGCTCGAAGCCGTATCGCACATGAACACGCGAGAATGGTCTGCCCCCTGAAAAGTGATCCTCCGTGAAGTATGGGCTTATGAGCCTGATGGAGGACTGCGCAATGCCGAGGAAAAGACACAAGGCGGAAGAGATCGTCGCGAAGCTACGGCAAGTCGAAGTGCTTAGCGCGCAAGGGCGACCGGTCGCGGAGGCGATCCGCTCGATAGGGGTGACGGAAGTTACATACTATCGATGGCGGTCGGAATACGGCGGCCTGAAGGGCGATCAGGTGAAGCGGCTGAAGGAGCTGGAGGCGGAGAATACGCGGCTCCGTCGAGCGGTGTCCGATTTGACGCTTGAGAAGCTGATCCTGAAAGAGGCTGCCTCGGGAAACTTCTGAGCTCCGCGCGTCGTCGCGCCTGCGTGGAGCATGTGATCGCCGAACATGGCGTTTCCGAGCGGTTCGCTTGCCGGGTTCTCGGTCAGCATCGCTCCACGCAGCGCAAGGTTCCGACCAAGCCCGATGACGAAGCGGCATTGATCGCCGACATCACGGCGCTCGCCATCCAGTACGGCCGCTATGGCTACCGCCGCATCACGGCGATGTTGTGGGAGCGAGGCTGGAAGGTCAACGTCAAACGGGTCGAGCGGATCTGGCGACGCGAGGGGCTGAAAGTTCCGGCCAGACAACCCAAGCGCGGGCGTCTCTGGCTCAATGACGGCTCGTGCGTCCGGCTGCGCCCGCAATGCCCCAACCACGTCTGGTCCTATGACTTCGTCGAGGACCGCACTCATGATGGCAGGAAATATCGCATGCTGAATATCATCGACGAATTTACCCGCGAATGCATCGCGATCAGGATTAACCGGCAGCTGAAGGCAGCGGACGTCATCGACGTTCTCTCGGACCTCTTCATCTTGCGAGGGGTTCCGGTCCACATTCGTTCCGACAACGGCCCGGAGTTCATCGCCAAGGCGTTGCGTGACTGGATTGCCGCCGTCGGCGCGAAGACCGCCTACATCATGCCGGGCAGTCCCTGGGAGAACGGCTATTGCGAGAGCTTCAACTCGAAGCTGCGCGACGAGCTTTTGAATGGTGAAATCTTCTACACTCTCAAGGAGGCGAAGGTCGTCATTGAGCGATGGCGACGCCACTACAACACCGTGCGCCCGCACTCATCGCTGGGCTACAAGCCGCCAGCCCCGGAGACCCTGCAATGGCCGGCTTCGCAATCCGGACCAGCTTCGCCCGCCACGCCAGCAATAGCGCCAGGGCCGACAATGCACTAACATTCAAACTGGATCACCCCATGGGGGCAGGCCATAAGGGGCCAGCGTCGAAACGCATCATCACGGCCTATGGCTTCTGGATCTTCCTTCTCTCCGACTTCATCCTGTTCTCTGGCTTCTACGCAGCATACGCCGTGCTTTCGCATGCCACAGCGGGCGGTCCGACGCCGGAAAAGCTCTTCGACACGAGATTCGTCGGGTTTGAAACCGCCTTTCTCCTGCTCTCGAGTTTCGCCTGCGGCATGGCCACGCTTGCGAGCAAAGTGAGCAACATAGTCTGGACCCAGGTTGGCTATTTAGTCACCGGGCTTCTGGGACTGGGTTTCCTCGGGCTTGAAGTCAACGAGTTCGCGAGAATGCTGGCGGAAGGCGCGGGTCCTGATCGCAGCGGCTTTCTTTCGGCATTTTTCGCTCTGGTCGGTCTCCATGGACTGCACGTGACGATTGGCCTGCTGTGGCTAGGAACGATGATGGCGCAGTTTTGGGCCAAAGGATTCCGCGCCGATATCATGCGGCGGGGCCTCTGCTTCGGGCTGTTTTGGCACGCGCTCGACATCATATGGGTCGGCATCTTCACCAACGTCTATCTTTTGGGGACGGTCACATGAGTGAACATGGTCACGCGCAGGACTGGGACGTCGATGCGGCCCCGGGCGATCCCGGCGAGCATACCATCGCGGAGGGCGTGCGAAATTATCTTATCGGGCTTCTGCTCGCTGCCGGACTCACAATAGGCTCGTTCTGGGTCGCGAGCGGCACAAGCCTCCTCTATGCGCCGGGCGTCCAGATGGCGCTTGCGGCGCTGGCAATCGCGCAGATGGGCGTGCATCTCGCCTTCTTCCTGCACATCACCACTGGGCCGGACAACGCCAATAATGCGCTAGCGCTCGCCTTCGGCGTACTGATCGTCGGAATAGTCATCGCGGGCTCGTCGTGGATCATGTACCACCTTAATGTGAATATGATGATTCCGAGCGACATGATGGATATGCACTCGCAGCCGTGATGGCGTGTCTTGACTCAGTCTCCTTGCGGCTGCAGCCATGTTGGCGCGCGTGAAGCCCGTCCTCACAAAATTAGCCCGGGGTTCAACGGCGGCTTTTGGCCGATTCCGGCCCGATGGAGCGTCGAAAGTTGAAGCTCGCAACCTCGCGGAATGCCGCCAGATTGTTCGCAGTCGCCGCGCTCGCGGCCCTCAGCACCGAGGCAAGGGCGATGCTGGTCTATTCCTATTATTCGAGCCAGATCATCGTAACGACAGACGAGCGCCGCAGCGGTCCGGTCGATCTTGCGCCGGAAGTCGGACCTTCGATCGCGGCTTGCTGGCGAGCGCCGCAACACGGTGATCAAGTCACCGTCCAGTTGAGTTTTAGACGCGACGGTTCGATCTTCGGCAAGCCGAGGGTCAACTATGTGAAGCCAACGAACAATTCGAGCGCTGAGGCGATCGCCGAGTCCATCTTTAAGGCGCTCGATGCCTGCCTGCCGCTCCAATTCACGCCGCGCTTGGCGGCCAACATCGCGGGACAGGTCTTCGTCATCCGCTTCGTCGCGCCGTAATCGTAAGGAGCGAGCGACAACCGTTTGCGCCCTAACGCGCGAGCGTCGGATGACCTTGCGCGCGGGGACGTCAATCTTCGCCCCTGACTACTTTCTCTGCCCGCTGTACTCTTTCGGCGATGAAGCTCTCTCTGAGATGCATTGACCCGTTGCAGCTCAGGGGCGGATTTGTCCGGCAAGTTCTTCCAACTGAGTTAGACAAGCGCCCCATCCCTGGAAGAATCCCATTTCTTCGTGCTTTGCCCGATCCTGCTCGCTCTTATGGCGCACGAGCGCGCGATAGAGCGCGCCATTAGTCGCCGGCTCCATCGTGATTTCCGCGGTCATGAAGGCTTCGGCGTTCGGCCGGAACAACGGACCGAGGCCATCAGTCCAGATCAAGCGGCGTTGCGGCTCCACGACAAGGATGCACCCGGGCTTTTCCGGAAATGCGTTCCCCTCCGGCGAACGCATCACAATGTTGAACTCGCCGCCCGTTACAAGATTGATTACGGCCTTGGCCACGCCATACGGCTTGGGCGCGAACCATTGTTTCAGCAACTCAGGTTCTGTCCATGCGCGCCAGAGTTGGGCCGGACTGGCCCTTACAGTGCGCTCAAGGAGGAGATCGAGATCGTCGCTTTTGTTCATCTGTATTTTCCTTTGCGGCAAGCGTTTCGACGAAGGAATCCAGTTGATTGAGGCGCGTTTCCCAAACGCGACGCTTCCTCTCAATCCAGCCTTGCGCCGCTGTGAGCGCATTAGGGCGCAGCTGGCACATGCGAACGCGACCAACCTTGCGGGACGTGACCATCTTGCTCGCTTCAAGCACGCGGATATGCTTCATGAAGCTGGGCAGGGCCATGCGATGACGCCGCGCAAGCTCGCCGACGCTGGCTGGGCCGTTAGCAAGCTGCGCTATGACCGCACGGCGGGTGCCATCCGACAGGGAGTGAAAGACGCTATCAAGGTTAGCCATTTAGCTAACTGACTGCATATCTCATCCTTTGTCAAGTTAGTAAGCCATTCGGCTAAGTGATCTCGAGATTGCTAGACCAAGCTTGATATATTATTGTATATGCAACATTAGTTTTATCGTGATGAAGAATAAGGGACCGGTTGGGCGTGAGAACGTAATCGCCGAGATAAGCGGCGCCTGCATGCTTATGCGAACGCGCCTGATCTCGAGAGTCCTCACAGCCATTTACGACGAAGAGCTTCGGCCGTTTGGAATCGCTTCGCCTCAGTTCGCATCGCTCGTGATCATCTCGGAAATAGAACCTGCAACCCGTGCGGACATTGGGCGCTATCACCGCCGGGATCGATCGACCCTGACCCGAAACCTCAAGATCATTCTTTCCGAAGGCTGGGTAGAGGAGATTCAGGATAAAAAAAATGGCCGACGAAGGCCAATTGTCTTGACGCAGGCGGGCAAGGATTTGCTCCTCAAAGCGGCGCCGGCATGACGGGTCGCGCAAGCGCAAGCCAAGGCGTTGCTCGGCAAGGACGGCGTGGTCGCCGTAACGGAGATCGCGAACCGGATCATGAATCCGAAGCCGACAGCATAAGCATTTATCCGCAATGTTGCCTATGGAGTTTAGAGCTAGGAGAGCGCGACATGACGCAAGTTTCAGCAAAATCGAGAAGCGATAACGTCCCGGACGGTCAATCATCCTTCGTCGAGCATTATGTCCCGCGAGAGCAGGGAAGAGTTTACGCGCGTGACTACAAAGGCGCTGGCCCTGCCTTCGTGCTCATGCACGGCTTCCCCGACAATCTGCACATATGGGACGATCTGGTTCCCTATTTGCTCGTCAGCGGACGGCGCGTGGTGACGTTCGATTTCCTCGGCTTCGGCGACTCGGATAAGCCCGCGGGCGCGACCTATGGTTTCGACCAGCAACTGGGTGACCTTGAAGCGGTGGTCGACAGTCTGGACCTGGCGAAGATCGTCCCGGTCGCTCACGATTCTTCGGGGATGGCGACGCTCAACTACGCGCTCGCCCATCCCGACCGCGTCGCTTCCGTGGTCATGCTCAACTCGGCCTATCGCGAGGACTCAACGGTGCTGTGGCCCGAGATGATCACGCTCTTTGCGACTCGGAGCATGCAGGCGTTGGCGATAGCGATCGCTCAGAGCTCTGAACAGTTTGGCTGGCTGCTGCAATGGCAGCAGAGGAAATTCCTGGATCCTTTACCCGAAGCGCAAAAACCCCATTTCAGTGGTTTCATCGGTCCGCTGATTAGTAAAAATTTCATCGCTCAGCCCAGCGCTGGTCCGGCCTTCGTGCAGCTGGCGGCGCAATTCTTCGATGAACACGCCCGGAACGCCAAGCATCTGACGGTGCTCAAGACCTTGGATATCCCGGTCAAGTTGATCTGGGGACAATTCGATCCCTACATCACGGTGGCCGTGGCTGAGCGGCGCCGGTCTCAGCTGAAAAATGCAGCCCTCACCGTCATACCAGCAGGCCATTGGCTACAAGCGGATGAGCCCGCGCAAGTGGCCAAGGCGATGCTGTCATGAGCTCCCGCATTCAGCTCGCTTTTAGCGCGGCCCTCTGCTCGCAGTTTTCGGACCGCGCACAGTGTTTGACTCGCCGCCGACCGCGACGACCTGAAGCCCGGGATCCATCAAAATAATTCTTGACGATGGAGAAGGGCGTCGGCACAAAGTCATGCAAAGCAAGCGGCAAATCGTCGCTTTCGTAGGTCACGCAGAATGGACATGGCTAAAAAGTCGCCGATGTCAGGCGACAGATTCACGCGCAACGGGTGGAGCGGGCGGGAGGCCGCCGTCCGAGACTGGATAGCGGCTCCGGGGCCGGCGTTGCTGGATGTGTTCACCGATCGGATGCAGCTCGTCATGCCGCCGAAGATCGGACTTGATCAGGCCTTTGGAACTGCGCTTTACTCAGCCAAGGCTGTGCTCGCTGGTCGCATCGACGATGTCTGGGAACTTGTAACCGACAATCTGACCTGACTAAGCGGCTGGCGCGATTCGGCGCGCCGGCTGCGCGCGAGGCTTGCCGGAGGAGGGGAACGGATGATCCGATGCGTCAGGATGTGGACAGGCCCGGATGGCGATTCGCTGTTCGAGGAAGGAACGATCGCGCTCGCCGAAGGGACGCGCGGCGATTTCGTCGGCAAAGGGGTCGCGGCGAAGCAGGTCTCCTTCCAGGAGACGAAATCCGGCGGCTCCTTCACGTGGCACCAGGACCCGGTGCCGCGCTATGTCATCACCCTATCGGGCACGCTGGAATTCGAAACGAAATCCGGCGCGACCTTCACAATCCGCCCTGGCGATATCTTGCTGGCTCAGGACAATAGCGGCAGCGGCCACAAGTGGCGCCTCGTCGGCGATGAGCCCTGGCGCCGCGCCTACGTGGTCTATGATGACGGCGCCGACCTCCAGTTCACGCCCGCGCACAAGAACAATTGAGCTGACAGGAGAGACGATGGCGCTTCTTCCGAATGACAATCGCGATGTCGTCCTAATCGGAGCCGGCATCATGAGCGCGACGCTTGGCTCTGTCTTAAAGGAACTCGACCCATCGCTGACGGTCGCGATGTTCGAAACGCTCGAGGATTGCGCTCAGGAAAGCTCGGAGGCCTGGAATAATGCCGGAACAGGCCACGCGGCCAATTGCGAGCTGAACTATACGCCGCAACGGTCGGACGGCAGCGTCGACATCTCGAAGGCGCTGGAGGTCAATACGGAGTTCGATATCTCGCGCCAGCTCTGGTCACATCTGGTCCGAAAGGGCGCGATCCCCGACCCGCGCGCCTTCATCCATCCTTGCCCACACATGAGCTTCGTATGGGGCGACGACAACGTTGCCTTTCTGCGCGCGCGCTACAAGGAGATGTCGGCGCACCATTGCTACCACGGCATGGAGTACAGCGAGGATCGGGCGACGATCTCGGGGTGGGCCCCGCTGATCATGGAAGGCCGTGATGCAGCCCAGCCGGTCGCGGCGACGCGGATCATCACCGGAACGGACGTCGATTACGGCGCGCTTACGCATCTCCTGGTGGCGCAGCTCGCCGCCCAGACGGGCTTTGAGGTCCACTATAATCGGCAGGTCGTGGCGCTGGATCGTCAAGCGGACGGGCGCTGGCTGGTGACGGTCGCCGACACTTATGAAGGGACTCTCGACTCCGTCCTGGCAAAGTTCGTCTTCATCGGGGCAGGGGGAGCCTCGATCGACCTGCTCCAGAAATCCGGGATCCCGGAAGGAAGCGGCTATGGCGGCTTCCCGGTCAGCGGCATCTGGCTGCGCTGCGACGTCGATGCGGTCGCCAGCAGGCATCACGCCAAGGTGTACGGCAAGGCGGCGAGCGGCTCCCCGCCCATGTCTGTGCCGCACCTCGACACGCGCGTGATCGGAGGCAAGACGTCGCTCCTGTTCGGACCCTATGCGGGCTTCTCGTCGAAGTTCCTCAAGCACGGCTCGCAGACCGACCTGTTCAAATCGATCACGCCGCACAACATCGTGCCGCTGCTCGAGGTGGCGAAGGACAACGTTACGCTGACGGAATACCTTGTCGGGCAAGTATTGCAGAGCGCGCATCACCAGTTCGCGATGCTGCAGCAATTCTTCCCAACCGCGCGACATGCGAACTGGAAGGAAGCGGTGGCCGGCCAACGGGTCCAGATCATCAAGCCCGACCCAGATAAGGGCGGGGTCCTCGAATTCGGCACTGAACTCGTCTCTGCCGGCGACCGGTCGCTCGTCGCGCTGCTCGGAGCCTCGCCAGGGGCCTCAACTGCGGCTTTCATCGCCATGGAGGTGCTCCAGCGCTGCTTCGCGGACAGGCTAACCGAGGGTGGCTGGCTGCCCGCCCTCAAGCGAATGATCCCGACTTACGGGATCGACCTCAAGACGGATGCGGACGCTTGCCGGCGCACCCGTGCTGAGACCGCCCCCGTGCTGAAGATCGAGAACGTCTGAGCACAAGGCGGGGGCTGCGAACGCGGCTCGCCCCGGGGCGCAAACCTCGTCCAAAGGATCGTTGCGCGCCGCAGCGGCGGAGCGGACGCCAGTATTGACATTTTCTCGCAGCGGCGTTTGTAGCCTGGTATCTTTGGAACCTCCGCGACGCGCACGGTCGGTTAAAAACAGCGATGCCGCCTTCGTCGTGTCCGACGTCCCGAGGCCGGTTTCCAACAATCCGATGGGGCTGACGGGCGTCGGGTATCGGCGAAGCGACGCCATGTCGGCCAAATATGCCAAAGCCCGAAAAGCGAGAGCGCTGTTGCGACCGTTGCGAGATCGGCGGCGCGCTCATTTCCTGTGATCTTCGCTACGACGACATGAATGTCAGCGCTGAGCCCCAAAGCCAGAAACACGGTCGCGCCCCACAGAAGGCGATCAGCAATATGGTAGAATGCGGGAACATTCGCGCCGTCGTAAACAATCCGGCGGTAAGCGGCCGGCGTCACCAGGAGGATCATGGAACGTCGGCGGGGCGGAGAGCCGCGCCATGTAAAAACTTTTCCACCGCGCGAGCGCGGCGAGCGCCTACTGGAACCTGAACAGCTGGCGCATCGCGTCCTGGCTGCGGATCATTGAATATTGCACACGGCCTCACGAAATCGTGTCTAAGCGCGCTCGTCAATTGGGCGAAGATGGCGTTTGCGTCGCGCCTAAAGGCGGTTAGCCTGACGTCTGAATTTCACGCACTTGCACTCGCCAGTGAGGCTGACATGACGATCCAATACTGGATTGTCGATATTTATGACGCGTTGCGAACGGAGCCGCGGTTGGAGGCTCAAACGCTTGAGTTCGGCGCGGCGCTGAAGGTCGTCGCAACCGCCAAGCAGCGCGGCGACAATGAGAGAATAAAAGTAAAAGCGCCGCTTGACGCAGACTGGTCGGAGGTCGAACAGTTGCTTGCCTTGGGCGCGGACGTGACCTCAGGCCCAAGCTGAGGGCGAAAGCCAAGCGCCGCCTGCCGGTTATCAAGCGCCGCCTGCCGGTTATGATGGGCAAAAAGAGTCGGGCCGTAAAGCGCCGAGTTCAAGAAGCCCACTCGCGTCCGGGGAGCCAAACAATTGTTAGCGGCTCCGACGCCACGCCCGCTATTATCCGGCGCTATTTTTTGTAAGGATTTGCCGTGGCTCCGCTCTTTGAGCCGGGTTTTCCTTCCACGCCCGGCGCTCCGGCCGCCGCACCGCTGCTTTCGGAGCGGCCCTGATCCTTTTGAACGGCGGTGCTTGGGTTGACGTTTTTACCGCTCGCCGAGCGCGAGGTGTCGCCCGCGCCGGTGTTTTGGGCTATCGCAACTCCGCCGAAAAACAGCGTAGCGACCGCGACCGCGGTTAATCTGCGCATCTTCATTTTCGGTCCTCCCTTTTTGGTTTGGGGACCCTTAACCCGGTTTCAGCGATTTGGTTGCCGTTCTTTTAGGCAATCGTTGGCGGGCCGAAGCACATAGCGCGGAGACTGAGCTAGATTCGGAACCGGCGCCGGTTCAGGGCGTTTGTGGACAATCATCGCCGGAGGCTGAAGTGGTGGCTGATAAGCTGTTCGCCGACCTGTCCAGCAAAGTCGCGAAAGCTAGCGGCCGTCCGCTCACGATTGTCGTAAGCGCAATTTTCGTCATCGTATGGGCTTGCGCGGGTCCCTTTTTCCGATTTTCTGACACTTGGCAGCTGATCATGAATACCGTCAGCAGCACCGTCACGTTTTTGATGGTGTTCCTGATCGAGAACACGCAAGCTCGCAATGGCCAAGCCGTTCAAGCAAAGCTCGACGAGATCATTAAGGCGCTGGACAAAGCGGACAATCGTTACATGCAAATCGAACGCTTGCCCGATGAGGCCATCGAGCGGTTTCGCGAGCAGCACAATCGCCCCGAAGCACCTAAGCAGCCGCCGTCCCCGGCGCTCGCGATCGATTAACGCAAGCCCTACGGCTTCTTGGTCGCGAGATGCAGCTTCGCCGTCCCGGACGGAGCTATATTCGTTCGCTCCACCGCATCGCGGCTGCCTCTCAGCACCTCGAAGTTCGTCTCCTTGCCGTTCCGCCAAAAGCGGATATCGAAGCGCCGTCGCCCAAGCCGCAGATCGGTCAACGTCACGTCCGGCAGCCAGTCCGGCAGTGCTGGATCGACATACAGCTTGCCCCGCGGCGCGTCCTGCTGCAGCCCAAGCATCGCCTGCAACAATATGAATGGCGTGCCCGCCGCCCAAGCCTGCGGCACGTTGGCGCCGAGATATTGCACCGGGAAGTTTGTCGGATCGCGCTGCAACCCGCCATACAGCTCCGGCAACTGATTCAATAGAAAATGGCTCGCGGCGCGGCTGATGTCGCGCGCTACGGCGGCTGCTTCGGCGGCAAACCCGTAACGCCGCATCCCCATCGCGATCAGCGAATTGTCATGCGGCCACACCGCGCCAGTCTGGTAGTCGTAGGGATTGAAAGAGGGATGGTCGGCGGACAGCGTGCGAATGCCCCAACCGCTCCACATGTCCTTGCGCATCAGCCGCTTCACCACAACTCCGGCGCGCTCCGGCGCGATGATTCCGGACCAGAGGCACTGCCCGACATTGGACGCCACCGACAACACCTTCTTCTTCTCGCCGTCTAGCGCATAGGCGTAGAAGCCAGATTCCTCATCCCAGAAATCCTCGTTGAATTTCTCGAACAGCGCCTCGGCCTTCTGGCGGAGCGCATTGGCGCGCCGCTTGTTACCCAGCTCATCGTAGATTTCGGCCATGCGCAGCCATGCGTCATAGACATAGCCCTGCAATTCGCACAGCGCCTTCGGTCCGCGCACCAGCGCGCCTTCGGGATAGACCACGGAATCCCCGGAATCTTTCCACGCCATGTTCTCGTAACCGGCAGTCGAGCGCGTCTGGTATTCTTGGAATCCGTCGCCATCGCGGTCGCCATATTTATCGATCCAGGTCAGGCAGGCCTCGGCATTCGGCAAGCGCCGCTCGATCAGCGCGCGGTCTCCCGTGGCCCGCCACGCGGCGTGCAGCGCCACGAGATATAGCGGCGTCGCGTCCGCAGTGCCGTAATACGGCGTATGCGGGATTAATTTGAAATGAGCCAACTCTCCGTAGCGCAGCTCGTGGAGAATCTTGCCCGGCTCGGCATCGCGGTAATCGTCGCGCTCCGTCGCCTGATACCGACCTAACACCTCCAGCGCGCCGGTGGCGAATTCCGGATAGACAATCATCGTCTGCAACGAGGCGATCAGCGTATCGCGACCGAACAGCGCCACGAACCAAGGCAGCCCCGCGGCGGGCACGAACACCATGCGATCCATGCCTTTCAGCGGCAGCCGCAGGGAAGCCATGTCCTGCACGCCCTGATTATAGCAGCGATAGAATTCCTCGTTGCTGGTTGTGATCTTCAGCACCGTGCGCTGCCATTCATCCATCTTTTTGGCATGGTCCGATGTCTCGCTGGAATGGGTGCATTCCCGCGGCGCCAGGATGCGCTTCTCGCCATCCACTAAATCGTAGATCAAGCAGCGATGCCAGGCTTGCCCGGGCTTCAGCGCGATGTCGAAGCTTAGTCTCCCGTTGGTATTAACCGCCGGCTCGCCATCGCCGTCGCCGGTGCGAACAATCGCCTCGCGGACGAAATCCTTATTGCGATAGCTGATGCGCAGCGCCTGCCGTTTGTCCGACCACGACGTGGTAATGCGGCCTCGTCGCACGATCTGGCCGCTCTTGACTTCGAAGATGTCGGCGAAATCGGCGCGGATCGCGATCTCCAGGTTGAAGCGCACCGCGGTTTGGCTGTTGTTGGTGATGTCGATGTCTTCGTGCATCCCGCGATCGATGTGGCGGCCGATCGTCAGGCCGAGCGTCCGCGCCGCGATCGGGCCATCCTCGCTCGCGAAGGCGCGGTTTGTCAGAAAGATGCGCGCCGCGTGATGGTTAATCGCGCCGCCGTTCAGGAGGTCCCACGGCTCGCCGTTGGCATAGATAGACCAGGTGCTGATTACTCTGGTGTCGCGGAAATACAGCCCGCGTTCGCCGGGCCACTTTACCTGCCCGTCGGGCTCAGTTACCAGCACCGTCTGCCCTTGATGGATGGCGATCTGCGCCGGGCCAACCTGAACCTTGAACGCCATCCGCAAATCCTTTTTCTAGCCGGCCGAATGCGACATTCTTGGTTCGCAGCGCTCGTAAGGGTCCGTCACCCGCGCGAGCGTCGGCCAACGCTACGCCGACGGCGCCGTTCTGACTAATGGGCCCCGCGGCGGCGCGCAACCGATGCGGCCGCTTCTGCAGTTATTGAAGATCGGGATCAACTCGCCGCCGCCTCGGCCGTTTAATCAGCCATGCGAACGGCTTGATGGTTCAATATTATGTGTTCCTTTGCAAGGCGATGCCGGCGGCCGCTTGGCTGCGCCTAGATCTGAGCAGCTTGCTAGCTCTCGACCCCACAATGAACCAATCTGCGGCGAGTTCGTTAGGGCTGTGGTCGCCGCCCAGCCGGCGGAGCCGGCGTTCTTTTGTGGTTAAGGCTGACTCTCCGAGCCGGGCGCACTCTCCCGGCGTAGAGGGCTACATTGTTGGGCCACGGAGGAAGCATGACGGATCAAGATCACGTCGGACGGATTACTGCTCTTGGCAGAACGAGAAGCGGGCGGGCGGGGCGCGACGACGCGGAGCGTATTCATGAGCATTGCCGTAGGCAAGAAAGAGAGCGCCTCGCCGGGCGAGCGTTCCGTCGATGAGCTTTGCATCAACACGATCCGCACCTTGGCCATGGATGCGGTGCAGCAGGCGGATTCCGGCCATCCTGGCACGCCGATGGCTTTGGCGCCGGTGGTTTATACGCTGTGGCAGAGCTTTCTCCGCTTTGATCCGGCCGATCCGATTTGGCCAAATCGAGACCGCTTCGTGCTGTCTAATGGACATGCTTCGATGCTCCTTTACGCGCTGCTGCATCTTACCGGTGTAAAAGCGGTCAACGTCGATTATGAGAGCGTCGGTCAGCTCTCGGTCACGCTTGACGATATCAAGCGCTTTCGAGAGGTCGACAGCAAATGCCCGGGGCATCCCGAATACCGCCTGACCACGGGCGTCGAGACGACAACCGGGCCGCTGGGCCAGGGTTGCGCGACGAGCGTCGGCATGGCGATCGCTGGGCGCTGGTTGGCGCAGCATTTCAACAAGCCCGACTTCGCGGTGTTCGACTACGATGTTTATGCGGTATGCGGCGACGGCGACATGATGGAGGGCGTTACGAGCGAAGCCGCCTCGCTCGCGGGCCACCTGATGCTCGGCAACCTCTGCTGGATCTACGACAGCAACCGCATAACGATCGAAGGCCACACGGACCTTGCCTTCAGCGACGACGTTGCGGCGCGATTCCTCGCTTACGGCTGGAACGTGAAGCGGGTCGGCGACGCCAATGACGTGAATCGGATCGCGCAGGCGATCGAAGCATTTCGAGGCGCTCACGATGTGCCGATGCTGATCATCGTCGAGAGCCATATCGGCTACGGCGCTCCGCATAAGCAAGACACCAGCGCCGCCCATGGCGAGCCGCTTGGAGCCGAAGAGATTCGTTTGGCCAAGCGCAGCTATGGTTGGCCGGAGGACGCCAAATTCCTGGTGCCGAATGGCGTGCGCGAGCATTTCCGCGCCGGCATCGGCCAGCGTGGCGAGCAACTCCGGGCGGCTTGGCTGGAGCGGTTCGAAGCGTACCGCTACAAACACCCGGACCTTGCCGACCAGCTTGAGCGGATGCAAAAGCGCGCCCTGCCCGAAGGCTGGGACGTTGATCTCGCCGCCTTCCCTCCCGATTCCAAAGGCCTTGCGACGCGCGATTCATCCGCCAAGGCGCTGAACTCCATCGCCCGGCATTATCCTTGGTTGATCGGCGGCGCGGCGGACCTCGCGCCGTCGACCAAGACGCGTCTAACCTTTGAGGCGGCTGGGGACTTCGAGGCCGGCGCGTACGGCGGTCGTAATTTGCATTTCGGCATTCGTGAACACGCCATGGGAGCAATCCTGAACGGGCTCGCGTTGTCGAAGATTCGCGCTTTCGGCTCGGGCTTCCTTATCTTTTCCGACTATATGAAGCCGCCCATCCGCTTGAGTGCGTTGATGGAGCTCCCGGTCATTTACATCTTCACGCATGATTCGATCGGCCTCGGTCAGGATGGCCCAACGCACCAGCCGGTCGAGCAGCTTATCGCGCTGCGCGCTGTCCCTGGCCTCAT
This sequence comes from Methylocella sp., assembly GCA_037200525.1. NCBI lineage: Bacteria > Pseudomonadati > Pseudomonadota > Alphaproteobacteria > Hyphomicrobiales > Beijerinckiaceae > Methylocella > Methylocella sp. The sequence goes on along the minus strand of JBBCGG010000001.1, from coordinate 4,174,729 downwards.
CACGCTGCGCCCTGGCGACGCTAACGAGGTGGTCGAGGCGTGGCGCGTCATAATCGGGCTGAAGCATCAGCCCGCCTGTCTCGTGTTGAGCCGTCAACCGCTGCCAACTTTCGATCGCACGCGCTACGCGTCGGCCAAGGGCGTTGCGCGCGGGGCATATGTCATGGCGGACGCCGGAAATGGCAGGCCGGCAGTGATTTTGATCGGAACGGGCAGTGAGGTCGCGCTTTGCGTCGAGGTTTATGAGACGCTGAAGCAGGAAGGCATTTTAGCGCGCATCGTCAGCATGCCGTCTTGGGAACTGTTCGAACAGCAGGATCATGCATATCGCGACAGCGTGCTGCCGCCGGATGTCACGGCGCGCGTATCGGTTGAAGAGGGCTCGGTGATCGGCTGGGACCGTTACGTGGGCGCCTCGGGCGCCAAGATCGGCATGCACACCTTTGGCTCGTCGGCTCCGATCAAGGATCTGCTGACGAAGTTCGGCTTTACTCCGGAGAAGGTGCTAGCCGCCGCCAAGGAGCAGATTGCGAAGCCGAGGGGGCAGATGGCATGAATCCGCTGAAGCAGCTCGAAGCATGCGGCCAATCCCCCTGGCTGGATTATCTGAAGCGAAGCCTGATCGAGAGCGGTGAGTTGCGCGCTCTGATCGAGCGCGATGGGCTGAAGGGAGTCACCTCGAACCCATCGATCTTCGAGAAAGCGATTGCCGAATCCCATGAATACGCGGCTGGGCTAAAGCAGTTCCAAGGGCTGGCCGATCATAGCGTCTCGGCGATCTACGAGCGCTTGGCGATTGCCGATATCCGCGCCGCGGCCGATGTGTTGCGGCCGGTCTACGATCAGACCCAGGGTCGGGACGGCTACATCAGCCTCGAATGCTCGCCCTACTTGGCCAATGACGCAGAGGCAACGATGGCCGAGGCTCTGCGATTGTGGAGCGCGGTTGAGCGCCTCAATTTGATGGTGAAGGTTCCGGCGACCCCAGCCGGCATTCCTGCGATTCGCCGGTTAATCGGCCAGGGGCTTAACATCAACATCACCTTGCTCTTCTCTGTGAGCGTCTACGAGCAAGTGGTGGAAGCCTATATCTCGGGGCTTGAGGATCTCGCGCGGGCGGGCGGCGATATCTCCAAGAGCGGCAGCGTCGCCAGCTTTTTCGTCAGTCGCATCGACACGGCCGTAGATAAACGGTTGGACAAGCTCAAAGACAAGCCGACAGCAGATCGGTTACGCGGCAAGGCGGCGATCGCTAACGCGAAGCTCGCCTACGCCCGTTACAATGCGCTATTCTCAGGCCCGCGTTGGCAGTCTCTGGCTGCATCGGGAGCGAAGACGCAGCGCCTGCTCTGGGCTTCAACCAGCACCAAAAGTCCGGTCTATAAGGACACCATGTATGTCGAGGCGCTGGTCGGTCGCGATACTGTCGACACCATCCCGCCGGCGACCATGGACGCGTTCCGCGACCACGGCGAAGCGCGGCCCGACGCCATAGAACAGGATCTAGCAGGCGCCCACGCGATGCTCGCCGAACTGGGCGCGCACGATATCTCGCTGGAAGAGGTCTCGGAAGAACTGGTCAAGGACGGCGTGCAGCAGTTCGCGGACGCGTTCGACAAGCTCTTCGGCGCCCTCGCGCGGCAACGACGCATGTTGATGGAGGGCGATCACGCCAGCCTTGAGATAGGGCCGGGCTCGGCGGAGATGAAGGCGGCTGTCCAAGATGAAATGGAAGTCTGGCGCAGGGAAGGGCGCATACGGCGGCTTTGGGCCGGCGAAAAGTCGCTCTGGACCGGGACGGACGAGGACAAGTGGCTCGGCTGGCTGGAAGCCGTCGAGCTTGAACTGGCTGATCTCGACCGGCTGCAGGGTTTCGCGAAGGAGGTAAGGCAGAGCGGATTCTCCGACCTCGTCCTGCTGGGTATGGGCGGGTCGAGCCTCGGTCCGGAAGTGCTGGGCGAAACATTCGGGCCGCAGCCCGGCTGGCCGCGATTCCATATGCTGGACAGCACCGATCCAGCGCAGATCAATACGATCGAAAGGTCGGTCGATCTCGCCAAGACCCTGTTCATCGTGTCCTCGAAATCTGGCGGCACGCTTGAACCCAACATTTTCATGGAATATTTCTTCGATCGCGTCGGCGCGGCGCGAGGCGAGGATAAAGCCGGCGAACGCTTCGTCGCGGTGACCGATCCCGGATCTTCGCTGGAGCAGCGGGCCAAGCAGTTGCGCTTCGCCTATATCTTCTTTGGCGTAGCTTCTATCGGCGGACGCTACTCTGTCCTGTCGAAGTTTGGGCTCGCTCCGGCCGCCGCCATGGGTCTTGACATCAAACGTCTGCTAGAGATCGCCCGGCAGATGGAGCGAGCCTGCGGCCTCGACGTACCGCCCGCGGAGAATCCAGGCGTACAGCTTGGCGTCGCCCTTGGCGTAGCGGCGACGCGCTTCGGCCGAGACAAGGTGACGATCATCGCCTCACCGCGGATTGCGGGTGTCGGCGCGTGGCTGGAACAGCTCCTGGCGGAGAGCACCGGCAAGCGCGGACGCGGGCTGATCCCGCTAGCGGGGGAGCCGCTTGCTGCTCCCGAGCATTACGGCGACGACCGGTTCTTCGCCTACCTGGAACTGGAGGGGCAGTTCGATCCGTCGCAGCGCCAGGCGGTGACGGCGCTGGAAAGCGCAGGCCATCCGGTCGCGCGGATCAATGTCAAGGATGTCTGGCATATCGGCCAGGAATTCTTCCGCTGGGAGATCGCCACCGCAGTGGCCGGCGCGATCATCGGCATTAATCCGTTCGACCAATCGGATGTCGAGGCGAGCAAGAACAAGACGCGGGCGCTGACCGAAGAATATGAAAAGTCGCACAGTCTCCCGAAGGAGGAGCCGATCTTCCGTGAAAACGGCGTGGCGCTTTATGCCGATCCGCGCAACGCGGGCGAACTCGGGCGGCACAACACGCTGTCCGGTTATCTGAAGCGTCATTTCGGCCGTGTGCATGCCAATGATTACGTTGCTTTGCTGGCCTACATTGAGCGAAAGGACGCCCACACGCAGGCGCTCGCCGCGATGCGCGTGCGCATCCGCGACAATACCCGCGCCGCGACCTGCCTCGGCTTTGGACCCCGCTTCCAGCATTCGACCGGCCAAGCATACAAGGGCGGTCCGAATTCCGGCGTGTTCCTACAGATCACTTGCGATGATCCCGCCGACATCGACGCACCCGGACATTCTTACAGCTTCGGCATAGTGAAGGCGGCGCAGGCGCGCGGCGATCTCGAGGTGCTGGTGGAGCGCGGTCGGCGCACGCTGCGCGTCCACCTCAAGGATGTTGATGCGGGGCTGGCGGAGCTTGCTCGCGCAATAGATGCGGCGCTTCAGTAGCGGCCTTCTTCTAAGGAGTGGAAATAAATGCAGATTGGCGTGATCGGACTCGGCCGCATGGGCGGCAACATCTCTCGCCGCCTGATGAAGGCGGGCCACCGTTGTGTGGTGTTCGACTCCAATGCCCAGCCACGCGAGGCGCTGGCGAAGGAAGGAGCCGTAGCCGTCGGGTCGCTTGCGGAGCTGGTCAAGGCGCTCGGGGAAAAGCCGCGCGCCGTCTGGGTTATGCTCCCCGCCGGCCCGATAACCGAGGAGACGATCGAGCGCCTCGGCGATCTGCTGCAGCCGGAAGACATTATCATCGATGGCGGCAATTCTTTTTACAAAGATGACGTTCGCCGCGCCAAAAAATTAGCCGAGAAGCGCATTCGTTACGTCGATTGCGGCACGTCCGGCGGCGTCTGGGGCATCGATCGCGGCTATTGCATGATGATCGGCGGCCCAAAGGACGCTGTGGATCTCCTCGATCCGATCTTCGCAGCGCTCGCTCCTGGGCTGGGCGATATTCCGCGGACGCCGGGACGGCAAGGGCGCGATCCGCGAGTCGAACTCGGCTATATCCATGCCGGCCCGTCGGGGGCCGGGCATTTCGTCAAGATGGTGCATAATGGCATCGAGTACGGATTGATGCAGGCCTACGCCGAGGGCCTCGACATTCTGCGCAACAAGGACTCGAAGGATCTGCCTGAAGACGAGCGCTTCGAGTTGAACATGCCCGATATCGCAGAGGTCTGGCGGCGCGGCAGCGTCATCTCATCCTGGCTGCTCGATCTCGGCGCCGCTGCGCTGGCGAAAGATCCACAGCTGGAGAATTTCTCCGGCTTCGTCCAGGATTCCGGCGAGGGTCGTTGGACCGTTGAGGCCGCGATTGAGGAAGCAGTCCCCGCGGACGTGCTCTCGACGGCGCTCTACGCGCGATTCCGCTCGCGGCAGCAGCACACCTTCGGAGAAAAGGTGCTGTCGGCCATGCGCTTGGGCTTCGGCGGCCACATCGAGGGTAGCGAGCCCATCGATCCCGAACCGAAGCCGACACAAAAAGCCGCGGAGTAGCGTTATGCTGGACAATCAAGCGATCCGGGGGGCTCAGGCCGATCAGGCAACTCAGTCCCCGCCGCGACGCCAGATCAAGCCCGCAGACCCCTGCGCGATGGTGCTCTTTGGCGCCACCGGCGACCTGGCCAAGCGGCTGGTGATGCCGGCGCTCTACAATCTCTCGCGCACCAAGGCGCTGCCGGAGAAATTCGCGCTGATCGGCGTGGCCCGGGCGAAGGAAACCGCGGAAAGCTGGCGCGATCACCTTTATGAAATGCTGAAGAGCTTTATCGGCAACGCCGCTGCGGAGTTCGACGTCAGCCAGATCGACGAGGCGGCATGGAAGCGGCTCGCCGAGAAGATGTCATATGTCCGAGGAGACCTGACCGACCCCAATTTATATGAGAAGCTTCGCGACGCTCTTGGCGAAGCGGAAAAAACCCATGGCACAGAGGGCAACGCCATCTTCTACCTCGCCGTCGCCGATCGGTTCTTCGGCCCGGTGGTGGAGCAACTCGGTAAGGCGAAGCTCACCGACCACAACGAGGATCAGAACGGGAAGCCTCGGTTCTGGCGCCGCGCGGTGATCGAGAAACCGTTCGGCCATAGCCTTGATTCGGCGCGCGAGTTGGACGCCAGCATTCGGCGCTGGCTGCGCGAGGATCAAATCTTTCGGATCGACCACTTTCTCGGAAAAGACACCGTCCAAAACATCATGGCGTTTCGTTTCGCCAATGGTCTGTTTGAGCCTATCTGGAACCGCGACCGGATCGATCACGTCCAGATTACGGCGGCGGAAACAGTGGGCGTCGAACAGCGCGGCGACTTCTACGAAGCGACAGGAGCGTTGCGCGACATGGTTCCGAACCACGTCCTTGCGCTCCTTTCGATGGTCGCCATGGAGCCGCCTGTCGGCTTCGACGATGCTTCGATCCGAACAAAGAAGGCGGATGTCTTCGCCGCGATGCCCGCGGTGAAGCCGGCGCAGGCGGTGCGCGGCCAGTACGGGACTGGCGCCGTGCTCGGCAAAACGGTGAAGGCCTATCGGCAGGAGCCCAATGTAGCGCCGGACTCGAATGTCGAGACCTATGTCGCGATGCAATTCGAAATCGACAACTGGCGCTGGGCCGGCGTGCCCTTCTACGTCCGCACCGGCAAGCACATGTCGGCGCGAAACACCGAGATCGCCATTTGCTTCAAGCAGGCTCCCTACACGGCTTTCCAAGACACGCCCGTCGAGACGCTGCGACCCAATTGGCTGGTGCTGCGCATCGCGCCCGACGAGGGAATCTCCCTGCAATTCGAGGTCAAGCGTCGAGGGCCGGTGGTGGAGCTCGCCGCTGTGAAAATGGACTTTCATTATAATGATTGGTTCCCCAAGGAGCCGAATGTCGGCTACGAGACGCTCATCTATGATGTGATGATCGGCGACCCAACGCTATTCATGCGCGCCGACATGGTGAAGCAGGCTTGGCGGATCGTGCAGCCGGCGCTCGACGCCTGGGCGGCGGACAAAAGCGATATCCACATCTATGACTCCGGGAGCGATGGTCCAAAGGCGGCCGATGATTTGTTGGCGCGTGACGGCGATCGGGCCTGGAGACCCGTAAGCCCGCTATCGGTACAAAAGCCATGAGCGCGCGAGAGTACATCCGCCTTCTCTTGGCGGACGTAGACGGCACGCTGGTCACCGGGGAAAAGGTGCTGACTGATATGGCGAAGGCGGCGGCGCGGGAACTACATCACGCCGGCATTGCGCTCGCCGTCACCAGCGGCCGCCCGCCGCGCGGCATGAGCATGTTGATCGAGCCGCTCGATCTGAAGTGCGCCATCGCCGGCTTCAACGGCGGCGTCTTCGTTCATCCGGACCTTTCCGTCATTGAGAGCCATATGCTCGATCCCGCAACGGCCGAACAGACCCTAAAACTGATCCTCGATCATGGGCTGGACGCTTGGGTCTACACTGAGGATGAGTGGTTGATCCGCGATGCAACCGCGCCGCATGTTGCGCGCGAGGCATGGACGGTGAAGTTCGACGCCAAGATCGTGGCGTCGTTCACGGATGCGCACTTGGCCCATGCGGTGAAGATCGTTGGCGTCTCCGACGATTTCGATCTCGTCGCCGCCTGCGAAAAGGCAGCGCAGAACGCTCTGGGCGATAAGGCGAGCGCGACGCGCTCGCAGCCTTACTATCTCGACGTAACCCATCCGCAAGCCAACAAGGGAACAGTCGTGATGACCTTGTCTAAGCTTCTGAACATCCCGCCGAGCCAGATCGCCACCATCGGAGACATGCCGAATGACGCGCTCATGTTCCGCAAGAGCGGCTTTTCCATCGCCATGGGCAACGCTAGCGATGAGGTGAAAGCGCAGGCGAGCGCGGTGACCGACATCAATGACAATGAGGGTTTCGCCAAGGCCGTGCGTAAATTCGTTCTCCGATCGGTCCCTGCATGAGACTGCCTTGCGAGGATGACCGCATTGCGCTCCGGCTGACATCGGCGTGCGGGCCGGGAGAAACTGATGTTGGGAAGTGATCCGCGGCCGCCGCACGCCTGGTCCCCGGCCCTCGCGCATACCATCGCCATGCCAGTGATCGTCGTCGTCATGGGCGTCTCGGGATCAGGCAAGACCACAATTTCCGCCCTGCTCGCCGCTGCGCTCGGCTGTCAGTTCCAGGAGGGCGACGAGCTGCATCCGCCCGAGAACATTGAGAAGATGCGTAGCGGCGCGCCGCTGACGGACGCGGACCGGATGCCGTGGCTTGATATGATCGCGAAGGAAATCGATGGCTGGCGCTCGCGGGGGGAGTCCGGCGTGCTGAGCTGCTCAGCGCTGAAACGATCCTACAGAGACATCATCATCGGCGATCGCCAGGACGTGACGCTGGTCTACCTTGCAGGATCGTATGAACTCATTTGCCGGCGCATGGCTGCGCGCCACGAACATTTCATGCCGGTCGCCTTGCTTGATAGCCAGTTTGCGAGCTTGCAGGAGCCAACGCCCGACGAACATCCAATTACTGTCGATATCGGCGCCCGGCCAGCCGATATCGCCGAGACGATCGTGCGTGAGCTGGAGAACCGCTCTCGGCAACAGGCACAGCGATGCGGCGGAAGCCGAAGCGGATCTAGAGTTTTGACGGGAGAACGACGATGACGCCGCGCGTGAAGGAAATTCTGAGCTGGTACGGCGCGGATAACGCCGGAACATTGACAAACCTCGCTCGGTTATTGAACCACGGGCGCCTGGGGGGAACCGGCAAGCTGGTGATTCTGCCAGTCGATCAGGGTTTTGAACACGGACCGGCGCGCTCGTTCGCTCCAAATCCGCCGGCTTACAATCCGCACTATCATTTCGAACTCGCGATCGAGGCCGGTTGTAACGCCTATGCTGCTCCGCTGGGTTTCCTCGAAGCGGGAGCCCGCGATTTCGCGGGGGAAATTCCGCTCATCCTCAAAACCAACGACAATGACGTGCTGCGGGAAGAGAAAGATCCGAACCAGGCGCTGACGGCCAGCGTGCGGGACGCGCTTCGTCTGGGTTGCTGCGCGATCGGCTTTACGATCTACCCCGGATCGGCGCATCAGCTTGAAATGTTCGGTCAGCTCCGCGCTTGCGCCGAGGAGGCGAAACGCAATGGGCTCGCGGTCGTCGTCTGGTCCTACCCTCGCGGGTCAAGTCTGAGCGCGGAAGGCGAAACGGCGATCGATGTCGTCGGCTATGGCGCCCAGATCGCGGCTCAGCTCGGGGCGCACATCATCAAGGTGAAGTTGCCGACAGCCCATGTCGAACAGGAAGCGGCGCGCAAGATCTACGACGAGCGCCGCATTCCGATTGCGACCCAGGCGGAGCGTATCCGTCATGTGCTTGATTGCGCGTTCGCCGGGCGCCGCATCGTCATCTTTTCGGGCGGCGCCGCCCTATTCGATGACGACAAATTCCTTGAGGAGATCCGCGCGATCCATGCTGGTGGAGGGTTCGGCTCGATCATCGGCCGCAACTCATTTCAGCGGCCGAAGAAAGAGGCGCTTCGGATGCTGCAGGGCGTCATGGAAATTTATGCGGCGCCGCTTGGCGGAGATCCAACGCGTTGAGCGCCGCGTCCGCCATGCGGGATGCCGGATCGATCATCGTCGCGCCATGGATCTTGTCGGGCAGTCAAGATCCGCGATTGCGCCAGCTCTGTCATGCGCGCGGTCTCAATCGAGTGATTAAGGTTGACGGGGGACAGAATTGCGAAAACGCTGGAAAGGTAATCGAGGCCGGCGCGGACGCTATCTTAGCCGGTAGCGCTATATTTGGATCGTTCGATTATGCTGTTGCAATCGCGGCCATCCGCGACGCTCACCGACCATCGGCCAGAAAGGCGCGCTCATGACGAACCCGTCCAAAGCCAGACTAGAGATTCTCCCCGATGCGGGCGCTCTGGCGCGCCGCGTCGCGGATTGGTTGCTCGCGGCGGCGATGGCGAAGGATGGCGTCTTTTCCATCGCTTTATCCGGCGGCTCGACGCCACAACGACTCTACGAGCTTCTGGCTGACGTCCCTTATCGCGATGAGTTTCCCTGGTCGCGCACGCATTGGTTCTGGGGCGATGAGCGATTCGTGCCTCATGATGACGCGTTGAGCAACTACCACATGGTGCGAGAAGCGCTTTTGTCGCGCGCGCTGATTCCTGCAATCAACATCCACCCCATTCCCACTACAGATATGAGTCCCGAAGCAGCAGCGTCCGCTTATGAGCGCGAGCTCAAATCCTTCTACGGTGCGGAGCGCCTCGATCCGGCTCGGCCGCTCTTCGATGTGACCCTTCTGGGACTGGGGCCGGATGGACATACGGCCTCTCTCTTTCCCGGCGCGCCCGTGCTTGCGGAGCGCGACCGATGGGTCGCCGCTGTGGTCGGGACCAAGCCCGAAGCGCGCATCACGCTGACCTATCCGGCGCTTGAGAGCAGCCGATGCGCAGCCTTTCTGGTCGCGGGAGCGGAGAAGCGAGCGATCTTCGATCGGCTTCGGCGCGGCGACGACAGCCTACCAGCGGCCCGCCTCGATCCGGCCGGCGAGTTATGGTTCTTTAGCGATGCCGCGGCGGTGGGTGAGACAATCGCTTGATACATCGCGGCTGCAATGAAGCAGCGTCGCTCTCGGGCATTGCTGATGTATTGATGGGTTCGCCAAGTCGGCAATCTGAATGGATCGTCGAAGCGCCCAACTTTGGATGCGCTAGCTTTGAGCCGAGTTCGCGATTTAAAGCGAAGATTATCTGCATTGAAGCTCAATTAGCGAAGATCCTCTGTGTTGGTTCCGCGGTCTGACCCTTCGCAAGCGCGGCCGTGCTCGAGTCGCGCCCCGGCCTGATGGCAATGAGCGGCAGTTTCGCAAACAATTAGTTTTGGAGTTTTTGCGAACCTTTTCCATTGAGCTCCGTTGGGCGTGAGACTCCCTCGCATAGGAAGGAGCCGCCATGCAGGAAAGCAGAGTCAATTCGGATGTTATCGCAAAGTCTGAGACCTCAAGCCTCATCGCCTCGAGCAAAGTCGAAGGCACGCCGGTTTATAATAGTCGCGGAGATTCCCTTGGGTCGATTTGTGACCTTATGATCGACAAGCGCACCGGCAAGGTCGCCTATGTACGCATGTCTTTCGGCGGATTTCTGGGGCTTGGCCAGAACTACCATTCGCTGCAATGGGAAGGCCTTGAATATGATTGGCGCCAGGGCGGCTATGTTGTTAACGCCGAAACCGAGCGCTTACTCTCTGGGGCTTCACAGAGTGCAGGCGAGTATGATCTTGGGCGTAAAATCGATGCTTACTTTGGCATTGATAGGAACCCGAGCCATTAGTTTTCGCATTTCCGGTCCGTCGGTTTCCGGGATAACTCGACGTCAGCTCGTCACCTTAATGTCAGCGCGCATTGCAGAGACCAATCACGCTGGAGCGCGTTTGCCGCTCAGTTTGCAGATGCGCAGGAGACAATGCAAATGCTTAGGATTAGCGTAACAGTCACCTTTGTCGCAGCAGTTCTAATGAGTGCAGCCGCGTCGGCTCAAACGGACGCGACGGCCCCAGCCAATCCGGGCGCTGATGGGTTGAATCAGAATAATCTGACTTCGACCGGGGCCGCCGCGCCACACCCAGGCGTCGTTTCGGAGGATCCGTCTCCCGCAACGCTTACTGGCCGCTCCATCCGCGATAACAACGATCATGGGGTAGAAAAAAGCATCTGCGCCAACTGCTCTCAGCCGTGAACGGAGCTGCGGCGTTATTTCAGAAATATCTCTGCGAACTGGCAAAGAAAGCCGGCGGCGATGAGGTACAGCGCCAAGCGCAATGAGCCTTTAAATATGATCATCATCCCTGCCGTGCCGAGAGCGAAAGACGCGACGTCGACCGCTCCCGCTAGCGTCACGGCGTCGGGGCTTTCGCTCTCGGCACGGCCCTTCTTCACTGCCATTCCCACAAATGGCTAAAGCCTTCCGCAATGATTTGCTCGCGCGCGGGCGTCCCCTTGAGCAAGCCTCTCATCTTGGCGAAGCGGATCATTCCTGAGAGCGCCTCGTCTGAAATCTCTGGCGTATAGTAGGGCAGATCGCGCGCGATAATGGCCCCGATGAGCTCGGCCTCTGCGGGGGGAAACAGCTCGCGTCCAACAAGAGTTGCGAGACCGATGTCGGCTCGGAGCGCCTGCTGCGCCGCAAGCACCGCGCGCAAACCGCTTGCCGCCAATTCGGGATCCGCTCCGATCACACGATCGCTCGTGGCGAGCACGGACATCGTATAGTGAACGGCTGAAGCCGGCCCAAGGCCCCGCCTCACGTCGAGAATGATTTGGCCAGCCCCGCTACGGACTGCATTCTCGGCTCCCATCGCATTTGCCCAGAACCCATCAAGAGCGCCGACCTCCAACGCTTTGGCGGCGGCGACGCCGAAGGAGGCGCCAGGGTCGCGAGCGCCCGGGACTTCGACGAATTTCACTCCATCGGCCTCTAAGTCGATGCCGGCGTCGACAAGAAGTTGCTTCAATGCGAGGTCAACCATAGGCGCCGCGCCAATTCGTCGGCCTTTGACTGCGTTCACATCACCTGGTGTCGCCTCAAGATCGGAGCGCATGACAAGCAGCCAAGGCATGCCCTGCGCCAGCGCTGCGAGCAGCTTCACTCCGCGCCATTCCGGAAACACGGGCAAAAGAGCGTGAGCGGGGCCCGCTACGAAATCCACATCTCCGTCGCGGAGCGCTTCAAAGGTTTTGGAGCTCGGAAAAATGACTTCCTGTCGAATGTCGAGCCCTTCTTTTCGAAAGCAATCGAGCGCCACAGCGGCGATCGCCGGAAAGTAGGAGTTAGAGACCAAATCCGGCACTGCTATCCGCGCGATCTTCACTGAACTCTCCGGTCTTATTGGTGGAATGCCGCGCATAGCGTCATGAGGATGTGCCGGGCATTTCTTCGCGCCCCCGCCTCGACTGCGCTCATGCGGGCAGCGGCTTTCCTTTTGTTTCGGGCAGAAAAAACACGGCGACAATGCCGACGGCGAAGAAACCTGAGAGGATCGTCGCCGCTTCGCCGTAGCCGCCGAAGAAGGCGATCAGACTAGATGACAGAATGGGGCCAAGCATTGCGAGAAAGCGGGCCAAGTTGAAGATGATGCTGATAGCGCTGGAACGGATGCTTGTTGGAAAGAGCTCCGGCGGATGGACCGCATACCATCCGTAAAGGCCGCCGGTGAGGAAACCGTTCAGGATCTGCAACGCAACGAAGGTCGTTGCATCATGTACGAGCAGGAATATAATCGGAGTGATGATGATCGAGCCGGCGAGATAGAATATGAGCGTGCCGCGTCGTCCCCAAATCTCGGCGAACAGTCCGAAGCCGATGCAGCCCAAAATCTCGCCGATCGCAAAGATGAGGCCGGCCCAGCCAGCGTAGTAGACCGCACTTTGCGGGTCATGCGTCATGGTCGCCACATATGTTGGCACCCATGACGAGATCGCCCAAAAACCGATGGTGATCGACGCGGAAACGACGACGGCGATGACTAGATTGCGTAGATTGGCTTTCAACGTCGCGCCGATCGTCTGCGCGGCGTGACTGGCTTTCGCCCAACGTTCCGATTCAGGAATGAAGCGGCCTACCAGCGCAACAAAAATAGCTGGAATGACGCCGACGACATACATCCAGCGCCAGGATCCGCCAAATGCGCCGCCAAGGATTATCCACAATAGCGACGCTACGACGAAGCCGCCAGAAAACGCCGCTTGCAAAACGCCGGCTGCTTTCGTTCGCAGCTTGTCCGGCCACATTTCCTGAAGCAGCGACGTGCCGACGCCCCATTCGGCGCCGAGTCCGATGCCTGTGAGGAAACGAGTTAGCGCCAATATCTGCCAGCTGGGCGAAAGCGCGCTAGTGCCCGTGAAAATGCTGTAGAGGATTACCGAGCTTATCATCGTGCGACGGCGGCCGATGTGGTCTCCGATCACGCCGCCGACCACGCCGCCAATGGCCCAGCCAAACAGGGTGATGGAGATAAGATAAGCGGCAAACCGCGGCAGATCGTGAAGGGCGCTCGCCGGCAGGAGTTCATGCAGCGACGGACCGATCGTTAGAAGCAGGGCGTAAGTCTCGTAGCCATCGAACATCCAGAGCAACATGGTGACGCCAAGGACGATCCAATGGCGTCGGCTCAAACCGCCAGCGAGCGGCGCGTTGATGGTCGTCGCGACGCCAATCATTTCTTGCATCGGTGCTCTCTTTTCCGAAAAGGTCCGCGCTTGGCTGAAAGGTTTAAACAGAGCCCAGCGGTCATGTTTCCAAGCTGTTTAATCTTAGTCGATAGAATTTATTAGGCAATGGCAGGACCGGAACCCATTCGATCAGATCGACGCGGCGAGCCATCCTTGCGCCGACTTGTGCGGCATTATGACCGAGAAGCATTTGCCCGCTTCCTGTCGCGGGATTAGACCAGCGCGCCATAGCCGCCGCCGCCCGGCGTCTCGATCACCATGACGTCGCCCGCCGCCATTTCGGCGCGATCAGCGGCGCCGAGTTCGGTGCGGCCGCCGTCGGCGCGATCCACCCATTGGCGTCCCGCGGCGCCATCATGCCCGCCTTTGAGCCCGAACGGCGCGACCTTCCGGCGCGAAGCGACGATCACGGCGGTCATCGGTTCGAGAAAGGCGATGCGCCGCACCGCGCCATCGCCGCCGCGCCATCGCCCGAGGCCTCCCGACCCACGTCGGATGGAGAAGTCGACGAGACGGACGGGATAACGCAGCTCCAGGATTTCTGGGTCCGTCATCCGCGTATTCGTCATGTGGACCTGGACGGCCGAAGCGCCATTGAATCCGCGGCCATCCGGCATAATTCCGGCACCGGCGCCGCCGCAGATCGTCTCGTAATACTGGTAAGAGTCGTTGCCAAACAAAAAGTTGTTCATTGTGCCTTGGCTGCAAGCAAGGACGCCGAGCGCGCCGAATAAAGCGTTGCAAATCGCCTGGCTCACTTCCGTATTGCCAGCCACTACCGCGGCTCCGGGCGCAGGCGACAAAAAGGTCCCGGGCGGAACAATGATGTCTATGGGCTTGAGACAGCCGTCGTTGAGTGGGACATCGTCGCCGATAAGGCAGCGAAAGACATAGAGCACTACGGCGCGGGTAACCGCCTGTGGCGCGTTAAAGTTATCGGTCCGCTGAAGCCCCGTGCCGGTGAAATCGACCACCGCCGCGCGTGCTTTCCGATCCACCGAGATTCGCACGCGCAACGCCGAGCCGTTGTCCAATGTGTCGCTAAATTCGCAGTCGTCGATGCTTGCGATCACCCTTCGGACATGCTCTTCGGCATTGTCCATGACGTGACCCATGTAGGCGGCGACAACGTCCCATTCCCACAGCGCAACCACGCGATTCAATTCCTGGACGCCTGCTTCATTAGCGGCGACCTGCGCCTTGATGTCGGCAACGTTGACATCGGGGCTCCGCGCAGGATAGCGCGCCTGCGCCAGCATAGCGCGGAACTCGGCTTCCCGGAATTCGCCGCGGTCCATGAGCAGGAAGTCGTCGATCACGACGCCTTCCTCTTCGAGGTTCCGCGAATTGGGCGGGGTAGAGCCGGGCGTGATGCCGCCGATATCGGCGTGATGGCCGCGGCTGCCGACGAAGAACAGGATCGTGCTTCCGTCCTTATCAAACACCGGAGTAATGACGGTAATGTCGGGCAGATGGGTGCCCCCGTTAAAGGGGTTGTTAAGCGCGATTACGTCTCCTGGCCGCAGCGTGGCGCCGCGTCGCCGCAACACGGTTCGTACGCTTTCGCCCATCGCCCCGAGATGAACGGGGACATGCGGCGCATTGGCGACCAGATTGCCGGCGGCGTCGAAAATCGCGCAGGAAAAATCGAGCCTTTCTTTTATGTTGACGCTCATCGAGGTGTTCTGCAGCACTATTCCAGTCTGTTCAGCAACGTTCATGAATAGATTATTGAACAATTCGAGAAGCACGGGGTCGGCGGTCTGCTTGGCCGCGGCCAACGCTGGCGAGATGCGCGATGCGCGCGGCGCCATGCGTCGCAGCAGCATATGATCCTTCGACGTCATTTCGGCCGCCCAGCCGGGCTCGACTACCGTCGTCGCGGCCGCTTCGCGTATCAGCGCCGGACCGGCTAGGCGGTCGCCGGCGCGCAGGTCGGCGCGGTCATAAACTGGAGCCTGATGCGCACAACCGTCGCTCCAGATTTGCGCGTGGCCGATGGGAACAAGCGGTTCGCCCGCACGGTGCGCAAGGTTCATCTCGCGCACTGGCTCGCCTCGGCAGGTCGCCTCGATCGACACGGTTTCGACGATCAGCGGGCGACCCGGAGTGGTGAAACCGAACCGCTTCCGATGGGCTTCGCTGAAGGCGCGGACGACCTCCTCATGCGGTGCAAACGGGACGGCGAGCGCGGCCTCGGTTCCGGCGTAGCGCAGGTGCAGTTTTCGTCCGGTCTCAATGCTGGCGGAGGTTGCGCCCTGGGCGACTAGCGCCTCCGTCGCCGATTGCGTCAAGGCATCCGCGCATTGTGCGAGTTGCGCGAGCGCTTCCGCCGTGAATGGCAGCTCGACAGCCTGTTCGCGCATGATCGTCTGGTCGGCGAGGCCCATGCCGTAGGCGGACAGAACGCCCGCATAGGGATGGATGAATACCGTATCCATGCTCAGCTCATCGGCTACCAGACACGCATGCTGACCGCCCGCGCCGCCGAAACATTGCAGAGCAAAGCGAGTGACGTCATGTCCCTTTTGCACCGAGATATGCTTGATCGCGTTCGCCATATTGGCGACGGCGATGCGCAGGAAGCCCTCGGCGATATCGCGGGGGTCACGCCGCTCGCCCGTCGACGCGTTAATGCGTTCGGCCAGAACGTCAAATCGCTCGCGGACGATGTCGGCGTCTAACGGCTCATTCCCGTTTGGTCCGAAGATCGCCGGAAAATGTCGCGGCTGGATCTTGCCCACGCAGACATTGGCGTCGGTGACTGTGAGCGGACCGTCGCGGCGATAGCTGGCGGGGCCGGGATTGGCGCCCGCCGAGTCGGGCCCTACCCGAAAACGGGCCCCATCGAAATGTAGGATCGAACCTCCGCCGGCCGCCACGGTGTGAATCGCCATCATCGGCGCGCGGATGCGCGCGCCGGCGACCTCGGTGTCGAAGGCATGCTGGAAGGAGCCAGCGTAGAGCGCGACGTCCGTCGACGTGCCGCCCATGTCAAAGCTGATGATCTCATCGAGCCCGGCCGCAGCAGCGGTGCGCGCGGCGCCGACGATTCCGCCCGCCGGCCCGGACAGGATCGCATCCTTGCCCTGGAACCGCGGCGCATCGATCAGGCCGCCGTTCGACTGAATGAAATAGAGCTTGGCGTCGCCAAGCTCGGCGGCGACCTGGTTTACATAGCGGCGCAGGATAGGCGAAAGATACGCGTCCACCACAGTGGTATGGCCGCGGGGGACGAAGCGCAGCAGCGGGCTCACTTCGTGGCTCGCGGAAATCTGAGTGAATCCTTCCGTGCGGGCAAGCGCCGCGACCCTGCGCTCATGGTCGGCATATTTCCATGCATGCATGAGCACGATAGCGCAGCAGACAAAGCCGTCCGCGCGCGCTTGCCTCAGCGCAGCGCGCGCGCTCTCCTCATCCATCGACTCGATCTCCTCGCCATCGCGATCGACGCGACCGGCGATTTCGATCACCTGCTCATAGAGCGGCGAGGGCCGCACAATATTGAGGTCGAACAATCGGGGCCGCGCCTGATCGCCGATCTCCAAAGCATCCTTGAAGCCGCGATTGACGATCAGCAGCGTCCGTTCGCCTTTGCGTTCAAGCAAAGCGTTGGTTGCAACTGTGGTGCCCATCTTGACGGTATCGACGAGTCCGTTCGGGATCGGCCGATCAAGCGGAATGGCCAGAATTTGCTTGATCCCGGCAATAGTGGCGTCGGCATAGAGCGCAGATGCCTCGCTCAAGAGCTTATGGGTGGAGAGAACGCCGCTGGGGTTGCGGGCGACGATATCGGTGAAGGTGCCGCCGCGATCGACCCAAAATTGCCAGCCACCTTCCATAAACGGTCGTCCTCACAATTTTAGATGCGGAAAAAGAAGTATGTTTGCCGAGCGATACATTGTCGATAAAAAATGTCAACTTCTCCTTGATAAATTATCGATAAAATGCCAGTTTGGCCAAATATAAGGATCCATGGGATGTCCGCTGATCACGATAAAGCGCTGCATGACAAGCTGGGACAGCCGATAGTGTCGTCGGCGCATCTGGCGGCGGGAGGTTCGCCGGCCCTGTCAGAATTCGAGTTCGGACTCATTCTCGCGGTGCATGGATTCGATCGTTGGATCGTCGGCTGCATGGCTGCGTCCGGCATCGCCAATCTCTCGAAGATCGAAGTGTTGATCCTGCATATCGTTCGGCATCGCGATCGGCCGAAGCGATTTGCCGATATAGCGCTCATCCTGGATATCGAAGAGGCGCATGTCATCGCCTATGCCTTGCGCAAGCTTGAGGCTGCGAAGCTTGTAAGCACCAAGCGCGAGGGCAAGGAAAAGCTGGTCGTCGTGACGCGCCAGGGCATAGAGGTCTGCGCGCGCTACGCGGCCGTGCGTGAGCAGTTGCTGGTGAAGCCGCTGCGCTCATCTGGTCCATCGGAGAGCGTGCTGTCGGACCTGGGCGAGAAGCTTCGCGCCCTTTCCGGCTACTACAATCAAGCCGCTCGCTCGGCCGCGACCGTCTAACAGGGCGTCGCTTCATAACAGCGTTAAGAGGAATGAAAGCCCGAAGCCGCTACGCGCCGGGCTGCGGGCGGATGGCTGATTGGTGCTGGGGAGTTCGGATGTGATTGCGTCGCAGGAAAATGTGCATCTCGATACCGATGTGCTGGTCATCGGCTCTGGCGCCGCGGGCATGGCCGCCAGCCTGTCCGCCGCCGGCAAGGGCGTCCGAGTGATGCTTGCGGACCGCAGTCTGATCGGTCGCAGCGGCGCGACGATCATGGCGCAGATGACCGTGGCGGCGGCGCTTGGCGAAGAAGCGCCGGACCATTGGGAGCATCATCTTGCCGACACGTTGACCGCAGGCCGCGGCTTGTGCGACGCCGATTTGGCGCAACTGGTGTGCGAGCGGGGACCCGCCGCCATCCGTCAGCTTGATGAATGGCGCGTTGGCTGGGCGCGGGGGGCCGACGGCCGCATGCGGCAGACCCAGGCTCCCGGCCACGACCGGCCGCGCTGCGTCTACGTCGATTTCCTCTCGACGGGGCCCGCCGTAGCAAAAACCCTACGGGGCCGGGTGCTGAGGCAGGATCAAATCATCCGGGTGGGCGATCTCTGCATTACCGATTTGATTGTCAGCGACGGCGTCGCAAGCGGAGCGGTGGGTTTTTCGGTGGCTGATGGTCGGCCGGTCTCGGTCGCCGCCGGGGCTGTCGTTCTGGCTACCGGGGGATTAACGCGGCTTTACCGACGCAATAGCGCATCCGCCAATATGGGCGGAGACGGCCATGCCCTCGCGCTGCGCGCCGGCGCCGAGTTGATGGATATGGAGTTCGTGCAATTTTTTCCGATCGGCCATCTGGCGCCTCGCCTCGTCGGAATGGATCCGATCATGTGGGATCCGTTCCGCTATAAGCTTGGCGGACGATTGCTCAATGCCGAAATGCGCGAATTCATGAATGATTACGGCAATGAGGAAACCGGTCGTTATGTCGTTACCCGCGATAAGGCGACCCACGCCATTCTCAAGGAAGTGCAGGCGGGCCGTGGATCGCCTGCCGGCGGCGCTTATTTGAGCTTCCAGCACATTCCCGAGGAAAGGCTGCGCGAGGCTTTCGGTCCGGTGATCAACCGGCTGGCCGCAAACGGCATCGATCTCGCCAAGATGCCGGTCGAGGTGGCGCCTATCGCGCACTATCACATGGGTGGAGTGCGCGTCGATCGGATGATGGAGACGCGGGCGCCTAACCTCTTCGCCGCAGGCGAGTTGGTCGCGGGTGCGAACGGCGCCAATCGGCTGTCGGGCAACGCGATCACCGAGGCGCTTGTGTTCGGCCAGCAGGCCGGCGAGGCGGCCGCCAGCCGCGCCGCCGATCCAAAAGCGCGATCTGGCTGGCAAATAGTGGCTGCGGGCGAGGCGCTCGACCTCGTCAACGCGGCATCGGCCGATGCGGATATCAACTCGGCCGGCTCCATTGCCGATCTGCAAGCTCTGATGGCGGATTTCGTCGGGCCCTTTCGCACGCGCGAGGGACTGGATTACGCGCTCGCGAGGCTAGCTGCTCTAGGAGCTGGCGTCGGAAGCAAGCCGCCCGGCCGCCCCGGCCCGTACAACATGGCGCGCCTCGACTGGTTTGATCTGCGCTCCATGCTTCTCGTCGCCGAAACCATCACGCGCGCGGCGCTGGCCCGCGAAGAGAGCCGCGGCGCGCACCAACGGGAGGATTTTCCCGGCATGGAAAAGAGCTGGACCCTACACCAGACCGCCGCTCTTGCGGGGGAAGCGCTCGTTTTCGGCCGCGCGCCGGTCTATGGCGCGCCGATTTCTGAGGTCGCTTGATGAGCATAACAGCAAAACTGATCGTCCGACGCGGCGAATCCGGCGAGGTTTCGTCCGTCAGCCGCTACGAAGTGCCCTATGCGCCGGGTCAGTCGGTGCTCGACGGGCTGCGCTTCGTGCGCGCGCACCTTGATCCGACGCTAAGCGTTCGACATTCCTGCATCAACGCGAATAGTTGCAAGGAATGCATGATCGTCATTGACGGAAAGGTTGACTATGCGTGCACGGTTCGTCTCGAGCCGCGCGATATGGTCCTTGAGCCGCTTCCCAACAAGGAACACCGGCGCGACCTCGTCACTGAGATTGCGCCGCCGGATGAGCGCCTAGCCCACGCCATCAAGCGCGGCGAGGCGTAAGCGCCAACGCATTCCGAGATCCCCGACCAGGGCCGCCCGTGATAAGATAGGTCATCATTTGACAGGCTTTCGCAGGCCCATCTTTTCAAGGCGAGGAAGAACGTTCTCAGCGAAAAACTCGAGGTCGGGGCCGTAGTCGTAGAAGCCGATCTGCACGCCGTTCAATCCGGCCTTGCGCAGCTCGCCGATCGCCTTCGCGACATCGTCAGGGTCGCCGATGATCTGGATATGGCCGCCAAGCACTCGGTCCGCCGCCACATGCTTCGGCCAGCCGTGCGCATCGCCCTTGGAATGGCGATTCTCATAGGCCGCGATCGACGCAAGATCCGCCTGCTCGACGATCGCGTCGCGATAGGCGTAGGCCTCGGCGCGCGTCGGCTTGCAAACGATCATCGGGAAAATGATGGCTTTTCCCGTCCGTCCGGTTTTCGCGTAGGCGTCGTGGATTTGTCCGACATGCGCCGGCAGCGCGGCAATCGCCTTTTCGAATTCGGCGCCGGCGGGACTGGACGTGAACACGACGTCCGAATGTCGCGCTGCGTAGGCGAACCCTGCCGGCGAGGCGCTAGCGGAGACGAGGATCGGGCGCTCGAAAAGCGGGCGCGGCGAAACATAGGCTCCATCGAGCTGGTAGAACTGGCCGTCATAGGTCAGATTATCTATGCCGACCCACAGATCCTCCATGATGGAAGTGAATTCATCGGCTTGTTCGTACCGCTTGTCATGATCGATCCGGTTCATGCCAAACATCAGCGGTTCGCGAGCGTCATAGCCCGTGACGATATTCAGTCCGAACCGGCCGCCTGAGATATGGTCGGCCGTCGCAGCGAAACGCGCAAGATGCAGTGGATGCCAATTGCCGTAGAGGATGTGAACCGTCGATATGGTGACGATGGATGTAGTGACCGCACCGAGGGCCACCGTCGAAATGAACGGATCAAGGAAGTTTTCCCTATAGTTCATCTCGCCGCCAAAACCTCCCTTCGGAGTCCATTGCTGGAGGCCGAACACAAAATCGAATCCGTGAGCCTCAGCAGCCAGCGTGAGCTTCTTATTATATTCGAAATCCCAACGGATCCCTCTATGCAGCTTTGATTGCGAGAATCCGCCCGTCTGCGTTGGCAAGAAAAGCCCAATCATCATGGGCTGCGCGGCGATTTTCGCAAATGGACTGTCAGCGCGAGCCAATAGCGATAGCCCGTGGTGAAGTGTTTTGAATTCGTCCGTTGCGGTCATTAGCGTCATTTCCGTCCTGCTGGGATCGTTTCGAGAGGGAGCCGTGTTTTGTCAATTACAGGGGCGATCGACCAACCCGTGAACGCGCCGAGGTAGCCGTTGCGGCGGCTTGCGCTATAGACTCCGATGCGCCAAGGGCAGTCACAAGAGAAGTCATGCTTGCCGGCCACCGTGAGACGTCAAACGGGCGAATTGCCGCGCGGATTTGGTTGCCGCGATGGGCAAGCTGGCGAGTCAAAAATCTGGGCAAAAGCTGGCGTTCCTTGACCCTTCGCACTGCGCCATCCGAGAATCTAGGCGATTCGTATACCTACTAGAAAAGGCGATAAAGCCGGGGACGGGAGAGGCTGATCACTTTTAGTGTATAATTTATCGAATTAGAAAGATCTAGAAAAGCTTAAGCCCCTTCATAGCGGCTGGGCATAGAGGGTCGCGCGGTCGTCGTGTATTGCGGTTGCGGCATCGGCGACGCACGACATTTTCACACGATGTCATCGGCTATTTGCGGCGCCTTTCCCCGGATGCTCATCGGGCCTGCAGCGCTGATCCAGCCCGGCCATCGCGGTTGATGACATGCAGGAGCCAAGGGGCGCGTTTAAACGCGGCTCGTTGCAGCCCCGACAGTCATTCGCGCGCTGCGACAATATGTAAGTCCGGCAAGGCACAGAAAAGAATATTATTTCCATTGAATTTGTATACTTGTAGCGCCGTAAGCTTCACAGGCGCCGGCGTTCGGGAGCGCAGGCACCGCCAACCGCGTGAGCGCGAGCAATGCCGAAGCCGCCGCTAACGCACCGATCGCAAGGCGAATTCGACGCTCGGGCAGCGGCTCAAAAAAAGCACGTAAGAATAACAAGTGGAAGACAGATTTAATGGCCGGCAACAATCTTAAACGCATCTTATTTGCACTGTCCCTTGCGGCTCTATCGGCCTGCGCTAACCCCGCATCCGCGGCGTCATGGACGCCGCCCGGCGTGACCATGGGAATTCCGCTAGGCGCGGCGTATCTGCCTGGGCTTTATTTTTCCGATCTTGCCCACTACGGCTCCAGCCCGAACAAGACAATCACGGCAGACATTCCCAGCATGACCTGGTCTCCCGGTTGGCAGTTTCTTGGCGCTTCCTATCAGGCATCGATCATCCTCGAAGGCATCGTGCTCTGGGTTCCGCCCCGGACGTTCAAGCGCGATGTCTTCAACCCCCTTTTGATCCCGCTGTCGCTGTCGTGGAATCTCGGACAGGGCTTTTTTGTATCGTTCAGCCAGGGATTTTATCCGCCAGTCGCGACCAGCACCGCCCTAACGACTCCGGGCGTTGCGAGCGGCGCGGCGTTCGAGGAGCGCGTGGCGCTCAGCTATCTTCGGGACGGCTGGATCCTTTCAGCGAATTCGATTTTCGGCATTACGACGCCTGACGCGGTGGGATTGAAACAGCCGAATTACTTCAACGTCGACTGGACCGCCGCGCACGCCTTTGGAAGATGGGAGATTGGTTTCGTCGGCTACGGGGCATGGGATGTCGAAAGGACCCCGGCGAACGCCGTTATAGGGTCGGGGCGCACGGTCGCCGTTGGCGGCATGGTCGGCTACGATTTCGGCGGCCCGACGCTCCGCGTTGAAGCCACACACGCCATCGTGCAGGGTGGCGATACGAATTACGGCAAAGACGATACCCACGTCTTTGCGCGGCTGACGATCCCGATTTTGAGTTTTGCGCCCCCTGTGGAGGAGCAAGTCGTCGTCACGAAATAGACCAGGGTTGTCCTGACCGCGTAGCATCGCGTGGCTATGGTGCGGCGCTGGCGCCTCAAGACAAACTTTACGGTCGACGCGCGGCCTACCGCACGAGGCGGCAAATCAGGAGCTAAAAAAGTGACGGTCCCTTGGACCGTCACTCTGTTGTGTCGATAGGCTCCGAGATTGTCTCAGGGATATATCAGGACCTTATCCCAAAAATCGCATTTATGATTTGCGGAGAATTGCACGTCAGTGAAGGTCGACGAGACGGGAATGTTTTCGGAGAACCAGACAGGCTTGTTCGGCTTGCTCTTGTAACGTGGCCAGGGGCTGTCTCCCTGCCCATTCGGGTTGCCCGTCCAAGCGAAGTTCGTCCAGGCCGCCACAAGCTGATCTGACAGGTTTTCCTGCTTCTTATTGAGTTCGTGCTGTATTCCTAAAGGCCCGCCATGCCAGAGCGTGAAGAGGAACTGGATGTCGGATGTATGATAGGCCAAAGCCTGAAACCCTGGCATTTTGGGGAAGTAATAAGGCGCTGTCCGTTCGTCGAACTCATAGGCGTAGTAGGGCACTTGGGGAGCTATAATTTGGCTGTAGTGCCGCGTGGTGCAGGCGCCCGGGTCCGTTTGAACAGCATCCAACGCGAGTTGCGCTGAAGCATATGCATTGAGCGGATAGTGCGCCAAAACCTTGTCGACCGTACCCGCCGGGTAAGCGGGCGGCGTGTTAACGGGTCCGGCATTGCCTGTGTAGGTTGTCGTAACGAACGTTGTGAAATCGGCATCCGTGAACGCCACGCGAGGGTCTTTAAAGAATTCCGTGATGCCAAGGCTGAAATTGGCTTCGTCCTGCACGCGCCCGTTCATCATCGGCATATGATTAAACTGGCCGCTCTCCCAGGCCGCGCTCGGCTGTATTGGAATAATTACGCCATCTTGAAGCGGGCCGGTGATGTATGGGCCATTTGCGCTCTGCGTGCCCGATAGCGTCTCGATCTGCTGAACGCTCAGGCTGCGCAGACATTTGGCGGTGGCGGCGTCCGCGCCGGAGCCGCAACCTGCGGCCACAGCGAACGCAACGCCCTTCGCCTCGGCGGCCGCCAATGTCGGCACCGCGCTCGGGACGCTGCTTTCGTAAATGGCGCGTTGGAACATGCCTGAGAACAGCGGCGATATGACCGCCATACCGGTGTCCTGCGCGCCTGCGGATTGGCCGCCGACAGTGATATTGTTCTTGTCGCCGCCGAATTGCTCGATGTTCTGCTTCACCCATTTGAGCGCGCGATGCTGATCGAGGATGCCGTAGTTACCGAAGTTATGGCCTTCGGCGTCCAACGCCGGATGCGCTAAAAAGCCCATCAGATTGAGACGGTAGTTGATGGTGACGACGACCGTGTGGCCTTGGGCGGCCAGCTTGCTCGCGTCATAATCATTGCTCTCGCCGTCGACGTTGCCGCCGCCGTGAATCCAAAGAATGACCGGCAGACTTTCTTTCGCCGCAGGATCGACGTTCGGCGTGAAGACGTTGAGATAAAGGCAATCTTCGTTGTTATTGGCCGGACCAGCGAAGACGCCGAGAGTCGTGATCTGGGCGCAGGTTGGGCCAAAGGCCTTTGTCTGCAAAATGTTGGTCCAGGACGCATGCGCCTGCGGCGGCTTCCAGCGCAGCGCGCCGACCGGCGGCGCGGCGTATGGAATGCCGAGAAACTCAGCGACGCCATTGCTCAAGAATCCTTCGACGCGCCCTTCCTGCGTCGTGACTATGAGCGGTTTTGCGGCGTATGCTTGCATCGGCGCCGCCAGCGCGCCGGCTCCAAAAATCAGGCCCAGCGCAACGCCGACTCTGCCTTTGGTCGATGGCCTCGCTCTTGTTGCGCGCGAACGCGCAGTCGACCGCAGCTTTGAAAGCTTGGACATATTTCCCCCATTGCTTTTGCTTAACTGCCACCTGGATATCCGGTGACATTGTCGAGGCATAGCAATGTCAGGGCGCCTAATCTTCCATGAAGTTCCGCTCCCTATCATGATTTGGATATTCGGTTGGCGCGGAAGCTACAGATACGCAGGATATGGGAGCCTTCCTACCGGCGGTCTTCCGCAACCAATTCAACGCGGCCGATCCTTCGCGCAATCGGCGATAAAATCGTAGCTTGGCGAATGATCGCCGCATGCTCAGCAAACGCTGCACCGTTCAGCTGATCGGCTCAGGGGATGGGTTTTTAGGGCGAGTGCGCTTTGCCCTGCTGCGCTTCAGCCCGATAGTGAGCCGGAGTTATGCCGACGATGCGACGAAAATAATCGTTCAAATGGCTCTGGCTGTTGAATCCCACTGTGAGCGCAACATCTATCAGGGACAATGAGGGATCGCGCAATAGCGTCTTCGCTCGCTCGACGCGCTGTTCGATCTGAAATTGATGCGGCGGCCTTCCCAAGGCCTGCTTAAACGCTCCGCAAAAATATCGCGGAGTGAGTTCGACGAGGCCCGCGAGCTCCGATAGCGGGATATTGCGATAGAGATTACTCTCGATATATTCGACAACCATTCGTAGCTTTGCGTCGCAAAGAGCGCGCGTCGGCTCGAAGCGCGGGGCGGCGTTGTCCAAGAAGTAAGCCAATTGCGTGATGAATATCGTTGCTGCGTTTTCAAGGAACATCGGGCCGCGAGGGAAGCCATTCGCACATTCCTTCCTGATTTCAGACGCAAGCATCCACGACAAACGGTCTTTGGTCCATGAGCAATCTATCGTCGCTCGTTTTATGAAGGATTTGACTCTTTTATCGTCGATGATCGAGTCCGGGTCGATGAACAGCCATAGCCCTTGTCCGCTTCCTTGGCAGCGGCTTTGAAATTCGCAACCGGGCGGAAGAATAACCATGTCGCGCGATCCGATCGCCGACGGCCATGCTTTAGCCAACACGGGCTTGCCGTCGAGACGCCAAGTTACTTCGCTGCCGGGATTCTGAAAGAGGATGCCTATCGCGAGGTCGTTGCGTTGGAAGTCGCGTTGACAGCGGCTGTCCGCAGCCTGCGTCTTCATCAGCGCCGAGCCGCTCGTCCAAGAAAGCTGCTGCTCTACGTCGGCATTGCTTAAAGGGACGTCGTCTCGCGTCGCGAGTTTTTGAGAATCGCTCATGATGTTTCCCCCGTTGATGTTTTTTTGCTTGTTTTTTGGACCGAAGGTAGACAAGGGCGACGCGGGTAGCAATAGTCGATGCAGCAATAATCGACTCAAGCCATCGTTGTTGCGTGCAGGACGGACCGCTCTGATAGCTAGTCCTGAGAACGCTTGTCCGCTGCACGGGGAAATTGCCGTATATGTCGCTGGACGAGGCGGGCGTGTCCTGCGGTTCAGACGAGCGGTGCGCCTGGATTGCGATCACGGGCGTGCACGAATATGCTGTGAGGCGCAGCGGGCGCACCTACGTCAATCTCGTCATGACTGTGGTATCTCTGGCGCAGATGAACCTGATGTATCTGCGCCGCGCGAATTTCACTTTTGTCGAAGGAGGGTGGCCCTAGAGCCAGCGAGATTCTTCCTTTTGGCGCGACTGGAAGACGACGGGTTATCGGTTTGCTACGATCCGGTCGCCGCTTTTGTTATGCCCCGCGCGCGTGAGCCGGAGGGTTATGCAGCTGAAAAGCATAAGGGCAATCTCCGCGTCCTTGCGGACGCATCGCGCGAAACCGTCACGACCCATCTCCGCTACGTCGATCGAATCGTAGCGACCGATCTCGCTCGATCAATCATCTCACAGCACACAAAGGGAGCCTGACATGGCAGGGCGCATCGCCGTCATCGGCAGCAACATGATTGATCTCGTCACATATGTGGCGCGCATGCCGGGCAAAGGCGAGACCGTCGAAGCTCTGTCCTTTGAGATGGGCCACGGCGGCAAGGGGGCGAACCAAGCCGTTGCAGCAGCCAAGCTTGGCGGCGACGTCCTAATGATCACCAAGGTCGGCGACGACATGTTCGCCGATGATACGATCAAGAATCTCGAAAGCTTTGGAATCGGCACACGCCACGTCGGCAAAGCGCCGGGTCGGTCGAGCGGCGTTGCGTCCATTATGGTGGAGCCGTCGGGTGAGAATTCGATCCTCATTGTCAAGGGCGCAAAATGCCGACCTTTTGCCGGCCGATATCGAGCGGGCCGCCGACGACCTCAAATCCTGCCGCCTGATCCTGCTGCAATTGGAGATTCCGGTTGAGACGGTCTATTCAGCCATTGAGTTCGGCCATCGCAACGGCATCAAGACCCTGCTCAATCCTGCGCCTGCGGTCGGCGCGCTCGATCTCGAGAAGATCAGGCATGCGACTTTTCTCGCGCCGAATGAGAGTGAACTCCGCACGCTCTCGGGCCAGCCCGTCGACAGCTTGGCCGAAGTCGAGGCCGCGGCTCGCAGCCTTATTGCGAAAGGGATCGGGACAGTGATCGTCACCCTCGGCGCACGCGGAGCCCTACTGGTTACGGAGACCGACGTTGTTCCCATCGCTTCGCCAGGCCCGGTTACGCCGGTCGACACGACGGGGGCCGGCGACGCCTTCATGGGCTGCTTCGCCCGCTATTACGTCGAAACCGGCGATCTCCTCGGCTCTCTCGGCAAAGCGGTTCGCTATGCGGCCGACTCAATCACCCGGCGAGGAGCGCAAAAGGCCTACGCGTTCGAAGATGAGTTCAAGAATCTGGGTCTAAACGGCCTGCGCGGTGGACGATGCGGCGCGGACGGCGAGAGGCAGTTGTCCTAGCGCCGGTTGGCTTAGATGGAGCGTTCAACTGATAAGGTTTTGCGGGATCTTGCAGGCGGAGGTCGCCAAATTATTCAGGGCGAAACCTGCAGAGCTGCTGACTTATTGGCATCATTGCGCCACAAGGCCCTCGCCGCAGCGCGAATGGGCGCGCAGCGCCGCGCCCGGCGATTCTGCCGCCGGCCGCGCTTTTGGTAGCATCGCGAAAACGGAGCGAGTGCAAGGGTGCGCACACAGCTGTTGATAGGCGAGCTGGAAAGCGACAGCACGGAGCCTGGGTCTCGGCATCATGTCGCGCAGGCTTGAGTTGTGCATCCCTCTGGATTTGTTTGCCTCAAAGCGGCGTCTTAGTCGTCGTCAGGGGGTTGTCTCGGCCACCGAACGATTTGCGCCCTTTGACAGAGCCTCCTTTTGATCAGGCCCGATTTGCGAAGGTCTGCCTAAATTATTGGCGTCAAGCGCGGTTTCTCTCACGACGCACATATCAATCGCGTGTTTGCGCGCCTCCTTGGTCGCCGTCGAATATTCCGGCCCGTCGTAGGCGCGGTGGCATCTATCGGAAATTGCCTGCTGGCTCCGATGCACGACCGATCCGCACATTTCGGACTGGTAAGCCATCTCCGGTTGAGCGCGTTGGACGCAAGGCCATTTATCCCGCCCGCAATCGGGATAAGCGGGCTCTTGGGCAAGCTGCGGCTGGCTTGCCTTCGCCAAAGGAAGCTGCGACTCGGCGAGGGCCGGAGCGGCAAAGATGCAAAGGCTAAGGATGGTGGTGCGAATAATCATTGGGTAGTTCCTGACGGAGGCCGCGGCGCTATTTGCCAAATCTATAAAATTCGAAATTTCGAAAGTTGTGTCGAACAAGCGATGCCCGCGCTGTGCGTCGCAGCACACGCCAGGACACAGCAAGGCTTCGGTTTGCGAGCCCCGGCCGCAGGATAGGGACTGATCGCCATCGTCACTGCTCCGAATGGCGAAGGAATGCAGCTGTCCTCTTACGCGTCTTTGCGGGTAATGAGTCGGACGATGTCCAGGCAAACGCGATGGCCCATATGATGGCCGAAACGAGGATGTAAATCGCAGAGATCAGTGTCTTCCAGTGCATTGCCTTTATCCTTTAAGGAAAAGCCTAAAATGATTTTGCAAATTGTACATAACCCATTTGATTATCGACGCTTCGGGGGCGGGTCGCTTCAACCGGCGGAACCGCGCCGCGCGATCGTGAGACAGCGCGCAGAGCCGCTAAAATAAAAACCCGGCCAGTTGGCCGGGTTTTCATTGGCTTTCGTCCTGAAAGTTGAAGCCGGGAGGCTATGCCTCAGTATTTGGCCACAACCGGAACCGGCGGGGGCAGCATATCGAACTTGTAGCTGAAGCCGACCTGCACCTGGTTCTCGACGACGTGACGGTTGAAGAAAGCGCCAGCGCTGCCAAGGATCGGATCGTTGAACGAATTGCTCGCGAAGATCGTCGAATGGCCGAAATCGGAATAGCGATATTCCACCCGGATCGACCAATTGTTGGTGACGGCATATTCGAGGCCGCCGCCGACGGTCCAGCCAACCCGCGTCGACGAAGCGCTGTCGAAGCCGCCGAATCCATCTGCGAAATTGCTCTGAATGTTGCCGTCGACGCCAGCGAAGGCGACGCCGCCTGTTGCGTACAACAGGACGCGGTCCCAAGCGTAGCCGACGCGGCCGCGGATCGAACCCTGAACGCCCGAGTTGACGTTGATGTTGACGTTGCCGGGAAGCGCCCCGCCAAAGAACGTGTTGCTGCTGTTGAAGGATTTGCTGAGGCTGGTGCCGTCGACGCTGCCTTCGATACCGATGACGAACTGGCTCAGCTGCAGGTTATAGCCGACGTGAGCGCCGCCGATGACGCCTTGAGCGCTATTGCTGAACTGAGCGAAATCGCCAAAATTGTCGCCAAAATTGGTGTTCTGGTTGCCCCAAGCGTAGCCGATCTGGCCGCCGATATAGATGCCGGTCCAGGTGAAGATCGGCGCCGGCGGCAGATAGACCGGCGGCGGAGCCCGCGAGGGCAGGTCGGCCGCAACAGCCGATCCAGCCAGCGCGATGACGCCAGCCGAAGCCATGAGAATACGACGAAACGTAACACGTCCCCCCTTTTTTTAGGTTAATGCTCCTTAAACTGAGCCCATCTCCGTCAATCTACAATGGCTCAAGCTCCAGAATGGCCATTGAAATGCCTTTTTTTGGCGCATGTGGCCTGCTAGGGTCCAGACTCACAACCAGTAGCAAACGGTAGCGGCGATGCAGACTGTGGCGAGGAAGTTTAATGCGTTTCGGTCGTAGCGGGTAGCCACGCGCCTGAAGTCTTTCAGGCGGCAGAACATGCGTTCGATGGCGTTGCGGTTTCGATAGAGGAAGGGCGAGAAGCAGTTCTTCCACCTGCGATTGGCCTTGGGCGGGATATTCGGCATAGCTCCGCGCTCCTCGACCTGCCGACGGATCGCATTTGCGTCGTAGCCCTTGTCGCCATGGAGGATTTCGCAAGGAGGAAGTCGCGCGATAAGCTCCGCGCCCGCCGAGCAATCGGCGATTTGGCCGCCGGTGAGCATGAAAGACAGCGGGCGGCAGTCCGCATCGGTCAATGCGTGGATTTTGGTTGTGCGCCCGCCGCGCGAACGGCCGATGGCCTGATTCTTCTCCCCCCTTTGCCGCCACTGGCCGAGCGATGCGCCTTGACCGCCGAGGAGTCGATGAGGACCTGCGCCGGCGGCCCGCCTGCTTGCGCAAGCGCGTGGAACAGATCGATCCAAACGCCCTTAGCAGCCCAGCGAACGTAGCGATTGTAGAGAGTCTTCTTTGGCCCGTACTCCAGCGGCGCGTCAATCCAGCGTCCGCCAGATTTCAGCACATGAATGATCCCGCTGATCACCCGGCGATCATCGACGCGCGCCTTGCCGCGCGTGTCCGTGGGAAGATGCGGCGCGATCTTCGCGAACTGCGCGTCCGTCAGCCAGAATTGATCCCGATTCATAGTCGCTTCCTTTCGGAAGCTGTGAATCACAATCCGCCTGTCACGCCAACCATTTTATGGGTCTGGGCCCTAAGCCTACTCGCGTTGGGCCAAGATCACTACAATTGAAAAAATTTTTACGTAAATGAAACATATGTTAGATAATGAATGTATACTGCCACAAAACACGAGACTATGCAAGAAGAAGAATGTCCCGGGAGTTCCGATAATAAGTAATGTTTTTCATTTTATAACAGCATTAAATCGTTAAGCATCAACATAGCGAGGCTGAGTATTGTCAGCCTTTCTCGGCCGGGAAGATTCGCTTCGAGCAAAGAATTTTCCCCACCTGATGGCAAGATCTCTGGCGTGGAAGCCGGTTGAGGCAGATAAGGGACGCTGATCTTTTGATATGGCGGATTTGGAGGTAGTTGACAATTATGTTAACTCCCACTTCGCCGCAGCAGAAGGCCTTGCTGCGGCAATGTCTGTTGTTGTGACCGTGTTGGTGGGGACCTTAGCGCGGTCATCGTGAACAGACAGGCGTCCCCGATCAGGCTACCTGACGGCAACGACTCCGATATCATCTGACTTATGACCAGGCTTTTACGCCTGGTTCCTTTTTCTACTGGCGGCAGCACGGTTCCATATGGTCAGCCGAGGCCGCTGAAGATCGCCAAGCGACATGTTGCGCCATTTGGCGTTACAGGCTCATATGACTTCGCGTCGCAGCACGCTTGCGCGACTTCCAATGAAGACGAATCGGCAGCTGACCGCTCCGTTTAATCTCCGCCCGTCATCCGTAGTTGTCGAATAAGTTCGAGCCGCCGCCCAGTCTTTCCTCTAATGCTTGGATTGAAGGAGCTGACGCAGGGCGGCGTAATGGGCGTCATGAATTGACGGATTGAATAAGGACCATTTTTCAGCGTTGCCGATGATGACTGGAACTCCGGCCCGCATCAGGCGATTGTAGGTCCTGTATTCGTTGGCCGCGTCATTGTATTTTCCATCGGCCGCGTCGACATCTATCCGCCGGAGGTTTAGCACGATCTCCTTAAGAGCCATGCGAGCAAGATTGCGCTCCTTCTCCCCGCCAGACACAGTCGAATCTCTCCGGTCCGGAATGTGCTCCGTTAAATCGCGCAACTCGCCGCCAACCGTATCCACCACGAGCCCGATAATTTCGTTGTCATGCGCCGGAATCGCCGTGTCCAACACGCTCACGAAGCTGGCGATCTCCTGGAGTTTGGCGCCTGAACCCTCGCGTTCATACGCCCGCACGCCATCGCCGATAGCTATCAAATATGCAACAAGATCCTTCTTGTCCTGCGCCGAAAGTCCAAGGCTGAATTCGCCATCAAAGTGATCCACCACTTGGTCGTAGGTGTCGAAACGCCCGTCGTGGAAGTAAGGAGCGTTGAAATCCGCGTTCAATAAGGTAGGCGTCTTATATAATCCGCCCGATCCCACATCGTGTTGCTTGTGATCAAGAAACGCGCCCGACGGAAGGTGACAGCCTGCGCAGCTGAGATTTTGATCGTGCGGGAAAGGTTTATTGAAGAGCGCCTCTCCCCGCCGCTCGGCGTCGCTAGCGTCTGAATTCAATTTCCCGCTTGGACCAAGACTCGGGTTCGGCAGAAAATCGATGTCCTGGATATAGGCAACCAACCCATCGAGAATTGCCGGAGACGGCTCGGGACCGGCGAACTCGACGACGATCACATTGCGGATAAAATCCCGCAATGATTCTGTGCGTCCATCGTTTCCATAGGGCGCGAGATAACGCGCGCCGCGCAAACTTGGAATTCGCACCGGGTCGAGAACGAGATTGTTGGCTTTTGGATTAAACAACGGGCCGGAGGTATCAAAATTGCCGGGCCGCGTCGACATTCCCGAAACAAAGAGCTTCGGATTCGACGCGCCATTAACGTGGCACGCGCCGCAACTGACGCCCGCCTGTCGCGCTGCGCCGCCCAGAATATCGGGCGCATTAAAAGCCATGTCTCCGAGATTCACCAGATATGACTTGCGGCCTCCGATTACTTCAGAATGAAACACCTCGCGCGGAAGGTCGATCGCGTCTTCATTCAACTCGGTTCCGACAGGTAGAGTTGTTTGCCCGCCGTCCACCGGAAAGGCGACGGCTTTCTGAAGAACCAAAGCCGCGACGAGGCCAACCGCAACCAATGAAAGCGTCCGAACGATCATCGAGTGATCCTCAATTTGCGACGTGATGGGATTTGTGAGCGGCCCGACATGCTGACCATCGCGTCAACGAAAGCGTTCGAGGCCAAGGCCCATCAGATGCCAGTGGAGACGTCACGATTATGGGCTTGATTCCAGCGTCGGTCGTACGAGCCCAATTTTAGGCGCGGCATTCTGGAGCGTGACCACGAATTCTTCGGTCGCCCGCCGGAGTTTGGGGGCATCAACCTTGTCGAGGCTCGATACGTCGAGCAAAGCTTTCAACTGTCCGATCTGGCTTCGAGCGGCGTCCGCAAGCTTCGGATCGATCGCTTCGATCTGAGATGAGAAAACGACGTTGTAGGCAATCTCAATGCCGGCGACGTTATTGCGCATATCATCGAGCGAGGTGCCGCTGATGCGCGACTCCCCGCCGTCCGACTTGTTCTCGCCGACTTCATATGCAAGTTGCGCGGTTCCGTTCAAAAGTCCTTGCGGCGTCAACCGAATCTCGCGAGCTTCTGCGTGTAGGTGGGTCAAGCGCGCGACAAGGTCGTTCGCGTCAGCCTCGACATCCGTATGATTTGCGCCGAACAGTCTTGCCTCAATTGCATGAAAGCCCGTTGTCGCGTTCGGCCAAGTATCGATCTTCTGATCAAGATCGGGCACAAATCCGCCCGTGAATACTTCGGATCGCTCCCAGCCGGCGCGCGCAGAGATCCACGCCTCCTTCGCCCCTTGGACATCCTTTGCCGCCACGCGCCCTTGTAGCGCCTGCGCACCGCTGAGAGCCTGGCCGATGCCCTCGATGAGATAAGGGCGATATTGCTCGGCGGCTTCATCAAGAGGGCCCGCGCTCGCGTAGGATGCGGCGTCAATCGCGGCCAGAAAGCAAATTGTTGTGGTCAGAAGCCGCGAAATTTTTGAGCGAAAGCGCTGTTTCAATCCGGTCGCGTGACGTCGCGGCGAACGCGTGTCTGGCGATGCTGAAATATTTTCGGCGGAGATAAGGCCGGTCGTATGGATCGCTGTCGCCCTGCGTGTCGCTTCAATCATTAGAGCTGAGATCATTTCATCTGTGTTACAGTGTTGTGACAGCTGTACGCGCTATGCGCGTCTACCGTCACAATGATGTTGGCGCCGCCCAGGCAGTAAGCCCGACCGGCGCCAATTTTACTTCGCTCTTTGCAATACTCGATCAGCGCTCGTTAGAACTGATTTCCGTTGTGATGATTATCGCCGCCGCCTTGATCATGGCCATCGCCATCATGGTCATGCCGATCCTCAGCATGGTCGAAATCGAACATATCAAAGAGATCGCCGATCGCGGGCATGTTCACCGGCACCCACGGGTTGGCTTCATCCATGATTGGATTCGGCAGGTTGTCGCGGCTGCGATTTGAAATCTTGCCGAGACCCCAGTTTCGTTCGATGAACTTCAAGACCGACGCCTGATCGTAATAGGTATGCACAACGCGTCCGCCGGTGGAGTATGGCGAAATCACGAAAGTCGCGATGCGCGGTCCGTCGCCGAAGAAGTCGAGCGGTTGAATGAAGCCGCTGTCGTACAAGCCGCCGCTTTCGTCGAAGGTGAGGATGATCGCGGTCTCAGCAAACAGCTTGGGATTGGCTTTTACCCGGTCGACGATGTCCTGGACGAATTCCTCCAGAAGACTGACCTTGCCGCTGCCGGGATGCCCTTCAAGGCCGCCGTCCATTTTGACGAAGGCGACCGACGGCAAAGCGTCGTTCGCGATGTCGTCGAAGAGATTATCGGTGACATCCTTGATGTGCGTCGTCCGTTGCGTCGGGTCGCCCATGATCTGCTTCGAGTATCCGAACGGATTGGCAAGCTTGTCATAGCCGGCGTTGAACACCTGATCGACGATATCCGTGGCCCCGTTGGCGACAGCGACCGCCGAGTCATAGCCGCCGCTATACCAGATCCACGGAATGTTCTTGGCGCTCAACACGTCGCCGATTTGTCGCTGCGTCGACGGCGGCATGGTCGTCGTTGAAGCTGCGGCGAGCGAGCCATTGGCGTTGTAGGGCGGACTGGCGTCGCGCGTGGCGTAATAAGCGTTTGGAGCGCAGTGTGCGCCGACGAAATAGTGAAGCGAGCCGAGGTAGTTCTGGAGCTCGGCGACGCCGGGCTGATTCCGGTCGCTGCAGTTAACCCAGGTGCCGTTGGATTGATAGGTGTTGACCGTGCCGGCAATAGGATCGGGATCCATGATGCTGCCCGGCGGGACCAGCGGATTGCCGTTACTGTCGCTGTAGAAGAGATTGTCGGCGTAGATGATTCCGAACGCGCCGGTGACCGATCCACCCATGATCGCCTGATGGAAATTGTCTAGGAGCGTGTAATTGTCGGCGATCGACTTGAAGATCGGCGCATCGCCCGCATTCATGTCGAAGAACGCCATGTCCTGACCGCCGTCGGTCGGCGTCTGGGTCGGCAAAGTGCCGTTGGTCGTCGCGACGAAAGGATAGAGATCGTGCAAGCAGCCCGTGGGGTTTTCCCGCGTCGCATTCTTCATGCTGCAGTCGCTCTGCTGCCACATCTGGAACATTTGATGGATCGTGTCGCCTTCATACGCGTCGTAGGGAAGCGTTGGGCCGGTCTGCCTGAACGGTCCTGCGGGCAACTGATTCACGCCGGGAATGCGGGTATCGGCGCCATTCTTTGGAATGGATCCGGTGCCGCCGGTTGCGAGCGTGATTTGATCATTGAGCGGAATTTCAGGATCGCCTTCCGGAAATGCGGCGGTCGGCATGCCGGACGCATTCACGATGCCGAATTCAAGGCCGACGCCTTCGGGCTGCGCGGACGCGATGGTAGGCACCGGCAGGAACGTGTAAGGGGCTTTGGTCTGTGGGCTGAGAGCGAACCGGCCATTGGTCGATGTCGCCTGGTTTTGCCGTCCCTTGGCGAAATTCCTGCCAGGAGTTCCATCGGCGTTGACGATGCCCTGCGACAGCAGATTCCAGATCTTCTGCCCGTGTTTGGGCTGGTACGTGCCGTAGATATTATCGAAGCTGCGATTTTCGCCAACGATATAAATCACGTGTTTGATCGGCGACTCGGTCGCTATCTGCTCTGGCTTCACCGGCTTCGGGGCCGGCCGCGTCGCAGTCGCGGCGAAGGCGCCGCGGTCCGCGCCATGCGGGAGCGTCGCGACTCCCAAACCCATTAGCGCTGTCATGGAAACGCCGGCGACTATCTTGAGCCGGCTTTTTCGACGAATCGGAGTGTGCGATGGCATGCTTCTTCTTTCTAAAGCGGAAATGCGAGGCAACGCTTAGTCGCGCTGCATGACGGAACCAATACAGATTCATGTAGGCTTTGCGACGAGCGATGGCCGGCGATGAATTTGCGACGAACCAAGCTCGAAAAGCCGGAAGAGCGGCAAAACGACGCCTTCTCGATGTCGATGAAGTTATGGGGAGGCGCGGCGCGCCGATCGCGCCACCCTTTAGCGGAATGAACGAATGGCGCCGCAAGGCCTTCGCTTGATCGGCGCCATCGCAATCATCTCGACCAAATCGCGCATTCCCTATGCCGGAGCTGGTTACGCGCGATTCTAAGCGTCTCTACTCGCTGTAGGGCTGATTGTTCGGAGCAGCGTCGAAGTCGAACGCGTCGAACAAATCATCAAGCGCCGGTGGGTTGGTCGGAACGTAGGGATTGTCCTTCGTAGCCGTCGGGTTCGGCAGATTGTCGCGGCTGCGATCGCTGATCGGCTTCAGCTTCCAGTTGCGCTCGATGAACTTCAGCAGCGAGACATGGTCGCCATAGCTGTGGTTGACAATGCCGCCCGTGGAATAGGGCGAAAGGATCAACAGCGGAATGCGCGGCCCGTCGCCGAAGAAGTCGATCGGCTGAATGTAGCCGGAGTCATAGAAGCCGCCAGCTTCGTCCCAGGTGATGATCACGGCCGTCGTCGCCTTCAGCTTCGGATTGGCTTCGAGAGCGTCGAGGATTTTCTGCGTATAGGCCTCAAAGAGATCGATTTTCGAGGTCTGGGGATGGCCGTCGAGCAGACTATCCGGTTTAGCGAACGAGACCGAAGGAAGCGTGTTGTTCTGAATGTCGGCGATCAGATCAACAGTGTCCTTGAGATGCTCGGTCCTAACCGCCGGATTGGCCATGATCGACGTTGCATATTCGAACGGGTTGCACTGCTGGCAATAGGCGACGCCAAGGGCATGCGCCGGATCGCTGACGGCCGCCACGTCTATATTGGGGCTCGTCGGATTGGCGGCTACCGCCTCGTTCGAGAGAGCGACAGCGTCATTGTAGGCTCCGCCAAAATAGGCCCAGGAAATATTGCTCTCGATCAGCTCATCGCCAATAGTTCTGAGAGGCGAAGGCGGAACGTTGCCCGCGCCCGAAAGCGCGCCGTTTGGCAGGAAGCCCGGGTTGATGTCGTTGAACTCGTAATAATG
The DNA here is from genome assembly GCA_037200525.1 of Methylocella sp. Lineage (NCBI taxonomy): Bacteria > Pseudomonadati > Pseudomonadota > Alphaproteobacteria > Hyphomicrobiales > Beijerinckiaceae > Methylocella > Methylocella sp. The sequence continues at coordinate 4,137,545 of JBBCGG010000001.1, read as the reverse complement.
ACCCTCCTTACAATTCGGCTCAGCCGCATAGGGGAGAGAGTTGAGGTAATCGACGATCGGCTTGACGCCAGGCTGGGTCGTGTCCGAGCAATTGGTGAAGTTGTTATTGGCGATATAGAGATTGTTGGTCCCAGGGACCGGATTCGGATTCGAAATTTGCGAGGCCGGCGGCGTGATCGCGTTGCCATTGCCGTCGGTCCAGAAGATCGCGTCGCCGGTGCCGAGCGTGATGTGGTTCGCGTTGGTCCCGCCGATCCTCGATTGATGGAAGTTGTCGCTCAAGGTGAATCGATCAGCGAGGGCCTTCAGCATCGAGGCCTGTTCCTGCTCGGCGTTGAGGAATCCCATGTCAGCGCCGACGTTGTTATTCGACCCTCCAAACGTCGACCCTGCGAAGGGGTAAAGGTCGCTGAGACAGCCTGACGGATTCTCCTTGGTCGCCGAGGAGAGTTTGCAATCCATCATCTGATACATCGGGAAAAACTTGTGCGTTTGATCGCCGGTGTAATCATCGTCGCTGAGGTTGGCTCCAAGCAACGGGTAGGGACCGTTTAGAGCGCCTGCGCCGGGGACGCGCGTATCCAAGACGCCATGCGGCAGTCCGGTAGCGCCGGTCGTCAGCAAACCAAGGTCCTGCGGTTCGATATCATTTTCAAGCGGCGCAATGATCGAAACGCTGGTGAAGGGCGCGTCGTTCGTCATTTGCGCAGTTGGGGCCGAAGCGGTATTGGGCTGCGGCATCAGATTGGCGGAGCCGTAAGGAGTCTTATCGGCCTTTTTCGCGCTGATGAAATAGGTCTTCTGAGGCGAAACCGAGAACTGCTGAGCGAGGGCGAAATTCGGCCCCGGTTTCCCGTTTTCCTTGACGATGCCCTTGGACAGAAGGTTCGAGATTGTCTGACCTTTACCCTTCGGCTTATAGACGCCGAACGTATGGTCAAGACCGCGATTTTCACCGATCAGGATGATGACATGCTTGATCGGGCTCTTGGTGGCGACGGACGCCGCGGCGTCTTTTTCGGCGGCGTAGCCGGTGCTCGACGCGAACGTCGACAATACGCACAACGCCGCGGTGAACCGCGACATTCTGCGAGCATGGATGTTAGGTTGCATAACTACTCCAAAATCGTCTGAATTATCTTAACCAGACGGAAGCGGAGCCTTAAGAGATATACATGACAGCCGTATTTCGAATCAGATCTGATTTGGAAAAATTCCAATTAAAAATTGAACGCCGCCCATCGCCGCAAATGTGACTGGTGCGCTCGGCAGGACTTGAACCTGCAACCCTCAGATTCGAAGTCTGATGCTCTATCCAGTTGAGCTACGAGCGCTTTAATCCGGGACTACGCGATTTCGCGCGGTTGGAGAGGCGAAATTAGCTCTTATTCGCGCGCTGCACAACAGCGTTGAAGGCTGCAGGCGCTCCGGAAGCGGGTCGGGGCCGTTGGCGCATTGCAGCGCCCGCAACCCGAGCAGAGCGCTTGTGACATATGACGTCGAACTCGCGCTGACTATGCTAAATCAGCCCTTCGGCCTGCCAGCGTTTCCGATAGGCCGCGATAATGGCGTCCAGCCTTTCCTTGTTGAAACTCGGATCATGTCCCGCGTGCGCTGCCGATATCGGAAGCGATTCCAGCAGCGCGAATGAACGCATATACGCGCCGATATCCATGCCGCGCCCTTGATAGAGCAGTGGGCCGTCATAGATCACATCGCCGGCGAATAGAATGCCGGTCGCTTCCTCAAACAGCGCGATGCTGCCTGGCGAATGGCCCGGCACAAACAGGACCCTGAACCGTCTGTCTCCGAGGTCGACGACCTCGCCCTCCAGAATCTGCCGGGTCGCGGAGGCGCCCCGCAGCACGTAGCTCGCGGGATCGTAGCCCGCGTGCGGAAGAGCGTGAATCAAGTAACGCCCGAGCGGCGGATAGCCGGCTGCAATGAACAAGCGTCTGAGCTCCGGGTCGATCCGATCGCAGATCAAGGTTCCGCCGCGGGGATGCAAAAGTGAGTCAGCCTCGATTGGATGGACCCATCGATGTTCGAATTCGTGGATCGCGCCGATATGATCCATGTGCGTATGTGTTGCGAGCGCAATCGTCTCGCGGCCCTCAAACAAGTCGGGAAAAGTGGGTCGCAGCGGCACAACTCCCATGCCGCTGTCGATCAGGAGATCGCGGTCGCGCCCGCGGACGTGCCAGATGTTGGCCTGTTCAAGAACGTCGACATGGGGCTCGATGATCAAGGTGACGCCGCCGCCGATATCGGTTCTGCGGTACCACGATGCGGCGATGGGCATCGCGTCAGCCACGGATTGGCTGGCGATGCTAGGATTGCTTATCGCTTCCATAATGTCCTTGCTTTTTAAAAACAGGCAATTCTCAGTTTTGGCTCCGGGAAGCTTGGGCCGGTTGCCGAACTGGGCGGTAGCGAAAAAGGCGCCATCGCCAATAAGCGCGCGCCTGCGTGCGGCGCCGGCCTACGTCGCCGGCGTGTTTCCACATGAAGAGCGGATTGGCGTTCAAAGAGATGCCGGAGCGACCTCGCCCGATCGTCGACGTCGCCGTGGGCAATCGGGAAGGTTCAGAAGTTTAATTTCATGCCCAAATCCAGTTCGTTTCCGGGAGAACTGGGCGTTTGTCCCTGGTTCCTTCTCACTGAATCGATCGCTTCAGTCGTCGATAACGGATTGAGGTGGGGATCATTGGCCGCCGACCAGTGAAGACCGAGACCGAGAGGAAGTTCGTCCGCAGCCGCCTTGCCCTTACTGGGACTTGCGTTCGGCTTGAGATCTGGAAGGGCCGCGTTGGTGACCAAAGACGGAGAGTTTTCAAGGCCGACTTTGCCAACCGGTTCTTGTTTTTTGACGGTTGCGCTTCGGGTTTCTTTTCCGCTTGGTTTTGCCGGGGACTTTTTGGCCGCAGGCGCGCTAGGGGCGCCGGCTGGCGCGGCATAAGGGTCGCTGAACAATGGCGCGGGACTTTGCTGAGGCGCCGTTTCGCCGGCGTGGGCGGAATTGCCGATCAGCCAGGGAAACATCAGAGACGCGAGGAGGACGAGCTTAAAACGAGACATTGCGGACCGTTGTCTGTCGCGAGGGCTTTGGTTCAAGCAAAGCGATAATGCGCTCTATTAATTTGTTTCTAGGCAGAACCTTCTGCAATTTTTCGAGATCACGATTTACCTCTCGCGGAGGTTGAATTGATAAGTCAATCAACGCGCGCCGGAAGCAATTTGAAATCAGAATGTTGCTAATTTTATGGAAGAGGGGCTAGCGCGAATTCGTCAATGGATTCGATTTGGAGGATCGCCGAGGTGCGATGCGGCGCCCCATTCATGCTGCGGCGCTAGATGACTCACGAGGGTTTTTATGTAAGCTTGCGTCAATCCCAACATAGCTGAGGCTTCGATGCCGCTGCTCACCTTTGAAATCATTCGCTTCGGCGAGGCTCCGGTCCTTGCGGATATCGCGTCCCTGGCCGACGAGCGCTTTGTGTGGCGGCATGTTGAGGGGCTGGCCCTTCGCACCAAAGACCGCAATCACGCCCTCATCCGGGTCAAAAACTCCGAAGGCCAAATAGTCGTGCTCGCTGGCGTTGCTATTGCGTTGGCTTCAATTCGAAACTGCGGTCGCGCGGATACTCAACTAGAAAGCGATATTGAGACGCTTGGCGATCTCGACCAGGCGCCGCGTTCATACGAAGCGCACTGACAGCGGATCGCTTGCAGAGTGATTGTCTCTCGTGCGGCCACGCGCGCCAAATCCATCAACGCAGGATTGCAATCTTTCTGGGTTCGCGCGCGTGCGTCCGCGAAATCCTCAAGCGGTTGCAAAAATGGCGGCTGAGGCTTTGCCTTCGCTTTGAAGCGATTATTTCTGGTCGAGGAGGCCATCGAAATCATGGCCGCCGCTGGGCTTGAGGGGGAGCCGCTTGGCGAAAACCACCGCGTCCATAGGCAGCGGCGCATAAAGGTGAGGAAACAGCGCTCCGCCGCGCGCGGGCTCGAAGCGCAAGTTCTCGCCGAGCCGTTTTGGGTCAACCGCAATGAGCAGCAAATTAGCGTGACCGCTGAAATATTTCTCGGCGGTCTCTTCAGCTTGCGCGGCTGTCGAGAAATGGATGAACCCATCCTCAAGATCGACCGGAGCGCCGTCGAACCGTCCCTTGTCCTCAGCTTGTCGCCACAGAGCGGCGGGAGCAATTTTATAGATCAGATCCATGATGAAACCTTCGCTGGCTTGAGCGCGCGCCGCGCCGACCTATTTTTGGGCCAGAAAATCGGCATGTTTGCGAATAAGATCGCCGGCCAGCGCGTCGGCGATCAATTTCCGCGTCTCGTCTATCCCGTAGAGGGCAACGAATGAGCCAAAGCGCGGGCCGCGGCTCTCGCCGAGCAGCACGGCGTACAGCATATTGAACCAGTCGTTCGAGACGCCTGGCCGCTCCGGCGTCGCCGTTTTGGACTTGAGGTCCTGATAACGCGGGATCGGGCGGCCGACATCGTAAAGGGCCGATTGGACGGCCTCAGCGCTGGCGTCCTTGGGAAGAGCGGCGAGCGCGTCGGCGAGTTTGCCGAGAGCCTCGCGTTCGACGTCATCGGGCGCGCGATAGATTTTCGCCGGCCGCACGAAATCGCGGAAATAGCGCACCGCATAGGAGACGAGCTTGTCCAGCGTTGGGTGGTTAGCGGCGGACACATCCGGAGAATAGCGGCGCAGAAAGGCCCAGAGGACCTGAGGGTCCTCGCTGTTGGCGACAGCGGCGAGATTGAGCAGCATGCCGAATGTAATCGCCGTGCGATGCTCGCTGCTCCCCAGCAGTTCGGGAGCGGGCGGTTCGCCCGAGTGAATGTGCCAGACGGGATTGCCGAGACGCTCCTTCAACGGCTGCTTCGGGTAGGCCTCGAGGAAGCTCAGATATTCGTCTGCGGCGCGAGGAATCACATCGAAAAAGAGACGCTTGGCGGCCGTCGGCTTTTGATACATGAAAAGCGACAGGCTCTCCTGGCTGGCGTAGGCGAGCCATTCATCGATCGTCAGGCCGTTGCCCTTCGACTTCGAGATTTTCTGGCCTTTGTCGTCGAGGAACAATTCGTAATTGAAACCTTCGGGCGGGCGGCCGCCGAGCGCGAGGCAGATCCTGCTGGAGAGCTTGACCGACTCGATCAAGTCCTTGCCCGCCATTTCGTAATCGATGCCGAGCGCAAACCAGCGCATCGCCCAATCGGCCTTCCACTGACATTTTACGCGGCCGCCGGTGACTTCCGTTTCGACTTTTTCATTGGTTTCCGGGTCGATGTAGACGATCGTCCCCCGCGCTAGATTGCGCTCGACCATCGGCACCTGGAGAACTTTGCCGCTGCGCGGGCTGATCGGAAGGAACGGAGAATAAGTCGCGCGGCGGTCAGGTCCTAAGGTCGGGAGGATGATATCCATGACGGGGTCATAGGCCGCCAGCATCCGCAGCAGCGTTTCGTCAAATCGGCCGGACGCATAATAGTCCGTCGAGCTCGCAAACTCGTAATCGAATCCGAAGCGGTCGAGGAAAGCGCGGAGCCTCGCATTATTCGCCGCTCCAAAGGAAGGGTATTCGTTCGAGAACGGATCCGGGACGCGGGTGAGCGGCATGCCGATGTAGGTGGCGAGCATCTCCTTGTTCGGCACGTTGTCCGGCACCTTGCGCAGCGCGTCCATATCGTCGGAAAAGGCCAGGAGACGGGTCTTGATCTTATCTTCGGTCAGGACCCGGAAGGCATGGCGGACCATGGATGTGCGCGCGACCTCGCCGAAGGTTCCAATATGCGGCAGGCCGGACGGACCATAGCCGGTTTCGAAAATAACTTCGGTCTGGCCGGATGCGGCGACTCTCTGCGCGAGCTTGCGGGCTTCCTCAAAGGGCCAAGCTTGGGCCTGCTGCGCGCCTTGCCAAAGCGATGCAGGCTCTACGGGCGCGATGGTCCGCGACGGAGGATCAAAATCGGCGCCGGCAGGCATTTGCGTATCCTTGAAGGAGCGGAGGTTGCGCCGATCAATCGATCAAGGCGAGTTTGTTCCGCTTTGCTGCCAGATTGGAAGCCATCCGGCAAGCGCGATGCGTATTTTGCGCACGCAAAGACCGCGCGTCGTAAGCGCGCTCTAACCCAAGAAGCGCGAAGTCTAAGGTCTTAGTGCGGCCCGAGCTTCGCCCAGATTCGTTTTTTCACGGCGTAGAGAAGTCCCGCGAAGATGGCGAGATAGATCAGCACGGCGAAACCGAGGCTTTTGCGGTCCTCAAGTTTAGGCTCGGCCGCCCACATCAGAAAGGCCGAGATGTCCTTGGCGTATTGAGGGACAGTTTTGGGCGAGCCATCGGTATAATTGACGAGGCCGTCGCTCAGGGGAGACGGCATTGCGATGTGGTGGCCTGGGAAGAACTCGTTCCAGTTCGAATCATCGGCTTTCGTGTAACCGTTCAGAAGAGCGTAAATATAATCGACGCCTTGCTCCTGATATTGCGTGAAGGCGTCGAGCACGAAGAGCGGAAATCCGCGTCTGAAGTCGCGCGCCTTGGCGAGCAGCGACATATCCGGCGGCGCTGCGCCGAGAGCGGCGCTGGCGGCCTCAGGGTTTGGGAAGGGCGAAGGAAAATAGTCCGAGGGCCGGCCAGGCCGCTCGAACATTTCGCCGGCCTGGTTGGGACCGTCCTTGACTTTGAAGGTGGCGGCCAGCGCCTTGACCTGCGCTTCCGAAAAAGCCGGGCCGCTGGATTCAGCCAAATCGCGGAAGGCGACAAGCTTCATCGAATGACAATTGGCGCAGACTTGGCGATAGACCTGATAGCCGCGCTGCAACTGAGGCCGATTAAATTTACCAAAGGGACCAGCGAAGCTCCAGTTCTGCAGCTCCGGCTTCGGCGCTTCGGTCATGCCTCCGGACGCCTGCTCCTCAGCGGCGAAGGCGCGCGTCCCGCTAAAGGTTAATGCAAAGGCCAAGACGCCGACGACTGCAGCTCCAGCGCTCGCGGCGAACATACTGCGAAGCCTCATGAGTTCGTTCCTTTTGGACATCAGCCGTCGCGATTTTGGGTTCTAAGGGCTTGCCTGCGCCGCATCGGTTTTGGTCGGCGCTCCAAGCACTGCGTCAGCGATGGAGGCGGGCAATGGCCGCGTCCTCTCGAAATGGCTGAGCAGAGGCAGGATCACCAGAAAATGGATGAAATAATAGGCCGTCAAGAAGCGACCGGCGATTATATAGCCGCCTTCGGGAGGCTGCGAGCCGATATAGCCAAGCAAGATCGCGCAGGCGACGAAGATCCAGAAAAAGATCTTGAAGATCGGACGATAGGTCGCCGATTTGACGCGCGACGTATCGAGCCAGGGCAGGAAGGCGATGATGGCCACCGCGGCGAACATCGCGGCGGCGCCGCCGAGTTTGGATGGGATCGACCGCAGGATCGCGTAGAAGGGCAGATAATACCACTCAGGCACGATGTGGGCCGGCGTCTTTAACGGGTTCGCCTCGATGTAATTGTCGGCGTGGCCGAGATAGTTCGGGATGTAGAACGCGAACCAGCCGAAAAAGATGAGGAAGCAAACCAGCGCGAAACTATCCTTGATGGTGAAATAGGGATGGAAGGGCAGGGTGTCCTTTTCGCTCTTTGGCTCAACTCCGGTCGGATTGTTCGAGCCTGGAACATGCAAGGCCCAAACATGCAGCATGACCACGCCAAGGATCATGAAAGGCAGCAGATAGTGCAGCGAGAAGAAGCGGTTGAGAGTGGCGTTGTCGACCGCATAGCCGCCCCAAAGCCATGTGGTGATCGCCTTTCCGATGAGGGGGATCGCCGAAAACAGGCTGGTGATGACCGTCGCGCCCCAAAAGCTCATCTGACCCCACGGCAGCACATAGCCCATGAAGGCGGTGGCTATGGCCAGGAAGTAGATGATAAAGCCGAGCAGCCACAATACTTCGCGCGGCGCCTTATAGGACCCGTAATACATGCCGCGAAGAATATGAATGAACATGGCGATGAAGAACATCGAGGCGCCGTTGGCGTGCGCATAACGGAGCAGCCAACCGAAGTTGACGTCCCGCATGATGTGCTCAACTGAGTTGAACGCCAGATTTGCGTTTGGCGTATAATGCATCGCGAGCACGACGCCGGTGACGATCTGCGCGACCAGCATGAAGGACAAAATGCCGCCGAAGGTCCACCAATAGTTCAGATTGCGTGGGTTTGGAAAAACCACAAACGAGGAGTGGATCAGTCCAAAGATAGGCAAACGGCTTTCCAGCCATTTTGCGGCCGGGCTTTTGGGGACGTAGGTCGATTGTCCGCTCATGCTCTCGTCTCTGCCTTATGTGCGTCGAGTGGGACCTCGGAAGGGGCTTTAGGACGTGATCTCTAGGAGGCGTTCGATTCATCAAACGCGCATGAAAAACCAGCGCGGGAGGGGCCTAGCCTATGCTAATTTTGGTGTCGCTGAGGAATTTATAGGGAGGGAGAGCCAGATTGCTTGGCGCCGGCCCTTGCCGGATGCGGCCGGACGGATCGTAGACGGATCCGTGGCAGGGGCAGAAGAATCCGTGGTAAGGGCCTTCGTTGCCTAGAGGAACGCAGCCAAGGTGCGTGCAGATGCCGATGACGACGAGCCATTCCGGCTTTTCCACTCGCGATTGATCGGTGGCTGGATCCTTGAGCTCATCTAAGGGAACCGCGCGAACCGCTGCGATCTCTTCTGGAGTTCGGTGCGATATGAAGACGGGCTTGCCGCGCCATTTTACGGTCAGGATCTGACCGACTGCTATGCCGCTGATGTCGACCTCGACATTGGCCGCCGCCAATGTCGTCGCGTCGGGGCTCATCTGACTGATGAGCGGCCAGATCGCGGCTGCAGCTCCGACGCCGCCGACGGCGCTGGTCGCTATATAAAGGAAATCCCTCCGCGTCGGTTCGTCCACCGCCGTGCTAACTGACATGGCATCCTCGAACTGCGGGCGTTCTTCGAATTGGAACACCTCTCACGCTAGGGCTTAATCAAGCGCCGTAAAAGAATCAATATCTGAGGTCTAGGCTCAGGACCTATTAAATTTGCCTGAGATGTGATTCCTGGTCTCCGCATGGGGAGGCTGGGATGAGTGATTTGTTTTTGTTGGGCGAGCGGCAGATGGCGCGGCTTGCGCCGCATTTTCCTCTGTCGCATGGCGTTCCGCGGGTTGACGACCGTCGGGTGGTCAGCGGAATCGTCTATGTGATCCGCAACGGCCTGCAATGGAAAGATGCGCCCAAGGATTACGGGCCGCACAAGACGCTTTACAATCGCTTCATCCGCTGGAGCCGGCTCGGCGTCTTCGACCGCATATTCGCCGCGCTCGCTGGCGAAGGTCCAAAGCCCGAGCGCATCATGATCGACGCCACGCATCTGAAGGCGCATCGCACAGCGGCGAGCCTGCTCAAAAAGGGGCTCTTCCCCGCCGTATCGGGCGCACGAAAGGCGGACTGAACTCGAAGCTCCACGTCGTTTGCGACGGCGCCGGCAAGCCCCTCGTCATGTTGCTCTCGGAGGGCCAGATGAGCGACCACAAGGGCGCGCGGCTGATGCTCAAGGCTTTACCGCCCGCTTCAATGTTGATCGCCGACAGGGGCTACGACAGCAACTGGTTCCGCGCCGCGCTGAAGGCCAGGGGCGTCGAGCCCTGCATCCCGCCAACCAGAAGCCGCAAGCTTCCCATTGCCTATGACAAGACGCTCTACCGCCAGCGTCACAAAATCGAGAACATGTTCGCCAAGCTCAAGGACTGGCGGCGCATCGCAACCCGCTATGATCGATGCGCCCACACCTTCTTCTCCGCCATCTGCATCGCAGCCGCCGTCCTCTTCTATCTCAATCAATGAGTCCTGAGCCTAGGTGTGGCCCTTCGTCGCCATCTTTTTTTTGAAATATTGGACGACGTCGCCTTTTCGGCTATGGCGGACCTCGCTCTGTCTTGTTCAAACCGCCGTCGCAGGATTTTTTTCCGATGAAATCGCGCCCCAGCAATGTCGCTTGATTCTCCCGCGCAATTGACGCTCGCGCTTTACCAACCCGACATACCGCAAAATACCGGGACGATTCTGCGCATGTGCGCTTGCCTCGGCTTTGACGCCGCGATTATCGAACCGGCCGGCTTTCCGGTCAGCGACAGGCATTTTCGCCGCGCCGGACTGGATTATCTCGACCATGTGGAGATCGCCCGGCATTCATCCTGGAGCGCTTTCGACGCTTGGCGGCGCGCCGCCGGATCGCGCCTCATCCTGCTCTCGACCAAAGCCAGCCTCGCCTACACGGACTTTCGCTTTGAACCGGGAGATATATTGCTGCTTGGCCGCGAATCGACTGGGGTCCCGGATGAAGTCCATGAAAACGTCGACGCCCGCATTCTGATCCCGCTGCAAAACTCGATGCGCGCGCTCAACGTCGCCGTCGCGGCGGCCATGGTTGCGGGCGAGGCTGTGCGGCAGATGCGCCTCCTTTGAACGCCGCCGCAACCCTCGGGCTCGCGTAAAAATGAATCAGCGAGGGGACGCGAATCCGTCGGCCGCTCATTGATTTAATTCAGTTAATGACTATTGACTGAATCCTGTCGAGGCGACGAAACGTCATTTGGCGACGCTGGATTTTTCGAAGGTCTATGGAAATGGCCGATACTCATATTCGCGATCGCCGCAAAAAAGAGACGCGCGCCTGGTTTGAGGGGCTGCAGCAGAAGATCATCGCCACCTTTGAGCTCTTGGAGCGGGACGCCCCTGGCCCTTTTGCCCACCCGGAAATGGCCCCCGGCAAGTTTGAGATGAAGCCTTGGCGCCGCGCGGAAGAGATTGATGGCGGGGGCGGCCTCATGGCGACCCTTCACGGCCGCGTCTTCGAGAAGATGTGCGTTCATACGTCGACCGTTTTCGGCGTTTTTACGCCGGAGTTTGCGAAACAAATCCCAGGCGCTGCGGCCGATCCACATTTCTGGGCCTCCGGCGTCTCGCTGATCGCCCACCCGTGGAATCCCAATGTCCCGGCCGTCCATATGAACACCCGCTTCGTCGAGACCAGCAAAGCTTGGTTCGGCGGCGGCGCGGATCTGACCCCGCTGCTCGATCGGCGCAGGTTGCAAACGGATCCCGACTCGCGAGATTTCCACGCCGCGATGGAGTGCGCCTGCACTGAGGGAAAGCCCGTCGCCGATTATGCGAAATTCAAGCAGTGGTGCGACGATTACTTTTATCTAAAACACCGCGACGAGTCGCGAGGGATAGGCGGAATTTTCTACGATTACCTCGATTGTCCGGTCAGCGAGGAAGATGCGTTCGTCGCCAGTTTTGCGTTCACCCGCGCAGTGGGAGCGAGTTTCATCGACATTTATCCAAAGCTTGTGCGCCGCAATTATAATCTCGCTTGGACGCCGGAAGATCGAAAAGAACAATTGATCCGACGCGGCCGTTACGTCGAATTCAATCTAATATATGATCGGGGCACGATTTTCGGGTTGAAGACCGGCGGCAATGTAGAGGCGATTCTGTCATCCTTGCCTCCGCTCGTCGAATGGCCCTGAACTCGCGCGGCGGTTGTCACGCCAGCGACACGAGACGATCCTAAGGCATCGAGAGCCTGGCGTCGTATTGCGCCGATTTGGAGCCCGCGCGCTAAACGTGCGACGAGACCGAAAACCAAAAGAGGGACCATGACTGAATCCAGCAGCCAGACGATAAAATTCGAGCCCGGCGACATCGTTCAACTGAAGTCTTTCGGACCGGCCATGACGGTCATCGCCACGGAAGCCGACGGCGTGCGTGTCCTTTGGTACGCCGAGTCGAATGACGAAGTGAGGACGCAGGTCATTCCCGCGATCGCGCTTGAGAAAATTACCGTTCTCGACGACGACGGCGAGGGTGAAGACGACGATGATGACGACGAAGACGATGATCACAAAGGCCGGAAGCATCGCGGCAAGAAGAAGCGCCAAGACGAGAATTGACGCTAACGGCTGCCCCGCTTGATCCGCCGCGGCCCTTCCCGGGAAGCGTAGGCGTCGCCTGAGAAATATCGTTCACCTTAGGGCGAAAGTCGCGGCGTATCGCGCGGAAACCTCGACGGCCCCGAGGCGAACCTGCGCAAGTTCCGGCGCAAAGCATCGGGGCTCGGGTTTGATCGCGACGCCAAGCGGCGTCCGATGAACGCAAAAATCCTTCAAATGGCTTGAAATCCCAACGCCGAAGGCTTTGAGGACGGCTTCCTTGCAGGTCCAGATCTCGTAGAAGGCCGTTAGCTGCGCGTCGCCCTCGAGCGTTGCGAGGAAGCGGTGCTCCTGTTCACAGAAGAAATGCCGCGCCAGCGCCAATTCGTCGATATTTTCGCGCATCAGCTCGATGTCGACGCCGATCGGACGTTCCGCCGAGATCCCAATCAGCGCGAACGATCCGGAATGCGACACGTTGAATTGGAGGTCGGGCCGATCAGCGAGAAAGGGCTTTCCGTATGGCCCGACCGAAAACGCGAGTTTTTCGGGCGGAGCGCTCACGGCTTGCCCGAGCAAATGACGCAGGGCGGCTCTCGCCAGAATAAATCTCGTGCGGTCCCCCCCGCGAACGAATCGATCGGCGCGGGCCATCTCTTCGGCCGAAAGCGGATTTGATCCCTCGCGAGGAAGCAAGGCTTGGTCGGCGACGTCGATGACCCAGAGGTTTGCCGCATCGCCTAAAATCTCGATCCGTCGCAATGGAAACCCTTCTCAAGCCCTTTGGCTTCCGCCTCATTCCGCATCGCAGGCGACGCCAGTGTCCGTCAAGCCGCATCGCGCTCAGGCGGGCTTAGCCTTGCGCAGCCCCTTCAAACGATGTTCCAAACTCGGGGGAGTGTTGTAGGACCATGAATTTTATAATAAATCGAGCGGGCTGATGCCCCCAAGGAGTTTCGAGCATCTCAATGGACGGGCGTCAATCCAATTTAACGACGGTTTTCGGCGCGCTTGTGCGGCCGTTGCTTTCCCATCTCGATCCCGAGACGGCGCATGGCATGACGATCAAGGCGCTGGCGCATCTGCCGCTGTCTTCCGGCTGGGCTGACGATCCGCGCCTCGCCGTTCGCGCTTTCGGCCTTGATTTTCCGAACCCGCTTGGGCTAGCGGCCGGTTTCGATAAGAATGGCGAGGTTGTCGACGCCATTTTGCGGCTTGGCTTCGGCTTTACCGAAGTCGGCACCATCACGCCGCTGCCGCAGCCCGGAAATCCGCGCCCGCGCCTTTTTCGGCTTCCGCATGACCAGGCGGTGATTAATCGGTTTGGCTTCAATAGCCAAGGTCACGTTGTTGTCGCCGCGCGGCTGGCGGCTCGGTCCGCAAGGGCCGGTTTGGTCGGCGTCAATATCGGCGCCAACAAGGACTCGCCCGATCGCTCCGGCGATTATGTCAGGGGAGTCGCCGCTTTCGCCGATGTCGCGGATTATTTCACCATCAATGTTTCGTCGCCGAACACGCCGGGCCTGCGCGATCTGCAGCAATTCGATGCGCTTGACGATCTGCTCGCCCGCGTCATCGCCGCGCGCGACGCGGCGATGACGAAATCTGGCCGCAAGCCCGTGCTTTTGAAGATCGCCCCCGATCTTTCGCTTGAGGCGCTCGACGCCATCGTCGCTTGCGCCCGCGCCCGCGCCATCGATGGCCTGATCATTTCCAATACGACGCTGTCGCGGCCGCCGACGCTTCAAGACGCGGCGGTGGCTAGGCAGCAGGGGGGACTTTCGGGGCGTCCGCTGTTCACGCTTTCGACGCAGATGCTGGCCGCCGCATATCTGCGCGTCGAGAATCAGTTTCCGCTGATCGGGGTCGGCGGCGTCGACAGCGCCGCGCGCGCTCTCGCCAAAATCGAAGCCGGGGCGAGCCTCGTGCAATTCTATTCAGCGCTGGCGTTCAAAGGCCCTCTGCTGCCACGGGCGACCAAGCGCGGCCTCATCGAGCTTTTGGAGCGGAAATCCTATGCCCGACTCGCCGACGCGATCGGTCGAGGCGCGCAAGATTGGGCCGCCGGAAGGATCGCCGCCGAAGATTTCTGACGGGCTGGGCCTAGGGCGCATTGCGCATGTTGAGCAGCCGCAGCGCCAGCCAGATCGGAACGACGATCGCGGCTCCGACGAGAACATAATCCGCGACCTCGCGGATAGCGTCGAAACCGAGCGCCCAGATGCGGTCGAAGAGTTGCGTAATCCCGCGAAATACATCGATGGGCCTGATGTCGAGCCACATGAACAAGGCGCCGACGATCAATGAAACGAAAAACAGGCGCAGAAAGACGCTTCCGGGAGAACCGCCGAGAAAACGGGTCAGGGCGCTTTCATTATGCGCCAATTGCGGAGCGGCCGGTCCGCGCTGCTCCCTTGTCCACCCGGGGGGCGCCTCGGGCGCCGAACGCTGATTGTCGCTCATGCAAAACCTCTGGACTTTTGGAGGGACATTACATCTTGACGCATAGTTCTTCGCGCCAGTCTACATCGAGGACGCATTCGATCGCTAGGCTCAGGACCTATTAAATTTGCCTGAGATGTGATTCCTGGTCTCCGCATGGGGAGGCTGGGATGAGTGATTTGTTTTTGTTGGGCGAGCGGCAGATGGCGCGGCTTGCGCCGCATTTTCCTCTGTCGCATGGCGTTCCGCGGGTTGACGACCGTCGGGTGGTCAGCGGAATCGTCTATGTGATCCGCAACGGCCTGCAATGGAAAGATGCGCCCAAGGATTACGGGCCGCACAAGACGCTTTACAATCGCTTCATCCGCTGGAGCCGGCTCGGCGTCTTCGACCGCATATTCGCCGCGCTCGCTGGCGAAGGTCCAAAGCCCGAGCGCATCATGATCGACGCCACGCATCTGAAGGCGCATCGCACAGCGGCGAGCCTGCTCAAAAAGGGGCTCTTCCCCGCCGTATCGGGCGCACGAAAGGCGGACTGAACTCGAAGCTCCACGTCGTTTGCGACGGCGCCGGCAAGCCCCTCGTCATGTTGCTCTCGGAGGGCCAGATGAGCGACCACAAGGGCGCGCGGCTGATGCTCAAGGCTTTACCGCCCGCTTCAATGTTGATCGCCGACAGGGGCTACGACAGCAACTGGTTCCGCGCCGCGCTGAAGGCCAGGGGCGTCGAGCCCTGCATCCCGCCAACCAGAAGCCGCAAGCTTCCCATTGCCTATGACAAGACGCTCTACCGCCAGCGTCACAAAATCGAGAACATGTTCGCCAAGCTCAAGGACTGGCGGCGCATCGCAACCCGCTATGATCGATGCGCCCACACCTTCTTCTCCGCCATCTGCATCGCAGCCGCCGTCCTCTTCTATCTCAATCAATGAGTCCTGAGCCTAGGGTTGCGTCCGCCAGACATATCGGCGTGAAAGCTGCATGAATAACAGAATCTGCCTCCTCTTACCGGCTCGCCAGCTTGGCGTTATGCATCTATCCTATCAAGCGGCGGCGAGACTGCGCCCTAAAGCCAGGTTTCGTCTTAGGCTAAAATGTTTTAGAGCCTGTTGTGCGAACCGCGCGGCTCAAGCCAATGCGGCGCTTGAGCCAAGGCGGAGCAAATCCGGATCGATGCGGGCGCTGATCGAAACAGGTCGAGCGGCGCCGTCGTTCGATGCCCAAACTAGGATGAGATATGGACCGCATTCTCGTGCTCGTGCGTCATGGTCAAAGCGAATGGAATCTGAAAAACCTGTTCACTGGCTGGAAGGATCCGGGTCTAACTCAAAAAGGCGTTGAAGAGGCGAAAGCCGCTGGGCGCGTTCTGAAGGCGAAAGGCCTTGGCTTTGACCGCGCCTTCACCTCCGATCTGGTGCGGGCGCAACATACTTTGAAATTGCTGCTGGCTGAATTTGGCGCCTCGGACGTGCCGACTGAGCGGAATTTCGCTCTGAACGAGCGCGATTATGGCGAGCTGAGCGGCCTCAATAAAGATGACGCGCGCGCGAAATGGGGCGATGAGCAAGTCCATATTTGGCGTCGATCTTACGATATTCAGCCGCCCGGCGGCGAAAGCTTGAGAGACACCGTGGCGCGGGTGCTTCCTTATTATTGCCAGACCATTCTGCCGGCGGTCCTCGCCGGAGAGCGCGTCGTCGTCGTCGCGCACGGCAATTCGCTGCGCTCCCTTGCTATGGTGCTCGACGAATTGACGCCGCAGACGATTCCCTCAATGGAGCTGGCGACCGGCGTTCCGATGGTCTATCGGCTAAAACCCGATTCGAGGGTGGAGAGCAAAGAGATTTTGACGCCCTAGAGCTTAGCTCGGATCAAAGCAGGTTGAAGCGAGCGGGTAGGGGAGCCATATCGCCAAGAATGATGGATGATTTGTTCGGCGTTCCTGGCGCCGCTGAGCCGGTGTTTTTGGCGCCGGGGCTGATCTTTGCGCAAGGCTATTTTGACGCGGCGCGACAGCAGGCGCTGGCTGCGGAGGTCGCCGCGCTCGCCGCGCGCGCGCCCTGGTATATGCCGCGCATGCCGCGCACTGGCCATCCCTTCTCGGTCAAAATGACCAATTGCGGGCCGCTAGGCTGGGTCTCAGACGTCGATGGCTATCGTTATCAGCCGCTGCATCCTGTAACGGGGGAGCCTTGGCCGCCGATCCCCGCTTTAGCGTTGCAAGCCTGGCGGGAATTGTCCGCTTATCCGCACCCGCCGCAAGCGTGCCTCGTGAATTTCTACAACTCGTCGGCGCGCATGGGTCTCCACCAGGACAGCGGCGAGGGGGATTTTTCGGCGCCCGTCGTCTCGATCTCGCTCGGCGATTCATGCGTGTTTCGCTACGGCGGATTGAAGCGCGGCGATCCGACCAAAAGTCTGAAGCTCCATTCGGGCGATGTTATCGTGCTCGGCGGCGCATCGCGGCTTGCATTTCACGGCGTCGATCGAATTTTGGCCGGGACATCGCAGCTGCTGCCGGGTGGAGGACGAGTCAATTTAACGCTGCGGGGAGTCTCCCAGCCGAAGCCTTGATCGACTTTGAGATTTTGATTGTAGCAATCCCGCCAACATCAGCCCATCGCCAGGAGGCATCATGAAAATCTCCCTGATCCAGATGAATTCGATCAGCGACAAGGCCGCAAATATTCGCGCCGCGACGCAATTGATCGAACAGGCCGTTGCGGAGGAGCGGCCGGACTGGATCAGCCTGCCCGAATGCTTCGATTTCCTCGGCGACGATCGCGCGGCCAAATTCGCGGCGGCGGAAGCCTTTCCGGGTGGGCCGGCCTATGCCGCGATGCAGTCGCTCGCCAAAAAGCACGGAGTGTTCATTCACGCCGGCTCAATCCTCGAGAAGGCCGAGGGCGGAGAGCGCATTCACAACACCACAGTGGCTTTCGATCGCGGCGGCGGCGAAATCGCGCGGTACCGCAAGATCCATATGTTCGACATCACGGCGCCGGACGGAATGCAGTATCGCGAAAGCGCATCCTTCGCGCCGGGCGACGCCATCGTTACCTATCCTTGCGAGGATATGATTGTCGGCTGTTCGATTTGCTATGATTTGCGGTTCCCTGACCTGTTTCAAAGGCTGGTCGCCGAAGGCGCGCAGATGATCGCTCTGCCCGCAGCCTTCACCCTGCAAACCGGCAAGGATCATTGGGAGGCGCTGTGCCGCGCGCGCGCGATCGAGACGCAGACTTATTTCTGCGCCGCGGCGCAGACGGGAGCTCATGTCGCCGGCAATGAAACGCGCCAGACCTATGGTCATTCGCTCATCGTCGACCCATGGGGCCACGTCATCGCAAAGGCGTCGGATGGCGTCGGCGTCGTCTCGGCGCGGATCGATCTCGCGCGCGTCAACAAAGTGCGCGGACAAATCCCCGTCGCGCAGCATAAAGTCCGCTTTGCTCCTCAATGAGAGTTGCAGCTGCGCCAAAATCCTTTAACGCGATGGCCGAACGGATCATAATGCCAGCCATTGCCGCTAATGCATTTCGCGTTGGGGAAATAATATTGGCGGATGACGGTAACAGCATATCCTGTTCTGGGTTGCATCCTGCCTTCGGACCGCATCCTGACGCAGCGCCGGTAAGGGCCAAAAACGTAAAAGCCCCATCGATTGTAATGCCAGCCGTACTCGTGGGCGCAACGCTTCAGGACAGGATTGTATCCGCCCGCCACGGTGGTTTCAAAGGCCGATCCCGACGTCGTAGCGTCCAGCCATAAGGCGCAACTCGAAACAACAATTAGCGCACAGAATTGCAGTCGACGCATAAAGTTTTCCCTGAAGGCAGCAAGAGCATTAGAAATACATTCTGAATTGTTGTGCTTGATAGGGTGATGCGGGGCACAAAAACAAGCATGGCGCGAGTCGATTGGGCCCGCGCGACGATTATCTCGCCGCTTGGTTTTTGGACGATGATTCTCATGGCCTTCGTCGTCCTCGTCGCACCGGCGCACGCGGATATGGTTTGGCGCCGCGGCGCGCTCGCCGATCCTGGCTCGCTCGATCCGCATAAGGCGACGACTTTAGCCGAGAGCAATGTCCTCGCGGAATTGTTCGAGGGACTCCTCAGCCGGAACGCTCGCGGCGAACTCGTTCCGGGAGTCGCCGAAAGCTGGAGCGCCAACAAGGACGCAACTGTCTATACGTTTCAATTTCGCCGCGACGCGAAATGGTCGAATGGCGATAGGGTTACGCCCGATGATTTCGTCTTCGCTTTTCGGCGCTTGCTCGCGCCTGCGACAGGGGCGCCCTACGCTAACCTGTTTTATACGCTGAAAAACGCCGAAAAGGTCAATAAGCGCCAGGCGCCGCCGGAGGCTTTGGGCGTCCGCGCAGTGGGCGATGCGACGCTCGAAATCGCGCTCGAACAGCCGACGCCCTATATCCTTGATGAGCTTGCTCTGCCCGGCGCCAGGCCGCTGCATCGCAAGTCGGTCGAGGCTTTTGGCTCGGATTTCGTGCACCCGGCGCATATGGTGACGAACGGACCCTTCATGCTGAAGGAATTCACTCCGAACGACCGCATCGTCCTCGTCAAGAACCCGTTCTATGGCGATGCGGCGCAGGTGGCTCTCGACGCTGAAATCTTCATCTCGCTGGAAGATCGCTCAGCGGCGCTGCGCAGATTCATGGCCGGCGAGATCGACTCTTATGACGAAGCGCCGATCGAGCAGATCGCCTTCGTGCGCAAGCATTTGGGCTCGGCGCTGCGGGTATCGCCCAGTCTCGGCGGCTATTATTACGCCTTCGATGTGCGCCGGAAACCCTTCGACGACCCAAAAATTCGTCGGGCTTTGTCGATGGCGGTCGACCGCGAGTTTTTGGCCAATCGCATCTGGGGTGGGGCGATGGCGCCGAGCTACGGTTTCGTTCCGCCCGGCATCGCCGGCTATGGCGCGCCCTCGGAGGTCGCCTGGAAGGGAATGAGCCTTATCGAGCGTGAAGATGAGGCGAAGCGCTTGCTGACTGAAGCGGGCTTTGGCCAAGGCGGCGCGAAGCTCGAGGTCGAAATACGCTTCAACGAATCGGGCAACAATCGAGCGACGGCTGTCGCGATCGCCGACATGTGGAAAACGCTTGGCGTCGAAACTCGCCTTATGAGCACGGACGCCGCCACGCATTATGCGTTTTTGCGGGAGAAAACGCCCTTCGACGTCGCGCGAACGACTTGGTACGCCGACTATCCCGATGCGCAGAATTTTCTATTCTTGGCGGAGAGCGACAACAAAGGCCTGAATGTTCCAAGCTTCGCCAACGCCGATTATGACGCGTTGATGCGTTCGGCCGCGGCGGAGAGGGAGCCGGAACGGCGCTCGGCTATTTTTTGCATGAGGCGGAGGCGTTGCTTCTCAAGGAGCAGCCCTACCTTGTGCTGATGACTTATCTCTCGAGCAATCTCGTGTCGCCGAAACTGCGCGGATGGGAGCCCAACCCGCTCGATATCCATCCGGGCCGCTATATCTCGGTCGATGCGTCACCGATTTTGGCCGGGCACCCATAGAATATCGCCTTCGCCTTTGCGATTCACATAGCGCGCCGCGACGAACAGGAAATCGGATAGGCGGTTGACATATTTGAGCGCCGGTTCGCCGATTCCTTCCCCTGGGGTGCGGCTCAGGGAGACAAGGCGCCGCTCAGCCCGGCGGGTGATCGTGCGGGCGAGATGCAGGGCGGCGGCCGCCGGCGATCCGCCGGGCAGCACGAAAGACAGCAAAGGGGTAAGCTCCGCATTCAATTCATCGATCTTGCGTTCGAGCCGATCGACTTGCGCCTGGACGATGCGCAGCGCCTCGTAATCTCGCTTTTGCCCTGTTTCCGGCATGCAAAGGTCGGCGCCGAGATCGAACAGATCGTTTTGGATGCAAAGCAGCATGGCGTCGACCCTCGCGCACTGCGGATCGGTCGAGGTCGAAACGCGCGCGAGACCGATGGCGCAATTGGCTTCGTCGATGCTGCCGTAGGCTTCTATGCGAAGATCGTTCTTTGGGCGGCGCTCGCCGGTTCCGAGCGCGGTTAAGCCTGCGTCTCCGGTGCGAGTGTAAATGCGGTTCAAAACGACCATGGTTTTCCCATCAAGCTTATGCTGCGCATTCACATGTGACACTCTGCCGCATTAGTCAACTGCGAAACCATAGAACGCCGATGATGACGATGATGGCGACGAACTGCAAACCAACGCGCCAGCGCATGAGTTTCTGCGACACATTGGGGCTGCCCCCGCGCATCATATTGACGAAACCCATGAGGAGGACGACGAAGACCGCGCCTATGGCGACGGCGACGAGAAGATTGCCTAAGGCGTGCATGTCGAAGCTTCCCTGGATCGAGTTGGGAAAGGCTGAAGCGTCATTTGGAAAATTGCAGGCTTTTCGGATTGGATCGGAAGCTAACGCATCCCCGCTCCAAATCGAATCGATGAGGCGATTGTCTTTTCGTCTCGCCTCATGATGCTATCCGAAAACCCGCAACTTTTCAGCGTCAGGTTCTAATAGCGCCGCAGCAGACGCTCGAGATAATCGATCTCGTCGCGAGAACGCGAGGGTTCCCCAAGGCGACGGCGCAATTCCTCGAGCACGCGCTGAGCGCGCTGCGCCGCCGGAACCCCCAGCGGATCGTAACGGGCGCTCGGGTTGAACCCGCGATCGCCTCCGGTCGGACGGCCAAGCGGATCGGCGCCGCCTTCGCCGAACTGGCCTTTGGCGCCTTGACCGCCATCGCCCTCTCCTTGCCCCTCGCCTTCTCCCTCCTGGTCGGAAGGCTCGCCCTGGCCTTTGCCTTGCATGGATTCAGCGAGCTTTTGGGCGCCCTCGCGCATCGCGTCTATGGCGCGTCCTTGCGCGTCCACCGCTTGATCATTGCCGCGCGATCCCTGTTCCAGCGCCTTTTCCGCCTCGCCCATCGCCTTTTTTGCATCATCAAGGCCGGGTTCGCCTTGTCCGGCTTGGTCGAGGCGTTTCTGAAGCTTATCAAGGCGATCGCGGAGGGCTTGCTGGCGCTTTTGCAGATTGGCCTGGTTGGCCTGGTCCTGGCCTTTCGGGCTGGCGTCGCCAGCTCTGCTGTCTTGATCCTGATCTTGATCTTCGTCGTCGGGCGAGTCGCCGAGGCTCGGGTCTTCTTGCTGTCCCATCTGGCCGCGTTGCTGGCGCTTGCCGGCGTCGGCGCTCTGATGGGTCTCGTCGCGCAGGTCCTGCTGCTCCTGGCTCATCTGGCCCAATTCATTAATGGCGTGGGCCATTTCGCGCGCCCTGGGGTCGACTTTGCGCGGCCGCGCCATTTTCAGATTTTCGAGGATATTCTGCAGTTGATCGAGCATCTTTTGCGCATCGGTCGTGTCTCCCGAGCGCGCCATGTCCTGCATCTTGTCGAGCATGGCTTGCAGATCTTTCGGACTGACCGACCGGCTGTTCCCTTTTTCTGCGCCGGGGTCGCTTTGACCCATGTTTTCCTGCTGCTTTTCAGCGAACTCGCGCAGGAATTTATCCATCACCGCGCGTAGATCGTCGCTGAGCTTCTTGATTTCGTCCGGCGGCGCATTGCGCTGCAAGGCTTCTCGCAATTTCTGTTGGGCGGCGCGCAGATCGCGTTCGGTTTCAGATAGATCGCCATTTTCGATCCGAAGAGCCATCGCCCAAAGATAGTCGGCGACTTCGACCAAATCGCTGTCCTTGGCCGCGGACGAAAGCCTTTCCGACGCCGCCTTCAACCCAAGGTAGACGCCGGCGCTGACGCCGAACGCATCCGGCGCAATCATCAGAGCTTCGAGCGCGGTCGCGACGCGCCCCTTATTGTCTGGTTCAAGCACAAGGTTGCGTCTTTGCTCGACGAGCGCGCGGGCGAGCGGCTTGATGAAAGGCTTTTGCGGCAGCGTCACCACCAAAGATTCGCTTTTGCCCGCATTGCCGCCGTCATCGCGGGCGATCAATGTCATCTCAACGCGTGCGCCAGCCCAGGGATGGTCAGAGAGATCGATGGTCGTTTCGGCCTCCCCGGAAAGATCGCCCGGCGGCGGCAGCAGGAGCGGCGCGTGCGGCGCATGGACGAGAGGGCGCTTGGCCGGCCTGCCGCTGGCCGTCGCCGGATTGGCGAAGGTCGCTTCGGCGCTGGTCGCGCCGTAATCGTCGGTGATCTTATATCTCAGCGCGAGCGTGCCGCGCGCATTGGCTTTCGGCGCGTCCGTCAACGCGATCATGGGCGGCGTATCGGGGGTCGCGGCGATTTCGAATGCGCCAAGAGAGCCGACCGTCAGCTTGGCGTTGCCCCGCAGGACAAGGCGCGTTTCGTTGTCGCTGTCGGTTTTGGGCGCCGCCGGCTTGTTCGCCGCCGCGGCGGAGCCATCCGGCTTTTCTTTGGCGGCATCTTCCAAGGCCCCTTCGGCCTCGAAGCTTGCTTTGCCCCCGGAGGTGCGAATGATGACGATCGAGCCCGTCGGTGCCTCGATTTTTTGCGGCGCGCCGGAGTTTGCGCCATGAAGACCGAGGACGATCGGCGCCCGGCCCGTGTAGGCAGGCGGATCGATCCAGGCGTCGACCCGCTGTTCTTGGCGCCCGAGCCCCGCGAAGGGCCAGTCGAAAGCCGCCGCGACGCGGGCGTATTTTTCGGGACCGGCGATGAAAGCCGTCGCGACTAGTCCAACGAGAACGATGGCGCGGAAGGCGTAGCGATCGAGGTCGACGAGGCGCGGCGAGGGGGCGCCAGCGCGGAGCAAGGCGATCGACTGTTCGGCGCGACGCCGGTGCAGGTTCCACAGGGCGCGCGTCGCCGGGTCGTCGCCGGGGTTTCCGAGCCGGTCTTCGAGCACCGCCGCCGGGCGCTGGCGCAAACCCGAGACGCGATCGATTCTCGCCAGAGCGTCGGCGCGCGTCGGTAGGGAGAAGCGGCGAAGCGGCAGCAGGCTATAGATGAGGCCGAGCGCCAGAGCGCCAACGCCAAGGATGCGCGTCCAATGTGGCGCTTCGAGCCAGAGCCCGGTCCATGAGACGCAAAGGAAAAACCCGATAACCACCAGCGCCGGGGCCAAAAGCCGCCACATCCGCTCGAATAAGAGGACCGCGCGCGCCTGCGAAATAAGCCTTTCGAGGCGCGGATTTCGGGCCGTCTCCGCAGGCTGAAGCGCCGCGTCGCGGGGTTCGCGGGAGGAGTTTTGCCCTGAAGGCGTTGAGGAGCGACCCAGTCTCAGCAAACCGATCTCCGGAAGCGCGATCGGCATGATCCGACGCATCCCCTAGAGAAATCTAGCACGATGTCGCCGGCTCGCCAGTAGCGCGGGCGAGAATATCTAGCGCAACCAAGCCGGAATTGCGTCGAGGCCGATCAAATCCTCGTAGGTTTTGCGCGGGCGCACGACCGCGTATTCCGGGCCCCGGACGAGAATTTCGGGGGCGAGCAACCTCGAATTATACGTGCCGGCCTGCACCGCGCCATAGGCGCCAGCCGACATCACCGCCAGAAGATCGCCGGGCCGAGGCTCGGCCATTTGTCGGGCCAGCGCCAGATAATCGCCGGTTTCGCACACCGGCCCAACGATATCGGCGGTGATTTGCGGCGCCTGCGGCGGCGGCGTTTGGATAAATTTGATGTCGTGATGGGCGTCGTAAAGCGTCGGCCGTATCAAATCGTTCATGGCGGCGTCGACGATCACGAAAGTTTTGGCCTCGCCCCGCTTCACGTAAATTACGCGCGTCACCAGAATCCCGGCGTTGCCGACGATGAGCCGGCCCGGCTCGAAAATCAGCCGGCAGCCCAGGTTGCCAAGCCGGGCCCTGACGATTTTGGCATAGCGGTCGGGGTGATAGCTGTCCGGATCTTCCGTTTCGCGGTAGGGAATGCCAAGGCCGCCGCCCGCATCGAGATGGTCGATGTCGTGTCCGTCCGCGCGCAACGCCCGCACGAAATCGGCGGTGAGTTCGAAGGCGCGGTCAAATGGGGCGAGATCGGTGATCTGCGAGCCAATATGAATGTCGACGCCAGTGACTTTGAGTCCCGGCAGGCGAGCGGCTTCCGCAAACGCCGCGCGGGCGTGGCTGATTGGAATGCCGAACTTGTTCTCGGCCTTGCCGGTCGAGATTTTCGCATGGGTTTTGGCGTCGACGTCGGGATTGATCCGAAGCGCGATCGGCGCCAAGCGGCCTTTGGCACTGGCCAGCGCCGACAAGGCATGCAGTTCCGGCTCCGATTCGACGTTGAAGCAAAGAATGCCGGCATCCAGCGCAAAGGCCATCTCGGCTTCGGTCTTGCCTATGCCGGAAAAGGTGATTTTGTCTGCGGAGGCCCCGGCTGCGAGCGCGCGCCGCAATTCGCCTCCGGATACGACATCCATGCCCGCGTCAAGCCGCGCCAGGGTCGTGAGAACGGCCTGGTTCGAATTGGCTTTCACGGCGTAGCAAACGAGATTGTCGAGATCGCCGAACGCCGCCTTGAACACTTGGTAATGGCGGGTCAAGGTGGCGCTGGAATAGCAGTAGAATGGGGTTCCGACCTCGGCTGCGAGGCGGGAAAGGTCGACATCTTCGGCGTGCATGACGCCGTTCTTCATCACAAAATGGTGCATGGGCCGGAAAGGGTCAGAGCAAGGGATCAAGCGGGGAGGGCCGGGGCGGAGCCTTTGACTGCTGCGGCGCCGCCGACGCCGGGGGGGCTGCCGGAGCCGGAACATTGGGCGCCTGGGTCGCCGGCGTATTGGCGCCCACGCTGCCGCCGGAGGTCTGCGGGACGAAGCCCGGCACTTCGGCGGCGCTTCGCGGAGCGTCATTTTGGTCTGGGGTCCCGCTCAGCGGCGCGTTTATCGGGGTGGCGCCAGGGGGCGGTTCGAGCGGCCCGCGCCGTCCGCAGCCCTGCAAAGACAGCGCGAGGGCGACGAGACAAATGGCGGCGCAGAGGTTTGGGCGAAAACAAATCACGAAGCGGCTCCAGGCTGGAGCGACACTATAGACCATGATCGTTGCAAATCTAATCGATCGTGCGTTTCCGACGCCGACGTCGCCAAATCCGCCATTTTAGACCCCAAGGCTGACTGCTTTGGGGTGTCGCCTATCTTCGCGCTCCAACACAATTTCAAAGCCGGGCTCGCCGACTCTGAATGCTTATGCGCTGACCACGGCTCCAGACTGAGTCGGTCGCCGTTGGCGATCAGCCTCCCGGACGGCGCCGCCGCCCTGCGCTATTTTTTCTTGTCGGCCGAGCCGCCCTTCAAGAGCGTCGGCGTCGCCGCGACGTCCTTCGGCTTCTCTTTTTTGGGCTTTTTGGCTTCTCGATTGCTGCGAAGTTGACCTTTTGCCATCTCAATTCTCCTTCAAGGAGGCTCGCTCGCCGCCGGCACAATATCGCCCGATCATAGGGCGTTTTGAATCAGTTCATCCAGTTTCCGGGCTAAGACCCGCATGGAAGAGGCATCGCTCACAAACCGGATCGACGGGCGTGGCAAAAGATCCCTGCGTCAGCTTGACCTAGCCCGATTGTCCGGCTTGAGCGTTATACAAGGAGTTCTGAAGCAAATAGCTCCAGCTCGGCCCCGATGCCTGCTTTAGCATATTCCATCGGTGCCCTCCGGGCATCACAAATCTTAGATGCCACCTCTTCTGC
This sequence comes from Methylocella sp., assembly GCA_037200525.1. NCBI lineage: Bacteria > Pseudomonadati > Pseudomonadota > Alphaproteobacteria > Hyphomicrobiales > Beijerinckiaceae > Methylocella > Methylocella sp. The sequence goes on along the minus strand of JBBCGG010000001.1, from coordinate 4,111,507 downwards.
TCCGCTTTTTGTGATCATCGCAAGGGCGATTTTGCGCCGCAAACGGGCCTTTCGCACTTGCGAACAATCCATGCGCCATCCATATACCATCCATGTGGATGGAGAAAGGTCATGAGCGCCGAAATTTATCACCTGCGGGACAGGATAAACGAGAGCGAGAAGATCACCATAAACGTCGGCTACGTTGACCTTGGCCATATTGACCTTCTCGTGCGCGAGGGATTCTATTCCAATCGCACTGACTTGATCAGAACGGCGATTCGCAATCAGCTCGCCATCCACGCCGATGCGGTCAAACAGACCATCATCCGGCAGACGCTGGAGATAGGGCTTCGTCACTATAGTCGCGCAGATCTCGATGCGGTGAAGGCCGCCGGAGAGATGCTGCGCATTCAGGTAGTGGGACTGGCGATCATCGCCGAAGACGTTCCGCCCGAACTCGCCCGCGAGACAATCGAGGCGATAACCATCATGGGCGCTCTGCAGGCCAGCAGAGCGGTGAAAACCGCGCTAGGCGACCGCATCCGCTAATCACATTCAGTTTCGCACAGTTTTTTCATGCGGGATTGCTTCGCGTGGCGATATCCGGGCTGCGCCTCGAACAAAGGACTCAAGGATGAACACTATCTTCAACGCCGCCATGCGAAGGGCCGCGCAATTGACATCGCGGGAGAATCTCATGGAAGCGACGCGGATCATCCAGGACGCGCTAGGCGGAAAGAGTCAGGGCGAAGAAGATCGCGTTGAAGGTGGCGCGCTGGAGAAGCGCGCCCATGCGCCGAAAGAATCATCGTCGAAAAAGGCGCCGGCGCTTGAACTGAAAAGCGATGCGAAAGCGTCGGCGAAATTCGGCGCGCCATGGGAAGCAGCCAGCCTTGCCGATGATGGTCTGTTTTCGCGCGATGCCGTCTTTAAGTCAGTTCGCGCGGTTAGGCCCATGGGAGAGGTTCTGGAGCTGCTGCGCCACGGCGGCATGCCTAGCTTTGGGTTTGACCCGAGGCCAGCGCCTGCCGCGCCGGAGGCTCCGACTCAGGATGAGGCTCGCTTTCTAACCCGCTCCTTCACCTGCGAGGCGGGTTCGCGCGATTATAAGCTCTACGTTCCAAGCAAGACGGACCGTCGCAAGCTGCCCCTCGTCGTCATGTTGCATGGCTGCAAGCAGGACCCGGATGACTTCGCGGTTGGAACTGGAATGAACCAGCTTGCGAACGAACATGGCTTCATCGTCGCCTATCCCAAACAAACCAGCAGCGCCAATCAGATGGGCTGCTGGAACTGGTTCAATCAAAAGGATCAAATGCGGGATAGCGGCGAGCCGAGCATCATCGCGGGGATCACCCGCGAGATCATGGCGGAGTTTCGCATCGACGCCGATCGCGTCTATGTCGCGGGCCTTTCGGCCGGTGGGGCGATGGCCGCGACCATGGCCGCTACTTATCCCGATTTGTTCGCCGCCGCCGGCATCCATTCAGGATTGCCCCACGGCGCGGCGAATGATGTGGTGTCGGCGTTCGCCGCTATGCGCAGCGGGCCGAGCCCAGCCGCAACCTCGAAGTCTCCGCCTCGAGATGCAAACGTTCGCACCATCGTGTTCCACGGCGCCTCGGATCGGACGGTGCACCCGGCCAACGCCGAGCAGATCGTCGCCGCCGCGCGCGCAGGACTCAAAGGCGTTGCCGGCGAGGAGAAGCAGGAGGGCGAATTAGCAGGCGCCGCTTATGCGCGCACGATCATCCGGGACGCGAAAGGCGCGGCGCGGGTGGAACATTGGGAGATCAGCGGCCTCGGACACGCGTGGTCCGGCGGCCACCCCGGCGGCTCATTCACTGAGCAGGGGGGCCCCGACGCCTCGTGCGAAATGCTGCGGTTTTTTCTGGAGAGCCCGGCGCGGCGCCGGTGAAGGTCAGCGCCGAGCGATCATTTATCCCGCTGCGCGAATAAAGCGTCGAGCGCTTCGTCGAGCCCCCGAACCGGCACCGCGAGAGAAAGTGGTTCCCCCGCGGCGTCCTTGATCGTGAGCCGCCCTGATTTCGTCCTGGAATGGAAGCCCCGGAGCTGGTCGGCCGTCAGGTTGACGTCCGCCAGGCATGCGTCATTCAGGCAAGACTTAAATGTAAGAATGACCCCGGCCTTGTCGGGCTCGCTCGCGATCTCGACGCCGGGCTCAAGGGTCAGATTGGCGACGATGATCGCAACAAGCCGCGAGGGCTGGTCTTTCGCTCCGCGCACGAAGGCGACCTTCGCGACGGGCGGGGATTGGGTGTCGGCCCTAAGCGTCGCGTCAATTTCGCAGATTTCCTCACTGGATCCGGGAGCCGCGCCGCAGATCAGCGCCCATTCGCCGAATATTTTGGCTTTGCCGCCCGATCCGCTCGGCGGCGTCTCGGCTGGTTTCGACGCGGCGTCGGCTTGCGCGATTTGCAGCGTTTGGGACTGCGCATGCGCAATTGACGAACCAAGAAGCGGAAGAACGATGGCGGCTACAAGGCTACGGGACATCTACATCCAATCCGAAAAAACGATGGCTGCGCGATCGCCAGGGCTCGAGTCGGGTGAACCCATGGGTCTGTTTTAAAGCACGAAGTTCTCCGCAAAGTCTGCAATTTTCTGGAAGGCAAGGTCCCATTGGCGAACGCTTGGCGGCAAAGGCGCGCGCCGATCAGTCTTCGCCGGATCGCCGGCCGAAGTCCGGCTTGGCGGTTTCCTGACCTTGTTCGATGATGCCGCGCCGAATCGCCCGCGTGCGGGTGAAGAGATCGGCGAGGCCCTCGCCGTCGCCTCGCCTCACCATGCGTTGCAAGGCGGTGAGATCCTCGTTGAACCGTCCGAGCATTTCGAGCACGGCCTCTTTGTTATTGAGAAAGACATCGCGCCACATGATCGGATCCGACGAGGCGATGCGCGTAAAATCGCGGAAGCCGCCGGCGGAAAATTTGATCACTTCGGATCGCGTTACGGCTTCAAGGTCGGCGGCGGTGCCGACAATATTGTAAGCGATGAGATGCGGCACATGGCTGGTGATCGCCAGCACCAGATCATGATGGGCGGGCGTCATCGTTTCGACATTGGCTCCTGTGCTGGTCCAAAACGCGGCCAATTTCGCCGCCGCAACCGGATCGGCGTCGTCCAATGGCGTCAGAATCGTCCAGCGGTTGAGAAACACTGCGGCAAATCCGGCGTCGGGACCTGAATATTCGGTGCCGGCCACCGGATGAGCCGGAATGAAATGCACGGTCGGCGGCAGATGCGGCGTCACCGCTGCGACGATCGAGGCCTTGACCGAACCGACATCGGAGAGGATTGCGCCTGGCCTCAGATGCGCGCCGATCTCAGCTGCGATCTCGCCCATCGCGCCGACCGGCGCGCAAAGGATGACGAGATCGGCTCCAGCGACGGCCGCCGCGGCGGTATCTGCGACCTGATCGGCCATGGCGAGTTCGCGCACGCGTTTGCGCACGGCGGCAGAGGCGTCGGAGGCGATAATTTCTCGCGCCAACCCCTTGCGGCGAATGACCCGCGCCAAAGAGGAGCCAATGAGGCCAATGCCGATCAGCGCGGCGCGTTCGAAGAGAGGCTCGCTCAGCGGAGCCCCAAGACCATCAGGCACGCGCGGCGCTTCCTTGGCTGAGGAACTCTCCGAGCGTCGCCGTGACGAGACGGTTGGCTTCCTCGGTTCCGACGGTGAGGCGCAGGCAGCTCGGCAATCCATAGGCGCCGACCGCGCGGAGAATGAGGCCGCGGCTGGTCAGGAACTGGTCAGCCGCACGAGCCCTGGCATCGCTTTCGAAATCCAACAGGAGGAAATTTGCGGCGCTCGGCGTCACTTTCAATCCCATCGCGCCAATCTCTCGCGTCAGCCAGTCGCGCCATTTTGCGTTGTGGGCGATCGCCTTGTCGATGTGAGCGACATCGGCCAGCGAGGCGATCCCCGCCGCCATGGCTGCGCTGTTAGTATTGAATGGGGGGCGAATGCGGTTAAGCGCATCGCAGATCTGCGCCGGCGCATAACACCAACCAAGCCTGATCCCGGCGAGGCCGTGGATTTTCGAGAAGGTGCGGGTCACCACCACATTCTCGCGCGCCGTCACGAGGGCTTCGCCAGTCGCATAATCCGACTGCGTAGCATATTCCGAATAGGCGGCGTCGATGACGAGGAGCACATGGCTCGGCAGGCTATTGGCGAGCCGCTCGACTTCGGAGATCGGCAGATAGGTGCCTGTCGGATTGTTTGGATTGGCGATGAAGACAATTTTTGTTCGAGGGCCGACCCTGGCCAAGATGGCGTCGACATCGGCGGCGAGGTTCAATTCCGGCGCAACGATAGGAACGCCGCCAGCGGTGAGAATGGCGATCTTGTAGAAAAGAAATCCGTGCTCCGTGTAAATGCCTTCGTCGCCCGCGTCGATATAGGCGACGGCGAGAAGGTGAAGCAGATCATCTGACCCGGCCCCGCAAACGATGCGCGCCGGATCAAGGCCAAAGCGCGCGCCGATCGCCGTGCGCAAAGCTGTGGCCGAACCATCCGGATAGGTTTCGAGGCGATCGACAGCGGCTTGAAAAGCCTCCTTGGCCCGAGGAGAGGGGCCAAGCGGCGTCTCGTTTGAGGATAATTTGTAAACCTTGGCGACGCCGGGGGCCGAGCTTTTGCCCGGAACGTAGGGATCGATCCTGAAAACGCCGGGAAGCGGGCGGGGGGCCGCGGCTTCGTTCTTCGTCATGAACGCCAACTCCAAAAACAGTTCATTGCGCCGCCTCCGGGGGCGTCTGCTGACGCAGCGCTTCGGACGCATCGAAACGCGCCGCATGGCTGCCGATTTCGGCGATGTGCGGCTCCGGCGCGCCGGCGCGGATCAACGCTTCCCGCAGCGCTTCAAGGGACGCCTCGCCCGTCGTCGCTATGAGGAGGGAAAGGCCCAAGTCGTCTTTGGCGCTATCGATGATTTCGGCGGCGATCCCGTCAAAGCTGAGCGTATGACGGCTGAAAGGCGGGTCGCCCGCAATCTGTCCGAAGGTTGCGGCATAAAGCACGACATCGCGCACGGCTGCTTCGGCAAGCGGCTGCGCGATCACGAAAAGCGGCATTCCCGCTGGATGATCCGGCCGCTCCACGAAAGGAAGCCGGGCGATGATTTTCGGCGCTTGCGGATCGATGAGCCTTCGCCACCATGCCCCGGACAACGCGCCGCCCTTGACGCGCACCATGCCAAGGTCGCCGCGCGACTTGGCCACTGCGTCGATGACGCCGCCAGCATCCTGATGCACGACGTAAGGAACGGTAAAGCCGAAATGGAAACGGGCGCAATCGCGCATTTTGGCGTCGCCGCCTGAAATATCGGCGTGAACGCTATAATTCGACTGCACATAGGTGAAAGTCGAGATGATGATCCGCCAGATGCTCTCGACGGTGTCGAGCGGCAACAGCCCCTGATGGCGGGAGACGAGGACCCGCATCATGTCGGCCTCGCGGCCGGGCCGAAACGCCGAGCCGCCGCCCTGCCGCGCTTTGGCTTCGATGAGCCGATGAATGATCTCGCCGCGCTTGATCAATAGCTGATGCAGCTCGGAATCGATGCAATCGATCTCGACTCTGAGGTCAGCCAAGGTCTCCAAACGGGCGGGATGGGTCATGATCACACTGGCTCGACGGCTAATCAGCCTCTCTTAGAGCATTTTTCGACGAAGAGGAAAGAGAGCCGTCAAATCTCGCGCGGCTGCAAAAATCCGAGCTCGACCGCAGTCCAGACGATGGCGGCGGCCAGCGCGGCGTCGAGAGCTGCGACATACCAGAACGATAGGTCTTCGCTGACTCGCGGCTGCAACCAATGCGCTGCGCCGGCGAACAACGCCGCCAAAGGCACCAGCCCCGCGAGGCCGGATGGCAGGTTTCGCGCGCGGAGGCGCTTGGCGCTCAGATTGTAGAAGCTGATCCCGATGAACAGCACCGCGAAGGAATAGAAAAGAAGATAGACAAAGGTCGCGAATGTCTTCCAATCGAATAGTCGAGATCCCGCTGAGAGCTCGCGGTGGGCGTTTGGCTCCAAAAAGAGCCAAATCGCGGTAAGCGCGGCGAACAAGACGAGAAGCAGCGCCGCGCCGTCGCGCCACGTCCTGGCGTCAATTCGCCCCTGGTCGGTGCGAAACTCGAAGCGCGCCCAAGACGCCGACAGCGGCCCGCCCATCAATCCCTCAGCAATTCATTGATCGCGGTCTTCGATCGCGTCTGCGCATCAACGGTTTTTACGATGACGGCGCAATAGAGCGAGGGGCCGGGCGAGCCGTCGGGCAGGGGTTTGCCGGGCAGATTGCCGGAAACCACGACAGAATAGGGCGGAACATAGCCGATGAAGATCTTGCCGGTTGCGCGATCGATGATTTTTGTTGAGGCGGAAATAAACGTCCCCATCGAGACGACGGAGCCTTGGCCGATGATCACGCCCTCGACGATCTCCGAGCGCGCGCCGATGAAGCAATCATCCTCGATGATCGTCGGATTGGCCTGGAGAGGCTCCAGCACGCCGCCGATGCCGACGCCGCCCGAGAGATGGACATTTTTGCCGATCTGAGCGCAGGAGCCGACCGTCACCCAAGTATCGACCATCGAATTGCTGTCGACGTAAGCGCCAAGGTTCACGAAGGAGGGCATCAGGACGACGCCGGGCGCAATATAGGAGGAGCGCCGCACGATGCAATTCGGCACGGAGCGAAACCCAGCCGCCGCGTGTTGCTTTGGTCCCCAGCCCGCGAATTTTGACGGGACTTTGTCCCACCAGGTCGCGCCGTTCGGGGCGCCCGAAATCTCAGCCATGTCGTTGAGACGGAATGACAGCAGCACCGCCTTCTTCAACCATTGGTGGACGAACCAGGACTTGGGACCCTCCACGCCTTCGATCTTTGCGGCGACGCGGAGCTCTCCGGCGTCGAGCAGGCTGAGAGCTTCGTCCACGGCGTCGCGGACTTCGCCTTTTGTCTGCGCGTTGACATTGGCTCGATCCTCGAAGGCGGCGTTGATGATCTTTTCGAGGTCTTGCTTCGACATTTGTCCTGGTCTTTCGATAAAAGGGAAGTTGCTGAAGGCCTTACAAGTTTCGCTCGACCTGTTCAACGCCGCATTGCCGCCGCCCGGGCGCGGTTTACGTCTACGGTTTGCGGAGCCGGGCTTTCCGGTCCCGGCGTCGGCGACGATCTTGACCAGAAAGCCTTCAAGATCGCTGGTCACGAAGTCAATATGGGCGGGGACGACTTCACTCGTAACCTCGAACGCCTCGCGGTGATCCATCTGGCCATATTTTGGCACGACGAGGGCTGTGGTCATTCCTCTTGCATGGGGCACAATGAGATTGCGCGCGAGATCCTCGAACATCACGGAACGCGTCGGGTCGACATCGTGCTTCTCGAAGAAGCGCTCATATGTCGCCGCCTCGGGTTTTGGCGTGAAATCGGCGGCGACGATGTCGAAAATATCCTCGAACATCGCGTCGAGGCCGAGCGCCTTGGCCGTGCGCAGGGCATGGTCGCGCGAGCCGTTGGTCAGGATCAGCTTGCGGCCGGGCAGGGCGGTGATGGCGGTCGCCAGCGAGTGATTGGGAACAAGGCCGGACCGGTCGACGTCATGCGTGAAGGTGAGATAGTCCTCGGCGCTGATCGCATGCTCCTCCATCAGGCCGCGCAACGTCGTGCCATAGCGTTCATAATAATATTTCTGCAAGGCGCGCGACGACATCCCGTCGAGGCCGAAAAGATGCGCCAGAAACAGGGTGATGCGCGCATCGATCTTGGGCCAGAGATCGCTGTCCGCCGGATAGAGGGTATTGTCGAGATCGAACACCCAAATATCTTTGCCGGTAAAGGCGGCGGCCTCCGGAGCGGCGACCTTTGCCGCCCCCCCGGAATCGACGCCGTCTGGCTTTAAGCGGTTCGTTTTGCTCACCTCGTAATCAGCGTTCCCGCGCCAAGGTCAGTCAGAAGCTCGACCAGCACGGCATGGGGCGTCTTCCCGTCGAGAATGACGACGCCTTCGACGCCTTGCTCCAGGGCGTAGATGCAGGTCTCCACTTTGGGGATCATGCCGCCGGTGATCGTGCCGTCGGCGATGAGGGCGTGAATCTGATTGACGCGCAATTCCTTGATCAAAGTCTTGTTCTTGTCGAGAACGCCTGGCACGTCGGTCAGGAACAGCAGCCTTTTGGCTTTCAAGGCTCCCGCAATGGCGCCGGCGAAGGTGTCGGCGTTGACGTTAAAGGTCTCGCCATGGGCGCCCTGCGCGATCGGGGCGAGGACCGGGATGAGTTCGCGGCCGAGCACCTGGTCGAGCACGGTTGTGTCGACCTTGGAAGGTTCGCCCACAAAACCAAGATCGATCGCTTCGCTGGTCGGCGGGGCTTTGCGGGCGATCACCATATTGCCGTCCTTGCCGCAAAGGCCGATCGCCCGGCCGCCCTCGGCATTGATGAAGCCGACGATCTGCTTGTTGATCGAGCCTGCAAGGACCATTTCGACGATCTCGACCGTCGCTTTGTCGGTGATCCGCAACCCATCGGAAAATCCCGATTTAATGCCGAGTTTGTTGAGCATGGCGCCGATTTGTGGCCCACCGCCATGCACGACGACAGGATTGACGCCGGATTGCTCGAGCAAAACCATGTCGCGGGCAAAGTCGCGGGCGACCTTGTCATCGCCCATAGCGTGGCCGCCATATTTCACTACGACGATCGCTTCGTCGTAATGCAACATGTGCGGCAGGGCCTGCATCAAGATTTCGGCTTGTTCCTGAGCTTTTTCTTCTGCGCTCGCCTTGATCGTTTCGGTCATCGGTCCTCATCCGCGTCATGCCGTTGAAGCGTTCTATTCGCTTGTCGCGATAAGCTCAACGCAGGCGCGGCGTTCAGAGGCCGCGCTCGGCGAGTAATCTGGCGATTGCCGCGCGAAGCTCGGGGATGCCTTCAAAGCTCTGCGACGAGGTGAAGATCACCTCGGGAAAGGCGGCCGGGCGCTTGCCGAGCGCCTGGAGCGTGTCGGCGATCCGCTTGCTCTGGTCGGCGCCGCTGACCTCGTCCCGTTTGGTCAAAACGATCTGGTAGGACATGGCGCAACGGTCGAGCAGATCCATCATCTCGAGATCGACCTGCTTCAGGCCGTGGCGCCCGTCAACCAGCACGAAGACCCGCAGCAGCGGCGCGCGACCGCGCAGAAAATCCTGCATCAGGCCGGTCCATGAAGCGATTTTCTGCTTCGAGGCTGCGGCAAAGCCATAGCCCGGCATATCGACCAGCCGAAGCTTTGATTCTTTAACGTCGCCGCCAAGCGCAAAGAAATTAAGCTCGCGCGTGCGGCCTGGCGTGTTCGAGGTTCGCGCCAGCGTTTTGCGATTGGTCAGCGCATTCAGGAGCGAGGACTTGCCGACGTTGGATCGCCCGGCGAAGGCTATCTCGGCGGCGCCGGGAGGCGGCAATCGATCGGCCGCCGCCGCCGCCCAGATGAAATCGCATTCGAGGGCGAACAGCTTTCGGCCGATTTCGTGGAAATCGGGCGCGGCCTCCACAACCGTCGCCTCGTTATCCTGCATCAGCTAGTGGCCTTTTTTCTGAACATTCCGGCGAGATTGTCGAAGAGTTCGATTTTGACGCCGGCTCTTTTCATGATCAGGGTTTGCTGGATGATCGAGAGCGTATTGTTCCAGGTCCAGTAGATGACGAGGCCGGCGGGGAAGCTTCCGAGCGTAAAGGTGAAGATCACCGGCATCCAGGTGAAGATCTGCTTTTGCATCGGGTCGGCCGGCTCGGGATTGGCCTTCATCTGCACGAACATCGAGACGCCCATGATCAGCGGCCAGATGCCGAGCGCCAAAAAATGGCCGATCAGCGGAAGCTGCGTCGGGTCATAAGGCAAAAGCCCGAATAAAGTGAACACATTGGTCGGATCGGGGGCGGACAGATCCTTGATCCAGCCGAAAAATGGCGCATGCCGCATCTCGATCGTCACAAACAGCACTTTATACAGCGCGAAAAACACCGGGATCTGGATCAGCATCGGCAGACAGCCCGAGACCGGATTGATCTTCTCGCGCTTATACAGCGCCATCGTCTCTTGCTGCTGCTTCATCTTGTCGTCGGGATATTTCTCCCGCAGCGCGGCGATCTGCGGCGCGACCCCCTTCATCTTCGCCATCGACATGTAGCTCTTATTGGCGAGCGGGAAGAACACCCCCTTGACGATCACCGTGATGATCAGGATGGCGACGCCAAAATTGCCGGTGAGCGTATAGAGAAAATGCAGCAGCTGGAACATCGGCTTGGTGATGAAGTAGAACCAGCCCCAATCGATCAGCAGATCGAATTTCTCGATGCCGAGATCGGCCTGATATTTGTCGAGCGTCCCGGTTTCCTTGGCCCCGGCGAACACCCGGCTCGTCGTCTCGAGCAAGGCCCCGGGGGCGATCGTCTGCGCCGCGCCGACGAAATCGGCGCGATAGATGCGCGCGGCCCCCTGCGGCGCGGCGGCCGCCGAAAAGCTCGCCTCAATCGGCGCGCTCTGGTCCGGGATGACCGTGGTCGCCCAATATTTGTCGGTAAAGCCGAGCCAGCCGCCGGTTCCCTTGAAGGTTTTGGTGGCGCGCTCTTCTTTCTCGATCTTGTCATATTTGATTTCCTGCACGCCGCCATCGCCGATGACGCCGACGAAGCCTTCGTGCAGAACCGCATAATTCACCGTCGGCGGCAGGCCGTGGCGCGCCGTCAGCGCATAGGGCGCCAGCGCCACCGGTCTGTCCGAGGCGTTCTCGACGCTGTCCTTGATGGTGAACATATAGCGGTCGTCGACCGCGATCTGGCGGTGGAAGACGAGGCCCTGGCCATTGTCGAAGCTGAGCGTCACCGGGGTCTGCGGCGTCAAGGTCTCGCGATCGGCGCGCCAGAGCGTATCGGGGCGGGGCAGGACGAGGCTTTCGCCGGCGGGGGCGAGGAATCCGGCCTCGGCGTAATAGGCGTCGGGGGCGCCGGCCGGCGACAGCAGCACGATGTTCGGGCTGTTGGGGTCGACGGTCTCGCGATAGGCTTTGAGCGAAACGTCGTCGAGGCGCGCCCCTTTCAGGGCGATCGAGCCGAACAGCGCCGGGGTGTCGAGTTTGATGCGCGGGCTTGCGGCCAGGGCCTCAGCGCGGGTTTTGGGCGCAACGGCGAGTTCGCCGGGGGCGGCGAGGCTTTGCGCGCCGGGAGCGGCCGAAGGCGCATTCGGCGCTTGCGCCGCCTGCTGCAGGCCTTGCGTCTGCGCCAACTGCCGGTCTCCCGGCTTCGGCGCGAAAAAATAACTCCAGCCAACGATCACAAGGCAAGACAGCCCAATCGCCAGATAAAGATTCTTCGTGTCGCTATTCATCCGCCGCGCGCCTAATCCGTCGTCTGTCGCCGCGCCAATGCCGCCGCGGCAGCGGGTTAGTCCTGCTCTTCGGACCGTCGTCCAGTCTCGCCGCCTTCGGGCGGAGCGCCTCGACGCCGTTTGTCTTCCGGCATGTCTTTCTTGGATTTGACTGCGTCGATTTTGCCAAGGGCGCGAACAAGCTCCGCCTGCACCGCGGAAAACGCCATGCCGAGCGCCTCAATCCTCGCCACTAGCACATAATCATAGCCGCGGCGCGCGGGAAGAGGGGCAAGCCGCCGCACGGCTTCTTTGAGGCGGCGGCGAATTCGGTTGCGCAACACCGCGCCGCCGATTTTTTTTGTGACCGTGAAGCCAAAGCGTGACGGCTCGAAAGCGGGCTGTTCAATGGCGGAGGCTGCGATTCGGTCAGCCTCGTCGCGCCGCAGCGCCGCCTGCAAGGTAAAGCCGCGCGCATGAAAGCGCTTGCCTTTAGCCGCGTGGAGAAACTCCGCCCGCCGCTTCAGACGTTCCGGCGCCGCCGAGGGCTGAGGATCTTCCAAAAATCTGCCTATCCGCTGCTTCTCGCGCAAAACTCAGGCTGAAAGGCGCTTCCGGCCGCGGGCGCGACGCGCCGCAATGACCCGGCGTCCGCCAACCGTCGCCATCCGCGCGCGAAACCCATGCCGGCGCTTGCGCACGAGCTTACTCGGTTGATATGTCCGCTTCACCGTTCAATTCCTCTTAAAAATCGCTTGTGCGGCGATGAGTTGGAGTTTGCGCGCCAAAAACCCCTCGGCCCGCTTTCAACTGATTGCTTCCGCAACTCTGAGTTTACAGCAAGTGAACGTCAATCGAATCCGGAGGGGTCGGGTCTTATAATGGCCCCTGACGAACGAAGTCAATTTCGTAAGTCGCACCTAGCGTCGATTTCAATGTCGGCGCTTGCCCGCGCCGGAAATCAGCTCCTCAAGCGGCGTCGCGGCGCAGCTTTCCGGCGGCGGCTGCGCGGATCGCCGCTATATTCTCGGCATAGTGGTCCGGCCCGCCCTTAAAGATGGCCGAGCCGGCGACCAGCGTGTCGGCCCCCGCCGCCGCGACCAAAGCCGCGGTCTGCGGGTTGATCCCGCCATCGACCTCAATTCGGATCGGCCGGTCGCCGATCATGGCTTTGAGATCGGCGATTTTATCGACCGCCGAAGCAATGAACGCCTGCCCGCCAAAGCCCGGATTGACCGACATTACGAGAACAAGATCGATGAGATCGAGCACATGTTTGATGCTCGACGCCGGCGTCGCGGGGTTGAGGACGACGCCAGCCTTTTTGCCAAGACCGCGAATTGCCTGCAGCGAGCGGTGCAGATGCGGACCCGCCTCGACATGGATTGAGATGAGATCGGCCCCCGCTTCGGCGAAAGCGGCGAGATATGGATCGCAGGGCGCGATCATCAGATGCACATCGAACGGAAGCGTCGTGTGCGGCCGCAAGGCGGCGACGACAGCCGGCCCGATTGTGATGTTGGGCACAAAATGACCATCCATGACGTCGACGTGGATCCAGTCGGCGCCTGCCTCTGCGACGGCGCGAACTTCTTCGCCGAGCTTGGCGAAATCGGCGGAGAGAATCGAGGGCGAGATGACGAGAGAGGTCATTTTCAGTCCTCCTTTCCTGTGAGCTGATCGATGCCGAAAACACGGCTGGAGAGAACGTCCGGCGCATCGATGGTCATGAGATCCTCGATCTGGACCGGACCCTCTTGTTCGAAATATCGATTGGCGTGGCGCAGCCGCGCCCTGTCGAGCGCATTGCGGATGGAGCGCGCGTTGGAGAACAGGGGTTGCCGCCGGCGCGCCGCAATATAGCTTTCAAAAGCCTCCGCGCCCGCGGCGCTGAATTTATAATTTTGCGCCGTCAGCATGGTGTTGGCGATCGACATCAATTCGCCGTCGCTGTAATCGGGAAAGTCGATGTGGTGCGCGATGCGCGAGCGAAAGCCGGGGTTCGAGCGGAAGAACTGATCCATGCGGCCGGCGTAGCCGGCAAGGATCACGACGAGATCGTCGCGCTGGTTTTCCATCACCTGCAGCAGGATCTCGATTGCTTCCTGGCCGTAGTCGCGCTCGTTTTCCTGGCGGTAGAGGTAATAGGCCTCGTCGATGAACAAGACGCCGCCCATGGCTTTCTTCAGCACCTCTTTCGTTTTAGGCGCCGTATGGCCGATGTACTGCCCGACAAGATCATCGCGCGTCACCGAGACGAGATGGCCTTTGCGGACATAGCCAAGCTTGTGCAGGATCGCCGCCATGCGCAGCGCCACCGTGGTCTTGCCCGTGCCGGGGTTGCCGGTGAACGACATATGCAGCGTTGGCGTTTCCGAAACGAGGCCAAGGCGCCGCCTCACGCGATCGACGACAAGAAGCGACGAAATCTGCCGGATGCGGGCTTTGACCGGCGCAAGGCCGACAAGCTCGCGGTCGAGCTGATCCAGCACTTCTTCCGCGTGGGTCTCCTGCAATTCCCGGCGAAGATCGATGCTTTCGGGGGGCGTCAGGGGATGTTGATCCGTCGCCATGTCGCTCGCCGCCATGCCCAGCTCCCGTCATTTGCATTATTTACAGCATCGGCTCATCCAGAAGATGGGCGACGCTTCCGAAGAATCGAGGGGGAACCTATTCCGTCATCCTCAAGAAGTCCGTGTCGCGAAGGATGAAGCGCTTTAACTTCCCAAAGCCTCTCAGTAGCGCTCGCCTTCCGGCTTATCGACTGCATAGGCTTGCGTCGAGTAGATCTGCCTTCGGCCAGGACCCTCCTGGCGGACGAGCCGAAACCCCGGCTCTTCTTTTGGCCGATTGACGATGAAGGATATGCGCACGCTCTCCCAGCCATGCGAGGAGTCAAAACCCGACAGGCGGATATAATGGCGATCGGCATGGGCCTTGCGGCAAGCGTTGAGCTCGAACATCACGCCGGCGGCGTCCTTGATGTCGAACATCGGCAAATCCCACATTTCCCAATAGGTGTTGCGGGGGTGGGGATCGTCCGTATATTCGATATTCACCGCCCAGCCTTTATCGATGCAATATTGCACCTGCGACTTGATCTGATCGTCGGTCAAATCCGGAAGAAACGAAAAGCAACCCTGGGTGATGCGCATCGACTAGCCTCCTTATTCGGCCGGGGTCACGGACGGGACGAAATCAGGCGAGTCCGTCGAGGCATAGTTGAAGGAGACGTCCTTCCATACATCGAGCGCTTGCTTCAGGGGCGTGCAGGTCTTGGCGGCGTCTTCAAGAATTTGTTGACCCTCAGCCAAGGTGTCGCGGCCGCAGTTGCGCGCGAAGATCATCGCTTCGAGCGCGACTCGATTGGCGGTTGCGCCCGCCGCAATGCCCATCGGATGGCCTATCGTGCCGCCGCCGAACTGGAGCACGACATCTTCACCGAGAAGATCGAGCAGCTGATGCATCTGGCCGGCGTGAATGCCGCCCGAGGCGACCGGCATGACTTTGTTCATCGAGGCCCAATGCTGATCGAAGAAAGTGCCATGTTCGAGTTGCCGCGGATTATAGTCTTCGCGGCAGATGTCGTAATATCCCTTGGTCGTCGCGGGATCGCCTTCGAGTTTGCCGACGACGGTGCCGGCATGGATGTGATCGACGCCCGCAAGGCGCATCCATTTGGCGATGACGCGGAATGAAACGCCGTGGCTCTTCTGCCGCGTATAGGTCGAGTGGCCGGCGCGGTGGAGATGCAGGATCATGTCGTGCTTGCGGCACCATTTGGCCATCGACTGGATCGCCGTGTAGCCGATCACAAGATCGATCATGACGATGACGGAGCCGAGATCCTTGGCGAATTCGGCGCGCTCGTACATATCCTCCATGGTCGCGGCGGTGATGTTGAGATAGGTGCCTTTGATCTCGCCGGTCGCCGCCTGCGCGCGGTTCACCGCCTCCATGCAGTAGAGGAAACGCTCGCGCCAATGCATGAAGGGCTGCGAGTTGATGTTCTCGTCGTCCTTGGTGAAGTCGAGGCCGCCCTTCAGCGCCTCATAGACGACGCGGCCATAGTTGCGGCCGGAGAGGCCGAGTTTCGGCTTCACGGTCGCGCCCAAAAGAGGACGGCCGAATTTGTCGAGCCGCTCGCGTTCGACGACGATGCCGGTGGCCGGGCCCTGGAAGGTTTTCACATAGGCGACCGGAAAGCGCATGTCTTCGAGGCGAAGCGCCTTTAGCGGCTTGAAGCCGAATACATTGCCGATGATCGAGGCGGAAAGATTGGCGATTGAGCCGGGCTCGAACAGGTCGAGTTCATAAGCGATGAACGCGAAATAAGAGCCGGGCGCATTCGGCACCGGATCGACGCGGTAGCATTTCGCCCGGTACTTGTCGCAAGCGGTCAGGCGGTCTGTCCAAACCACCGTCCAGGTGGCGGTGGAGGATTCGCCCGCCACAGCCGCGGAGGCCTCGATCGGATCGACGCCATCCTGCGGCGTGACGCGGAAACACGCGATGATGTCGGTGGCGCCGGGAACGTAATCGGGCTGCCAATAGCCCATCTTACGATATTCCATGACACCCGCGGCATAACGGTTGCGCGGCTGGCCGTCATCTGTCGCGGTTGTCATATCCGGCTCTCCTTTATTCGGCGGCGGTTCGTTGCAACTCCACACGCGGATTGAGGCTGCCCGATGCATAGCGCTTCGCCATCGCCGACATCGGAAGCACCTTGATCTTTGAAGCGTTGCCGGCTGTGCCGAACTGCTCGAGACGTTGCTGGCAAACGGCGCGCATCGCGTCCATCGCGGGCTTCAGGAATTTGCGGGGATCGAATTCGTCCGGCGATGTGGTTGCGACGCGGCGGATTTCGGAAGTTATCGCAAGCCGGCAATCGGTGTCGATATTGATCTTGCGCACGCCATGCTTGATGCCGCGCACGATCTCTTCGACCGGCACTCCGAAGGTCGGGCGCATCGCGCCGCCGTTGGCGTTGAAGATGTCCTGCAACTCCTGCGGAACCGACGACGATCCATGCATCACGAGATGCGTATTGGGCAGCTTCGCGTGGATCGCCTCGACGACTTTCATCGAAAGAATCTCGCCGTCGGGCTTGCGCGAAAATTTATAGGCTCCGTGCGACGTTCCCATCGCAATGGCCAGGGCGTCGACCTTTGTGCGGGTGACGAAATCGACCGCCTGATCCGGGTCGGTCAGCATTTGCTCGCGGCTGAGTTTGCCTTCCGCGCCATGGCCGTCTTCTTGTTCGCCGCCGCCGTGTTCGAGCGAGCCCAGAACGCCAAGCTCGCCCTCAATGGAGGCGCCGACGAGATGCGCGAACTCAGCGACCTTGGCGGTGATGGCGACGTTATAGTCGTAGGAGGCGGGGGTCTTCGCATCCGCCTCGAGCGAACCATCCATCATCACCGATGAAAATCCATACTGGATCGCCGTGAGGCAGGTTGCTTCGTTGTTGCCATGGTCCTGATGCATGCAGATCGGAATATCCGGATACATTTCGATCAAGGCTTCGATCATCTTGGCGAGCATGATGTCATTGGCGTAGGAGCGCGCGCCGCGACTGGCCTGGATGATCACCGGAGCATCGACCGCGGAGGCCGCGGCCATGATCGCGAGACCCTGCTCCATATTGTTGATGTTGAACGCCGGGACGCCATATTGATGTTCAGCTGCGTGGTCGAGCAACTGACGAAGCGTGATGCGAGCCATGAACTATACCCCGTCACAGATTAAAGATAACGACTTTCAAGCCGGCCCTGTCCCGGCTTGCAGCCAATTCAAAAAAGCCCCGCCGCCTGTCGCGAGGCGACATTGCGACGATTCTGGCCGACGCTCCGCGTTTGTGGAATGCCGGTCATAAGCGCTAGGTTCCCTTGCGCTTCAACTGTACGCGCACCTCTGCGATAATCGCCTCGACGGTGATGCCGAACTTTTTATAGAGTTCGCCGGCAGGAGCGCTGGCGCCAAATGACGACATGCCTATGAAGCCATCGTCCGGGCTCAGCACGATATCCCAACTTTGACGAATGGCCGCTTCGACCGCAACGCGCGGGGCTTTGCCTACCACGCTTTGGCAGTAGGCCGCGGGCGCTGCGGCGAATAACGCGAAACAAGGCATCGAGACCACAGCGGCCCTGACGCCTTCGCCGGCAAGACGCTCGGCCGCCTCAACCGCAAGCGAGACTTCGGATCCCGATGCAAACAAAGTGACGTCGCGTTCGCCTTCCGGCTCCCGCAACACATAGCCGCCGGCCGCCGAAAGATTCTGGGCGGTGTGCGCGCGCCGGACGATCGGCAGGTTTTGCCGCGAAAGCGCGAGCGCCGAAGGCGCCTTTTCGCTGTTTAAGGCGAGCTCCCAGGCCTCGGCCGTCTCCACCGCATCGGCTGGACGAAACACGCGGAGATTGGGAATGGCGCGGAGCGCAGCAAGTTGCTCGACCGGCTGATGCGTCGGCCCATCTTCGCCAAGGCCAATCGAATCATGGGTGAGGACATGAATGACGCGAATCCCCATCAAAGCCGCAAGGCGGATCGCAGGACGGCTGTAGTCGGAGAAAACTAGGAATGTGCCGCCAAACGGAATGAAGCCGCCATGCAACGCGATTCCATTCATGGCCGCCGCCATGCCGAACTCGCGAATGCCGTAGTGAATATAGCGGCCGGAAAAATCGTCTGGCGTCACGCCTTTCACGTCGGCGGCTTTGGTATTGTTGGAGCCGGTGAGATCCGCCGACCCGCCGAGGAGATTGGGCTGCGCCGGGCTGAGTTGATCGAGCAGTTTCTGAGAGGAGATGCGCGTTGCCTGCGCCGCTCCGCCTTCGCTCGCCGCCCGCTTGAAAGCTTCGACGGCGGCGCCGACCGCAGGCTTGATCTTCCCGGAGAGATCCGCGTCGTAACGCTGCTTGACTGCGGCGTCGAGCTTGCCGTACCGCGCGATCCAGGGCGCGCGTTCGCTCGCCGCGTGAACAGCGGCCTCAGCCCAGGCTGCCTTGATATTGTCAGGTATTTCGAAAGGGGCCGCCGTCCAGCCAAGTTTGGCGCGCGCCCCGGCGATCTCATCCTTGCCCAGCGCTGCGCCATGAGCGGCGTGCGTGCCCGCCTTGGTCGGCGCGCCGTAACCAATCGTCGTCTTACAGGCGATCAACACCGGACGGTCGGAGGTTTGAGCCGCCTCAATCGCGGCGGCGACGGCTTCGGGGTCCTGGCCATCGACGCGAGAAGCCGTCCATCCAGCGGCTTCAAAGCGCGCTAATTGGTTGACCGAGTCGGCGAGCGAGACCTTGCCGTCGATGGTGATGCGGTTGTCATCCCAAAACACGATCAGCTTGGACAATTTGAGATGGCCGGCGAGCGCGATGGCTTCATGGCTGACGCCTTCCATGAGGCAGCCATCGCCTGCAACTACGTAAGTGCGGTGATCGACGATCGACGCGCCATATCGCGCGGCCAACAGCTTTTCGGCGATGGCCATTCCGACCGCCGCCGCTAGTCCCTGTCCAAGCGGACCCGTGGTGGTTTCAACGCCTACCGTGTGGCCATATTCAGGATGGCCGGGGGTCTTCGAATCGATCTGGCGGAAGCGCTCGATCTGCGCAATGTCCATCTCAGGGTAGCCCAGGAGATAGAGCAGGGAATAAAGCAGCATCGACCCATGGCCGGCCGAAAGCACGAAACGGTCGCGATCGGGCCAAGCCGGGTCGGCCGGATCGAATTTGAGGAAGCGCGTAAACAGAACCGTAGCGACATCGGCCATGCCCATTGGCATGCCTGGGTGACCGGAATTGGCCTTCTCCACGGCATCCATGGAAAGCGCGCGGATGGCGTTGGCCATCTCCGCATGCGTTGCGTTCTTTGGGCGTCTGGCGGACATATTCATTGCGTTCGTTCCGTTAGCCGTGGCGCCTGCGCCGCTCCACGAGCTGGAGGATGAAGGGGGTCAAAATCAGTTGCATCGCGAGATCGAGCTTGTTGCCGGGAATGACGATCGAATTCGCTCGCGACATAAAGCTGTCGTGGATCATCAGATGCAGATAGGGGAAATCAATGCCGCTTGGCTTGGCGAAACGGATGATGACCATCGACTCGTCTGCGGTCGGGATCCAGCGCGCCGTGAAGGGGTTTGAGGTGTCGACCAAAGGCACGCGCTGAAAATTGATGTCGGTCTCGGTGAATTGCGGGCAAATGTAATAGGTGTAATCGGGCATCCGCCGCAAAATCGTGTCCATCACGGCTTCGGTCGTATAGCCACGATCGGCGCGGTCGCGATGGATTTTTTGAATCCATT
Organism: Methylocella sp.; assembly: GCA_037200525.1. Lineage (NCBI taxonomy): Bacteria > Pseudomonadati > Pseudomonadota > Alphaproteobacteria > Hyphomicrobiales > Beijerinckiaceae > Methylocella > Methylocella sp. The sequence goes on along the minus strand of JBBCGG010000001.1, from coordinate 4,091,856 downwards.
CGAGATTGATCACCGGGACGACGCCGATCTTTAAATCCGCATGCTTGGCGATATTCACCTTGTCGGTGACCACTGCGCCGTGCAGGCCTTCATAGAAGAGAAGCTCGGTGTTTTCCGGCAGCGGCGCCCAATCGGTGAAGACGCCGGGCGGGCAGCGGTAAAGCTCGGCCTCGCGCTCATCATGGACATAATGACGGGTCTTGGCCGTGCCGGTCGCGCTATAGTGGCGGAACACTGTTTCGAGTTCTTCAAGCAAATTGGCGCTCGGCCCGAAATGGCTGAAATGCCGATTGCCGTTGGCCTCCTCGTCGGCCATCACCTGGCGCATCTCAGCGCGATCATAACGATGGAACGCGTCGCCCTCGATATAGGCCGCGTTGATGCCTTCGCGGTGGAAAATCTGCTCAAAGGTGCGCTTCACAGAGGTGGTGCCAGCCCCCGACGAGCCAGTGACGGATATGATCGGATGTCTTGCCGACATGGTGTGCTTCTCTAACCGCGCATCGGCTTTTAACCGCGAATGAGGCCGCGGCGGCCAAACAGGGGAGCGCGTTCGGCGGAGACTTGAGGATCGTTGCGATAGCGCGCGATCAAACGCACGGCGTCGCATGAGCCAAAGATGAGCGGCGTGCGCGCATGAATGGCGGCCGGCACGACGTCGAGAATCGGCTTGTCGCCATCGGTCGCAAGGCCGCCCGCGCGCTCGACGATGAGGGCGATGGGGCTCCCTTCATAGAGAAGACGCAGCCGGCCCTCGGCGTAGCCGGGACGCTGATCGCCGGGATAAAGGAACACGCCCCCGCGCAGAAGGATGCGATAGGTTTCGGCGACGAGCGACGCGACCCAGCGCATATTATGATTGCGTTTCATCGGCCCTTCGACGCCCTGCGCGCAATCATCGATGAAGGCGCGAATGTAGGGCTCCCAATGCCGATAATTCGAGGAATTGATCGCGTATTCCGCCGATTCTTTTGGAATGGCCGGGCCGGACACAGCCTGGTAAAACCGGCCGTCGCTTCGATCCAGCGTGAAAATCTCAGTGACGCCATCGCCCAGCACAAAGATGATCGATGTCTGCGGACCATAAATGACGTATCCCGCCGCGACTTGCGCACGCCCGGGTTGCAGAAAATGCGCGTGAATGTCGCTTGCGTCCGGCAATGCCGGAAGGATCGAGAAGATTGTACCGATCGACACATTGGCGTCGATGTTCGATGAGCCATCGAGCGGATCGATCGCGACGACGAGATCCGCAGTCGGGTCAAGACTGAGGGGCTCGCTCATCTCTTCCGACACCATGCCCAGAACGGGCGATCGCCGAAAAGCCCTGACGAAGATGTCGTTGGCTAGAACGTCCAATTCTTTCTGGACATCGCCATCCGTATTGGTGCTGGAGCGGCTCGCGCCGAGGCGACCGTATAGTTGGCCAAGACTAATGAGATCCGACATTTCGACGGCGGTCGCGGCGATCTCGCGAAGCACTTCCGCAGCGCTTTCCAAGCGTTGGTCGGCGGCGACGCGATGGTCCAAATAGGCCTCGAAATGCTGCGCCCCGGAGATCCTCGGCATATCGACCCTTTTCATTGTCTTGCGTTTTGGCTTTATCGCCCAAAGCAGGGGGAAATAAAAGTGAATATTGTTGGGATTAAACTCAGGAAAGCTTAGGGTAACACATGCGGCGCCTCACTCTAAAACATCTTGAGACCATCGTTGCTGTGGCCAAAAGCGGCACGATCGCGGCTGCGGCCGACAATTTGAGGGTCACGGCTGCAGCGCTGACGTCGCGGATCAAACTTCTCGAGGATGAGGCGGGCGTCGCCTTGTTTGATCGCGCCGGCGGAAGGCTTCATTTGACGGGCGCCGGCCAAGATGTGGTCAATGCCGCAATGCGCATAGACCTCGCCATGGCGGAACTGAAAACCACACTGTCGGCGCACCGCGACATGCACGCCGGACGGGTGACGATCGGCGTCGTCTCCACGGCTAAATATTTTGCGCCGCGTCTGATTGCAGCATTTGCGCGGCAGAATCCACGCATCGAGATTTCCATCTCAGTCGGCAATCGCGCCACGATTATAGCGGCGCTGCGCGATTATGCGATTGACGTCGCGCTCATGGGCCGGCCCCCTTCGGACTTTCCGGTGGTCAGCGAAAGCGTTGGACCGCATCCCCAGGTCGTCATCGCCCCACCGGACCACATTATGGCAAAGCGCGTCGGCATAAACAAGACCGAGCTTGGCCTTGAGAGCTTCATCATACGCGAGGAGGGGTCCGGCACGCGCAACGTATTCGACTATTTTTTCGATGGCGTCGTCATCCATGCGCCGCGAGTCCACGTCGAAATCGGGTCGAACGAGACGATCAAGCAAGCGGTCATGGCGGGTCTTGGCCTGACCTTGATCTCCGCGCATACCATCGAGGCCGAAGTATCGGATGGACGACTTGCAATCCTTGATGTGATCGGCCTGCCGATCATGCGTCAATGGTTCGCGGTTCACCACGGCAATCGCATGCTGTCGCCTGCGGCTCGCACGATGTGGAATTTTGTTGTGGCCGAGGGGCGAAGCTTTCTGCCAAAGATCGCGCTGCCCGGGGAACCGCGCTGAGTCTTTGCGGCATCAGGCTTGAGCCGACGTCTCTTTCTTCAGCCGGGCGAGCCAGCGCTTGGCTTGCGCCTTCACATTGGCTGGCGCGGCGCCGCCGTAGCTGGTGCGGCTGCGCACCGATTTTTCGACGCCGAGGACAGCGAAAACATCCGCCGCGATGCGCGGCTCCGCAGTCTGCATTTCAGCCAGGGTCAGTTTTTCCAGCGGGATTTTCTGCGCGGCGGCCATCGCGACCAGCCGGCCAGTGACATGGTGCGCCTCGCGGAACGGCAGCGCCAAGGTTTTCACCAGCCAATCGGCGAGGTCCGTCGCCGTCGCATAGCCAGAGCCCGCCGCCACCTTCATGCGCTTTTGATCGGGCTCAAGATCGGCGACCATGCCAGTCATCGCGGCAAGGCATAGAGAAAGCGACTGCAACGCGTCGAACGTGCCTTCCTTGTCTTCCTGCATGTCCTTGGAATAGGTCAGCGGCAGGCCTTTCATGACGATGAGCAGGCCGGTGAGCGCGCCGATAATCCGGCCCGCCTTGCCGCGCACCAGTTCGGCGGCGTCCGGATTGCGCTTTTGCGGCATGATCGACGAGCCGGTCGAGAATTTATCGGACAGCGCCGCAAATCCGAATTGCGGCGTCGCCCACAGCACGATTTCCTCGGCGAAGCGGGAGAGGTGAACGGCGCAGATCGAAGCCGCGCTCAAGATCTCAAGCACGAAATCGCGGTCGGATACGCTGTCCAGCGAATTGGCGGTCGGGCGATCGAAGCCAAGCGCGCGCGCGGTGGCGTCGCGATCGATCGGGAAGGAGGTTCCGGCCAAGGCGGCCGCTCCGAGTGGACATTCGTTGAGGCGCGCGCGCGCGTCGCGCAGACGCGAACGATCGCGGGCGAGCATTTCCACATAGGCTAGAAGGTGATGGCCGAAGGTGACCGGCTGCGCCGACTGCATATGGGTGAAGCCAGGCATGACGCTCGCCGCATGCGCGAGGGCTTTTTCCGCCAGCGCCTGTTGCAGATCGTGAATCTGGCGATCGAGCGCGTCGATGGTATCGCGCACCCAGAGCCGGAAATCGAGCGCAACCTGATCATTGCGCGAGCGCGCGGTGTGCAACCGCCCCGCCGCCGGACCGATCAGGGCGGCGAGCCGCGATTCGATGTTCATATGAATGTCTTCGAGCGCGCGCGAAAATGTGAACGTCCCGCTCTCGATTTCGCCTCTGATTGCGGTTAGTCCCTCGGAAATCGCTGCGGCATCCTCCGCCTTTATGATCCCGGTTTGGGCCAGCATGGCGACATGCGCCTTCGATCCTTCTATATCCTGCAGCGCGAGCCTATAATCGAAGCCGATCGAGGCATTGATTTCTTCCATGATAGCGTCCGGGCCGCTGGCGAACCGGCCGCCCCACATCTTGTTGCTCATCTTGTCGCGCTCTTTGAAAAAGTAATCGCATGACGCAAAATGTTCCGAAACAGGACCGCCGCCCTCATTTTACGCGCCGACTCGTCATTGCGTCGGTGCTTGTCGCCGCGGCGGTTCTGGTTGTAGTCCTTTACGCGATCAAAGCGCCGGACGGCAAGGAAGCTGCGGCGAGCGTCGCCTGTCCAGGCGCGCAAGCTGAAGCTCGCGCGATGCAGTCTCTGGTCCACGGGGAGATCGCGGCCCTCGGCCTGTCGACCCAGTCAAAACCGATGCCTCAGCTGAAATTTGCCGGGCCCGACGGGGCGCAGGTGAGTCTTGCGGACTTTAAAGGCCGCACGGTGCTGCTCAATCTCTGGGCGACCTGGTGCGTGCCTTGTCGGCAGGAAATGCCGGCGCTCGATCGTCTGCAGGCCAAGCTCGGCTCGAATGATTTCGCCGTTGTCGCGGTGAATATCGACACCGCGCGGCTGGAGCGGCCAAAAGCCTTCCTCAACGAAATCGGCGTCAAAAACCTTGGATTTTATGCCGACAATACCGCCGAAGTGTTTCAGGCTCTGAAAGCCGATGGCAAGGCTCTTGGCCTTCCAACCACCATTCTCGTCGGCAAAGATGGCTGCGACCTCGGCGTCATGGCCGGGCCCGCGCAATGGGATTCGCCGGAAGCCGTGGCGCTAGTGACGGCCGCGCAAGGCGGGTAACTCCCCGGCGAGCGACGGACGCCTGAGCCTCGGCGGATGCAGGCTCAGGCCTCAAAAGGCGAAGAACTGCGTCGGAGCGGGGCGCTCAGGCCTTCGCCGGCTGCTTGCAGTCGATGCCTTTACCGCTCAAGTAAGTCGCCAATTCGCCGGTTTGGAACATTTCACGGACGATATCGCAGCCGCCGATGAATTCGCCCTTGACGTAAAGCTGCGGAATCGTCGGCCAGTTGGAGAAATCCTTGATGCCCTGGCGGATTTCATTGGTCTCAAGGCAATTGACAACCTTGTAGTTAACGTCGAGATAGCCGAGAATCTGCACGAGTTGGCCCGAAAATCCGCATTGCGGAAAGTTCGCGGTCCCCTTCATGAACAAAACGACGTCGTTTTCATCGATCGTCGACTGGATGATTTCCTTGATGGCCATGGCCGTATCCTTTCAGGTAGTCGTCTGCTTACGCCGAAGCTAATCTGGACCTGAGCCCTACTTCGGCGCGTGGGTCGTGAGCTGAAGGGCGTGAAGCACCCCACCCATATGGCTGCCGAGCGCCTTATAGACAATCTGATGCTGCTGCAGCTTGGTCTTGCCGGTAAATTCCGAAGAGGTCACGATCGCCGCCCAATGGTCTTTATCGCCGACGAGATCGGTCAGCTCGACCTTGGCGTCCGGGATGCCGGCCTTGATGAGCTTCTCGATTTCGGATGGTTCCATCGCCATTATTCGTCCTCGTTGCGGCAGAGCAATAGCGCCGCACGCCCTTTATATTGCACCGGCCATATAATCAGGCAACCACTCTTCGTGGTTGCCGACCAAGTCGCTCAACAGTATGGCGGCCTCGCCGTTTAGGGTCAATGTCGCCCCTCCCGTCACGCCGATGATTTCGCAGACGACGCCGGCGGCCTGCGCCGCAACCCGAATCGCTTCAGCCTTTACCGGAGCCGCAGTGACGATATAGCGCGCCTGATCTTCGCCAAACCAGAAGGCGTGCGCGGGCAACGATGCGGGGGCCACGACGGTTGCGCCAATTCCGCCTGCCATCGCCATCTCGGCGAGCGCCACGACGAGGCCGCCGTCCGAAACATCATGCACGGCGCTTACCGCTCCCTCGGCGATGAGCCCGCGCACGAAATCGCCGCTGCGCTTTTCCAACGCCAGATCGACGGGAGGCGGGGCGCCTTCCTCGCGCCCGCAAATCTCGCGCAAATAGAGCGATTGGCCGAGCCATCCCTCTGTTGGGCCGACAACCAGAATTTTGTCGTCCGGCTGCTTGAATGAAATCGTCGCAGTCCGGCTCACCTCTTCTACAAGGCCAACGCCGCCGATCGAGGGAGTGGGCAGAATGGCCCGCCCACTACTCTCATTATAGAGCGAGACATTGCCGGAGACGATCGGGAAGTCGAGCGCGCGGCAGGCATCGCCAACGCCATTGAGGCAACCGACGAACTGGCCCATGATCTCGGGCTTTTCCGGATTGCCGAAGTTGAGATTATCCGTCACCGCGCGCGGGATCGCCCCGACGGCGGTGAGATTGCGCCAGGCTTCGGCCACCGCCTGCTTGCCGCCTTCATAAGGGTCGGCCTCGCAATAGCGTGGGGTCACGTCCGTTGTCAGCGCCAAGCCTTTGGGGCCCTCGCCAATGCGGATCACGGCCGCGTCGCCGCCCGGCGTCTGCACGCTATTGCCGAGAATGAGATGATCATATTGCTCGTAAATCCAACGTTTCGAGCAAAGGTCCGGAGCGGCCATCAGGCGCAACAGGGCTTCGGCGTTGGAGATAGGCGCCAAGATTTCCGCCGCATTGAGCCGCGGCCGTTTCGGCGGCGCTACATGCGGGCGATCATAGAGCGGGGCGGCGTCGCCAAGCTGCTTGATCGGCAGATCGGCTTTGATCGCGCCGCCGTGTTTGACGACAAATCGCAACGTATCCGTCGTCTTGCCGATAATTGCGAAATCGAGCCCCCATTTGACGAAAACCGCTTTGGCCTCCGCCTCCTTGGCGGGGTCGAGCACCATCAACATGCGCTCCTGGCTTTCCGAAAGCAGCATCTCATAGGCGCTCATGCCGGTCTCGCGACAGGGCACGGCGTCAAGATCGAGCTCGACGCCAAGATCGCCTTTGGCTCCCATCTCAACCGCCGAGGAGGTCAATCCTGCCGCGCCCATATCCTGAATTGCGATGACGGCGCCGGTGCGCATCAGTTCGAGGCAGGCTTCGAGCAACAGCTTTTCGGTGAATGGATCGCCCACCTGCACCGTCGGGCGTTTGGTCTCGGCATCCTCCTCGAAGGAGGCCGAGGCCATGGTCGCGCCGTGTATGCCGTCGCGCCCCGTCTTTGAGCCGAGATAGACGATCGGATTGCCGATTCCGGTCGCCTTCGCATAGAAGATCTCATCCGCGCGGGCGATGCCGACCGCCATGGCGTTGACGAGAATATTGCCATCGTAGCGCGTATGGAACGCCGTCGCGCCGCCAACGGTCGGAACGCCAAAACTATTGCCGTAACCCCCGATGCCGGCGACAACGCCAGCGACAAGATGCCGCGTGCGCGGATGCTCGGGAGCGCCGAAGCGGAGCAGATTGAGACAAGCGACCGGACGCGCGCCCATAGTGAAGACATCGCGTAAAATGCCGCCGACGCCGGTAGCCGCGCCCTGAAACGGCTCGATGTAGGAGGGATGGTTGTGGCTTTCCATCTTGAAGACGCAGGCGTCTCCATCTCCGATGTCGATGACGCCGGCGTTTTCGCCCGGTCCTTGAATCACCCAGGGCGCTTTGGTCGGCAGCCCGCGCAAATGCAACCGCGACGATTTATAGGAACAATGCTCGTTCCACATGGCCGAAAAAATGCCGAGCTCCGTGAAGGTTGGAACCCGTCCGATCAGAGCGAGGATTTTTTCATACTCGTCCGGCTTCAGGCCATGAGCTGCGACGAGTTCGGGGGTGATGGCGGGTTCTTCGGTCTGGCTCGACATGTGCCGCTTTTTATATCCCAAAATTCCGGAAGAGAGGGCGCCAGAGGTTGGCGGAGAGGTGAGTGCACGAGATTCTGGTAATTACGGAGGCGCCTGCTTAAACGGCGCCGGACGCCGGAACAAGTCGGCCGGCCGGCGCTGATGCGGCTTGAGGCGGCGCGGCGGTGAATTCGGCCAAGCTTTTGAACAGGCCGCGTCCGTCGATGCCGCCGACCAGCGGATCGATCAGGTTTTCGGCGTGCGGCATCAGGCCCAGCACATTGAACTCTTCCGAGTAGATTCCGGCGATAGCGTTGGTTGAGCCGTTTGGATTGGCGGTTCGGTTGAGCTTGCCGTGGGCGTCGCAATAGCGGAAGGCGACGCGGCCATCGCCTTCGAGGCGAGCAATGGTCTCAGCGTCGGCCGTGTAATTGCCCTCGCCATGGGCGATGGCGACCTTGACCGCCTGGCCTTGGCGATAATTGGCGGTGAAGGCCGTATCGGAGCGCTCAACCCTTATGTGCTGCATGCGGCAAATGAAACGCAGCTGCGCATTGCGCATCAGTATGCCGGGCAGCAGTCCGCATTCGACGAGGATCTGAAATCCGTTGCAAATGCCGATGACCAAGCCGCCCCGGGCGGCATGTGCGCGGACCGCCGCCATGATTGGCGAACGCGCCGCAATCGAGCCGCAGCGCAGATAATCGCCATAGGAAAATCCGCCGGGAAGCACGACGAGGTCGGTCCGCAGCGGCAGCTCGGTCTCGCCGTGCCAGACTATTGACGGTTCGCCATAGGCTGAAAGAGCGCGAAAAACATCGCCCTCGCGATTGGAGCCGGGAAATAGAACAATCGCGGCGTTCATTGCGTCGATGAACTCCTTTTGGACCTTTTTTGGAGCCAACTGCCGCCTCGCGAGACGGCGAAGCGTTGTTCAGAGAATCTCCACCCGGAAATCCTCGACGACCTGATTGGCAAGAAGCCTTTCACAGGCCTCGCGAAGCAGACTTTCCGCGGCTCCGCGATTGTCCGATGCGAGCTCGATGTCGAAAATCTTGCCTTGCCGCACGCTCTCGACCCCGCTGATATGGAGCGACTTAAGCGCGCCTTCAATGGCTTTGCCCTGCGGATCGAGGATTCCATTTCTGAGAGTGACGACGACGCGGGCTTTCATTGCGTGCGCGTCCGGTTGATTCGCCAAGGCATCGCGACAAAATCCTTCAAAAGAAAACGGAGGCCTGAGCCTCCGCATAGTTCGATTTGCGGTTCATCGCAAATCTCGCCCTTCGGTTGTGAACGCCGCACCCAGAAGTCGTGCGCGGCGCCCCGCCAATGGCGCTTTCGCAAGAGACCGCTCTCGCAAAAGGGCTTTGAATTCCTTCGCCAAAGCGTTGCAGTCGGCTCCGCTTTTGCGGGGCCGGCCAGATTCCTACTGAACCAGCTTTGGCCCGCTTCCGCGCGGCTGCTCGTTTTCCTGGAGAATGCCAAGACGCCGCGCGACTTCGGTATAGGCCTCGACGAGGCCGCCGAGATCGCGGCGGAAACGATCCTTGTCGAGCTTGTCGTTCGACTTGATGTCCCAAAGGCGGCATGAATCCGGCGAAATCTCGTCGGCTACGGCGATGCGCATCATGTCGCCTTCCCAGAGGCGGCCGCACTCCATCTTGAAATCAACGAGGCGGATTCCGACGCCGAGGAACAGACCGGAGAGGAAATCATTGACCCTGATGGCGAGGGCCATGATGTCGTCGATTTCTTGCGGGCTGGCCCAGCCGAAAGCGGTGATATGCTCTTCCGACACCATCGGGTCGTTAAGTTCGTCGTTTTTATAATAGAACTCGATGATGGAGCGCGGCAGCTGGGTGCCTTCCTCGATGCCGAGGCGGGTCGAGAGAGAGCCGGCGGCGACGTTGCGCACGACCACTTCGAGCGGCACGATCTCCACTTCTCGAATCAATTGCTCGCGCATGTTGAGACGCCGGATGAAATGCGTCGGCACGCCGATGTCATTGAGGTTCTGGAAGATGAACTCGGAGATCCGATTGTTCAGAACCCCCTTGCCATCAATGACCTCATGCTTCTTGGCGTTAAAAGCGGTTGCGTCGTCCTTAAAGTGCTGGATGAGCGTACCGGGTTCTGGCCCTTCATAGAGGACTTTTGCCTTGCCTTCATAGATGCGCCGGCGGCGATTCATTGGGATTAACCGTGGCTTGAGAGGATCCATAGGGGGGTGTGGCTCCTGTGAACGACCTAGCCTAGTCCGAACAGCTAAGTATAGTGCGCTGTTCAGTCGGGGCAGGCGTAGGGTAGGCGTCGAGTCATTGCGCAGTTTCGCGAGGTCTTAAGCCTTTTTCGGTCCCGGAGACAACGCGGCCGAAAGACCCATCGAAATGCGAAATTTCACGCAAGGCTGGGACAACGCATTGAGAACGCTGGAATTGATTCCCTCACATACGAGCAACTTCGGCGTTCTAGCAGAGATCAATCGCCAAATACAGAGAAGAAATCGAGCTCTCAATACGCCCCCGATATCTTCAATTTGGCGCCCAACAATGTCCTTTTTAGGAAACCCTGTTAGGATGATTCGCTCAACCGAACGCTGGAATTTAGATCCTTCTTGATGGGGAGCCTAATGACTACTTTCGACAAGCGCGAACAGGCTTTCGAAGCGAAGCTTGCGCACGACCACGAACTCCGGTTCAGGGCCCTCGTACGGCGCAACAAGTTGCTTGGGCTTTGGGCCGCCGAAAAGCTTGGCAAGGCCGCAGCCGAGGCTGAGGCTTACGCGGCATCGCTTGTCGCCGCAGATGTCGAGGAAGGCGGCGAGGACAAGATCTTCGCAAGAATCCGCTCCGACTTGGAGCAGGCGGGGGTTTCGCAATCGGACCATCAGATTCGCCGCAAGATGGAAGAATTTCTCGCCGCCGCCGTGGCGGAGGTGAAGGCAGGGGCCGGAGGCGCGAGGTCAAGGCCGCTCGGGCATTGATTTTCGGTCCAGCAATGAGTTGTTAAGGCGGCCGGCGCGAGAGTAACCCAATGCTCCGCTTAAATCCCGATGGCCATGCGCCGACCCCGCTCCCGTTATTCGCTGCGGCTGACCCCGAGCTTGCAACGCTCGCCAGCGCCTGGGTCGGGCATTTGTCCGGCGAGCGTCGCGTCGCGTCGCATACTCTGGAATCTTACGCGCGCGACCTCCGCCAGTTCCTCGCTTTTGCGGCCATTCACTTCGGCGGCCCTCCATCGCTGACGACGCTTCAGGAACTCGCGCCGGCCGACCTTCGCGCTTTCATGGCGGCGCGCCGGGCCGGAGGCGCGGGCAGCCGCTCGCTGCTGCGCCAGCTCGCAGGACTGCGCTCCTTCATGCGTTATCTCGAGCGGAATGGGAAAGCCAAGAGCGCGGCTTTTTCCAGTGTGCGCGCGCCCAAAGCAGCGCGCCGGCTGCCAAAACCCTTGAGCGCGGAATCCGCGCGGGAGGTCGTCAGCGCCGACGCGCGCGCCGGCGAGAATCGTCCCGCGTGGATTTTGGCGCGCGACGCCGCCGTGCTTGGCCTTTTGTATGGCGCCGGATTGCGCATTTCCGAGGCTCTGGCGATCAAACGGTCGGAGGCGCCGGTGGGAGCGATGGACGCCCTGACCGTGACGGGAAAAGGACAAAAGACCCGCGCCGTGCCGGTCATCGCCCCGGTGCGTCGAGGCATCGAGGCCTATCTCGCGCTCTGTCCTTATACTCTCCCGCCGGAACGGCATTTATTCGTCGGCGCGAAAGGCGGTCCGCTCTCGCCGCGCATCATCCAACTCGCGGTGGAGCGGTTGCGCGGCGCGCTCGGCCTGCCGGACAGCGCGACGCCGCACGCGCTGCGCCATTCCTTCGCCACTCATCTGCTTGGACGCGGCGGCGATCTGCGCACAATCCAGGAGCTTTTGGGGCATGCCTCGCTGTCCACGACGCAGATCTATACGGCTGTGGACAGCGCCCGCTTGATCGAAGCTTATCGATCCGCGCATCCGCGTGGGGGTTGATCCGTAACGGTTCACCTTTCCTTCATGCTCCGCGCCTGCTATCTCGCTGGCATGGCAACCCATTCTCTCGACAACATCCGCAATTTCTCGATTGTCGCTCATATTGACCATGGCAAATCGACTCTGGCCGACAGGCTGATCCAGACAACAGGGGCAGTAGCGGCGCGCGACATGGTCGAACAGGTGCTCGATTCGATGGACATCGAACGCGAGCGCGGCATCACCATCAAGGCGCAAACCGTCCGTCTCGAATATAAGGCGCTGGACGGCAAGACCTACATTCTGAACCTGATGGATACGCCTGGACACGTTGACTTTGCTTATGAGGTGTCGCGTTCGCTCGCCGCCTGCGAGGGTTCTTTGCTCGTCGTCGACGCCAGTCAGGGAGTCGAGGCGCAGACCCTCGCCAATGTCTACCACGCTCTCGACGCCGGCCATGAGATCGTGCCGGTATTGAACAAGATCGATCTGCCCGCCGCCGAGCCGGATCGGATCAAGCAGCAGATCGAAGACGTGATCGGGCTCGACGCCTCCGAGGCCGTGCTGATTTCGGCGAAAACCGGAATCGGCATCGATCTCGTGCTGGAGGCGATCGTCAACCGTCTGCCGCCCCCCAAAGGCGACGAGAGCGCGCCGTTGAAAGCCCTTCTCGTCGATTCTTGGTACGACACCTATCTTGGCGTCGTCGTGCTGGTGCGGATCATCGATGGCACGATAAAAAAACACCAGAGAATCAAGATGATGGGCACTGACGCCCATTACGAGATCGACAATGTCGGCGTGTTTCGGCCGAAGTTGCAGGATGTCGCGCAGCTTGGGCCCGGCGAAATCGGCTTTATCACCGCCCAGATCAAGCAAGTCGCCGATACCCGCGTCGGCGACACCATTACCGATGAGCGCAAACCCTGCGCCGAAGCGTTGCCGGGGTTCAAGCCGGCGCAGCCGGTCGTCTTCTGCGGATTGTTCCCGGTCGACGCCGCGGACTTCGAGGATTTGCGCGCCGCCATGGGCCGCTTGCGGCTAAATGACGCCAGCTTCTCTTTTGAAATGGAGAGTTCGGCCGCGCTCGGCTTTGGCTTTCGCTGCGGCTTTCTTGGGCTGTTGCATCTCGAGATCATTCAGGAGCGGCTGGAGCGCGAGTTCAATCTCGATCTCATCGCGACCGCTCCTTCCGTCGTCTATAGAATCGTGCAGCGCGACGGCGAAATCCTCGAACTGCACAATCCGGCGGATATGCCTGATCCGACCAGGATCGAGACCATTGAGGAGCCCTGGATCAGGGCGACGATTCTAACCCCCGACGATTATCTCGGCGCGGTGCTGAAGCTTTGTCAGGAGCGGCGCGGGACGCAAGTCGATCTCAACTACGTCGGCAAACGCGCGATGGCGGTCTACGATTTGCCGCTGAACGAAGTTGTGTTCGATTTCTACGATCGTCTGAAGTCGATCTCCAAAGGCTATGCGAGCTTTGACTATGCGGTCACGGATTATCGTCCCGGCGATCTCGTAAAAATGTCGATTCTCGTCAACGCCGAGCCGGTCGACGCGCTGTCGATGCTGGTGCACCGCGATCGCGCCGATATGCGTGGCCGCCTCATGGTGGAGAAGCTGAAAGAGCTGATCCCGCAGCATATGTTCCAGATCCCGATTCAGGCGGCTATCGGCGGCAAGATTATCGCCCGCGAAACGGTGAAAGCCATGCGCAAGGATGTCACCGCAAAGTGCTATGGCGGTGACGCGACGCGCAAACGCAAGCTGCTGGAAAGGCAGAAGGCCGGTAAGAAAAAAATGCGCCAGTTCGGCAAGGTCGAGATTCCGCAGGAGGCCTTCATCGCCGCGCTGAAGATGGATAGTTGAGGGCGCGACCTAGCCTTGATCGGAGCCCGCTATACACGGGCCGATTGACTTCTAGCTATTCATTGCAACCAACCAGCGCCTGAACTCGCGTCGGCGGGTTGGCGATTACTTAACAGCGGAACTATCGACCATAATCGAGCGTTGCGGCTTGTGGGCGCCTTGCGTTGAGCTATAGGCGCTAAAAGGAGTCTGCGATGAGACGCTTTGGTGCAATAGCGAGTGTTGCGGCGATCTGCGCCGCGCTTGTTGCCAGCGGTCCAGCTTCGGCGCGGGGGGGATTTGGCGGCTTCCACGGAGGCGGATTCGGCGGCGGCTTCCATGGCGGCGGCTTCCACGGCGGGGGCTTCCGTTCGGCGGGTTTCCACGGCGGCGGCTGGAACGGCGGCTGGCATGGAGGCGGCTGGCATGGCGGCGGTTGGCGCGGGGCCGGTTGGAACGGCGGCGGCTGGCGGGGCGGCTGGAACCGTGGCTGCTGGGGCTGCGTCGCGGGGGCGGGCCTGCTCGGCTTTGGCCTCGGCTACGGCTTGGGCAGCGATTGGGGCTATGACTACCCCGATTACGCCCTCGGCTACGGCGATCCCTATGGATATGGATACGGATACAATTACGGATATCCGGGATATGCTTACTCAACAGCCGCGGTCGCGGCCCCTGTGACGACAGGGCGCAGCGTCGCGACCGGAGGCATCGGCAATTATTGCGCGACGCCCGTCAAGACGTGCGAACTCTACCATGCGTCATATGTCGGTGTTGGGTGCTCGTGCAAAGTCAGCGGCGGCCGCGCCCGCGGCACGGTTGCGCCCTAATTCAGTCTGTCTCTGAGCTTCGCTGCGTCGACGGCTTGGAGATTGAGGGGCACATCCATGGAGCGGGAGCCACCGCTTCATGGGTTTCTGGCGCTTGAGCACGAATGGTTGATCTCCAAGCGCCGGAACTCTCCCTGCAACTGAAGCGTTGCCTTTCCGATTGCCCTGCGGTTTAGCAGTAAGGGCAAAAGGAGTAGTAGGTAATGAGACGCTTTGGTGTATTGGCGGCCGTTGCGGCTGTGGGCGTGGCGCTTGCCAGCAGCAGTCCAGCTTCGGCGCGAGGCGGATTTGGCGGGCATGGGGGCGGCGGTTTCCATGGCGGCGGCTTCCACGGTGGCGGTTTCCACGGTGGTTTTGGCGGTTTTCACGGCCGCCGCTTCTTTGGCGGGGGTTGTTTTGGCTGTTTTGCCGGAGCCGGCCTGTTTGGTTACGGGCTAGCCGGCGATTGGGGATATGATTACGGCTATCCTTATCCCTCTGATTACTATGGCTATCAGCCTTATTCTGGGTATGACTATCCCCAGGGTCCCCAGGCTCCCCAGGGCGGTTATGCGGCCTATCCCCCGGCCTATGCCCCAGCCCCCGCCGCGGGGGTCAGCGCGCCCAGCGCAAGACTTGGCAATTACTGCTCGACGCAGGTTAAGACTTGCCAGATTCGCCACCCGTATTACGTCGGCGGCGGTTGTTCCTGCAAAGTCGGCAGCGGTCAAGCCTACGGTACGGTCGTTCCCTGATTCAATCGGGTTTTGAGCTCTTCGATGCGGCGGCCGGGATTCTCCCGGCCGTTTTTCGTTCGCCTCGGAGGCCGAATAGGAGCAATGCCGGCGCCAAGCGCAAGATCCCGAGGAAGTGATGATCCTGATCCAAGACGGCTCGCCACGCGAAAAGCTGAAGAATCCGGCGCCGCATATGAGCAGCGCGCGCATCGCTCAAGCGTGCGACACTGAAACGATTTGACGCTCCGCTAGAACCTCACTAAATCAAATCAACCGAAGATCGAAATTTCCTCCTGTGTTCTTGGGGTAATCGCTACGCCCCAAAATTAGGGGTGGCGCCGCATTGAATCCGCGTTATCCCGCCGGGATCGTCAGTCGCTTGAAGGAAGCTCATTGAAACGCATGAAAGCGTCCAGGCGAATTTCCTTCTCATAATCGAGCCTCGAGCGGGGGTTTTCCGCCCATCCAGACGTTTTGGTTTGGATCATTGGGGAATATTTATATGGATTATCGGCGCTTCTTCGATGATGCGATCACGAAGTTGAAGGGCGAGAGGCGCTATCGCGTCTTCGCCGATCTCGCGCGAGACGCCGCAGCTTACCCTCGCGCAGTATGGCGCCGGGGCGAGGAAGCGCAGCATAGCGCCGTCGATGTCGTCGTCTGGTGCTCCAACGATTATCTTTGCATGGGCCGTCATCCCCAGGTGATCGAGGCGATGACCTGCGCCGCAGCAGCGCATGGGGTCGGCTCCGGCGGAACCCGCAATATTTCCGGCAATAATCATCCCTTGGTGGAGCTGGAAGCTGAACTGGCCGATCTGCATGGCAAGGAAGCGGGCCTCGTCTTCACTTCGGGCTGGATCTCCAATCTCGCGACCATCTCGACGATCGGCGATGTTCTGCCCGATTGCCTCATCCTCTCCGATCAGCTGAACCACAATTCGATGATCGAGGGCGTCCGCCGGTCGAAGGCGGAGCGCAAGATTTTCCGGCACAATGATCTTGCTCATCTCGAACAGCTTTTGGCCGAAGCCGGTGATCAGCGCGCCAAGCTGATTGTTTTCGAGAGCCTTTATTCAATGAGCGGAGACATCGCTCCGATCAGCCAAATCGCCGATCTCGCCAAGCGCTACAACGCGATGACTTATATGGACGAAGTCCATGCGGTTGGCCTCTATGGCGCCCATGGCGGCGGCATTGGCGAGCGCGACGGCGTCATGGACAGAATCGACGTGATCGAGGGCACGCTCGCCAAGGGATTTGGCGCCTTGGGCGGCTATATCGCCGCCGATAGGTCGATCGTCGATGCGGTGCGCTCCTATGCCCCGTCTTTCATCTTCACCACCTCGTTGCCTCCCTCGGTCGCCGCCGCGGCCAAGACCGCCGTGCATCTCTTGAAGCAGGGCGAGGGCGTCGAGCTTCGGGTTATGCATCAGCGGCAGTCGATGCTGACCAAACATGCCTTAAGCGCCGCCGGCCTCCCGGTTATGGCGAACCGTTCCCACATCGTGCCGGTTCTCGTCGGCGACGCCGAGCTCTGCAAGGCCGCGACGGACATGCTGCTTGAGCGCCACTCGATCTATATTCAGCCGATCAACTATCCGACCGTCGCCAAGGGGACGGAGAGACTGCGCATCACGCCAAGCCCGCTGCACACCGATGCGCATATCGCGGATCTCGTCGAGGCCCTGGTCGACGTCTGGGAGAGCCTGAAACTTCCCTTCGTCGAACAGCCAAAAGTCCTCGAATTCAAGCGCGAGCCGGTTGCCGACCCGCATTGCACCTATCCTGAATTCAAGCGCGCGGCGGAATAGTTTTTCGCGACGCCGGCGCGATAGACCTGGGACGATGTCGTCCCCGCAGACGCTTGGCCTTATCCCAAGGATGGGGCCGGGCGCGAAGCTAAGCCCCGAGCCCATGCTGCTCGGCGAGCTGCGCCAGATCCGTCTGCGGCCGCGCGCCAATGTGCTGGATAATCTCCGCTGCAGCCAGCGCGCCCAGTCGCGCGCAACTCAAAAGATCCTTGTCCCTGGTGAGGCCGGCGAGAAAACCGGCCGCGAAGAGATCGCCGGCGCCGGTGGTGTCGACGACGCGATCAACCGGGAACGCCGGCGCCGTCAGAACCTCATTGCGCGTCGCGACGACCGAGCCCTGTTCTGAACGGGTAATGACGCCAAGGATATTCTCGCTCCGCAGCTGCGCGAGAGCGGTGTCGAAATCCGAAGTTTGGTAGAGCGAATGCAATTCGCTCTCGTTGGCGAAGACGATTTGCACTGCCTGCGAGCGAATCAACTCAAGGAATTCGTCGCGATATCGATCGACGCAAAACGAGTCGGACAGCGACAATGCGACTTTCCGCCCGGCGGCGCGGGCGATCTTCGACGCCTTGAGGAAGGCGGCTTTGGCGGCGGGCGGATCCCAGAGATAGCCTTCAAGATAGATAATGGCGGATTGCTTGACGAGATCTTCGTCGACATCCGCCTCGCTGAGATCCTGGCAAGCCCCCAGAAACGTGTTCATCGTGCGCTGGCCGTCCGGCGTGACGAAGATGAGGCATCTTGCGCTAGCCGATCCAACATCGGCGGGCGCGGTCGAAAATCCAACCTTGGCGGCGCGGATATCATGGGCGAAAATCGCGCCAAGTTCGTCCGCTTTGACTTTGCCGATAAAGGCGGCTTTGCAGCCAAGGCCAGCCAGTCCGATGATCGTATTGGCCGCCGAGCCTCCGGAAACAACCGTCGCCGGCCCCATGGCTTCGTAAAGGCTTTTAGCGCGAGCCTCGTCAATCAGCGTCATCCCGCCTTTGTGCAGGCCATGAGCGATCAGGAAAGCGTCATCGGTTTGGCCGATGACATCGACGATGGCGTTTCCGAAACCAAGCACATCATACCGGCAAGACGACATTCTCGTTTTCTCCGCCCATCAGCGCCCGAGCATCAAGCCGGCGGCTCCCCGCAGCGCTCCGGCTTAGTTACTGCAGCCTCGCGCTATTGGCAAACAAGCCTCTGCCACTTGGAGCCAAGCGCGCTTTTCATGCGAGCAGAACGCGGGCCTGCTTCATGGGGCTCTCTGAGAGGATCGGATTAAGCTGGATCGCTGCTTGCAGACCGACTTGCTTTTTGCTTGTGGGTAGAAAATATGCAGGCTCCGCACCCGGCGATTGCTCCGGTCGCGATCCGCCGCAAGGACACATCGCATGCTGCAAACGCGCTTCTGGGCCGAGATGACATGGACCGACTTCCAGAACGCCGAGATGGGCGATGTCATCGCCGTTTTGCCGGTCGCCGCCATCGAGCAGCATGGTCCGCACCTGCCGCTTGGCGTCGACGCCTTCATCATGGATGGTTACATTGCGCGCGTCGCGGCGCGCTTGCCGCGTGAGTTGCCGGTCTTGTTCCTGCCGGTGCAGAGCTGCGGCTGTTCAATCGAGCATACCGATTTTCCCGGCGCTTTGAGCCTCTCGGCGACGACTGCGATCCGCGCTTGGACGGAGCTCGCCGAATGCGTCTTTCGCGCTGGCTGCCGCAAGCTGGTTCTGCTCAATTCGCACGGCGGCAATGTCGGCATTCTCGACATTATCGCGCATGATCTTCGCGCGAGGCTAGGCATGTTTGTGGTGATGGCTTCCTGGCATCGTTTCGGTGCGCCGGACGGCCTTTTTTCCGACGAGGAAAAGACGCATGGCGTTCACGCCGGCGACATGGAGACATCGCTCATGCTGAGTTTTCGTCCCGACCTCGTGCGTCCTGAGGAAGCGGCCGATTTTGCGCCGGAGAGCATCGCGATCGAAAGCGATTTCAATTGGCTTCGCGTCGGTCGTCCGACCGGCTTTGGTTGGATGAGCCAGGATCTTTCTGAATCAGGCGCGATGGGCGACGCCAGCGCCGCGACTGCGCGCAAGGGCGAGGCCTACGCCGATTATGGCGCGACGGCTTTTATCGAATTGCTGCAGGACATTGAGGGGTTTGATCTCGCGCGGCTCAAGCAGAGGCCGGGCGAATGAGCCTGCGCCCCCTCGACGCTCCGCGCTTGAGATTCAGCTCCTTTTCGAAGCGCAAGGCGCTGCCGCCGTCTTCGTAATAGTCGTCGATGGCCGCAAAATTCCGGTAGCCGCTTTTCTCATAGAGCGCGATTGCGACGGCATTGTCGGTGCGAACCTCAAGACGCATGACCAAGGCGCCGCGGGCGCTGGCCGCCTGCTCGCTTGCATTGAGCAGAAATCGGCCGAGACCGCGCCCCTGTTTTGCGGGATCCAGCGCAACCGAATAGAGCCGCGCGAGGAGGGATCCCTTGCGGAAGGCGACAAGGCTGTAGCCAGCGACGCTCTTGTCGGCGATGAGAACGAGCAGGAGACAAGTCTTCGCGGTCAGGAAGTAGCGCAGACTGCGGCGCGACAGCCGGTCTCCTTCAAATACAGTATTCTCAATGTTTTCGATGGCGTCGAGATCTGCGGGCTTCGCCGCTCGGACGAGGGGTTCCTGCCCGCGCACGCCTATTCCGCTCGCCATGGGAACGTCCAGGTCTCGGTCAGCGCCTTCGATCCCGTGCGGAGAAAAGCGCGCAGGTCAGTGGACTGGCCAGGGTCGAGCTGAACGTCGATCACCGCGCGAAAGCCTTTAATGTGGCTGTTTGGAACAATGAAAGACCTCAGGATCTTGCCCTGGCTGGTCGAGGGGACGACCTCGACCAGTTGCGGATCCGAGGCGTAATGGGCGAGGTCGCCGCCGTTGAAATCGATGATGAAGCGCCGCGATCCGGACGGCGTCGGATCGGCGGAGCCGAGCGCCGCCGCCGTCGTTTGATAGGTATTGAGCGCGCGCCCATTGGGGGAGAGCCGGGTCAGATCGAGGCTGGCGGAGAGACGATAGCCGTAGCTGAAAGGTTTGTTCGGCTCCGGCGCGTCCTTGGGCGCGAAAGAAGCGACGATATTATCATTGGTCTCGTGTTCGGTCGGCAATTCGACGAGATCGATGTGGCCTTCGCCCCAGCTGTCCCTCGGTTCAACGAAATAACCCGGCCGCATTTCGTAAGCGAGGTCGAGATCCTGATAATGGCCGAAGTCGCGGTCGCGCTGGAGCAATCCAAAGCCGCGAATGTCGCGGTCCAAGAACGAAGATATCTCGGGCTTTGGCGGATTGCGCAAAGGGCGCCAGATCCACTCGCCGGTGGCGGAATGGATCAGCAACCCGTCCGAATCATGCAGTTCCGGACGGAAGTCTTCATTGGAGCGGCGTTCATTTTCGCCAAGAAAAAACATCGAGGTGAGAGGGGCCAAGCCGAATTTGACGTCGGCCTTGCGCGGGAACAGCGTTGCGGAGACTTCGATCGTCGTCTCAGCGCCCGGATAGAGATCGAAGCGGAAGGCGCCCGTCGTCAATTGGCTGTCGAGCAGCCCATAAATCGTCGCCCGGTCGGCGTCTTCCGGCATATCGATCCAGAACTCGCGAAAGAACGGAAATTCTTCCGAGTCGCTTCCAGGCTGAATGGCGAGCGCGCGCGCCGACATGCCGTAGCGTTGATCGCGGCCAAGCACGCGGAAATAGCTGGCGCCAAGAAATGCGATCGTCTCGTCAAAAATTTTCGGCGAGTTCAACGGATAATGCAGCCGAAACCCGGCGAACCCGAGATTGACCGGCAAAGGCTTGTCGAGCTTGGTGCGGCCATAGTCGAAAAGACTAGCGGTATAGGGGATCGGAGTTGGAATGTCGTCGCGGATCGTATTGATTGTCACCGGCCGGTTATAGAGATGGCCGAGATGGAAAAGCTGAAGTCTAAACAGGCTTCCGTTGCCGGCGAGGAAAGCCTTCTCTGGACGAAACCGGATGTCGCGCCAGGCGTCGAAGTCAAGCTTGCTCACAGCTTCGGGCAGAGCCGGATTTCCGGCCTCGAAATGGGCGGTCGCGAGGTCGCGCGCTCTGCGCACGACGTCGTCAAAGTCGAATCTCGGCGGCGCTGACGCCGTCTGCGCAGCTACAGATCTCATATTTGAGGTCAAAGCGCTGGAGGCGAGAAGACCCTTAACGAGCGTGCGGCGATTCAGATCGATCATGAGCATGCTGAATTGAGTGTGGCGCCGCCCCCCGAAGGGGTAAGCTTGAGCTTACGGGGTAGTGACCTTTTGGGATGGCGGCAAGGGTTATAGCGCAAATCCCGCTAGAATTTTGCAACCCAGAAAGCTCCGTGGACCATCAAAGGGCGATGGATTGACGCAGGAATCGGTTTTGCGCCGCCCATTTGCGTCAAGAGCCGCATATTTTTCCAAAAAAAGCTTGTATTCGGCGCGAATCCCCTTATTTGTGACATCGCCCTATTTCGCACGTGCCTGTGGTCGTGTGTCGGTTGGCGGGGATCCGGACAAGAGGCCGGTTAGCCGCCTATTAAGGACCGACAGCCGGAGGCGAACCGGCGAACCCCGCCAAACGGGGGACGCGACTTAAAGCAACGACGGACCGGGCTTTTTCGTCTCTGTCAGCCTCCAAAGCTGACGTACCGAAGAGGCTTGTCTATCTTGCCGGGCGTGCGGAGAGGTATTTCCACTCCAAGCGAAGGCCATGATCGCTTCAGGCGGCGCATTCGCGTTCGTCTGCGGTGAAAGTGTCCACGGCGCAGCATCAGACCGCTTGTGTTCTGCGAGGTTTCCTTCGCGGAAGCGCAATCGGTCGCGACTGGCGGGTCAACTGAAACGGTCGCGTCTCCATAGCGCGGACGGTTTTTCAGCATCGCCTTTCACCCCGAAGCTTATTCGTTCCGGTGCGGGAGACCCGCGCCCTTCGAAGGGATGCCGCGATGACCGATCGCATTTTGGAGTTTCTCCGCAACCGCCGCGAAGACGGGCCGTGCCTCGTGCTCGACCTCGATGTCGTGCGCGACAATTATAATTCATTCATTGACGCCATGCCTGATACCCGCGTGTTCTACGCGGTGAAGGCCAATCCCGACCCGCGCGTTCTCGAGCTGCTGGCCCGTCTTGGCTCCTGCTTCGACACGGCTTCGGTCGGCGAGATCGAGCAGGTCCTGGCGAGCGGCGCGAGCCCCGATCGCATCAGCTATGGCAACACGATCAAGAAGGAGCGCGATATTCTGCGCGCCTATCAGCTTGGCGTGCGCCTGTTTGCGGTGGATTGCGAGGCGGAAGTCGAGAAGATCGCGCGCGTTGCTCCGGGGGCCAAGGTATTCTGCCGCTTGCTCTGCGACGGCGCTGGCGCGGAATGGCCGCTGTCGCGCAAATTCGGCTGCGACGCGGAGCTGGCCCCACGGGTGCTCGAGCGCGCGCATCGGCTTGGCCTCGTTGCTTTCGGCTTGTCGTTTCACGTCGGATCGCAACAGCGCAATCCCGGCATGTGGGATGGCGCGTTGAAGGCCGCCTCGACCATTTTCCGCGATCTCGCGGAGCGCGGCATTGCGCTTCAAATGGTCAATCTCGGCGGCGGGTTTCCGACCAAATATCTGAAGAACGTTCCGGCGGTAAAGGCCTACGCGCAGTCGATCATGCGCTCGCTGCATAGGCATTTCGGCAATCATATTCCCGAGACGATAATCGAGCCGGGTCGCGGCATGGTCGGCAACGCCGGGATCATCGAGGCGGAAGTGGTGCTGATCTCGAAGAAGTCTTCGGACGACGCTGTGAGATGGGTCTATCTCGACATAGGAAAGTTTAACGGTCTCGCAGAGACGATGGACGAGATGATCCGCTATCCGATCAGAACGGCGTTTGACGGCGATGAGACCGAGCCTTGCGTTCTCGCCGGGCCGAGCTGCGATTCTGTCGATGTTCTCTATGAGAAGGAGCCCTATTTCCTTCCCATCAGTCTCGAGATCGGCTCGAAGGTGCTCATCGAGGGAACAGGCGCCTATACGACGACCTATTCCACGGTTGGCTTTAACGGCTTCCCGCCGCTGAAGTCCTATGTGATCTGAGCAGCGCGCTGCTTGAAACGCCTGGCGGCGGACGCGTTTTCTTCCCGCACATGCCGCTTTCCTTGTCCCGTACGGCCGGCAAAGGCTCAGTTTTGAGCCTTTGTACGGTGCGAGGGTCGTCACGCAATCCCGGTTTTGCGCCGGCGGAGGCTCTGATGACCTCGATCTCGACCCAAATCGATCGGCAGGCTCCCTTTTTCATCGGAGATGTCAGCGAACCTGATATCTATATCGGCGACGAAGAGCCGCCCGATTTTTTTGCCCGCGAAGCCTTGCTTGACGAGGCTTTCGGCGTGGCGCGTTGCGAGAAAACCGCCGAACGCTTGCGCGAAGGCAGATTGCCGGCGGCTGGGCTTTCGCTGGCGATGAAGACTGCGGATGCGTTGATCGGCACTCTACGCATGTGGCATGTCGAGGCGGGCGGCGTCGACGGTTTGCTGCTCGGCCCGCTTGCGGTCGCGACAGCCTATCGCTCGCGAGGTTTTGGCCGCAGGCTCATGGCTGAGGCTTTGTTCCGGGCTTTCGTCGCAGGTTATGAAGCGTTATTGCTGGTTGGAGATGCGCCTTATTATGAACCATTCGGTTTTTCCCGGCGCCACACGCTTGATCTGGTTTTGCCCGGCCCGGTCGATGATGCCCGTTTTCTCGCGCTTGAGCTCAAGGCGGGTGCGTTAAAAGGGGCCAAGGGTCTCGTCAAGGCGACCGGGCTCCGCGATTTTTCTCGGGATTTGGCGCAATTCCGCCAAGCCGCCTGATCGGTTTTTTCGGTGGCGATGACGATGCGGACCAGGCGCCGGGCTTGGTTCCGCGCACGCAATGAAATTGACGTCCCGGACTCGGCGTCCTTGAGCTGATGTTGCTGCCTTGCAAACTCAAGGCAGGCTTTTTCCCGTGGACTGCGGGACCATTCCTCGATTCGACTTTTGGGAGATACAAGAATGGCGAATTGGCCCGTGCATGGCTCGATTACTGGCCCGATCGTGATGATCGGTTTCGGTTCGATCGGGCGCGGGATATTGCCGCTCATCGAGCGCCACTTCACGTTCGATAAATCACGCGTCACCGTCATCGATCCTGACGACAAAAATCGCCGCCTTCTCGACGAGCGCGGCATCACCTTCATCCAAAAACCCGTCACGCGGGAGAATTTTGTCGACTTTCTGACGCCTTTACTCACGGAAGGCGAAGGCCAGGCGTTTGTCGTCAATTTGTCTGTCGACGTGTCGTCCGTCGCAATCATGGGCCTCTGCCATGAACTCGGCGCGCTTTACATCGACACTGTCGCTGAACCTTGGCTGGGGTTTTACACCGACGCTCGGCTGAGCATATCCCAACGCTCAAACTATGCGCTGCGCGAGGCCGTGCTCGACCTCCGCCGCGCCGTTGGGCCCGGGCCGACGGCAATTTCATGCTGCGGGGCTAACCCAGGCATGGTGTCCTGGTTCGTCAAACAGGCGCTGCTGAACGTCGCCACCGATTGCGGCATAGATCCGGGCGCGCCGTCGTCGCGGGCCGATTGGGGACGACTCGCGCAAAAGGTCGGAGTCAAAGGCATCCATATCGCGGAACGCGATAGTCAGCGCGCTCGCTCGCCGAAGCCGGCAGGCGTTTTCGTCAATACATGGTCTGTCGAGGGGTTCATTTCAGAAGGCTTGCAGCCCGCCGAACTCGGTTGGGGAACGCATGAAAAGCAATTGCCGCCAGAAGGCAAACGGCATCCGTTCGGACCCGATTGCGCGATCTATCTGATGCGGGCTGGCGCCGGCACGCGCGTGCGCACGTGGACTCCGTCGGGGCGGGCGCAGCACGCCTGGCTGGTCACCCATAATGAAGCGATCTCGATCGCCGATTATTTCACCGTGCGCGAGTCCGGGGAGGTCGTCTATCGGCCGACCTGCCATTACGCCTACCGCCCAGCCGATGACGCAATCCTCTCGCTCGACGAAATGGCGGGCGCGCAATGGCAAGAGCAGAAGGCTTGGCACATCCTTGGCGAGGAGGACATTCTCGACGGCATGGATGAGCTCGGCGTGCTGCTCTATGGCCACGCCAAGAACGCCTATTGGTACGGCTCGCAACTCTCCATCGAAGAGACGCGGCGGCTCGCGCCTTACCAGAACGCGACGGGGATGCAGGTGACGTCCGCCGTCGTCGCCGCCATGGTCTGGGCGCTGGAAAATCCGACAGCCGGCATCGTCGACGCCGACGAAATCGATTTCCGCCGATGCCTCGAGCTGCAGCGTCCCTATCTTGGGCCGCTCATTGGACAATATACGGGTTGGACGCCGCTAAAAGGCCGCGGCATTCTGTTCCCTGAGGATATCGATGTGGAAAGCCCGTGGCAGTTCAAGAATGTGATCGTAAGGTCCTAGGCGGCGGCGAGCGATCTTGCCTGTCAATGGACTGATTCCATTGACAGGCGGAGACGCCCTCTGAGGAATTCTGCTTCGTCCGCCTATTCCGCTGCGAGCTTTATCGGCCGCCCATCGTGCCGGAACTGCTCAAGCAACGCTTGTTCTTCCGCCTTCGCCGCCTCAAGGCTCCGCAGCTTTACATGGCCAAAGCCGCGGATTTTCTCCGGGATCGCCGCAAGCGCTACAGCCAGCGCATGATTGCCGGGCGACAAATTGTCCAGAATCTCGCCCAGCAAAGCCTCATAATCCGTGATGAGTTTGCGCTCGAGACGCCGCTCCTTCGCATAGCCAAAAACATCAAGCGGAGTGCCGCGTAAAAACCTCAGCCGCGCGAGCGCCTTGAAGACCGGCATCACCCATGGGCCAAAGCTCGTCTTGATCGCTTCGCCTTTGGCGTTCTTGCGGCCAAGAAGGGGCGGGGCGAGATGAAACTCGAATTTGAGATCGCCTTCGAACGCGGCCGCGATCTGTTTCGCGAAGGATCCATCCGTATAGAGCCGAGCGACCTCATACTCATCCTTGATCGCCATCAGCTTGAATAGAGCCCGCGCAACCGCGTGAATGAGCTCATCGGCTCCAGGCGTCCTCGCCTTCTCGATCTCGCCGGTGCGCCGGATGAGGCTGAGATAGCGGCGCGCATAGGCGGCGTTCTGGTAATCGGTCAAAAAGGCGGTGCGCCTTGCAATCGCCTCGTCGAGCGTCCGCGCTTGCTTTGGCGCTATGGCGTCGGGGCGCAACGACTGGATAACGGCAGAAACGGCGGCGGGGTTGGCGGCGGCGCGGCGGCCCCATAAAAACGCCAGCTTATTCATCGCGACCGCTTCGCCGTTGAGTTCTATCGCCCGCAAGAGCGACGCCTCCCCAAGGGGCACGAAGCCTTGCTGCCAGGCATGGCCGAGCATAAACATATTGGCCGCAATCGAGTTGCCGAGCAGGGCTGTCGCCGTAGCCGTCGCGTCGACGAAGCGAAGACCATCGCCAGCCGCGCGCGATATCGCGCGTTTGATCCGCTCATCGGGCAATGTGAAATCAGCGTCGCGGGTGAACTCGCCGGGATAGATTTCAGCAATGTTCACGAGGACGCCGGTCTCGCCTTTGCGGATCGCCGCAAGAACTTGCTGCGAGCCTGAGACGACGAGATCGCAACCAAGAACCAGATCGGCCTCGCCGGCGGCGACGCGAATCGCATGAATGTCTTCGGGCTTTGCCGCGAGCTTGACGTGGCTGAAGACCGCGCCGCCTTTTTGCGCAAGGCCCGCCATATCGATCGATCCGCAGCCCTTGCCTTCGATATGCGCCGCCATGCCGAGAATGGCGCCGATGGTCACGACTCCTGTGCCGCCGACGCCAGTGATCAGAACGCCATATGGCCGCGCGCCGAGCTTGGCGATCTGCGGCTGCGGAGGAGCCGGGAAATCAAACGCAATCTGCGCCGCGGCTTTTTTCGGCTTGGCTCCGTGCACGGTCACGAAGGAGGGACAAAATCCGTCGACGCAGGAAAAATCCTTGTTGCAGCTCGATTGGTCGATCACCCGCTTGCGGCCGAATTCCGTGTCGAGCGGCTGGATTGAAACGCAATTGGACGCGACGCCGCAATCGCCGCAGCCTTCGCAAATCAATTCATTGATGATGACGCGCTTGTCCGGATCAGGGAAATCGCCGCGCTTGCGCCGGCGGCGCTTTTCGGCGGCGCAGGTCTGATCATAGATCAGCGCAGTGACCCCAGGCACGGCGGCGAGCTCGCGCTGAACTTCCTCGAGTTCATGACGGTCATGAATGGCTATGCCCGCAGGCCATTGCAGCTCGGGCGAATATTTGTTCGGCTCGTCGGTCACGACTACGACGCGGCTGACATTCTCGGCGGCGACCTGACGCGCGATCCGATCGACGGACAGGCCGCCTTCGAGCCGTTGGCCGCCGGTCATGGCGATCGCGTCGTTGAACAAGATCTTGTAGGTGATATCGACGCCCGCCGTGACGGCGAACCGCAAGGCCAGGACGCCGGAATGATTGTAAGTGCCATCGCCTAGATTCTGGAAAATATGCGGGCGCTTCGAGAAAGGCGCCTCGCCGACCCAATTGGCGCCCTCGCCGCCCATCTGGGTGAAGCCCTCGGTGGCGCGATCCATCGACTGCGCCATGTAGTGGCAGCCGATGCCCGCATTGGCGCGCATGCCGTCCGGCACTTTTGTCGAGGAATTGTGCGGACAGCCGGAGCAGAAATAAGGAGAACGGACGGCAAGCGTCTCGCCGCCGCTGAGCATGGCTTGAGCCCGTTCCAGCCTTTGCACGCGGCGCTCGAGCCTGTCGCTGTGATTAAAGCGCAGCAGGCGCCGCCCGATCGCTATCGCGATGTCATTGGCGTCGAGAGCGCCGGTGACGGGGAACAGCCAGCGGCCGGATTCATCCTTTTTTCCGATGCAGACCGGCTGATTCGGCGAACCATACAGCTCTTCCCGCACCTGCGTTTCGATGAGCGATCGCTTTTCCTCGACGACGATGATGAGATCGAGCCCTTGCGCGAAGTCCCGCAAGCCGACCGGCTCGATCGGCCAGACGCAACCGATCTTGAGCAGCCGCAGACCCAGCGCATTGGCCTCCACCTCGTCGAGTTCAAGGTCCTCCATCGCCTGCCGCACGTCGAGATAGGATTTTCCCGCCGCGATCACGCCGATTTTGGCGTTTGGGCCGCCGGAGGTGATGACCCTATTCAGGCGATTGGCGCGCAACCAGGCGAGCATGGCGTCGCGCTTGAAATTATGCAGGCGCTTTTCCTGCTCGAGGATTTTGTCGCTTCGGCGAATGTTGAGGCCGCCTGGCGGCATCGCGAAATCCGTCGGCGTCACAGGACGCACGCGATCCAGCGAACCGTCGATCGAGCCGGTCGATTCGACCGTATCCTTGAGGCATTTGAGGCCGACCCATGCGCCGGTAAAGCGGCTCATCGCATAGCCGTAAAGTCCGTAATCGATGATTTCCTGCACGCCCGCCGGCGAGAGAATCGGCATCATTACGTCGACGAATGTAAATTCGGATTGATGCGCGGTGGTCGACGATTCGGCGGTGTGGTCATCGCCCATCAACGCCAACACGCCGCCATATTGCGACGAGCCCGCCAGATTCACGTGGCGGAAAACATCGCCGCTGCGGTCAACGCCCGGACCCTTGCCGTACCAAAGCGCGAAAACGCCGTCGAATTGGCCCTCGCCGCGCATTTCGGCCTGTTGCGCCCCCCACACCGCGGTGGCGGCCAGATCCTCATTGAGGCCAGGCTGGAACAGAATGTCATTCTGCTGAAAAACAGTCTCGGCGCGAATGAAATTATGATCGAGGCCGCCGAGCGGCGAACCTGGGTAGCCTGAGATAAATCCAGCAGTTTTAAGCCCGGCGCGCCGGTCGAGCTCCTTTTGCATGAGCAAAAGACGAACAACAGCCTGCGGCCCCGAGACGAAGATCC
Organism: Methylocella sp.; assembly: GCA_037200525.1. Lineage (NCBI taxonomy): Bacteria > Pseudomonadati > Pseudomonadota > Alphaproteobacteria > Hyphomicrobiales > Beijerinckiaceae > Methylocella > Methylocella sp. Next base: position 4,063,003 of record JBBCGG010000001.1, on the reverse strand, counting down.
GCTGTTTGGTCAGGTCATATTTGTCGGCGAGGGACGTGGATTTAAGGTCCTCGACGAGGTCGAGCGGGCTTTTCACCGCGTTCGCCATCGCTTGTGTCTCCTGCCGGACGCGAACCCAGCCGTAAAAACCTGGATTGGCCAGCGTAAGCCTGGAAGGCGCTGTTGCATCGATTCTAGAGCATGATTCCGAAAAGGCGGAGCGTTTTCAGATCAAATCATGTGTTCAAACATTACGCTCTAGCGGGTTTTCCCCCGCGGATGCAACTTCCCCGCCGCCGGACCTTTGCGCCGCGGCAAATCTATTGCGCCGGCTCCGGCGTTTTGACAGCCCGGTACACATAGGCCGATTCAACGTTCGCTTCTTCTTCCTTGGCGTGGCGCCCACCCGCCGCGATTTCAGACACAAGGTGATGATTAGGCGACAAATGGCAAACCGGGTCGGTCGCCCGGGCGTCGCCGGTAAGGGCCAAGGCCTGGCAACGGCAGCCGCCGAAGTCGATTTCTTTGCGCGGGCAGGAACGGCAGGGCTCCTGCATCCAGTCCGTACCGCGGAAGGCGTTAAACGCCGGCGAGCGGAACCAGATATCCTCGATTGAATGATCGCGCACATTCCAGAATTCCAGTTCCGGAATGGTTTCCGCCGCATGGCAGGGGAGGGCCTTGCCCGAGGGCGTGATATTCAAAGTGCGTTTGGCCCAGCCGCCCATGCAGGCTTTGGGGTAACGGGCATGATAATCGGGGATCACATGGTCGATCACGATGACGCCGGCATAGGTGTTGCGCAGCGCCTCGACCTCAGCGATCGCAGCCGCGGCTTGCGCCTCCGTGGGCATCAGGGCGGCGCGATTGACGAGGCCCCAGCCATAATATTGCGTGTGCGCGATTTCGACGCGCCGAGCGCCGAGCATGACGGCAAGTTCGACCATTTTGCCGGCGCGCGCGACATTGGCGCGGTGAATGACGGCGTTGACGGTGAGCGGCAGGCCGGCCGCCGTGATCCATGCCGCGACCGATTGCTTGCGCGCAAAAGCCCCTTGATAGCCGGCGATGCGATCTGCGGATATCGCCTCGGAATCTTGGATCGACAGCTGGGCATGGTCGAGCCCGGCGGCGGCCAAGGCCTTGACGCGATCCTCGTTCAGGCCGATGCCCGAGGTAATCAGATTGGTGTAAAGGCCGATCGCCGCGCAATGGGCGACGATTTCGACGAGATCGCGCCGCGCCGCCGGTTCGCCGCCGGACAAATGCGCGTGCAGAACGCCGAGCGCCGCAGCCTCCGAAAAAACCTTTTTCCACGTCGCGGTGTCGAGCTCGTCCGAGCGCGCCTCGAGCTCCAGCGGATTTGAGCAATAGGGGCAGCCCAGCGGACAGCGGTGCGTCAACTCGGCGAGTAGGCCGACGGGGGTGGGAGTCTTGACCGGTGCGTTCATAGATCCACCATGCGTTTGGCGGCAAGATCCGCGAGCAGCGCGCGCACATCCGTATCGATCCTGGCGCGGTCAGCCGAGTAAGTCGCCGCCAGATCATCAACGATGGCCTCGATCGTCGCGACTCCGTCGCAGCGTTGCAGGATGGCGACAGCTATGGGATCGACCTTCACCACCCGTTCGGGCGCGAGCAACAACCATTCGCCGCGCGTATCGTCATGTTTCAGTCGGACGCCGCGGGGCAAGCGCGGCGCGGCGCCAACCAGCTGCCCGGACTGGCTCATGCTGCAACTCCATGAGCCTTCGCCACGGTCCCCGGAGCCCAGGCGCCGGGCGGGAGGGCTTTGTCGACATAGGCGCTCCACAGCGCATCGAGCTGCGCCCAAAGCACGGAGCATTTGAATTCGAGGGCCTTGATGACGAGATCCTGCTCGGCGCGGGTCTCCGCATGATTTTTCACATAGTCGAGGGCGAAATCGGCGTCGCGCTTGGCCTGTGGCGGCCGCGCGGAAAAATAAGCAAGCGTGTCTTTGCTGACGAAATCATAATGCGCCAGCATGCCTGACACGCGCTCGCTGATGATGCCGGGGGAAAACAACTCGGTCAGCGAAGACGCGATCGCCTCGGTAAGTGTGCGGGTCCGGCAGAATTCGATGTAGGCTTCGACCGCGAACCGCGTGCCGGGAAGAATGCCCTCCGTCGAAATCACATAATCGCGTGAGAATCCGAGGCTATCGGTCAGCTTGAGCCAGCGCTCGATGCCGCCGTCGCCTTCGCGCAGGCCATCATGATCCTCAATGCGCTTACGCCATTGCCGACGATCTTCGGCGTTGGCGATGCGGGTCAACACCGTCGCATCTTTGATCGGAATCATCGCCTGATAATAATAGCGATTGAGCGCCCAGGCCTGCACTTCTTCGTAGGTGCAGGCTCCGCTATGCAGACGGTGATGAAAGCGATGCAAATTATGGTAGCGCTCGGCTCCGACTTGGCGCAACTTCGCCTCGAGTTCATCGCTGGTGAGTTTTTGCGCTGAAAGCCCGCTCATAACACTACCTCCATGCCATCATAAGCGACGTCCCACCCGGCCTTTTCGACGCTTGCGCGTTCTTTGGAATCCTCAATCAAAACCGGATTTGTATTGTTGATATGGACATAGATTTTTTTGGCGATTCCGCTAGAGGCGAAACGCGCCAGAGACCCGTTTTCACCGCTCATCGCGACATGACCCATGCGGAATGCCGTTTTCGACGACAGACCGAGCGCGACCATCTCATCATCCGTGAAGGTCGTGCCATCGAAGAATAAGAGATTCGCGTCGCGCAAACGTTTTAAAACGCGCTCATTTATTTCGGCGCAGCCGGGAATATAGAAGAAGGCCTTGGCCCCGTCGCTGATTTCAAGACCGACCGTAGTCTCGCTTTCGGCGCCGACATCGACCTTGTCGCCCTCGAGATAAAGCGGGATTTTGCCGGGAACGGCGAATGCGGTGACTTTCAACCCGATGCCGACATCGATAGTAGATTCAAGCTCAACCGGCGCTGTGCGCACGAGCGTTTTATTCAGGACGCCAAATACGCTCGATCCGTTAACTTCGGCCAAAGTCGTATGGCTGCCGAAAAGCGTAAATCCCTGCTGCTCGCGCAAAATTAGAAGGCCAGCCAGATGATCTATGTCGCCGTTGGTCACAAATACAGCGGAGATCGGAGACTGTCGGCTCGCTCCGCGGGGATGGAGCGCAGGAGAAGAGATAATTTGTTGCCGAAGATCGGGCGATGCATTCAAAAGCAGCCAGCGCTCGCCATCGGCGCTCACTGCTAAACTTGATTGGCTACGCTGCCTGACGCGCTTATCCCCACTCCAAGCTAGCTGGCAAACGGGACAGTTACAGTTCCATTGCGGGAACCCACCGCCCGCCGCCGAGCCAAGAACGAGTATGCGCAAGGCGCGAGCCAATCAACGGTTTAGAGAAGCCTTAGCTTCAGATCTCAGCGGAAGCGTAGCTGGTGACTTCCATGCCGACGCAAACTTCGGTGATGACGGGGGTTGTCCAAGCCATATTAATCTCCTTAAAGCGGCGATGAGCCGGGCTGATGTTTCCTACCTTAGAACAGGTCGTAGCCCGTCCGGTATCTCATATAACATCGCGCATATCGTTTCGCCATCAATTTTTTTGCGGCATCTCTGCGAGAAATGTGAGTAAGCAATTGATTTGCAACGAGTAAAGGAGGGCTGCGAATGCATAATGTTAGATTCGATGGAAACCATAGTCGTTCCCGATTGAACGTTACAGCCAGGGACGTTGAGCGGCTGCGCGTTCTTCGTAGGTTGCGATCTGTCCATCTTTTTCAATGGTCAAGCCGATGTCGTCGAGTCCGTTCATAAGGCAGTGTTTGCGAAACGCATCGATCTCGAATTTGATGAGCCCGCCGTCAGGTCCGCGAATTTCCTGCTGCTCCAGATTAATAGACAGAGTGGCGTTCGCGCCGCGATCAGCGTCGTCCATGAGTTTGGCGAGATCTTCGGGAGACACGACGATTGGCAGAATTCCGTTCTTGAAGCAGTTATTGTAGAAAATATCAGCAAAGCTCGTCGAAATGACGCAACGGATCCCGAAATCGAGCAATGCCCACGGCGCATGCTCACGCGACGAGCCGCAGCCGAAATTATCTTCTGCGACGAGAATCTGAGCTTTGCGGTAGGCGTGTTTGTTCAACACGAAATCGGGATTCTCCGAACCGTCCTCAAGATAACGCATTTCCGCGAACAGCCCGCTGCCGAGGCCCGTGCGCTTGATTGTCTTCAGATATTGCTTCGGGATGATCATGTCGGTGTCGACATTGGTGATTTTCAATGGTGCGGCGACGCCGGTCAGCGAAGAGAATTTTTCCATGATCGATCCCAATTGCGTAAAAATGGACGCCTTCGTCTCAAACTCATCCTCATATGGGATTGAACCAGCATAGCGGCGAGTTCGGGCTTTGAGGCGTTCTGCGTGGCGGCCCTTCTCCTTGGAGACGGGCCTTATGGACCGGTGAAGGGAGCCGCCGTCGGTTGTTGGGAAGGTTACTAGCAACGCGCCGATCTGGAAGCAAATCCGTTGCTGCTGGAGCCAAGCGATTGCGTTGTGCGGCTTGCTCCAGTTGCCAGAGGCGCAGGCGCAATCAAGCATAGACGGATGCAGCTTCCCGGCGAACCAATTCCAGGAGTTCCGTCAGGCGTGAAAGCTGCGCAGATTCCGCCAGGGTAGAAAGCTCGCATGTCATTGTCGCGATATAGTCAGCGGACGACTTAGCGAGCGCGGCAAGTTCTGCGGACATTTCCGCCACATATTCAGCAGTCTCGGATGCGCTCGCTCCAATGCTGTTATTTTTGGCATTGAAATCATCCGCAACGCTTTTCGCAAAGCTGGCTGCTTTTCGGTTTGTACGCTCTTTAGCCATCGCGCTCATCCTGTTTCCACAAAGTAACGGTCATCGAACACTGCGGGCGTTCGCGCTGGGTCTTGCGGTTGCGAACGCACGCTGCCGATGACGTACTGTACATAATGCACAGAATGTTGCAACACGAAATGTACAGAATCATAAAAAATTACGTTGGGTGCAATTTGGCGGCGCCCGAGCGGATTCTGATGTCCGCCGCGGGCCTTAACGGAAGCGATCACTCGTCGTTCCCAGCGGCTTTTTCCGAGGCGCCCGCTCCAGCAAATTCCATTCGCCCGCGCGTATATTGCCGAACACTTTGCATGCCCACTCGATCTGAATGTTCAAGATTGGGCTGGCGTTATGGCTCACGAGGTCGAAACGATCCTTGGCGACCCGGCGGATCGTCTTTAGATAGCGCCGTCCATCGGTCAGCCGCACTGCGGCTTCCCATCCGTCCGCTTCGCTTCGCGTTTGCGCGACCTTCCAGCAGATGACGATATCGCCCGGATCATAGCGCGGCCACATGCTATCGCCGACAATTTCGAACGCCACGGCCCCATCGGGGACGGCGTAGGGGATTTCAATTTCCGCGAACCCTTCCGGGGGCTCCTGCTCAAAATCCGCGTCGATCACTGCGCCGGCGCCGATGCGGCCGACAAGGCGAACGATATTTTTGGGTACTGGCCGCGCTTCGGCCTCGCCCTCGCCAGTGAGAAGCCACGCGGCGCTCGTTTCGAACGCGGCGGCGTAGCGCTCGGCGATTGCAAGCCGCAAGCCGCGCTCGCCATTCTCATGGCTGCGATAGGTATTCTCATTCCATGCGAAAGCGCGCGCCGCGTCGGTCGCATTTTCAAAACCAGCCTTCTGCCGGGCGGTCTGCAATCGTTCGTGGGGCTGTTCCATCAGGCAATTCTAACAAAACGTGTTGTACGTTTCTACCCTGATGTTGTGAGTTTCTACTTTATCAATGCGCATTCGCCCTCTGCGCCATTGATTAGGCCCCGCCCCGACTCACCTTGCGCGTTCTTCGATCGCCGCCATATCGTCGTCGGATAGTCCAAAATGGTGCCCGATCTCATGCACGAGAACGTGGGTGACGATGTCGCCGAGCGCATTGTCCTCATCGGCCCAGAAATCCAGGATGGGACGCCGGTAAAGCCAGACCATATTGGGAAATTGCCCTGTCGCCATTGAGGCTTCGCCGTGCGCGAGACCGCGGCCGCGAAAGAGGCCAAGCAGTTCGAATTCGCTCTCGCAATTCATCTCCTTCAGCGTCGCATCGTCGGGAAAATCTTCAACGCGGATGATGACGCCCTCGCAAAGCTGGCGGAAATCTTCCGGCAGTCCGGCGAAAGCCGAATTGGCCATCCGATCGAAATCGCCGAGCGATGGCGCGATGACGTTGGTCCAGTCGAAGGGCGGGGAGGTCATGATGAAACCCTTAGGTCGAGTGCTTCTCTATCCGTGAGTGGCCCGATCGCGTCGTTTGATCCGCACATAAAGCGCCCCAGCGCCGCCGTGCGATCGCGAAGCCTCCTCGAAGCCGAGCACGATGGAATGATATTCGGGGCCGCGCAGCCATTGCGGCACCTGCCGCCGCAAAACGCCGGCAGTCCCACCCTCCGAGAGGCTTTGGCCGCCCTTGCCGGTGACGACGAGGGCGACCTTAGCGCCGTCGCGCTGCGCCGACGCCAGAAATTGACGCAGGGCCGCAAAGGCTTCCTGCCGCCGCATTCCATGCAAGTCGATCACGGCGTCAGGCGCGGCGCGCCCGCGCGACAGCCTTTGCCGCAGCCTGCGCTCCAATGGCGCGAGGGGAGGAGCTTTTGGCCGTTCCACGAGAGCCGGTTTTTGCGGCGGGGGTTTTTCCGGTTGAGCAGCCGTCTTAGGCTCGGGCTGCTTGATCGGAACCGGAGTTTCCTTTGGCGTCGGTATCTGCGGCACAGTGCTGGACGGGCGCGCCGCAATGGTTTTAGTGACCGTGAGCCAGAGCTCAATCTCCTCCGCGCTCAGGCGGCGGAGACGTCCCCTGCCGAAAGCCGGGATGCTTTCCCTCACGGATCCAGCCCTTCTTCGCGGGGTAGAAAAACAATGAAATCGCCTCTGTGCCGAACGACGCCAGCGCGCGCGCCGGCGTCGTCGCCCGAGCCAAAGAAGATATCGGCGCGCGCTGCTCCGACAATAGCAGAGCCGGTATCCTGCGCAATCATCAGGCGGCGCAAGGGCGTCGGACTTTTGCTGCGCCAGGGCAGCGCGGCGTCGATCCAAACCGGCGTCCCATAGGCGTAAAGAGCGCGGTCGATGGCGATCGATCGCAAAGGCGTGAGGCTGAGGCCGGCGCCGCCGACTGGCCCCGCCTCTGGTTCGAGCGAAGCGTCGAGCGCGAAGAAAACATAGGACTTGTTGCGTTGCATCAGCGCCGCTCCGGCCTCGCCGGGCTTCTGGCCGTGCGAGCGAACCCAATGTTTGAGCGTTGCGAGCGACATTTCGGCGGCGTCGATTTCTCCGCTTTCGATCAAAATGCGCCCGATTGACGTATAGCTCTGGCCATTGCGTCCGGAGTAGACGAGACGCAAAAGCCGGCCGTCAGCAAGGCGCACCCGGGCGGAGCCTTGCACCTGAATAAGGAAAACCTCGACTGGATCGCGCAGCCAGACGATCGGCGCCGCCTGGGACTCGATCGCTCCGGCTTCTATCGCGGCGCGGTCGGGATAGGGAGTGCGTGACGTCAGATCTTTTGGGCGCGAGAGAATGGGCGCGATGAAGTCGGCAGTTCGCGTCAGCGATCCCTCGACGATCGGCTCGTAATAGCCGGTGAAGAAGCCCTCGCTCTCGCCGGCCGGGGTGCAGATTGTCCGAAAAGGTCGAAAATGCGTCTCGAAAAAACGCCGCGCCTCCGCGCGCGAGAGGTTTCGCGCCAAAGCGCTGCGGCAAATCGCCTTGAAGGCGGCTGATGGCGCAATCGCCTGGCGCAGCGGCGAGCGGTCTGCGAGGATGGGAGCGCAAGAGCGCTGAAAAACCGCGAAGGCCTCGGCATGATCATCTTCCGCAAAGCCTGCCAGCTCTCCGAACGACAATTTCGCCAAAGGCCGCGGCGTTGCCTCGATCGATGCTTCAGTCATCACCCGGACTTGCGATCAATGCCCCGGACCGGTCGAGACGACCTTCCAATTTGGATCGCGCGATGCGGTGTCTCGCGCAAAGGTCCAGGTGTCGTTGATTTCGATCACCTTGTCGGCGCTGCCGTCGATGACCGCTCCGTCTCTGTCGCGCGTCGCGCTAATCAGTTGGGCGGAGAAACGCAGAGTGATCTCGGCGATGCGGCCGCGTAATTCGGCGTCGGCGACCGAGGCGTTGTCGATGGCGACAAAGGTGGTCTCGACCTTTTCGCCGCGCTTTTCACGCTCAGCGAGCGCCGCTGCGAAGCTATCGAAAACATCCTTGGCCAGGAGGTTTTGCAACACCTGCCGATCTCCGTCGGCGAAGCTGGTTACGATAATTTCATAAGCCGATTTGGCCCCGGTGAGGAAAGGTTGAATGGCGAAGGACGAATCAGCCGCCGCAATGGCGTCGAGTCCTGCCGAAGCTTTGGAGCCCGGCTCAGCATAGGGCTTCCATCGCTCAGATGGGCTCACTCCGCTGCTCGGCGCGGCATTTGCGGCCGTCGCCGCGCCGGGCATGGGTATGACATTGTTGTCCGGTTCTCCGAGGCGCGGCCGGGCGTCGCCGCCCGCCACAAACGGGTTTCTCGGCGGCTTTTCCGCGCCGGTGCGCGTGCCAAGAATGGCGCGCAGCTTCCAGACCACAAAAGCGGCCAGAAGCGCGAAAATAATGGTCGTCAAATCAAAAGAATCTTGCATCGCTGTCTTGATGCCTCGGTTTCGGCGACGACATGTTGCGCCGCGCCTCCATGCTTATCATATATTTGTATCTGGGGAGAGAATCGGCTGGAGTCCAGAATGGATAACAGCCTCTTGCTTCCGCTCCTTCGAAGGTCACGCATGCGTCTGCCCGCTCGGCTTCCGCTTTTTATCGCCCTCTGGTTCGTCTCGGAATTCGTTGCCTTTGCCTTGGTCGTTCATGCGATCGGCTTTGGCGGCGCCGTGCTGCTTTCTCTTCTAACCAGCTTCGCCGGCGCGGCTATGTTGCGGCGTCTTGGGCTTTCCACCGCCATGCGCCTGCGTCGGGCTCTGGCTAGCCGCTCGCATGAGGAGGCAGGGTTGTCGCGAGAGGCGGCGGTCGACGGCGCGCTTTTCGGGATTGGGGCGATCTTGTTGATTCTGCCTGGTTTCGTCTCTGATTTTGTTGGCCTCGCCCTTGCCGCGCCTTCGATCAGGTTTTGGGTCGGCGATAGGCTCCAGATCGGCAAGACCAGCCGTGGGCGGAAGGGCGGCCGCGCTGGACCGACCTTGGTTGAGCTCGATCCACGCGAGTGGTCGCGGCTGGATCACCCAGGCTCAAGGCCGGGGCCGACCAATTTTGGTCCCTGAGGGCGCATTAGCGGGTTTGCCTCCCTCGCGATAAGGGATCAGCTTCGCGCCGAAGAGTCCGTCTCTTCCGCGGCGTCGCTGTGCCGACCGCGATCTTTGTCAGTATTATCGCGACGCCGCTCGAACAGAGAGCGCGCCAGCGAAAACAAAGGCGAAGCCAGTCTGTTGAAATCCTCCGCTCGTGCGACAAATCGTCCGCCGCGCGTCAATTCGCGATCGAGCGCCGCCATGGTCGAGGACAGCCCCGCATCGTCATCGCGGAACCAGACCGGGAGAATTCGCGCCCAGGCCAAAGCCAAGCCCTGGAGCTTCACGACCCCGACCGCGCCCTCCGACTCAATGCCCGCCGCCTCAAGCATGAAACGCATCGAGTTGACGGTGAGTTGGTTGATCGCGGCGGCGGCGAGCGGATCGCGGAGCGTCCAGTCTGCGATGCTTTCGACGCCAAGCTTATAAGGCGCCAGCGCATCGAGCCGCCGCATCAGCACGTCAAATAAGCGCTCTTTGGCCGGTTCGCCGACGAGATCGTCGCCCACCGCGTCAAGAACTTTCTTGTCGATATTTCGGAAGAAGCTGGCGAGAACGGCGCCTTTTGAGGGAAAGAGGTCCCGAAAGGTCGAGAGCGAGACATTGGCTCTCGTCGCTACGTCGGAAATTGTGATGTCGTCCCAATTGCGTTCGCCCGCCAGCTCGAGCAACGCCTCGACGATCGCGTTTTTGGGATCTTTCGGTTTTGAGGCGAAATCTGTGGCGTCGGGTTTATGTCCGGCCGCGGCCTTATCGATGCCTTCGTGTTTTTGAACCATCGTCGCCTCCCAGCGGTGTTGGTCTTTACTGTAATCAGTGTGAGAGGCGATACCAAGGACCGACCGCTCCGAATTTCGCAAGCAAACTATTCGGAGGACAGCGCCTTGTGAACCTCGTTGCAGGATTGATTGACGGGAACCCATCTGCCGCTTCGCAGATTCAATCGGCAGCCGCCGCTATTCGTCGAAATCAGGCTTGCGATAAAAGCGGGAGCCAGCAAGACGGAGCCATAATTATTCGGAAATGAGACGAGTCCATTCTGCTCGAGATGCTTGGTGATGGCCGAACATTTTTGGAAGGCTTTGATTTCTACTCCATCCGTCAGCAATACGCTGCAACGCGTCGGACTGGCGTCCAGAAACACTTGGATGTCGGATAGCCTCGCATAGTTGAAAGCTCCCGCGGCGTTTGACGGCAGAGCGAGAAACGCATCCTCCGCGCGCAGGCGCGTCGGCGTCAATCCGAGGGCGAGGACCGCGGCGGTCAAACCAACCAAACCGGAAGCGCGCATGACGCCATCCTTGGCTTCTTCGCTTTGGGACGCAATCCGGCAGCGCATGTTTATCCCGATAGCGCCTCCGCGCGGCGTCGCGCGGCTTGGGCGGCGCGTTCGATCAGCGGCGCGAGGCCGTCCCGGGCCATCAGCACCTCGAGGGCGGCGGCGGTAGTGCCACCCCGCGAGGTTACGCTTTCGCGCAGTTCCGAAGGCGCATTGTCGCCGCTTTTGAACAGGAGCTCCCCGGTGCCCTCTACCGTGGCGCGCGCCAGTCTTGCGGCGACATCGGCGGGAAGCCCCAACGCAGCTCCAGCCTCCGCCAAACATTCGGTCAGATAAAAAACATAGGCTGGACCGGAGCCGGAGATCGCCGTCACTGCGTCGATCAGCCGCTCGTCCGCCAGCCATTCGAATCGGCCGGTCGCCGCGAACAGCGTCTCGGCCATGGCGCGCTGCGCCAGCGTCACCGCCTCGTTGGCGACAAGTCCGGCCATGCCGCGACCAACCGCTGCGGGAAGATTAGGCATCGCCCGAATGATCGCTCCCGCGCGCGGCAGGCGGCCGGCGATATTGGCTATGGTTTTGCCGGCAAGTATGGAGATCGCCAGGGTTTGCGGGCCAGCCAGCGACGCGAGAGTTGTCGCCTCGTCGAGCATCTGCGGTTTGATGGCGAGAACCAGAACCTGCGGCGGCTGCGCTGGCGCGTTCAGCGCAAAGCCTTTCTCGGCCGCAAGCCTCACGATGTTTTGAGCGGGTTGCGGATCGATGACGCAGATACGGCGTGGGTCAAAATCCCGATCGAGCCAAGCCTGTAACATCGCCCCGCCCATTTTGCCCGCCCCGGCGAGGACCAGGGAGGCGGGGAAGCGATCTTCGTTTGGCCCGCTCACGCTATGCTTCGCCTTTGGTCTCGAGCATGATCGTCTCGATCGCCTCGCGGCCGCTCTTGCCGGCCCAGACCACGAATTGAAACGCCTGATAGTAACGCTCGCAAGCGCGGACCGCGCTGGTCAAGACGGTTTGGCATTGCTGGCCGTTGAGCTCCGCGCCGCCCGAAAGGACGATCGAATGGCGAAACATAATCACCCCGTCGTTCGGCCAGATATCGAAATGCCCCAACCATAATTGTTCGTTGATGAGGGAGATCAGCGCAATGACCTCGGCTTTTCGCGCGGAAGGCGCCTTTAGATCGAAGGCGCAGGCGACATGCAGCGCCTCAAGATCTTCGAGCCAAGTGAAAGCAATATTGTAGTCCGTCCAACTGCCGGCGACGGCGATCGAGATCTCATCTTCCTCGTCGCGGTCGAACGGCCATTGGTTGTGCGCGGCCAGCCTCTCTATGAGGTCAACAGGATGCTCCGCGCGAAGAGCTTCGAATTGCAAAAGCGACATCCCAGGGCCCTTCGGATAATGCGGACTCGAAACGTTTCCATTTCAAGGCGCGCGACAGCGTAACGCGGCGATGCGTATTCCAAACATCGATCGACTCGCGCCGCGCTTCAGGCGCCGACTCAAAATGCCGTTCGATCTCCGAATCCGAAGGAATCACAACGTGGCATCCCTATGCAACTGGCTGCAGCTAGGTTGTCCCCTGCCTTGCAAGCTTCTCGACAGCGCGCGAGCAGTTTCGCAAAAGAAACATTCACGCTGTTGAGCAGGGGTTTGTTGAAACCGAGCGCTTATTCGCGCTCGCGGGCGGTCTTGCTCTTTTTCGCGAGTTCGGCTTCTAAAGCCGCCAATCGCTCGCTCAATCTTTCGTTTTCTTCGCGGGCCTTTGCGGCCATTTGCTTGACGGCTTCGAACTCGTCGCGGGTCACGACGTCCATCGTCGCGAGCAGACGTTCGAGCTGGCTCTTCATCGCCGTCTCGGCTTCGCGGCGAACTCCTTGCGCCATCTCCGACGCGTCGGTCATGAGCCGCGTGAAATCTTCGAAAACTTTGTTCTGCGCCATGTCTTGCCTCCAAAATTGCGCGCCCCTAACGTGACGAGCGCCTGAAACGAGAGCGGCCATGCTCCCTATGTGGTTGTTTTAATGCAGGATCTCGTTGGAAAAGCCGACACCTCCCACGCCCGCTCTAACATAGTTTACCGAGCCTGACATGGGTTCGTTACCGATTTGGCGCAATATCGCCGGGTGACTTGACGCGGCTGCGCTCTCGTCGCATCACGCCGCAATGCTGGGAGCTTAGATGCTGAGCCTTATTGCCTATCCAAGCATCGATCCGGTTTTGATCGCGATCGGTCCTTTTCCGATCCGCTGGTATGCGCTTGCGTATATCGCTGGGCTCGTGCTCGGCTGGGCTTATGCGCAATTTCTCGTCCGGCGTCCTGCTCTGTGGGGCTCTGGACCACGGCCTGACGCCACATGCATCGACGATCTTCTCGTTTATGCCGCGATTGGCGTCATCCTCGGCGGGCGGCTTGGTTATGTGCTGTTCTACAATCCGGCGTTTTATCTCGCCCATCCGCTGCAGATCCCGGCGGTGTGGGAGGGCGGGATGTCGTTTCACGGCGGCTTCGCGGGAACGGCGATCGCCGTCTATATTCTCGCCAAGCGTCGGGGCATTCCGGTGCTTCGCCTCGGAGACGTTGTTTGCGCCGCGGTTCCGATCGGGATTTTTCTTGGCCGCATCGCTAATTTCATCAAGCCGGAGCTCTGGGGCCGGACGAGCGATGTCGCCTGGGCGATGGTCTTTCCTGGCGCGGGGCCGCTGCCGCGCCATCCAAGCCAGCTCTATGAGGCGGGCCTTGAGGGCCTTGTTCTATTCCTGATTCTTTTTGTCGCAGTGCGTCTTGGCGCGCTGCGGCGTCCTGGCCTCGTCACCGGCATTTTTGGCCTTGGCTATGGGACGGCGCGAATCATTTGCGAGTTCTTCCGTGAACCTGATCCGCAACTTGGCTTTCTGTTCGGAGGAGCGACCATGGGAATGCTGCTCTCGCTGCCCTTGATCGCAGCCGGCGTCTTTTTCATTCTGCGCGCGATGCGCCGTCCGCTGGCGCTCGCATGACCGCGCTTGAATCCATCATTCGCGAGATGATCCTCGAGAATGGGCCGATGAGTCTCGAAACCTATATGACGCTGGCGCTGAGTCATCCGGTGTACGGCTACTATCGGTCGAAAGCGCCGCTTGGCGCGCAGGGCGATTTCATCACCGCGCCGGAAATCAGCCAGATGTTCGGCGAACTGATTGGTCTTTGGTGCGTCGAGGTTTGGCGCCTGATGGGTGAGCCAAAAACCTTCCATCTCGTCGAATTAGGACCCGGTCGGGGCAGCCTGATGGCGGATGCGCTGAGGGCCGCCAGAGTCGCGCCGCATTTCCTGAACGCGGTGGAGCTGCACCTTGTCGAGATCAGCGCGCCGCTGCGGGAAACTCAGCGCCAGGCGCTTGCCGGGTCTGGGATAGAGCCGCATTGGTGCGAGACCATCGCTGAAGTTCCTCCGGGCGCAGCTATTTTTATCGCCAACGAGTTCTTCGACGCTTTGCCTGTGCGCCATTATGTGCGCAACTCCGTCGGCTGGCGCGAAAGGCTGGTTGGGCTCGATGAGGCGGGCCGCCTCACCTTTGGTCTCGCGGCTGAACATGAAGAGAGCATCGCGGCGAAGGGCGAGCCGCAGGATATTCTCGAGGTCGATGTCGGCGCCTCGCGCATAATGACGCGGCTCGCTGCGCGCATCGTTTCGCAAAGCGGCGCTCTCCTCGCATTTGACTACGGCTATGCGGAGCCCGCGCGCGGCGAAACCTTGCAGGCGGTGAGGCGCCATCAATTCGTCGATCCGCTACAGGATCCGGGCGAGGCGGATCTGACCGCTCATGTCAATTTCACCAGCCTCGCGCGCGCGGCGAGGGCGGTCGGCGCCAATGTCCATGGCCCCCTTAAGCAAGGACAGTTTCTGTCCCGCCTTGGCATTTTCGATCGCGCGGCGATCTTGCAGCGCGGCGCTGACCCGCGGCAAAGCGCCGAAATCGATGCGGCGGCGCAGCGCCTTGCGGGCGGGTTCGACAGACCGACCGACATGGCGCAGCTATTTAAGGTTTTGGTCGTTACGCCGCGAGAATTTGATGCGCCGCCCGGCTTTGAGGAGGAGCCGGCGTGAGCGAGGATTCAGCGACCGCGATTTCCGCGCCTCTGCTTGATGCGCCCGGCGTGTCGCATGGGTTTTTCACGCGGCAGGGCGGCGTCTCGACCGGGGTTTATGCGACGCTCAACGGCGGCGTCGGGTCGAAGGACGATCCGCAAGCCGTTGCGGAGAATCGACGCAGGATGGCGGCGCATTTGCGCATCGACCCGGCGCAATTGCTTGTGCCCTATCAGATTCATTCGGCCGGCGCCGTCATCGCGACGGGGCCTTTCGTCGAGCGCCCGCGTTGCGACGCGCTGGTCAGCGCAACCCCCGGCGTCGCCCTCGCCGTCACCGGCGCCGATTGCGGCATGATTCTTTTCGCCGACCCGAAGGCGCGAGTCATAGGCGCGGCGCACGCTGGATGGAAGGGCGCATTGACCGGCGTGCTCGAGGCGACGCTCGCCGCAATGGAAACGTTGGGCGCCGACAGAGCGTCGACGCTCGCGGCGCTCGGCCCGACGATCTCGCAGCAAAGCTACGAAGTTGGTCCTGAGTTTTTTGAGCGCTTCGTCGCGGCCTCGAAAACTTACGCCAAATTCTTCGCGCCTTCGCCGAGAGATGGCCATTTCATGTTCGATCTGCCGGGCTTCATCGGTCTGCGCTTGCGCCAAGCCCGGGTCGGCGGCTTCACGGACCTCGGCCTCGACACTTACGGAGATCCAGAGCGGTTCTTTTCCTATCGCCGATCGGTGCATAAAAAAGAGCCTGACTATGGTCGCCAGATTTCCGCGATCGCGCTCGTCTAATCGTCGTAATCGACCTGCATAAAATAGAGCCCATCCGGCGGAGCCACCATGCCGCAGCGGCGTCTGTCGCGCGCCTCAAATGCGGCCACCATGTCTTGGACGCTCCATCTGCCCGAACCGACATGCTCCAGCGAGCCGACCATTGACCGCACTTGCGAGTGCAGAAACGAGCGGGCGGCGGCGCGGATATGAATTTGTTCGCCGCTCCGCGTTATGTCGAGTTGATCGAGGGTGCGGAGCGGGCTCTCCGCCTGGCACTCCGAGTCGCGAAAAGTCGAGAAATCATGTCTGCCAAGAAGCTTTTGCGCCGCCTCCTGCATGGCCCCCGCATCAAGGTCCCGTTTGACCAGCCAGCTCAGGCCCCTCTCAAAAGTCAAAGGCGCGCGGCGGTTGACGATTTTGTAGAGATAGTGTCGTCGCACCGCCGAGAAGCGCGCGTCGAAGGCCTCGCTGACCTGTTCCGCCGCCAAAATAGCGACAGGCTGCGGCCGCAAATAGGAGTTCAATGCGTCGCGCAACACATCCCCGCGCCATTCTTTCGTGAGATCGGCATGAGCGACCTGGCCCTTGGCGTGGACGCCGGCGTCGGTCCGTCCGGCGCCGCGGATTCTTATGTCCTCGCCGCAAAAGGCCGCGATCGCGGTCTCGATCACTTCCTGCACGGCGATGCCGTTCGTCTGCCTTTGCCAGCCGACATAGGGCGCGCCGTCATATTCAATGAGCAGCTTATAACGCGGCATCGGATTTTTCGGGCGATCCGAGCAAGGTTCCGGCAGGCAAAGCCGCGCCGCGCAAGAAATCCTCGGCCTTCATGGGAGCCTTGCCGGAGCGCTGAAGCTCGGTAATCTGGACAGCACTTTCGCCGCAAGCGATGGTCAGCGCATCGTCAATAACGCGGCCCGGATCGCCAACTGCGTCTACGACGACGTGAGCACGCAGAATTTTGATGCGCTCACGGCCTTTGCCGAGATCGGCCTCGAAGAAAGCGCCCGGAAAAGGCGCGAGTCCGCGGATCAAATTATGCGTCTCGATCGCCGATTTCGTCCAGTCGATCCGCGCCTCGGCCTTGTCGATCTTACGCGCATAAATGACGCCCTCCTCCCCTTGCGGGGTGAAGGACAGGCTGCCGCGCTCCAGCGCCGCCAGCGCGCGCAACATCAGATCGGCTCCGATCCGCGCCAGCCGATCATGAATCTCGCCGGCATTGGCCTCCGGTCCGATTTCTATCCGTTCGGCCAATGCGACGGGGCCGGTATCAAGACCTTCCTCCATGCGCATGATCATTACGCCGGTATGAGCGTCGCCGGCCATGATCGCGCGCTGGATGGGGGCCGCGCCGCGCCAGCGCGGCAGAAGGGAGGCGTGCAGATTGAGGCAGCCGCGGGCGGGAATAGCCAGAATCTCCTTTGGCAGGATCAGACCATAGGCGACGACCACCACGACCTCGGGCTCAAAGCTGCGCAATGCGGCGGCGGCCTGCTCGGATCGCAGCGTCGCCGGCGTCAAAACCTCGATGTTGAAGCGCTGCGCCGCCGCATGAACGGGGGAGGGGCTCAATTCGAGCCCGCGCCGGCCTCCCGGTTTTGGCGCGCGCGTATAGACCGCAACCACCTCGTGACCCTGGGCGATGATTTCAGTCAGCGTCGGAACGGAAAACTCCGGCGTTCCCATAAAAACGATGCGCAAATGTCTGGCCCGGCGTGTTGTGGAGTGGATGCTGTTTGGAGGCCGTTCCCGAACCAAGCGCTCTTCTCAGCGCGAGGCTGCGTCGAGGCTGCGTCTTATCAGATTCCGCTGTTGGCTGCGGCGCCGGCGTTGCCTTTGCGCTCCGCGTCGTCGAGCTTGGCCGCCTTGCTGAACTTCTTGATGATCCGCGCCCGTTTCAGCCGAGAAATATGATCGATGAACAACACGCCATCCAAATGGTCAATTTCATGTTGCAGGCAGGTCGCCAGAATGTCGCCGGCCTCGATTTCCTGACGGCGGCCTTCGCGGTCGAGGTAGCCGACCTTTACGCGCGCCGGCCGCTCAACCTCCTCATAATATTCGGGGATCGACAGGCAGCCCTCCTCATAGACCGAGAGCTCCTCGGAAGCCCACAGAATCTCCGGATTGGCGAAGCACATCGGCTCGGCCGCAACTGAATCGTCCTGGCGCTTGGCGACATCAAGTACGATCACCCGCTTGTCGACGCCGATTTGCGGTGCCGCAAGACCGATGCCGGGCGCGTCATACATGGTCTCAAGCATGTCATCCATCAGCGCGCGAACGCTGTCGTCGACAGCGAGAACAGGCTTGGCGACAATACGCAGGCGAGGATCGGGCAGGATAATGATGGGGCGCAGAGACATGAATCAGAAATAATGCGAGGCCGGGCGAAAATCAATTTCGGTTTTGAGCGGGAACGGCGGCCAAATACAGGCCATGCGGCTGTCTTTTCCGAAAATGCCTCTTAAAGAGCGGGGAAAATGAGCGCAATATAAAGAGATTCCCAAGTCGATGGGGGTAACAAACATGAAAATTGTTCTATCGCTCGCCCTTGCGTCCGCCTGCCTAGCTACCGCTTCTTTCGTGACAAGCCAGCAGGCGAAATGTCAGACAGGCGGCATTATCTCGATCAGGGATGTATTCCGCCTGAATTATGATGGCTCGCTTGAGCTGTTCAATGAAACGACGCCAGAATCCGCGGCCGCCTCTTTTGCAGCGCCGCTGTCGGCGGAGGATAGCGAGATATGTGAGTCGCTATCCTACACAATGGTCATTGCGCCCTCCCTTGAGAAGGGTTCCTCAATCGACCCCTGGCAAGTCGCGATTACCCCGCGAGGAGCCGTGGAGGTTAAAGGCTTGAATAACGTTCCTCCGGAGGAGTGGCGCTTCTTTAATGCTTTAGCTGAGCGGACCAAATGCCTTGACTGACCCGCTGCGCAGCAGCGGCAGAGGTTCATAACCGCCTGATCGATGTAATCGCCGCGCTGGTGTTGGCGAGTATTCTGTCGCTCGCCAAAGCCAAAGGTTCGCTCGCGACCAGCATGTGATGCGCATTGGCGTGCAGCAATGTCGCCTCGTCGCGCATGACGCCGACATGGCCGCGCCAGAAGACGAGATCGCCACGCCGGAGGCCGCTCAGATCCCCGCGCAAGGGAACCGGCGCGCCGAGCGCCATTTCCTGCAGATCGGTGTCGCGCGGGGATTTGACCCCTGCAGCGTCGAGGGAAATCTGGACGAGGCCCGAGCAATCGACGCCAAGACTCGACTTGCCGCCCCACAGATATGGCGCGTGCAATAGCCGTTCGGCGACGGCGACAAAATCAGTCTCCGGCTCACCTAAAGCGGCGAGATGATCGGCGAAGACAAAACCTCCGTCGGCGAGGCGGACAAAGGCCTCGCTTGCGGCGGCGACGCTGACCACGGCCCCGAGCGGCAAAGCGTCGACGACCGGCAGCTTCATGTTCGGCCCCGGATAAATGAAGCTCCGATTGGTTCTGACTCGGTGGGTCGGCGGGGAGCCAACTTCGCCTAGCGCGGTGATCGGGAGATAGCCGACATAGCCGTCGCGCTCCAGCTGAATCCAGCCCCAGCCTTCGTTATCTTCATAGAGAATCGCCGTCTCGCCGAACAACGCCTGCGTATCGATCGAGGCGTCATAGGCAGGTTCGGGGCGCAGATCGACGAGGCCAACGCGAATTGCGACGCGCCGGCCTTCGACATAATCGGCAGCCTCGACTTGGCCGCGCAAATGCGCGGCGGCAAGATCCGGCCGGGCGGGGGTCAGGCGACGATCGAGTTTGGTCATTTCCGAGGGGCGCTGCCAGAGTTGTTGGTTTGAACGATAGTCGATGGCCGGAGCCGCGTCAGCGGGCATCCGCACTAAGCCGTTGCGTTAGATAGAAGCGCGTCATGTCGCGCAACTCCGTCAGAGCGCTCCGTCTCAAATCAGGATCTTTCTCGGCGGCCAGCGCGGCGGCGGCTTTCATCGTCTGCAAAAGGATCGCGCTCATGCCGAGGATTCTGTCTGCTCGCAGCTGCGAATCGCGGGCGCTCAGGATGCGGGCGATTCCCTGTCGCGTCATGGCGCGGAATTCTTCGCGCTGGGGGGATGCGTCTCCTCGCCGATCGAGCAGGGCGACAGCCGCGGCTCTTTCCATCGTATGTTCGATCGTCAGGTCGAGCAGCGCATCCGCCAGCGCGGCGGCCGTAAGCTTTCGCGCCCGCTCCTCGATTCCTTGCAGGGCGGTGTCCATGATCTCGCGGTAATGCGCGAGCACGGCGTCCGCCAATGCTTCCTTGTTCGGAAAGAACTGATAGAGCGACCCGATCGCCGTCTCGCCGCGCGCCGCAATCTCGGTCATCGTCGCGGCGTCATAGCCTTTTTCGGCGAATATCTCGGCTCCCGCCCGCATCAGCGCGGCGACCCGCAATTTTCCCCGGAGCCGCTGCGGTTCGCGGGCGGCAAGAGAAGTTGACTTTTGCGAGGTCATCCTCGTATATCCTATTCGTGAGGCTATCCTCATATAGTAGCGGGCGAAGGGATGATCCACCCCTAAGACGCCGCTTCAAGGCTGCGCCTCGCTTTCTTCAAAAGGCAATAGCAATGACCGATCTTGATCCGCGCACAACCGCTCTTGTTCTCATTGACCTCCAGAAAGGCATTGTCGACATGCCGTTTGAGCCCCGATCCGGCGCGCAGATTCTACAAACTTCCATCGGTCTCGCGCAGCGATTCCGCGCCGCCGGTGCGCCTGTCGTGCTGGTCAATGTCGCGTGGTCCGCCGATTTCGGGGATGCGCTCCGCCAGCCTGTCGACCAGCCGACGCCGCGTCCGACAAATGGGCTGCCGGCGGGCTGGAGCGATCTGGCGGATGGGCTCCCGGAGCCAACCGACATCCGCGTAACGAAGCGGCAATGGGGCGCCTTCTATGGAACCGATCTTGAGCTCCAGCTCCGCCGCCGCGGCGTAAAGACCATCGTCCTTGGCGGCGTCGCCACCAATTTCGGCGTCGAATCGACCGCACGCCAAGCCTGGGAGCATGGATATAATCTCGTGATCGCGGAGGATGCGACGGCGAGCCGTTCTTCCGCGATGCATGATTTCGCCATCACCGCGATCCTGCCGCGAATCGCGATTTTGGCTCAGTCGGCGGATATCGCCTTCGCCAAAAGCTGACCCAAACCGGAGCGCGACGCATTTGCCAGACCTTTCCGGCTTCTCTTTCCCCTCGCGGCTGTCTCCCATCGCGCGTTGGGCTTTGCTGATCGTCGGATCTCTGCTCTTGGCCGCTTTGCTCAGGATGGCGGGCCTGCCGGCGGCGCTGCTGCTTGGCCCGATGATCGCCGCCATTCTGCTCGCCGTCGCCGGCGGGATCGTTCGCATTCCTCGTCCGGCCTATTTCGCCTCTCAGGCGATCATCGGCTGCCTCGTCGCCCGCGCCATCACCCCGGCGATTCTCGTCTCCTTCGCCAAGGATTGGCCGCTCTTTCTTGGCGTCGTGTTCGCTGTGATCGTCGCGAGCAATCTGCTCGGCGCGTTGATGAGCCGGTTGCGCGTGTTGCCGGGCACGACCGCGATCTGGGGAGCCTCGCCGGGGGCCGCAAGCGCGATGGTGCTGATGGCCGAGGCCTATGGCGCCGACGCCCGGTTGGTCGCCTTCATGCAATATCTGCGCGTGGTGTTTGTTGCGGCGGCCGCCTCCCTCGTCGCGCGTTTTTGGGTGCACGCGTCCGGCGCTCCAATGCCTGCGGCCGACTGGTTTGCGCCGATCGAATGGCCCTCCTTCGCCATGACTCTGGCGTTAGCCGGAATTGGCGCGTTTGTCGGTCACCGGTTGCGAATCCCTGCGGGGCCGCTACTCGCGCCGATGGTCGTGGGCGCCGCGCTCCATGCGACAGGGCTGCTGACGATCGAGCTGCCGCAATGGCTGCTCGGCGCGAGCTACGCGGTGGTTGGCTGGCACATTGGCCTTGGCTTCACGCTGCCCATCTTGCGCCATGCGTTGCGCGCCCTGCCGCAAGTCGTGGCGTCGATTCTCGCCTTGATCGCAGTTGGCGGCGGCCTTGCGTGGCTGCTGACGGAATTCGCCGGCATTGATCCGCTGACGGCCTATCTCGCCACCAGCCCAGGCGGGATGGACTCTGTTGCGATCATCGCGGCCTCGAGCAAGGTCGACGTTTCTTTCGTCATCGCGCTGCAGACGGTGCGCTTCGTGTTCGTGCTCATCCTAGGGCCGCCGCTGGCGCGGTTGCTGGCAGACCGGTCGAGTGGGCGCGCGCTGGAGAAAGAGGCGACGCGTTGAGGCCCAGGCTATTGACGCCCAATCGCCCGCGCCTGCGCAAAATCACAATGATCGCATGGCGGCAGAAAAGCGTCTCTGGGTTTTGAACTCAAGCACCGAAGACCGCCTGCGGCGGCGCGCTTAGGCGCATCCTTGACTTCAAAATCCAAAGGCGCAGGGGTCGGCAGTGCGATGAATGAGAAGAAGCGGCCGGGGTTCGGCCGTTTCTTCTCCTGTCAAATCTCTTTATCTCAATGCTTTGGACTAAGAAGATCATGAAGGGAGTCAGCCCCTTCATTTTTTAAGACAGTGCCCAGTTTGGCGTCCGACCTATATCCCTTAGCGAAGTCAGGACCGTATTCTTCGCGAAGCGTCCGAACAAGCGTGTTGCTATTCTTGCGCCGGATCTCTCCTGTTTGGTCGCGATGCCGATTGTCTAACCCTGGCTGTTTCATGCAAAATCCTCCTAGGTATTAACCGTCGCGCGTCGTTAGCTACACCCCGTCGTAGCCCCGCAGGTGTCGCACTTGAGGCACGTCCCATTGCGCACCAGCGTAAAATTTCCGCATTCGCTGCAGGCTTCGCCCGTATAGCCTTTCATCCGCGCTTGGGTGCGCTTTTCGGCTATGGCGGCGCCTTCCGCTGGCGTCGCCCAGCTGAGCTGGCCGAGTTGCGCCTCCACGTCTTGCGCGAGATTTTCCTTCAGCGCGGTCGCGCCCTTGGTGCCACCTTGCACCAGCATCAGCTTGTCGCTTTTCGAGCGCACGAAGCCGCTCGACACGAATTTTGCCGTTGACGCGGGCATCGGGCCTTGCTGCTGGCGTCCCTGCGTCTCGCCTTTGCCCAAGGCGTCAGGACCGAAGTCGGTTGGATCGATGTGCGCGAGATCGTTGCGGCCGAGATAGGAGATCGCCAACTCGCGGAAGATGTAATCGAGGATCGAGGTCGCGTTCTTGATCGCGTCATTGCCCTGCACGAATCCCGCAGGCTCAAAGCGCGTGAAGGTGAAGGCGTCGACATATTCCTCGAGCGGCACGCCATATTGCAGCCCGACCGAAATCGCGATGGCGAAATTATTCATCAACGAGCGGAAGGCGGCGCCTTCCTTGTGCATGTCGATGAAGATTTCGCCGAGGCGGCCGTCGACATATTCGCCCGTGCGCAAATAGACCTTGTGGCCACCGACCACCGCCTTCTGGGTATAGCCCTTGCGTCGGTCAGGCAGGCGCTCGCGCTCCCGGAGGCGCTCGATCCGCTCGACGACGCGCTCGACGATTTTTTCGGCGACGGCGCTTGCGCGCGCGGGCGCATTGGAGGCGATGAGAACTTCGACGGCTTCATCCGCCTCGTCGTCATCGTCCTCGATCAATTGGCTGTTCAAAGGCTGCGACAATTTCGAGCCGTCGCGATAGAGCGCATTGGCTTTGAGCCCGAGCCGCCAGGAGAGCATATAGGCCTCCTTGCAATCCTCGACCTTCGCGTCATTGGCCATGTTGATCGTCTTCGAGATCGCGCCCGAAATGAACGGCTGCGCCGCCGCCAGCATTCTGATGTGGCTCTCGACCGACAAATAGCGCTTGCCGGTGCGCCCGCACGGGCTCGCGCAATCGAACACGGCATAATGTTCGAGTTTGAGATGCGGCGCGCCTTCGACGGTCATGGCCCCGCAGACATAGACGTTGGCGGCGTCGATTTCCGCGCGGGAGAAGCCAAGATGCGTCAAAAGATCAAAGTTCTGGTCTTCGAGTTTTTCCGCCGGAATTTTCAAATTGGCGGCGAGAAACTCGGCTCCGAGAGTCCATTTGTTGAAGACGAATTTGATGTCGAAGGCGCCGGCCAAAGTCGCCTCCAGCTCCGCGAGCTTGGCTTCCGTGAAGCCTTTGGCGGCGAGGCTCGCGTGGTTGATCGCAGGCGCGTCCCGCAGCGAGGCGTGGCCGACGGCATAGGCGACGATCTCGTCGATTTGCGGCTCTGGATAGCCGAGCGCGCGAAGACCTTCAGGGACGGCGCGGTTGATGATCTTGAAATAGCCGCCGCCGGCGAGCTTCTTGAATTTGACGAGAGCGAAATCAGGCTCGATGCCTGTGGTGTCGCAATCCATCACCAGTCCGATCGTGCCGGTCGGCGCGACGACGCTGACTTGCGCATTGCGATAGCCATGCTGTTCGCCGAGCGCGACGGCGCGCGCCCAGGCGGCGCGGGAATGATCGCCGAGCGCTTTCACGGGCAGCGCCGCATGATCAAGCGGAACGGGAGCGATCGACAGGGCCTCATAGCCGAAGGCCTCGCCATCGGCCGCGCGCTTGTGATTGCGCATCACGCGCAACATAGCGTCGGCGTTGTCGGCATAGCCCGCGAACGCTCCGAGTTCGCCGGCCATTTCGGCGGAAGTCGCATAGGAGACGCCGGTCAGGATCGCGGAGAACGCGCCGCAGATGGCGCGGCCTTGCTCGCTGTCGTAAGCGATGCCGGACGACATCAAGAGGCCGCCGATATTGGCGTAGCCAAGACCCAAGGTGCGATATCTGTAGGAATTCTCGGCGATCTCTTTTGAGGGAAATTGCGCCATCATTACCGAGATCTCGAGCACGATGGTCCACAGCCGGACGGCATGTTCGTAAGCCTCGATGTCGAGGTCGCCCGTTCCGGGATCGCGGAACTGCAGCAGGTTCAGCGAGGCGAGGTTACACGCCGTATCGTCGAGGAACATATATTCGGAGCAGGGGTTCGACGCGACGATCGGGCCTGCGGCCGGGCAGGTGTGCCAATCATTGATCGTCGTGTGATATTGCAAGCCCGGATCGGCCGAAGCCCAGGCCGCATGGCCGATCTTATCCCACAATGCGCGGGCCTTGATGGTCTTATGCACTTTGCCGTCGAGCCGGCGAATCAGGCTCCAATCGGCGTCCTCCTCGACCGCGCGCAGAAAAGCATCGGTGACGCGGACGGAATTGTTGGAGTTTTGGCCGGAAACGGTGAGATAGGCTTCCTTGTCCCAATCGGTGGTGAAGGTCTCGAAGTCGATGTCGGTCTGACCCTGCCGGGCCATCTGGATCGTCTTCTTGATGCTGGCGTCCGGCACGAAAGCGCGGCGGGCGAGCTTGATCTCCTTTTTCAGCGCCGGATTCTTTTCCGGGTTGAAGCAATCATCGCCGGGGCCTTCGCAATTGACGCAGGCGCGGAGAATCGCCTTCAGCGCTTTTTTCATGACCTTGGAGCCGGTGACGAGAGCCGCGACCTTGTGCTCCTCCTTCACCTTCCATTCGATGTAATCCTCGACATCGGGATGATCGGCGTCGACGACGACCATCTTCGCCGCGCGCCGGGTGGTGCCGCCGGATTTGATCGCGCCGGCGGCGCGGTCGCCGATTTTCAGGAATGACATCAGGCCCGATGATTTGCCGCCGCCCGAAAGCTTCTCGTTCTCGCCGCGGAGCTTCGAGAAATTCGAGCCGGTGCCGGAGCCATATTTGAATAGGCGCGCCTCGCGCACCCAAAGGTCCATGATGCCGCCCTCGTTGACGAGGTCGTCGGCGACGGACTGAATGAAACAGGCATGCGGCTGCGGATGCTCATAAGCCGACAGCGATTTGACGAGTTCTTCCGTCTCCGGATCGACGTAATAGTGACCCTGGCTCGGCCCGTCGATGCCATAGGCCCAATGCAGGCCGGTGTTGAACCATTGCGGCGAATTGGGCGCGGCGATCTGCTTTGCCAGCATGAACCTCAATTCGTCGAAAAAGGCTTGCGCGTCGGTCTCGGAATCAAAATAACCGCCTTTCCAGCCCCAATAGGTCCATGTCCCGGCGAGCCGGTCGAACACCTGCTTGGAGGAGATCTCGGAAATATAGCGTTCGGCCTTGGGCAGGCTTGCGAGGGCCGCCTCGTCGGGGGCGGAGCGCCACAGGAAAGAGGGGACCGCATTTTCCTCGATGCGCTTCAACTGGGCTGGCACGCCGGCCTTGCGGAAATATTTTTGCGCCAGAACGTCGGCGGCGACTTGGCTCCAGGCGGTCGGCACTTCGACGCCTTCAAGGGCGAACACGACCGACCCGTCGGGGTTGCGAATCTCGCTTTTGGTCAAGCGGAATTCGATCTCCGCATAGGGGGATTGGCCCTCTTTAGTGTAGCGCCGCGCAATATGCATTTTCGTGCCCCCGAGAACTCGTTTCACACTATATATAGCGTTTGATCGATTAAGATGCCGTAAATGTCGTACATCTTTTCCAATCCCACAACGAAGAAATTGACCCTTTCCCCGCTAATTCGGGCTTGTGGAGAACTTTCATTTGCGTCATCCGAATCGGCGCGCCTCGGTAAGGCGAATCGCCGCCGGGCGAGGAATCCGCGGATCGCGCCCATCGCCGCGGATCGTCAGGCTGGACAGCGCGCCCGGCGCCAGCCATAAAGACGCCTGCTTGTGACAAGATCAGCAAAGCTCAAGGCTTCCAGCCGATGAAACTGCTCTCCATGATTTTTACCTGGTGGAACGGCCAGACGCTCAACACCTGGGTTCACACTTTGTTGCACGGCAAACTCGTCGGCAAAGACGAGTTCGGCAACACCTACTACCGCACGGCGAAGGTTGATCCCGCGCTAGGCTTTGAGCGGCGCTGGGTAATCTACGCAGGCGTGAGCGAGGGGTCGATGACGCCGCCCGGCTGGTATGGCTGGCTGCACCACACCGTAGATATTCCGCCGACTGAGGAAAACTATACCCGGCGGCCATGGCAATTGCCGCATCTGCCCAATTTGACGGGCACGCCGGAAGCTTGGCGGCCGCCGGGCTCCACTTTGCGCGCCAATGCGCGGCCGAGGGCGACCGGCGATTACGACGCCTGGACGCCGGAAGGCTGAAAGTTTGGTTTTGGCCATAAACCGTTCCTTAAGACCTTCTAGGCTCCGGCAGCCGGGATCGACGGCTTGGCGCATCGCCAGCGAGTCGCGCGCGGCCTTGGCTAGGGGGCTGGGCGTTGCCTCCATGATCGCGAATTTGGCCTTGATTCCGCTGCGGCGCTTCTCGTTTCCGCGGCGGTTGTCCGCGCGCTCGATTCTCTCCGCCGGCGTCCTCGTTTGTTCGAGCCTCGCCGCCCTGCAAAGCGCCCATGCCGACAAGATCAAGCATCCGATCGCGGTGTTTTCCGGACTGGACAAAATCACCGGGCGAATCATCTCGTTCGAAGTGGCGATGGACGA
The DNA here is from genome assembly GCA_037200525.1 of Methylocella sp. NCBI lineage: Bacteria > Pseudomonadati > Pseudomonadota > Alphaproteobacteria > Hyphomicrobiales > Beijerinckiaceae > Methylocella > Methylocella sp. The sequence goes on along the minus strand of JBBCGG010000001.1, from coordinate 4,036,023 downwards.
GACCGTTCAGTTCGGGACGCTGCAAATCACCGAGCGGGCTTGTTATACCCGCCCGGCCACCGAGGCCCCGCAGACGACGACCTTCGTCGAGGTCGACGAGGTCGATGCGCAGAATGATTACAAGCGGATTTTTTCCGGCTGGATGTTCGCCTCGAGTCCAGGTCTGCATGCAATCGAGCATCCGGTTTATGATATCTGGCTGACCGATTGCAAAGGCGGCGGCGAGACAATCGCAAATCCCGATGTGACCGCGACCGAGCCCACCCCTCCGCCGCCGGAAAACGCCAAGCCTTTGCCGGCTAAGCCTCCGTCGAAGCCGCGCCGCGTGCAACCGCAGGCTCCGCAGCCGCCGTCCGATGATTTTGGCGAGGAGCCCTCGCCGCAAAATAACGCGCCGATTGAGGTCGGGCCGCCCCCAGGCTTCAACGGGCCGAGAACGCGCGGGCCCGCCGCTGACCCATCAGATCCCGTTCCTCCCGGCCTCGTTCCAGATGGACGCCGCGCGCCATCGCAGCGTTACGCCCCCGCTTCTCCGCCAGCGGACGGCGGATTCTAGCCAGAGAATCCGAAGCCGCCTTCAGCCCGCGATCCGCTGACGGGCAGCTAGCGCTGCGATCCCTGCAACATTGCATGGAAGCTCGCGGCGCCCGTCTCGCCGTCCCCCGCGTTTGCGCTCGGGCAGATGAGCGAGACCTCAGCGCGAACCTTACCTAAAATTCATGCCGCCGACATCGCGAGGTAAGCTCGGCTCCCCCATGTTCATAATCACCTGCTCGGTTCAACCGCCGCAGCCAAACAAGAAATTTTCGCAATGGAGAATTCAATCAATGGCGATTTCCTTGCTTCCCCGACCTGAACAGACAGGGGTTCCGCAACCCGCGCCTCGGCGGCATATTCGTGCAGCGCTGCTCGGAGCCGTAGCGACCGTCGCCTTGACCGGCGCGCTTGCCAATAGTTTCATTTCGCCGCAACCGGCGATAGCACAGTCCTCGCAGGCTCCGGCTGTATCGCCGGTGTCATTTGCTGATGTCGTCGATCATGTGCGCGACGCAGTGGTCTCGGTCAAGGTGAAGATCACCGAGACGGCCGACGCAGGCGATAGCGATGAAGAGGAAGGCCCGCATTTCGCTCCGGGCGATCCGCTCGAGCGCTTTTTCAAGCGGTTCGGCGAACAGGGCGGCGCGCAGCAGTTCGGTCATCAAGGCAAGCCGCACTCATCCCAGGCGCAGGGTTCGGGGTTCATCATTTCCTCTGATGGCTATGTCGTGACCAATAATCACGTCGTCGAGAACGCAACCGACGTCGCCTTGACCACGGATGAAGGCAAAACGCTGCATGCGACTGTCGTCGGCACCGACAAGAAGACCGACCTCGCTCTGCTGAAAATCAAAGAGTCCGGCTCCTATCCGCACGTCAATTTCTCCAACGCCGTTCCTCGCGTCGGCGATTGGGTCATCGCCGTCGGCAATCCCTTCGGCTTGGGCGGAACGGTGACGGCTGGCATTGTCTCGGCGCGCGGCCGCGACATCGGCGCCGGCCCTTACGACGACTTCCTACAGATCGACGCGCCGGTTAACCGCGGCAACTCGGGCGGCCCGACCTTCAATACGCAGGGCGATGTCGTCGGCGTCAACACCGCGATCTTCTCGCCGTCCGGCGGCAGCGTTGGCATCGGCTTCGCCATTCCGTCGGAAACGGCGCAGACGATCATCGCCACGCTCAAGGATAAGGGCGCAGTGGCGCGCGGCTGGATCGGCGTTCAGATTCAGCCTGTGACCGACGAAATTGCCGACAGCCTCGGCCTGAAATCGAACAAGGGCGCTCTCGTCGCAGAAGCTCAGCCGAATTCTCCCGCGCTGGCTGCCGGCATCAAATCCGGCGATGTGATCCTTGGCGTTGACGGCGAGCGGATCGACGGACCGCGCGACCTCGCCAAAAAGGTTGCGGCGCTCGGACCGGGCAAGAAAGCCGATCTGATGTATTGGCATGATGGGTCGGAGAAAACCGTCTCCGTGAAGCTTGGCTCGTTGCCGGATGACAAGCAGGCCTCGCTCAAGCCGAACGCCGCCACGGCGAATGCCGCGCTGACCGGTCTTGGCCTGAAACTCGCCCCCGCATCCTCAGTTCAGGGCGCAGGCAGCGAAGGCGTGGTGGTCTCCGATATCGACCCGGACGGCGTAGCCGCTCAGAAGGGTCTGCGCGTCGGCGACGTCATCCTTGAGGCTGGCGGACACTCTGTCAGCTCACCTGCGGACATCTCGTCCGTGCTGACCGACGCCAAGAAGGATGGCCGCAAGGCCGTGCTGCTTCGCGTCAAAGGCAGCGAAGGCACGCGCTTCGTCGCTATCGCCCCGAATCCAGCTTCCTAAGCCTCGACCGAAGAGGCTTGCGAGCCGCCGCCAGGTAGCCCCCCGCCGCGGCGCCGGCTCCAGGATACGACAGGCCGGGAGGAGACTCCCGGCCTGCTGCTTTTCCGGGGAATCGGTATTATGTCATTCATGCGCATTCTTATTGTCGAAGATGATTCGGAAGCGGCCAATTACATGGCCAAGGCATTTCGCGAGGCCGGACACGTCGCTGACCACGTCGGCGACGGGCTTGAGGGGTACGCTCGAGCGCGCGAGGAAGGCTACGACGTCCTCGTCATCGATCGCATGTTGCCGAAGTTGGACGGGCTTTCGCTCATCGGCGGCCTTCGCGCGCAGAAAATCGAGACCCCGGCGCTGATTCTCTCGGCGCTTGGGCAGGTTGATGACCGCGTTAAAGGCCTGCGCGCTGGAGGCGACGACTATCTCGCCAAACCTTACGCATTTTCTGAGCTTCTCGCCCGCGTCGAGGTTCTTGCAAGGCGCAAGCGGCCGGGGACCGGCGAGGAAACATTCTATCGCATCAATGGCCTCGAGCTAGACCGTCTGGCCCATAAGCTCACCCGCGACGGCAAGGAAATCCAGTTGCAGCCGCGCGAATTCCGCCTGCTGGAATATTTGATGAAACATGCGGGGCAGGTGGTGACGCGAACCATGCTCCTTGAAAACGTCTGGGACTACCACTTCGATCCGCAAACCAATGTCATCGACGTTCACATTTCGCGGCTACGCAGCAAGATCGACAAAGGCTTCGATCCGCCGCTTCTGCAGACCATAAGGGGCGCGGGATACATGATCCGTGACGGCTCTCGCTAAGCTTTTCCGCACGACAGTTTTCAAGGTATCGCTCGCCTATTTGGTGATTTCGGCGATCGGCGCGGGCATGGTTCTCAGCAGCGTCGGCGACAATGTGAAAATGCTGATCGACCAGCAGATCGGGCAGACGGTCGACGCCGACATCGCCGGACTATCCGAACAATATTCGCAAGGCGGCATCCGCCATCTTGTCCAGAGCATCAAAAACCGCGCTCAACGGCCGGGCGCCGATCTCTATCTTCTCACCACTCCCGCGGGCGAGCCGATCGCCGGCAATATCGCCAATTTGCCGGAAGGCGTCCTGAATCATCCGGGCCTTGTCGAGACCACATATCAGCCTGCAGGCGACGCGGCTGCGAAAGACCGCCGGGCGTTAGCTCGCATTTTCGCCTTGCCGGGCGGCTTTCGCCTTGTCGTCGGACACGATCTTGAGGAAGGCGAAAGCTTGCGCCAGATTCTCGGCGGCGCCCTGCTCAAGTCGCTGTTCTGGCTTGTGGTAATCGGAACCCTCGGCGGACTCTGGGTCGCGCAGCGCGTGCTGAAGCGGGTCGACGCCATTAACGCCAACGCCCGCACGATCGTCGCCGGCGATCTGTCCGGCCGCTTGCCCCTGGCCGGAACCGGCGACGAACTCGACCGTCTCGTGCAAAACCTCAACGCCATGCTGGAGCGCATCTCCGAACTCATGGCGGGACTGAAGCAGGTTTCCGACAATATAGCGCATGATCTCAAGACGCCGCTGACGCGCCTTCGCGGCCGCGCGGAGCAGGCGCTGCAATTCGCCAAGACGCCGGAGGAATATCGCTGCGCGCTCGAAAAAGTCATCGAGGAATCCGACCGGCTGATCCAGATTTTCGACGCCCTCCTCAACATTGCAAGAGCGGAGGCTGGGGCAGGCCGCGAGGGCATGACCGATTTCGACGCCGGCTCGGTCACGCGCGACGTTGGAGAACTCTACGAGCCGGCGGCGGAGGAGCGCGGGTTTAGTCTCAACATCAATGTCGAGCCTGACCTGATCATTCATGGCAGCCGCGAGCTTGTCGGTCAGGCGCTCTCCAATCTCGTCGACAACGCTTTGAAATATGGCGGCGAGGCGGACGAGCAGAAGCCGCAGCCTGCCACGGGCGACTCTAAGATTTGGGGAAAAAGCGTGGATTTATCGGCGCGGCGGTGCGGACCCGCGATCGAGATCATGGTCGCCGATCATGGTCCGGGGATTCCCGTCGAAGATCGCGCGCGTGTGCTCGACCGGTTCGTGCGGCTTGAAAACTCGCGCTCGCGTCCCGGCTCCGGTCTTGGCCTATCGCTTGCCGCGGCGGTGGCGCATTTGCATAATGGCGACTTGCGGATTGAGGATAATGCGCCCGGCCTTCGCGTCGTCCTTAAACTCCCGGCGACGCCCCTGTCCCGCGAGATGGCGCAAATCGATGCGGCGCAACCGGTGGCGCATGAAAAAGAGAGAGCCGATTAACGAGCTCGGCGGAGCAAACCTGCCGCTTTACCGGCGTCTCCGCGATGCGCCTCGCCTCGCCGACGCTCATCGAGCGGAATCGCGCCTCGCTGATTTTCTCGGATCGCCGGACGCTTTGGGCCTGAAGGAGCTTGTTGAGGAGCCCGGCGTAGAACCTCTCCTCGCGGCTCTCGCCGATCATTCGCCATTCCTCTGGCGCCTCGCCGCCGCCGATCCGGCTCGCCTCGCGCTATGTCTCGCCAGCCCTCCGCAGGCGCGGCTCGATGATTGCCTCGCAACTTTGGACGCGACCTGCGATCAGTCGGTGGATGAGGCCGTCATCATGCGCGCGCTGCGGTTGGCGCGACAGGAGACCGCTTTGCTCATAGCGCTCGCCGATCTTGGCGGCGTTTTCGATGTTGTCGAAACAACCGCAGCCCTGTCGCGCGCCGCCGATGGCTTTATCCGCGCAGCCATGCGTTTCCTGCTGCGCGAGGCTCAGCGCGCCGGGAGGCTGAAGCTTGCAGATCTCGAAAAGCCCGAGACAGACTCTGGCGTCGTCATTCTCGCGCTCGGCAAACTCGGAGCCTTCGAGCTCAATTATTCGAGCGATGTCGATCTCGCTGTGTTCTTTGATCCGGATAGCGCCGCGATTACAGGCGTCATGGACCCCGCTACCTTATTTGTCCGTCTGACCCAACGTCTGGTGAAGCTGCTGCAGGAACGCACGGGCGACGGCTATGTCCTGCGCGTCGATTTGCGATTGCGGCCCGATCCAGGTTCAACGGCTGTCGCGGTCGCGCTTCCCGCCGCCTATGCCTATTACGAGATTCTGGGGCAGAACTGGGAGCGAGCCGCCTACATCAAAGCGCGTCCCGTCGCGGGCGATCGCGCGCTTGGCGTCGTGTTTCTGGAAACTCTCACGCCCTTCATCTGGCGCAAATATTTCGATTACGCCGCCATCGCCGACATTCATGCGATGAAGCGCCAGATCCATGCCGTGCGCGGACATGCCGAGATTACGGTCGCCGGCCACGACGTCAAACTCGGTCGCGGTGGCATCCGCGAGATCGAGTTCTTCGTACAGACCCAGCAATTGATCTTTGGCGGCAAAAGGCCAAACCTCCGCGGCTCCCGCACTCTAGATATGCTGGACGAACTCGGCCGCGACGGATGGGTGACTGAGCAGGCGGTGAAGGATCTTGGCGCCGCTTATGTGTTCTTGCGCGAGATCGAGCACCGGTTGCAGATGATCGCGGACGAGCAGACGCAACGCTTGCCGCAAGACCCCGAAGCGCTGCAGCGTTTCTCCCGCTTTTGCGGCTTTGCCCGGCAAAAAGATTTTGAGGCTGAACTCATCGCTCACATGAGCCGCGTATCGCATCACTACGCGCGGCTGTTCGAGCATTCGCCCGCGCTCGACGCCGCCACGGGAAGTCTCGTTTTCACCGGCGTCGGCGACGATCCCGAAACGCTGGAGACGTTGTCTCGGCTCGGTTTCAAGCAGGCCTCGGTCGCCGCGGAGACGATCCGCGGCTGGCATTTCGGGCGCCGACCGGCGGTGCGCACCGCGCACGCGCGCGAAGTCCTGACTGAATTGGTGCCCGGCCTGCTTCAGGCTTTCGCCAGCTCCGGCGATCCCGACACGGCGCTGGCGGGATTCGATAGGGCATTGGCTCGCATGCCGGGAGCGGTCGAGCTCTTCTCTCTGCTGAAATCCAATCCTCAGATGTGCGAGCTGTTCGCCGATATTTTGGGCGGCGCCCCCCGGCTTGCGCGCATGGTGATCACGCATCCGCATCTTCTCGACGCGACGATTGACCCGCGCATTCTCAAGACTGCGGTAGATGAGGCGGGATTTAAGGAACGCGCCGACCGGATTTTACAAAAATCAACGGGAACCGAGGAGTTCCTCGACGCGATACGCGATTTCGCCAAGGAAGAGCTTTTTCCGATTGGCTTGAAGCTCTTGTCGGGAACGATCCGTCCGGCCGAGGCGGCGCACGCCTATTCCGCGCTGGCGTCGAGCATCGTCGAGGCGGCGCTCGCCTTCGTCGAGCGCGTCTTTGCTGAAGAGCATGGGCGCGTCCCCGGCGGTCGCTGCATCGTCCTTGCGCTTGGCAAGCTCGGCTCGCGCGAAATGACGGCGGCCTCCGATCTCGATCTGATCCTCATTTATAGCTTTGATCGCGAACATCCCGACTCTGACGGCCCGCGCTCCCTTCACGCCGTGCAATATTACACGCGCATCGCACAGCGCCTCGTCTCGGCCTTGACGGTCGCTACAAAGCGCGGGTCGCTGTATGACGTTGATCTGCGGCTGCGTCCATCCGGAGGCAAAGGCCCGGTCGCAACGCAGCTCGATAGCTTCATCGATTATCAAAATAATGAGGCCGAGACCTGGGAGCATCTGGCCTTGACGCGGGCGCGGGTCATCGCCGGCGACGCGGAGCTTGCCGCGCGGACCAGCCAAGCCATCCGCACCCTGTTGATGCGCAAGCGCCCCAATAAAGCCCTGTCGCGCGCAGTCTGCGAAATGCGCGATCTTATCGCCAACGTCAAAGGGGACAAGGACCCTTGGGATCTGAAGCTTGCGGCGGGGGGGCTGATATGCATCGAGTTCCTGGCGCAATATCTTCTGCTGCGTCGCGCCCATGCGCATCCCGCGCTGATCAGCGTTTCGACATTCACGGTCATCGAGACCGCCGCCGAGCTCGGCCTGATCGCCGCCGACGATGCGCGCGTGCTTTTGGACGCGCATCGCCTGATGACCGATGTGACGCAGATGCTGCGCCTAACCTTGGACCCTGGCGGCAATCCGCGCGAGGCCAGCGAGGCCGTCCAGCGACGCCTCGCCAATGCTGCGGAATTGCCGAGCGTCAGCGCGCTGGAAAGCGATCTCAACGAAATGCGCCAAAAGGTGCGCGCGATTTTCCGTCGTGTTCTAACCCCGGACTGAGGCGCGCAATTTTTGCGGCGGCGGCGAGGCCCGGCGCGGCGCGGCCGTCGCCAGCAAAAGCTTCTGTCGCGGCGCATCGCGCGATTGCGGCAGATGTACAAGGACGATCGTTCCGGTCCCGACGGTCGAGCGGATGCGCATCGAGCCGCCATGAAGATCGACCAGCGATCGCGCGATCGCGAGACCTAGCCCCGAGCCTTTCATGCCATTGTCGAGCGCTCCGTCCAATTGTTCGAACGGCCGACCGAGCCGCGCGAGCGGCTCCGAAGCGATGCCCATTCCGGTATCTTCGACATAGACGTTGAGAGCGCCCTGCACGATGCGCGTGCGCACGCTGACGCGTCCCTGCTCCGGCGTAAATTTGACTGCGTTGCGAAGCAGAATCGTGAGGATTTTCTGCAAAGCGTCGCGATCGCCATGGATCCGCTTGCCGGGCAGGGCTTCGGCGACGAGAGTGATTTCCTTCTTTCTGGCGATGGTCTCGATCGCCGCGACCGCGCCGCTGACCGCGGAGTCGATTTCGAAGTCGCTCTTTTGCAGCCGCACCCGGCCGGCTTCGAGACGCGACATGTCGAGAACATCGGAAATCACGCCAAGCAGATATTCGCCGCTCTGTTTAATGTCGCTGGAGTAATCGACATATTTTTTCGATCCGAGCGGGCCGAAGGTCTCCTGCTGCATCACCTCGGAGAAGCCTATGATGGCGTTGAGCGGCGTGCGCAACTCGTGGCTCATATTGGCGAGGAATTCGGACTTCGCCCGGTTCGCCGTCTCGGCCTCGGCCTTTTGCTCGAGATATCTTTCGGCGAGGTCGGCAAGTTGCTGCGCTTGCAATTCAAGAGTCTGGCGCGATTTGCGCAGGTCCGCCACGGTCGCCATCAGGCGACGCTCGCTGTCCATCAATTGTTCTTCATGACGCTTCAAGGTGGTGATGTCGGTGCCAACTGAAACATAGCCGCCGTCCTTGGTGCGCCGTTCGTTGATCTGCAGCCAGCGTCCATCGGCGAGGCGCGCCTCATAAGTGCGCGCTCCGGCCTGCGGGCGCTCGCCAAGCGTCGTTTGCGCTTGTATCAGCGGCGGAGTTCCTTTCTCCATCACCTGCACATAGGGCGTTCCCGCGCTGACCGCTTCGCTCGTCAGATTGTGGAATTTCTGGAACTTGGAATTGCACATGACGAGCTGGTTGTCGGCGTCCCAAAGAACAAAGGCCTCCGACACGGATTCGATTGCGTCACGCAGGCGCATGTCGGCGGTCGCGGTGCGCTCGGCGAGCGCCTTCTGTTCGGTGATGTCGACGGCGATGCCGACGAGATGAGGCGCAACGCCGGGCCGATCCCGCACAAGCTCGGCGCGCGCTCGCAACCAGATCCACTCGCCTTTGACATTCTGCATGCGGAAAGCGTGATCGACGGAATCGGCCTTTGAAGCCGTTAGCATTTCGGCGATCGCCGCGAGGTCGCCATCTTGCGGATGAACCAGCGCATTGATGTCGCCGAAGGAAAGGAATTGCCCCATCGGCGACATGCCGAGGATTTCATACATGGAATCCGACCAGTAGATTCTTCCGCGCGCGAGATCCCAGTCCCAAAGTCCGCATCGCCCTCGGCTCAATGCCGTGTCGATGCGATCGCGAACCCGCTTGCAAATGCGGTCCGCATCGCGCGCGCGGGAGGCCTGCCAAAAATAGGCGAGCGCTAGCGCAACCAGAACGAGGATTGTGCAGATGCTAAGGACAGCGGTGCGAAACGCAGTGGCGCGCCATTCGGCCAGAACCGAGGCCATCGGATAGATAAGGGCGATCTGGCCGAGGGGAGGGGCCAGAGTGCGCACTGTCGCCAGAGCGTCCGTGCCGTCCGCGAGGTTAATGCGCAGGACGCCGGCTTTTTCGGCGAAAATCGTCAGAGGTTGGGCGGATCCAAGATAGTCGGCAAGAGCGCCGCTGGCGCCGAGGGCGGCTGGAGCCGTCGCGATGATATCGCCAGCAAGATTAGTCGCCAGCGCCTGCTGTCCGCGAGCCAAGGCGCGAGAGGGGACAGCCAAAGCCAGAGCTGCGTCGAGATCGCGCGACGCAGCTTGTTTCAAAGCGGCTGGGAGATCGTCGGCGACTACCGCCGCGACGAGCTCAAGGTCGGACAGTGCGTCAGAGAGCGCATGATCATAGGAGTCGCGCGCCATGACCGTAATCATCGCAATTAGCGCGCTAATAAACAACGCAACCATTGCGGGAACGCCGCGTCGCACCCAAACTTCAAATCGTGATAGGCCAAGAGACGCGGAGTGCGCTGTCGTAGAGTCAAGCGCCGGCGTTCCGGCAAATATACGCGCTGCGTCTGCACGTGCAGAAGCATGCGCCGCGTTTGCACGCGCCATAGGGGCCCCCTCGAAACCGACCGGAGTGATGTGCCGCACCTCTCCGAGTCGCGAATCATGAGACTCCGACTTCGCGTTTTTGTCCAGAAAATTAATTAAAAATGTATGTAAATTTTGGCGCCAAACGAAGCGGTGCGGCGACGCTACTCGTCGGCGGTGACGAGAACGATTGCAAAGCCATCATAGCCTTTGACGCCGACGGTTTGGATTGCCGTAGCGCTGACGCGAGGCTCGGCGGCTACCAGTTCGTTGAATCGCCGCACGCCCTGGACATCGGGATCAGCGCTATCGGGGTCGATGACGGCGCCCTTCCGCACGACATTGTCGACGATGATCAGGCTGCCGCGTCGCGACAGTTTTAGGGCGGAGGCGAAATAGGCGGGGATGCTTTTTTTGTCGGCGTCGATGAAGATGAGGTCGAAGGTCCGCGTTCCTCTACCTCAAGTTGTGGCAGCGTATTCTGCGCTCTGCCAAGTCGCAGTTCGATTTTGTCAGCGAGGCCAGCGCGCAGAAAATTGGAGCGAGCGACTTCGGCGTGCTTAGGATCGGCCTCCAAGGTGATCAGTCGGCCGTCGGGGGGAAGCGCGCGGGCCAGCCAGATGGTGCTGTAGCCGCCGAGAGTTCCAATTTCGAGGATGTTTCGCGCGCCTTGGATGCGCGCCAGAAGTTGCAGCAATTTGCCCTGGTTGGGCGCTACATTGATCGTCGGCAGGCCCGCCGCGGCGCTGGCCTCCAACGCCGCGTCGAGCGCGGCGTCGCTTGGCGCAAGCATGTCGGCGAAATAGCTATCGACCTTTGTCCAGAGCTGTTCGGTCATCAATTTTCCTTTGGCTTATCGGAATAACTTCAGCCGATCGAGCGCTCGACGATGTCTTTCACATCGGGAGAAAGACCCTCTTGCGCAGCGACGCGGCGCAACGCGGCTTGCGCACGCTCGCGGCGTTTGGCTTCAAGCGAACGCCAGCTCTTGAACGCTGCGAGAAGCCGCGCCGCGACCTGCGGATTCTTTCGATCGAGCTCGACGACAATGTCTGCGATGAAATCATAGCCGCCGCCATCGCTTGCATTGAACTGCGTCTGATTTCCGGCGGCGAAGGCGCCAATAAGCGAGCGCACGCGGTTTGGATTTCCGAACGAAAAAGCGTCATGCATCATCAATCCCTTGATCCGGCCAAGCGTTTCGGATTCGGGAATAGTAGCCTGCAGCGCGAACCATTTGTCGATAACCAGCGGCTCGCCTTCATGGGCGCTATAGAACGCTTCAAGGGCGCTTTCGCGTGCGACGCCCGGAGTTTGCGCCAGCGCGCTCAGCGCGGCGATTTCGTCCGTCATCGTATCGGCGCTTTCGAACTGCCGCCTGGCGAGAATTGCTCCCTCCACTGGATCGCCAGCGCAAAGGAGATCGAGCGCGACATTGCGCAAAGCGCGCCGTCCAGCCGCAGCCGCATCGGGTGAATAGGGCCCATTCTCCGCCAATCGCGCATAAGACGCGAGCAAAGCCTCTTTGAGGCTTTGACCGATGGAGCGCCGCAGAGACTCGCGCGCAATGTGGATCGCATCGGGATCGACATTCTCGCCGATCTCGCGCGCGATGTCGGCTTCGCTTGGCAGGGCGATCATCTGCGCTGCGAAGGCGGGATCGGCGCTGTCCTTGATGACGATGGCAAGCGCGTCGATAAAGCCGCGATCGCGGTATGGCTCGCCGCCCGCTCGGATGGCCTCGACCGAACGAAGCAGCAGGCGCGTGGCGTATGTCTGCGCCGCCTGCCAGCGGTTGAAAGAATCGCTGTCATGCGCGATGAGCGTGATGAGATCGGCTTCGCTCGCCGCATATTCCAGCCGCACGGGCGCCGAAAAACCTCGAAGCAAAGACGGCACCGGGCGGCTTGGCACATCGTGGAAGATGATCTTCCGGCGCGGCGTTGCGAGCTCGAACACGCCGCGGGAAATTTCGCTGGGGGTGGCGCCGTCCTTATCGGAAACGCGCAACGTCAAATCGCCTCCGTTGGCTAGCAGGCCGAGCGCGACCGGAATGACGAAAGGTTCCTTGCGATCCTGTCCAGGCGTCGGCTTGGAGGATTGCGTCAATTCGAGCGTGAAGGTGCGAGCAGCGGCGTCATAGTCGGCGGTGACTTTGACGAGCGGCGTCCCCGATTGATTATACCAGCGCGAGAATTGCGTCAGATCCCGCCGCGCGGTCTCAGCGAAGGAGGCGATGAAATCCTCGATCGTCGCTGCGGTCCCATCATATCTGTCAAAATAAAGATCCATGCCGTTGGCGAAGGCCTCATCGCCGATCAGCACTTTCAACATGCGGATGATTTCGGCGCCCTTCTCGTAGATCGTCGCCGTGTAGAAATTATTGATCTCGTGATAGACGTCGGGCCGCACATTATGCGCGAGCGGGCCGGCGTCCTCAGGAAATTGCGCCGCCCGCAATGCGCGCACATCGCCGATGCGATGCACCGCGCGAGAGCGCATATCCGATGAAAACTCATGATCGCGGAAGACCGTCAGGCCTTCCTTCAGGCAAAGCTGGAACCAGTCGCGGCAGGTGATCCGGTTGCCGGTCCAATTGTGGAAATATTCATGTGCGATCACAGCTTCGATATGGGCGTAATCGGCATCGGTCGCGGTCGCCGGCGAGGCCAGGACATATTTGTCGTTAAAGATATTGAGCCCCTTGTTCTCCATTGCGCCCATGTTGAAATCGGAGACGGCGACGATGTTGAAAACGTCGAGATCATATTCGCGTCCGAATGCGGTCTCGTCCCAGGCCATCGAGCGCTTCAACGCGTCCATTGCATAGGCGGCTTGAGCCTCCTTGCCATGTTCGACGTGAATGCCGAGCGCGACCCTGCGTCCGGATTGCGTGATAAATTCATCGTGAATGGAGCCGAGGTCGCCGCCGACGAGCGCAAAGAGATAGGAGGGTTTTGGAAACGGATCATGCCAGACCGCGAAATGGCGCCGGCCGCCTTCAAGTTCGCCTTCGTCGATTTTATTGCCGTTGGATAGCAGAAGAGGCGCTTCGGATCGGTCCGCTTCAATTCTCACCGTATAGACGCTGAGCACGTCGGGCCGGTCGAGAAAATAGGTGATGCGGCGAAATCCTTCCGGTTCGCATTGCGTGCAATAGGCCGAGCCCGAACGGAACAGCCCCATGAGGCGGGTATTTGCCGAGGGATCGATTTCGGTCTCGATTTCCAGCGTGAAGGGGACTTGCGGTGGCGCAGCCAGCGTCAGGTGGTTTGCCGTCACGAGCCCTGACGCGGGATCGAGAGTCTCGCCGTCCAGCGTAATTTTTTTGGCGACGAGGCCGTCGCCGTCGAGAATGAGCGGCGCTCCCAGGCATCCTCGCGGGCTTGGGCGAATGCCGAGGCGCGCTATCACTCGAGTCGCGGTGGCATGGAGCTTCACCTCGAGATCGACCTTATCGATCAGATAATCCGGCGTCCGGTAGTCTCTCAGGCGAACGGGTTCGGCATTGTCGGTGCGCATCAAAACCTCAATCACGGGCGGCTGGGGCGAAGGCTCGCAGGGAGCGTTAAGCCGATCATATGGCGTTGGTCGGCGAGGCGTCAAAGTTGGCGCGAGAAGCTGGGCCTCCAGGGTTCGGTCTGAGGCTTGAACCCGAGCGTCAGGACGAGCGATGCCCATAGCCATAGAGCGAAAACAGCTCCACTTGGGCCGGCAAAAAAAGCGCCAGCAGGGGGGCGTGACGCTCGGCAGATTACACCCGCAACAAATTTTCGCTTCGCTGACATCGCCAGGTAACACGCCCGCTCCAAAAGTCACTTTTGGCCGGGGGTGTCCTGTTTCTCCCTCGGTCAAAAAGCGCGGGACCCCATGCCCGCGGGAGCCGGACCGTTTCGCCACCCCCTTATAATACCCCCAGGTTGATTAAGGCCCAACGATCGTGATCTGGTAGTGCAAACTGCCCCCGCCGCGTTTTCACTAGCCGGCGGGGGTTCTTGTTGAGGCGGCTCCGTTCTCAAACTGGCCGGCGGCGCAGGGTTAATGGCGGAGCGACGCCATCGGCGCGGATTGAGCTGCGCCATTCGCCGCGCTTCGTCGCCACACTCCTCCGCATGCTCGCCCGATGTCTTGTGCCTTTAGCGGTCTGGGACGGCTTTTGCTCTACAGGCTTCGACTCCCGCTGAGAAATCAGAGAACGCCATTCCTGAGCCTTTTCTCGCGCTTGTGCTGACGTCACCGTAGCAGACGAGCCAAATCAACCCTCGCGTTGACGACTGTCGAGCTTGAACATAAAAGTCCATGCCGTCCTTGCCGACGACGGCGAGATAGAAGTTTCCGCCATTCGCGCGCCGTCCCGGTTTGGTCAGCCGAGGGGGCCGTTAATCGTTTTGATTGCGTCGCCATTGCGTTCCTCATTCCTCGCAGAAGACGCTGGCTTTGCAAAGAATAAGAACCGACAACGGCGCATGTAATCGAGATATGCGCATGGAATCAAAGGCTAAAATGACTGCGGGCGCAAGTTAAGGGATAACTGATCCTATAAGATTAGGGTGTCGGGAAAAAAGTCAAAAGGAAAGTCAAGGTTATGGCTGCAAGCGTTTTTAGATCTATTCTGATCGGAGCCGCCCTGGTTCCAGCTCTAGCCGGCGCCGCATGGGCGCACGGGCCGACTCGCCAGAAAACAACCCAAACGGTCGAGATCAATGCGCCGCCCGCGAAGGTTTGGGCCATTATTGGCAATTTCCAAGATGTGAGCTGGCACCCTGGCGTCAAGGCCACGACAGGCGAAGGCGGCAATATGCCGGACGTTGCAAAGCGACATCTGGATCTCGGCGGCGGCGCGAGCGTCGACGAGGAGCTGACCAAATATGACGCCAATAAATTCACCTACTCCTATTACATGCCGAAAGTCGACGTGAAGGTTCTGCCGGTCAATAATTATTCTTCCACCATCGACGTATTGCCGGGCCCCGACGGCAAGACGAGCACGGTTGAATGGCGCGGCGCCTTCTATCGCGGCTATCCCAATAATGATCCGCCGCCGGAGCTTAGCGACGAAGCCGCCGTCAAAGCTGTCGACGCCCTCTACAGAAGCGGTCTTGACGCTTTGAAGAAGAAGATTGAGGCGACAAACTAGCGTTTTCGATGGGAAAACACGCAAGCGTCTTCGCCGCGTTGGGATTGGCGCTTTGCTGCGTCCCGGCGCTGGCGGACGAGGCCTTCATTACCGAGCAGAGCGGCGATGGCGTCAGCGTGCTCGACCTGGCGACGCAAAAGATCGCGGCGCATATTCCGGTCGGCGGCAAGCCGGCCGGAATCGCCATGGCGCGCGATGGTCGCACCGCCTTCGTCACCAGCACCGAGGGCAAATTCGTCTCCGTGATTGATGCTGTTTCGCGGAAAATTTCGGCGAAGATCATGATGCCCGACACGCCGCTCGGAATCGCCGTCGATCCGGCGGCGCGGTTTCTCTATGTCGCCGGTTTTTATCTGCCGCGGCTCTATAAAATCGATGTCGCGGCGGGCGCAATCGTCGCCGATCTTACGGTCGGCGCATCTCCCTCCGGCGTCGCCGTCACGCCGGACGGCGCCTTGATCGTGACGGCCGATCGCGACGCCGATCAAATCTCGATCATCGATGCGGCGAGTTTTTCGGTGCGGGCGACAGTCAAGGTGGGCGAGCATCCTTTCGGCGTCACCATCGACCCCGATGGCCGGCTGGTCTATGCGGCGAATGTCGATAGCAATGACGTGTCGGTGGTCGATCTTCAAACGCAAAAGCTGATCGGGACCGTGCTGGTTGGCAAGCGGCCCTATGTCGTCGCATTGGCCAATGGGCGCGGCTTCGCCACCGACCAATATGGGGGAGCCGTTTCGGTCTTCGATCTCGCGACGCTAAAGCCTTTGCAGCGAATCTCGGTCGGCGAATATCCCGAGGGGATCGAGGCCAGCGGCGATGGAAAGACGATTTATGTCGTCAACTGGTTTTCAAACGACGTCTGGGCGATCGCCGCCGATACGCTTGATGTGACGGCTAAAATGCCGGTTGGCGATGGCCCTCGCGCGTTCGGGACATTTTTGCGCAAGACGCCTTAGGAGCAGCGGCGCGGATCAAAGCCGAACCGTCAGTTCCGCGACACGAACCTTCGCACGTAATAAGATGCGCCTAAGGTTAAGACGCCGAGCGCCGCGAGCAGAACGGGTTCGGTCAGGCCGACGCTTTTGCTTTGCAGCGTCGCCGTCACGATCACGCCGAGAACGATAAAAATCGAATTCAGTATATTGACGCCGCCAATCACCCTGGCTCGCCATTCCTTGGCGGCGTCGGCTTGAATCGCCGTGAATAATGGCACCACGAACAGTCCGCCGGCGCAGGCGAGGCCGACAACGTCAAAGGCGATGCGGATGCCGATGGCCGAGCTGAAAAAGGCGCCGAGAGCAACCTCCGCGCGCGCCGTCGGAAGGCTCCATGTCGAAACGCCGAGGTCGATCAGAAACGCCGCCATGCCGATGCCGGCGAGCGGAACCGGGCGCAGCAGGATGCGGCCTTTGGCGATCACCGCCGCCGCGAGCGAGCCAATCCCGATGCCAAGGGCGAAGAGCGCGCTGATTGCGGTCTCGACCGCGATCCCGCCGCCCGTCTTGTTGCGTATGATAACAGGCGTGAGCGAAAGCGCCACCGCTCCGGTCATCCAGAACCAGGACACCGCAAGGCTACGGCTCCAAAGCTGGCGGTCGCGCTTGATCTCAAGCAGCAACGCGCGCGTCGAGGCGAAGATATTTGGGTTGAGGCGCAAGTTTGGGGCCGCGCGCGTTGTCGGGGGAATGAACAGGCTCGCGGCCCAGCAGGCGAGGGCGATCAGCATCAACTGAAGCACGGTCCCTTCGGGCGCGCGGCCCATCGCAGACAGGCCTCCCGCGATCAATCCCAGCAGAATGGCGACGAAGGTCGCCGCCTCGACCAAGGCATTGCCGGCAATGAGTTCTTCGCTTTTGAGGAGATCGGGCAGGATGCCGTATTTCAATGGGCCAAAGAGCGCGCCGATCACGCCAAGCCCGAACAGCGCCGCATAGAGCAGGGGCAGCGAAGCCTGCCAGAGCCCGATCGCAGCTACGACCTGGACAAGGATTTCGGAAAATTTCAGCGCCCTGGCGAGGCGTCCTTTGTCCTGCGCATCCGCCATCTCGCCCCCCAATCCCGAGAGCAGCAGAGACGGCGCCATGAAGATTCCGACAGCGAGCGTGATGAGCGCGCCAGCCTCGCTTTCGCCGAGCCGGAACAGGATCAGCATAGCCAGCATGTTGCGCACAAAATTATCGTTGAACACAGAAAAGAACTGGCACCAGAACAAAGGCGCGAAGCGCTTGCTGCGCAGCAAGCCGGCGAGCATAGGAAGGGCCGCGCCAGCGGCGGCGGGCGGGCGGCTCACGATCATCCGCGCAGAGGCTCCGCGTGACCGACGATGCGAATAATGTTGCTGAAATCGGCGCGCATCTTGCGCTCCAGCGCATCGACGTGCTCATGCACTTGGTCGACGCTGAGCGCAGGATCAACGCGGCAATGATAGTTGACGACAAGACCAGCGGGCGTTTGGCGCACCCTCACATTGTGGATGTCGTAGAGGGCGCCGGCGTCGTACATCCTCTTCGCCAAAGCGGCTGTTATGTCCGCGCGCGTCGTCGGATCGACGTCCTGACCGAGCAATTGGCGCGGCTCCAGCGGCTCGATATGGCTTTCGACCTCAATATCGGGGCCAAGCTCCTGGCCGATCTCGGCCTCGAGCCCGGTGACGATCTCATGGGCTTGGGCGTGCGGCATGCGGCCGTCGAGTTCGACATCGAAGCTAACCGATGTCCGCCCGTCGATGTCCTGCATGGTGACGTGATGAACCGGCACATGGCGCTTGGCCGCGATCAACAAAATCCGTTCAAGAATGGTTTCGTTATCGAGCGCCACCGGCCGCGTTGAGATCGTGACGTTGACCTCGGGATGCTGCGCTGCAATCGCCGTCGCCACATTGCGCTTGATCACGGCGACCTTTTCGAGCGGTAAGGTTCGGGCGACCGTGATCGCGAGATCGCCCATGACCTCGGCCCCCGCCGGCCGCAGCCGCAAGGCCTCGACCTTGATGACGCCTGGAGCCGATTGCGCAATGGGCAAGATTTTTTCGGTGAGGCCTTTGGGCGCAGCGTCCATCAATGTGTCGATCGTGCGCCGCCCGATCTGATAGCCCGCAATCGCGATAAAGGCTGCGACTCCAACGGCGGCGGCGACATCGCCTTGCGGATAGCCGTAATGCGCTGCGATGAGACCGGCGATGGCCAGCAAGGAGCTTACGATGTCGCTGGAAAAATGCATGGCGTCGGCCGCGAGAGCCTCGCTTTGCGTTTGCTTGGCGATTCGCTTGAGCGTGCGCCAGCGGAAGAGATCGACGATGATGGAGATGAACAGAATAGCGAAGATGAGGTAATTTGCTTCGACGTGAACATTATGGCTGGCGAGGCGCCTGACCGCCTCGACGAGGATGAACGCGGCGAGCGCGAACAGAAATCCCGTTTCGATCAACGCCGCCAGAGTTTCGACTTTGGCGTGGCCGTATTGATGCTCTTCGTCCGCCGGTTTATTCGCGATCCGGATCGCGAAATAGGTAAGAGCCGTCGTCGCGACATCGGCGAGGTTGTGGCCGGCCTCGGACAGCACCGCCAGCGACCCGGAACTCAAGCCGGCGACCAGTTTGGCGATGGTCATGGCGGAGCTGACCGCGATCGAGCCGAGGGCCGCCCTTTCCTTGCGCTGCTGATGGTCGTTCATCGCCTCGTCCCGTTTCGCCGCCGCATTTTTCCGCTCAATTATCTGTGAAGCGTGAACTTGCCGCGCCAGAGGTTCGTGGGGCGGGACGCGCATCTTTTGTGCTATATCGATGCCCCATCCAGATCCAGCCGCAAATCATGTCGCGGCGCGAACCCGATCAAGGGAGTCCAACATGGAATTTCTGCATACGATGGTCCGTATCGCGGACCTCGACAAATCACTTGAATTCTACACCAAGAAACTGGGCCTTGTTGAGGTGCGGCGCGTTGAAAACGAAGCCGGTCGCTTTACCCTGATCTTTCTCGCCGCCCCCGGAGACGTCGCTCGCGCCAAAGACTCCAAATCGCCGCTCGTCGAATTGACCTATAATTGGGACAGCGAGGCCTATGGCAGCGGCCGCAATTTCGGCCATCTGGCTTACGCCGTCGATGATATTTATGCGACCTGCGACAGCTTGATGAAGGCGGGCGTCACCATCAACCGGCCCCCGCGCGACGGCTATATGGCATTCATTCGCTCGCCCGACAACATCTCGATCGAGCTGCTGCAAAAAGGCGAACCCAAGCAAAAGCAGGAACCCTGGGCCTCCATGCCCAACACAGGGGTATGGTAGGTTTGGCTACTCCTCCCTATGCGATGCCGGCCGGCGGATTGGCAAGGCTGGCGCCGCCCTCGACCTCCGCCTATTTCCTCGACGTCGACGGCACGCTGCTTGAGATCAGGCCACAGCCCGGCGACGTTGTCAGCGACGAGTTTTTGCGCGCGCTGTTGACGAAGGTCCGCGCCGCCGCCGATGGCGCGCTGGCTCTCGTCAGCGGCCGCAAAATCGACGATCTCGACCGTATTTTCGCGCCGATTGTTTTGCCGGCGGCGGGCTTGCACGGGGCCGAGATTCGATTTGCGGATGGCTCGCGCATCGCGGCCGAAGACGGCGTCATGGATGCCGCGCGGCCAAAATTACGCGAATTTGCGGCAGCCCACCCTGGCCTCATATTGGAGGACAAGGGCGCCACGCTGGCGCTGCATTTCCGGCAGAGGCCGGAGCTGGAGGCAAAGGTTTTGGCGGCGCTGCAACCTTTTGCGGAAAATCCCGACCTTGCGGTTCAGCCGGGGAAGATGGTCGCGGAGCTGAAGCAGGTCGCGCACACCAAGGCGACCGCCATCGCCGCCTTGCTGGCGAGCCCGCCATTCATCGGACGCAGGCCCGTTTTCATCGGCGACGATCTGACTGACGAAGGCGGGTTCGCATTCGTCAATGAGCGGGGCGGCATCTCGGCGCGGATCGGAGCGCCGCAGGCTGCGACGGAGGCGCGCTTTTGGCTGAGCGATCCTGCGCAATTGCGCAAGGAGCTTGAAGAGCTTTAGCGAGCCGCTCGACCGTCGGGCTTGATATGCGTCTCCGCCAAATGATCGAACCGGCGGCGATAGCTGCCAAGCCCCATTGTCTCCGAACGCAGCTCGATGATGAAGTCATGCAGTTCCGCCGCAGGCGTTAGCGCCTCGATGTCGTCCCATTCGAGGCCGCCCGGCTGCGCCATATAGCCGAGAATCTGGCCGCGGCGTCCGCTGAGCAGACGTTGCGCCGCGGCGGTGAAGGCATTGGGCACGCTCACCGTCACGTGGTCGATCGGCTCAAGCAGAATCGGCTCGGCCTTCGCGAGAGCCTCGGTGATGGCCATTCGGGTTGCGCTTTTGAACGCCATATCCGAACTGTCGACGGCGTGGAACGTGCCGTCGACGAGCGTCACCCCGACATCAACGACCGGATAGCCAAACGGGCCTTTTTGCATCGCCT
The DNA here is from genome assembly GCA_037200525.1 of Methylocella sp. Classification (NCBI taxonomy): domain Bacteria; kingdom Pseudomonadati; phylum Pseudomonadota; class Alphaproteobacteria; order Hyphomicrobiales; family Beijerinckiaceae; genus Methylocella; species Methylocella sp. The sequence continues at coordinate 4,015,476 of JBBCGG010000001.1, read as the reverse complement.
CCTCGGCGGCTTCGCTCACGGCCGGAATATATTGCCTTGGCACCGCGCCGCCGACAATCTTGTCGACGAAGAGAAAGCCCTCGCCCCGGCCGCGCGGCTCGATCTCAAGTTTGACGTCGGCGAACTGGCCGTGCCCTCCCGTTTGGCGCTTTAGCCGGGAATGCTGGGAGATCGGCCGCTTGATCGTCTCCTTATAGGGGATCTTGGGCGGACGCACCGTAACCGATATATTGTAGATCGCGGCAAGGCGTTCGAGCGCCACATTGAGATGAATCTCGCCTTGGCCCTTCAGCAGCGTATCGCCGGTTTCGAGATCATGCTCGACGGATAGCGAGGGGTCATCCTCGACAAGCTTGTGCAATGCGGAGGAGAGCTTGACGTCGTCTTTCCGCTCTTTTGTCGCTATGGCCAGCGCATAGACCGGCGCCGGCGGTTCCGGGAAGACCAGGGTTTCAGTTGCGCGGCCAGCGCACAGCGTCCGTCCCGTCGCCACTCCGTCAAGCCGACCCAAGGCGACCAGCTCCCCCGCATCGGCTTGTTGGGCTCTGATGGTCTCAAGGCCGACAAAGCGCTGGATGCCGCTGACGCGGACGCCGTCCAAAGTTGCGCCGTCGGTCAAGACGCCGCGCCAGATGCGGCCAAAGGAGAGCTTGCCGGCTTGAACGGTCTTGAACAGTTGAACCAGCGGCTGGTCGCCTGTCGCAACGCCGCGCCGATCAGCGGTCACATGGCAGCAAGGCGCATCATGCCGCAAAGCTTTCCAGAGGCGCAAAACGCCATCCCCCCGGCTCGCCGCGCCGAGCAGAACTTCGACGATCGCCCCTTTTGCCTGATCCTTGCGCAATTCCTGGTAGATCTCATCCGACGTCAGCGCCACATCCTCGAGGATTTTCTCCATGAAGGCGTCGTCCTGGTCCGCGAGCACCTCGGTCAGTCCGGTCAGAGCCTCCTGCTCGGATTCGCGCATATTTGACGGCAGCTCGATCCGCTCAGCGCTTTCCGTCGCGCCGTAGCGGTAGGCGCGCTCGCTTACGACATCGACGCAGCCAATGACGGCGTCGCCTTCGCGGATAGGAATCTGTCGCGCCAGAAGCGGCAATTTTGAATGAGGCTGAAGCGCTGCGACGATGTCGCGGACGGATCCGTCGAAGGTGTCGATCTTGTTGACGAAGATGAGATGCGGAATCTCGTAGTTTTCGAGCGATTTCATCAACAGCGGCAAACTGGAGATGCGATCGCCGGAAGGCTCGCAAACGACGACGGCGAGATCGACCGCCATCAGCGCGCTAATGGTCTCAAACGCAAATTCGACCGATCCGGGACAATCTAGAATCGACCAGCGATCGCCGAGGAATGTGCAATGACCAAGCCGCAACTCGGTGGTGCGGCCGCGAGCGCGAACATCGCCTGGCCGCCTCACCGGCGAGCCAGCGACAGCCATCAGCGCATCGAACAAAGTCGACTTGCCGCTTCCATAGGGGCCGATAAGAGCAATTGAGCGGGGTCCCGCCGCGGAGCCTTGTGGAGAAGGTCCTGTCATGCTGGCGCTCCTTCATCCATTGTCGGCGGGCCGTCGCGCAACTGATGGAGATAGAACTAGCGGGCATTTTGAGACGATCCCGCCATTTGTCAATTTGCAGAGGGGCGGGCGGCTGACGCCCGCTAGCCCTGCTGGCGTCAAGTTCCCGCCAGTTGCCTTTGGCGGTAGCCAAGATGTCCGTTCAACACATCGAGCAGCCGCGCGGCGGCTGCCGGGATCGCCGTTCCAGTCGGAAATATAGCCTCGGCTCCGGCGTCAAATAGCGCCGAAAAATCTTGCGGCGGGATCACGCCGCCAACAACGATCAGGATGTCGCCGCGTCCCTCGCGCTCTAGCGCTGCGCGCAGTTGCGGCGTCAGCGCCAAATGCCCCGCGGCGAGCGAAGACAGGCCGATCGCGTGAACATTCAGCCTCACGGCCTGACGAGCGACCTCTTCCGGCGTCGCGAACAGAGGCCCGATATCGACGTCGAAGCCCAAGTCTGCGAGCGCCGAGGCGATGACCTTTTGGCCGCGGTCATGGCCGTCCTGGCCGATTTTCGCGACGAGAATATGCGGGCTGCGGCCTTCATTCTCCGTGAATGCCGCAACCAGGTTTTTCACCTCTGCAATCGCCGGCGCGTCCTTGCCGGCCTCGCGCGCATAGACGCCCGAGGCGAGCGCGCTCTTTGCGCTGTGGCGGCCAAAAGCCTTTTCGAGCGCGAAAGAGATTTCGCCAACGCTCGCTCGCGTCCTCGCGGCCTCCACCGCAAGCTCCAGAAGATTGGCGCCCGTCTTTGCGCCTTCCGTCAGAGCATCAAGTTTTTCTGCGAGTTTCGCGCCATCGCGCCCGGCTCTTAGACGTTCGAGCTTCTCGATCTGGCGCGCGCGCACTTCGCTGGTTATGACTTGCAGGATGTTGATGTCATCCTCACGCTCCAGCCTGTAGCGATTGACCCCGATCACCGCTTGCGCGCCGCTGTCGATCCGCGCCTGCGTCCGCGCGGCGGCTTCTTCAATGCGCAATTTGGGAATGCCTGCCTCGATCGCCTTCACCATGCCGCCGATCGCCTCGACCTCGGCGATATGAGCCATGGCCTTGGTTGCGAGATCTGCGGTGAGGCGCTCGACATAATAGGAGCCGCCCCAAGGGTCGATGATCCGCGTCGTTCCGCTTTCCTGCTGCAGAAAGAGCTGAGTGTTGCGGGCGATGCGGGCCGAAAAATCGGTCGGCAGCGCCAGCGCTTCGTCCAGCGCGTTAGTGTGCAGCGATTGCGCATGCCCTTGCGTCGCCGCCATCGCTTCGATCTGAGTGCGGACGATATTGTTGAAGGCGTCTTGTGCGGTCAGCGACCAGCCGGAGGTCTGCGCATGGGTGCGCAACGCGAGGGATTTTTCATTGGCTGGATTGAAGCTTTTGACGAGTTGCGCCCAGAGCAGGCGCGCGGCGCGGAATTTTGCGATCTCCATGAAGAAATTCATCGAGACGCCGAAGAAAAATGAGAGGCGGGGCGCAAATTCATCGATGCCAAGGCCAGCTTTCAGCCCCGCCCGGATATAATCGACGCCGTCCGCCAGCGTATAAGCGAGCTCAAGATCGGCGGAAGCTCCCGCCTCCTGCATGTGATAGCCGGAAATCGAGATCGAATTGAACTTTGGCATGTGTTTCGCTGTATAGGCGAAAATATCCGATGTAATGCGCAGCGATGGCTCTGGCGGATAGATATAGGTGTTGCGCACCATGAACTCTTTGAGAATATCGTTCTGAATTGTGCCGGTGAGCTTGGAGCAGGGGACGCCCTGTTCTTCAGCGGCGACTATAAACAACGCGAGAATTGGCAGAACCGCGCCGTTCATCGTCATCGAGACTGACATTTTGTCGAGGGGAATGCCCGCAAAAAGCGTGCGCATATCGAGAATCGAATCGATTGCGACTCCCGCCATGCCAACGTCGGCGGCGACGCGCGGATGATCGGAATCATAGCCGCGATGGGTAGGCAGATCGAAGGCGACGGAGAGGCCCATTTGTCCGGCGGCGAGATTGCGTCGATAGAAGGCGTTGGTCTCTTCTGGCGTCGAAAAGCCTGCATATTGGCGGATGGTCCAGGGCTGTTCGACATACATCGTCGGGTAGGGGCCGCGCAGATAGGGCGGCAAGCCGGGGAACGTATCCAGCCAATTCAGCCCCTCAAGGTCTTCGGCGCTGTAGACCGGCTTGACCGCGGCGGTCAGCCAATTTTTCCCGGCAACCGTCGTAGGTTCGGGCGCCGCCGGGCCGAAGGCGAGTTCGGAAAAATCGGGGATGCGGCTCAAAGGCTCCTCCCGACGACAAGCGAGGCAGCGACCGAGCGAACTATAGGATGCAATTTTTCAACTCGCCACCGTTCCCGTCATAGCCATCAGAAAATGTCTTCGCGACCGCAAAAATTCCGCCCGAAAAGATTTGGCATCGCTTGTTTTTCTTGTCGAAGGCGCGGCATGTTAAGCAGGAGATTGGATACTGGAGCGGTGGGATTCATGCTCATGAAGAGATTGCGCCTCTTGGCGTTGGGTGCGGCGGTGGCGGTCGGGGGCCACGCTGCAAGTGGCGAACCGTTGTTTTCCTCGACGCCATCGTTAATCCAAAGCGGCAGTCGCGACGCGCCCACGGCGCAGGAAGCTGGCAAGGCCACGGCGCCGGTTCTCGGACGCTATGGCTCCGAAACAATTTCACGCCAGGTCATAGATGAGCAGCACGCGACAACAATTTGCGGCGCTCTGCGAAACGTCAGCGGCGTGACGTGCAGATAGGTTTGACGGCTCACAAAGGGGTCACTGCCATCCGACTCGATTGATCGAGAAAATGAATGTCGGGGAACGCCTCCGCCAGGAAGGCCGCTGACAATTCCCAGTTCGTCCCCAGGTCATGGCCCAAAATGGGCTGCGTCGTAGGTCCGGTAGCCGTCTGGGCCGCCACGGGCGCGGGGCGGCAATGGCCACAAGGGAACCCATGGCGATCAGGCTCGCACAACGAGATTTGATTCTCATGCTTCCCCCGTCCCCATACTGGGCTTGGAGTGCGCCCGAAGCGCCGCTATAAAGACGTCAACGGGGAAAGTGCGTTCCTTCACGACTTCGACAATGCGCTTGCCTTGAGGCGGTTATTGCTTCGGTTCGCTATCATAGGGCTGGCAAGGCGTGTGAGCGCCCGTCGCGCAGCGGCCCTTAATCTGCTCCATGATCAAAACAAACTTCCCTGCGCCGGTTTCGACAAATCCGGCTCCTCGTCCTTCATCGGGACGGCGCTCCCGATCGAATCCAGTGGCCCGATTGGCTTTTGCACCTCTGGCGAATCGTTGCCGGCCTTGTTTATCGCAGAGCTGATCTCGAAAAACTCCAAAGCCTCGTTTTCGGGCGGCTGCAGCAGACCGAAGGCTAGGTCCGTGGTGGTCTCGTCTGGATCGAACCAGACATCGAATGACGCCGGCTCAATGATCGCGGGAAGGCGATCGTGAATGCACGCGGTTGCGCCATTGGCCGCCGTGGTGATGATGCAGGCGGTGTCCAACTCCTCGCCATTGGGGCCTGTCCAGGTTTCCCAAAGGCCGGCGAGAGCCAGCGGCTCCCCGTCGCGGCGGCGAAAGAGATACGGTTGGACGGCCGCTTTTGCTGCGGTTTGGCTTTTCGGCTCGCGCCGCCATTCGTAAAAAGCATCGGCGATGAAAAGGCAGCGGCGGCGTCTAAAGGCGGCCCGGAAGCTAGGCTCAGGACTCATTGATTGAGATAGAAGAGGACGGCGGCTGCGATGCAGATGGCGGAGAAGAAGGTGTGGGCGCATCGATCATAGCGGGTTGCGATGCGCCGCCAGTCCTTGAGCTTGGCGAACATGTTCTCGATTTTGTGACGCTGGCGGTAGAGCGTCTTGTCATAGGCAATGGGAAGCTTGCGGCTTCTGGTTGGCGGGATGCAGGGCTCGACGCCCCTGGCCTTCAGCGCGGCGCGGAACCAGTTGCTGTCGTAGCCCCTGTCGGCGATCAACATTGAAGCGGGCGGTAAAGCCTTGAGCATCAGCCGCGCGCCCTTGTGGTCGCTCATCTGGCCCTCCGAGAGCAACATGACGAGGGGCTTGCCGGCGCCGTCGCAAACGACGTGGAGCTTCGAGTTCAGTCCGCCTTTCGTGCGCCCGATACGGCGGGGAAGAGCCCCTTTTTGAGCAGGCTCGCCGCTGTGCGATGCGCCTTCAGATGCGTGGCGTCGATCATGATGCGCTCGGGCTTTGGACCTTCGCCAGCGAGCGCGGCGAATATGCGGTCGAAGACGCCGAGCCGGCTCCAGCGGATGAAGCGATTGTAAAGCGTCTTGTGCGGCCCGTAATCCTTGGGCGCATCTTTCCATTGCAGGCCGTTGCGGATCACATAGACGATTCCGCTGACCACCCGACGGTCGTCAACCCGCGGAACGCCATGCGACAGAGGAAAATGCGGCGCAAGCCGCGCCATCTGCCGCTCGCCCAACAAAAACAAATCACTCATCCCAGCCTCCCCATGCGGAGACCAGGAATCACATCTCAGGCAAATTTAATAGGTCCTGAGCCTAGCTTTGATCGCGAGCGTTTCGCTGCGCGCGTTAACGATGAGCGGAAATTGCTTCGGCTCCTTGACGAATTGCGGCGTAAATCCCCAACGGACAAGATCGAAATGGCGCCTCGCCTCCCGCGTCGAATTAAGCCTCGCGCGAACAATCGGGACTGGCTCCGTCGGCGCGACATTGTATCTCGGCGGAAAATTGGGCCGCTCGACATAGCGGAAAAAACGCCGCACCGCGTCCGGCGGTAGGGTGATGGCGTAACGCCCGCACATGAAGGCTTTCCCGTTGGCGCTAGAGCATGACCGCTTGAGCCTGGATCGGACCCCGCCCATAATCCCTGGTTTCAACGGATGACCCAGTCCAGAAAGCCTACAATTTTTCTAGGATCATGTTCTAGGTTCGGGATCCAATCGTTTTTTTTGCGGGCGACTAATGTGTTGAGCGGGAGCGGCTGGTGCAAACCTTTTTGCCGAAATCAAATGCGCCCTATGGCGAACCTAGCCGACGCTCCGGCCCGAGCCGAAATCGCTTCCAAGGTCTATTCGATCGAGGGGGCGCGATGTTTTGTTCATGAAGCGCAGCGACAACTCTTCTCGTCGTTCGAAAAGCAAGCTGAGCGGCGAAAATTTAGAATGCGAATCGCGCTGAGCACGCTTCGCATTCAGATCCAAGGAGCGCCGGACTATCCTGTCAGAGGCGTCCCTTTGGGGTCGCTTATTGACCGGTGACCACCGCACCGGCCAACACGTGGCCATGCACCGCGGCCGAAGCAGTCGGCACTCCCACAATTCCGGTCGTCACGCCATTCGCCGCAGTCGTCACGGTGGTCACGAAGTTGAAGAACTTCGAAGCGTCCACGGAAGCCGCATTTGGCACGAAAATGACATCGCCGTTGCGCATCTGCATCCTTGTAGCGAGGAAATATCCGCCGGGATCACGAAAGCTGACCGTGAAAATGACCGGAACGAGATCTCCGCTAAAGCGAGTCACATCAGCGCCAAGCAGTTTTGCAACTTCTTTCGGCTCTCTCCGATATAGAAAGACATTGCCGGGATCCGCGGCGGCATCGTTCAAGCCCCCAGCCTTTGCGACGCCCTCGGCGAGGTTGATGCGCCAAGCGTCGAAAGTAAATTCTCCTTGCGAACCAGCAAGGGTCGGCTGCCCGCCAGCGCCGAATACGATGAACTTCTGCTGTTCCTGATAAACGTAGATCCGATCGCCCGGCTGGATATAAATATTATTCGCCGGATCCATCACAAGATTCTCGAACGGCACCGTGGCGCGACGCCCTTCGCGCTCGAGCATAACCCAGGTTGCGTAGCCTTGGTCCTTAATGCCGCCCGCCCGCGTGATCGCGTCAAGAACGCGGTCGCCCGCTCCGCTGGCCGGAACTGCAAACCGAAGCGGCGTGTTGACTTCGCCGACGACGCTGATGAGCGAGGTCCGCTGCTGCGACAGAGAGACGATGACTTGCGGTTCGATCGCGCGATTCTTGATCTTCTCTACGATCTCGTTCTGAACCTGAACATTGGTGCGGCCTGCAGCCCGAATCGTTCCCGCGAAAGGAATGCTGATGTTGCCGTTGTCGTCGACGGCCTGATCCGGCAGCGTTACGAAATTGCCCGGACGCGCGCCAGCGTCGAGCGGGATGAACAAACCGCCAGCCGTCGCCTCAAAGATTGTGGTGGAGACGATATCTCCGATGCCGAACTTGATATTTGCGGATGGGCGGCGATCGATAAAAGCTCCGGCGAGGCCTTTTGGCTCATAGGCTTGGAGCACGTCGATCGTCTCGGGCGTGACCTTGACCAAGGCATAAGGGATGGTCTCAGATTTCTGACTGAGCACATCAACCGACGTTGGGCCGTCGATCGGAAAAAACGAACACCCCCCGGCGCTCAACAGAGCCATGGCAAAAAAGGCAATACTGCCCGACCGAGAAGCCACCATGAACGTTATCCTTCTTCCCCTTATCCCGAGAGATATCCTGTGGGCCGCGCAAGAGCTAGAAGAACTTGCCGAAGTTTCGTTGGGTAAAGGCACTATCGAGGAGGCAGTTACATATTTAACACAGCGCTCATGGGGTCTCCGAATCTGGAGGTGAGCTATCCGTGATGTTTTGGGGGGCGCCAGCCAAAATCGGACTTTAATCTTGCGGAGGCCCAAGGCCGCACGCGAGCAAAGTCAAGCATGGCTTGAGCTGAATGCCGACAGATGGAGGCTGAGTCGCACTAATTTCAGCCGGGCACTGCGGCGGCCATTTGATTCGCGCTTGGAGGGCAAATCTTTGACGCGCGGGAGGCTCAAAGCGGATGAGCTAGATTAGGCCGTTGTGACGAATTCGGCGTTTGGGGGATTCTCGCGAGGATCTTTCCATGATTCAAGGCTGATTTTTGGAGATCAGCCTTGATGATTCGGGATGTCGATGCGCTGCGAGACGATCAATGGGAGCGGCTTTGTGATCTTGTGCCAGGCGGAAGAGCCGGCCAGCGCGGGCCGCGCTGCGACAATCGACGCTTCGTCGACGCGCTGTTATGGATGGCCCGCTCGGGCGGCCGCTGGCGCGATCTGCCCGAACGCTTCGGCGACCATCAGGCGGTGAAACGCCGCTACTATCGCTGGATCGAGCGCGGCGCCTTGGACGGATTTCTTGAGGCATTCACCGCCGAGGCCGATCTCGAATGGCTGATGATCGACTCAACAATCGTGCGCGCCCATCAGCACGCGGCCGGCGCAAGGATCGCCAAAGGGGGGCGGATGCCCATGGCCTGGGCCGCTCTCGCGGTGGTTTGAGCACCAAAATCCACGCCGCGACAGACGCGCTCGGCAACCCCGTTCGGCTCCTTCTCGGACCTGGGCAGCGCAACGACATCACAAAAGCGCACGCCCTGATCGAAGGCTTTGCGGCCGATGCGATCATCGCCGATAAAGGTTATGACGCCAATCACTTGCGCAAGGCTGTTCTTATGCGTGAGGCTGAGCCGGTGATCCCATCAAAATCCAATCGCCGCGCGCCGCTCCCCTACGACAAGGCGCTCTACAAGGAGCGCAATCTCGTCGAGCGTTTCTTCAATAAACTGAAGCAGTTCCGGCGCGTCGCAACCCGATACGACAAGCTCCTCGCAAACTACCGAGGCTTCGTATTGCTCGCCGCTATTGCTATCATGCTCAGGTAATTCGTCACTACTGCCTAGGCTACGCGCCGCGGCGGACAAGTCGCCTTGGCTCCAATTGATCTTCATTTCAGCGCGATGAGACAGAAATCAAGCATTTGGTCGATGGTCGGCTCAGGATCTTGAGCGCATTCCACCATGAGGCGCGGATGGCAGAATCGGATGCACGCGCTGCGCACCAGAATCGCTGAGAGCTCGGCGTCGCCGGCTCGAAACTCCTTGTCGGCGATCCCTTGAGCAATAATTTGCGTTATAATCGTGTTTATTTTTTCGAGATGTTCGCGGATGATCGGCCAATTCTCATTAAAGGCCGTTTCAACCAATTCGTGCAATTTCCGGTTGGACATGAATCGCTGGGCGTTCATCCTCTCGATGGCTGCGATGGCGTTGCGCAGTTTTGTGCCAGCGGGCCCCGACGACTTTGCGACTCCGTCAACCGCGACCTCGACTTCGTAAAGTAGCCGGCGAGCAACCGCTTCATTGATTTCGGCTTTGGCCGAGAAAAATCGATAGACGTTAGCGGGCGACATATGTAATTCGCGGGCGATATCGGCGACCGTCGTTTTCTGAAAACCAATCTGTCCAAACAGCCGCTCCGCCACCTCGATAATGCCGAAGTGAGTGTCGTTTTCCCCATTTTCACTGATAATTTTCATTCTACCGCTATCCAAAAATGACAGGGAAGGTCATACTGCGCTTTGGTCGCTAATGCTTCACCCATATGAGTATGTTTTACCGCTTCTATAAAGTTGAAACTCAATCCAGTCTCGCAGTTTGCGCGTCGCCTCTTAATAGATCAATTGCGTTCTGGTCTTCTTCAGCCGCGTGAGTCGCTCCGTTAAGCAATTACTGCAGATTTGATGGCGATCCCATCCAAAAGGTCAAGCGAATCATATAGAGTTGTATAATAGATGTATAGAGCCGGGCCTCGGATCTCGTTTCCTGCGCCCCCTCCGTTGATACTATCTTTATTGCTGCTTGGGCTTGGCGTTAAGGGCGTGGTCGCCTCCTGATTGTACGGAAATGGGTTGTCTTTTTTTGCTGGCATTTTTCCTGCCGCCGCGTACTAAATAGGCATTGGCGAAAGGGTCAGATGAGATGGTAAATCTCGACGATATGGATATTGGAACGCTGCTTCGGCTTGAGGCCGACCTCTCCGATCAAACCCTCGACGAATTCCTCGAGTTTATTCGGCGACACTATGGTCTTGCTCACGTTTCCTACCAATGTCCCACTTTTCCCGGCTGCTCCCTGGCTAGCCCGTTTATACTCCCGACGGTTGGCGGCGCTTGGTTCGAGTATTACAAGGAATTCATCGACCCGCTATTCAATATTGGGGCGCGCTCGGTGCTTCCAGTTGATTGGGCGCGACTACCCAAGCGCAAAAGGAACGTTTTGCCCATATTTGGAGCTAAAGAGGCTTATCCCGAACGACAGGGCCTCACGATTCCCGTTCGGGGGCCGACAAACGACGTTTGGGCGCTTTTCAGCGTTACGTCAAATGAAAGCGATATTGATTGGGCAAGACGCCGTTATCAGCTCGTGAAAGACCTTGTGCGTCTCGCCAATTATGTCCATCAACGAGCCTGCCAGCTACATGCTGAAAAAAATTCGTCCGACGATTTCGACGTCATCACCGACCAAGAAGTCGAAGCGCTCGAATTGTGCTCAGAAGAAAAAAACCTGTCGGAAATGGCAATTCTAATGCGCGTTTCAGCAGAGACCGTTAAGGCGCGCATCGATACGGCTCGATTCAAACTGCGGGCGCTCAATCGCGTCCACGCCGTATCCAAAGCGCTTCAAGCCGGCCTGATCCGTTAATGCGGCGAAATGACATCTGTGAATTGTTAACAGTATAGTTGACGACATCGGAAATACTGTGACGCCCTAGGCTCAAAAAGCCATCGGGGAGTTTCAGAATATTTGAGAGCTAGACTTTATGCAGAAGATAATTGCATAATTAAATATTGGTCCTATTTTCAACTAAGAAAATTGGGGTTAGCCTACCGCTCCGGCGAAGGCTTAAGGGCCTGTTCGATCAAGTTTTAGGCCCGCGGGACGGAGAGGTTTCAATGGCGAGTCTCGATGACGTCGATATTCGGACGATGCTGCAACTGGAAGCAGATCTCTCGGATCGAACTCTCGACGGATTCATTGATTTTATTCGTCAGCGCTACGAACTCACCAACATCACCTATCTGTGTCCCTCGTTCCGTGGACGAAGTATTGCGAATCCGTTTCTCGCCATGACTTATACGGAAGATTGGGCGGACCATTACAGAGCCGAAGGTTACGCGGCCATTGATCCCGTATTCAATCTCGGCGCACGCTCCGTGTTGCCGATGGATTGGGCGAGGCTTCCGCGGGTCGAAAAGAAGGTGCAGCGGTTATTCGCCGAAGCGAAAGATGCCGGCGTCGGCCATCAGGGGCTGACAATTCCTGTGCGTGGTCCGACAAACGGCCTATGGGCTTTATTTATCGCCACTTCGAACGAAACCGACAACGCTTGGGCGATGCGCCGGTACGAACTCGTTAAAGACCTTGTGCATGTGGCACATTATGTCCACCAGCGCGCGTACGGTTTGCATGCTGAGGATGTGCAGGTCGACCTTAACGCTATCACCAAGAGGGAGATAGAAGCGCTTGAATGGTCGGCCGAAGGAAAGACTTTGGCCGATATTGCAATTTTGATGCGGATTTCCCAGGAAACGGTGAAGGCCCATCTCGATTCAGCGCGCTTCAAGCTTCAGGCTCTCAATCGCGTCCACGCCGTCACCAAGGCGATTCGGGCTGGTTTGATCCAGTGACCGATATTTCGCCAGAAAATGATAAATATCAATAATTGTTATTGATCATGCGGCGGTTCGGTGCTATTCCCTTGTTTGTCGAAAATAATTTGGCGTGATCGCGTCGAGGGATCCGGCGCCAAACTACGCGAGGATTCGCCGGGTTTTAGGCGCGGTTTTCCGCGCGTCGCATCCGAGCAAGCCGTTCGGGGCGCAGAGAACCATTTAAAATGGGGCGAACGGCGGAGCCGCGCTATCCCCGATTGAGGGGATATCATTAAAGTTTGCTACGTACGAAATTAGGGCACCCCACAAAAGGAGGCCCTAGATGTTAGAAATTGTTCACGGCTACGAAAGATCTGAACGACCCGAACTTTTCAAATCGATGTTTCGCCATCGCAAGTCGGTGTTCATTGATCAGAAGCAATGGGAGCTTCAACCCACCGAAGAAGAGTTCGAAATAGACGAGTTTGATCGCGACGACGCCGTCTATATTTGCAGCCTTCTGCCTGACGGCTCCCTTGCCGGCTCGGTGAGAATGCTCAGCACGACGACCGATCATATGGCGGTCAGCGCTTTCAAGGATATGTTCCCCGGGTTGACCGTTCGTTCTCCGACGATCTGGGAAGGCACCCGCTTCGTCGTGCCATACGATCGCCGCCTTCAGCCAAACGGCGCATCGCGCGCAGCGTGCGAAGTGCTTCTTGGAATCTGCCTTTTTGGACTTGAATACGGCATCTCGCAGATGACCGCGATTTATGAGGCGCCGATGGCGCGCACCTTCAAGAAGTGTGGCATTTCTCACCTCATTCTCGGCCGTCATCGGAGCCCAGAACACGGATCATTGCATTTTGGCCTGTGGGACATCTCCCCTGAGCTTGAGGCTTCGGTCCGAAAAGCTACGGGGCTGCACGATGTACCGCACCCAGTCGCAGTGGCGGCGGAATAACCGGCCGGCGAGGCTTTCTCTTGATGAATTTGAAACGGTTGAGATTGACGCCGCGCGGTCGTCAGACCGCGTGGCCTAGAACCGGACGCGATAATGCGTGATCGCGAAAAGGCGCAGACCTTTCGTTTGAATCACATCGGCCGAAGCAAAAACAAACAGAACGAAGGCATCATCAATTCAATCAAGCTCTGATTATCGTCAGATGAAGTTCGCTGCGTAAGGCCTGTTTGGTTCTTTTGGCGGAAGCATTTTGACGGACGAGAGGATTTCGTCGGCAGATTTGGTCCTCGTGTAGCGTTCGGGGATCTCGTTGCAGCGCTGGGCGACATGTGGGCCTCCAATTTGGTTGGCCAGTGTGAACGCGGCGCTGCAATTGCCTTTCGACATTAAAACTGGCCGCGCGACCCGTAATGACCGCGTGGCCTGGTCGAATCTCTGCTCAGAACGTCTCCGGCACCCATTTGAACGGATATTTCGGCTCTTCATATCCCTCGGGACGCTGGCGATCCGGTAGTTTGATTTCCTTTTGCGGAAGATCCTCATAGGGGATGCGGTTCAGCACATCCTTGATGATGTTGAGGCGCGTCCGCTTCTTATCGTCTGAGTGGGCGAGGAACCACGGCGCCCAAGGGGTGTCGGTCGCGAGGAGCATGTCATCGCGCGCTCTCGAATAATCAAACCAGCGGCCATAGGATTTGAGATCCATATCGGAGAGTTTCCAAATTTTTCTGCCGTCCGAGATGCGAGCTGCGAGACGTTTTGTTTGCTCTTTCTCGCTGACCTCCAGCCAGTACTTAAGGAGGATGACCCCCGATTGCACGATTGCTTTCTCGACGCCGGGCGTGATGGCCAAAAATTGATCGACCTGATCCTTCGGCGTAAATTCCATGACCCGCTCGACGCCTGCCCGATTGTACCAACTGCGGTCGAAGATCACGACTTCCGAGGCCGCCGGCAAGTGGGGAAGATAACGTTGGATATACATCTGGGATTTTTCGCGCTCGGTCGGCGCGGGTAGAGCGATAACCTTAAACGTGCGTGGGCTCACGCGTTCAGTCATCGCTTTGATCACGCCGCCCTTACCCGCGCCGTCGCGTCCTTCAAAAACGATGCAGATTTTCTTGCCTTCACGCTTAACCCATTCTTGAAGCTTGACCATCTCGACTGACAGCGTCGCCAACTCGCGCTCATATTCCTTGCGTTTCAACTTGCCGCCGCGCTCGTCCGGCTCGATGTCCTTCTCGCCTATCGTCATGGCTCGCCTTCATTCCCAAGCGAGAAAGATGCCGATGTCTCCGGGGAATCCACTCGGCCAATCGACAACCAAAGCCTTCAGCCTATAGCCCAAAGGCTGCAGTTTCTCTCTCCAGACTTCGTAAAACTGACGCGGCGCTCCAACCAAAGTGTCGGGCCACTCTTCTTCGGAGTTGTTGATGGCGCGCCCGTGATCAGTGCAAAGTTCGGAGGGGAATCTGATGACCAGCATCTCGCCTTCGCCGCGCTCCGCGGCAAGTCGCAGGCGATTCATAAAAGCGTGAACCCTGTCGGGCGTGATGTCGATTGGCTGCAATAGCTTTTCGATCAAATCTTTCTTGGCCTTCGCCGCCCCTTCGACAGCGGCGTAAGATTGCGAGGCCTTGGCGGATTCGACTTCAACGACATAGGCTTTGAGGTCAGTCACCGATATGAAGGCCTCATCGCCCCAACCGTGCGGCGAAGCCGAAGTTTCCTTCTCGCTCATGATCAAACTCGCGATAGGGGGCCGGAACCGTCCGAGTCTAATCCCCCGCCCGGTCCGCATCAATAGCTCATTGCGTATCTAAGTCCTTCAGTCCGAAAGCTGCGCGGTTTTCAGGATCAGGCTCTGGATGAATCGGCCTGATCCGTGTGGAAAACGGCATCTGTTCCGGAGCGGCTTTTCGGTATATTTTCCGTATAGACGGTCAGATTAGCCGCGCTTATGCGCTAACTACCTGATCTTGCTGGCGCTCCCTAGGGAAATCGAACCCCTGTTTTCGCCGTGAGAGGGCGATTACTGCCATCGGATGCTCCCGTGTGATACCGTATTAACCCATTGCAAGATAATGGATTTGTGTCACACTGTCCAGGTTCGTATCAGGTTGTTTGGTACAAAACATAGCAACGATTTTTGCAACGATTCTTTGAGGTCATCGCTTGGCCCGCCAAAGCGCTTTCAGCAGTCGTGCCAGCCGGTGCGCCCTGCCTGCTTCCGACGCCCCACAATGGGAGGTGATCAGCCCAGGTCTTCGCCTTGGGTATCGTCGCGGGCGCGGGACGCAAGGGCGCGGCGGAACATGGCTTGCCGCCGGCCGCGGCGCTGACGGCGATAGAAAGCAAGTTAAGCTTGGGCGAGCGGATGACCTTCTGCCAGCAGATGGAAAGCGCGTGCTTTCCTGCGAACAGGCAAAAGACGCGGCGCGCCTCTGGCTTAAGAAATTGCGCGCTGGCGGTCCGACTGCCGCCGGACTGACCGTCGCCGGCGTCCTCGATCAATATTTCGACGCTCGAGCCGCCTCCGGCATGAAGTCGATCTATGACGCCAAGTCGCGCGCCGGCGTGCACATCCTGCCAAAGCTTGGGAAGTCGCTTGTCGCCGAGCTTACCGTCGATCAGGTGCGAAAGTGGCGCGACAGCATGGTTGCGGCGCCAAAGACGCTTCGTACCGGCAAATTCGCGACGAAAACCAACACTCGCACGGTTGATCTTTCGGACCCTGAGACCGCACGCCGACGGCGCGACACTGCGAACCGGACGCTTACAACTCTGAAGGCAGCTCTCAATTGGGCGTTCGATCACAGGCTAGTCGATGACGACAGCGCGTGGCGCCTCGTCAAACCATACCGAAGCACGACCTCGTCCCGTATTCGGTTTCTGACCTCGGCTGAACAGCAAGTCCTTGTCGACAACGCGGAGGGCGAATTGCGCGATCTGATCGCCGCGGCCCTCATGACTGGAGCGCGTTTTGGGGAGCTTGCGCGGCTATCTGTCCGCGACTTCGACCCCGTCAACGCATCGGTCTTTATCGCCGAGAGCAAGAGCGGCAAGGCGCGTCATATCCCGCTGACGGCCGGGTGCGTCGCGCTTTTCACTCGGCTTTCGGCCGACAGAGACAGGACAGACCCTTTGCTTCGTCACGTTGACGGCAGATGGAAGCCCGCAGCCTACCATCGAGAGTTTAAGGCGGCCGTCGCGCGAGCCGAACTCAATGACATAACGCTTCACGAACTGCGCCACTCATACGCCAGCACAATGGTCAGGGCCGGCGCGCCGCTGATTGTCGTGGCGGAGGCACTCGGCCATTCCGGCACCCGGATGGTTGAGATGCACTACGCGCACCTCGCGCCGTCCTATGTCGCCGATACGATCCGGCGCACCGCTCCAGACCTCACAGAGAACGCCAATGAAAAATCCAAACAGGGTAATGAAATTACAGTCCAAGGCGGCGGCCGCAGCGCTGGTTAATGGGTTGCGTGAATTAAAGTGGATGAAATGCCCCGCGCTCCTCGTCTCCATGCTCGCGACTGCGGCCTGCGTCTCGCCTGGCGGCGGCGGCACCGAGGCGAACTTCATTGATCCTTCCACTGGTTCGCTGTCGGTGCGTCGCGCGGCTCTGAAGGCTGTAGATGTTGTCGATAGCGCGCCTCTGGGAGCGCGAGACCTCGGCGGCGTGTCCGCCCGGCGTTGCCATCGATACTTCACGGAGGCAGAACCCTCGGCCTCGAGCCTGATACCGGATTTGCAGATAGCCGCTTACGGGCAAGGCGCAGACGTCATCCGCGTTCTTGGCGTCGAAAAGAAGACAGGACTGCTGGCCGACTGTTGGTATGTCCTAGAAGGGCGTGCTGAAATGTATTCCCTTCAGAAGCCCTAACCTCCATTGGTAATGGAGAGGTCGACAGTTCAATCCTGTCTCGCAGCACCATTGAAATCAACGAGTTAGGCGACAAATACTTGCCTGTTCCACGGCGCGGTTAACACGTGGGGAGCACCAAAGGACCCCGCCTGATAGCGGGTGACCAACAGGCGTCCACAACCGGAAACGAACTGCGGGCACGCTCACATAGTTCAGGGTATCACAGATCAAATCATCGAACACTTCGGGCGGTTGGCGGTTATGTCAAACGACCTGGGAGGAAAAGATGAATTTCACCGCGACGCTGTGTTCAGCCATGCTTGCGTTCGCACCGATCGCTCTCGCGCGAGGCAATGATACAAATCGAACTGGGCAAACCATGGATGAAGGTGGTCAAAAGGGCGACTATCACCCAGCTACTGGCTCCAAAGAGTCCGGAGGAGCCGGAAACGCCGAGGTTCAAGACGGGCTGCCTTCGCCTAACAGACTCGGCCACGGTAGCTCATCTGGTGATTCGAAAGGCCAGGACCAATAAGCCGATCGTGAGTAATCGACTGCGCGTCGCTGAACGTTACCGCCAGCCGCACGCCCTTTCGGCCAGTGCGAATCGCGCATCTGTAGCTGCCCCGTTCTAGCGGCAGGAGCCGGCGGGGTGGCGGAGTTGTCGAGCGACAAGGGGAACCATGAAAAATTGGGTATACAGCTGGGGGTGACGATTAAATCGTCGATCGTTCCTACGTTTTGGTCGGCCTCGTTCACGACGGCGCTGCCAACAACCTTAGAAGTCCTATATCCGGTCGCCAGGGATGTAGGGTCAACTCGCATCAAAGTCATCGTTTGTGCGCTGGCATCTTTAACATGGCTCGGTTCTTGCTTTCCCAATGTCAGGAAGCTCCTGGTCAAAGACCGCGTTGCGGTTCCTTCCCCGTTTCTTCAACTAATAGCCCGGCTCAGCGCCGGGCTTTTTTTGATCACCGCGCGACTGCATTTATTCCGCAGGGGTGGCGTGGGGAGAGGCTGCATCCGAACTACTTTCGCCGCGGCGGCCTGTGAATCTAGCGAATAAAGCGGTTTTCGATTCAACAGGCTGTTCGTCCTGGCCGTTGCCAGCGATTCTCTGTTCCATCTTTTCAGCGCAGAAGGCCAAGAGCAGGGACAGGACGCCTGCGCCAATCCAAACCGGATCTAACCATGGGATCGGATCGTCCCGCCTCGAGCACAATACAAAGAGCCACAGCGCCGTGGCAACGCTAAAACCGTAAAAGAATATCGAGGCGATCCTTAAGCCTATAATCCATGTCTTCATTTTGGCCTCCACAAGCCAGTTACCGCCTTCCGCAGCGCCAAGAATCGATATGCAATTATCATACAATATGACAGATTGCCGCGGGCGTGAAAAGCAGCGCCCTAGTTCCTGGGTGCATGCAAAAGCGAATATTTATTTTACTTTGGGAGTCTGATTTGTTCAGTACGGCCTATACCTCGCCTGCAGAACAACCATGTACTGGTCTAGTTCAGCTGAGTGCGGCGCTAGTCCGTATTGGCGACGCCTACGCCGACCCCCATAGTTTATGGCTAGGACTATGACAGTCGCATGACAATAAAGACGATAAAGGGCTGTGAAACCTTATATCGCGGAAGAGTGATCGGTCTCTCACGATTCGGAGATTCTGCCTCGCTCGCCCTGGCGTCGACTTTGCCATTCGCCCAACGCTTGATCGATCGCAACGAGGATAAAACCGATTGCGAGAAACGCCGCAAAGAAAGCGAGCGCATCGGTAAAAAATTCCCCATATCCGTGTTTGATGATTTCTTGGATGCGCCGAAGATAAACGCCGAAGATCTCACCGCGGACCATCGTATAGGCAAAAAAGAGAAGCGGATAAATTAGCCACAGCGCGGGATCGAGCATCGACAGATTCCCTTTGGGCGCGAATATCAACCAATATACCAGGTAGAGAATCGGAATCACCCCGTGGAAAACCCGGTCGACGAGTTGCAGGCCTGGTGCGTCGGACCGAAGCAGCACCTCAAAAACTACGCCGACGACGGCGACATAAACGACCAGCGCCGCTTGCACGCTTGGCCTCAACAGCAAAGACTTGGTCCGAGGCCGTATAAACGCGATGGTCGCGACCAGCGCCACGAGCGTAGTGGTTTGGATCGAGAAACGACTGAACTGATCGACAAGCTGCGTCGCTATCGAAGCATGTTCCGACAAAGCGTCCTCGGTGCTCTGAGCGACTTGAGCGCCAAGACCCAGCCACGCGATGACGGCAAGGGCGCCTGCGTAAATCCGGTGAAGCGTGGACGAAAGCGTTATTACGGGTGTCTCCCATGAGCGTAAAGCTGACCTCCGTGAAGCACCCATGCGATCTTCATCAGATCTCTGAACTCTTCACGATTGATCGGCGACTCATGTCTCAACGGTTAAAGACACTGGCCAACCACCTTAATGTTCCCCTCATAAACCAATCAGAATACAGTTTTATTTCTAACCAGCGAAATTTTAAGACGTCCGTAACGTTATAGTGTACATAGGATGCAAATCCGGTAGCTTCTGTCTGGCTGCTCCCGCCGCGTCTCTTCGCGCTGGGCGGGGATCTCATCTTCTTTGGCGATCCGTGAGATGGTCCGCGGCTCATTACACCCGCAACAACCTTCAAATCGTCACGTAACAAGCGGCATGTAAGTTATCGACATGACCGATTTTGGCCGGCGAAGCTTCAGCAGGTCTTGCCTGGCCAAAAGACGCGGGGCCCCATGCCCGCGTGGGGAGCCGGACCGTTTCGCCACCCCCTTGAAGTTTTGATGAGAATATCTCCAAGGTCCAACGATCGTGATCCGGTAGCTTGGCTACCCCCGCCGTCCCTAAAATCCCCGGCGGGTGGTCTGCCCCCTGAAAAGTGATCCTCCGTGAAGTATGGGCTTATGAGCCTGATGGAGGACTGCGCAATGCCGAGGAAAAGACAGAAGGCGGAAGAGATCGTCGCGAAGCTACGGCAAGTCGAAGTGCTTAGCGCGCAAGGGCGACCGGTCGCGGAGGCGATCCGCTCGATAGGGGTGACGGAAGTTACATACTATCGATGGCGGTCGGAATACGGCGGCCTGAAGGGCGATCAGGTGAAGCGGCTGAAGGAGCTGGAGGCGGAGAATACGCGGCTCCGTCGAGCGGTGTCCGATTTGACGCTTGAGAAGCTGATCCTGAAAGAGGCTGCCTCGGGAAACTTCTGAGCTCCGCGCGTCGTCGCGCCTGCGTGGAGCATGTGATCGCCGAACATGGCGTTTCCGAGCGGTTCGCTTGCCGGGTTCTCGGTCAGCATCGCTCCACGCAGCGCAAGGTTCCGACCAAGCCCGATGACGAAGCGGCATTGATCGCCGACATCACGGCGCTCGCCATCCAGTACGGCCGCTATGGCTACCGCCGCATCACGGCGATGTTGTGGGAGCGAGGCTGGAAGGTCAACGTCAAACGGGTCGAGCGGATCTGGCGACGCGAGGGGCTGAAAGTTCCGGCCAGACAACCCAAGCGCGGGCGTCTCTGGCTCAATGACGGCTCGTGCGTCCGGCTGCGCCCGCAATGCCCCAACCACGTCTGGTCCTATGACTTCGTCGAGGACCGCACTCATGATGGCAGGAAATATCGCATGCTGAATATCATCGACGAATTTACCCGCGAATGCATCGCGATCAGGATTAACCGGCAGCTGAAGGCAGCGGACGTCATCGACGTTCTCTCGGACCTCTTCATCTTGCGAGGGGTTCCGATCCACATTCGTTCCGACAACGGCCCGGAGTTCATCGCCAAGGCGTTGCGTGACTGGATTGCCGCCGTCGGCGCGAAGACCGCCTACATCATGCCGGGCAGTCCCTGGGAGAACGGCTATTGCGAGAGCTTCAACTCGAAGCTGCGCGACGAGCTTTTGAATGGTGAAATCTTCTACACTCTCAAGGAGGCGAAGGTCGTCATTGAGCGATGGCGACGCCACTACAACACCGTGCGCCCGCACTCATCGCTGGGCTACAAGCCGCCAGCCCCGAAGACCCTGCAATGGCCGGCTTCGCAATCCGGACCAGCTTCGCCCGCCACGCCAGCAATAGCGCCAGGGCCGACAATGCACTAACATTCAAACTGGATCACCCCATGGGGGCAGGCCACGGGGGTTCTCGCCTTGAAGATTTCAACTCTTCAGAAGCTAAAAGGATGTATGCATGCAAAAATTGTCGCGGATTTTTGCTATACTGGCTGTTGTCTTTGCAGGGGGTGGATTAGCTATTTTCGCCGCTTTACACTTCCCGAGGGTGGTGCTGGCTGCGAGCGGCCAATAGAGGAAGATCTTATACTTCCAACTCCGTCGAAGCGGGTACCTGATGGCTTCACTCGTGCCTCGCCCCGCAGCCGCTGCCTTACCGCCAGCTGCCCGTCCTTTCGAGGTCGATCCGAGAGGCCAAGACCAATAAGTCGATGACGACCGAAATCCGAACGCGCGCCCATAACGTGCGGTGAAGCGGCAGACAAATTCAGTGCTCAAAGGGCGACGATATCGCGGATGAGAGAACGTGCGATTGCAGTCTGTGTGTCATCGTCATCGTCGTCCAATGTCAGCCAGCCCATTTCGCAAAAGAGAGCGCGGGCCTTTATTTTCAAGCCGGCGGCGGTGGTTGCTCGAATAAGGGCGATTTTCCTCACAATCGGAGTGTCGGGAAACTCGTAATCATCGGGGTAGTCATCCGGCGTTTTATTAAATTCGTCGAGTATCGCACGCGCTGCATCGTGGCGCGCACCGAGTTCAAGCAGTTCAGCGTCGGCGCCAACCGCTAAAGTCGCCAAACCATCGGCTGCGAGCGCGGTAACCGGAATATCGGCAGGCACCGTATGGCGGGATGAATTGTGAGCCATGGTCAGGCCTCCATGTCGCGCAGCGATTCAAGGAGTGCCGCCACGAAATCATCGCTGGCGCCAGATGCGATGGCATCGACGGAGAGGTGGTCAGCCTTGAGTCTTGCTTCCTCGAGAGTTTTGCAGCGGTAGGCGCACAATGCTAAAAGCGCGGCTTGCTCAGCATCGCTTGCGGCCTGCGTCGCCGCTTCGGCATCTTCAAGGCCCGAAGATTTCCGCGCGTCTAAATCTGCCGCCGCGATCGCCTCGATGGTGTGGCGAGCCTCTCTCTTGATGGCTTTCAGAGTGGAATTAAGCTGCTTCAGCCGCGTCGGAGAGGCATAGCGGTCTAGCTCGGGAATCTCTATCATGCGGCCATATAAATGAGCGCTCCAATCGGCGTCTTTGATGCTTTCTTCTACGCTCTTTGTGAGCCGATTAACGGGCCGGATCGCGTGATATTGAGTGAGACATTTGTCGCGCAAGTCGTGTGAGGCGTTATAAGCGGCATATGCAGCGCTATAATTATCAATCAAGCGCAGCAATTCTGGTGATATGGGGGCATGCTGAAACGAAGCGCTGGCGCCAGTCGTGGCCAGTGAGGCGCCATCAGCGGTAGCGGCGTCGATTATATGGTTTGGCCGGACGAAGCTTGCCGGGGCTACCGTCCGCGCCGACGAGCGGCACTTCACTTACGTAACGTTTGAAGAAGCGGTTAAGGGTTTCATTACGGTGATGCCGCATGACCCAAGCTGTCCAACCTATCCCTGGGTCGCGTAGCGTAAGTCGACAAGTTGGCGACATGCAAGGAATGGCCAAGTTGGCCACTCCCAAAGGTTTACGGTGTGAGACTAAGGAAGAGCGGACGTCCGGGCCACAGCGTGTCAAGAGCGCTATGGGAGCGGGATAGGCTGTTTGCTGATGATTGGCTGCCAGAATCGACACTTGTGATCAGTTGTGACCGTCTGTTCCGATTCCGATCGAGGCAGTGGAGGTATGAATGATTGGATCGCATCAAAAGGCCGTGTGCCCACCCAGGGTCGTACGCCGGGGCCAGTCGGGTCGCCATGAATCGCGAAATTCGTCCAATAGCTGACCATCGATGTCGCGAGGGTTTGCTCCGGGGCGGACAATGCTGAAGGAGCTGTGCGATTGCCGGGCTGAGTGAACCTATCGAACAGAAACGGAAGTTCACTGGCATGGGTCGCGCCGTAAGGAAAGCTCACCGGCGGAAGTAGCAGCTGTGGCGCGTTCTCGTCGTTAAATTCATAGGCGAAGACTTTGACGAATTCCGATGCCAATCGGCCGGCCCGGATAGTGTTGCAGGAGAAGATCGCATCGGTCTCGATCGTCGCTAGGGCGAGGTCCGCGCTAGGGAAGGCGGAGAGCGGGTACTCGGCAAGAACGTCGTTGGCTACGCTTCCAAATGTGTCCGCGATAACCGTCGGGTATTGCGATGCTGTCAACGGGCCCGCAACTAAGTCAAACCCTGTGGCGACGAACAGTCGACCCTCGTCATGATTTGAACCGATCAGCAGAGGCACCCGGTTGAAGATGCCGTCACGCAGCCCAACATCGATTGACCGGGGCAAGATCGTGCCGTCCACGATAGTGGTGGCTGTTCCAGGTCCTTGGTTGGCAAGCAATTGTGAAACTGAGAGGCTACGCAGACATGCACTTGTTTGGTCAGGGCAACCAGCCTGAGCGGCAATGGCAGAGCCTAGGGCCTCGGCCTGCGCGCGCGTCGGCAAGATCAAACCATACGCGCCGCTTTCAACAATGGCCTGGTCGAACAGTCCTGCAGCGGCCGGAGAGACGAGATTGGACAGCACGCTCAACCCTCCGGATGATTCGCCGAAAAGCGTCACGTTGCGCGGGTCGCCACCGAACCCGGCAATATTCTCGCGCACCCAGCGTAGGGCCGCCTGTTGGTCGAGTAGACCATAATTTATAGCCGCGTGCCCCTCCGCATCCAACGCCGGCTGGGCCAGGAAGCCGAGTGCGCCGAGTCGGAAATTGATCGTGACGACAACGACCCCCTGTTCTACAAGCCTTGCCGGATCGAAATCGTCACTTTCACCGGCTACGAATGCGCCACCATGGATCCAGACCATTACAGGCACGCTGTGACGATCCCCTTCTTTTCGCAGCGGCGTAAAAACATTCAGGAAAAGGCAGTCTTCCGTTATGCTTTCAACGCCAAAGGGGGAGGCAAGCTGTGGGCAATGGTTGCCAAAGGCTTGAGCCGCAATCGTCGCCTGAGAAGGGGGCAGCGGCGCGGGCGGACGCCAGCGGAGGTTTCCCACCGGAGGTTGAGCGTAGCGGATGCCGAGGAATTGATTGTCAACCGCGGTCTTCAGGCCTACCACGCGCCCGTGCTCACTGGTCGCGTAGACCTCCTCCGCGTGAGAAACTGTCGTGGTCGCCATCGCGGCAATCACTGCGAACGCCAGCATTTGTATTCGTGTCAGGAATTTTCCAACTTTTGGTTTTTTAGTGCTCATTGCAGAGGCCCAGTTCCGACTACACAATAAAAGAAAACTACGGAACCTGAGCTACCACTTGATGTCAGCGATCCAGCATCAAGGTTACGGCTGTCGCAACTTTCAACAGTTTATCTGTGAGGCGACTAGCCCCCAGGGTTTGCTTCGGTTTTCAATTTCTTGCCAACTTATCCCGAATTCACATCGATTCTGGAAAGTCGCAGTTTTTGCAACTTTCCAAATTCGATTGGCGCCCAATACCTTTCTGCCCAAGTTGGGCAGAAACCCGGACTCGACAAGCTCCACCATTCGGACATAGAACGAAGCGGAAGCGTTGTCGATGAGGCTTGGATGCCGAGGTGAGATCGAAAGTTGAGTTACCCTCAGGCGCCGGACGCCGCAGCAGCTGCGCGAATGCTGGCACGCCGTTATCCGAGCAACCAGCTACTTAAAGCTCGACAGTCCGCTCTCTAAGGCTTCTGACGAGCTGATCACGGCGATTCATAGGCTTGGATTCTTGTTCACTGCCGAGCGCGATTATTTTCACGGCGGCGGAGCGGGATCGACAGAAGGCCAAAAACAACATGAGGCAGAAAAACGGAAGCGGGAGGCTGGGGAGCTTCCTTGAAATCAAACTGACAAGTTGGCGGTTTGAACCAGGGCGCGTTTGCTGCTGCGACAGGAGGACCCCTCGCTCAAAAGAGCGATGCCTTGGTCAGGAGATAACAGATGCAGTGGGTCAGATTTGATGTCGATCTGACTGATCGGTGGAACGAGCCTATCAGGCGTGGAAAGCGCAGATGCCGCCTGATGATCCAATTAGAGAAGATCATCAGATGTTTATCCCCGATCCCGACACCAATCGGAAGATCAGAAAACTCTTCGATAAACCGTTCACTGGGTACCTCGAAGCGACCGGAATCCCGTTTGAGCGGCCATAGGGACCTCCGCCGGCGGGAGGTTTTTCCGTTAGCCACGTGTGGAGGGGATGACCGCCGTACGCTCGGCCACCGCCCCCACTGCTACAAATTTGGCCGTTATATAATGTGGCAATTTCTAGTTGCTATCGTTAGCAGGCCAGGACGGACACTTGCCCTCATCAACGTTCCTGTCACCAACGTTAGGCGCAGAGACATCAAGAGATTCGCAACGATGGGTCCAGCTCGGCCCGGATCCAATGGATTGTCCGATGTGCGGCGCGCACATGGTCGTCATTGAGCGCCGTAACGCCGTTGCAAGAGTCCACAATATTCCATCTTGAGTCCTCACTGAGCTGCGGGGTTGATATTGCGAACTAGATCGCTACCCGACTTTCTCAGGTTGCCGCCAATCGCCTGGGCCGTGTCAGTCGGGCTCGCCACCCCATCGACGTGAATGGTCACATTCTGGCTGGGCGAGTAACTGTTGTTTGGTGGTGTTGTGCCAAGCATTGCTGGCGCCGGATACGCCTAGGCTCAGGACTCATTGATTGAGATAGAAGAGGACGGCGGCTGCGATGCAGATGGCGGAGAAGAAGGTGTGGGCGCATCGATCATAGCGGGTTGCGATGCGCCGCCAGTCCTTGAGCTTGGCGAACATGTTCTCGATTTTGTGACGCTGGCGGTAGAGCGTCTTGTCATAGGCAATGGGAAGCTTGCGGCTTCTGGTTGGCGGGATGCAGGGCTCGACGCCCCTGGCCTTCAGCGCGGCGCGGAACCAGTTGCTGTCGTAGCCCCTGTCGGCGATCAACATTGAAGCGGGCGGTAAAGCCTTGAGCATCAGCCGCGCGCCCTTGTGGTCGCTCATCTGGCCCTCCGAGAGCAACATGACGAGGGGCTTGCCGGCGCCGTCGCAAACGACGTGGAGCTTCGAGTTCAGTCCGCCTTTCGTGCGCCCGATACGGCGGGGAAGAGCCCCTTTTTGAGCAGGCTCGCCGCTGTGCGATGCGCCTTCAGATGCGTGGCGTCGATCATGATGCGCTCGGGCTTTGGACCTTCGCCAGCGAGCGCGGCGAATATGCGGTCGAAGACGCCGAGCCGGCTCCAGCGGATGAAGCGATTGTAAAGCGTCTTGTGCGGCCCGTAATCCTTGGGCGCATCTTTCCATTGCAGGCCGTTGCGGATCACATAGACGATTCCGCTGACCACCCGACGGTCGTCAACCCGCGGAACGCCATGCGACAGAGGAAAATGCGGCGCAAGCCGCGCCATCTGCCGCTCGCCCAACAAAAACAAATCACTCATCCCAGCCTCCCCATGCGGAGACCAGGAATCACATCTCAGGCAAATTTAATAGGTCCTGAGCCTAAGCCTCCAGTCTTGAACATGTCGCGCAATCCGCCGACGTCCAGCCCGAAAGGGTTTTTGCCCTCGGCGGCCAGTGCGCTGCCTATTCCGAAATTTTCCAGCCCCGGAATCGCTCGATAACCGGTGCCAGGTTTCGGTACGCCAGGAGGAAGCGCTCCGGCGCAGGCAACTGCCGTCGGTTTCGCCATGTTGACCCGGATTGGCCGCGCGCCAGCCAAGCCCTGTCGTGAGCCGACGCCGATATTGGCCGCTCCGTGCCATGGTCCCCGCCGCCCTTTGCAGCCTCATCCAGGGCGAGGTCAACCTGCTGCCGCCACGTGCTGCGGTCGGGGGCATTCAGTCCGGTCGCCTTTGTAAAGGCGTCCCCGAGTGCGGGGAGGAAGTGTCGGGAACGCGGCCCTTAAACAATCGAAAATGGATTGGAGGCCGGCGCGGTTGTGTCGGCCGTGCGTGCTGAGCCGAACGGATTAAAGCCGTTCGCAATGCCGCCCGGCGAGAATGGAGGCGTTATGCCGGGGTTAGCGAGCTTCCAGGCCGCGGCGCCCTTTACGCCGAGACTGCCGAGGCCTTCCGCCAGCGAACCGGCCAGATCCCAACCGTCGCCGGCGTGGCTATCTTGATTGAGCTCGAGGCCCAAGACGCTCGTATCGCCTTGCTTGAAATTGTTGATTTGGCCGATCTTCGCGGCGTCCTGTTGCTGGGCCAACGTATCGTTCTGCAGCACATCGCCGAACGATCGCAGCTTAGCGCCGGAAAGAGCCTGCTGATTGGAGTAACCCTGCGTCACAGCGCGCGCCGCCGCCTCATTGGCTTGCGTATTGGCCGAGCCTCCCGGCGCTTCGTTCTCTGGATTGGCCTGCGTTGGCGCGACGTCCTGCACGAACATGTCGCCGAGCGACTTAGCTTTGGCGTCCTGTTGGCCCTGTAGATTGCTATAGAGGCCGAGCGAATGAGAGTTGACGCCCGCCGCCTCTTGATTAAGAGCATTTTGCGCGGCGAGGTTTTGGGAGAGCGAAGCTGCCGTGGCGTCGGCCACCTGTCCAGCGCCGATCGTTTTCGCTGCAGCGCCGGCGCCACTGAGGGCTATTCCTGCAATGGTGACTGGATCGCACATCTAAACCTCTCCCGTGTCGCGGACCGTTGGATTTGCCGAGTCAGTTAATCGTGTTCGGCGCGTCGGCATTCGAAACCCATGCGTATATGTCGAAATCCTGCCCGGCCTTGCCCCATTTTTTGACCGTTGCTTCGCGAGAGAGGCCAAGCGCTTCAATCCAACTATGGATGCCGTGATAGGACGTCATCGATCCGCATTCGATCCGATGCACGCCAGCGGCAACAGCCGGCGCGAAAACCTCGCGTTGGACGTATTCAGTCAGCGGCGCAACGATCGCGGGAAACTCTTCGGTCGCAAAGAAGAGCAGCGAAACGACGTTCGGCCGAAATCCGATGAGGCCACAGATGGCGATCGGCTTGCCGTCGAGCCCAACGGCGAACACGTCGGCGCGCGAGCCGTAGCGCTCTGACAGCAGACGCGCCAGGTCTTCTCGCGTGTTCATGTGCGATACGGCTTCGAGCTCTTCGAAGTCCCGCGCACGCATTTTTAGCGCGACGTCGTAGACGGCTTGAGGCAGATCAATTTCAAGTTTCATTTTATGGCCGCCTTACAATCGTTAAGGCCAAGCGCGTCCATGAGACTTTGCATGAACGGCGATAGCTTCGGAGGGGTTTGTCGCTGCGCCCAAAGGAGCTTCATATCCGGGTATCGGTCGTTCCACTGCCGGCGGTCGAGCTCAGCCTGCGCGGCAGCGAGTTTGAGTTTCGAATTTAGGCGGACCGCCAGCCGCGCATTAATGATGACTTCCAGTTGGGCGCGGAGCACTTTCACGAGCGCCAAACTATGCGGATACGTCGCCTCCGCCATCCGACAAATGCGCTCGTTGGCCGCCAGGTCGTACGCGCTATATTCGTGATAAGCGGGAGCGGCGGGACCTCCGATGAAGTGCGTCCAGCAAAGAACAAGCGCTTTGAGATTGGCGAAGCCGGACTCGAGCGCTGGCTCGTAGCTCTCGTCAAGTTCCGCCGCGACAACTGGCCGTATCCTGCCGAGCAGTTCGATGATTTCTTCGTAATCGGTGTGCTCGCCCACTTTTCGGTCGGAGGCGTCCTGAGGGATGCGCGGCCCCGCTGAATGCTCGATGATCGCGTCGACCGCTTCAGCGAATGCCTCAATCGGCGTCGCGCAGCCTTGGACTGCTTCGAGCTTCGCCTTCGTGAGCCGCTGCCCCTCGTTGAGATTAAGCGCCCGCGTCAGAGCGCGCATGAAGGGGGTGTGCATTGAACTGTCCATTTGCGCCTCTTTCCTGTGGTCGCTCGCGTACTGAGCGTACGTTTAGATAGGCGAAAAGTCAAGCGCAAGGCCCGAGGCAAATAAAAAGCCCGAGCGTGCGCTCAGGCTTGGATGTTCTCCGGCTTGGATGAAGGGGCAGTTTCCAACTTGGCGAAATTTTCTGCGCGCACTCCCAGCGGAATTCGCCGGCCTTGTCGGACCGTGGGCGGAGGGTGGCCTAGCCCTCGCGGCCGCGTGGTGGCGGGCCCAACGCCCACCCGGTCGCTGCGGGCGGGTCTCGATCGTCGGCGAATAAAAACAGAAGGAGCGGAGATGCAGCCGCCTAGGCGTCCAGCAGCCTGATGCCCGCCTGGCCCGCCAAAGTGAAAGCTAAATAGTCTCGCCTTTCGGCAAGCGCTGCCTGCAACGCCTCGTCGATAGAGCCGCCGTAGCCGGTCCACCCCACGCCTAGCGTGTGGTCCCTCAAGTCTACTCGTGGCGTGCGGCCACGATCTATCGTGGCCCTAAAGGCCAAACCGCAGGCAAAAATAATGTCGAACATGGCCACAGAGTCGATTGGGTCGGCGGCGGTTTGCGCCTCAACCATTTGCGAAGCTTTCCCGCGAGGGGTCGCTCGGCCTTTTCGACGGCGCCGCAAGGCGGTGCATTCAGCCATTGCCGTCTTGCACAACGCCCTAAGGCGAAGATTTTCCGAACTCTTCTCGATGCGCCTTAGATCATAGAGCAAATATCCGAGTTCCTCGCGTCTTTTCGAGCGGGCTTCCGAAGCGACGCTGCTGTTGTCAGTTGC
Source organism: Methylocella sp. (assembly GCA_037200525.1). NCBI lineage: Bacteria > Pseudomonadati > Pseudomonadota > Alphaproteobacteria > Hyphomicrobiales > Beijerinckiaceae > Methylocella > Methylocella sp. The sequence continues at coordinate 3,985,826 of JBBCGG010000001.1, read as the reverse complement.
TTCTTCCGCTCTTAGCGCAACGAGAGAAGCCCTCGTGTCCCAATAGTATTTCGTAAAAAATGCAGAGTGAGCCATAAGAGGCCTCGATCCGGTTAGATAAAAATAAGCGGTGACGGCGTCCGCACCATTGCCGCCCTCAAGCGGCGAGAGCGCGGCGTTTGTCGATCAACGCGAACTGCGCTCTCCAAGCTTTGTAAGCGCGGCCGTTTTCCGCTGTTCGGCTTTGCATCGCTGCATGATGTTCGGCGTCCAGGCGCTCATGCTCGGCGCGCCCCGCCGCCGCCCCGTCGGTGCCAAACTCGAGAACGAACGTGGCGCCAAAGGCGGCGCGACACAGCTTTGCAAGCCGCGGGTCTGCAATAAGCCCCGGCGGCCCCTCGAACAGATCCCGCAACTCATTACGCACACAGAACCGCGTATGGGAGTCTCCAGCATATGCGGCCTCGCGTATCTCAGCCATCAATGTCCAATAACAGTGCAGTCTGAGTTCTGCCGAAGTCATTTGCGCTCTCCTTGTGCAAGTAGACGCGCAATAATTCTGACCATAATCCTAAAATGTCAATCCATGTTATTTCTAAAAACGGTAATTGTCGGTCAGACTAAACCTACAATCAACCTACATTTTGTCGATAGGACAACCTACGTTATTCACTTAAAAATAATTTATGCTATTGATATGTGTAAGAATTAAAATATGTCGACCAACCTACATTTGCCACCATCGGTCTACGATATCTATAACGAAATTTATTTCCTTGCCGTTGCTCCACCGAGGGTTGGGATGCTGCGCTTTTCATCCTAGTCCGAGCCTTCGGCGACGTTTATGCGCGCCCTTCCGGGCGCCGCGCTTATTGCCTCGCTAGGAGCCGGCTGACCTGCGCCGGGCTCCAAACGAGCTTCCCGCGAGCGGTGGGGATGCCTCGCGCTGTCAGCGCTTTCGCAAGGCCGCCTAACGAAGTCACGCCTGCAGCGCGAAGCTCTGTTATCGTGGGAGCCAGGTCGGCAGCGCGCCCATCCGCAATGGCTTTGAGCGACACAGCTGCAGCTTCTCTGCCGGCATCGTCTATTGGCGCCCCACGGTATCCGCCCAGCTTCGTTCCGCGCGCCTTGGCGGCCGCGAGAGCCACCTTGGTGCGCTCACTGATCATCTTGCGCTCGGCTTGGGCGACCACAGCCATAATACCGATGGTCAATTCGTTGGCCTCAGGCATGTCGGCGGCGACGAACCGAACATCCGCCTTTTGCAGGCCGAGCAAGAAATGGGCGTCACGGCTCAGACGATCCAACTTGGCGATAAGCAGCTTCGCGCCGTAGACGCGACAGGCCTTAATGGCATCGGCCAGCTTTGCGCGGTCATTGTTTTTGCCGCTTTCCACCTCAACGAATTCAGCCGCGATCGACCAATTGCCCCCGTTGAGGAATTGAGCGATGGCCGCTCTCTGCGCTTCAAGACCAAGGCCGCTGGCGCCCTGCTTTTGCGTACTGACACGAAGGTAACTGACGAACGCTCCGCTTGCCATATCAAACCTCTCATTGCTAATTGACAGGTTTGATATGGTCCAACGCCGACTCACCGTCAAGGTCTATTTCCCGTTCGGTTGATTATTCGTGCCTGCAAACTGTGGATCGGTCGGGGCGACTTGCTGCAACATAAGGGCGGGTGGCTCCAACGCAGATCGCTGGTAAGCGTCTCAGTTTGAATTTTATTCGATCAAAGCCTGATGAATAGCAAAAATCGCTTCTTCCCGCGCGTGCCCTTCAAGGAGCATCCGTCCACGCGCCTTTAGATCCGCGTGGCATTGCTTTTTCTCGTTTTTGTGCAGAAGGCACCGAACCCCTCTTCGGTCATTTCAACACCATCCGGGGACGTTATGACCTCTATGGAAGCCGTATCTCGATGACAGGAGACAAGAGCGCGATTAACTTCGTCAACGGTTTGTCCAGCGCGAATTTTGTACCGTTCCCAGCCGTTAACTGTGTGTATCAAGCCTGAAATCCACCACTGCATCCCAGCGCCCCCACTTCCTGCCAATCATACTGCAAAAACCGCTGAATGCCTTGCCATAAGCCGCCCCAGCGTCTATCGGGGCTTGGGTACGTCAGAGCCGTGAAGCCAGCGATAGTCCGCCAAATGCTTGGCTGCGAGTCGCGGATCGGTCTAACACGGCGGCGAGGGCGACCGCCCCCAATGCCATTCGCGGGGTCGCTTCGAACTAAAGCACGCGCGTCCATCGGTCTCTCCCATCAATCAAACGCATCGACCTCATCGTCGCCCACTGCGCCACGCTTGGCACGAGACGCGCTAAGAGAATCGAGCGACCTTTGCGCTCGGCGAACAACTTGATCTAGCTCAGCTGCGGTCAATTCCGACAAAGGCTTGTCATCGGTCGCCGCGTCAGTCTTGTCGAACAAGCCAGCCGCCCTGAAAATTGAAGTGGCTGCGGTCGCGCGCGCCGGCGCCTTTGGATCATTGCAGACGGAACGCAAGGCGGCAAAGGCCTCTTCGGCGCCTTCGCGGCGAATGAGCTGGCGGAGATCGGATAAGGCTTCAGCCGGCGATGCGTTGTACTGTTTCTTGGTCATGGGAATAGCTCTCTCAGTTTGGCGGTGGAAATCGGGACGGGTTTAAAACGGCCAACGGACTCCGCTGAAGGCCCAAGCTCCGCTTCGGTCGTGCGGATAGGCTTTTGCGCCTTCTGCGGCTCCGCCGGCGGCGCTATCAATTCCTGGACCCATTTGGCTTGCTCTCGCGCTTTGCGAGTCCGAATGCGCGGCGCCGCTGGTCCGGGCGTCATGACGCGCTTTGCGAATTGATGATCGTAGCGGGCGCGTTGCTCCGGCGTCATCGCAGCAAGTTTTTCCGCGCGGGCTTGGGCCCGTTTCTTCCGGCGCTTTGCAACATCGCTCTCTTTGCGCATCGCAGCTTCTATCGGCGTCCCCGGCCCCGGATATTGGACCTTGTGCCAGTGCTTTCCCTTGGGCGTCTTTCCGCCATGGAGGCGGCAGCGGCCGTTGGGAAATAAGACGATCTGTTGGCAAGGGGCGCCGTCGCTCCTGCGGCGGGCGCCGCAACGCGCGCCGGAGGCTACCCGCTCGGCGTTGATTTTCTTCATAAGCTCTGAGCAGCGCTTTCGCCAGGCCGGCGAGCGGCTGTGCGCGAGAAGCTGATCCGTCCTACCTGAAAAAGCCACGTGCGCTCCCCACTGCTATTTTAGAGAAAAGAAAACTCGAACTTAATTCAGTGGTCGCCGTCGTGGGACTTGGGCTTTATCCCTTCCGCAACGGCACCCGACTGAGGGCCGTCCAGGCCGTCCAATGCTTTTCGGCTATTTTATTTATATGGATGTCTCTTTCCTATGATCGTCCTCATATCGTTCTAAATAGGAGCCAAAAATGACGATGAAATCGCTTATTATAATATTCCAATATTTCGGTTGGACAGAGTAGACAGACTGGACAGTTTTGATTTCGTTGTCTTTTTTTTCCGTCCACTGCTCGTCTAGAGTATCTGGTCATCGGGCTGGATGTCCGGCCAATCCAACTTGTGGCCGATAAATTTATCGAACTCCGCGCGCCGTTCGTCCAAGCTCCCGAGCCTAAGCGTCCAGAGTCGGGAGCCGTGTGACTGCCTTCCCGTCTCCGCGCCGGGCGCCATTCGTTTTAGTGCTTTCCAAAACGCATCTGGTTTGGCGGCGTACGAAAGGTGTTCATTTTTTGTATATCGGCGGTAGGTGTCGAATAAATCCTGCTTCACTTGTGCCACTGGCCATTTGCCGAGATGGTCGATACGGCCTCGCTCCAGACACTCGCGCCACCAGGCCTGATAGCTTTCCAGCCCCAAGAGAATTTGGTCGCGGTTCGCATCGGTCTTAGGCGCTTGGCGCACATTCACGGAGTTAAGATCGAACGTTCTCAAATGATGCATGAGAGCTCTCAAGCCACCGGCGTCACGCTCAGCTATCATCGCGGCGAAATAACCGTGATCTTGTTTCCTCGCGTCGGCGACGTCGAACACCGCGAAGCGCCTTTCTCCTGGGGTGGCCGGCACCACCCAATCGCTGTTGGACGTCATGAGCATGCGGGCACAGCTTTTGACTTCGAACGAGTCGACGCCCTTTGGCTCAATCCGGACAGTTTCCGCCGTGATCAAGTCTTTGAGCGCGCTTTCGGCTCTTTTGTCCCCGGCCCAAAAGGCTTCTTCAACCAGGACCAGCAGCGCTTTGTCTAAGTGTACGTTGAACCGCCCGGTCAGGTGATCGGGCGTGGAGACCTTGACCCTATACGCCGGCATGAGGGCGCCAATGATCTCGCCGACGATCGATTTGCCGGTGCCTTTGGCCCCCTGAAAGACAGGCACTACGTCCGGTTTTTCCCACGGCTTCTGAACGATGTGCGCGAAGAAACCCACTAGCCAATTAAAAAGGGTCTCGTCGCCACGGCATATATTGTCTTTAAGATGAGCCAAAAATAGCTCACAACTGGCATTGGGATCAGGTTCGATTGGAAATCCGCGCCAAAGGTTAAAAGCCCCTTCGCGCTCTTCACCCGGCGAGAAGACGATCTCCTCGTAGGCCCTGCGTGAAGGGTGTCTTAGCCAAAGGTCCGCAACGCACGTTGGCTTTCCACCGACGAGCACGGTGTCGTTCGCGAACTTGGTGCGGAAGTCGGGAATTTTGAGGTAAGCCACCTTGAAAACCCCGTCACGCCCGCTCGTTTCACGCAGAACCCTCAAGTTGCTGCCGAGCTCAACGAGAGCATGATCTCTGTTCAACCTCTCAACCGCTCGATCAACGTCGTCGAGCACAAGAGCGGGAAGCAAGAATTTCGGATCGGTCAGGTCCTCGGCATAAAGCCAGCCGTCATCGAGCATCCTCCTCACGACGTCCGTTCGTTCGCGTTTTTTGCAATGACTGTGCAAGCAGCTCACGACGAAGCCTTTGGTCTTCGTCCCGCCAGCGTTGGCGGCAAAAGTCGCTGTACCGGGTTCATTGTCGGAATGCTCGTCAGAGAACGGGCATTCTATATGATGCTTTCCCTCCGAGACATGCTCGACAAACACATCAGGCACGCGGGATCTCAGTGCGTCGACGATTTTGAAGCGCGGGCCAAATTCGGCGGCCCATTTCACAAGGTCGATAACTTCGCCCGTTTCTTTATCGCTCCAAAGCGCGTCCCGCCGCGTTCCCTTGCCGCGGGCTTGCTCGGGCGCAGCAATCGGTTTCGTTGCATCCGGAAGCGCCCAAGGGTCCAGGGTCCTACCGTGGATTATGCGCGAGACGGGCTTGGGGCCACCTGGCGGATGCCGCGGCAGAAAAAACAGATGGGACGGGTCGATGCAAGACCGATCGAACTCGAAGCCAAGAGCGGCCGCCGTGTTCCTATAGAGAGCTTCCCACGCCTCATTCGCTTTGTTCTGATCTGGCTTGCCCTCGGTCTTGTAATCCGCTGCTAGCCACGGGCGCGCCAGCAGAAGGGTAACCCGAAACTTCGCGCAAGGTCCGTGTCTGAAATGAACAAAGCCTTCTTCGCCATCGTCAATTCTGACAACTGTGGCGCCCGCACAGACCGCGGAGGCGTAACCCAACAAGCGAAGGAATTCGGGAGCGCCTTCGCCCGGATGTCCCGCGAGAAACTTAGACCAATCCGCTTTCTTGGCTTTATATTCAGTCGTCATGTGCGAGTACGTGGAGGCGATTGCGGCGGCCAAACCGAGCCCGCGGAGACGCTTTTCTATTTCGTCGATTGGCAGTGCTCCAGTGTCGAGATCGAGCATCATAATATCGATGCGTTCCGCGGCGCTTTTCGCCCGCGTCGGACCCCGAAACGTCGCCGGGATCACGCAAGGGCCATCTTTCAAGCCCTCCCTATGCCGGGTGACGAGTTCCAATAGAGCCGTCGGTGAGAGCGTCTTTCGGCTCGCTGCGGAGTTGTCCGTTTTGCTTTTACCGAAGGTTACCTGAACCTCGGCATCATCTATGTCCGGCGCTGGGGGGAGGCAGTCGGTAACCAAGGCATACCCGATGCGGGCACAAAGGTCCTGCGATGGCGTTGCACCGCGGCTGGCGACGGCCTCAAGCTCGGGCAGCCCCGCTTGGAAAGCCCAAGCCAAGCGGCCGGCGTGTCCTTGCTGCAGATATGTGTTTGCCAATTCCTTGAAATCTTTTCGCTGCTCAGGCGTCAGGTCGGCCGGTTCGTCCGCGCGCTGTAAGGACGCGGGTGCGGAGGCCGGATGCACCGGGGCCCTGGTCGCTTTCTCGGCGACGTCGGCACGAACTTTAAGCGGTTTGGCTGGCTCAAGAATCGCGCGAGGCGGCGGCGCGCTTATGATAGGAGTGCTGCGCAGCATCGGCGTTGGCGGCGACATTGTCGCCGCAGGCTGCACGACCCGACTTGCAATCCCCGCTGCATAGGCGCTCGGGCCCCCTAGATCTTCAATCAACGTGCGGCGCATGGCGTCTATATCCGCCGGCAGTGTTTTCTTTTGTGGGAGCGGAGTTGGTTCGATAGGCACGTGAATCTCCAATTTGATCGGCGGCTCGCTCGGCCGCGAACGGCGTCGATCAGACGAAATAGTCGTCCTCGGGCGGCTGCTCTTTGCCTTGAGTTGCGAGGACGTGCCCGGCCTCCCCGATGAAACTTCCACCTGCTTGAGGGTCAACCGACATCGCAGCAAGCTCGTCTTCCTCGATCCATCTGCTGCCGGACCGGCTCGCGAACTGCGCAAGGCTCTCTGCCGAGATCGCCAACCATCCGCCGTACAGCCAGACGCCGCATAACTCGCCGCTCACGGTATGGGCGATGACGTAGCGCTCCGACCAACCGAAGAGCTCAGCGGCGTCGCGGGCGAGGACGCAACCGCGTGAATTGCACGCCTCGCGAACAGCGCTCAATGGTCCAGTCGGAAGAGGCGTGTCCAGGCCCCAGGCGAGGTCAAGCGCCGACATGGCCGGCGTGTGCGGACGGCGGCTCATGACGGGTGCCGATCAGCGTGCGCCACGGCTCCCGAATCGGCAAAGGCGGTCACGATGATGCGCCCGCGCATTTTGCCAGGAACGCGTCCACATCAACTTTTCGGATTAAGGTGCGGCCGCCGATGCGAGTACGCGGGAGCTTCCCGTCTCGTAGCAACCGCCAAACGCCCGCTTTCGAGATGCGGAGGTAAAATGCTGTTTCTTCAACTGCCAAGACGCCGGGCTGCGGAGCCGGCGCGGCTTTATAATGTGCAAAGGCGTGAGTCATGTTTGTTTCTCGCTAGACCGTTTGATTGGTACTGAGCGAGAGTCTAAATGCGATGGACGAGCAAAAAGAGCCGAAAAAAAGGGGGTCTTTATGCTCGCTCACTGGGGACGGATCGGACAGATGCCTCGGCGCCCCCGGATCAGTCCATCTCGAAGAAATGAAGCGAAGCCATCTGCTCTTTGGCCCTGCGATACGCTTTCCGCACTGATGCCCCCTCCATAAGCTTAGGCATTCGACCACGGCCCAAAATCGGCGGGTCTTGCTCGCTGAGTTTTTTTGCCGCGGTCGCCCACACGCCTGCTGGGAGATAGCCCGGAAAATCATCTTCGCTGGAACTGATTCTTAGGCTGTCTACCGCGTACATGATCGCTTCTTCGCGCTGCGGATTACGGCGACGACGCGAGGCAAGCACCTCAGACGCCCTCAAAAGCGCCGCAAGCAGTTTTCCGGTTTCAGTCCGTTTCTCAACCTCGGCCCATACCAAGGCTGGCCGCAAGCCAAATTGGCGGGCGAGCCCCTCGACAGCCGCCTTAAGATCGCGCGGACCAACGATAGGTCTGTGGGACGCAGCGCGGGCGAGTTCCCCCGTCGCTCGCCTGATGTCGGCGCTCAGTGTCGGAGTATCGGCGCTAGTGTTCGGTGGAAGTTTCTTCACGAAGTCACCGCCAACGATTTCTACAACGGTTTTGCAGGGAGCGGGCGGCGATGTGCTTAAGTCGTTGATCTTGCTGGCGCTCCCTAGGGGAATCGAACCCCTGTTTTCGCCGTGAGAGGGCGACGTCCTAGACCGCTAGACGAAGGGAGCCTTCCGCAATCGATTTTGCTTCTATATCGGCGCGGGCGAGGCTGCAAGCTGCATGCGCGATTGGCGTAAACGTTTTAGCTTATTTTGGTGCACGCTTGCGCGGGCCCTCGGGACGAATAGGTTAGTTGCATGACCGATTTTTCATTTGCCTCATCGCCTCATCCTCGCCCGCCTGCGCCAATCCCGCGGGCCGCGCCTCTCGGGCCCCTTGCGACGATGCGGGTTTTGCGGAAAAACCCCATCGAGACTTGGACGAGGGCGCATTTCGAGCTGCCCATTCTCGTTGGCCCGTCCATCCTCGGCACGATCGCTGCGGTTAACGATCCAGCTGCGATTCGCCGGGTTCTACTCGACAACGCCGCCAATTATCGCAAGGACGACCTGCAGAAGCGCCTGCTGGGGGAGGGGCTTCGCGATGGTCTCCTTGTTGTCGAAGGCGAGGATTGGCGGGTGCAAAGGCGCACGCTGGCCCCGCTTTTCACGCCAAAAACCGTGGCGTCTTTTGCTTCCGCCACCACCGCCGCGGCGCAGGATCTCGTCGCGCGCTGGCTGCGCCTGCGCGAGGGGCGAATTTTCGATCTCCAGCCGGAAATGGCGCGGGTGACCTTGGACGTGCTCGGCCGCACGATTTTTTCTGATGGACTAGGGCGCGATCCAACCAAATTCACCGGCGCGCTCAGCCGCTATTTTCGAACGCTCGGCCGGATCGATCCGTTCGATCTGCTCGATTTTCCCGATTGGATGCCGCGCTGGAGCAAGCTGAACAGCAACAAGGCGCTCGAATTCTTCGCGGATGCGGTCGACGCCATCATCGCGAGGCGCAAACGTCTTCTCGCAGCGGACAAAGCCGGAGCGCCGCGCGATATTTTGACCCTGCTGCTGGAAGCCGAGGACCCGGAAACCGGCGTCGGTTTGAGCAGCGTGGAGGTCGGGGCCAATATCGCAACTTTTATCGGCGCGGGTCACGAGACGACGGCCAACGCCCTGATCTGGTCGCTGTTTCTGCTTTCGATGTCGGAGGAATGGCGCTTGCGGCTCGCGGCGGAGGCTGACGCCGTTTTGCCGGGACCCGTGGAGGCATATGCCGATAGGCTGATAGAGACCAAAGCGGTGATCGAAGAAGCGATGCGGCTTTATCCGCCCGTCGCCAGCATGAGCCGGCAGGCGATGGGCCCAGATGATCTCGCCGGCCGGCGCATTCGCAAGGGCGCGCTGGTTATAATATCGCAATGGGTGCTGCACCGCCATCGGCTGCTTTGGGATGAGCCTGGCAGCTTTGATCCGAACCGCTTTATGCCGGGCGCGCGGGAAAAAATCGACCGCTTCGCCTATCTGCCCTTCGGAGCCGGGCCGAGAGTCTGCATCGGCGCGTCTTTCGCTTTGCAGGAGGCGACTATCATCCTCGCTCATATCCTGCGGTCGTTTTCACTGGAAGTTAAGAAGAATTACGAGGTGAGGCCGGTGCAGCACATCACCTTGCGGCCTGAGGGCGGCCTTCCGATGGTTTTGCGCCGCCGGAAGGTTTGATTCGCCTCGCTCGTTCACGTTTTTAGGATCAGGCCCCCAGCGGATAGGCGGCTTCGACGACATAGGGGCCGCCCCCCGTCGAGGCGCGCGAGGAGAACAACACGAAGCGCCGAGCCTCGAAGCGGCGCGAAAAGAAAAATCCTCGCGCAGAGAGATAATCCGCCACGGCGAGGTTTGAGGCCGCGCGCAGCCGCGCCAACGTGACGTGCGGCGTGAATTTGCGCGGCTCCGGCGGTATGCCGATGCGTCGCAGCAGCCGCTCTTGCTGCGCCTGCAGTTCGACGAGGGGCGTCGCCGGTTTGGCTTTGGCGACGATGGCTCTTGGCTTGGCGCCGCCGAAGGAGCTTAACGCCTCGAGCGTTACAGTGAAGGGCTGGCGCCGGATCTGTTCGAGAGAGGAGTGGACATCGTGCGCAGTGGCGTCGTCGATGTCGCCGATGAAGCGCAAGGTTAAGTGGTAGTTTTCGACATCGATCCAGCGGGCGCCGCTAATGCCGCCTCGCATCATGCCGAGGTCCATGGCGAGATCTGAGGGGATCTCAAGGCCCGTGAACAAGCGAGGCATGGTCCCTCCCGGTGATTGGAGTGAAGAACCGAATCATCGCGGCTAATGCCGAGCAACATGCTTTTAGCAAAATTCGCCGCCGAAAAAAATCATATCCGGCGAAAAACGGCTGAACCTCAGTTTCCGCCCCCAGATTTGTGCCCCATCTCCGCCAGAAGGTTGCGGACGCTCGGCAGGATGTTTTGCACGATTGTCTCGACGCCCGCGGCGCTGGGATGCAGGCCATCAGAGAGCGTCAGCTTCGGTTGCCCCGCGACGCCTTCGAGAAAGAATGGATAGAGCGGCGCGTCATATTGCGTGGCGAGGGCTGGAAAGAGGGCGTCAAATTTGGCTTTGTAGTCTTTGCCAAGGCTTGGGCTGGCCAGCATGCCGGCGAATAGAACCTTAATATTGCGGGATTTCAGCTTTTCGAGAATGGCCGCAAGGTTCGCGTTGGTCACATCCGGATCGATTCCGCGCAGCATGTCGTTCGCGCCAAGCTCGAGAATGACTCCGTCGGCGCCCTCCGCGAGCGCCCAATCCAGTCGCGCCAGGCCGTCGGAGGATGTGTCGCCTGACACGCCAGCGTTGACGACCGTTACCTTATAGCCTTCTTTGCGGAGCGCTTGTTCGAGCGCGGCTGGAAAAGCGGCGTCGGCCGGCAACAAATAACCAGCCGAAAGGCTGTCGCCGAAAGCGATCAGCCTCGTCACGTGAGGCGTCTCCGCCGCGAGAGTTTCGGCTTGCAAGAGGACGAAGGCCAAGAGCCCCGCGCCGGCTTGGAGAAAGCCGCGGCGATCCTTATATCCGCTGCGCGCGGGCTGCAGCGTCGCGGGGAGCCTCGCTTGCCTCGAGGCCGTTTTGTGATTGGTTTTGGATGACATTGATGGACGAACCGGCGGTTGAACTCGAAAATGTACATCTGAGCCTCGGACGCGGCCCGGCTCGCGTGCATATTTTGAAAGGCGTGTCGCTAAAGATTGAGCGCGGCGCAACCGTCGGGCTGGTTGGGCCTTCGGGATCGGGCAAATCGACGCTGCTGATGATCATGGCCGGCCTGGAGCGGCCTGATTCCGGCGTCGTCAAAGTGGGTGGGGCCAGCCTCAATGGCCTTGATGAAGACGCGCTGGCGCGGTTTCGCGGCGCGAAGATCGGCATTGTCTTCCAGTCGTTTCATCTCATTCCAACCATGACCGCTTTGGAGAATGTCGCAATTCCGCTTGAGCTTTCTGGCGCTCCCGACGCTTTTCCGCGCGCGGCCGCCGAACTTCAGGCGGTTGGGCTGAAAGATAGGCTGGCTCATTACCCGGCGCAATTGTCGGGCGGCGAACAGCAGCGAGTCGCGCTGGCCCGCGCGCTGGCCCCGAATCCTTCGATCCTCGTCGCCGACGAGCCGACCGGAAACCTCGATGAGAGAACGGGCCAAACCATCATCGAGCTGATGTTTGCTTTGAAGCGCGATCGCGGCGCAACCTTGGTGCTCGTGACCCATGATCTCTCGCTGGCCGCTAAATGCGACCGCCGAATCAAGCTTCGCTCTGGCTCCGTTGAGGAGGAGGCGGCGCTGGCTTTGCCGGCGTAGACCATGCTTTTGACCGGGGCGAAATTTCCGCCTTATTTGTGAAAACCGCCCATTGCCCTAAGCTCGATTGGGCGCGCTGCGAAGGCGCGAGGCGCCCGGAATGCTTAACCTGGACCCTTGGCATCATGTGGCAGACTTATCTGCAATCCCTCGCTGGAGGCGCCCTCATTGGGCTGGCGGCCGCCCTGTTTCTGCTTCTCGATGGTCGCATCGCCGGGGTGAGCGGCATCATCAGCGGCAGTCTGCGCGCGTTTAGCCAGACCTCTTTGCAGAACTGGGCTTTCGTCGCCGGTCTCGTCCTGGGTCCGATCCTTTATCTTCTCCTGTTCGGACATTGGCCGGCCCTGCGCATTGAGGCGAGCCTCTGGGTGCTGGCGCTCGCCGGCCTTCTGGTCGGTTTTTGGCGTGCGGCTTGGCTCGGGCTGCACCAGCGGCCACGGCGTTTGCGGCCTAGCCCGTCTTTCGCTGAGATCGATCGTCGCTGTTGCGACTTTCCTCGCCGCCGGCGTCGCCACTGTCGCCCTGATGAATTTTTTAGGGGTCCCATGAGCGGTTTGCCAAAAATTCTGGTCGGGCTCGCCAGCGGGGCTATCTTCGGTTTCGGGCTGTCGATCTCTGGGATGCTCGATCCGGCGCGCGTGCGCGGGTTTCTGGACGTCGGCGGCCATTTCGACCCAAGCCTTGCTTTCGTTCTGGCCGGCGCGGTTGCGGTCTCCGCCGTTGGATATCTTCTCTCGCGCCGCCTGCCGAGGCCTCTGCTTGGCGGGGAATTTCAAATCCCGTCTCGAAAAACCATCGATCGGCGTCTGGTGTTGGGCGCGGCGATTTTCGGCGTCGGCTGGGGCATGAGTGGGCTCTGTCCCGGCCCGGCGATCGCCTCGCTCGCGCTGGGACTTGTTCCAACCCTTGTTTTCAGCGCCATGATGCTCGCTGGCATCCTCATCTACGATAACTGGAAGGGCGCTCCTCGGCCGGAGCCCTCGCGACAGGACGCGAATGCGCAAATCTGACTGTTTCAAACAATGCTAGGGGTGTCCGGCAATCTGTTCGATATAGGCGCGATCAATCGGCGCGAAGAACAGTTTGCGCCTCTCGTCGAGACGCAAAGCCTCAAGATCGAGCGGATTGTCTCCCACGGTCAGGCCAGCCCGCCCGGATTCTGGTTCGATGAGGAATTTGCCGAATGGGTCGCCGTTTTGGCCGGATCGGCGGTTCTCCGCTTTGCGGACGAAGCCGATGTCAGGGTTCTGGCCGCCGGCGACCATATCTTTATTCCCGCGCGGCGGAAGCACCGCGTCGAATGGACCGACCAAGCCCACGCGACGATCTGGCTCACCGTGCATTTCCCCGCTTGAAAAGCGCAATGTCGAACATGCCCCAATTTAAGGTCTCTCTATGAATGTGCTCGACACCGCGTCCGGCGTGACGGAAGCCGGCATCGAAAGCCGCAAGAGGGGTTGGCGCTGGCCGCTCATTCTTCGCGTCGCTCTGCGCGATTTTCGCGGCGGTCTGCGTGGGTTTGCGATTTTCCTAGGCTGCATCGCCCTTGGCGTCGCGGCGATCACAGGGGTCGGCTCGGTTTCGCGATCGCTGGTTGATGGCCTCGCCCTGCAAGGCCGCGTGATCCTTGGCGGGGATCTCTCGTTCGATCTTGCGCAGCGTGAATTGACGGCTCCCGAGCGGGCGTTTCTGGCCTCGCACGGGCGTCTGTCGGTCGTCGGCATGATGCGCGCCATGGCGCGGAGCGAAGGCGGCGAGGCGGCGCTGGTTGAAATCAAGGCGGTCGATGGCGCTTATCCTTTAGCTGGCGACGTCGGGCTTGATCCGGTCCAGCCGCTTGCCGAGGCGCTTGCGGAAAAGAATGGCGCCTATGGGGTTGCGGCTGATCAGGCTTTGACGGCGCGCCTTGGCGTGAAACCCGGCGATCTCTTCATCATCGGCGATGCGCGTTATCAATTGCGAGCCTTGCTGACGGCTGAACCTGACAAGCTCGCGGGTGGGATCGCGTTCGGGCCGCGCGTGCTGCTGTCGGAGCAAGGGTTGCGCGCGACCGGCTTGCTGCAACCTGGGGCGCTAGCCCGCTGGCTCTATCGCGTCGCTCCGGGGCCTGCCGACGCCGCGCCGGCAAGCCAGGCGGACATCGATAATTTGGCGGCCGAGGCGCAAAAGACTTTCCCCGAGGCCGGTTGGGAAGTTCGCACGCGAAAAAACATATCGCCGCAATTCTCCCGCAGTCTTGATCAATTCACCCAGTTTCTGACTCTCGTCGGCCTGACCTCCCTCATCATCGGCGGCGTTGGGGTTGCAAACGCGATCCGGGCTTATGTCGAGCGCAAGCGGCAAACAATCGCGACGTTGAAATCGCTGGGCGCGACCGGCTCAACAGTCTTCGCCCTGATGCTGACGCAGGTCATGCTCGTCGCCTGCCTTGGCCTCGCCATCGGCGCGATGATAGGGGCGGCTCTGCCGTTCATCGCGGTCTGGAGCTTTGGCGCGCTGATTCCTTTTCCGCTTGTTCCTTCGATTCATCCAGGCGCCATCGGGCAGGGGGCCCTCTACGGCTTTCTGACGGCGCTGGCTTTTTCCCTGGGACCGCTCGGCCACGCTCATGACGTGCCGGTTCAGGCGGTTTTCCGCGAGGAGATCGAGCCCGCAAGGGCAAGGGTGCGGCTGCGTTACATTCTTTTCAGTCTGGCCGCCGCCCTCGGCCTCGTCGCGGCGGTTCTGATCTTGTCCGACGACCGCAAGCTCGCTTTGATCTATCTTGGCGCGACCTTGGCGGCGTTCGTCTTGCTGCGCCTTGTCGCCTTTCTGATCATGGCCGGCGCGCGAAAGATCCCGCATGTGCGGAATGTCGCCTTGCGCCATGCGATCGGAAATATCCATCGGCCGGGCGCGCTGACCCCCTCTGTCGTACTTTCGCTAGGCCTCGGTCTGGCGCTGCTCGTCACCTTGGCCTTGATCGACAGCAATATTCGCGGCGAACTTGAAGCTGGCCTGCCCGGCCAAACGCCGAGCTTCTATTTCCTTGATGTGCAAAAGGCTAAAGCGGACGCTTTCACGCAATTCATCAACGCCCATGAGCCGGATGGCAAACTCGAACTGGTGCCAATATTGCGCGGGCGCATCGTCAAGCTGAATGGCGTCTCGGCTGACTCCGCTAAACCAAGGGACAACGTCGCCTGGGTCTTGCAAGGCGATCGCGGCATTTCTTTCGCGCAAGATCCGCCGCGCGGATCAACCCTCGTCAAAGGCGAATGGTGGCCGAAAGATTACAGCGGGTCGCCGTTGATTTCATTGGAGGCCGAGATCGCGGATGGACTTGGGCTGGCGATCGGCGATGAGATCGCCGTCAATGTCCTTGGCCGCACCGTCACCGGCAAAATCGCCAATACGCGCAAGGTCAATTGGCGGACGTTCGGCCTGAATTTCGTGCTGGTGTTTTCGCCAAACAGTTTTGCAGGCGCGCCTTATAATAGTCTTGCGACGCTGACCTTTCCCGCTGAGAGCGATCCTGATCGCGAGATAGCTTTGCTGCGCGAGACGGCAAAGGCGTTTCCGGCGGTGACGACCATCCGCGTCAAGGACGCGCTTGATGCGGCTCGCGACATCGTCGCGCAACTCGCGGTTGCGGTCAGAAGCGCCTCGAGCGTCGCGCTGCTGGCCTCGATCCTGGTTTTGGGCGGCGCGCTGGCGGCGGGCCAGCAAGCGCGGGTCCATGACGCGGTGATTCTTAAGACGCTGGGGGCGACGCGGGCGCGCCTCCTCGCAGCATTCCTCTATGAATATGGTTTGATCGGGCTCTGCACGGCGATATTCGGCGTTGCGGCGGGAGGGGTCGCCGCGTTTGCGATTGTCCACGCGGTCATGAATCTCGACTTCGTCTGGGTATGGCCGCAGGCTCTTGCGGCGGCCGGCGCGGCTCTCGTCCTCACCATCCTCCTTGGGTTGCTTGGCACATGGCGGATTCTTGGCCGCAAGCCAGCGCCCTATTTGCGTGACCTTTAGCACGGGCAACCTTAAGTATAGTTCATCTTCAGCGCCCTTGTATGGACCGCGCCGCTGAGCCATATTGGTTACGAAGCTGATCTCATAAGGACAGCGGCCGGAGGCGGCTTAGCCTCCACAACACTAGAGGAAATCATGTCCGACTTCGACCGCAACGCAAGCGCCCGCTGGGGTCAGGGCGTCGCACGGGCAGGTCGCGCCGAGATCGACCAGGGCCTGCGCTCCTACATGCTTGGCGTTTATAACAACATGGTGATCGGCCTCGCGCTCACCGGCCTCGTGGCGCTTGGGGTCAACATGCTCGCCGTCGCCGGCGATCATTCGCAGGCGGTCGCCCAGATGGGACGCATCCCGCTTACCGCCTTTGGCGCCGCCCTTTACGGCAGCCCGCTCAGATATCTCGTAATGCTGGCGCCGCTGGCTTTTGTGCTGTTTTTCTCGTTCCGCATTAACCAGATGTCGGCTTCGTCAGCGCGGGCGCTGTTCTTCGCTTTCGCCGCGACGATGGGCTTGTCCCTCTCGTCTATTCTGCTGGTTTATACCGGGACCTCAGTGGCGCGCGCCTTCTTTGTAACCGCGGCGGCCTTCGGCGGCCTCAGCCTTTACGGCTACACCACCAAACGCAGCCTGTCGGCGATGGGCTCGTTCCTGGTGATGGGTCTGATTGGCCTCGTCATCGCCAGCGTCGTCAATTTGTTCGTTCAGAGCACGGCGTTTCAGTTCGGTCTGTCGATCCTCTCGATCCTGATCTTCTCGGGCCTCACCGCCTGGGATACGCAGGCGATCAAGGAGATGTATTACGAGGCTGACGGCTATGAGGTGGCGACCAAGAAATCCGTAAACGGCGCCTTGATGCTGTATCTGGATTTCATCAATATATTCCAGTCGCTGCTGTTCCTAACCGGCTCGCGCAATAACTAAAGATTGCATGGTTCAAAATAATGAAGGCCCCGCACGAGCGGGGCCTTTTTTCGTCGGGCGTCGGTTGGCATTCCCTCAGCCCGAAACAAGCTTCAAGCGCTTGTCGAGGACAGCCATGACGCGGCCGAGTTCATGGCCCCGCTTGAGCACAAGGCCATTGGCGGCAAGGACGCTATAGGCTCCTTGCTTCTTCGCCAGCTTCGGGTTTTTCTCGATCCGATATAAAGCGCATTCGGAGCTGCGCCGATATATCGAGAAAACCGCCTTCTGAGCCATGAAATCAATAGCGTAATCGCGCCATTCGCCTTCGGATACCTTGCGGCCGTAGAGGTTGAAAATCTGGCGCAGCTCGATCCGATCGAAAGATACGATCTCGGCGTTGGCCGCGGCGGCTTGGCCAGTGGGGAGTGGAAATTGGGCGAGGGGGGGAGCGGAGCGGAACTCCCTGACCCTGTCCGGGAGGGCCCCGCTGCGATTATCGTCGGTAGGCTCCAAATCGCTTATGCCTTTTATCGTTGATGGCCTTGCGTTTTTCCATCATCGCCCGCCAAACTGGCTTGGGCAAGCCCCATCCTGACAGTTTTGAGACAGGGCGGAATGAGCATCGGACGCCCTCGCGTCGAGAGGCCTTGAATCTAAATCCTTCACGGGCAATATGAGCGCGGGGGCGACTGCGCCTGGGTTTAAGGCATAGAGGCGCCCGATCAGCGATGAAATGCATCAGGGGAAGATTGTTTGGAAATGTCTGAAGCTGCGGGTCAATCTCAAGCGTTTCAAGCCGATGTCGCAAGGCTGCTGCATCTCATGGTGCATTCGGTCTATTCCGATCGCGACATTTTCCTCCGCGAACTGCTTTCCAATGCGGCCGATGCTTGTGAAAAATTGCGCTACGAAGCGCTTGCCGATCCCTCGCTCGCCAAGGCCCCCTTCAAGATTGCGATCCGCCTCGACAAGGAGGCCGGAATCCTCACGATCGAGGATAATGGAATCGGCATGACGCGCGAGGATCTTGCCGAGTCGCTCGGCACCATCGCAAGGTCCGGTACCCGGGCTTTTCTCGACCGGATCGGCGCAAAGCCCGAACAGGGCGTCGAGAATGAGGGCGATGAAGCGGGCACCTCTGTCGCGACAGGTCCAAAAGTCGATTTGATCGGGCAATTCGGCATCGGCTTCTACTCGGCTTTCATGGTCGCGGATCGGGTCGAAGTGTTTTCGCGGCGCGCCGGGTCGAGCGAGGCCTTCCTCTGGAGTTCGGATGGAAAAGGCGCGTTCTCAATAGCGCCGCTGCAGCTTGATCAGGCTCCCGATCACGGAACTCGCGTGGTCCTGCATCTCAACGAGGGTTCGAAGGAATATCTCGAACCTTACCGCCTCGAACAGATCGTGCGCGAGCATTCAAGCGCGCTGACGGCGCCGATCGCAATCGTCGAATCGCCTGGGGCCGAACCGCGCCAGCTGAGCGATGGCCAGGCGCTGTGGACCAAACCCAAAAGCGCCATCACAACGCAGGATTACACCGAGTTCTATCATAACCTGTCCGGTCAATTCGATGAGCCGGCGCTCACCGTGCATTGGCGCGCGGAAGGGCGTCATGAATATACGGTTCTGGCCTTCATCCCCTCCTTGCGACCGCTCGATCTGTTCGATCCGTCGCGCCAGGGCGGCGCCAAACTTTATGTCCGCCATGTTCTGATTACCGATGACGCCAAGATCCTGCCAAGGTGGCTGCGCTTCGTCCGGCTGCTTGTCGATTCCGCCGATCTTCCGCTGAATGTCTCGCGCGAGATGATCCAGGAAAGTCCGGTCTTTAACGCCATCAAGCAAGGCGTCTCCAATCGCATTTTGCAGGAGCTGACCAAGCTTTCCGAAAACGATCCCGCAAAATTCGCCGAGATCTGGGGACATTTCGGCAGCGTGCTGAAAGAGGGCATCTATGAAGGGCCCGAAAAGCGCGACGCCTTGCTCAATATCTCCCGTTTTGCGACCTCGACTCATCCCGAAGGCGCCCGCGCGCTCAAGGATTATGTCGCCGGAATGCGAGAGAACCAGACCGCCATCTATCATCTCCTCGGCGATGATTTGAAGCGGCTGGCGGCGAGCCCGCAACTCGAGGGGTTTCGCGCTCGCGGCGTCGAAGTTCTGCTGCTGCCCGATCCGGTCGATGCTTTCTGGGTCACTCCCGCAATCGGATTTGACGGGAAGCCTTTCAAGTCGGTGACGCAGGGGGCCGCCGACATCAAATTGATACCGCTTCTCGAGGGCAGCGCGGACGAGGCGGCGGACGAGGCTTCGACGGCTAAACTCGCGACGCTCTTCGCGCTCATGAAACAGGTTCTCGAAAGCGCGGTGGAAGACGTGCGCGCTTCCGATCGATTGGCGCAAAGCCCCGCTTGCCTGATTGCGCCGGATCGCGGGCCGGATCGACGGCTGGAGCAATTGCTCGCCGAGCATGGCCAACTTGGCGCGGCGACAAAGCCCGTGCTCGAGGTCAATCCGAAGCATCCGCTGATCCAGGCGCTGGGCGCTCTCATCGGCGCGTCGGACAAGCAGAAAATCGAGGACATCACTTGGCTGATCTTCGACGAGGCGCGGGTGATGGAAGGCGAACAGCCGTCCAATGCGCCAGATTTCGCAACGCGGCTGACGCGCGTTCTGCTTGAAGCCGCCAGCCGTCCGGCGACGTAAGTCGGTGATTTTGCCCGGCGGGTTGGAGCTTTGCGCCTCGATGCCGCGCGAGAGGGCGCGGCGGGCGGTGGCGCGCGCCTTTAGCGAGGGAGGCATTGAATCCGCCGAACTCGATGCGCGGGTGCTTTTATGCGCGGCGCTTGGAATTGATCACGCGGGCCTCATTCGCGACGCAGACGCCCCGCTCGGCGGCGCGGCCGATGTCTTGCGCCTGATGGCCTCGAGGCGTTTGCGCCGCGAGCCGGTGTCGCGAATCATTGGTTACAAGGAGTTTTGGGGCGAACGTTTCGCCGTGAGTTCCGCAGTGCTCGATCCGCGCCCGGACACCGAAACCTTGATTGAGGCTGCGCTGGATCGTCTGGCTGGCGATCGGGACAAGGCCTTGCGGATTCTTGATCTTGGGGTCGGCTCGGGCGCCGTTCTTGGAGCGCTGTTGCGCTGCCTGCCGCTCGCGTTTGGCGTTGGCGTCGACATTTCGCCGGCGGCCTGCGCCATTGCGCAAAGCAATCTCGCCATGCAGGGGCTGGACGCGCGCGGGCGAATAATTTGTGGGGATTGGACAGCGGCGTTGCGAGGCCGATTCGATCTGATCGTTTCCAACCCGCCCTATATTCCTGGGGATGAAATCGAGAGCCTTGCGCCGGAAGTCAGGGTCTATGATCCGCGCCTTGCCCTCGACGGCGGCGAAGACGGTCTTTCGACCTATCGCGCCATCATCCCCGCCTTGCCGGGTCTTTTGGAGCCGCATGGCGTCGTCGCGCTTGAGTTTGGACTGGGGCAGGGGAAGGCCGTTGCGGCGCTATTGCAGGCCGCCTCGCTGAGTGTTTTCAACTGGGGACTTGACCTCAACGGACGGGAACGTATTATTTTGTCGGAGCTAGCTTGAGCTCAAGCGCGACATTTTGATCACAGCGAAGGTGTGAGAGAGATATTTTCGGAAAAGCTCTTGGCGTTTCAGTTGAAAGCGGCTAGTTTGAGCAGATAAGGATTACCTATTCGCTCCTGTAAAGCTGCGGTTAGCGTCGAGATACACCTACCCGCGCATTATATGCAGTGTGGGGAAAATAGGTGGCCCGCTTCCGGCGATGCTGCGACGCTCGGCGAAACCGAGGTAATGTCCCCCGAAACTCCAAGACTCTGTTGATCCAGGGTCAAGGATCGACGCCACGGAGACCCCGTGAGCATCGCCACCGGCTGGAGAGCCAAATTAATCCGCTCGCGCCTTCGCGTTATTGAAAAAATGGTTCGATAAGAACCGTGAACGAGACGCCGATCAGGCGATGCTCGAGGGTCGCGACTACGATGCCACTCAAGGATCATCGATGAGACCAGGACAGAACAACAAACGCATGCGTGGCCGCCCCAATAATAATCGCAAAGGACCAAACCCTCTTACGCGTTCGTACGAGTCGAGCGGTCCCGACGTTAAAATCCGCGGCACTGCCCATCATATTGGGGAAAAATACCTCCAATTAGCCCGCGACGCGCAGTCGTCCGGCGATCCGGTTACGGCGGAAAGCTATCTCCAGCACGCCGAACATTATTTCCGCCTCATCGCGGTGGCCCAGCAGGCGCAACAACAAAGCGCGGTCGGCTATCAACGCCAGCCCGGCGAACCCATCGCGGAAGAGATCGACGACGGCGACGATTTCACCGGCATTCCAGACCGATTCGCTTCGCCGCCCGAACGTTTCGCTGCGCCCCAACCCGCTTTCGCGCAGCAGCCTCAATCCGGCAATCCGCAGCCAAGTTCGGATCGCGCCTTTTATGGCAACGGCGGCAATGGCAATCCGGAAAAACCGGGATACGAGCGTCAGGATCGCGGCCCGCGTCAGGACCGGCCTTTCCAGGAAAAGCCCTACCAGCAGGACAAGCCCTATCAGGAAAGATCCTACCAGGATCGCCCATATTCCGACCGCAACGGCAATCAAGATCGCAACGCCCAGCAGGATCGGACCGGCTCTGAACGCAATGGGCAGGGGCGAGATCAGGACAATCGTAGCCAGCGCTCTGGCCGCCCGCCGCGGGACTTTCGCAATGACGCCGCCCCGCGCAGCGAGTCGCGCGCGCCGGCTCCGGTCATCGAGGAGGTCGAGCCCAACGGCCTGCCCGCTTTCATTACAGCGCCGGTCCGGGCGCCTTCTGATTCGATCGAATCCGAGGCTCCCGTCGAGGCATTCGCCTCGATCAGCAACGAGCGCTCCGAAGTAGTCGACCGCGAAGCGAATGGCTTCCATTTGCGTCCGCGCCGCCGCCGCCGCAGCAAGGCTGAAATGGCGATCGACCAGGCCGCAAATCATGAGGAAACCAGCGCCAAGGATCCCGTTGGGGACTGATGAGTGTTAGCGCTCGTCACAATTCATTTGGAGGCTTGTTCGTCGCGCAGTAGGATGTTTCCGTTGAAATCAGGGCGGAAACAGGTGATTTATGATCACGAAACTATCTGTCGCTGCGGCCATTATTTTCCTTTCGGCGCTTTCCATTGACGTGCAGGCTATGCCTGTCGCCTCGTTCCATCAGATATCGTCATCTCCCGAGGTGACGATGGCGCGGGGCGGCTGCGGGTTTGGCTGGCATCGCGGTCCTTGGGGCGGCTGTCGGAGAAACTGGGGTTGGGGCTGGGGCCGCCGGTGTTGGTGGCGGGGAACTCCCTGGGGTCCACGCAGGGTCTGTCGCTGGTAATCTGACCCTCTAGTCAGCCGCTGCGCTCTCGTTGAACACAACAGGGCCGGCTTTCTAACGGCGCGATATAGGGCTGACTTTCGTCTTGGGACGAGGTCGGCTCCAAGCGATCCGGGATCGCTTTATCGCATTCTGCAAAGAATATCGCTTCATCGCATTCTGCAAAGAATAAGGCGCTCCCACGCGAAATGAGCCGCACGCCACCCTGGCGGTCTGGCTCGCGGCGCTGCGAATGACGCATGATTCGCAGCGCAAACCCTACCGCGGGCTTTTTTTTTCCCTACATTTGACTGAAGAGGCCGCCGCAAGGGGCCGATTCCGTTTTACTGCGAAATGCGCTGCCGATGGGGGCGATTTCGAAGGGGGAGATAAAGCCATGAATTTTGAGAAATACACTGAAAGAGCGCGGGGGTTTGTCCAGAGCGCACAGTCGCTCGCGGTGCGCGAAGGCAATCAGCAGTTCACGCCCGAGCATGTGTTGAAGGTTCTGCTCGATGACGAGCAAGGCCTCGCCGCGGGGCTCATCGACAAGGCGGGCGGACGCTCGCGCGATGCGCTGATCGCAACCGAACTTGCTCTTGGCAAATTGCCGAAAGTCGAAGGCTCCGGCGCCGGCCAAGTGTATATCACGCCGGCGACCGCGCGGATTTTCGACAACGCTGAAAAGATCGCCGAGAAAGCGGGCGATTCCTACGTGACGGTGGAGCGGCTTCTTCTGGCGCTGGCCATGGATAAGAGTTCCGAGGCTGGCAAAATTATCGAGAAGGCGGGGGTGACGCCGCAAAATCTAAACAAGGCGATTGAAGAATTACGCAAAGGCCGCACTGCGGATAATGCAAGCGCCGAAAACGCCTATGACGCCCTGAAGAAATATACCCGCGATCTGACGGAAGCCGCGCGGACGGGAAAGCTTGATCCTGTCATCGGGCGCGATGAGGAAATCCGTCGCACCATTCAGGTCCTATCCAGACGCACCAAGAATAATCCGGTTCTTATCGGCGAGCCCGGCGTCGGCAAGACGGCTATCGTCGAAGGCCTTGCATTGCGGATCGTCAACGGCGACGTGCCCGAGAGTCTGCGCGACAAGAAATTGCTCGCGCTCGACATGGGCTCGCTCATCGCCGGGGCCAAATATCGCGGCGAATTCGAAGAGCGGCTGAAAGGCATTTTGACCGAGGTCACCGCCGCCGCTGGAGGCATCATCCTCTTCATCGACGAAATGCATACGCTCGTCGGCGCAGGCAAGGCCGATGGCGCGATGGACGCTTCGAACCTGCTGAAGCCTGCGCTCGCGCGCGGCGAGCTTCATTGCGTCGGCGCAACGACGCTCGAAGAATATCGCAAGCACGTCGAGAAAGATGCCGCGCTGGCGCGGCGTTTCCAGCCGGTTTTCGTCTCCGAGCCGACGGTCGCCGATACGATTTCGATTTTGCGCGGCCTCAAGGAAAAATACGAATTGCATCATGGCGTGCGCATCACCGACGCTGCAATCGTCGCGGCGGCGACGCTGTCGCATCGCTATATCGCGGATCGGTTTTTGCCGGACAAAGCGATCGATCTCATCGATGAGGCGAGCGCGCGCTTGCGTATGCAGATCGATTCGAAGCCGGAAGAGCTGGATGAGTTTGATCGCCGAATCATTCAGCTGAAAATCGAGCAGGAGGCTCTGAAGAAAGAGACCGACGCGGCTTCGAAAGAGCGGCTATCCAAGCTTGAGGGCGAATTGGCCGACCTCGAGGAAAAATCCGCGGCGCTCACCACGCGATGGCATGCCGAAAAGGACAAGCTCGGCTCCGAGCAAAAACTCAAAGAGCAGCTTGAGGCGGCCCGCACCGAACTCGTTCAGGCGCAACGCCGGGGCGAATATCAACGCGCCGGAGAGCTGACTTACGGCGTGATCCCAGATCTTGAGCGCAAGCTGACGGAGATCGAGGCGAAGCGCGGCGGCATTCTGGTCGAGGAGGCGGTCACCGCCGAGCATATTGCGCAGGTCGTCTCGCGATGGACGGGAATTCCGGTCGACAAAATGCTCGAGGGCGAACGCGACAAGCTGATCAAAATGGAGGAGGCGCTCGGCAAACGCGTCGTCGGTCAGGCGGAGGCCGTCAAGGCGGTCTCGACTGCGGTGCGGCGCGCGCGGGCGGGACTTCAGGATCCCAATCGCCCGATCGGTTCGTTCATGTTTCTTGGACCGACGGGCGTCGGCAAGACCGAGCTGACTAAGGCCCTCGCCGGCTTCTTGTTTGATGATGAGAATGCGCTGCTGCGCATCGATATGTCGGAATACATGGAGAAACATTCCGTCGCCCGTCTGATCGGCGCGCCTCCCGGCTATGTCGGCTACGAAGAAGGCGGCGCTCTCACTGAGGCGGTGCGCCGCAGGCCCTATCAGGTCGTGCTGTTCGACGAGATCGAAAAGGCGCATCCAGATGTCTTCAACATTCTTTTGCAGGTGTTGGACGACGGCAGGCTCACCGATGGGCAGGGGCGCACGGTCGATTTCCGGAATGTGCTGATCATCATGACCTCTAACCTCGGCGCCGATTTCCTCGTGCTGCAGAAGGATGGCGAGGATTCGAGCGCGGTCCATGCCGAAGTGATG
This sequence comes from Methylocella sp., assembly GCA_037200525.1. Classification (NCBI taxonomy): domain Bacteria; kingdom Pseudomonadati; phylum Pseudomonadota; class Alphaproteobacteria; order Hyphomicrobiales; family Beijerinckiaceae; genus Methylocella; species Methylocella sp. Next base: position 3,961,231 of record JBBCGG010000001.1, on the reverse strand, counting down.
CAGGTGGTGCGGGCGCATTTCCGCCCGGAATTCCTGAATCGCATCGACGAGATCATCCTCTTCCATCGTCTGCGCCGCGAGGATATGGGGGCGATCGTCGAGATTCAGCTCCAGCGCCTGGCGAAGCTGCTTGAGGATCGCAAGATCACGTTGGAATTGACCCCCGAGGCGCGCGCGTGGCTCGCCGAAAAGGGTTATGATCCGGCCTATGGCGCGCGGCCTTTGAAGCGCGTCATTCAGAAGAACGTGCAGGATCCGTTGGCCGAGTTGATCCTTGCCGGCAAAATCCACGACGGCGAGCTGGTTCGCATAGGCGCGGACGAGACGGGGCTCCTGATCGGCGACAAAGCCATCCAAGAAGCGGCGTAAGGCTTCGCCGCGGCCGGCGACTGGACCATTTCGAGACAAAATCGTAATGGTCCAGCGCTGGTTTCATCCGTGCGGCGGACAGTCCGCGATTAAACCAGAATCGAGATGTGGAAAGCTCGTCGGATCGCTGCCGCGAGTGGCGAAAAAGACATTAAAAAACATGACCTTCACAGGTTTCTAGTCTATAAGACAGAAATCTTCGTCAGGCTTTGCCGAGAGCAGAAAGTTCGCTTCACCTATGGCCCAACCCGCCGCCACGCCGCCGGTTTCTCTTCCCGTTGAAACTGAAGCCTATTATGGCGCCGATTCCATCAAAGTGTTGCGTGGTCTTGACGCCGTGCGCAAGCGGCCTGGCATGTACATCGGCGACACCGATGACGGCTCCGGACTCCACCACATGATCTATGAGGTGGTTGATAACGCCATCGATGAGGCGCTGGCGGGACACGCCACAAAGGTGGCGGTGACGCTGAACGCCGACGGCTCGGTGACCGTCCTCGATGACGGGCGCGGCGTTCCGACGGATATCCACAAGGAGGAAGGCGTTTCGGCGGCCGAGGTCATCATGACCCAGCTGCACGCTGGCGGGAAATTCGACCAGAATTCCTACAAAGTGTCGGGCGGCTTGCATGGCGTCGGCGTCTCCGTCGTTAACGCGCTTTCAACCTGGCTGAAACTCAGGATCTGGCGCGACGGCAAAGAGCATTTGATCAATTTTGAAGAGGGCGATGCAACCGCCCCGCTCCAAGTCATCGGACCGGCGCCTACGCATGAAGGAAAGCCCCAGCGCGGCACGGAAGTCACCTTTCTCGCCTCGCCCGCGACCTTCACCATGGTCGACTATGATTTTGCGACGATCGAACACCGGTTGCGAGAGCTCGCCTTCCTGAACTCAGGCGTTCGGATCCAGCTCACCGACGCCCGCGGCCCCGAGGTCAAGACGGAGCAGCTTTATTATGACGGCGGCCTCGAGGCGTTTGTGCGCTATCTCGATCGCGCCAAAAGTCCGCTGCTCGCCAAGCCCATTCTGATCAAGGGCGAGCGCGAGAACATTATCGTCGAGGTCGCTTTGTGGTGGAACGATTCCTACCACGAGAATGTGTTGGTCTTTACCAACAACATCCCGCAGCGCGACGGCGGAACGCATTTGGCTGGCTTCCGCGCGGGGCTGACGCGGCAGGTCACGGGCTATGCCGAGCGCTCGGGTCTCCTCAAGCGCGAGAAGGCCGATCTTACGGGCGATGATAGCCGCGAGGGGCTGACCTGCGTGCTTTCGGTCAAGGTGCCCGACCCAAAATTTTCCTCGCAAACCAAGGAAAAGCTGGTGTCCTCGGAGGTTCGTCCGGCGGTCGAGGGTCTCGTCAATGAGATGCTCGGGTCCTGGTTCGAAGAACATCCGCAAGAGGCGCGCGTCATCGTCGGCAAAGTGGTTGAGGCGGCGCAGGCGCGCGAAGCGGCGCGCAAGGCGCGCGAACTCACCCGCCGCAAAGGCGCGCTCGACGTCGCCAATCTGCCGGGCAAGCTCGCCGACTGCCAGGAGCGCGACCCGGCGAAGGCCGAACTGTTCCTAGTCGAAGGCGACTCAGCGGGCGGCTCCGCGAAGCAGGGCCGCAACCGCGAATACCAGGCGGTGCTGCCATTGCGCGGCAAAATCCTTAATGTGGAGCGCGCGCGATTCGACAAAATGCTGTCAAGCCAGGAGATTGGGACGCTGATCACTGCGCTCGGGACAGGCATCGGCCGCGACGATTTCAACGCTGATAAGCTGCGCTATCACAAGGTCATCATCATGACCGACGCGGATGTCGACGGTTCGCATATCCGTACTTTGCTTCTGACTTTCTTCTTCCGCCAGATGCGCGAACTTATCGAACGCGGCCATCTCTACATAGCGCAGCCCCCCCTCTATAAGGTCAAGCGCGGCGGCTCCGAGCAATATTTGAAAGATGAGCACGCGCGCGAAGATTATCTCATCGGCAACGGCCTTGAGGGAGCTGTGCTGCGCCTCGCCAATGGCGTCGAGCGCGCCGGTCCGGATCTGCGCTCGATCATCGAGGAGGCGCGGATTGTGCGGCATGTGCTGAGCGCCACGCATTCGCGCTATGATCGGACCATTGTGGAGCAGGCGGCGATCGCCGGGGCGCTGAGGCCGATCCGTCCAGACGAGGAGGCGATGGCCGAGGGCTTCGCCACGGCGATCGCTGCGCGTCTCGACGAACTCGCCGACGATATCGAGCGCGGCTGGAGCGGCCGCGTCGAGAATGGCGGCTATATCTTTACCCGCGAGGTGCGCGGCGTTCGCCAGGCCTCGACGCTTGACGCCGGACTGCTGTCCTCGAGCGAGGCGCGCCGCCTCAATGAGCACAGCGCGACTTTGCATGATGTGTTCGCCCGGCCGGCGCAGTTCATCCGGCGCGGGGATGAGGCCCAGGTCTCAGGCTCCGGCGATCTGCTCGACGCCGTGATGGCGGCTGGACAGAAGGGCATTTCGCAAATGCAACGCTACAAAGGCCTTGGCGAAATGAACCCCGAGCAGCTGTGGGAGACGACGCTCGACCGCGAGGCGCGCTCCCTGTTGCAGGTCAAGATCAAGGAAGGCGATGACGCCGACGATATTTTCGTCAAATTGATGGGCGACGTCGTCGAGCCCCGTCGCGAATTCATCCAGGACAACGCGCTGAGCGTCGCCAATCTGGATGTGTGAGGCTCGTTGCGCGAGCAAGGGTGGAGCATAGGATGACGCAGACCAAAGAGTTTCCTGTTACGCACAGCGATGCGGAATGGCGCAGTCTTCTGACGCCGGAACAATATGACATCATGCGCGGCCACGGCACCGAGGCGCCGGGCAGTTGCGCCTTGAATTACGAAAAGCGCGCGGGCGTTTTCGCCTGCGCCGGATGCGGGCAGAAGCTTTTCGCCTCCAAAGGAAAATTCGAGAGCGGCACGGGCTGGCCGAGCTTCAATGATCCGATCGAAGGCGCCGTTGAGACGCAGGAAGATGGCCGCTACGGGATGCGGCGCACGGAGGTGCATTGCAGCCGCTGCGGCAGCCATCTCGGCCATGTCTTTCCGGACGGGCCGCCCCCGACCCATTTGCGCTATTGCATTAATGGCGTTGCGATGGATTTCCTGCCGGAATAACGGCCTTGGACAAGGGCCGAACATTCCGAGCAAGGCGCAAAACGCACGCCTTGAAGGATAGCGAAGCGGTCCTTTTCTTAAATGGCGTCTCTTTCGCAGCTAGGTCTGTTCACCGTCCGTGGGCCTTTGAGCGCTAATGAAGGGGAGGATTGCGTTCAACGCCTCACGGAATATAAACCGCCTCGATCACCTTGAGCTGCTCGCCCAAGGGGTCGGCTTCGAGGCGGACCACTTCGGCCATCAGTTTGTCGCGAAATTTATAGGCCCTGCGCCAGCCATCTTCGTTGGTCGGCGGCCAGGGCGTGAAGCTTTTTTTGTCGACCATCAAGGCTTCGCAGCGCAAGCGCGGACCAGTGATGTTGCGGGCGATGATATACATGGGAGCCCTCTCAACGCGTCCTGAGTTTCGGCCGCCCGGCGCGGGAGCCTCAAGGGCTAGCGAAATCAGGATTATTCGCGTTAGCCGCGAGCTGCTAACTTAATCCCGCCGGAGCGGCCGGTAAACGTGAATCTGCGCGGGCGGCGTCGGGCGGTTCCATTCGAGGCGAAAATGCTTCAAATGGCTGGGCCGGGCAGGCTTTTCGCGCAAAATATCCAACCAGCGGACACACCAAATGGCGGCTTTGATTGACGGCCCGCGCCTCGCGCCGAAATCGCGCAACGCGAAACAACTCATCGTGTTTTTGCATGGTTATGGCGCCGACGGCTCGGATCTGATCGCCATCGCCAAGCAATGGCAGGCATTTATGCCTGATGCGGCCTTTGTATCGCCAAATGCGCCAGAGCCCTGCAGCCAAGCGCCGAGCGGGCGGCAATGGTTTCCCTTGACGATGCGCGACCCCAATGAGCGCTGGATCGGCGTCAACAAGGCGGCTCCGGGCCTTGACGCGTTTCTTGACGCCGAGCTTCAGCGTCATGGGCTCGACGAGTCGAAATTGGCTCTAGTTGGCTTCAGCCAGGGGACGATGGTTGCGTTGCATGTCGGGCTTCGGCGCAAGCGCGCCCTGGCGGCGATCGTCGGCTATTCGGGCGCGGTGGTCGGGCCGGAGCATTTGAGCCAAGCAACGGCCCACACGCCTGCCGGCAAAGCGCCCCCGATTCTGCTGATTCATGGCAGCGAGGACCCCGTCATTCCGACGGAGGCGCTGTTTCTCTCGGCCGAGGATCTGGCCAAGGCCGACATCCCCACCCAATGGCATCTGTCCATGGGGCTTGGGCATGGCATCGACGGCGCCGGACTGATGCACGGCGGTTTATTTCTTGCCCAATGCTTCAAGTTGAAGCTCGATCGTGACGCCAAGGTGAGGATCTAGAAATCGGCGCAACGCCGATGGTTTCGGGGGCGAGCGCAGGTTGGAATTGCGGCAGCGCGCGCTGCGCGCGGCGCACGCCCACCGGACGATAAAGCTGTTTGGTCGCCTCGACAATGAGGACGCCCGCGCCGGGAAGCCCGAAGAAACCGCCGATCCGCTCGAAGGCGATCCCCAACTGCAACATGGCCCAGTGCTTGAATGGCGGCACATAGAGCGCCTCGGTCCAATGGGTGGGAGAAAACAGCGTTTCCCGCATCAGTTCGCGCAATTGACTGCGGGAAAAGGGCTGGCCATGGCCGAATGGCGTTCGATCGAGCCGCGCCCAAAGACCCGCCCGGCTTGGGGCGATGACGAGAACGCGGCCGCCCGGCGTTAAAATTCGCCAGATTTCGGCAAGGAGGTCGCGCGGATGCTCGGCAATTTCGAGCCCGTGAATGAGAATCACCCTGTCGATCGAGGAATCCGGCAAAGGCATCGTCGTCGTCTCGACGAGCGCTGAGGCCGACTGACCGGACGAGGGCCAGTTCACGACGCCTTGCTCCGCCGGCATGAACGCAAGCACGCGCACAGCCTCCTCGCGGAAAACGCCGAGATAGGGCGTTGCATAGCCAACGCCAAGGATCGAATAGCCGGTGCAATTGGAAAAGCGGTCGCGCACGATTCGGCCGATAAGGCGCCGCGCCACTTCGCCCGGAGGCGAGCCGTAAAAGGTGCGAAGGTCGACGACATCGAGCGACATTGCGCATTCTTTGCAATTAGAACTTTGCTTTGCAATTAGAACCTTGTCGATCGGCCCCCGGAGTCCGGGCGGCCTTTCTCGGGCAAGGCGGAAGAAGATGCCGGACGGTTTGACCCCCTTCTGCGGCGAGGCTAGTTTCGCCTGACGTTAAGGAGTGGATCATGGCCGCCCATATTTATCAATTCATCTGCCTCAAGGATAATTTTGGGGTTCTCATCCATGATCCTCAAACGCGCTCGACAGCCTCGATCGACGCGCCGGAAGCGGGGCCGATTCTGTCGGCCCTCGAAGGCCGGGGCTGGAAACTAACCGATATTTTGATCACGCATCACCACTCCGATCATGTCCAGGGCGTTGCTGGGCTCAAGGCGAAGTTTCCGGGGGCTCGCGTGACCGGCCCGCGCAAGGAGGCGTCTAAAATCGGCGGCCTCGATCATGAGGTCGGCGAGGGCGACAGAGTCAGGGTCGGCGCGCTCGAGGCGGCGGTGATCGAGGTCCCGGGCCACACCGGCGGTCACATCGCCTATTGGTTCGAAGATGAAGACATCGCCTTTGTCGGCGACACTTTGTTCGCCATGGGCTGCGGGCGCCCATTTGAGGAGCCGCCGCAGGTTTTATTTCATTCTTTGATGAAGCTGGCTGCGCTGCCAGGCGAGACGCAGGTTTATTGCGGCCATGAATATACGCTCGCCAATGCCCATTTCGCGCTGACCGTCGATCCCGGCAATGTAATTTTACGCGAGCGGGCCGAGGACGTTGCGAAATTGCGCGCGGAGGGGAAATTCACTCTTCCAACGACCATTTTGATAGAACTCGCTACCAATCCATTCCTGCGCGCCGATGAACCCGAAGTTAAGGCTGCGGTGGGCATGAGCGGCGCCGATCCAGCCGCGGTCTTCGCCGAATTGCGCGAGCGCAAGAACCGCGCATAGGACGACTTCCGGATCCCCAACAAGAGCAGAAACACGATGCTTGCGAGCAAACGAATTAGCAGCGCTCCCGACACTATCGCGCCGGACGGATCCGAGGTGCGCATCTTATGCGGAACGGCGCGCGGGGGCATGGCGATGTTCTCGCTACCGCCAAAAGCCGTGTCAAAGGCAATTGTCCATAGGACGATTGACGAAGTCTGGTACTTCGTTTCCGGCCATGGGCGCATGTGGAGGAAGCTGGACGATCAGGAAGTTGTAGAGGACGTTGGGCCAGGCTGCTCCATTGCGATCCCAGTTGGCGCTCGGTTCCAGTTTCGGTCCGATAGCCTTGAGCCTCTTGTCGTGGTTGCGACCACGATGCCCCCTTGGCCGGGCATGGAAGAAGCGGTTTTCGTTCAGGGAGTGTGGGAGGCGACAGTCTGAACCGCGACTTGAAATGAAATGAAAAGGCGTCACGCCTGTAATGAAAAGGGCGTAACGCTTGCCAAGAGGGCGGAGCAAGTCGGCAGCGCTTATTCCTTGGACGCTATTCCATCGATCCGCTTTTGCAATTCCTCGAGCTGACGCTTCATTTCCTCGATGTCGCTCTTTGCTGTCGGTTCGGGCGACGCTTCGGGCGCTGGCGGCGCGAGCGGCGGAACGAAGGGGTTGAACATGGACAGCGCCTGATTGAACAGCGCCATGTTCTTGCGGGCCTGCTCCTCCAGCGAACCAAAACCCGGCCCGACCGCCTGGCCGCCGAAGCCGCCGGCGACCTTATCGCGGAACTTGCCTTGTTCGCTGGTCAGCTTGTCGATCGAAAATTCGAGATAGCTGGGGACGAGCATTTGCATGCTGTCGCCATAGAATCGGATGAGCTGGCGCAGAAAAGCGATAGGCAGCAGGCTTTGGCCGCCCTTGCCTTCCTGTTCGAAGATAATTTGGGTCAGCACCGAGCGGGTGATGTCGTCGCCGCTCTTGGCGTCGAAGACGACGAAATCCTCGCCTTTCTTGACCATGCCGGCGAGATCTTCGAGCGTCACATAGGCGCTCGTGCCAGTGTTATAGAGCCGCCGGTTGGCGTATTTCTTGATTGTGATGGGGGTCTTTTCATTGGCCATGGTCAATCGCCGAACCTCCGGGGAAGATCACTTTGCAACCGTTTGCTTGGCTTTGTCTACCGGCGGAATTCTTTCGATCCGCGATTTGCGCATGATCAAGAGAAAGCGATTCCAAATCAAGAAGCTGTGGTCAAGTCTCGCCGCCGCAGCCGATCCGCATGTAACCTGTCCCATCGAACCTCCCCAAAGCGCTTTTTTTCTTTAGCGTCGTCGCGCGATTCAACTGGCGACGATCTCATGCTAGGATAGGCTTATTATTTCAAAGCGAGAACTGATTTCAAATATGATTTTTCTCCGATTTGGAAATCCGTCATTATATTTTGGTATTGCCGGGCTCAAGGGCGCGGAGTTTGTCGATTTACGTGATCCAGCCGAAATCGCGACCGTGAATGTCGGTGCGGCTGATTTGTGGAGGATGCCCGATGTCTGGTGATATTGTAATCGTGAGCGCAGCGCGTACGGCTGTCGGATCGTTCAACGGAGCGTTTAGCGCAATTCCAGCACACGAGCTCGGCGCGGCGTCCGTCAAGGCGGCGCTCGAACGCGCCAAACTCGACCCCGCCGAAGTCGATGAAGTCATCCTGGGACAGGTGCTCACGGCGGGGCAGGGCCAGAATCCGGCGCGCCAAGCCGCGATGAAGGCCGGCATCCCTCAGGAAAAGACGGCTTGGGGTTTGAACCAGGTCTGCGGCTCGGGGCTCCGCGCGGTCGTCGTCGGCATGCAGCAGATCGCCAATGGCGACGCCAAGATCATCGTCGCCGGCGGCCAGGAGAGCATGTCGCAAGCTCATCACAGCGCCTATCTGCGCTCCGGCGTCAAAATGGGCGATCTCAAATTCATCGACACCATGCTGAGCGACGGTCTGACCGACGTTTTCAATCGCTATCACATGGGCCAGACTGCGGAAAACATCGCAGCCAAATGGCAGCTTACCCGAGACGATCAGGACCGTTTCGCGCTTGCGTCGCAAAACAAGGCCGAGGCGGCGCAAAAGGGCGGCAAGTTCGATGAGGAAATCGTCGCTTTCACGGTCAGCGGCAAGAAGGGCGATATCATCGTCGACAAGGACGAATATATTCGCGCCGGGGCGACGCTCGAGGCTCTCGCAAAGTTGCGGCCGGCTTTCAACAAAGACGGCACGGTCACCGCAGGCAACGCGTCAGGCCTCAATGATGGCGGCGCAGCGGTGGTGCTGATGACCGCTCAGGACGCCGCGGCGCGCGGGCTGGAGCCGCTGGCGCGCATCGCGTCCTGGGCGACCGCCGGCGTTGACCCGGCGATCATGGGCGCAGGGCCGATTCCAGCGTCGCGCAAGGCGCTCGAAAAAGCCGGCTGGAAGGTCAAGGACCTAGACCTGATTGAAGCTAATGAGGCTTTCGCGGCGCAAGCGCTTGCCGTCACCAAGGACATCGGCCTTGACCCTGCGCGCGTCAACGTCAATGGCGGCGCAATCGCGATCGGCCATCCGATTGGCGCCTCGGGAGCCCGCGTGCTTATCACGCTGTTGCATGAAATGCGGCGCTCGGGCGCAAAAAAGGGCCTCGCTACGCTCTGCATCGGTGGCGGCATGGGGATTGCTATGACCGTTGAGCGCTAAGGACTTGCGCGGGTTGAGATTCTATCAATTTAAAGCCCGGAAGGCCTCGTAATTCAGTCGATGCTTTCGCTGACGGAGGCTTCAAGGATTCTGGCGCGGCGACGCGCGTTTCCCGCCAGATAAATGAGAAAATCAGATCTTGCGCTCCTTAGTGGGCATGGGGAGCGTGGGCAACGCCGGTTATCGGCGATGCACCAAAAAGCCTTTGGGGTTGAGGGTGACGCAATGGCGCGGGTAGCGGTAGTGAGCGGTGGTTCGCGAGGGATTGGGGCTGCAATCAGCAAGGCATTGCAGGGGGCTGGATATCTCGTCGCGGCGAATTACGCCAACAATGATGAGGCGGCGGCTAAATTCAAAGCGGAGACAAGCATTCCCGTCTATAAATGGGATGTTTCGAATTACAAGGATTGCGCCGCCGGGCTCAAGAAGGTCGAAGCTGATCTTGGACCCGTCGACATTCTCATCAATAATGCGGGAATCACCCGCGACATTCCGTTCCACAAAATGACGCCTGAGCAGTGGTGCGAGGTGATCAACACCAATTTGAATTCCTTGTTCAATATGACTCGTCCTGTCATCGAAGGCATGCGCGAGCGGGGGTTTGGCCGCATCGTCAATATTTCCTCGATCAATGGCCAGAAGGGTCAATTCGGCCAGACCAATTACGCTGCCTCGAAGGCCGGCGACATCGGTTTCACCAAGTCGCTCGCGCAGGAAAGCGCTGGCAAGGGAGTGACCGTCAACGCCGTCTGCCCCGGCTATATCGCAACCGATATGGTGAAGGCTGTTCCGCGCGAAGTGATAGAAAAATCCATTCTGCCGCTGATCCCCGTGCGCCGGCTTGGCGAGCCGGAAGAAATAGCTCGCTGCGTCGTGTTTCTCGTCGCCGATGAGTCGGGGTTCATCACTGGCGCGACCCTCACCGCCAATGGCGGCCAGTATATGATCTGAAAGCGGCTTGGCGGCGCCCCCCGGATGATTTTGGAGTTTTGGGGCGCCGCTATCGTTCTCTGCGAAGCGGCCCGTCGCGAAGCCGCCGCCGCTCAAACGTAAAGCTTGCCGCCTTTTTCCAAAAACTCGGCGCTCTTCTCCGCCATGCCTTTGTCGCGCGCCTCCATCGCCGCGGCCTCGTCGCGAATATCCTGCGTGATCTTCATCGAGCAGAATTGCGGGCCGCACATCGAGCAGAAATGCGCGGTCTTATGCGCGTCTTTCGGCAGGGTTTCGTCGTGGAACAGCCGCGCCGTTTCGGGATCGAGTCCGAGATTGAACTGATCCTGCCAGCGGAAATCGAATCGTGCGCGCGAGAGCGCATCGTCACGCAGTTGCGCCGCCGGATGGCCTTTGGCGAGATCGCCTGCATGGGCCGCGATGCGATAGGTGATAACGCCCGTCTTCACGTCGTCGCGGTCGGGAAGGCCAAGATGTTCTTTCGGCGTCACATAGCAAAGCATGGCGCAGCCGAACCAGCCGATCATCGCGGCCCCTATCCCTGAGGTGATGTGATCATAGCCGGGCGCAATATCGGTCGTCAGCGGTCCAAGCGTATAGAACGGCGCCTCATCGCATTCTTGCAGCTGCTTTTCCATGTTGATCTTGATCTTGTGCATCGGCACATGGCCGGGGCCTTCGATCATCACCTGGCAGCCTTTCGCCCAGGCGATCTTGGTCAATTCGCCGAGCGTCTCCAGTTCGGCGAACTGAGCGCGGTCGTTGGCGTCGGCGATCGAGCCGGGACGCAGGCCATCGCCTAATGAGAAAGAGACGTCATAAGCGCGCATGATGTCGCAAATCTCATCGAAGCGCTCATAGAGGAAGCTCTCCTTATGATGGGCGAGGCACCAGCGCGCCATGATCGAGCCGCCGCGCGAGACGATGCCGGTGGTGCGTCTGGCGGTCAGCGGCACATGGGCCAATCGCACGCCGGCGTGGATGGTGAAATAATCGACGCCCTGTTCCGCCTGTTCGATCAGCGTGTCGCGGAAAACCTCGAAAGTGAGTTTGATCGGATCGCCGTCCACTTTCTCAAGCGCCTGATAAATAGGCACGGTGCCGATGGGCACGGGCGAATTGCGCATGATCCAGTCGCGGATGTTATGGATATTGCGTCCGGTAGAAAGATCCATGACGGTATCGGCGCCCCAGCGGATCGCCCAGACCATTTTCTCGACCTCCTCGGCGACCGACGAGGTGACCGCCGAATTGCCGATATTGGCATTGACCTTGACCAGAAAATTGCGGCCGATGATCATCGGCTCGAGTTCTGGATGGTTGATGTTGGCGGGGATGATTGCGCGGCCCCGCGCGATCTCGTCGCGCACGAATTCCGGCGTGATGAAGGCGGGGATCGAAGCGCCAAAACTCTCGCCGTCGGCGATGCGCGCCTCGGCGCCTTCGAGCATTTTTTCGCGGCCGAGATTTTCCCGCGCGGCGACGAAAATCATCTCTTCGGTGATGATCCCGGCTCGGGCGAATTCATATTGCGTGACGAGCGCGCCATTGCGCGCCTTGCGCGGCGACGTATTGGCGGGGCAGGGCGGCACGAGACGGTCAGGCGACACGGCCCCATTATCTTCCGGGCGCACCTCGCGCCCTGAGTAAAAATCGAGCCCCTGCCGTTTGGCGAGCCAGGGTTCGCGGATGCGGGGGAGGCCGGCGGACAGGTCGATTGCGACATTGGCCTCCGAATAAGGCCCCGAGGGATCATAGACCCGCACCGGCGGCTCTTTGGCGGAAGGATCAAGCGCGATCTCGCGGAAGGGGACGGCGATGTCTTCGCGTCCATCAGGGCGATGATAGACTTTCTTTGAGCCTGGGAGCGGACCCGAGGTCACGCTCCGCGGCGCGAGAGCTTGTTGCTTATCGTGAATATTCATTTCAGTCTCCGCTCAAGCTTCTTTAACGTCTTTTTGAAAGCAGGAGGCGGGTCTGGCGGCTCAAGGCTTTAGCGATTCGCCTATGCCTTTTAGCCGTCTTGCCGGTCCCTGCGCTGGCATTATCCAGATTCAGGTTCTATGGGTGTGATCTCAGCCGCCGTCGCCGGCAGCACCCCAAGGCGAACCCTCAGCATAGAACCGCCCGGCGGATTGGGCAAGGCGCGCATTATCTTCGGGCGAGGCCTCAAGCTCCGCTTGATCCCAGCTTTTTTGGCGAGATCAAGACAAGCCTGTTCGGGCAGTGCTATGTCTTAAGCGTTCGTCGGCGCCTTGGGAGGCTCAAATGCTGGCTATCCGTCTTGCCAAGATTGGTTGCGTTGCAGCCTTGGCGCTCTATGCGGCGCTGGTCGCCTTCGGCAATCTGACGGATTATTCGACGAACTTCGCTTTTGTCACGCATGTGTTCGACATGGATGCAATTCCCGCTGGGTCCGCTATCCAGTGGCGGGCGGTGACCTCGCCCGCTCTGCATCATGCGGGCTATATCCTGATCATCGCCGTAGAGATCCTTGTCGCCGCGATGACTGGGCTTGGCGCCCTCGCCTTGCTTCGCAGGCTGAAAGCCACGTCGCGGATGTTTCAGGAGGCCAAGGGCATGGCGATCGCCGGACTAACCCTCGCTTTCTTGCTCTTTGAGGGCGGCTTCGTCGCGATCGGCGGCGAATGGTTCGGCATGTGGCGTTCGCCCGCCTGGGACGGCGTGCCGAGCGCCTTCCGCATCGCCGTGACCATGCTCGGGGCGTTGATTTTCATTTCGATGAAAGACGAGGATCTGGCTTGAGGCCGATGGGGGGTGGAATGAGCCAGTGTTCCTGTCATTGCGGTCCATGGCCTTCGCTCGATGTTGATCGGCGAAGGATGCTGCTTGGCGCGGGCATCGCCGGAGCTGTGCTGGGCGCGCCGCAGCAGGCTGCGGCTGGCGCAACACGGATGGCGCCGCTGCCCGAAGACGAGCATTTTATGCGCATCGCCATCGATGAGGCGGCAAAGGGTGATTTTCCTTTCGGGGCCGTCATCGTGCGTGAGGGAAAGATGATCGCAACCGGCCGCAATCTTGGCAAAACCAACGATGATCCAACAGCCCATGCCGAAATGATGGCGATGCGCAGCTTGATCGAAACGAAGTCCACCGAGTGGCTGAAAGGCGCAACGCTCTACGCCTCGGGCGAGCCCTGCCCGATGTGCATGGGCGCGATTCTGTGGTGCGGCATGGGAAGGGTCGTCTTCGCCGCCTCGATCGCCGAATTCGCGACAAAAATTGGGCAGATCATGGTGACGAGCCAACAGCTCGCGGACGCCGCGCCCTTCGCCAATATCGCGATCACCGGCGGAGTGCTGTCGGCGGAGGCGATGGCGCTGTTTGGGTGAGGGATTCCAGGCGAGTTGATGCTTTATTTTCTCGCGGATCCCCAAGTATAACGAGATATCCACAACCTCCACTGTAGTTTTTTACCCGAATCTTTGCTATACCTAAGCCAAGCTCGAGACGTTTCCTTGCGTCACAGCTTTCGTCGCCTCGTTTCACCGTCGTCAGGTGGTTTCGCGTACAGCGAGCCAGATGGCGCGGAGACCGGTTCCGATCCGGCATCGCTTGGTGCGTCAGGTTCGGCATCGCGTTCAGAAGGAGGGTGCGAGATGCTCGATAAGCGTAGCCAGGATCGCGCCATCAGCTTAAGTGACGGAGCCGGTGCGGCGGGGGACGCGTTTCGCGTCAAGATTGCAGTTTGTTCACGATTTGTTCTCAGCTTCGGCGCCGGAATAAAGGTTGCAATCGCGGGGCGGGCTGCCATCTTTTCGATGGCGGTATGTCTTACGGTTTCAGGTTCGCTTGATCTAACCGTTAGCAACCGCCTCGTTTCACCGTCGTCAGGTGGTTTCGCGTACAGCGAGCCAGATGGCGCGGAGACCGGTTCCCATCCGGCATCGCTTGGTGCGTCAGGTTCGGCATCGCCTTCCAAACGGCCCCCGAGGAGCTGAATCCTGGTACTCGGGGGAGAGTGGCATGAGGCGGCTTCCGGCGTCTTTATCTCATGAGGCTTTCCTAGACGTTTGGAAGCAAAGCTCTGACTCCAGCTCATCTAGTCCCGGCGCCCCGGGTGTTGATCGAGTTCGAGCGCAGTCATTTGCATCTAGGCTAGATGACCACGTCGATCGTATCCGCCGCGAAATTCAACAAAATAAATATCGATTCGAGAAACTGAGAATAGCGCCAATTCTAAAAGCATCAGGCGGGTATCGTATCGTTGCGATACCGACCGTTCGTGATCGTTTGGTGCAACGCGCGCTGCTACGTCATCTGGAAGCCGACGATAGGTTTAAGCCCGTCTCACCGATTAGTTATGGCTTTTCAAAAGAGAGAACGCTGACAGGAGCTCAGAGGCGGGCTGCTCACCTCCGCCGCGACCATCCTTGGGTAGCACAAACTGATATCATAAAATTCTTCGATCAGATCAAACGAGCCGACGTTAAAAACCTTTTGAGGAAGAGCGTGCGCTCAAAAGTTATTTCTGAGCTTTTGTGCGACGCGGTAGACTGCTTAGGCCGTTGTGACGAATTCGGCGTTTGGGGGATTCTCGCGAGGATCTTTCCATGATTCAAGGCTGATTTTTGGAGATCAGCCTTGATGATTCGGGATGTCGATGCGCTGCGAGACGATCAATGGGAGCGGCTTTGTGATCTTGTGCCAGGCGGAAGAGCCGGCCAGCGCGTGCCGCGCTGCGACAATCGACGCTTCGTCGACGCGCTGTTATGGATGGCCCGCTCGGGCGGCCGCTGGCGCGATCTGCCCGAACGCTTCGGCGACCATCAGGCGGTGAAACGCCGCTACTATCGCTGGATCGAGCGCGGCGCCTTGGACGGATTTCTTGAGGCATTCACCGCCGAGGCCGATCTCGAATGGCTGATGATCGACTCAACAATCGTGCGCGCCCATCAGCACGCGGCCGGCGCAAGGATCGCCAAAGGGGGGCGGATGCCCAAGGCCTGGGCCGCTCTCGCGGTGGTTTGAGCACCAAAATCCACGCCGCGACAGACGCACTCGGCAACCCCGTTCGGCTCCTTCTCGGACCTGGGCAGCGCAACGACATCACAAAAGCGCACGCCCTGATCGAAGGCTTTGCGGCCGATGCGATCATCGCCGATAAAGGTTATGACGCCAATCACTTGCGCAAGGCTGTTCTTATGCGTGAGGCTGAGCCGGTGATCCCATCAAAATCCAATCGCCGCGCGCCGCTCCCCTACGACAAGGCGCTCTACAAGGAGCGCAATCTCGTCGAGCGTTTCTTCAATAAACTGAAGCAGTTCCGGCGCGTCGCAACCCGATACGACAAGCTCCTCGCAAACTACCGAGGCTTCGTATTGCTCGCCGCTATTGCTATCATGCTCAGGTAATTCGTCACTACTGCCTAGAGAATCCTGGCGGACGAGGAATGACAATCGCCCGTGAGAACGGCATCAAAGAGGGTATCGGCCTTAGACAGGGGATGCCCGTTTCCCCAATGTTGTCTAATCTAGGGTCCAGACTCACAACCAGTAGCAAACGGTAGCGGCGATGCAGACTGTGGCGAGGAAGTTTATGGCGTTTCGGTCGTAGCGGGTAGCCACGCGCCTGAAGTCTTTCAGGCGGCAGAACATGCGTTCGATGGCGTTGCGGTTTCGATAGAGGAAGGGCGAGAAGCAGTTCTTCCACCTGCGATTGGCCTTGGGCGGGATATTCGGCATAGCTCCGCGCTCCTCGACCTGCCGACGGATCGCATTTGCGTCGTAGCCCTTGTCGCCATGGAGGATTTCGCAAGGAGGAAGTCGCGCGATAAGCTCCGCGCCCGCCGAGCAATCGGCGATTTGGCCGCCGGTGAGCATGAAAGACAGCGGGCGGCAGTCCGCATCGGTCAATGCGTGGATTTTGGTTGTGCGCCCGCCGCGCGAACGGCCGATGGCCTGATTCTTCTCCCCCCTTTGCCGCCACTGGCCGAGCGATGCGCCTTGACCGCCGAGGAGTCGATGAGGACCTGCGCCGGCGGCCCGCCTGCTTGCGCAAGCGCGTGGAACAGATCGATCCAAACGCCCTTAGCAGCCCAGCGAACGTAGCGATTGTAGAGAGTCTTCTTTGGCCCGTACTCCAGCGGCGCGTCAATCCAGCGTCCGCCAGATTTCAGCACATGAATGATCCCGCTGACCACCCGGCGATCATCGACGCGCGCCTTGCCGCGCGTGTCCGTGGGAAGATGCGGCGCGATCTTCGCGAACTGCGCGTCCGTCAGCCAGAATTGATCCCGATTCATAGTCGCTTCCTTTCGGAAGCTGTGAATCACAATCCGCCTGTCACGCCAACCATTTTATGGGTCTGGGCCCTAGTGCTAAAGAAATTTGACACCGAAATCACCAAAGCGGGGATAATTGCTCTGCGCTATGCTGATGACCTCGCCTTATTCGGCGAAAATGAAATGCAGTGTAAAGTCGCGCTCGCTTTAATCAAGAAAAGCTTGTCTATTCTAGGATTAAGCATCCCTGAACTCGGAGAGCAATCCAAAACAATTATTGTAGAGCCTTCAAAAGAAATCCTCTTTCTAGGAGTGCATATAAAGCGGTTCGATACAGAATATCGCCTCTGCGCACCATTTAAAAAACTTGAAGAAATCGAGAAGAAGATGGCGTCTATGTGCTCGCGTAATTTTTGCATTAAGGAAAAAAGAACGCTGAGCGAACTGAGCCGAACTCTTGACTCATTTGTTATCGGACACAGTGCTTCCATGGCTGCCGTCATCAATCGCGACGAGTTTACAAATCGCCTTAGGGCGGCACAGGAGAGGTGCCTCAAAGCTTTGCTGGTGGGCCTCATTGGTGAGAAATCAGTCGCAAAGTTAGATCGCGACCGCAAGGCGATACTTGGATTGGAACCTTTCAGTGCCGGAGTGGCCTTTAACTGACGCGTCTGTATCGTTAAGGTCGCGCGCACGTTAACGCCCCGACATCCGCTATGCTCCACAGGCGGCTCAAGACACACCCAATCTTACCCCAGCCGCAGTTCCGCAACTTGATCACCCGTGTGATCGCATTTCGCCGCTGGCTTGCATGGAGCACGGGCCGACACATCTCCTCGTCGCTGGACGCGCGGCTGCGCCGCCGACTATTGTTCCTTACCGTCGCCTTTCAACCAAACCGCCTCGGACCTTGGGTCGAAGACGACCGTTCCAAAAATCCGAAGAAAAGATGCTCCGAGCTGGGCCGCCGGGACGGTCATCGCGCCGATGCCGCCGCATCCATTCGCGGGCTTTAAAATCAGATGGAAGGCATTTATTCGGGCAACTGGCTTTGTCTCTTCAGTTTCGATCACAAGGGCGCGATCCTTCACCGTGTAGACGCGCCTGCTCTCGCGGCCTTCGCAAGTCGCGACGCTGATATCGGCAACATGATCCAATGCCGTCCCGCTTTGGATCAAACGTTCAAACAGCGCCTCGTTGATATCGACGGAGCGCGCATAGACGACATCGTCATAGCCCGTGTCGAATTGCGCCCAGGCGCGGACCGCTCCAAGTCGCAAAAAGACGACCGGAACATTGGGAAGGTTGCCGTCTATTCTTGAGGGGTCCGAAGAAAAGAAGCCGTTCTGGGCGATGGGAACGAGGCCGTGCGCGCGGAGGGCGCCGGATTGACAGGGCTGAACGCCCAAAAACACCGCGTCTCCGCTAAATTGCGCGCTTAGCTGTGACAGGAGGTCGGAGCCTATGAGGCCGAGCTGCCTTTCGGCAGGTTTTAGCGGCATGTCATAGCAGGTAAGCGCAAAGGCGCCGCCCGTAAAACCTGGCAGCGAAAGATCGGCGATTTTGATGGATCCATGCGGCGCGGCAAATGCGCTCGCCGACAGCGAACTCCGTGTCGCGCCATAGTCCAGAAGGAATTGGCCAGAAACGCCGTCGGCGGTGAGTCCGATATAGGGAGAGGCGCCGTTTGCGACGGCGCTCAATGCATAACGGCGCCCATCGCAGAGAGATTCGTTGTCACGGCCTCCAATGTTCTTGGCGAATGCGATCGCAAGGGCGAGGATCGCGATAGCCGTGATCGAGAGGCATGCTTTCCTGAGAGGATCCATGCTCCATCAAAGGGCCGAGACGGGCAGCGAGTAAATGGTTCGAATTTGGCGCCGCCGGGTCTTCATTCGGACGCTGCCGCCAAGCTCGCCTCAGATTTCGGGGCTGATCCCGAAATAAATGTCCACATGCCTAAACGCGCACGGCCTGCGAGGTTGCGCGAAAATGCCTTAGAATCAGCTAATTGACGCCGCCGCATGATCGGATAACGTCAAACGCGGAAGATCATCAAAAATACATCGCAATATGCATCGCGACGGCTTGGCCGCAGCGGCCCCATGGTCTTCAGAGAGGGGCTCAACCGTTCCGGAGCAGAATTCTTGGGTAAGCCCGAGCATCGGTTCTTGTGGATTTTCATCGTTCTGGCTTCCCTCGCGCCGATTGTCCACAATTCCGCATGGGCGGCGGATGATGTCGCTCAGGCGCAAATCCCCACGCAGGACGATGCCGCGCTATCCAATATGCTGGCGCAAATGCGTAGTCTCGGCGGGTTGCGGCCGGTTCTCGCCGACGCGGGCGTAAATATTATATTCAGCTATTACGGAGAGATGCTGTCGAATCCTGTCGGCGGCGTCAGGCAAGGCCTCATCTATGATAGCCGTCTTGGCGTCCTTATCGATGGCGACCTCGACAAGCTGTTTGGCTGGTCGGGCGCGACGCTCCACGCCAGCATTCACCAGATAAGCGGAGAGGGCCTCTCGGCGGGGTTCGTCGGGAACCTGATGACTGTCAGCAGCATCGAAGCGCCGGCCACAATTCGACTGTTCAATCTGTGGGTCGAACAAAAAGTTGGAGATGATGCGACCCTCCGCATCGGGCAGATCACGGCGTCGCAGGAGTTTTTCATCAGCCGGAACGCCAATTTGTTCGTGAACTCGACGTTTGGCTGGCCGCTGATCGTCACGGAAAATCTCCCAAGCGGCGGGCCAGCCTATCCCGAGGCGACGCCCGGCATGCGGCTGAGATTCAAACCAAGTGAGGCGTTCACGATCAAGGCCGGCATCTTCGACGGCGACCCCGCCGGTCCAGGTTCCGGCAATCCGGTGAATCGAGATCCCTACGGCGTCTCCTTTCGCGTGAGCGACCCTCCGCTGCTGATGACGGAGATTGACTACTTTTACAATCAGGGTTCGGGAGACGGAAATCCGAATGTCGAAGGATCGCGAAATCCAACTTTGGACCAGACGCCCAGCAACGGCGATGCGCGCTCATCGGCCCTGCCTGGAATAATGAGGCTCGGCGCCTGGTATCACACCGGGCAGTTTGCAGACGAGCGTTTTGATCTGCAAGGCCTCTCGCTGGCCAGCCCGGCGAGTTCAGGGCAGCCGCTGCAGCATCATGGCGATTATGGGTTTTACACCTCTATTGATCAGATGCTGTGGCGCTTCCCAGGCGGAGAGCCGGATCAAGGTCTGAGCGGATTCGTTCGCGCGTCGACAAGCCCGAGCGACCGCAATCTCATCGACTTCTACAGCGATTTCGGCCTCACCTATAAAGGGTTGCTGCCGGGGCGCTTGAATGATCAGGCGGGAGTCGCCTTTGCCTATGGGCGGATTTCTCCGCAGGCGATCGCCCATGATCGGGACATGGTTTCGTTCACCGGCGTACCGATGCCGATCCAAAACTACGAGGCCACGATAGAGCTTACTTACCAGGCCAGAATTTCGCCCAGCTGGGCGATTCAGCCTGATCTTCAATACATCATTCACCCAGGCGGGAACGTCGCCGACCCGCTCAATCCCGCCTCTCGGATTCCCAACGCACTGGTGGCTGGCGTGCGCACGATCATAAGGTTCTGATCGAGAGCGCGATCCGATGGCCAAATCGCCATCGGCCTCATTCGAGCGGGGGCGTCAGCAGTCTGCGCTCACGCGTCGCCCAGTTCGCCCTCGGCTTCCGGAGCATCCTCGTCGTCGACCCGTGCGGCGTCTTCTTCGGTGATGTGCTCCACCGCGACAACCTGCTCGTCCTCGGCGGTGTCGAACACGATGACGCCCTGCGTCCCGCGTCCGGCTATCCGAATGCCATCGACGGGGCAGCGGATCAATTGGCCGCCATCGGTCACCAATATGATCTCATCGCCATCTTCGACCGGCATAGAGGCGACGAGCAATCCGTTGCGCGAATTGACGGCCATCGCGACAATGCCTTTGCCGCCGCGTCCGGTGATCCGATATTCGAAAGAAGAGGTGCGCTTGCCATATCCATTCGCAGACAACGTCAAAATGACCTGCTCGGCGGCGGACATTTGCGCATAGCGCTCTGAGCTGAGGCTCAATGCGGGCGCTTCTTCTCCCGCATCCTCGCTCACGGTCTCGCCCAAAGTCTCGCCATTGGCCTCGGGCGACGCTTCGCCGGCGACCGCGCGGCGCATTTTGAGATAGGCCGTGCGCTCGCCGCTATCGGCTTCAATGTGACGCAAAATCGCCAGCGAGATGACGCGATCGCCTTCGCTGAGCGCGATGCCGCGCACGCCCATCGAATCGCGCCCCTTGAATACCCGCACGTCGGTGACGGGAAAACGGATGCATTGCCCTTTGGCGGTGGTCAGCAATACATCGGCATCTTCCGTGCAGATCTGGATATCGACGATTTCTTCTCCCTCGTCGAGCCGCATGGCGATCTTGCCGGCGCGGTTGACCTGAGCGAAATCGGACAGCTTGTTGCGCCGGACGCCGCCGCCAGTCGTCGCGAACATGACGTCGAGGGTAGCCCAAAGATCCTCGTCCTCGGGCAAAGGCATGATGGTGGTGATGCGCTCGCCTTGTTCCAGCGGCAGGATGTTGACGAGCGCCTTGCCGCGCGCCTGCGGCGCCGACAAGGGCAAACGCCAGACTTTTTCTTTGTAGACCTGGCCTCGCGAAGAAAAGAACAGCACGGGCGTATGGGTTGACGCCACGAAGAGCCGCGCGACAAAATCCTCGTCGCGGGTCTGCATCGCGGCGCGGCCCTTGCCGCCGCGCCTCTGCGCGCGATAGGTCGCGAGCGGAACCCGCTTGATGTAGCCATGGTGCGAAACCGTGACGACCATGTCTTCGCGCTGGATCAGATCCTCGTCCTCGACGCCGGGGGCGCTATCGAGAATGATGGTTCGGCGCGGAGTCGCATGCGCGGTCTTCACCGCCAGCATCTCATCCTTGATGATGCCAAAAAGACGCGCGCGCGAACGCAGGATGTCGAGATAATCCGCAATTTCGACGCTGAGCTTGTTTAAGGCCTCGGCGATTTCCTCGCGTCCGAGCGCGGTCAGCCGTTGCAGACGCAATTCGAGAATCGCCCGCGCCTGCGCCTCCGAAAGGCGACAGTCTCCATTCTCGGACAGCACATGGCGCGGATCGGCGATCAGCATGATCAACGGCGACATGTCATGTGCGGGCCAGGCGCGCGACATCAAAGCCTCGCGGGCGGCGGATGCGTCCGCCGAGGTGCGGATGAGGCGAATGACTTCATCGATATTAGCGACGGCGATGGCGAGCCCAACCTGGAGATGCGCAGCGTCGCGCGCTTTGGTCAGGAGGTGTTTGGTGCGTCTTGTGACGACTTCTTCGCGGAAGTCGACGAAGGCGGTGAGGAAATCTTTCAGCGTCAAGACTTCGGGGCGACCGCCGTTCAAGGCGATCATGTTGCAGGCGAAGCTCGATTGCAGCGCCGTGAAGCGCCATAGCTGATTGAGAACGATATCGGCGACGGCGTCGCGCTTCAATTCGATCACGATTCGCATGCCGTCGCGGTCTGATTCGTCTCGAAGATCCGAGATCCCTTCGACGCGCTTGTCGCGAACGAGTTCGGCGATCTTCTCGATCAAAGTCGCTTTATTGACCTGATAGGGGATCTCGGTGACGATCAGCGCCTCGCGCTCTTTGCGCAGAACCTCGACTTCGACCTTCGCGCGGGTCAAGACCGAGCCGCGCCCCGTCAGATAGGCGGAATGGACGCCGGCCCGGCCGAGGATGGCGCCGCCGGTTGGGAAGTCGGGCCCCGGAACATAGGCCATCAGATCTTCGATGGTCATCTCCGGCCGATCGATCAATGCGACCACCGCGTCGATCACCTCGCCGAGATTATGCGGGGGGATATTGGTCGCCATGCCGACGGCGATGCCGCCGGCGCCGTTGACGAGGAGGTTGGGGAAGCGCGCCGGCAGGACGACCGGCTCATGTTCCTTGCCGTCGTAATTCGGCTGAAAATCGACGGTGTCGGAGTCGATGTCCTCGAGCAGCGCCATGGCTGGGCGGGCGAGCCGCGATTCGGTGTAGCGCATCGCCGCGGGCGGATCGCCGTCGACCGAGCCGAAATTGCCCTGCCCGTCGATGAGCGGCAGGCGCATAGAGAACGACTGCGCCATGCGCACCAGCGCGTCATAAATCGCGGTGTCGCCATGAGGGTGATATTTGCCCATGACATCGCCGACGATGCGGGCGCATTTTACGTAGGGACGATCGGGCGTGTGGTTGTTCTCTTTCATCGAGAACAGAATGCGCCTATGCACCGGCTTCAGCCCGTCGCGCACGTCGGGCAACGCGCGGCTGACGATCACGCTCATCGCGTAATCGAGATAGCTGCGCCGCATTTCGTCGGAGATGGAAACGGGTCGAACGTCAGGACCAGGAGCGGTCGGTCCAGTATTATCAGCGTCGGCCAAAGCAAGAAAATCCAGAATGAGATTGAAGAGCGGACTCTATTCCATTCCGCTGCGAAACGCTAGTTCGATGGAGGGAGGACACAACTGCCGCGCGACGGGGTCTAACCAGACGCGATTCAGCTCGATTTGACGCTCTTCTGCAGCGCTTCGAGATCGCGCAGATGGCCTTCAATGATCGGAAGGGTCCGCCGCGCGAAGATTTTGAGCATAGGGTCGGGTCCGTTCGCATCGTAATACCGGAAAAGATCGGCGTCTTTCTTATGTCCGTCCGTCATCATTTCAATGAATTTGGCGTCGAACTCCTTGCCCCAATCATTCTGTAATTGCTTCAATTTGAGCGCCATCTCCTCCGGGAGCTGCGGGTCCTGCGGCAATTCCGCGTTGGGATCGCCGGAAATGGTTCTCCTTAGGTCCTCGTTCGCCGCTGTATGATCCCTGATCATCCGATCAGCGAGCTGCTTTAGCGCAGGATTTTGGGATTTTTCCGCCGCAAGCTGCGCCGCCTGCATTTCAAACTGCGCGGCGGCCACTACCTTGCCGAGGAACACCTCTGTCGACAGCGGCGTCGCAACCATGCGCCCCGATGACAACGGCGGGATGGCATGATGCATCGATTGGGCGTCGGCTGGCGTCGCGCCCACGAGCGCTATGGCGATCACAGGACCCAAGCTCTTCATGACAGAAGCTCCCTAGGACCGCCGCCTTTGCGCTGCGCGCAAGACCCGACCCACTGAGGCTATCATCTGAAACGAATCTGGCGAACGCCGGTTCCCTAAACTGCGCCAGCCGCCAATGTCTCGAAGAGACCGCGGGAACGCGTCGCCCCTCTAAAATGGAATATCGTCGTCGATGATGTCGGCGGTGCGGCTGGCTCCGGCTGCGGCCGGCCGGCGGTCTGGCGCCCGCTCCATCGGCGATGAACGCCCAAAACTCGAACTCGAATCTTCAAATCCGCCGCCGCGATCAGCGTCGGCGTCGCCGCGTCCCCGGCTATCGAGAAGGGTCAATTCGCCGCGAAAGCGTTGCAGCACAACTTCCGTCGTTTTGCGCTGATTGCCTTCCTTATCGGTGAATTCGCGCGTTTGCAGTTGGCCTTCGACGTAAACCTTGGAGCCTTTTTTGCAATATTGCTCAGCGATCTTCCCGAGATTCTCATTGAAAATCACGACATTATGCCATTCGGTCCGATCCTTGCGCTCGCCCGAGGCCTTGTCGCGCCAGGATTCGGTCGTGGCGAGGCTGAAGCTCACCACCGAATCGCCGGAATTCATTCGCCGCACTTCCGGATCGCGGCCCAGATTGCCGACGAGAATGACCTTGTTGACGCTTCCCGCCATCCTAATTGCTCCATCACGTTTTCATCTGCAAATTTCGGCCGATCTTATCTGCTCGGCGCAATGAGCGGCAGCGACAAATAAGTTGTCCACCGGAATCCAAACGTTCTATTTATGTTCTAGCACCGGCCATTAGGCTTAGCAAGCGTCAGCCTGTCGAAACGCCTGTCGCAACGTCGGAGACGTCGACTCTCTTGGCGAGCGCCGCCGACAGCTTGTCGCGGTCGAGTTCGCCTTCAGACCAAGCCACCACGATGGTGGCTACGCCATTGCCGATAATATTCGTCAAGGCTCTGCATTCGCTCATGAATTTATCGACGCCAAGAACGATGGCCATGCCCGGAACCAGGGCCGGATTGATCACAGCCAGCGTGCCCGCGAGGGTGATGAAACCAGCTCCCGTGACCCCGCTCGCGCCCTTCGACGTCAGCATTGCGACGAGAAGGATGGCCATTTGCTGACCGAAGGACAGATCGACGCCGAGCGCCTGCGCGATGAACAGGGTTGCGAGGGTCATGTAGATATTGGTGCCGTCGAGATTGAATGAATAGCCGGTCGGCACGACGAGGCCGACGACGGGTTTTGAGCAACCGAGCCGTTCGAGTTTTTCCATTAGCGCGGGCAGAGCGCTCTCGGACGAGCTGGTGCCGAGCACGATCAGAAGTTCGGCTTTGATATAATTGAGGAACTTGAAAATATTAAATCCGGCGATGCGGGCGATCGAGCCGAGGATCAAGACGATGAACAACGCCGCCGTCAAATAGAAGGTCGCGATGAGGCCGACGAGGCTGCCCAGCGCTTGCGGCCCATATTTGCCGACCGTGAAAGCCATGGCCCCAAAAGCGCCGACGGGCGCGGCCTTCATGACGATATTGATGACGCCGAAAAAGCCATGGGCCAGATCGTCGATCAGCGACAGCGCCGTTTTGCCGCGCTCGCCCAGCGCCATCAGGGCGAAGCCGAACAGAATTGAGAATAACAACACCTGGAGCACATCGCCTTTGGCGAAGGCGCCGACGACGCTGTCGGGAATAATCTCAAGAAAGAAATTAACGGATTGCCGCGTCGCCGCATCATGAGCGTAGCTGGCGACGGCCGCAGCGTCGGACTTGCCGGCAAAGCCGGCGCCGGGGCGCAGCAGATTGCCGACAAGGAGACCGAACGCCAGCGCCAAAGATGAGACGATCTCGAAATAAATCAGAGCTTTGACTGCGACGCGGCCGACTTTTCGCGCATCCGAGACATGCGCTATGCCGGAGACGACGGTGCAGAAAATGATCGGCGCGATCAGCATTTTTATCAGCTTGACGAAGCCGTCGCCGAGCGCCTTAACCCAAGGATTGGTCGCAATATCGGACAAAAGCCAGCCAAATAGCGCGCCAAGGATGATCCCGATCAGAACCTGGACATAGAGAATTTTATAAAAAGGTTTCGCTGGGGTTGGGGTCTGAGATTTCGCCGAAACCGCGTCCATAAATTTCCCCCGCGATCAGAACCGGCGTCCGCGCTGATTTATCATCTTGCTCGCAACGGCGCTATCGGCCGCCCGGCGGCGCAGTTTCAGAATTATCTAAAAGACAATGGCAAAGTGAGCCAAGCTAGCTAAATTAGATAGGGCGACGCCAAAAATTTCGCCGCTGGCCGCATGGCGGCGAGTCTCCTGAAGCCGAACGTCTTGAGGCGGAAGCTCTTTAACGCTTCGATCGCCTCAGCTAGATAGGATCAATGAAGACAAAGAAGCCGTCTACTCCTCCCGGCCCAAAGGCGGGACGGGCTGCGCCCAAGACTGCGCCTAAAACTGCGCCCGCCCCAAGCGCGGCGCAGCCTGCAGTTGTGCGGAGCGCTCCGCGGCAGCCCTCTCCCAAAGTCTTCGATGGCCGAGCCATCGTGATTCGCGGCGCGCGCGAGCACAATCTCAAAAACGTCGATCTCACCATTCCGCGCGACAAGCTGGTCGTGTTCACCGGCCTCTCGGGCTCGGGCAAGTCTTCGTTGGCGTTCGACACCATCTACGCCGAAGGCCAGCGCCGCTATGTGGAATCGCTGTCGGCCTATGCGCGGCAATTTCTGGAGATAATGCAGAAGCCCGACGTCGACCAGATCGACGGCCTGTCGCCGGCGATTTCAATCGAGCAGAAAACCACGTCGAAAAATCCGCGCTCGACGGTCGGCACCGTCACGGAAATCTATGATTACATGCGGTTGCTCTTCGCCCGCATCGGCATTCCCTATTCGCCGGCGACCGGCTTGCCGATCGAGAGCCAGACTGTCAGCCAGATGGTCGATCGCGTCATTGCGCTGCCGGAACGCACGCGGCTTTATCTGATCGCGCCGGTCATTCGCGGCCGCAAAGGCGAATATCGCAAGGAAATCGCCGATTTCATGAAGCGCGGCTTCCAGCGTTTGAAGATCGACGGGCAGTTCTATGAAATCGCCGACGCCCCGGCGCTCGACAAGAAGCTGAAGCATGACATCGACGTCGTGGTCGATCGCATCGCCGTGCGGCCCGATATCATATCCCGCCTGTCGGAAAGTTTTGAGACCGCGCTCGAACTCGCCGACGGCATCGCCATCGCCGAATACGCCGATGAGCTGGACGAAAAAGGCGCACCGAAGCGCATCGTCTTCTCGGCCAAATTTGCTTGCCCCGTGTCCGGCTTCACCATCCCGGAAATCGAGCCCCGGCTGTTTTCGTTCAACAATCCATTCGGCGCCTGTCCTCATTGCCACGGACTTGGGTTCGAAGAGACCGTCGACGCCGAGCTGATCATTCCTGATCCAAAGCTCACATTGCGCAAAGGCGCGATCGCTCCCTGGGCGCGCTCCAGTTCGCCCTATTACATGCAGACCCTCGAAGCGCTGGCGCGGCATTTCAAATTCCGCCTCGATGTGCGGTTCGAAACCTTGCCGAATGAGGTTCGGGATGTGATCCTCTACGGCTCCGGCAAGGAAAGCGTTCGGTTCGCCTATGAGGATGGCTTCCGTTCGCATGAAGTCGATAAGCCATTCGAGGGCGTCATTCGCAACCTTGAGCGCCGTTATCGCGAGACGGAGAGCGAATGGTCGCGCGAGGAAATTGGCCGTTATATGACCGCGACGCCGTGCAGCGTCTGCCACGGCGACCGGCTGCGGCCGGAAGCTTTGGCGGTCAAGATCGATGGTCGTCATATCAGCGAAGTCACCGCCCTTTCGGTGCGCGCGGCCTATGTCTGGTTCGACGAACTTGGTGAAAAACTCGATCCGAAGCGACGCGAAATCGCAGCCCGCGTCCTGAAGGAGATTCGGGAGCGGCTATCGTTTCTGATCGACGTCGGCCTCGATTACCTCACTCTTGGCCGCGCCGCCGGCACTCTGTCGGGCGGCGAGAGCCAGCGCATCAGGCTCGCCTCGCAGATCGGCTCCGGCCTCACAGGGGTGCTCTATGTGTTGGACGAACCCTCGATCGGCTTGCACCAGCGCGACAACGCCCGCCTGCTCGATACGTTGCGGCGTCTGCGCGACCTCGGCAACAGCGTCATCGTCGTCGAACATGACGAAGACGCGATCCTCGCCGCCGATTACGTCGTCGATGTCGGCCCTGGAGCCGGCATTCATGGCGGCGAGATCGTCAGTCAGGGAACTGCGGCCGAGATCATGGCCGATCCCCATTCGCTGACCGGGCAATATCTGACCGGCGCGCGCGAAGTCGCCAGTTTCCGGCCGCGCCGCGCGGCCGACTCTGAACGCAAGATCGGCATCGTCGGCGCCAGCGGCAATAATTTGAAAAACGTCTCGACCTCGATCCCGCTTGGACTCTTTACCGCCATCACTGGCGTATCCGGCGGCGGAAAATCGACGCTGATCATCGACACGCTCTACAAGGCTGCGGCGCGGCGGCTGAATGGCGCGTTGGAACATCCGGCCCCGCATGAGCGGATCGACGGGCTGGATCAGCTTGATAAAGTCATCGACATCGATCAATCGCCGATCGGGCGCACGCCGCGCTCCAATCCCGCGACTTATACTGGCGCCTTCACGCCCATCCGCGAATGGTTCGCGGCGCTTCCAGAGGCGAAGGCGCGCGGCTATCAGCCGGGCCGCTTCTCGTTCAACGTCAAGGGAGGCCGCTGCGAGGCCTGCCAGGGCGATGGCGTCATCAAGATCGAGATGCATTTTCTGCCGGACGTCTATGTCACCTGCGATGTCTGCAAAGGCAAGCGCTACGATCGCGAAACTCTGGAGGTTAAGTACCGCCATAAGTCGATCGCCGACGTGCTCGACATGACGGTGGAAGAAGCCGCCGATCTCTTTAAGGCGGTCCCCTCGATCCGCGAAAAAATGGCGACCTTGTCTCGCGTCGGCCTTGGCTATGTCAAAGTCGGTCAGCAGGCTAATACGCTTTCCGGCGGCGAAGCCCAGAGGGTCAAGCTCGCCAAGGAATTGTCGCGGCGATCGACCGGACGAACGCTCTATATTCTCGACGAGCCGACGACGGGGCTGCATTTCCACGACGTCGCCAAACTGCTCGAGGTGCTGCACGAACTCGTCGACCAGGGCAATACGGTCGTCGTCATCGAGCATAATCTCGAAGTGATCAAAACAGCGGATTGGGTGATCGATCTTGGTCCTGAAGGCGGCGACGGCGGCGGCGAGATCGTTGCGGCAGGCTCGCCCGAAGCCATCGTCAAAACAAAGAAGAGTTACACCGGGCAATATTTGCGCGAGGTGTTGCAGCGCCGCCCGGTTGGCAAGGCTAAGGCCGCTGCGGAATAGGCGGCCTGCCGCTGATTGCGCCGGGTTGCGATCGTAGAAATAAATATCAATTCATCGCCGGAGCTAAAAATGGCGCGTAAACCAAATTACGATTTCGAGCGCAGGGAGCGCGAAAAGGCCAAGGCCGCCAAAACCGCCGAAAAGGCCGCGGCCAGGAAAGCGGAGAAGGAAAAGGCCGAGGCTGAGAAGCCTACAACGCCTGATGACCATTCGCCGCCGAGCGACGAATAGAGGCGGCTTGGAAATTTTTGGCGCCAAGCCGAGCCTCACGGTGAAAAAGGCACTGACGCTCGCCGCCGAGATCGCCACGAGGCTTGAGCTTTTAAATGCCTCTATGAAAAAGCGGCGGGATCAACATCGGGTCTGAGGGTAAGCGTGGCGGCAACTGAGAATGATGGCGTCTATGGAATTCCGCCAGAAGGACTGATCGCTCTTGTTGCAGGCGCGACGCAGGTTTCGCCGCTCATCCCCGGCGCCGCGGCGCTGGAGGCGCAGGGCGAGGGATCCTTCGGCGAGATGACGATGCTGGCTCCGCCAGGCACTTTGGAGCGGCGCTATGCGATGGCGTTGGCGCTGAACGCTTTGGCCCCCGGCGGACGCTTGACCGCCCTGGCGCCGAAAGACAAAGGCGGCTCGCGCATAGCCGATGAATTGCGCCAGTTTGGCGCTGCCGTGATCGAGAACGCAAAGCGCCATCATCGCATCTGCGTTTGCGAACGCCCAGACGTGATCGCCGGCTTTGACGAGGCGCTGAGCGGGGGCGCGGCGCAGTGGGTCGAGCCTATCGGCCTCTGGTCGCAACCCGGCGTGTTCAGCTGGAACAGGATAGACCCCGGCAGCGCGCTGCTGACGGAAAATCTTCCTCCTTTATCAGGGCGCGGCGCCGATTTTGGCTGTGGCGTCGGCTATTTGTCCAAAACCGCGCTGACCTCGCCGAAGGTCGCGCAGCTTTCCCTGATCGACATCGACCGCCGCGCGATCGAAGCGGCTCGCCGCAATGTCGAGGACGTTCGCGCGCGTTTTTTCTGGGCCGACGCGCGGCGCGCCGACGCCGGTCTTTCCGAACTCGATTTTGTGGTCATGAACCCGCCTTTCCATGATGGCGGCGCCGAAGACCAGAGCCTTGGGCAGAGTTTTGTGACGCGCGCCGCGCAAGTTCTTCGCAAGGGCGGCGCGCTATGGCTCACCGCCAATCGCCATTTGCCTTATGAAGCGGTGCTGAAGCCCTTGTTCAGGCGCGTCACGCTGAAAGTGGAAGCTGGAGGGTACAAGATTTTCGAGGCGCAGAAATGAGCAAGGCCGCCGCGAATTTGCGGCTCGATCGGCTGCTCGCGAACCTTGGCTATGGCACGCGCCGGCAAGCGCAGCAGATTGTTCGCGCCCGTCGGGTTACGCTGGATGGAGAGGCGCTCGTCGATCCCGACCAGCGCATGGCGATAGCGCCGGATCTTTCCTTGCGCATGCGCGTCAACGGCGAGCCGCTCGACCCGCCGCCGGGGCTGGTTTTGTTGTTGCACAAGCCTTGCGGCGTCACCTGTTCGCACAAAGAGGCGGGGCCGCTGGTCTATGGGCTTCTGCCGCCGCGTTTCAGTTTGCGCGAGCCGCCGCTCTCAACCATCGGCCGTCTCGATAAAAACACCTCCGGCCTGTTGCTGCTGACGGATGATGGCGAACTGCTGCATAGAATCATTTCGCCGCGCAATCACGTGGCGAAACGTTACCGCGTGACCCTGGAGCAGGACATGCGCGGCGACGAGCGTGATATTTTTGCGTCGGGAGCCTTGATGCTCGACGGCGAGGAAAAGCCGCTGTTGCCGGTCGGTCTCGAAATGCTGTCGCCGACCAGCGCCTATGTGACCTTGACGGAGGGGCGCTATCATCAAGTTCGCCGCATGTTCGCGGCGGTAGGCAACTACGTCGCGGCGTTGCATCGAGATCGGGTCGGAGCGCTGGAGTTGCCGGATGCGCTTGCGCCGGGCGAGTTTATGGCGTTCAGCGTGGCGGAGATTGCGGCGACCTTGTTTCCCGAGAGGAAGCTTGACGCGACGAGCTTGAGCTGAAGCGCGGGGGCATACGCGGCCGGCTGCCGAAGTATTTCGTGAGAGCGCCGCGCTTGATGTGTTCAACTCGAATTGATCAGATATGTCGGCCCGTTACCCTTACGCTCCGCCGCCGCGGCGGCGACGCCGTCACATCAAAAGGAATACGCAATGGAACATCGACGTCTTGGCGGATCGGGATTCAATGTCCCCGTCCTGAGTTTTGGCACAGGCACATTCGGCGGCAAGGGCGAATTCTTCTCGGCCTGGGGCGCTACGGATGTGAAGGACGCCACTCGGCTGGTCGATATTTGCCTCGAAGCCGGCCTCAACCTGTTCGACTCCGCTGATATCTACTCCGCCGGCGCTGCTGAAGAGGTTTTGGGCGAAGCGATCAAAGGGCGTCGCAACAAGGTTTTGATTTCGACGAAAGCGACGTTCCGGTCGGGGCAGGGGCCAAACGATGTTGGCTCTTCGCGTTTTCACTTGATCGAGGCCGTCGAAGGCTCCTTGCGGCGGCTTCGGACGGACTACATCGATCTGTTTCAGCTGCACGGCTTTGACGCCCTGACGCCGGTCGAGGAAACATTATCGACGCTGGATGATCTCGTTCGCGCCGGCAAGATCCGCTATGTCGGCTGCTCGAATTTCTCCGGTTGGCATTTGATGAAATCGCTCGCCGTCGCAGATCGCTACAATCTGCCGCGCTATATCGCGAATCAGGCTTATTATTCGTTGGTTGGCCGCGATTACGAATGGGAGCTGATGCCGCTTGGCCTCGATCAGAAAGTCGGCTGCTTTGTCTGGAGCCCGCTCGGCTGGGGGCGGTTGACCGGCAAAATCCGTCGCGGTCAACCGGCGCCGGCCGTCAGCCGGTTGCCCAAGACAGCCGATATGGGACCGCAGATCGATGAAGATTACCTCTATCGCGTTGTCGACGCCCTTGACGAAGTTGCGAAGGAGACCGGCAAATCCGTGCCGCAGATAGCGTTGAACTGGCTGCTGCAAAGGCCGACCGTATCGAGCGTCATCATCGGCGCGCGCAATGAGGAGCAACTGCGGCAAAATCTCGGAGCGGTCGGCTGGAATCTGACGCCGGCGCAAGTCGCCAAACTCGATGCCGCGAGCAAGCGCCCGGCGCCATATCCTTATTGGCATCAGCACGGATTTACCGAGCGCAATCCCTTGCCCGTCTAGGGTCGCCGGCTATGTTCGTATTTATGACGCCTTTGCGCATATGACAGGCGTGGCGTCAGATTCGTGGAAGGGCCCGCCGACCGCACGGGAGCCGTCGGGCCCATTCGCTGTGTCTACATTCGCCGCCTGACGCCAATCTCATCGAGGTTTTGCGACGCGTTTCGGGCGTTGATTTCTTCGACGCAGGCTATATATGGCGCTGATAATATCAATGGAGATGCTCCATGGCTGCTGGCGACTCTGCGGGCGAGGCTTTGCTCTATCTCGATGATCTGCGCATCGGGCAGCGCTTCGTCAGTGCATCGCATCAGATGGACGAAGGTCAGATCAAGGCTTTCGCCGCGCAGTTCGATCCGCAGCCTTTCCATCTCGATGATGACGCGGCGAAGGGCACACTGTTCGGCGGCCTTGTCGCCAGCGGCTGGCACACTGCCGCGATAACGATGAAGCTTCTGGTAGAAGGCGGCGCGCCAATGGCGGGCGGCGTCATCGGCGCGGGAGGCGAAGTCACCTGGCCAAGGCCGACGCGCCCAGGCGATATGCTTCACGTGGAAAGCAAGATCGTGGACATCGCGCCATCGCGATCCCGCCCCGACCGGGGAATGGTCATAGTTCGGAGCGAAACGCGCAACCAGCGCGAGGAGACTGTGCAGATCATGACGGCGAAGCTCGTCGTCCAGCGCCGCCCCACGCAGGCGGAAGCGGCGCTCCCGGATTAGGGCGAGATGGGCAAGAAATTCTACTACGGATGGATGTCGTCGGGGTCGCATTTCTGGTGCTGCTGGTAGGCGCCGGCGTGCGCGCCACGCCAACCATTCTTATCGCGCCGCTTCAACGCGAGTTCGGCTGGTCGACGGCGACGATCAGCGCGCCGATCGCGGTGAACATCTTTCTCTACGGCATGCTCGGTCCTTTCGCGGTCGCCGTGATCGAACGCTTCGGGCTCGCGCGTTCGGTTTGCGCCGCGCTGCTCCTTCTCGCCGTCGGAGTCGCGCTCACCACGCTGATGACGGCGCCGTGGCAAATGATGTTGCTTTGGGGCGTGCTCGTCGGATCTGGAACCGGCATGGTCTCGACCGTGCTCGGCGCGACAGTGGCTGGACGTTGGTTCACCCGGCATCGCGGGCTGGTGCTTGGGATGTTGACCGCCAGCAGCGCCACAGGCCAACTCATCTTCCTGCCGATCCTCGCCCAATTGGCGGTCAGCTTCGGGTGGCGCGCGGTATCGCTGACCGTCGCGCTGGCGGCTCTTCTATTGGTCCCGCTTGTAGCCCTGCTAATGCGCAATCGCCCATCCGACATGGGCCTGCCCCGTTACGGCGACGCCGACCTCCACCTTGCCGCGCAGACAGGCGAGAGCCCGGTTCGGCGCGCTTTGTCGGCGCTGGCGCGCGGCGCGCGCTCTCGCGATTTTTGGCTTTTGTCGGGGACTTTCTTCATTTGCGGCGCATCGACCAATGGGCTGGTCGGAACCCACATGATTCCGCTCTGCATCGATCACGGCGTCGCCGAAGTTGCGGCGGCCGGGCTGCTCGCCACAATGGGTTTGTTCGATCTTGTCGGGACGACGGCGTCGGGCTGGCTGACCGACCGCTTCGACAGCCGGAAGCTGCTCGCTTGGTATTATGTACTGCGGGGGCTCTCGCTCCTGTTCCTGCCCTTTGCGTTCGACTTCAATTTCTATGGGCTGCCGCTCTTTGCGATTTTCTATGGCCTCGACTGGATCGCGACGGTGCCGCCGACGGTCAGACTCGCGGGGGAGGCGTTTGGCGAGGAGAACGCCGCGCTCATGTTTGGCTGGATCGCGGCCTCGCACCAGATCGGCGCCGCCTGCGCGGCGTTCCTCGCCGGCGTCCTGCGCACTGAGACCGGCGATTATTTCGCCGCGTTCTTTTCGGCTGGCCTGCTCTGCTTCTTCGCGGCAGTTCTCGTCGCTTTCATTGGGGGTCGGCCCAAGCTGCAGGGCATCGCGACCTCGCCTGAGGCCGCCGCGCGCTGAAGCGGGGAGGCGAAAGCGTCATCGATTCAAACTTAAGCGATCATGGCGTTCGGCCACAAAA
This sequence comes from Methylocella sp., assembly GCA_037200525.1. Taxonomy (NCBI): domain Bacteria; kingdom Pseudomonadati; phylum Pseudomonadota; class Alphaproteobacteria; order Hyphomicrobiales; family Beijerinckiaceae; genus Methylocella; species Methylocella sp. The sequence goes on along the minus strand of JBBCGG010000001.1, from coordinate 3,926,993 downwards.
AAGCTAATATGTTCACCCGATCATGTTTTGCTGCGCGGCCGCGACCGGACCGTCGCGTTTAAGGATGTCCGATGCCGGTCTTTCTGCGTAGACGCTCCATCATCGCTCTTGCGATCGCGCTGGGGATGCTGCTTAGCGCCATCGCTGCGACGGCGGTCCTCGTCGGCGTGCAGGCAAGCGATCAGAAAAAAGTTCAGCGTTCTCTCGAAGTCCAGATCCGCCTAAACCACGTCTTTTCGCTGTTACAGGATGCGGAGACGGGGCAACGCGGTTTTCTGCTGACAGGCAAGGAAAGCTATCTTGAACCCTATGTGGCGGCTCTCAGCGCTATAGACCAGGAAATGCAGGCGCTGGGCTCGATAGTCGTCGGCGATGATCGTCAGGCCAAGGCGCTCTCCGAGCTGCGCCAGGCCGCTCACCAGAAGGTCGCCGAGCTGCAAGACACCGTCGAACTGAAGCGCGATGGCAAGACGAACGCCGCGCTGGCCTTGGTTCAAACCGATAAGGGGCAGGACTTGATGGCGCGCGTCCGCGGCGCGGTCGAGAGCATGGACGCAACGGAACAGCGAACGCTCGCGGAAAGTCAGGCCTATTCGCTGCGCACAGGCTTTTTGACGGAAGCTGGAGTGGCCGGAGCGCTGCTGCTCGCGATCATCCTTGGCGCGTTGACGATCAGGGATACGAAACGCCTTTTCGTCGCCGTTGCGGACGCCAATGACGCGCTTCATCTCGCCAATCGCAAGATCGTGCAGGAGGCTGAACAAAAGCAGCGCCTGGAGCACCAATTGCGCCATTCGCAGAGAATGGATGCGATCGGGCAGCTGACCGGCGGCATCGCGCATGACTTCAACAATATGTTGGCCGTGGTCATCGGCAGCCTGAATCTGTTGAAGCGCAAGGTGGAGCGCGGCGAAGAGGATTTCATGAGATTCGTCGATGGCGCGCTCGACGGGGCCGAACGCGCCGCAGTGCTGACCCACCGCCTATTGGCTTTCTCGCGCCAACAGCCGTTGGCGCCGCAGGCGATCGACGCCAACAAATTCGTGGCGGGCATGTCGGACATGATGCGCCGGACGCTCGGCGACGCGATCAAGGTGGAGACTGTCCTGGCGGGCGGCCTCTGGCGCACTTACGCTGATCCGAGCCAACTGGAAAGCGCCATTCTCAATCTTGCGGTCAACAGCCGCGACGCCATGCCGGACGGCGGCAGACTGACCATCGAGACGGCCAACACCAGTCTGGACGACGCCTACGCCGAGCAGAATGTCGGCGTCCAGGCCGGACAATATGTCCTCGTCTCCGTAACCGACACCGGATCAGGAATGTCCCCCGAGGTCGCGGCGAAAGCTTTCGACCCCTTCTTCACGACCAAAGCCGCAGGCAAGGGAACAGGCCTTGGCCTCAGCCAAATCTTCGGCTTCGTGAAGCAATCCGGCGGTCATGTCAAAATCTACGCCGAACTTGGCCAAGGAACGGCGATCAAGATTTATCTTCCCCGGTTTTTTGGCGACGATGCCGAGCGGCCGATATCCGCCGCCGCGTCCGGCGAGCCAATCCCGGTGGGGAGCGCCGATATTGTCGTTCTGATCGTTGAGGACGAAGAGCGGATGCTTCGGCTGGCGATCGAAGCCTTCCGGGATCTCGGCTATAGCGTCCTCTACGCCAATGGTCCGGCCAACGCGCTGCGGATTATCGACGAACACCCGGAGATCAATCTCCTATTTACCGATATCGTCATGCCGGAGATGAACGGGCGCAAGCTGGCGGAACAGGCGCTTTTAAGGCTCCCGCGTCTCAGGGTCATCTACACGACGGGCTTCAGCCGCAATGCCGTGATTCACAATGGCATACTCGATCGCGACGTTAATTTTCTGCCGAAGCCCTTTACGCTGGAGCAGCTGGCGCGGAAAGTGAAAGCCGCTTTGAGCGGCGCGAGACAAGGTTGATCGCCAATCTCGCGCCAGTGTAGGGAATCCGTTAAAGCGCGGAGCCGCGACGGGATTGGCGATGATCTCGTCGCCGATCAAAGACCCGGCCGCAGAATCGAAAAGATTCCAAAGGCCGAGAAGGCGTCCGTTCGATCGTTATAGCCATCCTTCGCCGTCAAGCGGCGAGGCGAACGGATTCGGTTTTGCGCGCCGCCATCGCCATGGCGATCAGCGACGAGCCGCCGAACACCAGATCAATGCCGACAAGAAGGCCAAGCGCCCAGGCGAAAGCGCCCGGCAAGCCAGAGATGACTATGCCTGCAAGGATAAGATCGATAACGCCATTGACGACGAGCCACTGCCATCGGTCCGAGAGATCTTTGCGGTGCTCAAGGGCGAGGATTATTGTCAAGATGCCGTCCACAATGAAATAGGCGATCAGCACATACGTCAAAGTGATCAGCCCGTGCAGCGGATTCCAGAGCAGCACTAGGCCCGCGATCAGCACGACGAATGAAGAAAGCTCCGACCACCAGAATCCAGGAGCCGTCCGCGCGCTGAATGTCGCGACGAGGCCTGCGACTCCGGCGAAGAGAAAAAGCCATCCGACGAATAATGTCGTCGCCACGCCCGCAACAAGCGGCGCGGCCACCGCCGCAATACCGAGAATGACGAGAATGATTCCCTCGGCCAGGAACCATTTCCAATGGTCGCTGAGGGTTTTTCTCAGCGCGCCGGGGATGTCCCCGCCGCCGAAAGGTTGAGTTGAAGACGTTGCTGGCTTTCCTGCGGATTCGACCATGACTTAATCCCCCAATATGAGCTGGCGTCTCGCAATTCTCCCTTTCATTCCGAGGAGCAGGCAAAGCCATGTCTCAAAGGAATGATGCCATCACTTTCGCGCCGCTCTCAGCTTCGAGACAGTTTTCCGAAGTTAGGCCCGCCTGACTTCACAATATTCAAAAGCGGCTCTCGAAAGAGTCAGCATAAAATCTCCAGCATGACAGCTGAAGCGAGCGCCGCGCCAAGCAAATTCTGGGCGGCCAGTTCACTAAATGATTATAGCGCCAAATAACGCGGGTTGGCCAGCACGCGATAGCGGTGAAGAAGCGCTCAGGCCAGCTCCCCGCCGGCCAGATGCCGGCCCCTTCGGCGCTTGATCTTGAGAAGACCGCCTCGCGGCTTTAGAAAGAAAGGCGGGGTTGATCTGCCGGCGCTGTCAGGCGCAGCAAAGTTTCAGTGAGTTGACGCGCGGGCGCCAAAATGGATTGATCGACGAATTCAAACGATATGCCGCGACCTTAAAGCGAAATCGGATTTGACCACATTCTTGGGCGGGAAGACGCGCCATCAAAAGGGGAAGTTATGTACAAGAATATCCTTATCCCAACAGATGGCTCGGAGCTCGCCGAGAAAGCGGTCGAACACGGCCTTGCGCTGGCGAAGGCGATTGGAGCCAAGGTCGCGATCCTGACGGTCACGGCCCCGTTTCGCGTCTTTACGACTGAAGCGGCGATGATCGAAGATACGGCTGCCGCGTATAAAGAGCGCGTTGCGGCGGATGCGGAGAGAGTCCTCGGCGCTGCGGCGGCTGCGGCGAAGGCGGCGGGCGTTGCGGTCGAAACCGTTCAAGTTGAAGACGACCGTCCATATCAGGCGATCATCGACACGGCGAATTCGAAAGGGAGCGACCTCATCGTGATGGCCTCGCATGGACGGCAAGGCATTTCCGCGTTGGTTCTGGGCAGCGAGACGGTGAAAGTTCTAACGCATTGCAAGATACCTGTTCTCGTCCATCGCTAAAGCAGGGCGTCAAGCCGAAGATCATCGCTTCGGAGCCGCGCGATTGAATTGGTCATGCCGCGGTTCAATGCCTGCGCAGGACCGCAATCGACGTGATGAGCAGCGCCGCAAGGATCGCGGAAACCACTTTCCAGAACGTCAGCGGGTTGCGGGCGTAGAGCGGCTCGCGCGGGGCCGGTCCTGGCCGTCCGCGATCCGCCCCATTCTCAAGCTCGAAGATCAGTTCGAGAACGTCGGCAAATCTGTCATCCGGGCGCACGGCGAAGGCGCGGGCGAGGACGCGATCAAGCCATGCGGGCAAGTCGGGCCGAAGCTTTTCCAGCGGCGCCGGCCGGCCGAAGCGGGGGTGGGAAAATGGCTCGATCTCGCCGTAAGGGCCGGCGCCGGCGAACATCCGGTAGATCGTGACCCCAAGCGCGAATTGATCAGACTTTTCATCGCCAGGCGCGCCGGTGATCAGTTCGGGAGCCATGTAGCTCGGCGTGCCGGGAGCCGCCTCCATCGGCGCATCCTCGAAGTGCGGCAGACGCGCCACGCCAAGATCGATCAGCTTCAATCCACCGTCAGCCAGTAAGACGACATTATCCGGCTTGATGTCGCGATGAATGATGCCGGCGCGGTGCAGGGCGGCGACCGCTTTGGCAAGTTTGATTGCGATGCTAAGCCCCGATGCGAGGCGCACGGCGGGCGGCCGCCGCAGACGGCGCTCCAGCGTTTCGCCCTCATAGAACGGCATCACCGTATAGAGGCAACTCCGCCGCTGCGCCGAAACCTCAACGCCCTCGCCCACAAAGGGGCTGCGCACGCGCGTTGCGATCCAGCTCTCGCGGAGAAAGGCTTGGCGCAAGACGGCATCTTCGCCGACTGAGGGCTTTGGGAATTTTATGATCACCTCTTGCTGCGAGATCTCATCTATCCCTCGGAAAACCCGGTTGTACCGGCCATCGGCGAGCATGGCGCCTAAAAAATAGCCATCCACCCTGTCTCCAACGTTGCGGGGCGCCAAAATCGGCAACGCCGCCGCTGTCAGCCGGAGATCCGCAAGATTGGCGGCCGGAAGGCTGAGAACGTCGACGACGAGCGCGGTAGCATTGTCCCCGCCGCGCGCGGCGAGCGCGGCGCTGACGATTTGCGTCGCTGTTTCGTCGGGCGCGGCGTCGCGCGCGAGTTCTTCCTGCAAGCGCCGGTTGGACAATACGCCGTGAACGCCGTCGGTGCATAAAAGAAATCGATCGTACACGCGCGGCTCTTCCATCAGATAGTCGATCTGTACTCCTGCGGCTGGTCCGATCGCGCGCGTCAGAATGTGATTTCGGCCCGCGCCGCTCAAGGTGTGATCCTCGGTCAGCAGCGTCAGGCGATTATCGCGAAGGCGGTAAAGCCTAGTATCTCCAAGATGGAGGACATGCGCCTGCCGCCCGCGCAGAATCAAGGCCGTAAAAGTGCATCCCATGTTCTGCAGGGCGGGATCGGTGCGTCCGATCGCATGAGTCCAGCGGTTCACCGCCTCGAGGCTGCGCGCGCCCGCTTGTCGCACGCCTTGCGTCGGCGGCTGGCTGAGATAGCCATCGATGAAATTGCGCACCGCGAGCTCCGCGGCAACTCGGCCGCCTTTGGCCCCGCCCACGCCATCGGCGATCGCAGCGATGACGCCAAAACGCGCCCGCTGGTCCGGCGTCCCTGCATAAAATCCCGCGTAATCCTCATTGCGCTCGCGGCGTCCCTGCTCAGAGCAAAGGCCGACGCGCACATCGAGGCAATCGGTTAGAGGCTCACTGGTCAAGATGGCGAGCTCTGCGACTAACCCGCTGCGGAGCAGTCGATTGTCTCGACTGGGGTGAATGCATACCGGCGCACGGCACAGCGATTGCTTTCCTAGAGCGGAGCTGAATGCGCCAGTCCTCTTTGGCGGCGAAGTCCCTTGTACGTGAGGCGTAATGATCAAGCGAGAGTTCTTAAAAGCCGGCCACCTCCCAACGCTACTCTCCGCCTTCTTCTATTTCGACATGAGCTTCATGGTTTGGGTGATCCTCGGCCCGCTGGGAATTCAGATCGCCAGCAGCCTGCACCTTGATGCGGTGCAAAAAGGCCTGATGGTAGCCTTGCCCGCTCTCGCCGGTGCGTTTTTGCGCGTGGCGATGGGCGTTTTGGTCGATCGGGTGAAGCCGAAGCTGGCCGGCATTATCGGTCAGACGGCGGTGATCATCGCCGTGCTCGCCGCTTGGTTTTTGGGAATTCACAACTTTCCTCAAATCCTGCTTTTTGGCGTTGCGCTCGGAATCGCCGGGGCCTCATTCGCCGTTGCGCTGCCGTTGGCCTCGCGCTGGTATCCGCCTCAATATCAAGGGATTGCGCTCGGAATCGCCGGGGCCGGCAACTCCGGGACGGTGTTCGCCGCCTTGTTCGCGCCGAGTCTTGCGGTTGCGTTCGGCTGGATCAACGTCATCGGCCTCACCGCAATTCCGCTGACCATCGCGCTCATCGTCTATGTGATCTTCGCCAAGGACAGTCCCAACCCCCCGCCGCCGAAAACGCTAAAGGAATACGCTGCGGTGCTGAAACTCAGCGATTCCTGGTGGTTCATGTTCTTCTACGCCGTCACTTTCGGCGGCTTTTCGGGGCTCGCGTCCTCGCTCAGCATTTATTTCAATTCTGAATACGGCCTCAGCGCCGTGACGGCTGGATATTTTACCGCCGCCGCGGTTTTCGCTGGGTCCATGGTGCGGCCGATCGGCGGCGCCTTGGCGGATCGCATCGGCGGAATCCGCACATTGACGGTCATGTACGCGGTGGCCATGACCGCTCTGGCGATCGTCAGCTTCCGTCTGCCTCAGCCCGGGATGGCGCTGACGTTCTTCGTCTTCGGCATGCTGGCGCTGGGAATGGGGAACGGCGCCGTGTTTCAACTGGTGCCGCAGCGCTTCAGATCCGAAATAGGGGTGATGACCGGCCTCGTCGGGATGACCGGGGGCATCGGCGGTTTCTACCTCGCGTCAAGTCTTGGTATATCGAAACAGCTCACGGGTTCTTATCAGATCGGGCTTCTGATCTTCGCGGCGCTAGCGGGTTTGGCTTTGTTTGGCCTCTTCGCCGTGAAGACCCGCTGGCGCACCACCTGGGGTGCGGCCAGCCTCGTCTCCGCGAAAATCTAACGGGTCATTAGCGGAGCGCGCACTTACGACGAAGCGCCAACAATTCTATTCACGATGGCGGGCCCCCAATAAGAAGTTGCGAAGTAATATGTGGCGATCGCAAGGAAAACTGTCGCGCAGTTCAATAGGATTGCCGCGCCGATTTTGGCGGGGGAGCTGGCGCGCGGCTGACGCGCGCGGATGAAAGCCTCGGCTATGATCAAGTTTGGAATGTAGAAGAAAAAGAACATTACAAAATCGAACGGCCCATCGAAAGACCGCGTGTGGCCGGCGGCGTGAGCGATCATATGCCAGAACCCATAATCCATCCGGTAGAGCCACGATCCGATGGCGAGCGCGAAAAGGCGGATCGCCCAGGCGCGATGCTCATCGAAACGTCCTTGCCGAGCCCGCCATACCGTCATGACCGCTGCGATGACCATTAGCGCGCCGTACAAACCAAAGCCAAGGCTCATCGGCGCCCCGCCGATCGTTCCTTCGAGCGCGATGAACGAAAGGCCACCCAGTCCCGTCAACAACGCCGCGGACGCATAGAGGCGCCCGATCCAGCGATGCAGCCGAGGGGCGCGCCTGCGAACCGCTCCGATCAATTGCACGGGGCCAAGCAAGAGCACGATCGCTCCGGTCGCAAAATGCGCGCCGATTCCGATCGTCCCAAGCACGCTGTCCGGATTATAAAGACGCGGGAGCTTTGCGTTCCATTGATCTGGGGCGCCCTGATACGCTGCGCCTAGATAGTACGCCATTATGTAGAGGCCGAAGATGGCTGCGCTGATCCAAGCGACGGCGACGAGAGCCTTGGCCGACCAGCGCAACGCCGCAGCGCCGCCATTGTCTTTCACCGGCCTGGACGAAGGCGTGTCGATGAAGTCGGCGCGGTCGGATGTTGTCATTGTGGGCAATTCTCCCGATTGCGGACGACGCCTTATAGCGTAGCTGCGCCGTCGCGCGACAGGCTCTGGGCGCCGTTGTGATCAGGCGTCCGGGCCAGTCTGGCGCAATCGGCGCGCCGACGCCACGCCGCGTTCGATCGTTTTAGTTCGCCGCGCTACGGAGTGATTTCAGGAGCGGCGAATCGCATTGCGGCTGTAATGCTCGCGCTGTGCGCTCGTGGCCGTCACGCAGCGCCGACGACTGGGGCCGGCTCGCTATCCTGGTCTTCGACGCCTCCCCGTCGCGCGGCTGTCAGCGCATCCGCCAACTTGTTCTTGAACCGCACTAGGGGCGGGCGCAGGCCGTGGGTCATCAGAACGCGACGAATAGCCGGCCGGGCGCCGGCGAGGTAGATGGCTGAGCCATGCCGTCGCGCTCTCCGCGCAAAACCTCCGATCGTTGCGGCCGCCGTCGAATCGATCATTGGCACAGCCGAGAAGTCGATCACATAGGCCTTCGGATGCTCGCCGATGCTATCAAGCGCCGCCTCGACGCTCGCCGCCGCTCCGAAGAAGAACGCCCCGGAGATTCTGTAGACCACGATATCGGGGTCGGTCGCGAGCGCAGCGTCGTATGGCTTGCGTCCGTCGCCTATCGCGTCGGCCATGTCCTCTTCAAAAAGCGGCTGCGCGCCTTCGATCTCAACGGCGCGCGCCATGCGATGCAGGAACAACAGCGCGCCGATTGCAAAACCTATGAGAATGCCCTCGGTCAAGTCGCGGAACACGACGAGCAGGAAAGTCGCAAGCAGGACCACGGCGTCGCCCACCGACGCGCGAAACAAGGTCGTAAATTCATGTTTCTCGGCCATATTCCAGGCGACGACCGCGAGTACGCCGGCCAGCGCTGCAAGCGGGATATAGCGCGCCAGCGGCGCCGCGACGAGCATGAATAAGAGCAAGAACGCCGAGTGAAGCATGCCGGCGACAGGGCCGCGGGCGCCGGCCCGGACGTTGGCTGCGGTGCGGGCTATCGTGCCGGTCACGCAGATTCCTCCAAATAAGGCGGATGCTATGTTGGCCGCACCCTGGGCGACGAGCTCACAGTTCGACCGATGCCGTCTCCCGCTCATGCTATCGGCGACCACGGCGGAGAGCAGGCTTTCGATGCCGCCGAGAAGCGCAAAGGACAGGGCGGAAGGAAGCATCATGCTGATCTTGTCGATCGACAGGGTGGGCAAGTGCGGGACCGGGAGCGATTGCGGGATGCCGCCAAATCGCGTGCCGATTGTTTCCGCCCTCAGGCCAAGGAACTGCGCCGCGATGGTGGCTAGCGCGACCGCGATCAGAAAAGCCGGCAAGTGCGGCCAGAAACGGCGCACAGTGAGGATGGAGCCCACCGCAAGCGCCGCGATCGCGACGGCCTCCACATTGGTCGTTGGCAGCGCGGCGGCCAGCGTCTGGAGCTTTGGGATGAACGGCCCCGGTTCCTGGCCGGCGAGCGTCAGGCCAAGCAGCTCCTTGATCTGGCTGGTGAAGATGATGACGGCGATGCCCGAGGTGAAGCCGACGGTGACAGGGTAGGGGACATATTTAATGAAGGCGCCGAGCCGCAGGAACCCCATTGCGAGCAGGATCACCCCCGAGAGCATCGTCGCGAGGATGAGGCCATCCACGCCATACTGCGCGACGGTGGCGGCGACGAGAACGATAAACGCTCCGGCCGGCCCCCCGATTTGGAAACGGCTGCCGCCGAGCGCAGAGACGAGGAAACCGCCGACGATCGCCGTATAGAGGCCGCGGTCGGGCGTCACGCCGGAGGCGATCGCGATCGCCATCGAAAGCGGCAGCGCGACGATTGCAACCGTCAGGCCCGCCACAATGTCGGCCTTAAAATCTCGAATGCCGTAACGCTCCCGAAGGATGGTTACGATCTTCGGCGTGAACAGTTCGGCGAAGGTGGGTTCACGCGTCTGGGCTACCATCTCGATCCGCTCATTGTCGCTGCGTCGGCGGCTAGTCGGCTCTTTGCCGCGACCTGCCGCCGCTCATTCGCGTCAGACGGAGTCGCCGTTCAGGATCTTGGCGTGCTTGAAGCGCACGCCGCGACCGCTGCCGACGCTCTTTACATTGTCTCCGATGAGTTCGACGCCGGCGGCATCGAACGCTTCGACGACCTTGGTCAGAGTGTCGATGACGCCCCGCACGTTGCCTTCGCTCGACTCCATCCGCTGGATGGTCGGCAGCGACACGCCTGAGAGCTCGGCAAGCTGACGCTGGTCGATGCCAAGCAAGGCGCGTGCGGCGCGCATTTGCGCGGCCGTGATCATGAACGCTCCATTTGACGTTTCCGATTATATAAGAAGTTAGGATTGATGTCTAGAACATCAACGTAGACGTTTTATCATTGAACATTGAACGATTCTGACCGAGCTGAAGGCGAGGGGGTCCGAGGGAGGGATGCGCTTCATTCGATCCAGACATCGGCCGGCGTCTCCAGGAACACCAGCGCGCCGATGCCTATGAGAAGAAACGGGAGCGCCCATTCCGCAAAACGCTCCAGATAGAGTCGCAATACGGGATGCTGCGCGAGATAGCCGGCGGCGGCGCTCATGAAAAAAGCCGTGGCTACTACCGCCCCGAAGCATGCAAGGAAAAGCGCCGGTTTGAGGTCGGCGAATATCGGGGTCAATATGCTCACGGTGTCGCTGCTGTTTGCCAGCAACATCAGCGCAAAAGCCGCATAAGCCGAAAGCGCGATCGACTCCCGAACTTCGATCTTTTTTGCTGATGCATCCGGCGTTCGGTCGAAGATCAGCTTGAGCAAATGATAGCAACCAAGGCCGATCGGGATCAAACCTAAGTAGCGAATTTTTTCGATTGGAAGATGGCTGGCGCTATTGGCTAGCGCAAAACTCACCAGGACGACGATCAAACAAACGAGAAGAAAAGCAAGTTTGACGAAGAGAGGCCGATAGCCCGGTTTGGCGCCATAGGCTGATAAAATGATGAGATTGTCGAAGTTCGTCGACATATAGGCAATCGCGGTCACGCCCGCGACGCCCGCGGCGTCGATCAAGATGTTTGCGGAAGGAAGGGCGCTCACGTCGTCGCTTCAACAATCTTGCCCGCGGCCCGGGGAAGCCGATTGGCGTCGCCGCGCCACCGTTTGTAAAGCGCTCGAGCATCAAGAGCAACGCTGGCGCTCACAAGCGGCGATTGATGGAATGCCGCCACGGTCCCCGCCGGGCGCGGGGTCGCTGGCTTGGCCGCCGATCTTCAACTAACATCCCAATCGGATCACCCGATAGGGGCGGACCAGTCGGCTCGTCTCGGTTATCTCTAAGGCTTCTACGCATGGCGACGACGACTATCAATTTGGATGCCCGCGACGACGGCGCGGCGTCTGTTTAAGGGCTGGATGGCTGAACCGCCCTCCGCCCCTCGAGGTGGTCATTCTATGATGCGTCCTGATGCGCAAAGTTCTGATGCTTAGGCCGTGCACTCAAGGATCAGCAGCATGAACGTAGGCATAGAGCATCTTTACAGTAAAACTCCCCAAAACCGCATTCTAAGGGGTGTATTCAGGGTTGCAACCACAGTATATAATTCTTGCCGTCAAACTATAACGCTTTCACACAAGGGAGTAAAAGTAACAGTCCCCTTGAAAGCTTATCTATACAATGATGGAGGATGGAAGATTTACCTTCTTGGTAAGCTTGTACCTAAGGGCGGGGCGCTTGTTGATGTTGGGGCTAACCTCGGCCAAACGTTGATAGAATGGAAATTATCCGGAGCTAGTGGCCAGTACGTTGGGTTTGAGCCGAACTATGCGTCTGCATCGATCCTCTCCGACATAATTAAGTTTAATCACTACGATGATTCGTTCGTGGCCCCCGTTGGGCTATCAAATATTGAAAAATTGTACCTGACAAAGGGTATGTCCACTGATCAGGCTGCGAGCATCGTGAGCGACCTCCGGCCTGGGCGCCCTTATGATATCCAAATAATCCCAGTTACCGCTTTGACGATATTGTCGACAAAATTGGATTTTCAGAAATAAATTTTATCAAAATTGATGTTGAGGGCGCAGAAAATCTAGGGTCCAGACTCACAACCAGTAGCAAACGGTAGCGGCGATGCAGACTGTGGCGAGGAAGTTTAATGCGTTTCGGTCGTAGCGGGTAGCCACGCGCCTGAAGTCTTTCAGGCGGCAGAACATGCGTTCGATGGCGTTGCGGTTTCGATAGAGGAAGGGCGAGAAGCAGTTCTTCCACCTGCGATTGGCCTTGGGCGGGATATTCGGCATAGCTCCGCGCTCCTCGACCTGCCGACGGATCGCATTTGCGTCGTAGCCCTTGTCGCCATGGAGGATTTCGCAAGGAGGAAGTCGCGCGATAAGCTCCGCGCCCGCCGAGCAATCGGCGATTTGGCCGCCGGTGAGCATGAAAGACAGCGGGCGGCAGTCCGCATCGGTCAATGCGTGGATTTTGGTTGTGCGCCCGCCGCGCGAACGGCCGATGGCCTGATTCTTCTCCCCCCTTTGCCGCCACTGGCCGAGCGATGCGCCTTGACCGCCGAGGAGTCGATGAGGACCTGCGCCGGCGGCCCGCCTGCTTGCGCAAGCGCGTGGAACAGATCGATCCAAACGCCCTTAGCAGCCCAGCGAACGTAGCGATTGTAGAGAGTCTTCTTTGGCCCGTACTCCAGCGGCGCGTCAATCCAGCGTCCGCCAGATTTCAGCACATGAATGATCCCGCTGATCACCCGGCGATCATCGACGCCCGCCTTGCCGCGCGTGTCCGTGGGAAGATGCGGCGCGATCTTCGCGAACTGCGCGTCCGTCAGCCAGAATTGATCCCGATTCATAGTCGCTTCCTTTCGGAAGCTGTGAATCACAATCCGCCTGTCACGCCAACCATTTTATGGGTCTGGGCCCTAGTTCTGATTGGGATGCAGCATAGCATACAGAGATATAGGCCTCTCATCCTGTGTGAGGTGCTATTTGCCGCAGATACCGCAGATTGGGATACGTATACAACGAGAATTTCTGAATTAGAAGAGTTACTCAAATATATGAAGTATAGTATTTATCAGGTAATAAAAAGCGATGATAAGATACTGCTCGACAATATCTCGACTCTCCCGCGGGAAGTTTGGACAGAGCAAAATGCAACGCTGTGTGACTATGTCTTTGCCCCAGGCGCTTTGGATTCCGTCGCTTGCGAAATTAGCATTGGCAGGGCGTAACGGCGCCCTGGCGGCCATGCCGCGCGGCGTAGGCGACGGTCCCGCCGTGGCCGACGCATCCCCCGAGAGGGCATTGGCGGATTTTGCCGGCGGCGTTCTCAGGGGGCAAGATGCTGAACTGCGCATGGCCTGCCCCCATGGGGTGATCCAGTTTGAATGTTAGTGCATTGTCGGCCCTGGCGCTATTGCTGGCGTGGCGGGCGAAGCTGGTCCGGATTGCGAAGCCGGCCATTGCAGGGTCTCCGGGGCTGGCGGCTTGTAGCCCAGCGATGAGTGCGGGCGCACGGTGTTGTAGTGGCGTCGCCATCGCTCAATGACGACCTTCGCCTCCTTGAGAGTGTAGAAGATTTCACCATTCAAAAGCTCGTCGCGCAGCTTCGAGTTGAAGCTCTCGCAATAGCCGTTCTCCCAGGGACTGCCCGGCATGATGTAGGCGGTCTTCGCGCCGACGGCGGCAATCCAGTCACGCAACGCCTTGGCGATGAACTCCGGGCCGTTGTCGGAACGAATGTGGATCGGAACCCCTCGCAAGATGAAGAGGTCCGAGAGAACGTCGATGACGTCCGCTGCCTTCAGCTTCCGGTTAATCCTGATCGCGATGCATTCGCGGGTAAATTCGTCGATGATATTCAGCATGCGATATTTCCTGCCATCATGAGTGCGGTCCTCGACGAAGTCATAGGACCAGACGTGGTTGGGGCATTGCGGGCGCAGCCGGACGCACGAGCCGTCATTGAGCCAGAGACGCCCGCGCTTGGGTTGTCTGGCCGGAACTTTCAGCCCCTCGCGTCGCCAGATCCGCTCGACCCGTTTGACGTTGACCTTCCAGCCTCGCTCCCACAACATCGCCGTGATGCGGCGGTAGCCATAGCGGCCGTACTGGATGGCGAGCGCCGTGATGTCGGCGATCAATGCCGCTTCGTCATCGGGCTTGGTCGGAACCTTGCGCTGCGTGGAGCGATGCTGACCGAGAACCCGGCAAGCGAACCGCTCGGAAACGCCATGTTCGGCGATCACATGCTCCACGCAGGCGCGACGACGCGCGGAGCTCAGAAGTTTCCCGAGGCAGCCTCTTTCAGGATCAGCTTCTCAAGCGTCAAATCGGACACCGCTCGACGGAGCCGCGTATTCTCCGCCTCCAGCTCCTTCAGCCGCTTCACCTGATCGCCCTTCAGGCCGCCGTATTCCGACCGCCATCGATAGTATGTAACTTCCGTCACCCCTATCGAGCGGATCGCCTCCGCGACCGGTCGCCCTTGCGCGCTAAGCACTTCGACTTGCCGTAGCTTCGCGACGATCTCTTCCGCCTTGTGTCTTTTCCTCGGCATTGCGCAGTCCTCCATCAGGCTCATAAGCCCATACTTCACGGAGGATCACTTTTCAGGGGGCAGACCACGCAGGTAGCAGGGCGAGCCTTGCGACAGGGCCGGGAAACGTTTCGCCCGAAGAACATCAGCCGTGATCGCAGCGGCTTGGCCGAGACGCATGGTCGCGAGCTGACTTTTGGAGGAGAGCTGTCGGTAACGGACCCAATCATTGCTTCCGCGGGCAATCTCTGCATCGCTCGCCACGACCCTCGCCTCGGCTTCCTTGATAGTCACGAAATACCGTTCCTCAAGTATCGCGCAAAAACCGAGGAGGCGCGCCCCAACCGTTCAGTTGATTTTACATAGAGCGCGCTTAGCTTCCACGGCTTATAAGGCGGCGTAGCTAGGGCGTGACGGCGCTCTCCCGCTGCGGGACTCGAAAAGGAGTGGCCCATGATCAAATGCGCGGTTTTGTCAGCGGCTTTGCTTCTTTGCGCTTTCGGCGCGTCGGCGGTTCCCTCGGCGCCGGGGGCCGCCTACGGGCCGGAGCTTGAGGGCTTTGCTTATCCTTATGCCGTCAAGGAGTTCGCTTTCGCCTCGCAAGGCGAGCCTCTGCATATGGCCTATATGGACGTCGCGGGGGAAAAGCCGAACGGCCGCGTCGCCGTGCTGCTCCATGGAAAAAATTTCTGCGCCGCGACCTGGGAGGAAACCATCAAGGTTTTGAGCGAAGCTGGCTATCGTGTCATCGCGCCGGATCAGATCGGCTTTTGCAAATCGAGCAAGCCGGGGCGATATCAGTATAGTTTCCAGCAATTGGCGCGGAATACGCACGCTTTGCTGGAGTCGATCGGCGTCGGTCGCGCGACGATCATCGGGCATTCGACCGGCGGCATGCTCGCGGCGCGCTATGGCCTGATGTATCCGCAAGACGTCGATCAACTTGTTTTCGTCAGTCCGATTGGCCTCGAGGATTGGAAGGCAAAGGGCGTTCCCTCGCTGAGCGTCGATCAATGGTACGAACGCGAGCTGAAGACGACGGATGAGAGCATTCGCAATTACGAGAAGGCGACATATTATTTCAATCAATGGCGGGACAGCTATGAGCCATGGGTGCAAATGCTGGCGGGCATGTATCGGGGACCGGGGCGCGAGCAAGTCGCCTGGAGCTCCGCGCTGCTCTACGACATGATCTACACCCAGCCCGTCCTCTACGAGTTTGATCTCTTGAAACCGCCGGTTCTTCTATTGATTGGCGATAAAGACACGACTGCGATCGGCAAAGACGCGGCGCCGCCGGATGTGCGGGCGCAGCTCGGTCATTATCCCGAGCTCGCGAAATTGGCGGCCAAACGGATCCCGAACGTCAATCTAATCGAGTTCCCCGAGCTCGGCCATGCTCCGCAAATGCAGGACCCCGAGGCGTTTCATAAAGCGCTGCTCGAGGGCCTCCGCAATTTGGACGCTGCCCGCTGAGCGAAGGCGATTTGCGGCTAACCCATTGACCGGCTTGCGCTCCTCCGTGATTGTACATACAATATGCATATATTACAATTCGAGGAGCATAAAGGATTTGGCGATGGGCGCCGGCGCTGGAGCAGATATTTGGCTGCCATCGATCAATAGGGCTGCGGGCCCGCTCTATCTGGCCATAGCCGATGCGATCGCCGCGGATATTCTCTCCGGAAGTCTTGTTGGGGGAGTCCGTTTGCCGCCGCAACGCACGCTCGCGGACGCTCTTGGCATCGACTTCACTACGGTCAGCCGCGCCTATGCGGAGGCGCGCCGTCGCGGCCTCGTCGAAGGCCGCGTGGGCCAGGGCACTTACGTCCGCCAGAAGCGCGCGCCCGCCGCGGTGGTCGCGAGCGGCCTCATCGACATGAGCATGAATCTGCCGCCCCGTTTCCACGACGCGGCTTTGACGGCGCGGATGTGGAGCGGCATCGCCGATCTCGAGACGAGCGGAGGCCTCGATCTTCTTTTGCGCTATCAGGAACCGGGGGGCGCTGCGGCGGACCGAGCCGCGGGCGTTAATTGGCTGCGGCGACGGCTGCCGGCCGTCTCAGTCGAGCGCGTGCTCGTTTGCCCTGGCACACAGGGAGCCATGCTGGCTCTTGCAGGGGCGCTGGCTGGGCCCGGCGAGGCTATTTGCGCCGAAGCGCTGACTTACCCGGGGTTTCGCTCACTTGCGGCGCATCTGCGCATCAGGCTCGTCGAGGTTGGAATCGACGGCGAGGGCGTCGATCCCGACGCCTTTGACGCCGTTTGCCGGACGCAGAAACCTAAAGCGCTCTACTGCGCGCCGACGCTGCATAATCCGACGACGGCGACGATGTCGCTTGCGCGCCGCGAAGCAATCGTCGCTGTCGCCCGGCGCCATGGCGTGCCGATCATCGAGGATGATGCTTACGGGATGCTGCCCAAAATCGCGGCCCCGCCGCTTGCGGCCCTTGCTCCCGAACTGGTCTATCATATTGCCGGGCTGGCGAAATGCCTCGCCCCTGCGTTGCGCATCTCTTATCTCGTCGCGCCGGACGCGCGCGCGACGGCGCGCCTCGCCGGAGCGATCCGCGCCACGACTTCGATGGCCTCGCCGCTCACTGCCGCGATTGTGACGCGATGGATCGAGGATGGCGTCGCCGACGCGGTGCTTGCAGCCATACGCAAAGAGACAGCCGCTCGCCAGACGATTGCCGCCGCGCTTCTTCCGGCAGGCGCCGCAATTGCCGATCCGGAAGGATATCATCTCTGGCTTCCGCTTGCGGCGCCCTGGACGCGCGGCGAATTCGCCAGCCGTCTGCGCTCGGCGGGAATCGGCGTCGTCGTAAGCGATGCTTTCGCGCTGGCGCAGCCGCCCGAGGCTGTCCGCCTCGGTCTAGGCGCGGCTGCAACGCGGGAAGATTTGACTCAGGGCCTCCGGATTGTAGCTGACCTGCTGGATCAATCGCCGGCGATGTCCTCGATGGTGGTTTGAGTGACGCGAGCGCTTGGCCGTTATTGACAATTGAGCATACAATTACCATACAATATGCGAGCGCTTGCGCTCGGATCAGAAATTCCGCATAGACTATGAAATCTCAGCGGGTAGATCGCTCGCAGCGCGGCTGGGATTGGAGCAGATCAATGACGCAAGAGGCGAACGCCAAACAGGAATGGCCCGCGCTAAGTCCGATGCGAACCGGATTATGGGGGAAATGCCCGCGTTGCGGCAAAGGGCATCTGTTTGAGGGGTTTCTCAAATTGCGGCCCTCATGCGAGGTTTGCGGCCTCGATTATTCATTCGCCGATCCCGCCGACGGTCCGGCCATCTTCGTGATGCTGTTCGTGTGCGTCCCGGCCGTTTTCTTCGCGGTTTGGCTTGACGTTGAATATTCGCCGCCGTTCTGGGTCCATCTGGTGACTAGCCTGCCGTTCTTGCTTATCTCGTGCATTCCGCCGCTGCGTCCGCTCAAAGGCTGGCTGATCGCAAGCCAATATTTCTATAAGGCCGAAGAAGGACGCATTGTCGGCGCCAACGGCGTGCACGCGGCGCCGGTGAACAAAGCCTAGCGGCGGCTCTCCATTCATAATTCCCCGTCGCCTTGCCTTCAGAAGATCTTGGCGGCACTCTCGATAGCATTTTGAGAAAATTGGAAACCGGCCCATGGCTGCACCGCGTCTTCCAGTCTGGTTTATTCCGCATGGCGGCGGCCCTTGTTTTTTCATGGATCCGCCGCCGAGCGCGCCGGAGACGTGGACGGGCATGGCCGCTTATCTGCGCGGCATCCCCGCGACGATAGGCGAGCGTCCCCGCGCATTGCTGGTCATTTCCGCCCATTGGCTGGAGCGCCGTCCGACAGTCACGGCGGCTGCCGAGCCGAGCCTGATCTATGATTATCGCGGCTTTCCGCCGCATACTTATCAGCTGCGTTACCCGGCGCCGGGCGATCCGGCGCTGGCGGCGGACATCTGCCGACTGCTCAATCGCGCGGGGATTGACAGCGCCGCCGATGAGACGCGCGGCTTCGATCATGGCGTGTTCGTGCCTCTGCTGCTGCTCTACCCGAACGCCGACATTCCGACGGTGCAGCTTTCCTTATCGATGTCGCTCGATCCCGCAGAGCATATCGCGATCGGCCGGGCTTTGGCCTCCTTGCGCGACGAAGGCGTATTGATCATCGGCAGCGGCCTCAGTTTTCATAATCTGCAAAACCTGTATCGCGCCGACCCTCGCATCATCCAGATCGCCGAAAAATTCGATGCCTGGTTGACTGCCGCCGTCGCTGGCCCCGAGGCCGAGCGCAACGCTGCTTTGACCGCCTGGGCCGCTGCGCCCGGCGCCCGCGTGAGCCATCCGAGTGAAGACCATTTGATTCCGCTGATGGTCGCAGCCGGGGCCGCCGCTGAAGATCTCGGCGTGCGCGACTACAGCGATCATATTTTCGGGGCGCCGGTTTCGGGCTACCGTTTCGGCTAAAGTTTTATGGTGTGGACGCGTCGGCGTCTGAACATTCAGACGGCGCCGGAGTCGCTTGTAACGCGGCTGGTTTTGCGACATCGTCCGGGCGGCCAATGAAGTCAACGCCGTTGCTTCGCCTAACTTCACGGAGACATTGATGAAAAAAGTTGGATCGGCCGCTTGGCAGGGCGGGATCAAGGACGGAAAAGGCTCCATCTCGACGGAAAGCGGCGCGCTGAAAGCCTATCCTTACGGCTTTGCGAGCCGCTTCGAAGGACAGCCAGGGACCAATCCGGAAGAGTTGATCGGAGCGGCGCATGCGGGGTGTTTCACCATGGCCCTGTCGCTCATCCTTGGCGAGGCCAAGCTCACGGCGACGCAAATGGATACAACGGCGGAAGTGACGCTGGACAAGGTCGACGATGGCTTCGCCATCACCAAGGTGCATCTCACCTTGCGCGCGAAAATCCCCGGCGCCGATCAGGCGACTTTCACGGAGCTGACCAATAAGGCAAAGCTCGGCTGCCCGGTATCCAAGTTGCTGAAAGCCGAGATCACGCTGGACGCCAAATTGGTCGACTGACCCGAACGTCAAAAAGATCGCTGGGACAGATCCGTCTGTCCCAGACGCGGCGACGTCATCGCGCTGCCTCTTTAGGGAACGATCGGGAAAAAAACCTGTTCTTCGGTGACGGTGAGCGTCTCCAGCTCGCAGACCGGAAGATCCTGCGGCTGACAAGCCTCGTCGACGCAGGCGCTTGGCGCATCGCCGAGCGCGTCACGGATGATCTTTCGCACCGTCTTTATGCAGCGCCCGCAATTGGGGCTGCAACCGAGGCATTTATAAACGGCGCCCGGCGTGCGCGGACAAGCCTGACCTGCCGACCCGGCGAGGGTCGCTTTGATAGTGGCGTCGGTCAGAACATTGCACGAGCATACAATCATTCAGGCACCAAATATTCGAGCCAAACAGCGTTTTGCGAAGCGACGAGTCGAGTTCGATGTAGCGCATCATTTAATGAATTGCAATGCAATGTCGAAGATTAGATTGGGTCTAGACAAGCAATGCCGCGCCTTTTCAATTTATAATCATTCAAAATACTGCTTAGCTAGGTGAACGACAAATTGTGGCGAACGCTTTCTGATCGCGATGGCTGCGGGGCCGGGGACGCGCGGCGGCGTCTCGCGGACCCTGAAGTTGGCGTCGCTCCGCGAAAACAAGCAAGACCTGATTGGACCAAGACCTGATTGGGCCAAGTCGAATCGATCGCGCGGTCGATTGCTGACCTTATCCCGATTGCATCGTCGCCTCAGGCTTATCAGGCTCCGTTGGGGCAGTGGAATTTGCGCAACTGAATCAAGTCGAGCGGCTTTAAGGTTGCGCTAGGGGAAGTCGCGCTCGCATTGAACCGATATTGCAGATCGCGGCCGCCGATAGAGAAAGTCGCGAGGGTTCCATCGCCATTGACGCGACCGGCGTCAAGCATCCGGTAGATCGACCAGACGCCTTGACGCTCAATGGCTGGAGCTTTGCTGGAACGAAGTCTGAGCGCTGTGCGGTGAATTGCAGCTGGACCTGGCCATTGCACAGTTATCGCTTTGGCGCCGCCGTTGATGACTGTCGCGTCGATCTCCAGCCTTGAGGCGCGGAGCGCTGGCGGCGTCACCGCATAGGAAAAACCAGGGACCGCGGAGTCGGCCCCGAAGAACGCCTCGCGGATCTCGGCCGCGAGCTGGAAATCGGCCAGCGCCGTCGGCGCGAGTTTTTTGGCGAGCTGGCTGCCGTCGCGCCATTTCCATTCCGCCCCGGATGCGGGGAGAATATTTTCGCTGACGAACTGGTCGATCAATCCTTTCGGCCCGAACATGCGGGCGAAATCCTCCAGCGAGACATCGCGCGCGGCGGACCGGTTGAAAGGAAAACGGCTTGAGATCCGTTCCCGGCAAGCCATGGTGACGGAATTGCGCAATTTGTCGGCGGTCCTCGCGACAACGAGATCGACAATTTCGCGCGTCGCGTCATCAGCAGTCTCCTCCATCATATGATTGAAGGGTTGCGGCAGGCTCGATGCATCGGTCTTGAGCTTGGCGACGCTGGCGGCGATTTGGCTCTCCAGCTGATCGGCGGAGGAGCCGTTCGAGGCGAGGCGGCTCAGATTGGCGCGGATCTCATTCAATTGCGAAATCACGAGGTCGATTGGCCGCCGCCCCGCATCGCCTTCGACCAGTCGATGAAAGGGCGCAAGCGCCGCATCGATCATTTGCGCCGGCGTCTGTCCGCCCGCTCCCGTGATGGAGGCGACGGGCGGCTCGTCGCCTGCGGCGTCCGTCGCAAGAGCCTGCTCCGCGTCGGTCAACAGCGTCTCGTCGCGGATCGATTGGAGAAGGCGGCCAATCGGCGAAGCGCTGGAGGATGCCGCGGCCAATAGCGGATAGGACGGTCGCTCAGTGATCAGGCGCCGAAGCTTCAATTTGTCGATGGCCTCGCGCCATGCGTCAATGAAAGCTTTGGCGTAAACGTCGACCAGATTTTCCTCCAGCTTGTCATACTGCTCCGCGATCGCCGGTTGCTCGCCGGCTGCGCCCAGAACCCATCGATCCCGCGATATTTCATCGACGATGCCGGGCGCGGCCATGATGAAGTCCTGTTCGAAGCCGGGCTTGGTCAGAAAATAAGGGACCTGGATCGCCCCGATCGATTGGTCGAAGACAACCAAAGCTTCGGCGCCGCCGGCTTTGCCCGCTGACCAATCGGGGCGCGAGCTCGCCTTCGCCCGCGCCGCCAACGTCCGAAAAGCGCGATCGGCGACATTTTCGCTCGCCAGCTTTGCCTGGATTTTCTCGACAAGCGGGCCGTTCAACGGCACGGAGGAGCCGCGCCCCGTTTCGAGATCGAGCATGGCGAGGAGATGCTGTTCGAGCTCCTTGCGTCCTTCGCTGTTCCTTGGTCCGGGATAAAGATTTTCCGACCAATCGCGCTCCATCCAATTGATCAGCAATTGCCGATCTGCCCTCGCGAGCCCGCCCAGCATCAAATAGACCTTGAGCGCCTCAAACAGCGCCGCAGGATCATTGCCATTGGCTTCGAGCCGCTCCTCGAGTCGATAGATGAGGCGCGGCCGCAGCAGACGTTCGAGGCCGACGCCATAGGCAGTCTCCGCCGCGGATTTCAGCCGCGCGCTTTGGTTCAATCCGAAGCCGCCGGACAGCGAGTTGGAATTATCGCCGAAACCGCCCGGCAAAAACCGCAGCGAATGCAATTCGGGAAGGATTTTACTCAGATCGCGGTCACTGACTGTATCGGAGCGGCCGACGTCCCCGGCGAGCACGGAATATTTGGCCGCCGCCTCTTCAATATGGGCTATCCGGTCGCTGTTCCTTGCGTAGTTGATCCACCACGCGCCGATGAGGAGCGGCGCGGCGACGAGCATGCTCGCGAGGGCGACCTTCTTGACCACACGCTGGCCGCGCTGCGTCGACACCCAGCCGGCCTCGCCAATCAACACCTTCCTGATCAGGTCGGTCAGAAAAAAGCTCTTGCGCTGGCCGGAATAGGCGGGAGCTCCGACCGCCTCAGCGGCTAATCCCTTGGCGAGCGCGCCGAGCAATTGATCGATTGGCGCGCCTTGCTGCGTCGCCGAGGAGAAGTAGAACCCGCGCAGGGCGGCGTTGCTCTGATAGTGCGCCGGATCGAAAATCTTGCTGAGAAAATTTGTGACGGGCTGGCGCAGCGCCGCCATTTGCGCGGGAAATCCGAACAGAAGAATACGGTTTGTCGCGTCCTTCTCCTCGGCTAATCTCCGGGTCACGCGTTTGTTCAACCGCTCGACGAGGGCCGCAAAGGCGGCTGGAGCCTCGGCGAGCATGGATTTGCTCTTGTCCGTCGTTTGAAACGTCTCGCCCCAGACCTGCGTCCGGCCGGCCTCGTCGAGATCTGCGAAAAACTCCATGAAGCCGACCACGAGATCGGCCTTGGTGAACAACGCATAGACGGGAAAATCGACCTTCAGCCGCTGGCGCAATTCGAGGAGCTGCGCTTTGATGGCGGCGGCATGAGCCGCGACTTCGGCCGGCGGAAGGATAAGCAGATCTTCCAAGCTGAAGGCGACGAGAACGCCATTGATCGGCTGGCGGGAGCGATTGCGTTTGAGCAGATCGAGGAAGGCGGCCCAGCTGTTTTGATTCGGCTTGGCGTCTAAATCCTGCGTCGTATGGCGATCTGCGGTTTCGAGGAATACGGCGTCGCTGGCGAACCACCAATCGCAGCCGCGTGCGCCTCCGACGCCTGCGACCGCGCGAGGCGCAATGCCGGCGGTCAACGGAAACTTCAATCCCGAATTGACGAGCGCTGTCGATTTGCCGGATCCAGGCGGTCCGATCACCACATACCAGGGCAGGTCATAGAGATACTTTGCGAGGCCGCCACGGTTGCGCAACGCGCTGAGCGCCTCTTTCATGCGCGCGGTCAAAAGCGGAGCGTCGCTTTCGTCGACGCTCATGCCGCGAGCGATGCGCTCGACCCCTTTGCGGCGCCGACGCCACCTATAGAGTCCAGCGCTCGCAACGAGCGCGAAGACGGCTAGGATCGCCGCAAGCCGCGGAAAGGCCTCCTCAAGCGGATGAGTCTCGCGGAAGGGCAGGAGCGGGCCCCCGAACCAGATCAGCGTCGCGACCGCGATCGCGCCAATCAATCTGATGAGGATGCGTAACCAGGATGTTCCACTCATAAAGCGCGCCTAAAGCTGCTGACCTTTTGGACAGAATATGCGTCGGAACTCACGCTCACGCCGGCCTCAATCGCTGCGTGGGACGATGATTTCGACCCGGCGATTCTGGTCGCGCCCTTCGGGCGTATCGTTCGACGCGATCGGCGCATCAGGGCCTTTGCCTTCCGCCTCGACCCGCTCCGGCTGCGAGAGGGACTGTTTCAGCAGAGCGCTCACGGCTTTGGCCTGCTCCAGAGACAGTTCGAAATTCGAAGCGAACCGCGCGTTGGAGATTGGCGCAGCGTCGGAATGCCCGACGACCCTGACGGCTTTTTCGTCGTCGAGCGCGAGCGCGATATACATCATGAGCGCGCGCGCATCGTCGAGAATGGCCGATTTCCCAGGTTGGAACAGAAAGCTGTCGGAGATGCGAATGACGATCTGATTGGCGGTCGAATCGACGCGGATGGTTCCCGCCGCGATATTCGGCCCCAATACATTACGGATGTGATTGAGTTGGGAGACTTGCGCCTCCGTTGGCGGCGGAAGCGGGGGCGGCGCGACCGCGACTTTGCGGCCGATCGCTGCCTGCGTCGGCGGATTCAACGCGCCGAGCGCTTCGGCCGCCGCCTCCGCGCGATGACCGAGGGCGATCCGGAATCCGACGAAGACGCCGAACAACGCAAGAGCGATGACGCTGGCGGAAACCCAGAGCGGCGCGCGCAGACGAACGGCGTGACAGCCAAGCGACTGGCCACGCCAATGCGTCGACAATGATTGCTGGATGGGCTGTGTTTTTTGCAGAAGCTCCGAGAGGTCGCGCCGAATCTTCTGCAAAGTGGCCTCCCGGCCGGACAACATTCGGTCGGAGCCCTGAAATCCCAACGTCAGACAAGCGTGAATCAGTTCGAGCAAGAAGTAATGCGCGCGGGGGCTCCGCTTGGCGCGGTCGAGTTCGGCGAGAAAACGGCGCCCGTCGTTGTTTTCACTAAAAAAATGCGCCACTAGCCCAGATCGGGCCGCGTCGGCGCCATCGCCGCCCGGAAGATTGCCCAGGACCTCGTCAGCGGTCGCGCATAGGACGTATTTGGCGGCGGCAGCGTCGTCCGGCGCGACGCCGGCGCTTCTCATGTCGCGGTCGCATGTCTCTATCGCTGCGGCGATCCGCGCGGTTGGCCCAGGCCGAGGGACCCGGAGAAGCGCAGCCCGCAAACGGCCGAGCAGAAGCAGCAGCGGTCCCGCCGCCCGCAGGATCGGATTGTCGTTCGGGATGCTGAGATTCTGGCCCGGCGCAACCGGCTGCCGTGGCGGCGGCGCTGGCTTCAAAACCGAATCAGCGTCGTCGGTCGAGCGCTGGGGGGAACTGGTCCGGGATATGGCGGGATCCTCGCTGCTTGCCCGCGCCCTCATTGTGTCTTGCGAATGATGAGTGGGAGCCGCGTCCGGTTGCGGCTTTGGCTCAGCTGTCGGACGGAAAGCCGTCCGATCATCGCGCTCTTCGGGTGCGGGGGATTGATCTTTGTCGCTCATCGCGCTGTCTCTGACCCCGAGGCGGATTTTCCGGTGGTCGGAACCCAAAAATCCGCCGATTTTGGAAGTCTTGCAGGTTTTCCCTGGCTTGGCCATGCTGCAGAATTCCCGCAAAAATGATCCATTGTAACAAACAGAAGGAAATAGTGATCGCATAACTGTGAGGCGGTTCCGCTCCCGCCGCAGGTGCCCACGAGACCAATTCGCGCATGCGCCGGCAGCGGAAAATAGGAAATCTTTGCAGCTTGCGCCTCCCTCCACGAGCCGGTATATGCTGGCGCGGAAGCTATCCCCTCACAGGGAAGCTCGGGCGCGTAGCTCAGCGGGAGAGCACTACGTTGACATCGTAGGGGTCACAGGTTCGATCCCTGTCGCGCCCACCATCGGACATGCTGAAACCCGGACGCGGCGAAGCGTCGCCGCTCGTCTGGAGGAGTGTTGCAAAGATTTACTCACCGCCTGATTTTCCCCGCGGCGGAACATTTTTTAAGCTCAACCGTTGTCTTTACCGATCCTGTAAACGCCATTAGCGTTACGTGGAGTCTCTGCTCCGGGATTGCCGGCAAAGGGTTCGACCTACGTTTCGCAGTAACTTCAAACTCATTTTTGCATGGGCATGGATCGGGAATTATCGGTCTCATCCATGCAAACAATCAAGGTGAGTGCGATTTTGCTGCTTGCCTCAATGGTGAGGCCATTGAGCGCTATCCTTCAGACGCTCAGCGGCAAGCTTAAAGTGTGATCAATGAAAAACATATCGTTTCAGGAGATTACCCTCGACCGGCCCACGCGGCGTTTCGACATTCGCGCCATGGTCGCGGAGCGCGAGTCGGAGCGTTACGGGCTGCACGTGGAGCACATGAACGAGATGATGGTTCGCGTGCTGCAGACGATAGGTTTCGACGTTGCGTTTCAGAAAGGCGAGGGCCAGTATCTTTTCGACCGCCGGGGCGATCGCTATCTGGATCTGCTGAGCGGATGGGGCGTGTTTGGCGTTGGCCGTAACCATCCCGTGCTGCGGGAGGCTTTGACCAGCGTCCTCGCGAGCGATTTCCCCAATCTCGTGCAGATGGACGTTTCTGTCCTTGGCGCTTTGCTGGCGGAGAGATTGCTGGGGTTTGTTCCTTTTCTCGACAAAGTCTTTTTCACCAATTCCGGAGCGGAGACTGTCGAGGCGGCGATCAAGTTTGCGCGCCGCGCCACCGGGCGGCCGGGAATTGTTTATTGCGGACATGCTTTTCACGGCCTTTCCTATGGCGCGCTGTCCCTCAACGGCGATGCGATTTTCCGCGAGGGGTTTGGTCCCCTCGTCCCCGGCTGCGTCGAGGTCCCTTTCAACGACCTGGCGGCCCTTGAAAAAGCGCTGCAGGCCGGCGACGTCGCAGCCTTTATTGTCGAGCCGATTCAGGGCAAGGGCGTCAATCTCCCGGACGACAACTATCTTTCCGACGCGGCTGCGCTTTGCCGCAGACATGGCGCTCTGTTCATCGCCGACGAAATTCAGACCGGGCTTGGCCGCACCGGGCGTTTTCTGGCGATTGAACATTGGGGCGTCGAGCCCGATATGGTGCTCCTCTCCAAGGCGCTGTCGGGCGGCCATGTGCCGGTCGGCGCGGTCCTGACCCGTAAGCATGTGTTCGGCAAAGTATTCAACCGCATGGACCGCGCTGTCGTGCATGGCTCGACATTCGCGAAGAATGATCTCGCCATGGCGGCTGGACTCGCGACCCTCGAAGTCATCGACGCCGACGGCCTCATCCGCAACGCGGAGCGCACCGGGGCTCGACTGTTGAAAACTTTCAAGGGGATGGCTGAGCGCTACGAGCTGGTCAAATCCGTGCGCGGCAAAGGCCTGATGATCGGCGTCGAATTCGGGCCTCCGCGCTCCCTGAAGCTTAAGGCGTCTTGGAGCCTGCTCGAGGCCGTCAATCCCGGCTTGTTCTGCCAGCTCATCACTATCCCCCTGTTCAAGGATCACAAGATTCTCGCGCAGGTGGCGGGACACGCCAATCATACGGTCAAGCTGCTGCCAACGTTGGTCATCAATGATGCGGATTGCGACTGGATCGAACGCGCGTTCGACAGCGTCATCGCCGACAGTCATCGCGTGCCGGGGGCGGTCTGGTCGCTCGGCAAGACGCTGGCCGACCATGCGCTTAAGGCGCGGGCGGCGAAATAGCGTATGGCGGCCCATGGCGGCGAACGCATTCTCGTTGGCCGTTTTGGAGCCCCGCATGGCCTCAAGGGCGACTTGCGACTGCAATCCTTCACTGACGTCCCGAACGCAATCGCCAGCTATGAGCCTCTGACCGATGCGAGCGGCGTCCGGCGCTTTTCGATCAAAACCCTGCGCCATGTGAAAGACAATGTATTCGTCGCGAGGATTGTCGGAATCGAGGATCGCACCGCCGCCGAAAGCCTGACCAATCTCCAGCTATTTTTGCCGCGCGATTGCCTGCCAAAAACCGACGAGGATGAGTTTTATCTTGCCGATCTGATCGGACTCGCGGCTGTGCGGAAGAGCGGCGAATCCATCGGCCGGGTGACCAACGTTCTCAATTTCGGCGCCGGCGACATTTTGGAGATTGCGCCGGAGGGTGGCGGCGAAGCGCTGCTTTTGCCTTTCGCTAAAGCTGTCGTTCCCGAGATCGACATAAAGGGCGGTCGGCTTATCGTCGCGCCGCCTGTCGAGATCGAGGCGGAGCTCTTTTCCGAAAAAGCGGACGAATCCCAGCATCGCCCCGAGCAGACGAAGCCTTCGCCGGACGAGATCTGATCAATGTGGCGCGCGACGGTTTTTACCCTCTTTCCGGAGATGTTTCCGGGGCCGCTCGGCGTTTCGCTGGCCGGTGAGGCGCTCGCGCGCGATGTTTGGGCGCTTGGCGTCCACGACATTCGCGAGCAGGGGCTCGGCCGTCATCGCGCCGTAGACGATACGCCGGCCGGCGGGGGCCCTGGGATGGTCATTCGCGCTGACGTCTTGGGCGCGGCGCTCGACGCTGGACTTGAACCTCTGGATGCTCGTCCGCGTCTGCTGCTCAGTCCGCGCGGCCAAGCTCTCACCCAATCCCGCGCGCGATCGCTCGCCGCCGGAGAGGGCGTTGTGCTGATCTGCGGGCGCTTCGAGGGGGTTGACGAGCGGGTGATCGAAGGGCGGCGTCTCGAAGAGGTGTCCATCGGCGACTATGTTTTATCGGGTGGTGAAATCGCCGCGATGGTCGTGCTCGACGCCTGCGTTCGGCTTCTGCCTGGAGTAATGGGTAAGGAAGCCTCCGGCATCGATGAAAGCTTTGAGGCTGGACTGCTCGAATATCCGCATTTCACGCGCCCGCGCGAATGGGAGGGGCGAGAAATTCCACAGATCCTACTTTCCGGCGACCACGCCAAGATCAAGGCATGGCGCAAAGCCGAAGCGCTGCGGATTACCCGCGAACGCCGGCCGGACCTGCTCGGCGGAGGCTCGGCAAAGCCGCGCTGAACATGACTTTCTCCGAAAGTTGGCGACTTCCAAGACCATATTTAACGCCGCGTCGGTGGTGCCCCCACAGAATTTGCTTTGATCTTGATCGCCGCGGCGAGCTCAGCCGCCGCAAGGTTTTTCTGGCGCGAGCTTTTGGCGAGCCCATGCTCCGTCTTGTGCCAATGATAGGGCCGCATGATGAGGTCATAAAGCGCCGCCCAAGCCGCGGCGGACATCAGCAGATAATAAGGCGCGAGCAACGGTAGAAAAATCCAGAGCCCGAGCAGCCTGCGCCGCTTCATGCCAAGCAGAGCTACCCACACCACTGAGGCCGCTCCAAAGAGCCCGACCGAGAGCCATAGCGTCGTCTCCACCAACGCGAAGATGGAGGTTGGAGAGGGCAAACCCACTCGCGCAAGGTCGTAGATCATCAGCGCGGTCAAAAGCGGCCAAAGCAGCGGCGAGATGACCAGCGCCGTCATCAACAAGAGCAGTGAGCCCGCCCGAGCCCATCCAACTTCGGCGATGAGACGGGCCGGATCCCGGCTCAGCGTGATGAATGTCTGCATCCAGCCTTTCGACCAGCGTCGCCTTTGCGTCATCCAGGCCTTCAACCGGGCCGGCGCTTCCTCCTGCGTGCTCGAATTCAACGTCTCCGAACGATAGCCGAAACGGGTGAGGCGCAGGCCGAGATCGGCGTCTTCCGTCACATTCCAGGCGTCCCAGCCGCAAATCTCCCGCAAGGCCTCCGTGCGGAAATGATTTGATGAGCCTCCAAGCGGAAGCGGAACGCCAAGTCCAGTCAGTCCGTGGTGCAAAACGTCAAACAGCGCCGCATATTCGATCGAAAATAGCCGCGTCAGCCAGGAGTCCTCTATATTGTCGATTGACAGCTGCGCCTGCAAACAAACGACTTCGGCGGGCGCTTGGCGGAATCGCTCGACGGCGTCGCGCAATTGCATCGGCGCGGGGGCGTCTTCCGCGTCGAACACCGCGACGAATTCCCCGCGCACGAGAGGCAATGCGATGTTCGATGCCCGCGGCTTGGTTCTGGGTCGCCCGTGCGGGGCTATTATGATTTCATAGACTGGAGGAAGATCGAGCGCCTCAAGCGCTAGCCGGGTCGCGTGATCGTCCGCTTCGATGACGAGTTTAATGTCGAGTTTGGCGCGCGGATAATCGATAGCGTCGAGCGCGGCGGTAAGCTGGCCGACAACCCGCGCTTCGCGATGGAGCGCAATCACGATCGAGTAAGTCGGCAAATTGCGGTCATTTATGCGCGGGGGGTGGCGGACGTCTGCGTGATCGAGGCTTGCCGCGCCAGCGAAAAGCCGCAGAAAAACAGTGGCGAGGAACAGGCAGCTCGCCGCAATCGACAGCAGCATTGAAGCGGGTTCGGGCGCTGCGACGCAGGCGGCGATGGCGATCACGACCATTATGGCGAAAAGGCCTTGCGCCGGAGTGGGGCCGGCTTTGGCGGAAAGACTGGCGTCAAGATCGGGGAGGGCGAAACTCGCCTCTTGCACGATCGACGCCGCCGAGGCGGCGCGCACCAATCGCGACAGGTTCTTCGCCGTGGTGACGGAGAGCCTCCCTCTCAGCGATTCGCCGCGCTGCTTGCGCCGCAATAAATGTTTCACAGCGTTCGCCAGCATATTGGAATGGACTGTTTTCGCAGGGATATATGTGGAAGAAGTCCGTAATCGTTCACGCCTGTATTGCTGAATGCGACCTCGCAGACTATGGTTTTCTCTATGGTTGGGGACATGCCATGGCGAAACAAACGAAGCGTTTAGATGCCCTCACGGTTAAGGCGCTGAGCACGCCAGGGCGGTATTCGGACGGCGACAATTTGTATTTGGCGATCGGCAAGAATGGCTCGAAACGCTGGGCCTTCATTTACATGCTCGACGGACGCCAGCGCGAAGGCGGCCTTGGCTCCGCAGCTACAGTCACGCTAGCCCACGCTCGCGCGAAGGCTCATGAATGGCGCTCAATGATTTCTAAGGGTATTAACCCCATCGATGCCAAGAGGGCGGCAGGTGGTGCCCGTATCGCACCGGCTGCGGTTAAGACGTTTGGCGATGCAGTCGAGGCGTTGATCGCGGCAAAAGGCGCTGCCTGGCGTAGCCATAAATATCGAAAGCAATGGCAGTCGACACTGATCTCGCACGCCCCGAGTCTCTTGGATTTGCCTGTCGCTGATGTCGACGCCGCTCACATTATTTCGGCATTAGGGCGGGTCTGGTCGCGGGCGCCGGAAACAGCGTCGCGCCTTCGTGGCCGTATCGAATCGGTGCTGTCCTTCGCCGCCGCCAACCGCTGGCGCGCTGGTGACAATCCTGCGATTTGGCGAGGCCACCTTGAACACGTTTTTCCCCCGCGATCCGCGCGGCCACATCATCGCGCGATGGCCTACGCCGCCGTGCCTAAATTCGTGGCCTCTCTGGTCAGCAAGGATAGCTTGCCGGCGCTGGCGCTGCAGTTCGTCATATTGACCGCAACCCGAACGAGCGAGGCGCTGCACGCGGAATGGACTGAAATAGACGTCGAGGCTCGTGTCTGGACAATTCCTCCCAGCCGAATGAAGGCGGGCAAGGAGCACAGAATACCGCTCAGCGATCGCGCCATTGAGATACTTGCCGATCTAGCAGCAGTCCGTTCGGGTCCATTCGTCTTTCCAGGTCAGCGCACCGGCAGGCCCTTGTCGCGTCCGCGCGGCGTTGCGCTCGCCAATGCCGAGGGCGTATCGGTGCACGGTTTTAGGTCAACATTTCGTGATTGGGTCGGCGAAGAAACCGATTTCCCGCGTGAGGTCGCCGAGGCAGCGTTGGCGCATTCGGTCGGCAATGCAGTCGAAACCGCATATCGGCGGGGGGATGCTTTGGAGAAGCGCAGGGCGTTGATGCAGGCGTGGGCAGATTTCTGCACGGGCCGATCGGACCGCTAACTTGTCAGTTTGATTTCCTCAGCACGATGACGGCGATTCGCTCATATAAATGCGCGATTTTTCGGAATTTTGCTTCGCGAAAATGGACCGATACAAAAGATATATTATGCAATAATTTCAATAGCTTAAGCTGAGTCTGGGCTCTAATAAGCGCGAGCGTGACCAGTACTATGCTAAAATAACATATGAGGGGAGTTGATTTGCCCCAACCAACCCCGTTCCTCTTCCACCCGAGGCACTGATGCTGGATACGACCAACGGCCCGCGCCGTCAAGGAAAAAAGCGACGAGGGCGCCCGCGCATGAAAGGGCGCGCCCGGTACGCCAACGGCAGGCTCGTGAAGCCAACTGTTGCCGAGCGGGAAAAGCGAGCCGCTGAGGTCGCGCCAATGGCGCGGGTGCTAGCGCAGCCCCATCGCAGAGGAAACACCGATAGGTTAGTGGAATCGCCCTTGGGCTGCATTGTTCGGAAGCATCAGGCGCCGGTACATCTATGGGTCGTCGGCTGCAATTTTGGAGAGCTGGTCCGAGTTTGGTCCGCCGCGATCGGCGCGCCATCGCCTATCCTTGCGTCGAACTACATCAATTGCGGAAGCAAGGTCGCGCATCGACCATCCGTGGCTTGGGTCTCGAATAACAAGGGCAAAATAATCGGCGTGAAGGGGCAGAGCGACACATACGTGGCGCTAGACCACGGACCGTTGATTGACAAAGCGGCAGCAACAGCGCGCCGCGCCGAACAATTGGCACGGAGCGGTCACTGTAAGCTGAAAAGGCTGCGGGACCCGGTGGACCGAGCTGAAGCAATCATCACCAATGCCGTTGGCAAATCCGGGTTGAGTTTCGTGCGGCGATTATGCGTGGACGAACGCGCCCTTGATGCCGACGCCGACGAGATAATTGCCCTTGCGGGGCTCGCGGCGCTTCGGGAGGCCGGGATGGAAATCAGACCAGACTCACCAGACCCTGAGTTGCTGACCGACGACAGCGATGACGCCATGACGATTTACGAGCAGCAAATTGCAATTCTGACGACTGTCTATGGAGAGCGCGAATGACAATCGCTGAACTATCCCGCAAGGCCACAGCCAATCATCCTTTCGGAGACGAGCGGGACGCTGCCGCCTTCTTCAACATGAGTCCGAGGCGGGTCCGTATGCTGGCAGACGTGCTCCCCGGATGCTGGAGGTGCGGACCCGCGATTAGATTTGATAAGCGCATAGCCGCTACATACGCGGCGCAGAAGGTTTTTGCATCCCTTAACAGTAGTCGCTGAGAGCTTCCCGGTGCTGGGAAGTTTAGACCGGCGGTATCGCTGGTCTGTGAATAACGGGACCGAGGGGGCGGTTTCGGTGGAAAACCAGGAAGGGTTGTTGCGGACAAAGCAACGGCACGTCAGTGTTTGGGCGTTCGCAAATGTTCGCGTTCGACGGGGACCCGCCTCACTTGGCAGCGTCGCGAGTCCCCGCCTTCACCAACATGGCCCGCTCGGGCCACGCAAGGGCATCCTATAATGAATTCGATTAAAACTTCTAGCGCCTTTGATGGCGTTTTGGCCCTGACGATCCCCCAGACCCAAAAAGCGTTGGGGATATCTCGGACCACCGTGTACGCGCTTTTTGAGCAAGGGAAGCTCCGCCGGGTCAAGATCGGCGCGCGCGCGCTCATCCCAATCGCGGACGTCAGGAACATACTGGCCGGCTAACATCCGCCAGTTGCCTTTCAATCACCAAATCCCAAAAGCAAAAAGCGGCCAACCCCTGCCAGGGCGACCGCTGATGCCATCATTGATGGAGTCAACAAGTTGATTAACCCCACTCAGGATACGCCGTTTGCGCGGCGGCATCCTCTGTTCGGTTCGCTCTTGCGAGGCGTCTCGAACACTCCTGAATTTATGATTTTCGGCGCCCTTTTGCAACCGATTATTTTGCTCTCGGGGCGTGCCCGATGAGCGCGCTTACCCTTCAATCAATACAATCAGTGTTCGGCGGCGACATAAGCGGAAACGGTATTCTGATTCCAGGTCCGGGTCACAGCAAGAGAGACCGCTCGCTATCGATTACGCTGAGCTCAACATCGCCGAACGGATTTCTGCTGAATTCGTTTTGCGGTGACGACGACATTATCTGTCTCGACTATTTCCGCGCGAAGATGGGGCTTCCTGCATTCGGTTTGTCCCGGCGCCGGGACAAATCCTTACCCGGATCCCTATTGGCCCAGCCGACTGAAGCAGCAAACGAAAATGTTGAGCGTGCTCGGGTCATTTGGCGCGAATCCGTCGATATTTATGGATCTCTCGCCGAGACGTATCTAGGCAGTAGTGACGAATTACCTGAGCATGATAGCAATAGCGGCGAGCAATACGAAGCCTCGGTAGTTTGCGAGGAGCTTGTCGTATCGGGTTGCGACGCGCCGGAACTGCTTCAGTTTATTGAAGAAACGCTCGACGAGATTGCGCTCCTTGTAGAGCGCCTTGTCGTAGGGGAGCGGCGCGCGGCGATTGGATTTTGATGGGATCACCGGCTCAGCCTCACGCATAAGAACAGCCTTGCGCAAGTGATTGGCGTCATAACCTTTATCGGCGATGATCGCATCGGCCGCAAAGCCTTCGATCAGGGCGTGCGCTTTTGTGATGTCGTTGCGCTGCCCAGGTCCGAGAAGGAGCCGAACGGGGTTGCCGAGTGCGTCTGTCGCGGCGTGGATTTTGGTGCTCAAACCACCGCGAGAGCGGCCCAGGCCTTGGGCATCCGCCCCCCTTTGGCGATCCTTGCGCCGGCCGCGTGCTGATGGGCGCGCACGATTGTTGAGTCGATCATCAGCCATTCGAGATCGGCCTCGGCGGTGAATGCCTCAAGAAATCCGTCCAAGGCGCCGCGCTCGATCCAGCGATAGTAGCGGCGTTTCACCGCCTGATGGTCGCCGAAGCGTTCGGGCAGATCGCGCCAGCGGCCGCCCGAGCGGGCCATCCATAACAGCGCGTCGACGAAGCGTCGATTGTCGCAGCGCGGCCCGCGCTGGCCGGCTCTTCCGCCTGGCACAAGATCACAAAGCCGCTCCCATTGATCGTCTCGCAGCGCATCGACATCCCGAATCATCAAGGCTGATCTCCAAAAATCAGCCTTGAATCATGGAAAGATCCTCGCGAGAATCCCCCAAACGCCGAATTCGTCACAACGGCCTAGCATCGCGAGGATTGATCCTCGACGGCGATAAGAATTGGTCGAACGTGCTGCGATTTCACCCGAGATGCCCGTTCGGAAACGAGCGTGCTCCAGCGATGATCGCATTGATGCGGGACGTTCTAACCAACGAGCCCCGCGCAATCCAGCGCACGCGCCTCGATCCCACAGGCAGAAAGCTCGACCGGCTCATGCTCGGCCCCGCAAAAGGCTGCGCAATCAAAATTGATAGCGACGCCGATGTCACGATGGGTCTTTGCATCGCGGAAGGCCTGGAAACTGCCCTAAGCGGGCGTCAGCTGGGTTACCTTCCAGTGTGGGCCGTCGGCAGTGCTGGAGCTATAGCGACATTTCCGGTGATACCAAGCCTCTCGGGCTTGCATGTATTCGGCGAATTCGACGAGCGCCGGACCAGCGAAAAAGCCATCGCTGAATGTGCTGTCCGTTGGCAGGCCGCTGGGCGAGACGTCCATATCATTTGGCCTGAAGTCGGGAACGATATGAATGATCAGATTCGGATGGGAGTTCGCGCATGAATGTCCCGCCCGATTTCTGCACCGACCCGTTCCCGGACCAGACGGCAGGGGACTCGTTTATCGGTTCGACAGTGGTCGCATCGCGCCGGGCGCGCCCATGTCGCCATCCCGATTGAAATTCATATTAGAGCCTTTTGACGCGATCCGGTTTGATATCAGCGAAGAGTGGTTCGTGAAGAAGCTTATTCCTCGACAAGGCGTTGCAGTTATTTATGGCAAGTCGCAGTCGTTCAAAAGCTTCGTCGCGCTCGATCTGGCAATGTCCATAGCGCTTGGCAGAGATTGGGCCGGACGTCGTGTCGAACAGGCTCCAGTCGTTTATATTGCGGCTGAAGGTGCTGCAGGACTTCGAAAGCGCATCGCTGGTTTCAAAAAGGCGAACCCTGGCATTCTGCCGACGGCTATCCCGTTCAGCATGATTGCTGCAGCGCCGAACCTCGGCGGCGAAAAAGGAGACCTTGAAAGGCTCGTTGCCGACATCGAATCCGCAGGTGTCAGTCCGGGCCTGATCACCATCGATACGCTTGCCCAATCTCTTGGAGGCGGCGAAGAGAACGGATCAGGGATGGTCCAACTCCTCAGCAATGCAACCGCGCTTGCCAATTACTTCAAGGCGCTGGTGCTTATCACGCATCACGTTGGATTGGCGGACGACCAACGCATGCGGGGGCATTCCAGCTTAATCGGCGGCATCGACGCTCAGCTGCTGTGTGAGCGCGCGGAAAAGGAGTTGTGGACGACTCTGACGCTGCAAAAGTTGAAGGATGAGGACACAAACATACGCCTTGAGGCGAAGCTATCGCGGATCGTCATCGGTCGCGATTCAGACGGCGACGACATTTCAACCCTGGTCGTCGATAGGCTTGACGACACGGAGACCGCAAAGGTCAGGGACACGTCTAAAGCGATCTCGCCAGCGCAACGGCTGCTCATGGATGTGACGTACATTGCGCTTGATGAGGCAGGCAAGGATATCCGGCCATTCAATGATGGCCCAACGGTTCGCGCCGTGAACGATGAGGAAATCCGTAAGCGGCTCTATGCCCGCATTGCCGAACAAGCCGGTCCCGATGACCCAGAGAAGCTCAAAGAACGCCAACGAAAAAGCTTCAACCGCTCCATCGAGGACATGCTCAAGAGGAAAATCTTGGTGGCGCGTCAGGCGGAAGGACAGCGCTTCATATGGCTGAATAGCTAAGGTCAAGCGGGACGGGACGGGACATACCGGGACAATGTCCCAAATGTCCCGTCCTATAAGCTGGGTACATAGCGGGACGGGACGGGACACACTCCTTTAGGAGTGTCCCGCTGTCCCGCTGTCCCGGCGAGGTGAACGCACCAATCAACATCGAAGAAAGACACCCCCATGCACGTGATTGTAACGGGCTACCTAGCGAAAACGCCGGAACCAAAGCTGGCATCGAACAAGGCTCCCTTCATTGAGGCGACAATCGTCGAAGGCGGCGGATACGCCCTGGTTGGCATCCCAGTGACGGTTAAGGCGTTCAAGTCGATGGCGTTCGAGATACTGCAAAGCTGCACTGCGGGCGACGTCATCAGCGTTGTCGGCGACGTCAAGGTACGTTGCTGGGAAAATAACGGCGAGTGGCTTCCCGCTGTCGACATTTACGCGAACAGGATAACGACCCTCGACAAGCCCGTTTCTCGTATTCGGCTAGGCTCAGGACCTATTAAATTTGCCTGAGATGTGATTCCTGGTCTCCGCATGGGGAGGCTGGGATGAGTGATTTGTTTTTGTTGGGCGAGCGGCAGATGGCGCGGCTTGCGCCGCATTTTCCTCTGTCGCATGGCGTTCCGCGGGTTGACGACCGTCGGGTGGTCAGCGGAATCGTCTATGTGATCCGCAACGGCCTGCAATGGAAAGATGCGCCCAAGGATTACGGGCCGCACAAGACGCTTTACAATCGCTTCATCCGCTGGAGCCGGCTCGGCGTCTTCGACCGCATATTCGCCGCGCTCGCTGGCGAAGGTCCAAAGCCCGAGCGCATCATGATCGACGCCACGCATCTGAAGGCGCATCGCACAGCGGCGAGCCTGCTCAAAAAGGGGCTCTTCCCCGCCGTATCGGGGCGCACGAAAGGCGGACTGAACTCGAAGCTCCACGTCGTTTGCGACGGCGCCGGCAAGCCCCTCGTCATGTTGCTCTCGGAGGGCCAGATGAGCGACCACAAGGGCGCGCGGCTGATGCTCAAGGCTTTACCGCCTGCTTCAATGTTGATCGCCGACAGGGGCTACGACAGCAACTGGTTCCGCGCCGCGCTGAAGGCCAGGGGCGTCGAGCCCTGCATCCCGCCAACCAGAAGCCGCAAGCTTCCCATTGCCTATGACAAGACGCTCTACCGCCAGCGTCACAAAATCGAGAACATGTTCGCCAAGCTCAAGGACTGGCGGCGCATCGCAACCCGCTATGATCGATGCGCCCACACCTTCTTCTCCGCCATCTGCATCGCAGCCGCCGTCCTCTTCTATCTCAATCAATGAGTCCTGAGCCTAGAGGCTGCCCAATGAGTATCGACATAGACAGCCCCGTCGCCAAGGCACAGACCCGACAAGAGATTACGCGATGTCTCCACGAAACCGTCGACCGGATCCACAACGGTCTGCGGAACATTCCCGCATTCGTCATTGAGGCTTTGTCATCCCGCGTTTGGGAGCAAGAGAGGGTATTCCCCCGGCGGTACGCGCCAGGGTCCAATGCCGTTCTCGCGCTTTGTCACTGAGCCATACCCAGTCGGACTGGGGACGTCGGTCGATGTGCGCCGCACTCTGCTGACTTTGTGCTCATCCGTTGACGCCCCGCATGGATTTGCTGAACGGGCAATCGGCCTTCTGGACGAGGCGTTGAACGTCCCGCCATCCCGCTGATTTTCCTGACCAACCGAAGGCCGCTGCGCATCTGATGTCCAATCAGGGCATCGCCATTTTGGTTGCAGCCCAAATGCCGCTGTGGGGTAACGCCTGGGTACAGCCTGGTCCTGGATGCGCGGAGATGATTCCGCGCATCTATGCTTATAACATATTGATTTCATTCGTATTCACGAGTGGCGGCCTCATCGTACCCTAGCGCCAACCCTAGTGCATGGCTGAACTTAGCGCCCCGACTGGGCTGCCGAACCATATCCGAAAGAACCTGAAAAGATGGAAGAGGATGACGATTTTACCCCGCCAATCGATGGCGGTTCGCAGGCACATAACGCCAGTTTGCGGGCCGAAGGAGTGCAGATACCAGCCGGTTACATCGGGGTTCTGGAAGCGGTCGACGGACGTTCAAAAGAGGCGCGCCGGTTCCGCTCAGTCGTCGCCGAAATCATCGCAGATTTGGGCGGCCCTGATGGCCTCTCTGAGGGGCAACGTCAGTTAGCCAAGAGGGCGGGAATGATCAGCCTCTACTGCGAAGCCATCGAGGCTGCGGCGGTCGCCGGCAGGCCTTTCGAGGCGGATAGGTATGCCGTCCTCTGCAACGTCCTCACCCGACTGTTCGGCCGCCTGGGCCTGCAGCGCGTTGCCCGTGAGGTCAAGCCCATGACCATCCTCGACTACAGGCGAATGCAGGCTGAAGCCGATAACAACGAGGGCGACAAGTGAGCAGGACCATCATTGACGAGCTCAACGACCCGGCGCTGTTCGCTCCGCATTTCAAGGGGGACAGCTGGGATGGCTGGAAAGCCTTCCTGGCGGCTTTGTTTGGCTTGCCGCTATCCGAGGGCCCAGCTAGAGGCTTATCGGGCCTGTACGGGCCGCTCCGTGGCTCCGACGTCCCCATCCTCTGAGGCCGCGCTCATCGTGGGGCGTCGCGGGGGCAAATCGCGGGTCCTGGCGCTGATCGCCGTCTATCTGGCCTGTCGGGATTATACTCCGCATTTGGCGCCGGGCGAAATGGCCACGGTCGCCGTACTCGCCGCTAACAGACAGCAGGCGCGTAGCATATTTCGGTACGTGTCAGGGCTGCTCAAAGCTGTCCCGCTGCTGGCGACGCTGGTTGAGGATGAAACCAACGAAGCAATCACGTTGTCGAATCGCGTGGTGATCGAGATCTCGACTGCGTCATTCCGCACGACGAGGGGATACAGCTTTGCGGCCGTTCTAGCCGACGAAATCGCCTTCTGGCGCCTAGAAGAGTCGAGTGCGAATCCCGATACCGAAATCCTGCGCGCTCTCCGCCCCGGCATGGCGTCGCTGCCCGGCTCCATGTTGCTCTTGGCCTCGTCGCCATACGCGAAGAAGGGCGAGCTATACAACGCCTATCGCCGCCACCACGGCAAGGACGACGCCCGTGTGTTGGTCTGGAAAGCCGATACGTCGACGATGAACCCCCGCATAGATCCAGCGATCATTGCGGAGGCCTATGAATCCGACCCGGAAGCCGCCCGCGCGGAATACGGTGCTGAGTTCCGGGATGATTTGGCGGATTTCGTTAGTCTAGAAATCGTTAACGCCGTGACTATCGGCGGCAGGCGTGAGCTGCCCTTCACGCCTGGTGTCACATATGCGGCATTCGTCGATCCATCGGGCGGTGTCGGAGATTCGATGACTTTGGCTGTTGGCCATCTAGAGACCAATGCCATCGGCGTCGCTATCTGCGTCTTGGACAGCCTGATGGAAATCCGGGCGCCATTTGATCCTGAGCAAGCCGTTGAGCAATGCGTCGAGCTTTTGCGGCGCTACGGGATAACCCGCGTCGTTGGCGATCGATATGCCGGCGCTTGGCCCAAAGCCAGGTTTGCTGAGCACGGCATCGCTTTCGAACAGAGCGCCAGGCCGAAGTCGGATTTATATCTTGACTTGCTGCCATTGCTCAACGCCAAGCGAGTCGAGCTCTTGGAGCATCAACGCTTGTCAGCCCAGCTGGTGGGCTTGGAGCGCCGGACAGCTCGGTCCGGTCGGGACACCGTGGACCACACCTCCGGCGGCAAGGATGACATCGCAAACGTCGTCGCCGGTGTCCTAGGCCGTGGTGACGAATTCGGCGTTTGGGGGATTCTCGCGAGGATCTTTCCATGATTCAAGGCTGATTTTTGGAGATCAGCCTTGATGATTCGGGATGTCGATGCGCTGCGAGACGATCAATGGGAGCGGCTTTGTGATCTTGTGCCAGGCGGAAGAGCCGGCCAGCGCGGGCCGCGCTGCGACAATCGACGCTTCGTCGACGCGCTGTTATGGATGGCCCGCTCGGGCGGCCGCTGGCGCGATCTGCCCGAACGCTTCGGCGACCATCAGGCGGTGAAACGCCGCTACTATCGCTGGATCGAGCGCGGCGCCTTGGACGGATTTCTTGAGGCATTCACCGCCGAGGCCGATCTCGAATGGCTGATGATCGACTCAACAATCGTGCGCGCCCATCAGCACGCGGCCGGCGCAAGGATCGCCAAAGGGGGGCGGATGCCCAAGGCCTGGGCCGCTCTCGCGGTGGTTTGAGCACCAAAATCCACGCCGCGACAGACGCACTCGGCAACCCCGTTCGGCTCCTTCTCGGACCTGGGCAGCGCAACGACATCACAAAAGCGCACGCCCTGATCGAAGGCTTTGCGGCCGATGCGATCATCGCCGATAAAGGTTATGACGCCAATCACTTGCGCAAGGCTGTTCTTATGCGTGAGGCTGAGCCGGTGATCCCATCAAAATCCAATCGCCGCGCGCCGCTCCCCTACGACAAGGCGCTCTACAAGGAGCGCAATCTCGTCGAGCGTTTCTTCAATAAACTGAAGCAGTTCCGGCGCGTCGCAACCCGATACGACAAGCTCCTCGCAAACTACCGAGGCTTCGTATTGCTCGCCGCTATTGCTATCATGCTCAGGTAATTCGTCACTACTGCCTAGTCGGATTAGATCTGGATCGCAGACCTGCGTTGGTGCGCCAATCCGACTTGTTGGTGGCTGAAGCTCCGGCGCCGACGCCGACGAAATGCGACTTTGTCTTTGCCGTCATGGCCGCCGACAAGTCGGGACTGGTTGCGACTGTCTATGTCGCCCGGTCAAAGCATTACGGCACGCCGTTGGTGCTGGTTGATTTCGAGGTTGGCCACATTCGGCATGGGCTGTTTCAGGACGTGATCAAGCGGCTGTTTGAGCTCATCGCAGAATGCGGTGCACGCGGTGGTTCACCCGGTCTCTTTGCTACCAAGGACCTACTGCCTTTGGCGATTCGCAGTGGCCTAAACTCCAACGCCGTGCACGCCATCCCGCCGCACATGGAGGATGTCACACAACAGAAACTAGCGGCCGCGTCTCACATTTCGGCCGGGTCAGTCAAGGTTACCGGAGTCGTCGAAACCAAAGGGCGGTCAAGTCCCATCGGTGGAGCGCTCGATTTCAGCGGCGGAGCAGACCTTATTGATGACCCGCTACGGGCAGCTTCGGTCTATGCGATCGTTTTAGGATTAAACAGCCAATGACATTCAACAAAACAAGGAGACAACGGTGAGTAATGACCCTGACGCGGTGTTCATCGCCGCGCGTTTTGACAATCATGAGACCCGTCTGCGGCGGATTGAGCAGGCGATGATTGATGTAGCGGTCGAGCGTTTGACTTATGCCGACCTAAGCGAGCTGGCCGCAAAGAAACGCTTGGAAGAATCCGCAGTGGTGTTGCCGTTTCCGCCGTCTCGCGTCCGCGCCCACGATGGCAGTTGGGATGGGGCGGAATGAACGAACTCGACACTGCGTTGTCGGTGGCGTCAGGAGAGAGTCCGTCCCCGACACGTTTCTGCAACAGCGATTATGTTGCGCTGAGACTCTCTGGGACCGGTGTTGCCTATCGGCCATCCGTAAATGAATACGTCTTCCGCGACCCCGACATCTGGCTTTCCGATGAAATGCGCCGGCGAGTCCTCGGATTGCCAGTCGTCATCGAACACCCTGCCGACAACGCCCTTACATCTCGGTATTTCGGCGAGCGCTGCGTTGGCTCGATTGTCCATTCGTTCGTTCGGAACGATGAACTCTGGGGCGTCGCGAGAGTCTTGGATAGCACCGCCTGTTCAATGATTGCAGGTGGCATGTTCGATACGTCGCCCGGCGTCCTGCTCGAACCGGGAGCGTCCGCCACCGTCGATATCGACGGCACCCCTATGCTTGTCGAGGGGGCGCCGATGCTCCTCGATCACATCGCCTTGGTCTACGTAGGCCTAGGCAATCATGGCGTCTGGACCCGCACAAGTGGTGCGAATGGCCCAGGCGTTGAAGTCACCGAAATCACCGAAAACGAAACCAACCCAACACAACAGGAAGTTCAAATATGACCCCCGAAGAGAAAAAAGCCGCTGAGATCGATGCCGTTATCAAATCCGACAAGGCCAAGAAGGACGCTGAAGCAGCGGCTGTTGTGCCTGAGAAAGTGCTCTCTGCTCTCGACGCCTGCATGAGCAAGCTTGATGCGCTGGAAGGAAAAATTGCAGCGCTTGGCGAGTCCCCGAGAAAAAGGACGCATCCAAGAAAGACGACGAAGGCTCCGACGACGAGCCCAACATCGTCGCGGATGCGGCTCATCGCGCCACGCTCGCCGACGCCCAGGGTCACGCTGATGCGGTGGCTCAGGCCTTTGGTTCGTCTGCTCCACGCCCTATGGATGGCGAGTCAGTACGATCTTACCGCAATCGCATGATGTTCCCGTATTTGCAATATAGCCCGTCCTTCAAGGACGTGGAACCGAAGGATATTCGGGCGATTCCCGATGGTGCCTTTGATGCCTTCGAGGCCAGGATCTATGCCGACGCTGTTGCTGCGTCCCACAACCCGATTGTCCCCGAAGGTCGGCTAATGGAGCGCACGAAGGTTGACCCGGTGACCGGCTTTCGCAGTACCGAGTTTTTTGGCACGAGCTTTATCAAATCGATGAAGCGTCCAGCTCGGCGCGTCACAAGGTTCATGACGAAGGAAAGCGTTTAACCAGTTCGCTTAGATCTCGCCTCGGGGTTCTGCTTCCTCTTTTCCCCGGAGCTGTAGATCGGCGAAAACTGCGCGGCTCCTGGCTTGCTTTGCTGTCTTTCCAGAGCCGGGGGCCGCGCTTTTTTAATTGCCATTATGGAGTTTTACAGGTGAGCTTTTCTGACCAACAGACCTGGGTAGGCGTAGCAACTGGCACAGGCAACGCCATCGCTCTTACGGTTCCTAATTGCACGTCTTACGCCGATCTCTTGGGCGTCCCACTGATGTTTCCGGTTGCCTCTGATAACACCACCGCGACGACCATAAACGTCAACAGCTTCGGCAACGTCATCGTCGACAAGGTAACGGGCAGCGGTCTGGCGGCGCTCACCGGCGGCGAGTTCGTCGGGGGTAATCTGGCCGTTGTCGTCTACAACGGCTCGTCCTTTGTCATCGCCTCTCCGAATCCAATCATCACGCCGACTGCGAATACGGTTATTGGGTTCTCGACTTCGGGAACTTACACGCCATCAGCGGGCGTTACACGCGTCTTCGTCCAGATTTGGGGTGGCGGCGGCGGTGGCCATTCGGTTGGGGCCGGAAGCCATCAAGCGGGCGACGGCGGCGGTGGCGCCGAATACCGCCGGGGCGTTTTTACAATAACCCCCGGCGCTGGAATCGCGGTTACCGTTGGTGGTGGCGGCGCAGCTGGCTCTAATGGCACGGCCAGCTCGTTTGGGTCTTTCATCACAGCAAACCCCGGTCATGGCGCAACCGGAAATAACAGCTCTGGACCCGGCGTTGGCGGAACTGGCGGAACTGGAGGCTTTGGCTTCCCAGGATACGCGGGGACGGGCGGCTTTACCACTAACGGCAACGACAACATTTACGGCATCGGCGGTTCGTCATTCGGCACCGCCAGCGCATCTGGCGGCGGCAGCCCAACAGCGGCTCCGGGAGCCTTTCCTGGTGGCGGAGGGTCCGGCGGCAACGGCGGCGGCGGATCGGCTCCTGGCGGGGGCGGCCCGGGCGCCGGGGGGCTCGTCCTAATCCAAGAACTCAGCAATTAGGCTCCCGCCCCAATTCAATCTCTGGAGACGAGATCAAATGCTCAGTGACAACATGATAGCAACTTTGCGCAATCGCGCGACCAGTCTCGATATCGCGGGACTTGAGGAGGCGATCGTCAATCGCATCGTTGAACTCGACGCCATCCACAGTCAGTTGGGTGACGATCCAGAATGCGATGTCCAGAGCGCCGACTTGGAATGGCGATACGCCGCGTTGGATATGTTTGACCGCGAATTTGCTCGCCGCTGTGGCTCACCGGGCTCCGAATATCGAGTAGCGAGCCAGATGGTCCAATAGCCACGTGACCGCAGATTTTGCGCCCACGTTGGCCATTCCTCACGCGATAAGGAAAGCGAATGCGATACTATGACATCAACGTCGGCGGCGGCCCGCATTATACTTCTCTCGTAAATGGCAAGTTCGATCCCGGCGCCCTAAACGTCGAAATGGACATCCAGGTACAAGCATCGGATGTTCCTGCTGCTGGATCGTATGTCCGGGTATGGGGCATCGGCTTAGCGGCGATCTCGCAGTCGCAGAGCTTGTTTGGAAAGCCAATTACCGTCAGGGGAGGAATGAGCGCCGGTCTCCCTCTCGCTAAGCCGCAGCAGCAGGGCGTTCT
The DNA here is from genome assembly GCA_037200525.1 of Methylocella sp. Lineage (NCBI taxonomy): Bacteria > Pseudomonadati > Pseudomonadota > Alphaproteobacteria > Hyphomicrobiales > Beijerinckiaceae > Methylocella > Methylocella sp. The sequence goes on along the minus strand of JBBCGG010000001.1, from coordinate 3,882,307 downwards.
GGTAACGTGCTCTATATGGCAATGTTTCGCAAACTGGATCGGCACGGACCAAACTCAGGATTTCGTAATCACGACGCCATTCAATGCGCCGACATCGATCGGCCCGAATCCGAAGACGCCGCCAAAAAACATCGTGCTGAATTGGAAGAAGGGAACGCCGCTGTCTCAGCCGCTTCAGAATGCGCTGCGGACGGCGTATCCAGGCACGCAGGTCAATGTGCAGATTAGCCCGATGCTGGTCTATGCCCAGGATGAGATTGGCTATCATGGGAATCTGGAGCAGTTCGGGACGTACCTTCGGCGGATAAGCCAGGAGATTTTGGGTCCGTCCTATCCAGGCGTGAGTTTGAACTTCAACACCGCCGGCGGGATCGACGCCGTGGACGGAACCACGCCGGTTACCGCCCCTGTAATCGCTTACGAGGATCTGATCGGTCAGCCCACGTGGATTGAGGCTTTTAAGATCCAGTTCAAAACCGTCATGCGGGGGGACATAAAATTCAACAGTGTGATTACGTTACCTAAAACACTGATTACAAACATTCAGGGGAACAACTCGCAAGCCGTGAATCAGGGCCTCACATTCCAGGGCGGCTTTACGGTCTGCAGTATCCGTCACTGCGGCAACTTCAGGCAGCCCGATGCCGCCAGCTGGGTCAGCATCTTCGAGGCATACGCAAATAACCCGCAAGGGTCCGCGCAATTTGCAGCGATGGCGGCGGCCAACCAGTGATGAGAGATCGGCTGCGAGATCCCCAAGGCTTACAAAGAGTTCGTCGATGATGGATGGAGCAATTGACGCGTTGACACCTAGGCCGACCTCATCCGCCGGAGATGTCCGACGATGCCGACCCCATCGATCAGTGCCCGCAATAATCTTGTCACGTATATCTTCTAATAGTTCGCCGCCTGGGGGTAAGCGGAAATAGACATTTCTGGAGTAGCTATGCACTCTGACCCTCACGCTCGCAGAATGTGGCGGTTCGTCGCTGCGTTGTGTGCGCTGTCGACGTTCGCGTCGAGCACCACCGGCTATGCGGCCGGCACAGACGCTGCAGCGTCTGTCGAAACGAAATCCCCCATCAAGCATGTCATCATTCTGATCGGCGAAAATCGCGGTTTCGACCACACCTTCGGCGTCTACAAGCCGAAGGGCAAAGGCCAGACGATTTCAAACCTTCTGTCGAAGGGCATTGTCAAGGAAAACGGCCAGCCGGGGCCGAGCTTCGCCTTGGCTCAGCAGTTTTTGGTTTTCCCCCAGAAGACCTACTTTATTGCCCCGAAGCAGAGAGATAAGGTAGCGTACGGCACGAAGTACCTGATGCCGCAGCCCAATACCAGTGGCGCGCCGTCGACGCCGTCGGAGAACGGCGAGCCGAGTGGCAGCCCCCCATTCGGCAGCGTTGCTTTGGCCAGCGTTGAGCCGGATCTCGAAAAGGCGGACCTCGGTCTGCTGACGACGGGCTCCACCGGTGAAGCGCAGGGCGTATTGGACAAGCGCATTCCGGGCGCAGGCATGTTGGCCGGTCCTTTCCCGTTGCTGGGCCCCAACATCAGTGATGATGATTATATGGGTGATGCGCAACACGAGTTCTATGAAATGTGGCAGCAAGTGGATTGCAACCTCTCCGCGGCCACCAAGGAGAATCCCTCCGGCTGTCAAAATGACCTTTATCCCTTCGTGATGGCGACCTTTTCAGCGACAGATAAAAGTCAAGGCAATGAAATGGGGTTCTACGACGCCGAGGGTGAAGAGGTTTCGCTGCTAAAGACTCTCGCAGATCGCTTCACCTTGAGCGATAACTATCATCAGCCCATGATGGGAGGAACCGCGGCCAACCATATTATGCTCGGTTCCGGCGACGATACCTTCTGGACCGATGGCAACGGCACGCCGATCGTTCCGCCGGCATCACTGATCGCCAACCCGAATCCGGTCGTCGGCACAAATAATCGCTACACCGCCGACAATTCCTTTAGCAATTGCTCGGACGTGACCCAGCCCGGCGTAAAGCCCATCGTCGATTACCTCAACTCTCTTCCTTATGACGCCGAGCCGAACTGCCAGGAAAACCACTATTATGTACTCAACGATACGAACGCGGGTTTCCTACCGAATGGCGCGCTCGCCGGCGGGAACGCCCTGCCGCCATCGCCTCTTAAAACGATCGGCGACGAGCTGAACAACAAGAAAATCTCCTGGGCCTATTTCGCGGGATCCTGGAATGACGCCGTCATTCTGTCGAATGAGGCCGTAGCCGCGGACCCGACGAGTCCCAATCTCAGCGAAGCCGCTCTCAATGATCCGGCGCACGCCGTAGGTGTAGCCGTTTGCGAACACTGCTCTCCATTCCAATATTCGTCATCGATCATGGCCAATCCAACGGTCAGGGCCGAACATATGAAAGACACTGTGGACCTGATCGCGGACATCAAGAACGATACGCTTCCGTCGGTCTCGTTCGGCAAGCCGGACGAATTACTCGACGGTCATCCGCAGCGCGGCAAAATCGATCTCTACGAAGCCTATGTAGAGAAAATTCTCGACGCGCTCGATAACCATCCGAAGCTCAAGGCCACAACAGCAGTATTCGTCACTTGGGATGAGGGGGGCGGGTTTTATGACTCCGGCTATATTCAGCCGCTCGACTTCTTCGGCGACGGCCCGCGCACTCCGCTGCTGATCCTCTCGGCCTATTCGACTGGCGGCATGGTCAACCACACCTATACGGACCACGTCTCGATCCTGAAGTTCATTGAGCGCAACTGGAAGCTCCAGCCGCTGACTGACCGCAGCCGCGACAACCTGCCCAACCCGACCTCTACCAAGAACAATCCCTACGTTCCGACTAACCCGCCGGCGATCGGTGATTTGTTCGACGCGTTCAACTTCGACGCCGCACCGAACAACCAGCCCTATACCGAGTAACGCCGGGCGATTTCACTCTGGTGATGCGATGGCGCCACTCAAACCGTCCGGCTTGATGGCGTCATTTTTTTGCGAAGCAGCCCATTTTGCAAATCTCAGTTGACCGTCGCCAACGCCTGATATGCCGAAGCTTTCCCGGACACACCTAAAATCAGATACTAGTGAAGTGCGTCGGTCAGGGGGCTCAAGCTTAGGCCCCTTGACCGGCTAATCTCCCACGGTGCGTTCAGTGCTGCTCGACAGCCGCCATGAACTGTTCGGAGTAGCGTTCGCCTCGGACGCCTTCGGCCATGGCGGCAGCTATGAGGGCCATGTCATGGGCATCAAGCCGGAGGTTCACTGCATGCACGTTATCCTCCAGATGAGCCACCTTCCGTGAACCGGGAATGGGCACTATGTCGTCGCCTTGGGCCAGCACCCAAGCGAGAGCAAGCTGTGCGGCGGTAGCCCCGCGCTGGGCGGCCATTTCGCCTAGTGTGTCGGCGAGCGCTACGTTTGCCTTCAAATTGCCATCTTCAAATCGGGGAAGCCACGCGCGCATATCGTTTTCGCCGAGATCCTCCCGCGTCCGGATCTTTCCCGGGAGAAAGCCGCGACTGAGCGGGCTATAGGCCACGAAGCCAATCCCAAGCTCACGGCAAGTTTGCAGCACCCCCTTCTCTGGATCGCGTGACCAGAGTGAATATTCGCTCTGTACCGCAGCGATCGGGTGTACAGCATGGGCGCGACGGATCGTCTGCGAACCCGCTTCGGACAAGCCCAACGCCCGCACTTTGCCTGCCTGCACCAGTTCGGCCATTGCTCCCACTGTCTCTTCGATTGGAACCGCTGGATCGACGCGATGCTGAAAGAAAAGGTCTATAGTATCGACGCCGAGCCGCTTCAATGACGCGTCGGCGACCGCCTTAACATGCTTGGGACTGCTGTCGAGCCCCGTCACCGCATCAAAACCAACACCTGGACCGATGCCGAACCCGAACTTGGTGGCGATGATCACCTGGTCTCGCAGGCCGGCGAGAGCGCGGCCGACCACCCGCTCGTTTTCAAACGGCCCGTAAACCTCAGCAGTATCAAAGAAGGTGATTCCCAAATCCACTGCGCGACGCAGCGTTTCTATCGATGCCGATTCCTCGTGTCCGCCATAGGATGACGTAAACCCCATGCAGCCGAGTCCAATCGCTGATACCTGTAGGGGGCCAAGAGCACGTTTGTCCAATCAGATTCTCCGTTCGTAGGAAGAGCGATTGCCGCCCGAAAGCGACGCGGAATTGTTTAGACGAATAGACCATTTGGATTGTGACGAAGGGGTTTCAGTGGAGATCAATCGCGCTACGATTGCAATGTCATGCGCAGTTGGCATCGAAGCTACGTACGCCGATCGCCTTTAGTAAATTATTTCCTCAGCCTCACGCCGGCCCCTCCACCATTCTCGGCGATGAATTCGACGCCTCCGGACTCCAAGGCGGCTTGCAGGGCCTCAATTGTCGATTGCTTCGCGTCGGCGCCATTCTCTATTCGCGTTACCGTATTGGCGGTCACGCCAGCTCGTTCGGCTAATTCTCGAACTCCCCAGCCAACCGCCGCCCGCGCCATCTTAAGCTGAACCGCTTTCATTTGTACCCTGTCCAAATGTGCGTTGACACGCACCCTAATCCGCGTTATTAGTTTGTACGTTGTACCAACAAACGAGGACAGGAACAACACAAATGACGACAAACAAACCAGCAGTCGACAAAATCCCGACCGATATCCGTGAGCATCTAGACGAACAATGCGGAAAGCCATCGATGTCCGAATCCGCGGCCCCCGGGCGTCAATGGCCGGATTACATCGACGCCGAGCTCGCCATCGACCGCACCCAGTCACTCATGCTCATCGGCGGGCTCGCTGCACGAAGCCTCGAAACCGCTTTCGGCGGCGAGCGGGAGGCGCTGGAAGAACTCTTCACCATGGCGCTGGGGCGCTGGACCAAATCACGACCGTGCACACCTGGTTCCACGCCTTCGTGCCGGAAGCCAAACGGGAGGGGCTATAACCATGGCGAAGAACATTGAAACGGCCGATACCCGCTTGCCAAATCTCAACCGCAGATCAGCGCTTGCCGCGCTTGCAATGGGGATCGCTGGCGGCGCCACACTCGCCACAGGCGCCAGCGCAGAGACACCGGTCTCGCACGAACTTACTCGGCTGATCGAACGACCATCGTGTGGCTCATGCTGCTCTCCAAGCCATTATTGCGAAGGAGGGTGAAGCAGAGGCGGTCTATCAAACAATCCGTTGGAAGGGGCCCTTACCTGTAAAGGGGCATGCCAAATCAGTGCCATTAACATTGGATATGGGTATCGAGAAATGCAGGAAGGAGTTGGCGGCCGGCCTTGAGTTTTCCGGTATGATGTTCGAAATTCTTATGAGTCGGGCATCTCCGAAGCTCCAGAAGCGAGGAAAAAATTTCGCTAAAGCCGTCGAGGAGGAAAATAAGGAGATCCTTGAGAAAATCTTCGCCGACGATGACGCGGCGAGGGAACGCAGCGGCCTCAAGTCTCTAGAGCTCGACAATGATCGCGCCGATGACGCCGAACAGGACGCCTTGATGGCGCTATGCGCTTACCGGTGCACGACGCCCCACGAGGCCCTCAGCAGGCTTCAATATCTAGCGTCGCACGATCCAGAGACGCGGACCGTGGATCACGTCGGCGTGCTTTTTGAGGCCACCCGCGACGTGGAGACCTGACATGACCCAGCCGCTTCGCCGCACGCTATGGGCGCGCATTCGATTTTGATTTAGGACATCGTCCTAATTATCTGCTTCAGGCTATCTTGAACACGCTGATCGAGATCGGATTTGGTAATCATTGGCAACGTAAGGCGAAGCTTATCGCTCCAGCTAGCAACCTTATCTGCGGCGGGGAAATTTCCCTCTGTCATACCAGCAACAATGGAGAGACACGCGGCCAACTGCGATGTTCTTTCGTCAAGAAGGCCAGCAAGTCTAAAGATCGATTGTCGGTCCATCTTGTTCCGCTGATGAAGACTTTCTATCTTTTCGTCAGCGGTCATTTCCGACCAAATCTTGTTATTGTCCATCTGTGCAGATCCTTAGTGAGGATTCTAGGTTTTTACGCACGCTTCAATTTGCGAAGAATGAACGTAGCCGGTCGATTACGACTACCGCCTTTGAGGTCGAACGGCATTTGATCCGATCTATATCAAAGTCACCTGAAAAGCCCGATGAGAAGCCACCGGTATGGAACCGGCACTTTTGCGCCCTATCGCCCACTCCGAAACTGAGCGATGCGACCGCAACGATCGCCAACGTCAATGCCACCAGTAGGAAGAATCTCATTGAAAGAGCATTGATTGCGCGTTGTCGCGGCATTGGTAGCGAGTCAGTGCTGCGCATGGAGACGCTCCCATTCGTTTTGGATCGGCAAAAGTAGATCGTGCATGGTGTCGATATAATTGGGGAAACAGGCTACGAGACGCCTATAGCTGCGACCATATTGAGCGCTTGTCCGCTCCCAGACGTCCCACTGTTTAGCGGGCAGTTCGATGCTGCTTCCACGCATCAATGCCCTATGCGCTCTCGCGTGCGCACCCTCCGACCTTAAAAATTCGAGGAATTCAAAGGGGGGATCGCACAGCAACTCGGCCGGCCCTCGTGTATCCTGATCCAACATCGAATCACCTCCGTGGCAGCCTTTTTACCACAGACCACCATGGTTCCACATTTGTTCAATTGGCGGTCTAAGCGTGAGTCCGTGCGAAAAAAAACCCGGCGCTAAGCAGGGCTATTAGTTGAAGAAGCGGGGGAGGAACCGCAACGCGGCTTTGACCAGGAGCTTCCTGACATTGAGAAAGCAAGAACTGAGCCATGTTGAAGATGCCAGCGCTAGGCGCTAAAGACTATGGTCAGCTCTATGGTTGGCGCGGAAAAATCGCTCGTTTCCCTCTAAACGTTCGCCGCGCTGCTCGCGCCGCAACAAACTTGTGAGCGTCGACCCTCGCGGCGCCGCGAGCCAGCCAGCTCCTGAGGCGAGTGGGGCGACGCCCGCATGGATCGAGTGCGGATAGCGCGCCCCGGCCCCAAGAGCGATGTCGCCGGCGATGAAGGCGACGCCGAGGTGGCGGGCGAGGGACCGATAAAAAAAACGTCTCGGTGACGGCGCCGCGGGCAAGGAGCGCAGCTTCCGGCGCGACTGCCAATGCCTGCGCCTGCGCGGCGGCTCCAAGAAGGATAGAAGGAGAGGCGCCATAAGCGGAGAGAAAGGTGAGCTCGGCGGGAAGAGTTTCCAATCGCCGTTCGAGCTTCGCAGAAGCTACAGCGGAACGCGGAGGAGTCGGCGGCAGCCGGCCTCGTCGGAACTGCGGCGGCGTTCCGGCGCATTGGTTCAAGGTTCATATGGCGGCCGCATCAAACTAAAGCACAGCTTAACCTAACTGATTATTCGCTTTCAGCAATCATTTTTCGACAGACGGAACTCGTTAAATGTGAGATAGTTGTCACATCAAGGCAAAGTAGGCGCCGCGCCGTTGCATCGAGGGCCCGGCCGCTGGAAACTGCGGGTAGTCGTTGGGTTTAAGTAGTTTTAGTCTCAGTAGCTAATATTGAAAATTATAAAAACAATAAAATTCAAGAAGAGGCAATGGGGGAGTCAAGGAGCATTTGGAATGTATGTCTTTATTGCCGCCTGCGCAGTATTTGGAATAGTGTTATCACAATTTTTTAAATTCTACGTACTTATCCCTGCCGGCGTCTTTGTGACCGTTGTGGCTCTGTCCGGTCAAATTCACGAAGGACATAGTCTCTCGGGCGCATTGCTGGGCATATTTGTGGCGAGCGCAAGTCTCCAGATCGGTTATCTAGCTGGGACGATTTCTCCTTCCTTCTCATCCATATTGCAGCGCTTCGTCGGCATGGTGACGCGCGGAGCTTCGGCGACATCGCATTGGCCGGGTCATCGCAGGGCCAGACAATCATTTTGGGCGAGACGCGGGGGCATTTCGTCTGAAGTCGCCACGACAAAGCCAGTCAAGAAGGCCGGCGGGATGAGCAGTTGATCTCGAATGGACTGGCCTGATAGCTAAAGTCGGTTTCCGAGCGAAGGCGATCTGCGCTGCGATCCTTGCACTCCTATCCTGTCCCGAAAAGTTGCGGCCCTTTCCGCTCGTATAGCGCTCGAGCCGGAGAGAAGCAGGTACGCCTCCATCCAACGCGATCACGGGTCGCATGCGTCGCTGCGCAAGAACGAAAAATAGGCGGGACGCCGACCTTCAAGCAATGCTTTCGCCTCATATCGCGTGCCGCTCCAACCCTCCCATGGGCGGAGCCAATCCTGCGCGCTCGCGGGAGCCCACGAAAATTCGCGCGAGCGCAGAATTCGGGCCAAAGTCCAACCCGCATTGTCATCGATATCGGTGGCGAACCGAAGTTCAGCGCGTGGCCGCATGACGCGCGCGAGCCGCTTCAGCATGTCATCCGACAAGAACCGGCGTTTGCGCTGCCTGCGCTTTGGCCAGGGATCAGGATAGAGCAGGTAAACGCCGTCCAAGGAAGCCGCCGGCAGCGCCTCGATCACTGCGCGAGCATCGCCTTCATAAAGGCGGACATTGCGCAACTGGCTATCTTCAATGAGCATCAATGCCTTGGCGATCCCGTTGCGGAACGCCTCGCAGCCAATGAAGCCGATCTCGGGATGAGCGCTGGCGATCGCGGCAAGATGTTCGCCGCCGCCAAAGCCGACTTCGATCCATACCGCGGCGGGGCGGTCGGGAAACAAGGACGCGAGATCAATCGGCTTTGATGCGTCGATGGTGACGCCGGACAGGGCCGTTTGCATTAATTCGCTATGGCGCGCGGTCAGCTTTTTGCCTCTCCGACGGCCAAACAAAGTGGCTTGCCGGAAGGCGGCCTCGGTCTGCGCATCATGATGCGCCCCGCATGCGGGCGGACAAAATTCGCGGGTCGGCGGTTTGGCTTCAGCTTCTGCGTTCATCTCTCGCCGCTCGACGCTCTCTATCCGTTTGTTTCGACGCACGATCTCCTCCTCGCATGTCGAAGATCGCAGCGCAAACTGGATCGAATGCGGCGTCAGATGAGAAGGATGTCGAAGGCAACGGTCAAGAAATCGTCAAGGGCCGCGCGGTTCTTGTCGATTCTGCTCCGCGTTGTCGCCCCCTGCCATGCGTTGACCAAAAAACGAGCCATAAGATCGGCGTCTTTGTCTTTGGAGATCTCTCCTTCAGCCTGGGCCTGGCGCAGCACAATGGCCACGGCGTCACTCCAATCGAGCAGCACTTTCGCCAGGGCCTTGCGCATCGCCGGATATGAATCGGCCATATCCGCTCCGAAGTTGCCGATCAGGCATCCGCGGCCAAACCCCCAGCTTTCTGCTCTAGCGGCGAGAAATTCAAAATGGGCCCTGAGCCGCTGCAAGGGCGGCTTGTCGTCTTCGAAGAGGATGCTGACTTTGCTGTCTTCATTGTAGCGATCAAGCGTCTCTAGCGCCAAAAGCTCTTTGGTCTTGAAATGATTGTAGAAAGATCCCTTTGGCGCGCTGGCGGCCTCAGTGATGTCCTGAACGCTGCAGCCGTTGAAGCCCTGCACATGGAAGCGCTCTAGGGCGGCGTCAACAATCTTCTCGCGGAGGCTGGCTCTGGCCATCATTTTCTCCCTTATTTATTTGTTATTTTCCTTATTAGGTGACTGGTCGTCTCATCGGCAAGGATGGATCGGTCTTCCCGTGAGAATATTTCGATGCGCTACAGGCTCGCTAGGTAGCGAGCCTGTGAGCTTGATTGGATTGAGCGCTGCGACGCTGCTCGCGCCAAAAAGTCGCAGCGTCGCGTTTGGGTTCGGCTTATCCGCCGAGGCCGGCCCTCGCCGGGCTGGGCGAGAGTCGCTCTACTTTGCCGCCAAGGCGCTCGACGTCATCTCGCTCGACGGAGTTGGCGAACGAACTGTCATGTAGCGTCGGCGCGCTGGCGCTCGAGGATAGCCGTTCGACCCTGCCGCCAATGCGCGCGACATCATCCTGCTCGACCGAGGCGTCAACCCGAGAAGAAACCGCGCCGCCCTGACGAGAAAAAGAATCTCTAACTTCCGGCGTCACAAAGGGCTTCCCTGAAAGCTGGGCGACAAAAGCCCGCTCCGGATCGTAGGCTTCTTCACCGCTTGCCTGCTGCGTAATGCCCCCGAAGGCCAGCAACGCGCCGGCGAGGAGAAGTTTTTTAGAGTTATTCATGACTTGCGACCTTCTTGAATATGTTGCCGGCGGCGCCAATTGCGTCATCGCCTTCCGTTCAAAATGACCGGTCATATTGAAAAATTCAAGAGGTCATTGCCGGAATCTTGACTATTCACGATAAGGTGATCGGAGGTCTAAAAATACCTAAATCGAACGGCAATCGACAGCGGCGTCTATTGAGGGGCTCGCACGCCGGCGCTTTGCGCGCCGCAAACTCAGCGAGATGCAGGCACGGAGCGCCCAGTCTTGGCCGAGGCCTCTTGCTCCGCGCTCTCGCTCCCGGCGACAGGATGTTTGTGGCCGATGTGGATCTTGATCCGCTTGACGCGTCGCGGATCGGCGTCGAGGATTTCGAAATCCAGTCCGCCTTCCAAGATGATTTCGCCGCGCACCGGAACATGACCAGCGAGGGTCGTGATCAGACCGCCGATCGTTTCGACCTCCTCGGCGTCGCCGATTGCGGTGAGGTCCGCGTCGATTGCCGCCGAGACATCCTCGAGACTGGCTCGCGCGTCGACGATGAAACCGCCGTCGGCCGCGCGATCGATCTTTGGGCTTTCGTCCAAATCGTGTTCGTCTTCGATATCGCCAACAATCATCTCGACGATATCCTCGATCGAAGCGAGGCCTTCCGTGCCGCCATATTCGTCAATGACCAGCGCCATATGAGTGCGCGTCGCCTGCATCTTCACCAGCAGATCGAGGGCGGGCATTGAGGGCGGAACAAACAGGACGGGGCGCAGAATATTGGCCTCGGACAGGGGAAGATTTAAGTCCCTGAAGCTTTCGAGCGATTTCTCAATGGAAACGAGGGATTCCGGCGAACCGGCTGGCGCGTCAGGCTCGCCCGCAGCCCGATCGCGAGAATTCGTAATGTTAGCGAAATAGGCCACAAAATCGCGGATGTGAACCATCCCGCGCGGATCATCCAGCGTCTCGCCATGCACGGGCAGGCGGGAGTGGCCGGCGGTGCAAAAGAGGTCGAGCACCTCAGCGAGCTTGGTGTCCAGCGAGACCGCGACAATGTCGGCGCGCGGAACCATGACGTCTCCGACCTGCACTTCGTGCATAGACAGCACGTTCTTCAACATGGCGCGCTCTTGCGCCGATACGTCCTTGTCGGTCGAGGTGTCGGCTAGCGCATCCTGGATATCATCGCGGATTGAAGCGCCGCCGAGCCCGAATACGGAGCGCAGGCGATCGAACAAACTCGGCTTGGCGCCAGAGATCGATTTATCTACGCCCGTCTCGCTTGCGGCGGGACTATCGCGTTCGCTTATCATCGTCATCGTCGATTTTCGATCGTCATCAAGCGTGGATCATCATCAGTTTTCGGCCTGGATCAAGGCGTCGAGATACGGATCGTCGATGCCGAGCTTTGCGAGCACGGAGCGTTCGAGAGCCTCCATCGCCTCGGCTTCCGCATCCTCAAGGTGATCATAGCCGATCAGATGCAAAAATCCGTGCGCCAGCAAATGCGCGACATGGTTGCGCAAAGGCTTTTGGGCTTCGCGCGCTTCGTTCGCGGTGGTTTCGAACGCGATCACAATGTCACCCAGAACTGGCGTCGAGCCGATGTCGCCGCCGCTTGGAAAGGACAATACGTTGGTTGGCTTGTCGACGCCCCGCCACTTGCGGTTGAGTTCCGCGATGAATGCGTCGTCGCAGAGGACGACGCTAATCTCAACCTCTGGCGCGAGCCTCACGCGGCTTTGGCTGATGGTTTGACCGATCACGGTCTCGGCGAGGCCGGCGGGGTCGTCGAAAGAGTCCCAGGCTTCAGCTTCGATCGCAATATCAATAACGGGTTTCATTTTCGAGGTCTTTCGGCTGCGGCCGCCGCTCGTCGCCCCGCCTCTTCATAAGCGCCGACGATGCGGCGCACGAGATCGTGGCGAACGACGTCGCCTTCCTTGAAGATGACATGGCCGATGCCTTCGAGACCAGATAGCAGCTCGATGGCTTCGCTGAGGCCCGATTTCTGGCCGGGAGGCAAATCCGTCTGCGTCGGGTCGCCGGTGACGATCATGCGGGAGCCTTCGCCGAGGCGGGTCAGGAACATTTTCATCTGCATCGAGGTGGCGTTCTGCGCCTCGTCGAGCAACACGCAGGCATTGCTCAGGGTTCGCCCGCGCATGAAGGCGAGCGGGGCGACCTCGATCATGCCGGTCTGCATGCCGCGCTCCAGCATGCGCGGGTCCATAAAATCGGCCAAAGCATCGAAGATCGGCCGCAGGTAAGGATCAACTTTCTCGCGCATATCGCCCGGCAGGAAGCCCAGCCGTTCGCCGGCTTCGACGGCGGGGCGCGAGAGAATGAGGCGCTCGACGGCTCCCTGTTCGAGCAGCAATACGGCATAGCCGACAGCGAGCCAAGTCTTGCCCGTTCCGGCCGGACCCTCGGCGAACACCAGCTCATGGCGTTTCAAGGTGCGAAGGTAGAGGTCCTGTGCGGCATTGCGGGCGCGGACCGGGCCGCGCCGCCTCGTGCCGATCTGCTCGAAAGCGATTCGCCCGGCCTCGGTCTCTTTGGGAAACAGGTTTCCTTGCAGCGCCCCTTCCTGGATCGCGCCATCGACGTCCCCAAGGCTCACCGGCTGACCGAGTTTTACGCGCCCGTAAAGATTTTCAAGAACGAGGCGGGCGTGCTCGCAAGCCTCGGGCGGCCCCTTGACGGTGACGAGATTGCCATTGGCGTTGGCGATGACGCCGAGTTTGCGCTCCAGCTTGGCGAGGTTCTGGTCGTAATGGCCAAAGACGAGAGAAGCGGAGCGATTATCGTCGAAAGAGAGATTGATTTCGGCGATTTCACCCTCGCCGGATGGGCGTTTGATCTCGGTTCGCACAAGCGACATGGAACGATCGTTTGGTTTCAAGCGGGCGCACCTCGCGTGATGTCATGTTGTCCGGCAAAGGCTGGCGCGGCCCGATCGGCCGCCAGCCTGCCGAACAAGGAGTTCGATGATGTTCCGATAATCTCGACGGCTACAATCTGGCCGATCCAATCGGCCTCTCCCTCCAGCTGAACCGGCTGAACATAAGGCGTTTTCCCGGCAATCTGGCCGGCGTGGCGACCGCGTTTCTCGATCAAGACGTCGAGCGTGCGCCCGACCATGCTGCGGTTGAATGCCTGCCGCTGCCGCTCAAGGAGATCCTGAAGCCGCAGGAGCCGCGCGACTTTCACGCTTTCCTTGACCTGATCGGGAAGATCGGCGCCTGGAGTTCCAGGCCGCTGGGAATATTTAAAGTAAAACGAGCTGGCGAAGCCGACCGTCTCGATCAAATCGAGCGTCGCCTCGAAATCCTCATCCGTCTCGCCCGGAAAACCGACGATGAAATCGGACGACAAAGCAATGTCCGGGCGGGCGCGGCGAATCTCGGCGCAGAGCGCGACATAGTCGGCGCTGCTATGCTTGCGGTTCATCGCGGCGAGGATTCTGTCTGAGCCGGATTGCACCGGCAAATGCAGGAAAGGCATCAACGCGGCTTCATCGCGATGCGCTTGAATGAGGCCGGCGTCCATGTCGTATGGGTGGCTTGTCGAGTAGCGGATGCGGGCGATGCCCGCGACTTGCGCGACCTCTGCGCAAAGCTGCGCCAGCGAGGCCGTTCGCCCGGCTCCGGCGTCGCCATGGTAGGCGTTGACGTTTTGGCCGAGCAGGGTCACCTCGCGCACGCCGGAAGCGGCGAGCGCTTCGACTTCCGCTACGATGTTGGCGACTGGGCGCGAACTCTCGGCACCGCGCGTGTAGGGCACCACGCAGAAGGTGCAAAACTTGTCGCAGCCTTCCTGGACCGTGACAAAGGCGCTGATGCCCCGCTTGCGGATCTGCTTTGGCGAAGGAGCGACCAGAAAATCGAACTTATCGTTCGCCGGAAAGTCGGTTTCGACGAGGCGGCGCTCGGTCTCCGTCCGGCGCAAAAGGTCCGGCAGGCGATGATAGCTTTGCGGACCGACAACGACGTCCACGGCCTTTTGGCGGCGAAAAATCTCCTCGCCTTCGGCCTGGGCGACGCATCCCGCGACGATGATTTTGGTGGCTTGCCCAGCGCTCGCGCGTTCCGCCTTCAGAACGCGCAGCTTGCCCAATTCAGAAAAAATCTTCTCGGATGCGCGCTCGCGGATGTGGCAGGTGTTCAAGATCACGAGGTCGGCGTCTTCGACTCGCGCCGTCTCGGCGTAACCCTCCGGGGCCAGAAGATCGACCATGCGCTGGGAGTCGTAGACATTCATCTGGCAGCCGAAGGACTGCACGAAAAGCCTGCGCGCGCGGGGTTCCTCCGAGCTTTGGCTAGGTTTGGCCAATTCGCTCGACTTCAAATGCAAATGCTCAGAATCAGACATCGTCCCCGCGATCTTCGAGGCTTGAGCCTCGCACGTTTATTCTAAAGCCTTATGACGCTCGAAGGAACAGGCAAAAATACACTCTCCGTTGGAATGCCCAGGAAAATCGGCGTTCGTTGATTTTGCCTCATTTTCCTTCCCAATTCGGAAAGTCTTTCTCCGGCGGCGCTCGATATATTCCTTTTGGACGCCGAGTCCTACTCGAGCATGAGGGGTCAGACTACTGCGACAGTTTTCAGGTAGATGCTTCGAGCGTGATTACTTTAATCTCAATCGCCGCCGCCCTGTTGATCTTCTTCCTGTTTCTTTTGTTTTCGCGCGAGCGAAGAATTCAAACCCATTCTTGCAAATCGAGCCGCATGACGAGCGCGCTCGCTTGTCGGGCGTCAAGCTTTCGGTAATAGGCTTTTCGTTCAGCCACTGTTTCAAAGCCGTAGCGGGCATAAAGCGCCCGCGCTGCGGCATTTTCGGCGTCCACCTCGAGAAACAGGCGCTTTACTCCGATCGCGGCAAGGCCAGTCAAATGCGGCGTCATCAAAATCTTGCCAACGCCGCAGCGTCGCCGTTCCAAGGCGACCGCGATGGTCAGAATTTCAGCCTCATCGAGGGCGACGCGGGACAGAATGAACCCCGCCAAACTGCAGTCCCTGGCGTCCACAGCGCCCGCCGCGACGATTTCCGGTGCGAGCAGGAGCTGCTCGAAGTCCGATTCGTCCCAAGGATAGGCGAAACTCACTTTGTGGATGGCCGCGCATTCGGCGCTCCGCTCCGGACCGATTCTGCGGTTGGACGGGGGGGCGCCTTTGCGAACGGACTGTACATGTCTTGATGGGCTCAAGGCGTCGCCAGCGGGACTCGCGTCGCATCCTGCGGTTTGGCGTCCGGCGCTTTCAGATAAAGCGGACGCGGGGGAGCCATGGCCGGATCGGCGAGAAGTCCCAGTTTAGCGACAAAAACGATATCGGGAACGAGAGTTTCGCCAACTGATTCGACGGTCAATCCGGCGCTCGCGGCTTCAATGGCGAGCAATGCGGCGCCCGAACCCACAAGCCGGACGGGGCCTGAGCCGAGCGAGCGGGCGGCCTCGCGAATCGGCGCGATCCGGGGCGACAGGATTGCGCGCCCATCGGGACCGAAAGCGGCGAAGAAAACATTGCCGTGGCGGGCGTCGATCGCCGCGCCGACAAGGCCGGGCAGCTGTTCGAGAATCAGCGGTGCGGCGAGAGCCGCCAGAGTGGAGACGCCGACGACAGGAATTTCGCAAGCAATGCCAATGGCTCGGGCGGCGGCGATGCCGACGCGCAACCCCGTGAAAGAGCCGGGGCCGACGGTCACGGCAACCCGGCCAAGCGCGGGAAAGCCGCCCTCAATGCGCGCCATAACGCGATCGATCAGAGGCAGCAGCGCTTCCGCGTGCCCGCGCTCCATCGAAATGGTTTCGACCGCCTCAAGGGTCCCGGTTTTATCGTCCAGGACGCAAGCCGAAACCGCCGGCAGCGCAGTGTCGATCGCCAGGATTTTCATCGCCGATATCCCGGTCGACATTCCGACCGAGGCGCGGAGATCCAACTACGACCGCAACGGTCGCGCCGCAGACAAGCTGACCTATTTCCCTGTCGTTCAGGCAGAGGCGCGATTTGCCTTGAATTAGATCTGTTCGACCGACAGCACATCCGGCACATAATGTTTGAGCAAATTCTGGATTCCGCGTTTTAGCGTCGCCGTGGACGAAGGACAGCCCGAACATGAGCCTTTCATGGCGAGATAGACTGTTCCTTCGCGAAACCCGCGAAATTGGATGTCGCCGCCATCATTTGCGACGGCTGGCCGCACATGGGTGTCGATCAGATTTTTGATGGTCGCGACCGTATCGGCGTCGTCTGGAGCGAAAAACTCGCTATCTGCAACTTGCGGCGTGAACTCTGCGTCGGCGTTGAGCAGGGGCGCTCCGGACAGAAAATGCTCCATGATGGCGCCGAGAATCGTTGGCTTCAATTCCTGCCAATCATCGCTTTCCGATTTGGTGACGGAAATGAAATCGGAGCCAAAAAACACGCCGGATACGCCCTCGAGCGCGAACAAGGACTGCGCGAGCGGCGATTGCGAGGCCCATTCGGCTCCCCGGATTTCTAAGGTTCCCGCCGTCATGACGGCTCGTCCGGGCAGGAATTTCAGCGTGGCGGGATTAGGTGTGGTTTCGGTCTGTATGAACATTTTATTCTCCCAAACGTCCGGTTCAAGGCCGGAGCTGGATGCGAACAGGGCGAGGTTCCCGCTTAAAATATGATGGACTGCAAGCCAATGAGCAAGCGGTAAGGCTTAGATAAGCGCGTAGGCCGCCTTTTGGGGCTCCGCCGAGCCGAGGCGCTTACGGGGCAAGGGCCAGGAACGCGTTTGACCTTGCGCTGGCCTAAGATCGAGAGGTTCGGCTTTCGATCAGCGGGGAATTGACCCGGTTTCGTCGTCATCGGGCAGGCGCAGATGGCTGGGAGCGACGTCGGCATTTTGGCCGGATTCGTCGCCGGCGTTGACGTGCATTGCGCCGCCGCCCGCGGCGGGCGAAGCGACGCCGTGCGAGCCAAATCCTATGCGAATATGGCTGCCTCTCCAGACGCAGACATCGCTTCCCTCGATGGTGGTGAAGCCCGATCCAAACGCGGCGCAGCGGGCTTTCGCGCGCGCGAGGGCGCTCGGATCGCCTGCGAGATCGTCAGCCTGCGCGCCAACGCCAAAGGCGAGAAAAGCCGCCGCGGCCCCAAACAATATAAGGAATTTAGCGTACGGGATCATGGATAACCCGAACCTTTGCTTCCCGAAATCATGTTCTTGGAATGATCTTACATTGGGGCGATTTAATGATCCTTTAAGAATGTCGCCAGTCGCCGATTGAAGCCTGAATCACGGCCAGCGCGGCCACGGCCGCCGTGTCAGCACGCAAAATGCGCGGGCCAAGCGACAGGCGCAAGACTTGCGGCAGCGCCAGCAACGCCTCGCGTTCAGCCGGGTCGAAGCCGCCTTCGGGGCCTATCAATACCGCCAGCGGGAGCGGTTCACCCTTGGCGGAAAGGGGCGTTAAGGCCTTCAAGGCCTGCAAGGGGTCTCGCACCGGCGCATCTTCATCGCAAAACACGAGCAGGCGGGTTTTGTCCCAGCCCTCGACCAAGGCGTCGAGTCGGATTGCAGGGGCGATTTCGGGGATCGAGAGGATGCCGCATTGCTCTGCGGCCTCGATCGCATTGGCGTGCATGCGCCCTTCATTGATTCGTTCAGCCTGAGTTCGGCGGGTAAGAACCGGACGGAGCAGGCCCGCCCCCATTTCGACAGCTTTCTGGATCATATAATCCAGCCTTGCATGTTTGAGCGGCGCAAAGAGGTAGTGGAGACCGAACGGCGGCGTCTGTGGGCGGACTAGA
Organism: Methylocella sp.; assembly: GCA_037200525.1. Taxonomy (NCBI): domain Bacteria; kingdom Pseudomonadati; phylum Pseudomonadota; class Alphaproteobacteria; order Hyphomicrobiales; family Beijerinckiaceae; genus Methylocella; species Methylocella sp. The sequence goes on along the minus strand of JBBCGG010000001.1, from coordinate 3,864,377 downwards.
TCGCGCGCGACCAGCGCAACGGATTTGCGATTGGCGGCCGACAGATTAGCGGACCATTCGCCGTCGCGGCCGTTGAACACCAGAATTTCGGCGCCGTCGGGCAGACGCAAGACATTGCGGAGATAGTTGGCCTGGTCCGGATCGAGATCGATCCCCGCGTTTGGCGCCAGCGTGGCGTCGACGTATAGCCGATGGGAGGTGAAATCATAGCGGGGCATGTGGCTAGGACCGGCGGCGTGGGCGATTGTGTACTTTACGAACCATGCGAATCAGCTTAGTTTGCGCCCGTTGAGCTGGCCTGCCCCCATGGGGTGATCCAGTTTGAATGTTAGTGCATTGTCGGCCCTGGCGCTATTGCTGGCGTGGCGGGCGAAGCTGGTCCGGATTGCGAAGCCGGCCATTGCAGGGTCTCCGGGACTGGCGGCTTGTAGCCCAGCGATGAGTGCGGGCGCACGGTGTTGTAGTGGCGTCGCCATCGCTCAATGACGACCTTCGCCTCCTTGAGAGTGTAGAAGATTTCACCATTCAAAAGCTCGTCGCGCAGCTTCGAGTTGAAGCTCTCGCAATAGCCGTTCTCCCAGGGACTGCCCGGCATGATGTAGGCGGTCTTCGCGCCGACGGCGGCAATCCAGTCACGCAACGCCTTGGCGATGAACTCCGGGCCGTTGTCGGAACGAATGTGGATCGGAACCCCTCGCAAGATGAAGAGGTCCGAGAGAACGTCGATGACGTCCGCTGCCTTCAGCTTCCGGTTAATCCTGATCGCGATGCATTCGCGGGTAAATTCGTCGATGATATTCAGCATGCGATATTTCCTGCCATCATGAGTGCGGTCCTCGACGAAGTCATAGGACCAGACGTGGTTGGGGCATTGCGGGCGCAGCCGGACGCACGAGCCGTCATTGAGCCAGAGACGCCCGCGCTTGGGTTGTCTGGCCGGAACTTTCAGCCCCTCGCGTCGCCAGATCCGCTCGACCCGTTTGACGTTGACCTTCCAGCCTCGCTCCCACAACATCGCCGTGATGCGGCGGTAGCCATAGCGGCCGTACTGGATGGCGAGCGCCGTGATGTCGGCGATCAATGCCGCTTCGTCATCGGGCTTGGTCGGAACCTTGCGCTGCGTGGAGCGATGCTGACCGAGAACCCGGCAAGCGAACCGCTCGGAAACGCCATGTTCGGCGATCACATGCTCCACGCAGGCGCGACGACGCGCGGAGCTCAGAAGTTTCCCGAGGCAGCCTCTTTCAGGATCAGCTTCTCAAGCGTCAAATCGGACACCGCTCGACGGAGCCGCGTATTCTCCGCCTCCAGCTCCTTCAGCCGCTTCACCTGATCGCCCTTCAGGCCGCCGTATTCCGACCGCCATCGATAGTATGTAACTTCCGTCACCCCTATCGAGCGGATCGCCTCCGCGACCGGTCGCCCTTGCGCGCTAAGCACTTCGACTTGCCGTAGCTTCGCGACGATCTCTTCCGCCTTCTGTCTTTTCCTCGGCATTGCGCAGTCCTCCATCAGGCTCATAAGCCCATACTTCACGGAGGATCACTTTTCAGGGGGCAGACCAGAGCGACGAGGAAATCGCCATGGGGCTTTCATTTGTTCATTTGGACGATACGACACGCCAGTCAATGCTTAGCGAGATCGAAATAGATAGAGCGGGCGGAACTGTCTATGTGAGCGATTATCTCAACGAAATAGGCCGTTTAAGATGGGTTCCCCTGCTGATACAGGCGGCGGAAAAAGGCACAGACGACAGCCTCGCCAACGCCCTACGCAGGGCGAACTGCTTTAAGATTGAGGTCGCATATAACAAGCCCCGAGGCGGGGGTACAGGGATGAGGCGGGTGCCCGTCACCGCTTCCCAAACCTTGGCCGAGTCGCAATTCAATATGTATTACATCCGCGCTCTCGCTCTCAGAGCCATCGACGCGAGCCAGGGGCTTTTCGTTTACAGAGCAAAGACAGTCGAAGTTCCGAGGCCAGAATCAGAGGCTATGATTGGGAAGACGCTCGACGCCCGCGTTGTCCTTCAAGTGCTCCGCGACACGCGCGGCGTCGAGCCGTCAATTGATATTCCCATGCCGAACACGGGCCTGACGGTCAGGCTAGTCTAACGTAAGGCGGCTTTCCGAGTCGCAATGATAGACAGCCGCATAGTCTTCAGGCTCAAAAACGAAAAGGTCCGGTTCGCCGGCAATTCCGATTCCATGTTTACGGGATACTTCGGTTAGTTCCCGAGTGAAGGCTTGCAGCTTTTCTTCCGCGACAACCGGCTCGTGCTGGTTGATGTTTTCCCTCTCTTTTAAGGTCGCAGTCCCGTACATTTGATCCTCCGCTTGGGTGAGTTTGGTAACGTCCCATAGGGGCAGCTGTTCCATCTTTCAAATCAGCGTCGTCGCTCCTTCTTTTGCTCGCTATGCGAGTCTTTCTCGTGGCCGACAGGCGGCACTTTGGTCGGCGTATGCCGCGCGACTTTCTTTAGCTTCTCGTCGAAATGCGATTCGTCTTCGTCGCAGCCGAGTTCGCGGGCGGCTTCTGTGAATCTATCCGATTGCTGTATCTTGGCTTGATTCGTTTTATTTTTCGCGTCGGACTTTCCTTTACTCATGTTCGTGCCACCCGAAGATTATGTTTTCATCGCAGATGAATCTGGCATATCCAGCGATCGATTTGTCGTCGTCGGCGGTCTTTGCATGCACCGTAACATGCTAACACGGGCCTACGAGACGCTAAAAAAATACAGAGATAAATTCAATATGAATGCCGAGTTGAAATGGCAGAGGGTGTCAAATCAGAAGCAAGGAGAATATGAAGCTCTGATTGATTATTTTTTTGCCATGAATAACGCCAATTACATGCATTTCAATAATTTAGTTTTCGACAGCCACCAATGGAATCACACCAAATATAACAACGGTGAAAGAGATGTAGGTCTCTCAAAGTTGTACTATCAACTTTTGCTTCATAAATTTGTAAAATTATATGGTGCGAAGGGGTCGCTTTACGTGAGGCTGGACCACCGGAATAGCCAGACGCCCCTGGAGGATATACGCAGAATGCTGAACAGAACAGCTGCTCGAGACCACAACATTACAACTAACCCGGTCAAGCAACTGGTGTCCGAAGACTCAAAAAAGTGCGATTTATTGCAGTTGAATGATTTGATCTTAGGGGCCGTCTGTGCCGCCCGTAACGGCAGACATTTGCTCGCAGAAGGTCGCCAATCAAAGCGCGAGCTAGCACATAAAATTCTTGATAAAAGTGGGCTAACTACGTTCGACGTGGACAGCCCCCATAACGTCACAAGGTTCACGGTATGGAATATGCGGTTTCGGGGGAGATAAAAGGAGCGGGAGCTAGGCACCTACACCCTCTTTACGAGGGATACGGTAAACCCCGGTCTCCTGACATCATCAGGATGTTCGGCGCATAATCACCCGCAGTTCGTTATGTGTCGCGAATCATGGGGTTGTCAAGGTTTATTCCGCTTGACTTTTTGAGAATCAGACATGGATCGCGCTAGATCCCCTATATTTTAACCGCTTGCCTGTCACACCAATCAAAGCTTTCCCAGTCCGCTCTTTATCCTCAGTGCCAAGCCCGCTGCGATTGCTGTAGCGAAAGTCAAATTCCGCCAAATAGCGATGCAAATGGCGCTCGCCGCAATGTTGGTACACGCCCCTCATGCCGCGTTTGAAGATGCTGTAGAAGCCCTCGACCGTGTTAGTCGTGACGTGATCGCGAGCGTATTCTTTCTCGCCGTGATTTACGGTCTCATGCGAAGCGAAGTCGCGACCGACTTCCCTATATTGCGCGCCTTCATCGCTCATGAGCGCGGTTTCGCGGGCGATGTTGGCTCGCACGATCGGCGCAATCTGCGCAACGCTGGCGGTGTCAATGTGGAAGCTGCGGGCAGAGCCGCCGCGCTCGACCAGCGTCAAGACAACGTTCTTATGAGCGCCCCCCGGCGCTGTTTCGGATAGCCTTCTAAACGGCCAATGTAGGTCTCATCGACCTCAACGGTCTTGCCATCGCCGCCCAGAGGGCTAAGAGAGCCCACGCGCATGGCCTCGCGAATGCGATGCGCAAGGAACCACGCGCTTTTGTACGTGATTTCCAGAATTCGATGCAGCTGATGCGCGCTAATGCCCTTCTTGCTGGAGCACATCAAATAGACCGCTTGAAGCATCTTATTCAGCGGGATATGAGCCTGTTCGAAAACGGTCTTGACCTTCACCGTAAATTGCTTGCGGCAATCCGAACATTTGCGAAGGCCAAGGCGCGTCTTGCGCAGATCGTAGTGCTTGCCGCTGATCGAACCGCAGTGCGGGCAAACCGGACCCTCCGGCCACAAAACGCTTTCGAGATGCTCGAAGGCTTTGGCCTCATCGTGGAAGTAGGGCTTCGAAAGGACTGACATAGCAAACACCTGATTTCTAACTGAAATCATCCTAAATCAAATTACGTGGTTTGTAAAGTACATAGTCGCCGCGGCGTGACGGCGAGGAGCGGAATAACTAGACTGATTCGTCCGCGAATCGAAACGGTGTTTTGAGACGCGGCAATGCCCGCTTTCGGCGCAATTGACGCGGCGCTTGCTTCGAGGCGCACGCCTTTGCTATTAATGAGGCTAGCTATCAAAAGGCTGGGGGCATTGCGAATCTGTGGGAAAGGCTCCGATTCTGATGACGAATGGTCTCATCCATGCCGCGCGCAACGCGGCTTTTCTTGGTGCGCTGGCGGTCTCCTTCGCGGTCTGCAACGCGGCCTATGCCGCTGATTGCAACGCGGATATTGGCGCCCTCTCCCAAAAGCGGCAGGCGATCATCGATCAGCTGAATCAGCTGGCGAAGGGAACCAAAAACCAGCTCGACCCAACGGCTTCATGCCCGAAGCTGAAAGAGCTTGTCGTCGTCGAACGCAACCTCGTCGCCTATCTCAACAAAAACAAGGAATGGTGCAACGTTCCCGATTCCGCGCTGGAGAATATCCAGGGGAGCGCCGACAAATCGAACGCCGTCGCCGGGCAGGCCTGCAAGATCGCCGCGCAAATGAAGAAAGCGCAGGAACAACAGGCTACGGGCGGCGGGCTGCCGCAGGGTCAGAAGCTGCCGACCGGCCCGCTCTGACCAAAGCATGACCCCGAAACGCCGTTACATTTTCGGACAGGATCATGTGCTGGAGCTAAAGCAATAGCGAGCACGGGCGATTCAAGTTGAAGCAGTCACGCCCAAAAGCCGCGTCCGCCTCGCCGGCCCGGCCCGTTTCAGATCGTCCGGCGCCAGCCGAGGGGGCCGTCGCGCTGCCCGACTCGGTCGGGGGCCAGTTCGTCGTTCGTTTTGCGCCCGAATCCTGGCGGCCTTTCGTTCAACTGGCGAGAATTGACCGGCCGATCGGCTGGTGGCTGTTGCTTTTGCCTTGCTGGCAATCAAGCGCCCTCGCCAGCGTCAATCGCGGCGCAGGCCCGCATTGGCGCGATCTCATTCTTTTTCTGATCGGCGCGATCGCGATGCGCGGCGCTGGCTCGACCTATAATGACATTGTGGACCGGGAGATTGACGCAAAAGTCGAGCGAACGCGGCAACGCCCGCTTCCTTCCGGCCGGGTCAGCGTCAGCGCCGCCAAAACGTTCCTGGCGGCGCAGCTTCTCGTCGGTCTCGTCGTTCTGCTGAGCTTCAACGCCTTTTCGATTGCGCTTGGCTTCGCCTCGCTTTTGATCGTCGGCGTCTACCCGTTCGCCAAGCGCGTGACGTCGTGGCCGCAGGCGGTTCTGGGAGCGGCCTTTGGCTGGGGCGGATTGATGGGCTGGGCGGCGGCATTCGGCTCGCTCGCCCTCGCTCCCGCGCTGCTCTATAGCGGCGCTATTTTCTGGACGATCGGCTATGACACGATTTACGCGCTGCAGGACGTCAAGGACGACGTGATCGCGGGCATAGGCTCGACTGCGCGCCTTTTCGGGAAGCGCGTCCGCGCCGGGGTCGGGTGTCTTTATGTGGCGTCAGTCGGTTGCAGCGCGGCGGCTTTCATCGCCGCAGGAGCGAGCGGTTTGGCGTGGGCGGGGCTCGCCGGCTTCGCTTTGCATCTTGGCTGGCAAGTCAAAAATGTTCACCCGGCCGACGATGCAATCGACGCTGGGGTTGGCGCGCTGAAATTGTTCCGCTCGAATCGCGATGCGGGATTGATCCTGTTCGCCGGCCTCTTTGCGGAAAGCCTCCGCTTCTGGTTACGAGCATGATCCCGAAAAGTTGCGAACTTTTCGGATGCGGTCATCCTCGAGCCTTCGAGTTCGATCAGAAAAAACTCTTGAGCGAAATCGGCGCATGGCCGCCGCAATACATTTCAACCACGAAGGCGACGCTGCGGGCGATCAATCGGTCGCGCTTGGTCATCCCCACAAATTCGGCCTTGGGCGAGGAAACCACTTCGGCGACGTCCGCGCCCTTCCGGACCGTCGCGCCATCGCGGGCAAGTCCCCGCACGCGGCCGGAGGATGGAGACATGATCGCCGTCGCGCCGACAGAGCCGATAATCTGGCCCTTTTCGATCGGTTCGCCGAGAAGTTTTGTGCCGTGAAACAGGCCGTGATGCGGCGCGATCGCCATATCGCCATCGCTGAATCTGACGTCGTCGGCGGCTTCTTCCCGCTCAATCGACCCGTATCGCAGCACTGCGCCCGGATCGCGTCCGTCGATGTCGATCACGATGTCACAGGTGTCGCCGGCGACGAAACCGCGCCCGAGCCCGATGGCGAATTCGGTGAGGTCGCTCAGATTTTGCCGCGGCTTGTCTGTTTGCGGGCGCGCATCAATGAGCACGTCCCACGGCCATTGCGTCGTCACATGCTCAAACGAATGCCAGAGTACGGGAATGAATATGCCGCTTCTAAGTCCCGCGAGGAAATCCTTGGCTTTGTCGGCGCGGCGCGCCTCGACGCCCTCAAAAGTGCAGGTCCCATCCGTCCAGGCGTCGGCGAAGGCCATGCGCCGACGGATGGTTTGCGGCGGCTTTGGCTGGTGCATCGCCACGGCGTGACCTGCCAGATGCAGTTTTCGGGCGGTCACTGAAGCCAGCTCGTCCATGCCGAATACAAGAATTGATGCTTCTTCGCTCATCGGCGCGCCGCTCTCGTTTTGGACAAGCTTTGTAAATTTGTCAGCTTGGCGTTGCGATGGCAAGCGATGAAGACCGCAGTTCTCCAGCCGGCTGGCGTCGCCTCACTCCGCCGCGAGCGGCTGCGCCCCGAGCCAGGCGGCGAGATCCGCTGCGCCGCGGGCGCTGATCGCGGCTTTCTTCAGGGCGGCCTTTTCAGCTCCGCGAACGCGCCTGCCATCCGGTGAAGCAACTTTCTCGGACAGCGGCGGAAAAAGGCCGAAATTGACGTTCATCGGCTGAAACGATGGCGGCCCGGCGTCGATAGTCTCGATATGCCCGGCGGTGATGTGATTGATGAGGGCGCCGATCGCCGTCGTCGGAGGGAGCGGAGGGAAAGTCTCGCCCTTATGGTCCGCCGCCGCCATCCGGCCCGCGATCAGGCCGATCGCGGCGCTTTCGACATAGCCCTCGCAGCCGGTGATCTGACCGGCGAAGCGCAGCCGCGAATCGGCTTTCAATCGAAAAGTCTGGTCGAGCACTTTTGGCGAATTCAAGAACGTATTGCGGTGCAGGCCGCCGAGCCGCGCGAAATTGGCGTCATCAAGGCCGGGAATGGTGCGGAAAACCCCGACCTGCGCGCCATGTTTCAGCTTGGTCTGGAATCCGACCATATTGTAGAGCGTACCCAGCGCATTATCCTGGCGCAGCTGCACCACCGCATAGGCTTTGACGCCCGGCGCATGCGGGTTGGTGAGGCCAAACGGCTTCATCGGCCCATGCCGCAAGGTTTCCGCCCCGCGCTCGGCCATGACTTCGATCGGCAGGCAGCCGTTGAAATAGGGCGTATCCTCGAATTCCTTGAACTCGATTTTTTCCGCCCCGTTGAGCGCGTCGATGAACGCGTAATATTGCTCTTTGGTCAGCGGGCAATTGATATAGTCGGCGCCTGTGCCGCCCGGTCCCGCCTTGTCGTAGCGCGATTGGAACCAGGCCTTGCTCATATCGATCGAATCGCGATGCACGACCGGAGCGATCGCGTCGTAAAAGGCGAGATCGCGCTCGCCGGTGAGAGCCCCGATTGCGGCCGCGAGAGCCGGCGAGGTCAGAGGGCCGGTGGCGATGATCACATTGGTCCAGTCGCTCGGCGGCAGGCCGTCGACTTCTTCGCGCACGATCTCGATCAAGGGATGGGCGGCGATCTTCGCGGTGATATCTGCGGAAAAGCCTGTCCGGTCGACGGCGAGCGCGCCGCCCGCCGGCAGCTTATGAGCGTCGGCGGCGGCCAAGATCAGCGAGTCGAGACAACGCATTTCCCGATGCAGCATGCCGATGGCGCTGGTTTGCGGATCATCCGCGCGAAACGAATTGGAGCAGACGAGTTCGGCGAGATCGCCGGTGTGATGCGCCGGCGTCCGCCGCACCGGCCGCATCTCATGCAGCACGACGCGGATGTTTTCGCGAGCGATCTGCCACGCAGCCTCAGCTCCGGCGAGGCCGCCGCCGATGATGTGAATGGGGGTCGAAGAGGAAATGTCTGACATAGGGGAGGTTTAGCGCATTTTCTTGGCATTGCCACGCGGGCGAATGAATTGATGGGGCCGAGGACGAATACCTCAACTCACCTCAAACCATGTCACAAGCGGCGCCGCTTCAAGCCCAATTTTGACGGCCTCGATCGCCCATTTCCCCGGATTATCCGCGACAAAGGCGACATGCTTGGTTTTGCCTGCGGGTACGAGCACGCTGTCGCGCCAATAGGGCTCCCAGCCATCGTCCAGGTCATGCAGCAGCCGCATGTGATGGCCGTGCACATGAATTTGTTGGATGAAAGCCGTGCGGTTGATGATGGTGAGCGTCACTGGGCCGCCGCGCTTGACCGAAAGCAGAGGTTTTGCGCCAAAACCATCCGCGGCGGCGCCATTCAACGTCCAGGAGCTCGCCGGCGCGGGAGCGGTCGAAGCCGGGGTTTCCGTGGGCTTGGCGGCCTCGATCACAATGTCGCCGCGCTTTGACGCCTGCAGCTTGATCGCGGTTGGCAACAGCGGGTTGAGTTCGAGCGAGGCTATTGGCGGCAAAGGCGCCCGCAGGTCCCCCTCGGTCTTGAATGCGAGGAGCGCGCGATCCGGCTCATTGTCGCCGCGCAGGATCAAGCTCGCCTCCGCGCCCGGCTCCCCCGGAAGATCGAACATCACGTCAAAGCGCGCGCCGGGGCCAATCGGCAACGAGCTGCGCACGGGCTCAAAAGCTGTATCGCAGGGCTGACCGTCGACGGCGAGGACGAACGGCTTGGCGCCCTCGAAAGCGAGCAGCATGATTCGCGCATTCATTGCGCTGAGGATGCGCAGCCGCACGCGCGATCCGGGGGGCAGCGTTTCGCGGACCGGAACCGCCTGCGAATTCAGGGTGATCAGCGAGCCAGGCTCGGATGGCGTATCGAAATTGCCGACGATTTGCGCCTTGTCGTCGAGCCGCCAATCGGCGAGGGCGACGAGCATATCCTTGTCGGTCTCCGGCGGATGGATTTCGTCGACGATCAGGGCGCCGTAGAGGCCGCGGCCAAGCTGCTCGCCGAGCCAAGGAAGAGCATAGGGACGATACCAGAAAAATCCGCTGTCGGGCGGCGTGAAGCGATAATCGAACGATTCGCCGGGCGCGACCGGCTTTTGCGTCAAGCCGGCGACGCCATCCATAGCGTTGGCGATTCGGATGCCCGGCCACGAGAGGCTCGTTGGTTGATCGAGCGCGTTGATGAGCCGAACCTTGACTTCCTCGCCAGCTTTATAGCGCAGCAGCGGTCCGGGACTCTGCGCATTATATCCGAGGATCGCGGTCTCGGCGCTGGGTTCGGGAAGCAGGCGCAGGGTTCCCGCACGCGCTTCCAAAACGCGAAATCCATCAGGACCGGGAGGAGTTTCGGCCCGCGCGGCCAAATTGACGACGCTTATCGCCATTGCGGAGCCGAGAACGCGCCGGCGGCTGATGGTCAGGGGCGGCATGCGTTGAGCCAGTTCGAGAAAGCCGGGTTCGAATTCGGACGATCAGATCGCATTGGGCTCGCTTTAGCGACAAAGCAGCCGCCTTGGCAATCGCATTCCGCCGCACCGGCGATATCCGTCGGAAGCGTAGCGCGAGTCCGCAAGCTCAGGTCGAGGTGAGAATCCTCCGTAAGACGGCGTCAACTCAAAATCTGCTTTTTTTTGCTGCATCAAGCGAACGCGATTGCTATAGAGCCACACCCGAAGCGGCGAGGCGCTTGTCCCGGACCGCCCGGGCCGTGCGTCTAGGTTTGCGCGGGATGGCTCGCGCGGGCGTGGCGGAACTGGTAGACGCGCCGGATTTAGGTTCCGGTGGTGAAAATCGTGGGGGTTCGAGTCCCTCCGCCCGCACCAGAACACTCCGCAGTTTCCTGCTCAGTTGATGGCCGCGCCTGGCCAGCCGCTGATTTCGGATCGTACAGTTAGATTTTCAAGCAGGCGACGAAGTCGAAAAGGTTGATTAGAGATGCAAGTCACCGAAACCCTCTCGCAGGGCCTCAAGCGCGAATTTAAGGTGGTGCTTCCCGCCACCGATCTCGCGAGCCGCCTCGCAGGTCAGCTCTCCGAGATGCAGGCCAAGGCTCGCATCAATGGGTTTCGTCCGGGCAAGGTGCCTGTCGCGCATCTAAAGCGCCTTTATGGCCGGTCGATCATGGCTGAAGTCGTCCAGGAAGCCGTCAGCGAGGCGCATCGCAAGATCGTCGAGGACAATTCCTTGCGTCCCGCCTCGGAGCCGAAGATCGACTTCGCGGGCGAAAAGGATGAATTGGAGAAAGCCTTCGAGGCGCAAGGCGACTTCGCCTTCACCGTCGCGCTCGAGGTTCTGCCGAAGATCGAAGTCGGCAGCTTCGATGATATCGAGATCGAGCGGCTTGTCGCCGATGTGACCGAGGGCGAGGTTGACGAGGTTCTGAACCGGCTGGCCGAGCAGAATCGCGCTTATACGCCGAAGGAGGGTGAGCGAATTGTCGCAGCTAAGGGCGACAAGGCCGCAATCGACTTCGTCGGCAAGATCGACGGCGAGATTTTCGAAGGCGGTTCGGGAGAGAACGTCGACATCGTGCTCGGCAGCGGAGGTTTTATTCCTGGTTTTGAGGAGCAAATCGAAGGTCTTGCGGTCGGCGAGAACCGGACGGTTTCAGTAACCTTTCCAGAAAATTATTCATCCCCCCGCGCTCGCCGGAAAGCCTGCGACCTTCGAGGTCACCTTGAAGAGCGTCGCAGCCCCTTCGGAGATCAAGATCGATGATGAACTGGCCAAAGGTTTCGGTCTTGAAGATCTGGAGAAGCTGAAAGAATCGATTCGCACCAATATCCAACGCGACTTCGAGGCTGCCTCGCGGCGCAAGTGGAAGCGCGGCCTGCTCGACGCGCTGGACAAGAAATATGCCTTCGATCTGCCCGAGGGGCTGGTGACGCAGGAATTCGAGGCTGTGTGGCGGAAGGTCGCCGAGGAGCAGACCCAAAGCGGAAAGAGCTTTGAGGACGAGGGCACGACCGAGGCGGTCGCGCGCGCCGACTACAGGAAAATCGCCGAACGGCGCGTGCGCCTTGGCCTTCTCCTGGCTGATATTGGCGAACGGGCCGCCGTCAAAGTGCCGGATGAGGAAGTCAGTCAGGCTCTAGTCGCCCGGGCCCGCTCGTTCCCAGGTCAAGAAAAGATGGTTTGGGATTACTACCAGAAGAATCCTGCGGCGCTGGCCGAGATCAGAGCTCCGCTTTACGAGGAAAAAGTGGTCGATCACATCATCGCCCTCGTTAAGGTTGTGGATAAAAAAGTGTCGAAAGAGGATCTTCTGGCTCTCAACGAAGAAGAGGACGAGGCCGAGCTGGCGCAGGCCGAAGGCGTCGTTCAGGCGTGACCCAACGCGCAGCGGGGCGCTCAGCGCCCCGCGCGACACGCGTGCGATGGACGCGACGGATGAACGCAAAGCACCCGAGGGCCGCGCGAGCGACGTTCGATGTCGCGGCCCGGTTATTGCGAATGCTGCAGAAACCACTATTTGGAGAGGGTGGGTGTTGTACAGAAGATCGGCCTGCTTCTCGCCCGCCTTTCTGCGATGAACACGCTTCGAGAGTTTTTAACGAGGAAGGACCGCAATGCGCGACAGCGACCCGATCGACGTCTACGCCAATTATCTGATTCCTCAGGTCATCGAAAACACCAGCCGGGGCGAACGCGGGTTTGATATTTATTCGCGTCTTCTCCGCGAGCGCATCATCTTCCTCACCGGGCCGGTCGAGGACAATATGGCCACGGTCATCATCGCGCAGCTTCTCTTCCTCGAGGCGGAAAACCCGAAGAAGGAAATCTCGATGTACATCAATTCGCCGGGCGGCGTCGTCACGGCGGGCCTCGCGATCTACGATACAATCCAATTCATTCGGCCGAAAGTGTCGACCCTATGCGTCGGCCAGGCCGCTTCGATGGGATCGTTGCTGCTCGCGGCGGGCGAGGCCGGCTCGCGTTTCGCCCTGCCGAACGCGCGCATCATGGTGCATCAGCCCTCAGGCGGCTTTCAGGGCCAAGCCTCGGATATTCTGCGCCATGCGGAAGACATCATGAAGGTTAAGAAACGGCTTAACGATATCTATGCAAAGCATACTGGCCGCGATTATGACACAATTGAAAAAACGCTCGACCGCGACCACTTCATGTCCGCCGATGACGCCAAAGAATTCGGAATTGTTGATAACGTTATTTTGAAGCGTCCCGAGGATTCCCCTGGAGCTGAAAAGAAATAGGGTCAGCTGGGGGCCTTTGTTCTTCTGTAAATGCGCAGCCTTGCCCTGGAAGACTTGTGGTTGAGGCTGAGTTGGAATCGGCGGAGCTCTAGGCAGAGCCCCGACGTTTGTGTCTGAGTCTGCGAATTATGACGAATGGCGCATTTATTGCTTGCGGTTCGTATCGGCTTTGCCTTTCGCTGGCGGAAACGGACCCGTGGAGAGCTGCTTTTGGTAAGTTGGCGGTCTTTCGACATTGTGGCGTAACGCACACAGCTGTTTCCTGAAAGTCTAAGGCCTTGCTTCCGTGCGGCGAACATGATTGCATTTCATTTTCAGGGCGCAGTTTTAAGGAGAACGGGGCCAGGATTCCACAAAGTTGGCTGATTCATGTGCGGATCCGTCAGCGTTTAGTGGCGGGAGGATCGTCCGATCCGGACCGTCAAACTACTGAAGCATGATCGGGGTTTGCACATGGCCTCGAGCAGTATGGAGACTATCCATGACCAAAGTTGGCGGCGGCGACGCGAAAAACACGCTCTACTGCTCGTTCTGCGGCAAGAGCCAGCATGAGGTCCGCAAACTGATTGCCGGTCCGACGGTTTTCATTTGCGATGAATGCGTCGAGCTTTGCATGGATATTATTCGAGAGGAGAATAAATCCTCCCTTGTGAAGAGCCGCGACGGGATACCGACGCCGAGAGACATCTGCAAGGTGCTGGATGATTACGTGATCGGGCAGCCGCAGGCCAAACGCGTCCTGTCGGTCGCCGTGCACAATCACTACAAGCGGCTCAATCATGCGACCAAGCATAATGACGTCGAACTGGCGAAGTCGAATATTCTGCTGATGGGGCCGACTGGATCGGGCAAAACCCTGCTGGCGCAGACTTTGGCCCGCATCCTCGATGTGCCTTTCACAATGGCCGATGCGACGACGCTGACCGAGGCCGGCTATGTCGGCGAGGACGTCGAGAACATCATACTGAAGCTGCTTCAGGCCTCCGACTATAACGTCGAGCGGGCGCAGCGCGGGATCGTCTATATCGACGAAATCGATAAGATTTCGCGTAAATCGGACAATCCCTCGATCACCCGCGACGTGTCGGGCGAGGGCGTCCAGCAGGCGCTTCTGAAAATCATGGAGGGCACCATCGCGTCGGTCCCTCCGCAGGGCGGACGCAAGCACCCGCAGCAAGAGTTCCTGCAGGTCGACACGACGAACATTCTGTTCATCTGCGGCGGCGCCTTCGCGGGCCTCGAGAAAATTATTTCCGCGCGGGGAAGAGGCACCTCGATCGGTTTTGGCGCGATCGTTCAATCGCCGGACGATCGTCGGACCGGAGAAGTTCTCCGCAAAGTCGAGCCGGAGGATTTGCTGAAATTCGGTCTGATCCCGGAATTCGTTGGCCGTCTGCCCGTCATTGCGACGCTCGATGACCTCGACGAGGAAACGCTGAGGAAGATCTTGACCGAGCCGAAGAATGCGCTGGTCAAGCAATATCAGCGCTTGTTTGAAATGGAGAACACCGAGCTCACGTTCCAGGATGAGGCGCTCCATTTTGTCGCCAAGAAAGCGATCGAGCGACGCACCGGCGCGCGCGGGCTGCGTTCGATCCTGGAAGCCATCTTGCTCGATACCATGTTCGACCTGCCGGGCCTTGATGGCGTCGAGCAGGTTGTGATCGGGCCAGATGTCGTCGATGGCAAATCGCGTCCGCTTTATATTTATGCGGAGCGGAGCGAGAAAAGCGGCGCGAGCGCCTGAGCGACGCGGCGAGGGAATCTGAAATGTTGCGCGGGCCAAGGCATTGCGCAACATGCTTCAAGGTGCCTTGCCGCCTTGGAGCGACCCCCGGTTCGCCCCTCATCAAACGCTTGAAAAGAGGGTGCGCATAGCCATCTAATTTAGACGAAACTTTTTCACGCAACACGCCGAAACCGCTAAAAAAATGCTTGCGCGCATGACGCTTTGAGTGCCCCGCAGACCAATCGAAAAGCGGTTCGAGATAGGGAAAAAAAATGACACAGAAGCGTGAGCCGGTTCCTCCCGGCGCGGTCGAAAACTATCCCGTCCTCCCATTGCGCGACATCGTCGTTTTTCCGCATATGATCGTGCCGCTTTTCGTCGGGCGGGAGAAATCCATTCGCGCGCTCGAAGAAGTGATGAAAGCGGATAAGCTCATCCTGCTTGCAACGCAGATGAACGCTTCGGACGACGATCCTGCGACGCAGGCGATCTTCACTACTGGGACGCTCGCCTCGGTTCTGCAATTGCTGAAGCTTCCCGATGGAACGGTGAAAGTTCTCGTCGAAGGGCAGGTTCGCGCAAGGGTGCAGGGCTATACCCGCACGGATGATTTCTACGAGGCGGACGCCGAGGCGATCACGGACGAGGCGGTCGACAAGGTGGAGGTCGAGGCGCTCGCGCGCTCGGTCGTCGTCGAGTTCGAGGGCTACGTCAAACTCAACAAGAAGATATCGCCGGAAGTCGTCGCCGCGGTGACCCAGATTGATGACTATGCGAAGCTAGCTGACACAGTCGCTTCGCACCTCGCGGTGAAAATCGCCGAAAAGCAGACGGTGCTGGAGACGACGTCAGTCACCAAAAGACTGGAAAAATGCCTGGCGCTGATGGAAAGCGAAATTTCGGTTCTTCAAGTGGAGAAGCGGATTCGCACGCGGGTCAAACGGCAGATGGAGAAGACCCAGCGCGAATATTATCTCAATGAGCAGATGAAGGCGATTCAGAAGGAACTCGGCGACGAAGACGGCAAGGACGATCTCGCCGAACTGGACGAGCGCATCAAGACGACCAAATTGTCCAAGGAGGCGCGCGACAAAGCGACCGCCGAGCTGAAGAAATTGCGTCAGATGTCGCCCATGTCGGCTGAAGCCACCGTCGTGCGCAACTATCTGGATTGGGTGCTTTCGATCCCGTGGAACAAGCGCTCCAAGGTCAAGAAGGATCTTGGCGTTGCTGAAGACGTGCTCGACGCCGAACATTTTGGGCTTGATAAGGTCAAGGAGCGCATCCTCGAATATCTCGCGGTCCAGACTCGCGCAAATAAGCTGACCGGCCCGATCCTTTGTCTCGTCGGTCCTCCCGGCGTCGGCAAGACTTCGCTCGGCAAGTCGATCGCCAAGGCGACCGGCCGCGAATTCGTGCGCATGTCGCTCGGCGGCGTTCGCGACGAGGCGGAAATCCGGGGTCATCGGCGGACTTATATCGGCTCGATGCCCGGCAAGATCATCCAGTCGATGCGCAAGGCGAAAAGCTCAAATCCGCTCTTTCTGCTCGATGAAATCGACAAGATGGGGCAGGATTTCCGCGGCGATCCGTCGTCGGCTTTGCTCGAGGTTTTGGATCCTGAGCAGAACCATTCTTTCAACGACCATTATCTCGAGGTCGATTATGACCTCTCGAACGTGATGTTCGTGACGACCGCGAATACGCTGAATATTCCGGCTCCGCTCATGGACCGCATGGAGATCATCCGGATCGCTGGCTACACCGAAGATGAGAAGATGGAGATCGCCAAGCGCCATCTCATTCCCGCCGCGCTCAAGAAGCATGGGCTGGCGGAAAAGGAATGGTCGATCGACGACGGCGGTCTTGTCCTGCTGATTCGGCGCTACACGCGTGAGGCTGGGGTGCGCAACCTCGAGCGTGAGTTGTCGAAGCTCGCCCGCAAGGCGGTGAAGCAGATCCTGACCAACAAGACCAAGGTGGTCGCGGTTACCGCTGAAAACGTGCCGGACTTCCTCGGCGTTCCGAAGTACCGCTATGGCGAGGCGGAAACGGAGGATCAGGTCGGCGTCGTGACGGGCTTGGCCTGGACCGAGGTCGGCGGCGAGTTGCTGACGATTGAAGGCGTCATGATGCCTGGCAAAGGTCGGATGACCGTCACCGGCAATCTTCGCGACGTCATGAAGGAATCGATTTCAGCGGCGGCGTCCTACGTCCGTTCGCGCGCGGTCGATTTCGGCATAGAGCCGCCGCTGTTTGATCGTCGGGACATCCATGTGCACGTTCCCGAGGGCGCAACGCCGAAGGACGGTCCATCCGCCGGCGTCGCCATGGCCACGGCGATCGTGTCGATCATGACGGGCATCCCGATCCATCGCGACATAGCGATGACGGGAGAGATCACGCTGCGAGGCAGGATCCTGCCGATCGGCGGGCTTAAGGAAAAATTGCTCGCCGCGTTGCGCGGAGGGTTGACCAAAGTTCTGATCCCTGAGGAAAACGCTAAGGATCTGGTCGACATTCCGAATTCGGTGAAGAATGCGCTGGAGATCGTTCCTGTCGCGCGGATGGATGAGGTGCTTGCCCACGCATTGATTCGGCAACCGGTGCCGATTGTCTGGGAAGAAGAAGCAAAGCCTGTCGCGCCGCTTGCTTCCGAGGATGAAGCTTCGGGCGCCATAGCGCATTAATTCGGCATTGCCGATCGAGAACGAAGGCCGCGGATTGATTCGCGGCCTTTTTCTTGGAGGAAAGAGTGATTCGCCCCAAGGGCGCATTGGCCAAAGCGAGCTGATGCGGAACGGTCGCAAACCAAATGGTTGGATTTGACTATCCCCGGGGGCGTTGACCGGCGCGGGATCCTATGCAATCCCCTTGGCTGTCCTCAATCGCCCGCGAGGGTTACGCGGGATCGGCGCGGGAAACCTGTCGCAATTGAGATGGATGGGCGGTTAGCTCAGTTGGTAGAGCATCTCGTTTACACCGAGAGGGTCGGCGGTTCGAGCCCGTCACCGCCCACCAGTCCTAAGCCGGTTTGTCACACAATTATGCGTGATTTAGATCGGGCTTTCTTCGCGGCGTCGTCGAGGCCGACGCTCAACCAAGCCAAAAACCTTGCCGCGACGCTCAGGCTGTGCACAGCCAACGGCTTGGATAAAGCTCTTCGCACTTGACTTGGCCTCGCGCCTATCTTATCCGGCACGTCTACGATATGGTTGTTTAGACGCCGTATTCGGGGGAGTAGCTCAGTTGGTTAGAGCGCCGGCCTGTCACGCCGGAGGTCGCGGGTTCAAGTCCCGTCTCTCTCGCCATTTGTGAGCGTTTTGCTCCTATCGCCGGGCGCGGAAAAGACGTGGTTTCAGCTCAAACATATCCGGCCGAGACGCTTCAGTTTAGACTCTTGCAAAACACCATCTTGCGCCGGCCTTTGCTCTGAGTTAGGGATCGCGTGGCCGCCAAGTTAAGGGCATGCGCCCTTGGCTTCGCGAATATCCGAGACCTCGCCGGTCCAGACCGAGCTAGTTCATGCCGAGCCTTCTCAACCAGTATTTGCCGCTCGTGGTCTTTATGGCCGTAGCCGCAATCATATCGGGCGCTTTGCTCGTCGCGCCATTTTTGGTCGCCTTCAAGGCGCCGGACCCAGAAAAGCTTTCGGCTTACGAATGCGGATTTAACGCCTTCGACGACGCGCGCATGCAATTCGATGTGCGATTCTATCTGGTGTCGCTGCTCTTCATCATTTTCGATCTCGAAGTCGCGTTTCTGTTTCCCTGGGCCGTAGCCTTTCATCAGGTCGGGATTTACGGCTTCTGGTCGATGATGGTTTTCCTTGGAATACTGACCATCGGCTTCGTCTATGAATGGAAGAAGGGTGCGCTCGAATGGGATTGAGCCCTTTGCCACAGGATAATTTGGCGCCCTCGAGCGCTGGGGTCGGCCGGGCGACGGATCGGCCGCTGGCGGCCAACGATCCTTATTTTTTGTCGATCAACGATCAACTCGCCGATAAGGGCTTCCTCGTCACCACGACGGACGATCTGATCAACTGGGCGCGTACGGGCTCGTTGATGTGGATGACTTTCGGACTCGCCTGTTGCGCGGTTGAGATGATGCAGGTCTCGATGCCGCGCTATGACGTCGAGCGGTTCGGCTTCGCGCCGCGCGGTTCGCCGCGTCAATCCGATGTGATGATTGTCGCCGGCACCTTGACCAACAAAATGGCCCCGGCTCTGCGCAAGGTCTATGATCAGATGCCGGAGCCGCGTTATGTCATCTCGATGGGGTCTTGCGCCAATGGCGGGGGCTATTACCACTATTCCTATTCGGTCGTGCGCGGCTGCGATCGGATCGTGCCTGTGGATATCTACGTTCCCGGCTGCCCGCCCTCGGCGGAAGCGCTGCTCTACGGCGTTTTGCTCTTGCAAAAGAAAATCCGCCGCACCGGCACGATCGAGCGGTGAAACATGATCCCAAGAGTTGCAGGCTTTTTGCATAAGGTCATGCGTCGATTGCGCTAGGGCAGTCGCCAAGAAGGAGAATGATCAATCATTCTCCGGATATTTAAGACGCAGGGCTAGAGCCCGCGACTACAACCTAAGAAAAACAGACACAACAAAGCGCTAACAAGACTTGCGCCGCTCCGCACGGATCCTGCCGATGCGGACGGGGGAGGTCGGAAGGTTCGGATGGAAAACGAGCTGAAACAACTGGGAGACGCGATAGCGACGGCCTTGCGCGGCTGGGTCGAGTCGGCCGTTGTTGCCTATGGCGAGCTGACTTTGACGGTGAGGGCGGATTGTCTCATCGAAACCGTGACCTATCTTCGCGACGATCCGAGCTGCCTCTTTGTCTGTTTTATCGATCTGACCGCCGTCGATTACCCAACCCGCGCGCAGCGCTTCGACGTCGTGACGCATTTGTTGTCGCCAAAGCATAATCGCCGCATCCGGATCAAGATCATGACCGATGAGGAAACGCCGGTCCCCTCGTTATCGGGACTCTACCCCGCCGCGAATTGGTACGAGCGCGAGGCATATGATCTGTTCGGCGTGTTTTTCTCAGGCCATCCCGATTTGCGCCGTCTGCTGACTGATTATGGGTTCGATGGCCACCCGCTGCGTAAAGATTTTCCGATGACCGGCTATGTGGAGGTTCGATACGACGACGAGCAGAAGCGCGTCGTCTATGAGCCGGTCCAGCTCGCCCAGGAATTCCGCAACTTCGACTTCCTCTCGCCGTGGGAGGGGGCGATCGATTACGTCCTGCCTGGCGACGAGAAAGCCAAGACCAATCCGCAGTGAATGTTTTGCAACTGAACCGCGTGAAAACCAGCACATGAACGACACTCCGGTCCGCAATTTCACGATCAATTTTGGCCCGCAGCATCCGGCTGCGCATGGCGTCTTGCGGCTGGTTCTCGAACTCGACGGCGAAGTCGTCGAGCGCGTCGACCCGCATATCGGCCTGCTGCATCGCGGCACCGAAAAGCTGATGGAGGCGCGCACCTATCTGCAGAACGTGCCTTACTTTGACCGGCTCGATTATGTCGCGCCGATGAATCAGGAGCATGCATTCTGCCTCGCCATCGAAAAATTGCTCGGGATTGAGGTGCCGCGGCGCGGCCAGTTGCTGCGCGTGCTGTTTTGCGAAATTGGCCGGATTCTATCGCATCTTCTCAACGTGACGACGCAGGCGATGGACGTCGGGGCCCTGACGCCGCCGCTTTGGGGTTTTGAAGAGCGCGAAAAGCTTATGGTGTTCTATGAGCGCGCGTCCGGCGCGCGGCTGCACGCGAATTATTTTCGTCCCGGCGGCGTTCACATGGATATTCCAAAAGAGCTGGTCGATGACATCGGAGCCTGGTGCGATCCTTTCCTGAAAATTTGCGACGATCTGCAGACGCTGTTCATCGACAACCGCATCTTCAAGCAACGCAACGTCGATATCGGCGTCGTCAGCCTCGAGGATTGCTGGCGCTGGGGATTTTCGGGCGTCATGGTGCGCGGCTCGGGCGCGGCCTGGGATTTGCGCAAGGCGCAGCCCTATGAATGCTATGAGGAGATAGATTTCGACATTCCGGTTGGTCGGCACGGCGATAATTACGATCGCCAAGTGATTCGCATGGAGGAAATGCGCCAGTCGGTCAAAATCATGAAGCAATGCGTCGAGAAGCTTTCCTCGCCGACGGGGCAGGGGCCTGTCGCCCCAAAGCATGGCAAGGTGACGCCGCCCTCGCGCACGGAAATGAAGCGCTCGATGGAGGCGCTGATCCATCACTTCAAGCTCTATACCGAAGGCTTCCATGTGCCGGCTGGCGAGGTTTATTGCGCGGTCGAAGCGCCAAAGGGGGAGTTCGGCGTCTATCTCGTGTCTGACGGCACGGACCGGCCCTATCGCTGCAAGATCCGCGCGCCGGGCTTTGCGCATCTCGCCGCCATGGATTTCCTCTGCCGCAAGTCTATGTTGGCTGACGTCAGCGCTATTCTCGGTTCGATCGACATCGTCTTCGGCGAGGTGGATCGATGAGCGATTCGTTTGGATGCTTGCCTGAACCCTCGGCCGCGTTGGCCCTGATGCGTGAGTATTGCTGATATGTCCGTTCGCCGGCTTGCCGAAGCGCAACCCCACTCGTTCGCCTTCACGCCTGAAAATGAGGCGTGGTGCGAGGATATCATCAAAAAATATCCCGAGGGGCGTCAGGCCTCGGCGGTGATTTCGTTGCTGTGGCGGGCGCAGAAGCAGAATGATTATTGGCTGCCGCGGCCGGCGATCGAGAAGGTCGCCGAAAAGCTCGGCATGCCCTATATCCGCGTGCTGGAAATCGCCACTTTCTATACGA
Organism: Methylocella sp.; assembly: GCA_037200525.1. Lineage (NCBI taxonomy): Bacteria > Pseudomonadati > Pseudomonadota > Alphaproteobacteria > Hyphomicrobiales > Beijerinckiaceae > Methylocella > Methylocella sp. Next base: position 3,842,938 of record JBBCGG010000001.1, on the reverse strand, counting down.
TGTTCAATCTCTCCCCGGTCGGCAAATTCTATGTCCAGCTCTGCGGGACGACGCCGTGTCAATTGGCCGGGTCGGATGCGATCAAGGCGGTTTTGCAAAACCGCGTGGGCGAGCAGGGTCGGGTGACGCCCGACGGCAATTTCTCGTGGACGGAAGTTGAATGCCTCGGCGCGTGCTGCAATGCGCCTATGGCGCAAATCAACGATGATTATTATGAGGATCTGACGCCCGGCAATTTCGCCAAACTGCTCGACGATCTGGCGGCGGGGCGCGCGGTCAAGGTTGGCTCGCAGACGGGGCGCGTCGGTTCAGAAACCTCGGGCGGGTTGACCTCCTTGACGTCGCTTTATGGCGTCGATGGCCGTAGCGGTCCGCAGAGCGTCAAGGCCGCGCCGAGCGTCGGCGATGAGAAGGCGGCCCGCGCCGAATATGCGGCGCAGGACGAGCCTCCAGCAGAGGCCGCCGCCGAACGCCTCAAGCAAGAGGCAAAGCTATCGACCACTCAGCCGGAAGGCGCGATCGTCAAAACTCAGGCAAAGCACACCGAGGCGGCAGCGGTTGGCGTTGATCAGGCAAGCGCGCAAAAATTCCCGTCCGATCCGAAGAAATCGTAAGGCCCATCTCGATGCTCGAAGACAAGGATCGCATCTTCACCAATCTCTACGGCTTCGGCGATCGCAGCCTCAAGGGCGCTTGCGCGCGCGGAGCCTGGAATAAAACCAAAGATCTGATCGACAAAGGCAAGGACTGGATCATCAACGAGATGAAGGCCTCGGGCCTGCGCGGGCGCGGCGGCGCCGGCTTCCCGACCGGCCTCAAATGGTCCTTCATGCCGAAAGCCGATCCGGCGCGGCCGTCCTATCTCGTCGTCAATGCGGACGAGTCGGAGCCTGGCACCTGCAAGGATCGCGAGATCATGCGCAATGATCCGCATCTCCTGATTGAGGGTTGTTTCATCGCCTGTTTCGCGATGGAGGCGCATGCCTGCTACATTTATGTTCGCGGCGAATATATCCTTGAGGCGGACCGTCTTGAGGCGGCGATTGCGGAGGCCTATGCGGCCAATCTGATCGGCAAGACCAATATTCACGGCTGGCCATTCGACATCTACGTTCATCGCGGCGCCGGCGCCTATATCTGCGGTGAAGAGACGGCGCTTCTCGAATCGCTCGAAGGCAAGAAAGGCATGCCGCGGCTGAAGCCGCCTTTCCCGGCCAATATGGGCCTTTATGGCTGCCCGACCACCGTCAATAATGTGGAATCGATAGCAGTCGCGCCGACGATCCTGCGGCGGGGGGCCGCCTGGTTCTCCGGGTTCGGCGCAAAAAACAATGCCGGCACCAAGCTTTTCTGCATCTCCGGCCATGTCAACAAGCCGTGCAATGTCGAAGAAGCGATGTCGATTCCGTTCCGCGAGCTGATCGATGCGCATTGCGGCGGCGTTCGCGGCGGCTACGACAATCTCCTCGCGGTGATCCCGGGCGGGTCTTCGGTCCCTTGCGTTCCGGCCCACCAGATCATCGACGCGGCGATGGATTTCGACACGCTGCGCGATTTGAAATCTGGCCTTGGAACCGCCGCCGTTATCGTGATGGATAAGTCGACCGACATCATTCGGGCCATCGCGCGGCTGAGTTATTTTTACAAGCACGAAAGCTGCGGCCAGTGCACGCCATGCCGCGAGGGCACGGGCTGGCTCTGGCGCGTCGTTTCGCGCATGGCTGAAGGGCGCGCGCAGAAGCGCGAGATCGACATGCTGCTCGAAGTCACCACCCAGATCGAGGGCCACACGATTTGCGCGCTCGGCGATGCGGCAGCCTGGCCCGTGCAGGGTCTGATCCGGCATTTTCGTCCGGAAATCGAAAAGCGCATCGATCAATATGCCGCCAACCCGCATTCGGAGCCGGCCGCCGGCTTCGGCGTAGCGGCGGAGTAGAGGCATGGTCGCATCGAGTGGAGCCTCGATCCCGTCGAACCGCCGCATTGAGGATAGGGCATGAGCAGACTTATCGTTGATGGCGTCGAAATCGACGTCGCGCCCGAATATACGCTGCTGCAGGCCTGCGAGCAGGCGGGGGCCGAGATTCCGCGCTTTTGCTTTCATGAGCGGCTGTCGGTCGCCGGCAATTGCCGCATGTGTCTCGTCGAAGTGAAGGGCGGCCCGCCTAAGCCCACCGCCTCCTGCGCCGTTGCTGTGCGCGATCTGCGCCCTGGCCCGAATGGCGAGCCGCCCGTCGTTCTCACCAAGTCGCCGATGGTGAAAAAGGCGCGCGAAGGCGTCATGGAATTCTTGCTCATCAATCATCCGCTCGATTGCCCGATTTGCGATCAGGGCGGCGAGTGCGATCTGCAGGATCAGGCGATGGCCTTCGGATTCGATTCCTCGCGTTACGCCGAAAACAAACGCGCGGTCGAGGACAAATATATTGGGCCGCTGGTCCGCACCTCGATGAACCGCTGCATCCATTGCACGCGGTGCGTCCGCTTCACCGCAGAAGTCGCGGGCACGGGCGACATGGGCGCAATCGGCCGCGGCGAAGACATGGAGATCACGACCTATCTTGAGACTGCGATGCGCTCCGAGCTGCAGGGCAATGTCGCCGATCTCTGCCCTGTCGGCGCGCTGTTGCCAAAGCCCTATTCGTTCAAGGCGCGCTCATGGGAGCTCGTCAAGACCGAGTCGATCGACGTCATGGATGCGCTGGGTTCGGCCATCCGCATCGACACGCGCGGACGCGAGGTGATGCGCATCCTGCCGCGCACCAATGAACTCGTGAACGAAGAGTGGATTTCCGACAAGACGCGCCAAGTCGTCGACGGCCTGAAAACGCGGCGCCTTGATCGCCCCTACGTGCGCGAAGGCGGCAAATTGCGCGCCGCCTCGTGGCAAGAGGCTTTTGGCTTGATCGCGACAAAGGTGAAGGCGACGAGCCCGGCGCGCATCGGGGCCATTGCGGGCGATCTTTGCGCCGTCGAAGAGATGTTCGCGCTGCAATCGCTGCTCGAAGGTCTTGGCTCGATCTCGCTCGATTGCCGTCAGGACGGGGCCAAGCTCGATCCGAAATTTGGTCGCGCCAGCTATCTCTTTAACCCGACTATCGCCGGCATCGAAGCCGCCGATGGGCTGATGATCATCGGCTCCAATCCACGCAAGGAAGCGCCTGTCCTGAACGCCCGCATCCGCAAGCGCTGGCTGAAAGGCGGCTTCAAGATTGGCGTTATCGGCGAGAAAGCCGATCTTACCTATGACTACGCCTATCTCGGCGCCGGACCCGATACCCTGGCGAGTTTCGCCAACCATCCGCCGGCTAAAATGGAAAAGCCGATGTTGCTGATCGGGCAGGGCGCTCTTGCGCGCGAGGACGGACTGTCCGTTCTGGCGTTGGCCGCCAAAGCTGCGACATCGCTCGGCGTCATCAAGGATGGCTGGAACGGCTTGGCGATTCTCCATACCGCCGCGGCTCGCGTCGGCGGCCTTGATCTTGGCTTTGTTCCGCGCCAGGGCGGCCTTGACGCAGCCTCCATGGCGAAAAGCGGCGCGCTCGATGTCCTGTTCAACCTCGGCGCCGATGAAATCGCCATCGAGCCGGGAGCCTTTGTCATCTACCAAGGCTCGCATGGCGATCAGGGCGCGGCGCGCGCCGACGTCATTCTGCCGGGAGCCGCCTATACTGAGAAATCCGGCGCCTATGTGAATACCGAGGGGCGCGTGCAATTGGCCGATCGCGCCAATTTTCCGCCGGGCGACGCGCGCGAGGATTGGGCCATTATCCGCGCGCTCTCCGATGCGCTCGGACGCCGCTTGCCGTTCGATTCGCTCAAGATTTTGCGCTCGCGCCTCATGGCCGCGCATCCGCATTTTGGCGCGATTGATGAAATCGCCGCGGGCGCTCCATTCGATCCTGCAGCGCTCATCGCCGCCGGCGGCGCGTTCGGCAACGCGTCTTTCGCGTCGCCCGTCGTTGATTTCTATCAGACCAATCCGATCGCGCGCGCGTCGGCGGTGATGGCGGAGTGTTCCGCCCTCAACGCCAATTTCGCGCGGCAGGCGGCGGAGTAAAAGCCATGGCCGAGACTGGTTGGTTCCTGCCTCTGCTTCTCACCCTCGTGAAAAGCGTCGTTCTGCTCGTCGTCCTGCTGATTTTCATCGCCTATATTCTTTACGCGGATCGCAAAATCTGGGCGGCGGTGCAGCTGCGGCGCGGCCCCAATGTGGTGGGTCCCTGGGGACTTCTACAAAGCTTTGCGGACATGCTGAAGTTTGTCCTCAAAGAGCCCGTCATTCCAGACGGCGCGAACAAAGGGGTTTTTCTGCTCGCGCCTTTCGTCATGGGCCTGCTTTCTCTGGCGGCCTGGGCGGTGATTCCGATCGATGATGGCTGGGCCATCGCCGACATCAATGTCGGAATTCTCTATATTTTGGCGATCTCCTCGCTCGGCGTCTATGGCATCATCATGGGCGGTTGGGCGTCGAATTCAAAATATCCGTTTCTGTCGGCGCTGCGCTCCGCGGCTCAGATGATCTCATATGAGGTCTCGATCGGCTTCGTCATCATCACGGTGCTGCTCTGTGTCGGGTCGCTCAATCTCACCGATATAGTGAACGCCCAGAATTCGCGCTTCGGACTGTTCGGCTGGTATTGGCTGCCGCTTTTTCCGATGTTCGTCATCTTTTTCGTTTCGGTTTTGGCTGAAACCAACCGTCCGCCTTTCGATCTTGTCGAGGCCGAGTCCGAGCTTGTCGCGGGCTTTATGGTTGAATATTCCTCGACGCCCTACATGCTGTTCATGCTCGCTGAATATGTGGCGATCATCACCATGTGCGCCCTGACGACCATACTCTTTCTCGGCGGCTGGCTTTCGCCGATCCCCTTCGCGCCTTTCACTCTGGTTCCGGGGGCCATCTGGTTCATTTTGAAGGTTTGCGGGGTTTTCTTCATGATCGCCATGGTGAAAGCCTTCGTGCCGCGCTATCGCTACGACCAGCTGATGCGGCTTGGTTGGAAAGTGTTTTTGCCGATGTCGCTCGCCATGGTGGTCATTGTCGCCGCGGTGCTGCAGCTGACCGGCTGGGGCGCGGGGATGGCGCAATGATCTTCACCCGGCAAAATGCGGTTCGGCGAAATCTTGTTCGACGAAATCTCGTTCGAAAGGACAGATCATGAAACTTGATCAATCCGCCAAGGCGGTTTTCCTGACGGAGTTCGTCGGCGCCTTCATGCTTTCGATGCGCTATTTCTTCAAGCCGAAGGCGACGCTGAACTATCCGCATGAGAAAAATCCGCAGTCCCCGCGTTATCGCGGCGAACATGCGTTGCGGCGTTATCCGAACGGCGAAGAGCGCTGCATCGCCTGCAAACTCTGCGAGGCGATCTGCCCGGCGCAGGCGATCACGATCGAAGCCGGCCCGCGCCGGAACGACGGCACCCGCCGCACGACCCGTTATGATATCGACATGGTCAAATGCATCTATTGCGGCTTCTGTCAGGAGGCTTGCCCGGTCGACGCCATCGTCGAAGGGCCCAATGCGGAATTTGCGGTCGAAACGCGCGAGGAACTTTACTACGACAAGAACCGGCTGCTCGAGAATGGCGATCGCTGGGAGCGGGAGATCGCGCGCAATCTCGCGCTCGACGCGCCTTACCGGTGAGGCGGTCCTGACCGAACAAGCGCGGGCGCCAAATCCTTTCGGACGGCGCCCTTTGGGCGGTACAAAGACTGTAATGCATAATAGGACGCGTGCGACTGACTGCTCCTTCGGATTGCGGCCGGCGCCAAGGATAAAGGATAGGGTTTGGCAATGAACGTCCCGGCGCTGTTCTTCTATCTGTTTTCGGCCGTCCTCATCGGCGCGGCCTTCATGGTGATTTCATCGCGCAATCCCGTCCATTCGGTGCTTTTCCTGATCCTCGCCTTTTTCAACGCGGCGGGCCTGTTTCTTCTGCTCGGGGCGGAATTTTTGGCGATGATCCTCGTCGTCGTTTATGTCGGCGCGGTGGCCGTTCTGTTCCTCTTCGTCGTCATGATGCTCGACGTCGATTTCGCCGAATTCAAGCAGGGGGTTCTGCAATATTTGCCGATTGGCGGGACCATCGGCGCCATCGTGCTGCTCGAATTGATCCTCGTCGTCAGCGGCTGGACGATCGACGCAAGCTCGATCGCGAATGTTGCGACGCCTGCGCCGCCCGGCATGAGCAATACTCTGGCGCTCGGCCGCGTGCTCTATACGCAATATGTCTATCTGTTCGAGGCGGCTGGACTGATCCTTCTCACCGCAATGATCGGCGCCATCGTTCTGACCCTGCGCCACAAGATCGGCGTCAAGCGCCAGAATGTGGCGCTGCAGAATGCGCGGACGCCGGCTGAGGCGGTCGAAATTCGCAAGACGCCATCGCGGCAAGGCGTGTGAGGCGGACTTCGCAATGAAAGCATCGCAATATCTCGTCGCGCGGACAAATCCATGACGCTCACGCTCAACCACTTTCTCGTCGTCGCGGCCATCCTATTCACGCTTGGCGTCGCCGGCATCATCCTCAACCGCAAGAACATCATCATCGTGTTGATGTCGGTCGAACTGATCTTGCTTTCGGTCAATATCAATCTTGTCGCCTTCTCCGGCTTTCTCGGCGATCTGACCGGGCAGGTCTTTGCGCTCTTCATCCTGACCGTCGCGGCGGCAGAAGCGGCGATCGGGCTTGCGATTCTCGTCACCTATTATCGCAACCGCGGCTCCATCGCGGTCGAAGACATTAACATGATGAAGGGCTGAGCCGGACATGTATGCGGCAATTGTCTTCCTTCCGCTGCTTGGATTTTTGATCGCCGGCCCGTTCGGCCGCTGGATCGGCGCTCGCCCATCCGAGATCGTCACGACGACGCTGCTGTTTGTCGCGGCGGCATTGTCATGGGTCGTCTTTGTCGACGTCGATCTTGGAACGGCGCCCGCCACCGTCTCCGTGCTCGGCGAATGGTTCACGTCGGGGGCGCTTCGGGCCGAATGGTCGCTTCGCATCGATAGTTTGACGGCGGTGATGCTCATTGTCGTCACTACCGTTTCGGCGCTCGTCCATCTCTATTCGATCGGCTACATGAGCGAGGATCCTTCGCGGCCGCGCTTCTTCTCCTATCTGTCGCTCTTCACCTTCGCCATGCTGGCGTTGGTGACGGCCGACAACCTGGTCCAGATGTTTTTCGGTTGGGAGGGGGTCGGGCTCGCCTCATATCTGTTGATCGGCTTCTGGTACGAAAAGCCTGCGGCGAACGCAGCGGCGATTAAGGCGTTCGTCGTCAATCGCGTCGGCGATTTCGGCTTCCTGCTCGGCATTTTCATGGTGTTCCTGCTCACCAATTCGTTCGGGTTCGAGCAGATTTTCGCCGCGGCGCCTGGCCTTGCAAATACGACGATACATGTCTTCGGCGCCGACATGGACGCGATGACGATCACCTGTCTCTTGCTGTTCATGGGCGCGATGGGCAAGTCGGCGCAGTTCCTGCTGCACACCTGGCTGCCGGACGCCATGGAAGGGCCGACGCCCGTTTCAGCGCTGATCCACGCGGCGACCATGGTCACCGCCGGCGTCTTCATGGTCGCGCGTCTTTCGCCATTGTTCGAGGAGGCGCCGGCGGCGCTATCCTTCGTGATTTTCATTGGCGCGACCACGGCCTTCTTCGCCGCCACGGTCGGTCTCGTCCAGACCGACATCAAACGCGTCATCGCCTATTCGACCTGCTCGCAGCTTGGCTATATGTTCGTCGCGCTTGGCGTCGGCGGCTATTCAATCGCCATATTCCATCTCTTCACCCACGCATTCTTCAAAGCGCTCCTCTTCCTTGGCGCCGGCTCGGTGATCACGGCGATGCATCACGAGCAGGATATGCGCCAGATGGGCGGCCTGTGGCGCAAAATCCCGTTCACTTTCGCGGCGATGACCGTAGGCACCCTGTCATTGACAGGTTTCCCGTTCACTTCTGGCTTTTTCTCCAAGGATGCAATCATAGAGGCGGCCTACGCATCACATCAGACGATGGCTTCCTACGGATATGTGATGACGGTCGTCGCCGCAGCGCTGACTTCCTTTTATTCCTGGCGCCTGGTCTTCCTGACATTTTTCGGCAAAGCGCGCTGGGCCGCTGACGCGCACGCGGCGTCCGATCATGATGCGCATGGCCACGACAGCCATCAGCTCAATCCGCATGAGTCGCCGCTGAGCATGATGATCCCGCTGCTCGTCCTGAGCATTGGAGCTTTGTTCGCGGGAATGATATTCCGCAGCGATTTCATCGGCGATGACGTCACCGAGTTTTGGAAAAGGGCGCTCTTTCTCACTCCGACAAATCACATTCTGGAGGAGATGGATCAAATTCCGCATTTTGCCAGTCTGATGCCGGCGATCATGATGGTCGTTGGGTTTCTGGTCGCGCTCTATCTCTATATTCTCGCGCCGGGAACGGCGTCGCGGTGGGCGGAAGCCATGCCGGCGCTCTATCGGTTTCTGCTCAACAAATGGTATTTTGACGAACTCTACGACAAGATTTTCGTGCGTCCTGCGTTTTGGCTGGGCCGCCTGTTCTGGAAGGGGGGCGATGGCGCCATCATCGATCGCTTCGGGCCGGACGGCGTCGCCGCGCGCGTCGTTGACGTGACCGGCCGCGTCGTGAAACTGCAGAGCGGTTACATTTACCAATATGCTTTCGCCATGCTGATCGGTCTCGCCGCCATCATCACTTGGTATGTGGTCGGGGGAGTGCGCTAATGTTTGGCTTCGGCATTCTCTCTTGCATCGTCTTTTTGCCGCTCGTCGGCGCGGGGTTCATCATCGCTCTGCGCGGCGATGACGAAGCCACTTTGAATAACGCCCGTTGGGCGGCGCTCGGCACGACGTTGATCGTGTTCCTGTTGTCGCTCTATGCCTACTCCAAGTTCGATACGTCCTCGCCGGCTTTTCAGCTCATCGAGGAGAAATCCTGGTTCGGAGCCGGCCTCGTCTACAAGCTTGGCGTCGATGGTCTCTCGATGCCCTTCCTGATCCTCACCGCATTCCTGATGCCGTTCTGCATCGCCGCTTCGTGGAAATCGATCACCTATCGCGTCAAAGACTATATGGTCGCTTTCCTGATCCTTGAGACCTTGATGCTTGGCGTCTTTTCGGCGCTTGATCTCGTGTTGTTCTATCTGTTCTTCGAGGGCGGCCTCATTCCGATGTTCCTGATCATCGGCATCTGGGGCGGCAAGCGGCGCGTCTACGCCAGCTTCAAATTTTTCCTCTACACGCTGGTCGGCTCGCTGCTCATGCTGCTGGCCATCATGGCGATGTATGGCGTCGCCGGAACGACCGATATCACCGTGCTTTTGAAAACCAACTTCCCGGCCTCGATGCAGAAGTGGCTGTTTCTGGCGTTCTTCGCCTCGCTCGCGGTCAAGATGCCGATGTGGCCGGTTCACACTTGGCTCCCTGACGCTCACGTCGAAGCGCCGACGGCGGGCTCGGTCATTCTTGCCGGCGTTTTGTTGAAGATGGGCGGATATGGGTTCATCCGCTTCTCGCTGCCGATGTTCCCCGACGCCTCGTCCTATTTCGCGCCGCTAATCTTTGCGCTCTCCATCATCGCGATCATCTACACCTCGCTCGTCGCGCTGGTGCAGGAGGACATGAAGAAACTCATCGCCTATTCCTCGGTGGCGCATATGGGTTTCGTCACCATGGGCCTCTTCAGCATGACCGAGCAGGGCGTCCAGGGCGCCGTGTTTCAGATGATCTCGCATGGTCTTGTCTCCGGCGCGCTGTTTCTATGCGTTGGCGTCGTCTATGATCGCATGCATACGCGCGATATCGCCGCCTATGGCGGCCTCGCGGCCCGCATGCCGCTCTATGCTGTCGCTTTCATGATCTTCACCATGGCCAATGTGGGCTTGCCGGGGACCTCAGGCTTCATCGGCGAGTTCCTGAGCCTTCTTGGCGCATTCAGGGTCAATAGCTGGGTCGGTCTATTTGCGACGACCGGGGTCATCCTTTCGGCTGCCTATGCGCTCTACCTCTATCGCCGCATTATCTTCGGCGCGCTCGACAAGCCCAGCCTGCAAAACATCCTCGACCTGTCATGGCGCGAAGTCGCAATTCTTGCGCCGCTGGTCGCGCTAACGCTGTTCTATGGCCTGCATCCGGCGCCTGTTCTGCAAAGTTCCGCCGCCTCCATAACAGCGCTTATCAAGAATTACGACATGGCCTTGTCGACGACCAAGACCGCCGCGCTTGCCCTTCATTAGAGACTGATCACATGGCGCCGCTTTCATTCGCTCTCGCGCATTCCTTGCCGGAAGTTATTCTGGCGATTGGCGTTCTCGTTCTCGTCCTCCTTGGCGCCGTTCGCGGCAAGGAGTCAGACGGGCCGATGACCGAGATCGCCGTCGGCCTTCTCGGAGCCGCAATTCTCGCCATTCTCCTCGGCGCCAAAACCCAGGCGGTGGTGTTCGATGGGGCCTTTATCGATGACGGGTTTGGCCGTTTCATGAAGGTGCTGGCGCTGCTTGGATCTCTGGTTACTTTGGTCATGGGCCAGGATTTTCTCGCTCGCGAGAAAATCGACAAATTCGAGTTTCCGATTCTCATTCTTTTGGCCACGATCGGCATGCTGATGCTGATTTCAGCGCAGAGCCTCATCGCGCTTTATCTCGGGCTTGAGTTGATGTCCCTCGCGCTCTACGTCATCGCCGCGTTCCATCGCGACAATGTCCGAGCCTCTGAGGCGGGCCTCAAATATTTCGTCCTCGGCGCGCTTTCGTCCGGCATGCTGCTTTATGGGGCGTCGCTGATTTATGGCTTCGCCGGAACGGTCTCCTTCGCCGGCATCGCAGAGGCGGTGCATGGGCAGGCCTCGCTCGGCATCGTCTTCGGCATGGTGTTTCTGATGACAGGCCTTGCCTTCAAGATGTCGGCGGCCCCCTTTCATATGTGGACGCCCGATGTTTATGAGGGCGCGCCGACGCCGGTCACCGCATTCTTTGCGACCGCGGTAAAAATGGCCGCCGTCGCCATTACGGTTCGGGTTCTGCTGACGCCGTTTGCCGGCATTCCCTCGCAATGGCGGCAGATCATTGTATTCATCTCCATTCTGTCGATGGCGCTCGGAGCCTTCGCGGCGATCGGGCAGACCAGCATCAAGCGCCTGATGGCCTATTCCGCCATCGGTCATATCGGTTTTGCTTTGGTCGGCCTTGCGGCTGGAACTGAGGCCGGCGTCGTCGGCGTCATGGCCTATATGGCGATCTACCTCGTTATGACGCTCGGGACCTTCGCGGTCATCCTGTCGATGCAGATCGCCGGTCACAATGTCGAGAAAATTGCCGATCTTTCGGGACTCGCGCGGACTGATCCTGTAACAGCGTTCTTCTTCGCGATGCTGATGTTTTCGCTGGCCGGAATCCCTCCGTTGGCGGGTTTTTTCGCCAAATGGTACGTGTTCAACGCGGCGATCCAGGCGCATCTCTACCCGCTCGCGGTCATCGGCGTCTTATCGAGCGCCGTGGCGGCGTTTTATTACCTGCGGATCGTCAAGGTCATGTATTTTGACGATCCGGCTCCGGCTTTCGACAAACCGGCGCCTGTTTTGCGAGTCGTGCTTGCGGTGACAACCCTTCTCGTGCTGTTCTTGTTCGCTTATCCGGGTCTTTTCATCGACGCCACCTCGGCGGCGGCGAAGTCCTTGTTCTAAATCTCTGCTTAACGGTGGTCTCAGCCTTTTGCATCTCGCCACATCGGTCCACGCTCAAGGCTTTCGGTTGGCCAGTCATGGCCGGCTGGCTTCGACTAATGACGAGGCTTTGGCTTGCGCGAGATCCGGCGATCCCGGCCGGTTATGGATTACCGCGGAATCGCAGACCGGCGGCCGCGGCCGCAATGGCCGCTCCTGGGCCTCGCCCCCCGGCAATCTTTTTGCGAGCCTCCTGCTGATCGATCCGGCGCCGTTGCGCCGCGCCGCGGAACTCGGTTTCGTGACCAGCATCGCGCTCGCGCTGGCGCTGCGCGACCTCCTTGGCGGCGATTCTCGGCTCGCGATCAAATGGCCGAACGATATTCTTTATGATGGCGCAAAACTTGCGGGCATTTTGCTTGAGAGCGCTTCGCTGCCGGAGGGCTTTGCCTGCGTCGTCGGAATTGGCGTGAATTGCAATTCCCATCCGGAAGATACGCTCTACAAAGCGACGAATCTCATGGCAATTGCGGGCGACCGGGTTGCGCCCGAAACTGTGTTCGAGCAACTGACGGCGGCGATGGCTTATTGGCTGGACGTTTGGGCCGAAGGCGCAGGGTTTGAAACGATTCGCGCCGAATGGCTGTCCCTCGCCGTCGGCATTGGCGGCAAAATCAGCGTGCGACGGTCAAAAGATAGCCTCGAAGGCGTTTTTCAGACGATCGACTCCACTGGCCGTCTCGTTCTTCTGCAAAATTCCGGATCTGTCGCGATTGACGCGGGCGACGTTTTTCTGCTCGCACCGCCGCAGGTCGTCGATCAATAGAATCTCATCGCAACCAATATACAGGGAGGATACGTTTGTATGAATGAGGCGAATGACGAACTCGTCTTCGTGCCGCTCGGAGGCCTGGGCGAAATTGGCATGAACCTCGCCCTTTACGGCTTCGGCCCAAAGGGGCGCATGAAGTGGTTGATGGTTGATTGCGGAATCGCTTTCGCCGGACCAGATCTCGCAGGCATCGACCTCATCATCCCGGATACGAGTTTCATCGAGAAGGTGCGGTCGGATCTGGTCGGGTTGGTCATTACCCATGCGCATGAGGATCACATCGGCGCGGTCGCCGATGTTTGGCCGGGGCTCGGCTGCCGGCTGTATGCGACGCGTTTCGCCGCCGAGCTTCTCCTGACGAAGCGGCTCGGCGAGCCCGGCGCGCCGGAAGTGCCAATTACTGTCGTCGCGCAGGGAGCGACCATCGCGCTTGGACCATTCTCGGTCGAATTCATATCCATGGCGCATTCGATACCAGAAAGCTGCGCGCTCGCCATCCGCACGCCGCTCGGGCTGGTTCTGCATTCCGGCGATTGGAAAATCGACGATGAGCCCGGCCTTGGCGCGCCGACTGATGCAAAGCGCCTCGCCGCGATCGGAGATGAGGGGGTTTTGGCGCTCGTCTGCGATTCGACCAATATTTTGCGCGAGGGGGTCAGCCCGTCCGAGGGCGATGTCGGCAAGACCTTGCGCGCCATCATCGCCGAAGCGCCGGGGCGCGTCGTCGTCACGACATTCGCCTCCAATGTTGCGCGCATGCGCGCCGTCGCCGAAGCCGCGATGGCCGCGGGGCGCAGCGTCGTCGTGGTGGGACGCGCGATGGAGCGCGTCATCGCAGTCGCCCGCGAATGCGGCTATCTCGACGGCATCCCCGATTTCTTCTCGGTCGACGCCTTCGCCCATCTGCCCCGCGACAAGGTCGTGGTGGTGGCGACTGGGAGCCAGGGCGAGGCTCGCGCCGCGATTGCCCGCATCTCGGAAGGCGAACATCCCGCCGTTTCGCTGGCGGCGGGCGATAAGGTTATTTTCTCCTCGCGAACGATTCCGGGCAATGAAAGGGAGGTCGGCCGCATCATCAACAATCTCGTTCGATCCGGCATCGATGTCGTAACCGATCGCACCGCGCTGGTTCATGCTTCTGGCCATCCGCGTCGTGGCGAGGTCTCTCAGCTTTATGGCTGGCTCCGGCCGCGCATCGCCATACCGGCGCACGGCGAGGATCTCCATTTGGCCGAACATGCGCTTTTCGCTGAAAAGCAGGGCGTCGAGCATGTAATCCGAGCCCACAATGGCGACATTGTCCAGCTGGCGCCAGGGCGGCCCGGCGTAAGCGGGGAGGCCCACAGCGGTCGACTCTGCAAAGACGGCAATATTCTTGTCTCGGTTGGCGACGAAGCCATACGGATGCGCCAAAAACTCGCGGTGTCCGGCATCATCACGATCGCCATGGCGGTGACTGCGAAGGGCGATCTAGCGGGCGTGCCGGATGTCATGACGGCGGGAATCCCGGCGCGGACGCGCGATGGCTCCGCGATGGATGCGATTGTCGATGAGGCAATGTTCCAGACCTTCGATCAACTGCCGCGCCAGAAACGCCGAGACGCCGATCTCGTATCGACGGCCGTCGAGAAGGCGGTGCGCAACGCCGTAGCGGGGGCTTGGGGTAAGCGGCCCACCGTGCATGTCCTCGTGGTTGAGGTGTGAACGTCTGGGGGCTCATGTGATCGGGCGCTTGAATCATGTCGCCATCGCGGTGAAGGATCTGGCGGCCGCCGCAGCGATTTACCGCGATGCGTTGGGGGCCAGCGTCAGCGATCCGGTCGCCCTGCCGGAACATGGCGTAACCCTGGTTTTCGTCGAGCTCTCCAACGCCAAGATCGAACTCATCGAACCCCTTGGCGAGGGTTCGCCAATTGCCGGTTTCATTGCAAAAAACCCCGATGGAGCGATCCATCATCTCTGCTACGAGGTGGATGATATTTTGGCCGCGCGCGATCGTTTGGAGCATAGCGGGGCGCGCGTCCTCGGCGACGGCGCGCCGAAAATGGGCGCGCATGGCAAACCTGTGCTTTTTCTGAATCCAAAAGATTTTTCTGGCGCTTTAATTGAGCTTGAGCAGGTTTAGCGCGCAGCCGCTTTGCTCGGCGGCTCTTGCAGCGTCGCTGAATTCCGCGACTGGAGCAATGAATCGCAATGCTCGTCCGTCATTTGTATTTCTTCGTGACGCTCGCCAGGGAGAAGCATTTCCGCCGCGCGGCGGAGGCCTGCAATGTGACGCAGCCGACTCTGTCGGCCGCGATCCGCAAGCTCGAGGAAGATCTGGACATCAGGCTCGTCGTCAGGGGCCACCAGTTTCTCGGATTGACCCCTGAAGGGGAAAGAGTGCTTGAATGGGCGCGTCAGATTATAGCCGATTACGAAAGCCTGCGCGTCGGTCTTTCTGGTCTCCGCAAGGGCTTGACCGGCGCCTTGCGTCTCGGGGTGGTGCCGGCCGCAATGCTCTCGATCTCCTTTTTGACTTCTCGCTTCTGCGCCGCCCACCCGGCGGCCACTGTCGAGGTTCGGTCGATGAGCTCGCAGTCGATCCAGCGTGGGCTCGACAGCTTGGAGCTCGATGCGGGACTGACCTATTTAAACAATGAGCCGCTGGAGAATATCCGGCGCATGGAGCTCTATCGCGAGAGATATGTTTTCGTCACCAGTCGCGCGAGCAGACACGCGGCGGCCAAGACAATCACCTGGGCCGAAGCCGTGCGAGAATCGCTGTGCCTCCTGAGCGAAGACATGCAGAACAGGCGCATCATCAATAATGTCGCCGCATCGCTGGGCTTAACGATCAAGCCGGCGGTCGTTAGCAACTCTTACCTCGGCGTGTGGTCGCATCTCCGGCGCGGCGCTTGGGCTAGCATCGTCCCTCATACCTTCTTCTATGTTTTTGGCAGGGCGCCCGATTTGGTCGCGATCGACCTCGTCGAGCCGGTGCATAGCCAGTCGGTCGGCCTCGTCTTCTCCGATCGCGATCCGCTTTCGCCGATGGCGAACGCCCTTCTAAAGTCGACGCACGACGCGGACTTCGAAGCCGATTTGGCTGAGGCCGCGCACGGTCAGGTTTGATAGATTTTTTTTATTGATCCTATCAAGATTTCCATTTGATCTTGTGGTGGTTGCAGCGCAAGTATGCGCCTGTTCGCGGCGGTTTAAGTAGCACGATGTGTATTGATCCGCTGGAACGGGGAAACGCCAAGAACAAGGTCGAGTATTTATAAGGATTCGAGCAACACGCTGCTTCTTATATCTTTCGCGAATTCTGTCTGTGGGCAGTCCACACGGCTCGGCGTTCCTCTTTTTCGTTGAACGAAGGGAAGCAATAACATGGCAAAAGTCGTTTGTGTGCTTTATGATGATCCAGTCGATGGATATCCAACATCTTATGCGCGAAATGATCTGCCCAAGATCGACAAATATCCCGGCGGCCAAACGCTTCCGACTCCTAAAGCCATCGGCTTCAAGCCCGGCACCCTCCTCGGCAGCGTGTCCGGCGAATTGGGCTTGAGGTCCTACGTCGAAGGCCTTGGCCACCAGTTTGTCGTCACGTCCAGCAAGGACGGCCCGGACTCGGTCCTAGAGCGCGAGCTGGCCGACGCCGAAATCGTTATCTCTCAGCCCTTCTGGCCGGCTTATCTCACCGCCGAGCGCATCGCCAAGGCGCAGAAGCTCAAGCTTGCTCTCACGGCTGGCATCGGCTCCGATCACGTAGATCTCCAGGCGGCGATTGACCGCAAGATCACTGTTGCGGAAGTCACCTACTGCAACTCGATCAGCGTCGCCGAACACGTCGTGATGATGATCCTCGGGCTCGTGCGCAACTACATCCCTTCCTACCAGTGGGTGGTGAAGGGCGGCTGGAACATCGCCGATTGCGTCACCCGCTCCTATGACGTCGAAGGCATGCATGTCGGCACAGTCGCCGCTGGCCGCATCGGCCTCGCCGTCCTGCGCCGCCTGAAGCCCTTCGATATGCATCTGCACTACACCGACCGTCACCGCCTGCCGGAAGCGGTGGAGAAGGAGCTGGGCCTCACCTGGCATGCGACGCGCGAGGACATGTACGGAGTCTGCGACGTCGTCACGCTGAACTGCCCGCTGCATCCGGAAACGGAGCATATGATCAACGACGAGACGCTCAAGCTATTCAAGCGCGGCGCCTATCTCGTCAACACGGCGCGCGGCAAGCTGTGCGATCGCGACTCCATCGTACGGGCGCTCGAAAGCGGACAGCTCGCGGGCTACGCCGGCGACGTCTGGTTCCCGCAGCCGGCTCCGAAAGATCATCCCTGGCGTACCATGCCGCATCACGGCATGACGCCACATATCTCGGGCACGTCATTGTCGGCGCAGACCCGCTACGCGGCTGGCACGCGCGAAATCCTTGAATGCTGGTTCGAGGGACGGCCGATCCGCGACGAATATCTGATCGTCGACGGCGGCAAGCTCGCCGGAACGGGCGCGCATTCCTACAGCGCCGGCAACGCTACGACCGGCTCCGAAGAGGCGGCGCGCTTCAAGAAAGCGTAATTTCTAACGCATGGCGGCTCGGCCAATTGGTCGAAGCCGCCGTGCTTTTACGCGCGGCGCCCTCGACTTAATTGCCGCCGAAAAGAACGCCGGGCGATCAGAATCCCGCGATCGCCGCTAAGGCTGTGTAGAATTCCGTTCTCGAACAAATTGTAAACAACTACCATTCAGGGGTTGCGATTTGGCTGCACGACAGGCAGCTTAATTGCGCTCGCAGCGGTAGAGTGATTCGCAATCATGCATGCTTTAATATTTGTGCTCTCTGAATGGTTTGACCGTCGCGCCCAACGCAAAGAGGCAATTCTGGCTGATGCCGATCGCCTGATCGCCAGCTTCAAGGACCAAGCCTATTTCGAGGCGCGCGATAGGGTGAAAGGGCGCTGCGTCGACGGAGTTGAATCGCGAGCATATTGGACCAAAGTCAAGCTTGAGATCGCCGCACGCCAAGGCGTCGCGATAGGGCTTGCCGGCGCTGATATGCGAGCCTGAACAAATCGCTCCAAGTCGCGACTTGATCTCTCCAGCGAGCGATAGATTTTTTGTTTCAAAATACTCTTAAACGAGGGATGGAAGGCGCCTCACCAGATCAGCGGCATCAAACGATATTTCACTGTTTTCTGGTACTTCCGATAGCCCGGCAGATTTTTCGCCAGGAATTTTTCCTCGTCGATTAGTCTCCATATAATCGCGGGCGTCAGCGCCACAATGACGAGCAACGCCCACCACGAACCGAGCGCGACCGGTATGCCGAGAAGCACGACAAGGCTCCCAGCATACATCGGGTGGCGCACGAACGCGTACGGGCCAGTTGAGATGACTTTCTGTTCCGGAGCCAATTCAATGGTGGCGGAGGCAAATGTATTTGCCCTGAACACCAAAAAAATGGAGAGGAAGCCGAGAACTACAAGAACATCTCCCGCAATGCCCAAAACGGCGCCATGTGCGACCAGGCGAAACGACGATCGAGGGCGGGCAAAACAATGAGGCCGATAAACCCCAGCGACGTTAAAAGCATTATGATTTTTTGACTTGCTTCCTTCTCAGCAAACGGCCCTCCACTTATCCGTCGCTCTAAAAGCTTCGGATCCTTTTTTACAAGGTAGAGGGTAATCGCGAAAGACGCCGTGGAATATACGGCGAGGAACGTCCACGCCTGCCAGTAATCCAACGTCCACGCTGGAATAAACAGCAGCGCCGCCATCGCAAGGATAAGGAAAAAGAGGCCGCTAAACGCTTTTTTACTATGGATGTTCATCCTCTAACAGTAGCAGCTTCCAGAACGCGACGCATCACCGGTTTCGAAAATCGCTCTAGGAACTGAGGGCGCGGACGGCGATTGCAGCGGCGGTGGCGCGATTTTCGACGCCAAGCTTGGTGAAAATCTGCTCAAGATGCTTGTTCACCGTTCGCGGCGAGAGGCTCAAAATCTCTCCAATATCCCGATTTGCCTTGCCTTGCGCCACCCAGAGCAACACCTCGGATTCGCGCGGCGTGAGGCCGAACTGCTGTTTCAGCACCGCCAGCTGGTCCGTCGTCGCCTGTTCGTTCGTCAGGCGGAACAGAAGTTCGTCATCGCCGATCTGGCCGAGGAACGACAATTGAAGTTTTTGCCCGGTGGAGCTCGGCAGCGAGAAAGGTCCAGATTCCGCGCTCCGTTCAGAGACCGATTTGAGACGCGCGCGCAGCGTCTCGGGAAAAACGAAACTCCCATCGCGGCTCGGCAGCGCCGCTTCGAGCAATTTTGTCGCTTGCGGCGTGCACCAGAGGACGCGTCCTGCGGCATTGGCCGCTAGTAGAAACCGGCCGGTGGCGTCGAGCGCCATGCGGGCGCTCTGGGAGGCGCGGGCGTTCGCCAAATGGACGCGAATTCGCGCCAAAAGCTCGTCTGGGGCGATCGGCTTTGTGACGTAATCGACCCCGCCGGCGTCGAGCCCCTGCACAATGTGCTCGGTTTCGCTCAGCCCTGTCATGAAGATGACGGGAATATGCGAAACGGCATTGTTGCTCTTCAGACGGCGGCAGGTCTCAAAGCCGTCCATCTTGGGCATGATGGCGTCCATTAAGATAATGTCAGGCGTGATGCGCCGGACGAGATCGAGCGCAATTTCTCCCGACACGGCGACGAGCACGGTCGCCCCCGCCTGTTCAAGAGCGTCGGTCAGAAGACTCAAAGTGTCAGGCGAATCGTCCACGACGAGGACAATGTTGCGCTCTTGAAGCGGTTCGCTCATGGCAGCGGCTCGTCGGCGCTGATCGCCTCGAGCCGCGCCAAGAGACGCGGGATGTCGAATGCGCGGACATGCACGCGCATTTCATCGACGAACGCTGCCGTTTCGGGCTCCTCCGCTTCGAGTTCGGCGAGCTTTGCCTCAATGCCCCGAATGTACCCAATGCGGGTGAGGTGCAAAAGCTCGTCCAGCCGCGGCGGCTGAGGCGTGACCGTCGCGCGCGCGAGCACATGCGGCGCGGGTCGAACCGGCTCGTCGATCCACTCCAACTGCAACAGGGCCTGCAGCCGATCAAAGAGCTGCCTTACGTCGAACGGCTTCGGCAAGGTGTCGTCATAAGCGTTGCCTTCGTCGCCTCCGAGCTGAGCATCGCCGATATTGGCGGACATCATGAGAATGGCCGCATTGGCTTGACCGGAATCGCGAAGAGTTCGCGCCAAATCCCAGCCGTTTATGCCGGGCAGCGAAATATCGAGGATGAAAAGGTCTGGCTGCATCTCCTCCACGATGGCGAGGCAAGTTGCGCCGTCGCCCGCCGTCAACACAATGAATCCAAGCGGCGCCAGAAGCTCGCGAATGAGGTCGCGGTGATCGGGATTGTCGTCAACGACGAGGATCGTGCGGCGCGTCCCTCTGTAACCATATATTCGCGGCGGCGTCGGCAGCGGCGGGGCGGCGCTCGGCTGCATAACGGGCGATAACATCAGGCGGACCTTGAAAGTGCTGCCCTCGCCAAGTTCCGTCGCAACTGAAATATCGCCGCCGAGAATCTCGGCGAGGAGCTTCGTGATCGTCAGTCCAAGCCCCAAACCTGTCGTCGCCCGCGCGCTCGGCGCGCTGCCCCGCTCAAAAGGTTGAAAGATGCGCCCGAGGTCGTCGTTCGAAATCCCGGCCCCGGAATCAGAAATGCTAAACTCGGCCACTTGGGTTCGGTAGGCGATCTTGAGCGATATGAAGCCGGTTTCCGTAAATTTGAGGGCGTTCGACAGAAGGTTGATGAGAATTTGGCGCAGGCGCTTCTCGTCGGTGTAGACGACCTCGGGAAGGTTGTCCGCGGAGCTGAAGCGGAACTCGAGGCCTTTGGCTTCCGCCTGCAGCCTGAACATATCGACGAGCTGGTCGAGGAAGCTGCGGATGTGGACTTCATTGCGTTGCAGCTGAAGACGGCCCGTCTCGATCTTCGAGATGTCGAGCAGCCCGTCGATCAGCCCGGAAAGATGCTCCGCGCTGCGCCTTATGACCCGGATGCCGCCCTGACGACCGCTTGGAATCGCCGGCTCCCGGTCAAGCAACTGCGCGTAGCCGAGAATTGCGTTAAGCGGCGTCCGCAACTCGTGGCTGATGCCGACGACGTAGCGGCTTTTGGCGAAATTCGCAGCCTCCGCGACCTCTTTGGCCTTCTGAAGCTGAGCGTCCGTGCGCTTATGCGCCTCTATCTCGCGCAGAAGCAGCATATTCTGTCGGGCGGACTCCTCTTGCGCGACCTGCCGGCTCTCGTGCGCGAGAACGAAGAGCCACGCCGCGATCCCAGCTATGATCAAGAGGACGAAGAAAGCGCTCCAGAGCGTTCGCGCGATGATCGCGCTGCTCCCCGGATCGGCGGCGATCGCTTCGACATAGATGAGAAAAAGGATCAGCGCCGTTATCGAGGTGAGCACGAATATCAGCCCGGCAAACCGTCCAAATCGGGACTGCAGCCGCGTCACGATGGCGGCCGGAAAGCTTTTTTTGAGAATCCCGAGCACCTGGTTTCCGAGTTTGCCTTGCGGCTTGCAGAGATCGTGGCAACGCGCATCAAGGGTGCAGCAAAGCGAACAGATCGGCCCGGAAAAGGCCGGACAGAACGCCATGTCCTCCGTTTCGAAGCTGTTGTCGCAGACACGGCAGACGATTTCCGACTTATGCCGCCAATGCGCCCGCGGCTTGCGAGCCAAGTAATATCTGCCGCGCGTGGCCGCCGCGATGATCGGGGCCGTCACGAAGGCGGTGACGAGGGCGACGAACGGGGCCAGGGCGCGCGGCGCGTCCCCGAGCGCGCCGGTGAAGGCGATGCACCCAAGTGCGGTCGCCGCGGCCATCGCGCCGACGCCGACCGGGTTGATGTCGTAAAGATGAGCGCGCTTGAACTCGATATGAGGCGGGCTCAGCCCAAGCGGCTTGTTGACGACGAGGTCTGACACCAGCGCGCCGACCCAGGCGACCGCCACAATCGAGTAGAAGCCAAGCGTGTGCTCCAGCGCCCTGTAGATGCCAAGCTCCATGAGGAGGAGCGCGATCGCAACGTTAAAGACGAGCCAGACCACGCGTCCCGGATGGCGATGCGTCAGGCGGGAGAAGAAATTCGACCAGGCGATCGAGCCCGCATAGGCGTTCGTTACATTGATCTTCAGTTGCGAGACGATCACGAAGGCGCCCGTCAGCGCGATGGCCAATCCGGGGGAGGGCGTCACATAGCGGAATGCGATCTCGTACATGTGGGTGGGATCGCTCGCGTGCTCGACCGAGGTCCCATGCCGAAGCGCGAGCACGGCGAGAAAGGATCCGGCGAACAGCTTCAATCCTCCGAAGATGATCCAGCCGGGACCCGCCGCCAGCAAGCCCGTCCACCAACCAGCCGTCGGTCTGTCGCTGTTGGCTGGCAGGAAGCGCAAAAAATCCACTTGCTCGCCGATTTGGGCGACGAGAGCGATGACAACCGAGGCGGCGGCGCCGAAGGCGAGTATATTAAAGGACGCGGCGGCGGTTCCGGTTTGCGAGCCTGGAAACTGCACCCAGGCTTCGATCGCTTGCCGGTCCTGAAAGGCGATGAAGATGAAAGGGAGCAGATTGAGCGCAATCCAGAGGGGCTGGGTCCAGAGTTGGAAGCGGCTGATGAACGTGATGCCGTGCGTCACGAGCGGGATCACGACGATCGAACTGATGAGATAGCCGAGGGGCAGCGGAACGCCGAAACAGAGTTGCAGCGCCATCGACATGATCGACGCTTCTATGGCGAAAAAGATGAATGTGAATGTGGCGTAGATCAGCGATGTGATCGTCGACCCGATGTAGCCGAAGCCCGCTCCTCGGGTGAGAAGATCGATATCGACGCCATAACGGGCGGCATAATAGGCGATCGGCAGGCCGAGCGCGAAAATCAGGGCGCTGACGACCATGATTGCGGCTGCGGCGTTGGTGAAGCCGTAACTGAGCGTTATGACGGCGCCGATCGCTTCGAGCGCAAGAAATGAAATGGCGCCAATGGCGGTCTGCGCAACCCGCAAGGTCGACCACCGGCGCGCGCCCTTCGCCGTAAAGCGCAGCGCAAAATCCTCGAGCGTCTGGTTGGCGACCCATTGATTGTATTCGCGGCGAACCGGAAGGATTCGCTGTCGCCCGCTCATTGGCTTCGCCGACCCTTGCCGCGCAGCTTCGTCTGGGCATTAGGTAGCCGCTCGCGATCCCGTATAGGCGCGCCCATGCGTCGCGCCCAACATGCGCGGGCGCGCGATACGGAGCTCAATGTTCTGCCTGCCATGAGCTACCTGCCAGGCCCGGGCGTCCGCCCTCCGATGAAGGCCCGCGGACGCCGCGTCTGCGAGCCGAGCTTCAATATACGTCAATCGACGTATGTGTGCATTGCACAATTCGTCGCATTCTTCGACCATAGGTACACGGCCGTGTACTGCAAGCTCCAACTGCGGCAGAGGGTCAAATAATGACGATTGATAAGGATCGAGGTCTCCAGTCCAACCTGCGCCGAAAGCTGCTGATGGGCATGGCGGCTGTTCCGGCGATGGCGGTTCTGCCCAGAATGGCCTTCGCGGACGCGCCCCCGGCGACCTCGGCGATCAATACGACCGGCCTCGCGGTCACCGACACGGACGTGACGGTTGGCATTTTGCATTCCGTCACCGGCACCATGGCTATTTCCGAAACGGGCTCGATCGAAGCTGAAAAGCTGGCGATCGATCTGATCAACAAGCAGGGCGGCATTCTCGGCCGCCAGATCAAAATCATTCAGGAGGACGGGGCCAGCGACTGGCCGACTTTCGCCGAAAAAGCCAAAAAACTTCTCGTCAGCGACAAATGCGCCGCCATCATGGGCTGCTGGACCTCGGCCTCGCGTAAAGCCGTGCTGCCGGTTTTGGAGCAGTACAACGGCATGCTCTATTATCCGACCTTCTACGAGGGTCTCGAGCAATCCAAGAACGTCATCTACACCGGTCAGGAAGCAACCCAGCAGATCCTCGCCGGCCTCAACTGGATCACGAAGGAAAAAGGCGCCAAGTCTTTCTTCCTGATTGGCTCGGATTATATTTGGCCGCGCACCTCGAACAAGATCGCGCGCAAGCACATTGAAAACGTGCTGAAGGACAGCAAGGTCGTCGGCGAGGAATATTTCCCGCTCGGACATACCGAATTCAATTCCGTCATCAACAAGATCAAGCTGAAGAAGCCCGACGTTA
Organism: Methylocella sp.; assembly: GCA_037200525.1. Taxonomy (NCBI): domain Bacteria; kingdom Pseudomonadati; phylum Pseudomonadota; class Alphaproteobacteria; order Hyphomicrobiales; family Beijerinckiaceae; genus Methylocella; species Methylocella sp. The sequence goes on along the minus strand of JBBCGG010000001.1, from coordinate 3,819,167 downwards.
TCTTCGCCGACGTCGTCGGCGGCTCCAACGTGGCCTTCTACAAGCAGCTGAAGGCGGCCGGCGTCGATCTGTCGAAGCAGCTGCTGCTGACGATCTCGGTCACGGAAGATGAAATCGACGGCATCGGCGGCGACAATATCGCCGGCGCCTTCTCATGCATGAAATATTTTGAATCGGTCCAGAACGATAACAACAAGACTTTCGTCGAGAATTTCCACAAGATGTGGGGACCGAAAACCGTGATCGGCGACGTTTCCCAGGCGGCCTATCTCGGCCCGTGGCTGTGGAAGCTGACCGCCGAGAAAGCCGGCAGCTTCGATGTCGACAAGATCGCGGCCGCCTCGCCCGGGATCGAGTTCAAAGGCGCTCCCGAAGGCTATGTCCGGATTCACGAAAACCACCACCTCTGGTCGCACACGCGCGTTGGGCATGCTCGGCTCGATGGTCAGTTTGACATTGTCTACGAATCACCGGACTTGATCGAACCCAATCCCTTCCCGAAGGGCTATCAATAACCTCGATCGACAATGCTCGCCGGCGCGGTCTTAGGCCGCGCCGTTTGGCGCGATTTGTTGGCCCGTTTGATGCAAGGCCCGAATTCAGCGGCAGACGCATTATTCAGGAGATAACTTATGTTCGGCGATTACTCGCTGGCCGATCTCGGCTCTATTTTCGTGATGCAGGGTTTCGCTGGTCTCATCCTTTTCTCCGTCTACGTCCTGATGGCGCTGGGTCTCGCCATCATTTTCGGCCAGATGGGGGTGATCAACATGGCGCACGGGGAGTTCATGATCCTCGGCGCCTATATGACTTATCTGACGTCGAACTTCTTTCAGGCTTATCTTCCGAGCCTGTTCGGCATCTACTTTTTCATCGCTATGGCGCTCGCCTTCGTCGCCGCGGGGGCGCTTGGCATGCTGGTTGAATGGGCGTTGATCAAGCGCCTATACAAGCGGCCTCTCGACACATTGCTCTGCACCTGGGGCGTCAGCCTGATCCTTCAGCAAACCTATCGCTCGGTGTTCGGCGCGCGCGAGGTTGGAGTTGAGCTTCCGGCCTGGATGCTAGGTTCGATCAATCTCGGCGGATCGACGGAAATTCCGATCAATGGGCTCTTCGTCATGGGCCTCACGATCCTCATCACGGTCGCAGTGGCGTTGATGATCTACCGGTCCGTTTGGGGCAAGCAGGTGCGCGCCGTGATGCAAAACCGCGTCATGGCGGGAGCCGTCGGCATCAACACGGAAAAAGTCGATCGGTACACATTCGGCATCGGCTGCGGCATCGCCGGCGTCGCGGGCAGCGCCTTCACGATGATCGGCTCGACGGGCCCGACTTCCGGCCAGCTTTATATCGTCGACACCTTCTTGGTCGTGGTCTTTGGCGGCGCGCAGAGCCTTCTCGGAACAATCGCCTCGGCGTTCACGATCTCGCAGGCTCAATCGACGATGGAGTTTTTCCTCTCGGGCTCGATGGCCAAGGTTCTCACCTTGCTCGGCGTCGTGATCATTCTCATGCTGCGGCCGCAGGGTCTCTTTACGCTCAAAGTTCGGCGCTGAGGTTCGACCATGAAATACGATTCCAAGATACACGAATCCCCCTTCATGAAGCCGATGGAATACGTCGGCCTCGCAGTGCTCGCAGCCCTGATATTTTTGGTCCTGCCGCTTTGGTTGGATGCGTTCCGTCTCAATCTCGTCGGCAAATATTTGACCTATGCCTTCGCTGCGCTGGGTCTTGTCTTGTGCTGGGGCTATGGCGGCATTCTCAGCCTTGGCCAGGGCGTCTTTTTCGGTCTTGGCGGCTACGCCATGGCGATGTTCCTGAAGCTAGAGGCCTCGAGCGTCGAGAACACCAAAATCCAGTCGACGCCGGGCATCCCCGACTTCATGGATTGGAATCAGATCACTTCGCTGCCGTTTTTCTGGCAGCCGTTCCATAGCTTTGCGCTGACGATCATCATTATTTTGACCGTTCCGGCCGCGTTCGCCTTCGTCATTGGCTTCGCCATGTTCAAGCGCCGCGTCGGCGGCGTGTATTTCGCGATCATCACCCAAGCGATCGCGGCCATCTTGACGATTCTGATCATTGGGCAGCAGGGATATACCGGCGGCGTCAACGGCATGACGGATCTGCGGACGCTGAACGGTTGGGACATTCGGACCGATCACGCCAAGGTCATTCTCTACTTCGTTAGCGGGATCACGCTTTTTGCTTGCATCCTCGCCGCCCAGTTCGTCAAACGCTCAAAGCTGGGCCGAATATTGGTCGCCATGCGCGACAAGGAAGACCGCGTTCGCTTCTCCGGATATTCGGTCGCGAACTTCAAGATCTTCGCCTTTTGTCTTGCGGCGGTGTTCGCCTCGATCGGCGGCGCTATGTTTACCCTGCAGGTCGGCTTCATGTCGCCCTCGCTTGTCGGCATCGTCCCATCGATCGACATGGTGATCTATACGGCGGTCGGCGGGCGAATCTCCCTCTTTGGCGCGGTCTATGGCACGCTCCTCGTCAATTGGGCCAAGACAAGCTTCTCCGAGAGCTTTCCCGAGCTTTGGCTGTTTGGCCTTGGCGCGCTTTTCATCGGCGTCGTTCTCGCCTTCCCGGACGGCCTTGCGGGCATCTACCGCACCCATATCGAAGCGCGTCTGATCAGGCTGTGGCAATCTAGGAAAGGGTCCGTCGCCTCAAGCGGCGCGCCTGTCAAGCCTGGCGCCCCGGCCGAATAAGGAAAGTGAAAAATGATCAGCACCGAACAGCAATCTGACTTCGTTCTCGCCGTCGAAGGCCTCACTGTATCGTTCGATGGTTTCAAGGCGGTCGACGACGTATCGTTTTACATCGACCCCAATGAGATCCGGGTCATCATCGGCCCCAATGGGGCCGGCAAGACGACAGTGCTCGATTTGATCTGCGGCAAGACGCGCGCGAGCTCCGGCTCGATCAAGTTCCGCGGTCAGGAATTGTGCCGGATGAGCGAGAGCGATATCGTCACGGCGGGCGTTGGCCGCAAATTTCAGACGCCTTCGATCTATGAAGACCTGACGGTGTTCGAGAATCTGGAAATCTCTTATCCGCGCGGACGCTCGGTGTTTGGGGCCTTGGCCTTCCGGCGCGATGCGGCGGTGCGCGAACGCATCGCCGAGATCGCCGAGATGATCTTTCTGCAGGATCATCTCCAGGAGCGCGGCGAATTTCTGAGCCACGGGCAGAAGCAATGGCTCGAGATCGGAATGCTGCTGATTCAGGATCCCGAACTTCTTATGCTCGATGAGCCGGTCGCCGGCATGAGCGTCAGCGAGCGCGTGAAAACCGCAGAGCTCCTCAACAAGATCATCAAGGGTCGCTCTGTCCTTGTGATCGAGCATGACATGAAATTCGTCGAAGATATTGCGCACCGGGTCACCGTGCTGCACCAGGGCAAAGTCTTGTCCGAAGGCTCGATGGAGCGGGTCAAGAACGACCCCAAGGTCATCGAAGTCTATCTCGGACATTGAGGAGAGCCGAAGAACATGCTCAACATCGTCAATCTGCACGTAGCCTATGGCCAAAGCGAGGTTCTGCACGGGCTCAGCTTCAATGTGCAGCCAGGAGAGATCGTCGCGATTATGGGCCGCAACGGCATGGGCAAGACGACGCTCATGAAGTCTCTGATGGGGATTGCGCCAAGCAAAACAGGGTCGATCAGCGTCGGCGGCGTCGACATCACGAAATTGAAGAGCTTCGAGCGCGTTGCGAAAGGCATCGCTTATGTGCCGCAAGGGCGCATGATTTTCTCGACGATGACCGTCGAGGAAAACATCGAGACGGGCCTGACCGTTTCCGGAGAGCGGCGCGTCCCCGGCGATCTTTACGAGATGTTCCCTGTGTTGCTCGAAATGAAGAATCGGCGCGGAGGCAATTTATCGGGCGGACAGCAGCAGCAGCTGGCGATCGCGCGCGCTCTGGCCTCAAAGCCCAAAGTGCTGCTCCTCGATGAACCGACGGAGGGCATCCAGCCGTCGATCATACGCGATATGGGCCGGACGTTGAAACGCATTCGCGATGAGCGCGGCCTGTCGATCGTCGTCTCCGAACAAGTGCTTAGTTTTGCGCTCGACATCGCCGACAGGGTTCTCGTTCTCGAGAATGGCGAGATTGTCCATGCCGACGAACGCAAGAATATCGACGAGGCCAAGGTCGCGAGCTTCCTGTCCGTTTAGGGCCGCGCCAGTCCCACCTCAGAAAATCAAATGTAAACCAAGGAGATGCAAATGCCGGAAACCTTGATCAAGGTCGATCTTTCACAGTCAGCTTACGAAAACGACATGGTTCACAATCGCTGGCACTCGGACATTCCGATGGTCGCCACGGTGAAGCCGGGCGATGATTTCATCATCGAGACCTATGACTGGACGGGCGGCTTTATCAAGAACAACGACGACGCGTCGGATGTCCGCGACATCGATCTGTCGATCGTGCATTTTCTTTCCGGCCCGGTCGGCGTTGCAGGCGCGGAGCCAGGCGACCTGCTCGTCGTAGATATTCTCGATATCGGAGCCAAGCCCGATAGTCAGTGGGGTTTTAACGGCTTTTTTTCGAAGAAAAACGGCGGCGGGTTTCTCACCGACCATTTCCCCCAGGCTCAGAAGTCGATCTGGGACTTTGAAGGCATGTTCACGAAATCGCGCCATATTCCGGGCGTGCGTTTCGCCGGCCTGATCCATCCCGGCCTTATTGGTTGTCTGCCGGATAAGAAGCTTCTTGATACCTGGAACAAGCGCGAGGTGGATTTTATCGCCACCAATCCGACGCGAGTTCCGCCGCTCGCCAATCCGCCGTTCGGCCCGACAGCCCATATGGGCCGCATGAAGGGCGCGGCGAGAGACCAGGCGGCCGCCGAGGGAGCGCGCACCGTGCCGCCGCGCGAGCACGGCGGCAATTGCGACATCAAGGATTTGTCGCGCGGATCGAAGATCTATTTCCCCGTATATGTCTCGGGCGCAGGGCTGTCGATGGGCGATCTGCATTTCAGCCAGGGCGACGGCGAGATCACATTCTGCGGCGCCGTTGAAATGGCCGGCTGGATCCACCTCAAAGTGGATGTCATTAAGGACGGCATGGCCAAATACGGGGTCAAAAACCCGATGTTCAAGCCGAGCCCGATCACGCCCCATTACAATGACTACATGATCTTCGAGGGCATTTCGGTCGACGAGCATGGCGGCCAGCACTACCTCGACGTCAACGTCGCCTATCGTCAGGCATGCCTCAACGCGATCGAGTATCTGAAGAAGTTCGGCTACTCCGGTGCGCAGGCCTATTCGATCTTGGGCACGGCCCCCGTCCAGGGACATATTTCCGGCGTGGTCGATATTCCTAACGCTTGCGCTACCCTGTGGCTGCCGACTCAAATTTTCGACTTCGACATCAGCCCGACCGCTGCCGGCCCGCAGAAATTCATCAAGGGCGGCATCGACATGCCTCTCGCGCCCGATCTGTGAGGCGCGCGCTATGCCCGTTTACGATTATTCCTGCGAGGAGTGCGGCCCATTCGCCGCATTTCGACCAATGGCCGAGTATCGCGATGCCTATTCCTGTCCGAACTGCGGTGTGGAAGCGCCGCGGGCGTTTCTGACCGCTCCTGCGATCGCGGGAATGGATGCCGGACTTCGGGTCGCTCACGCCACCAACGAACGCAGCGCGAACGAGCCTCGCCGGTCCGCGGGCGTTCGGCATGGCGCGAACTGCGGATGCTGCGGGGCAGGGGCCAAGTCCGCACGGACCAAAGCCGCGGGCTCAGGGGCCAAAACCTTCCCTAACAGCCGGCCCTGGATGATTAGTCACTAAAGCATGGCCCCGAAAAGTTGCTGACTTTTCGGACAAGGTCATGCGTTGGAGAGAGCGAACATGACCCCGAAAAGTTGCGGACTTTTCGTGGTCATGCGTTGAGATAAACGAATCAGGAGCATGGTCGACTCATTGGAGCGATCATGCTCGATCTTTAAGCGCGATGCGCCGCCCGCGCCGCGCAACCAGGCTGAAGCCTCAATCCCTCGCCCGCCCGAACAGATATAGCGTGATGTCGGAGCCTCGCCGGCTCCGCGGGAGCTGATGCGCCGCGCAATCGCGGCTCGACGCGTATAGCGTCGATAGACCGGCCTTATTGGACTGCGAGATAGTCTCAGCCCCCACAATCGCGGCGTCAATGATGACTGACGAATATAAGAAGTTGGTTTTTCGCCGGCCAGCGTTCAAATCGATAATCAAGGGTCAAAGTGTCGCAAGCCTGCGCGCGATTAGCTTTGTTCTGGAGGTATTGTCAGGGCCGCGCCGGTGGGCGCGCGAAAACGTTGATAAAACCGTTTCGATTTCACCCGCCATGCTGGACCGAAAATGGTCAGCTAGGCGCTAATGCGTAGTCGTGTTGACTAATGTTCGGTCATCATCCCGCATATGTTGCCTAGTTTCCGAACGATGCGGTTGCCTTGATCGCCTTGATTATCCCCAAAGCTATATTTTCAGAATACGTTTGGCCTCGCTCATTGACCGGCTATTTCACTGTGACAATGATATCACTGTAAAGAACAACGAGTTTTAGACTGATTGACATGACGCGTTCACGGAATCTAATTTAGAGCATGAGAGATGCGTAAAGTAGTTTGAGCGACTACGCGCAAATGACAAATGCACAGTAGGGAGACTTCTGGAACATCGCCTCGGCTATCGGCTGCCGCCGGCGCAGTTAATCGATCGCCGCTAAATCGAAGCGAATAGGCCCGTTTCCGTTACGGAAATCGGCCTCAGAATCGTGAGCCGATATTTGTTTGATGGAAGCGCGGGCAAGTGAGCGTGCGGCCGCAGATCAAGAGGCCGCGACGCTATTCATACGGTTTGAATGCGAGCGCTGTGAGGGCTTGCAGCGCACGAGGTCTACTAGAATGTCCTGCGATGGCGGAGCTGCCGCAGTTACTCCAGATCCGAATGCACGCTGGTCGAGAGGCCTCTTGATTCATGGTCTGACTTATCCATGGGAGTTCATAATGTCGAAAACAACTGCTTCGCCCGCATCTCGCCCGCCATCGCCGGCGTCGCTATCAAAAGGACGAAGGGTTCGGTCAAGCATCATCAGCGGATTGTCCTTCGCTGCGTTCCTAAGCTTGACATCGGGCGCATTCGCGCAACAGGGCGTTGCTGAAGCGCCCCCCGGCGCGGAGCCGGGGGATGTCAACCCCAACCTTGTGGTGGGACTTGTGAAGCCGGACGTGGCGCCCGGGTTCAACGGACCGCTCGCCCCGATCTTCGCGCCATTGGCTGCGCAAGGTTATACGTTTCACGCTTTGGCGCTTGATTTCGTTCAGGGCAACCCGAGCGCTGGCTTGGTGACGGGACGCTACTCGAACGCAGCCTATTTCATCGTCGGAGGCGACATTGATCTAGGCAAGACCCTAGGTTTCAACGGCACCTCGCTCCATTATGAAAATACGTTCTTCGGCATTGTCGAGAACTTGAATCTCGCTCCCCAAATCGGCGATAGCACGACGGGCTTTCAACCCCCATTTACGCCGCCTACCGCTTGGCTTTCTGTCATGACCCTAGAGCAGAAGCTGTTTGATGACAGGCTCGATTTCGAAATCGGTAAAACGCATGCGGATCGCTATTACGCGGCTCCGAACTGCGATTCGATCAACAGCTGCTTCCAGGACATTCTCTACGAGAACGCTGGTTGGACCTCGCCGCAGCGCGGTGTCTGGGGCGCGAATCTAGCCTATAAAACGGACTCGCCTATTTACGCTGAGGCTGGCGTGTTTTCTGGCAGCCCAGGCCCAAACTCCCAGACGGGCTACAGGTGGTTTGACCAAGAGGATCCGAAGGGCGTCATCGGCATGGCGGAAATCGGCTCGAAGACGACCCTTAAGACAACCACCTATCCGGGAACCTTTTCGGTCACAGGTTTCCTCAACACCGTGCCTCACGAAGACTTCAACGTCGCCACCGCGTTCGGCGGCCCTGTAAAGATGCAACCCGTGACGACTGGCGTCGTCTTCCAAGGCGAGCAGGTTGTCTGGCGCGCCGATGGCGGAAAAGACGCCACCAACGCGGCGCCAATGAGGGTTGCTCTCTACGGCAGCGCCGGCACCGCAATCGATTCGACGGTTCCGATTTCCACCTCTGTCTACGTCGGCGCCAAATTGATGTCGCCGTTTGCAGGCCGTCCTGACGATCGATTTGGCCTCAAGTTCAATTGGGAGCAGCTGAATCCGAATTATAACTCCTACTTGGCCGCGGCGAATTTCGCGGCTGGAGGCAGCGGCGCTCCGTTCAACCGCAACAAATATATTATCGAGGCCAACGCCCATATCGAGTTGCCGGAGGGTCTTGCTTTCGAGCCGGTGTTTCAATACCTCATCAACCCTAACAGCTTCTTTAATCCGGTAACGGCGGCCCGTCCGAAAGACGGCGTTTATATCGGCGGAACTTTTGTTGTCCCAATCGGGATCTTGCTGGGCGCATCGGCTAAAGGCTGATCCGCAACGGCTGACATAACGACAGATGCTGACAGCCGACGAGCTTTTGCCCGTCGGCTGTTTTGTATTTGCTGCAAGAGAATAGCCCGGCCGGCGAATGAGACCATGGCCCGTTGGGCTAAGGTGGTCCCTTCCGAATCGACCGAAGCAGCCGATTGTTGCGCGCGCTAGCGGCGGGGGCTTTGCAACCGTCTGACGCTGTGGCTCGGTGGAAGTCGCGGCGCTGATATCGGCATATGGCGTTAGGCCAGCTGCAGTCCCCGCGCGGGAGCGCGCGTCTTCATTTCGGCATTGAGGAAAACCGTCGAAGATATGCGGATCGATGGCGAATGCTGACGCGCAGGCCTCGAGGTCCGCTATCTTAACCGTCTTGGAGCGATCTCAGGCGGTTGGCGATGCCAAAAGATTCGCGCTGCATTGATCGTGCAGGATTGGTTGGGTCGCTCGACGATGGCAGGCAATTGGAACGCGCGAGACGACGATAGAGACAGCGTTCGCTCGGGCCGGAGCCTTGTGGCCTAGGTGAATCACGCAGCCGCCGACGCGCGCGTGCTACGCATGCTTGAATACGTCGACGACGCCACGATGTTCACGCTGGCTCGCGCGCCCGGCGAACGCCTCATCGAGTCGGTTCTGACAATGCGATCGATGAGGCGGATGGTTTGTGACGTGCTAAGACTAGAAGTCTGACTTCCGCCCGATCTATCTCGAAGCGGCTTTGAGCGGCCGAGTCGATGCGCCCTTTTTCTGCCGCGCTTCAGACAACTTCATGGGCGCTTTAGCTTTTGCGGCCGGCGGAATTCCATCGATGGGGCATTCTTCAGTGCCGAGCGCGGGCCGGGTGATCGCCTCGACGGCCTCACGCGTAGCTTCCGGATTTTCGATCCAGCGCCGATAGAAATCATAAGGGCATTCGGCGAGGCCAGGTTGATTCTCTTTGGAATTGATCAGGCCTGTATAACCGCGGTGCAACAGTTTGAAGAGGTGGTTCTCGGACTGCTGATTCTTGCGCGCATCGCGGATGAGGAATTTCGAAAGGCCGGCATATTGAATGCCCATTTCCTCGGTGCCGCATTCGCCCAAGGTGCGGCCGTCGAAGCCGATGAGCGCTGAATGGCCGAAGTAAGTATAGACGCCGTCGAACCCTGCCGCATTCGCCACGGCGACATAGCAATTATTGGCGAAGGCCATCGCCTTCGACATGAGGATCTGCTGTTCTTTCGCCGGATACATATAGCCCTGGCAACGGATTACCAGCTCCGCCCCGCGCATTGCGCAATCGCGCCAGATTTCCGGATAGTTGCCGTCGTCACAGATGATCAGGCTGATTTTCAGACCCTTCGGCCCATCCGACACATAAGTGCGGTCGCCCGGATACCAGCCCTCGATTGGCGTCCATGGCATTATTTTGCGGTATTTTTGAACGATCTCGCCCTCGTCGTTCATCAGAATGAGCGTGTTATAGGGCGCTTTATGCGGATGCTCTTCGTGACGCTCGCCAGTCAGCGAGAACACGCCCCAGACTTTGGCCTTGCGGCAGGCGGCGGCGAAGATCGCCGTCTCTTCGCCGGGCACGACGGAGGCGGTCGCATACATTTCGGCTTCGTCATACATGATGCCGTGGGTCGAATATTCGGGGAAAATGACGAGGTCCATGCCGGGCAGGCCGCTCTTCATCCCGATTACCATATCGGCAATTTTTCGCGCATTGTCCAAAACCTCGGCTTTGGTGTGAAGCCGAGGCATTTTGTAGTTGACGACAGCAACGCCGACGCTGTCGTTGCTGCTCGAAATATCACCATGCATCATGGATGCGCTCCTTGCTTAGGAAATAGCCAAAGTTGTCGGGAAGCCGGGGGCTTGTCGAACGACAGGCCAATTAATGCGCAAGGACGGCGCCAGATGTCGAGGCGCAAATTGAAATCTTCGGCGCCATGTCGTTGGCGCAATATGGCGGCCAAAGGGCGTCGAGCGCAATTAAACTCGACTGTAACAGATTTAAGTAATCCGCGCTAAATCGAACCCGTGATCCTTCGCCTCTGAGAGTTCTGCGTGGCCGTTCCGGCCTATCGGCGCGCGGCCTCCTGCGTATTTGCACCGGTTCTATATTTGCTTGATTTTGTTTGATTTTATCCTTTAGGGAGAATAAGCTTTTACGCAGGTGATGTGAGCCGCAGCTAAAATTTGCCTCCGAGGCGCGGAGATCGGCCGGCGACAGACCCGCAAAGAAATTCGCACATACGCTGCCGGTGGGCGCCCAGCCTTGTGAGGGCCATCGCTCATGCGGCTTCAGAGAGCGGGGATTGGATGCTGATCAGATACGGCTATGACATCACGATCAACTGCGCGCAGCCGACGGCCATGGTGTGCCTACTGACCGTTCACGACGAGAGGCTGGCTGACGTCAGATCCCCTGAGAAGGTGATCACCACTCCCACCATCGCCACGAGGACGTATCACGATCTTTTCGGCAATGTCTGCCGCCGCTTCGTCGCGCCGGCTGGCGACCTTGCAATCTGGGGCGATGGCACGGTCGAGGATGATGGAGCTCTCGACCCGCTCGATCCTGACGCTGAGGAGATCCCCGTGGCGCAGCTGCCGGACGACTGCCTCGTCTATCTGATGGGAAGCCGCTACTGCGAGACCGACAGACTGAGCCAGATCGCGTGGGACCTATTCGAGCGCGTTGCGCCAGGATGGAGACGGGTGCAGGCGATCTGTGACTTCGTAAAGCAGCAGATCACATTCGGCTATCACAACGCTCGCTCCACTCGAACGGCCTTCGAGGCCTATCAGGAACGCATCGGCGTTTGCCGCGACTACGCTCATCTCGCCATCGCCCTATGCCGCTGCATGAATATTCCCGCGCGTTACATCAACGGTTATCTCGGCGATATTGGCGTGCCCATTGTCGATCCGATGGACTTCAGCGCCTGGATCGAAGTGTATCTCGGCGGGCGCTGGAGGACCTTCGATCCTCGCAATAATGTGCGGCGGATCGGGCGCATAGTCGTGGCGCGCGGGCGCGACGCGGCGGACATTCCTCTCATCAACTCGTTCGGCCCGCATGTCCTAAAATCGTTTCGCGTCTGGGCCTATGATGTCACTGAGTTGCCTCCGCCGTCATCGGTCTCGAACGCCGGCGAGGCGCAGGCAACTTTCCAACCTTGAGCGCATGGCTCCATGCTCGCGGCGCAAAGCGCCGTCGGAGCCTCGGATCAATATGCTAGAGGCCAACCATCGCCATGCCGGCCTGATGATATCGCTCGCCGGAGAAAGCGAGCGCAGGGGCCGCCGCCTCGATTTCTTTGAGATCCCGAGGGGCGAGAACGATATCGACGGCGCCGATATTTTCCTCGAGGCGCGCTTTCTTGCGCGTGCCGGGAATGGGCGCGATCCAATCTTTCTGCGCGAGCAGCCACGCGAGGGCCAATTGCGCCGGCGTGACGCCCTTGGCTGACGCGATGGCCGTCAGCTGGTCGACCAGCGCTATATTGCGTTGACGGCTTTTGGCCGCAAATCGCGGATTTCTGCTGCGGAAATCAGAGGCATCGAAATTCGTATCGGCCTTGACCGCGCCAGTGAGGAAGCCGCGTCCCAGTGGGCTGTATGGCACAAAACCTATTCCCAGCTCCTCGAGCGTGGACAAAATCTCCGTTTCCGGATCGCGCGTCCACAAGGAGTATTCGCTTTGCAAGGCTGCGACGGGATGGACGGCGTGCGCGCGCCGTGTCGTGCCGGCGCCGGCTTCGGACAAACCGAAGTGCTTCACTTTTCCCACCTTCACCAGATCGGCGACAGCTCCGGCGACATCCTCGATCGGCACGCCAGGATCGACGCGGTGCTGATAGAAGAGATCGATCGCCTCCGTCTTCAACCGTTTCAGCGAAGCCTCGGCGACAGCTTTGATATGATCCGGACGGCTGTTCACTCCGATTGGTTGCGGACCGCCTTTCGGATCAAGCGCAAGCCCGAACTTGGTGGCGATGATCACCTTGTCGCGAACCGGCGCAAGGGCTTCGCCGACCAGCTCCTCATTAACGAAGGGACCATAGACTTCCGCCGTGTCGAAGAAGGTGACGCCGAGATCGACCGCGTCCCGCAGCAAGGCGATCATCGCCGCGCGATCTCCGGCTGGCCCATAGGCCCAGCTCATGCCCATGCAGCCAAAGCCCAGCGCCGAGACTTCAAGCCCGCTCTTTCCAAGTTTGCGCGTTTTCATCCTTAGTTTCCTTATCGCTAGCCCGACCGGGATGGCGCCAGCGCCGATCGTTAGATCGCGCTGGCCAGTTCGGCGGCGTCCGCCTTAGCCTTGGTCCGCGACGGTAGATCGGCTTCAGGCCCGAAGAGAGTTTTTTCGACAGTTATGGTGTGGAGGTCCGCGACGCCGACCATGCGGCACCACATCCGCATATAGGTAGTTTGGAAATCGAAGTCCGCCGCCGGAAAACCCTCTTCGAGACCGACCCCCCGCGCCGCGATCGTCACGGCCTTGCGGCCGCTAAGCAGACCGAGCAGGCCGCGCTCATCGAATGTAAACAGCACGTCCTTCTGAGAGACTGCATCTATGAGATGTTTCAGGCGGTACGGAATGCCAAAATTCCACATTGGCACGCTGAACAGCAATATATCGGCGCGGCGAAAGCGTTCGGCGAGACGGTTGATCTCGCTCCATACCCGTTCCTGTTCGTCCGTTCGCGCTTGACCGGCGAGCCCCGCATATTTGGCGTCGAGGGCCGGGCCGTCGAAGGGAGGCAAATCGGTGGTCCAGACGTCGAGCGTATCGACAGTCGCTTCGCGATGACGCGCCCGCCAAGTGTCAATGAAGCTGCGCGCGACCTCGATCGACGCCGATCGCTGCTTGCGGGGGGATCCTTCCACGTGGAGCAAATGCATGGCTGTTTCTTTCCCTTCTGTAAATTGGCTGTTCGAATGGTTCGGCGGTCATTGGGCGTCCTCGGCCTGCCAAACCGAAGCGCTAAGAAGGACTATCGCGAGCGGGTAGGGCGCGGAGACCGACGCGACGCAATAAGTTGACTTGAAAAACAGCCTGATCATGAGGCGACCGGCGCAAGCCCATCCGGTTAGCATCCGACTTTTGCGCTGTCCCTTACTCGTAAGGACGCGCCGTCGAGGAAGGACGCAGCGTCCGAGCGGACAGGGATCGCGTTTGCGACCTCTCGGCGGAGGCGTGTTCAGCGGTGCTGCATTTAGCATTTGATGAGAGAGCCTCTGCCCTCTCATCAAGACCTTGTTGCAAGGCCATCGATCTCAGCGGTTCGCGGAGCAATCAGCGGCGAACATAGAGCTCGCCGCTTTTGGTCCGTTCAAGGCGCGTTCTGGTGACCCAGAGCCCAAACATAGGCAGCCGTGGCGGCTATCTCGGCCTGAGAGAGCTCTACGCCTCCCATCGGCGGCATAGCGCCATTGTGCTCCTTCGGCTCCGGAACTCCGTTGACGATCGTCTTTGTGATGCCCTCAAGGCTTCCATCGCTCCACAGCCACTTGCCGCTGGTGAGATCGGCTCCCACCGGGGTGCCCTTGGCGTCCGTTCCATGACAGCCGGCGCATGTTGCGCCGCCGACCTCGCCGAGGAAGATGCGGCCGCCCAGCGCAACCTGCTCCTTGGTCGCGCCTGGAGGCGTCGGGAGGCCGGCGTCCGGATGAACGCCTTCCGGCGGCAAGGCGCCAGCCGAGGTCGAAGCGGCTACGACAGGCGCTGGGGCCGCCTCGACGGCGGCGTTGGGGGCGCCTTTATAGGTTACGCGCCAAATGCGCCCGAGCACATCGTCTGTGATGTAGAGCGCGCCGTCCAGTCCCACAGCGAGACCCGATGGCCGGTAGGTAGCCCTTCCAGGCTCCTTTACGGCTCCCGCGAAGCCATCGGCGAAGACCGCGTAAGGACCAGAGGCCTTGCCGTCGGCGAAGGGCTGGAAGACTACGTTGTAGCCGCCCTGGGGACCCGGCGCCCGATTCCACGAACCGTGGAAGGCGATGAAGGCTCCGCCCCGGTAGGCGGCCGGAAAGTCTTTGCCATTATAAAATTTCAGATCGTTTGGCGCCCAGTGCCCCGGAAACACCGCTGCGGGCCCTTTTTTCTCTGAGCAAGCGCCGACCTTCTTGCCGCCGTCGCCGCCATATTCCGGAGCGAGCACTAGCTTCTGCTGGCTATTGTCGAAATAGCACTTCGGCCATCCGTAATCGCCGCCGCGCACCAGCTGAACCACTTCCTCCGCGGGAAGGTCTTGACCCTGTTGAGCGGTGAAGAACTGGTGCCAGTCTTCATAGAGTTGATCGCGGCCGTGCTGCGTCACGAAGATCCGCCCTGCCGCGTCGGAGGAGAAGCCTTCGCCGTTGCGAATGCCCGTTGCATAGCGTTCCGCGGGCGAGAATTGCTGGCCGGTCTTATTCGCGTCGTAGCGCCAGACGCCGCCGCGCGTTTCTTGTTCCTTGCATGGCTCGTTTCCAGGCGACTGCGGCATGCGGTTCTTTTCCTCGCAGGCGTTCGTCGCGGAGCCTAGATCGACCAAAATATTACCATCCTGATCGATGATGAAAGGATGCATGGGATGATCGCCGGTAACCGGCATGCCGGAGACGATCGTTTCCGCTTTGCCTTTGGGAGCGACGTCGCCGGCCGACAAGGCGAAGCGAATGATGCGATCATTGACTTCGGCGTAGAGGCCATCCTTATAAAGGCCAATGCCCGTCCCGCCGTGGCTTCCCTCGGCGAACGACTCCCCGAAGCGGGCAGTCACGTCGGCGTGGCCATCGCCCTTGGTGTCCTTGAGAGCGACTAAAAATCCCCCAGCCGGCGGATTGTCATTTTTGTAATAGCGACCGCTCCAAGTGTTGACGTAGACGACGCCGTTCGGCGCGACCACGAGCTGTCGGGCATGACCGATATTATCCGCGAACACCGTCGCGCAGAAACCGCGCGGCAAGGTGATGCCGCCGGCGTCGCCGACGCAAGCATCCTGCGGACGCGCCGCGCCAGCCTCTTGCGCGGATGCGCCGCCCAGCTGCAGAGCGGCGGCGATCAGGACGCCAGCCGTCGCAGTCGGCAAAGTACGCCCGCCACTCTTCATGCGATATTTCATTCGCCAAACTCCCCCAATTTAAGGCGGTCGAGCAGCGCCCGCACCGCCAGCGTTTCATCTTATCAGGCAATTGGCTCCATCGGCCAGACCAGCAGCTAACAGCTCCGCTGGAGGATCTTTTTAGTGCAAGGATAGTGGTACGGCGTAAACGCGGAACGGAAGCCTCGGCGCGTCGCCCTTAGCCGGATATCCGAGGCTCGAGAGTTGGCCTTCCGCCACCCATGCCGTGTCTCCAACCTTGGCGACGCCGGTGGGTTGAATGAAACCATCCTTGATCGTCTCTATCGCAACATCGTCGCCGGTTACGGTCACGTGGTCGAGACTTCCACCGCCTTCGATCATCAAAAAGCTATTGCCGTGAAGCGCCCGAATAACGTCCGGATTAGTAAGCGGCCGCGACGGCTTCAATTTAGTGACTTTGCCGGCCACGCCGTCTTTCACATCGACGCGGAAAAAATCGCTTGGCGTGTATGTGTTGACGTAAACGTTTCCGTCGCCGCCGAACGCAATCCCATCCAAGCCGGCGCCGTTTGGCGGGGGCTGTAACAGAGGATCCGACGCCCAGACTTCCAACTGCTTGGAGCCGGGCTTTAGCCGGAGAATTTCTGGAGCGAAGGTATTGGTTACATAGAGGGACCCGTCCGGCCCATATGTCATATCATTGCAAAGCGCGCGCTCGCCCGGGAGCGCGGCGCTGAATTTTCCTTCGCCTGTCTTTAGATCAAATCCCTTCAGATAGGCGCCCTTGACTGAACTTGGTCCAGGGACGCCAATCGAAGATGCGTCGTTCGAGCAGACCCAAAGAGTGTTCGATTGTTCATCGGCCAGCACGCCGAATGTCGACCGGGTATCGAAGGCGCCCGGCTTTATCCACGGTTCGGCTTGCGATTCTCCGGGCCGAACGCGAAGAACGCCGCCGCTGGCCAAGCTGCTGACGTAGAGCGTTCCGTCCGACGTCGACGTGATGCTTTCTGGAAAGGCGCGATCGCCCGGAAGCTCAATAACCGCCGGCGCAGCGTTAGCGGCGACGGTTGCTCCAATAGCAACGAAGGCTGCCAAACAAATTCCTTGCGCCGAGGCGCCGAGGGATGCTCTTTCCTTGGTCATTCTGAAGTCGTCCTTGCCTTATAACAGCTATTCTCTGCGTCATATAACAGCACATACTTGCGCCTCAAAGACACGCGCGCGTGATAGCGGATCGCCCGGCAGGATACCTTTGCGGATATAGAGTGGCAATGCCCTCGACGAGACCCGGCCGGCGAGCGCAATCTATTCGTCGCGTGCGCCGATAACCGGTGAAATGACAAGGCTGCTCATCAAAATGGCGGCTGTCGCCGCAACGCGCAACCGACGACGATCTTGTTCTCGACGGTCTAAACTCCCCCACATCTTCAGCCGGCGCGCTCAAAATTGCGCTGCGGCGCGAGGCGGAACGGCTTTCCTGAGCGCGAACCCTCGTCCGACGCCGCGGGCCAAAGCCCCGCTCTGAAGCAATCAGCCCCGACCTTCGTTGTTTCATGCATGATCCCGCTTCGAACTTGCGTTAAGGTTTCCCGGATTGAAGTTGGATTGGTCTTTTGATGCCCAGACTCGATCACGACGCCAAAATGCGACTTGCCCGCGCCCGCGACGAGATGCGGGATCCGTTTCTCACGGCGCTGACCGGGCTGTTGATCGTTCTGATTTTCGTCATCATTCCCCTCCACGCGGCGGGGACAATATCAGTCCATGGTTACGGATTCTTCCTCGTGATTTTGCTGGCGGCCTGCATCCTTGTGCAGTCGAGACAGCTCACTTTAGTAATCGTCATATCGATCGGGGTTAGCTTGGTTGTCGCCTCCATTGTGGGGCGCGTCCGCGTCGAATCAAATTTCGATCTATATCTTGAGGCTAGCGGTTGGCTGCTGATCGAACTCGCGTTGATCTGGGTGGTCGCCGGAGCGGTTTTTGCACCTGGTCGAGTGACCTATCACCGCATCAATGGCGCCGTTCTGCTGTATCTGACCATCGGGCTGGCTTTCGCGGGGTTCTTCACTTTCGTTGGCTTGCTGGCCCCCCAAGGCTTTTCGGGCCTGACCATAGCCAAGGATCCAGCGCTCTCGAGCAATCTGATCTATTTCAGCTTCGTGACCCTGACTTCAATCGGCTATGGTGATATCGTCCCGGTGCATCCGATGGCGCGCGCGCTCTGCAATGTTGAAGGCATTATCGGGCAGCTTTATCCCGCGACCTTGCTCGCGCGGCTCGTCACGCTCGAAATTCAGGGCCGCGCAAATCTGCGCTGAAACGCGCAGCTCCAGGCAGCGGCTTTTGCTGGTCGCGCTTTAGTTCTGCCGGGCGGGCTTGATCTGATAGCCGCCGCCCTGAGCGCGAACGAACATTTCTTCGACCTGGGGATGGCGGACCGGATCGCCGGATGTGTCGGGCAGAAGATTTTGCTCCGAAACATAGGCGACATATTCAGTTTCGGCGTTTTCAGCGAAGAGATGATAAAACGGCTGATCCTTGCGGGGGCGAACCTCTTCGGGGATCGATTGCCACCACTCCTCCGTGTTCGAAAACACCGGATCGACGTCGTAAATAACTCCCCGGAACAGATATTTCCGGTGCTTGACGACCTGGCCTATGCCGAACTTCGCTATAAGGGGTTTCATAAAGCGCAGCCTACCGTCGATCCCGCGGCTTGAAAGGAAATACGGACGATGGACACCGGTGGTAACGACGGACCTTCCGAATCTTATATGGGTAGCTTCTGCCGCGGACGAGGTCAACTTTGACGATGCCGGCAAAAAACAGGACGGTCCTCACCAATGTCGCTAGCGTCCTCCCACTCCGAACTTTTGACAAATGCGGAAATGGCCGAAGCCGACAGGCTGACCATCGCCGCCGGCGCGCCGGGATCTTTCCTAATGGAGCACGCGGGCGCGGCGGTCGCCCGCGAGGCAGCGTCGCTAGCCCCCCCGCAGGGGCGCGTCGCGGTCCTATGTGGGCCCGGCAATAATGGCGGCGATGGTTTTGTCGCAGCGCGCCTTCTGAAGGCGAAGGGCTTTTCGATCACGCTCGGATTGCTTGGCGAGGCCGAGAGCTTGCGCGGCGATGCGGCTTCGGCCGCCAAAGCCTGGGACGGCGATATTTTGCCGATCGACGCCCTCGATCTGGAAGCCGCTGATCTGGCCATTGACGCGCTGTTTGGCGCGGGACTCGCCCGCGATCTCGATGGCCTCGCCAGCGCGACGGTCACGCGCCTCAATGAATGGTCGAAGACGCGAAGAAAACCCATCCTCGCGATCGACGTTCCTTCTGGAATCGACGGATCCAGCGGGCAGGTTCGCGGAGTTGCCGTCCGGGCGCGGTGCACAATCACTTTCTTTCGCCGAAAGCCGGGCCATCTGCTGCTGCCGGGGCGCGTCCATTGCGGCGAAACGGTCGTCGCCGATATTGGCATAGCGGATGCAGCGCTCGAGGTCATCAAGCCGAAAGCCCTGGCCAATGAGCCGGGCGCCTGGGGCCGTCTTTTCCCGATTCCGCGCGTTGACGGCCACAAATATTCGCGCGGCCACGCCGTCGTCCTCTCGGGCGGCCTGGCGCATACCGGCGCCGCCCGGCTTGCAGCGCGAGGCGCCTTGCGCGCTGGGGCGGGCCTTGTCACCGTGGCGACTCCAAAGGAGGCGCTCGCGGTCCATGCGGCGGCGCTAACCGCCATTATGACCGCAATTTGCGATGGACCGGATGAGCTTGCCGCCATTTTGAAAGATCGCCGCAAAAATGCGCTCGTCATCGGCCCAGGTCTTGGCGTCGGAGAAGCGACGAGGAAGATGGCTCTGACGGCGCTTCGGATTGGCGCGGAGGCGGCAGATCCCCGCGCGGTCATCCTTGACGCTGACGCCCTCTCCAGTTTTGCCGGGCGCGCCTTCGGCCTTGCGCAAGCTATCAAGGTCTCCCACGCCCCCGTCATCATGACGCCCCATGACGGAGAATTCGCCCGGCTGTTTGGCGATTTGACTGCCGATCACGAAGATGAATGGAGGGAACTGGAGCCAAACGCTGAGGTTCTGCATGCGTCGTTTCATGGCTTGCGCTCCGCCTCAAAACTCGAGCGGACCCGCGCGGCTGCGGCCTTGAGCGGCGCCGTCGTTCTCTTGAAGGGGCCAGATACCGTTGTCGCAGAACCTCAGGGCCGCGCAACCATTGACGAGACGTCGCCGCCCTGGCTTGCCACAGCAGGTTCAGGCGATGTGCTGGCCGGCATGATCGCAGGCCTCTGCGCCCAAGCCATGCCGCCGTTTGAGGCCGCCTCAGCGGCGGTCTGGCTGCATGGCGCCGCCGCCCGCGAGTTTGGTCCTGGATTGGTGGCGGAGGATATTCCGGAAAACCTGCCGCCGGTGCTGCGGGCTCTTTTCGAAGCTTTCGATCCGGCTGCCCTCTAATTTGGCGCGTGGCTTGCTAATTTAGCTTGGGGCTTGCCGAGACGGGGGGAGAAGGCAAATTCTCAGTCCCGCTTAAGCGATCGGGCCGCCATGAACGTCAGTTTCGGGAAGCAGCATGCGCTCACCAAACGAAATCGACTTCTGGCGCGGCTTCGCTCTCCTCACGATCTTCTTCAATCATATTCCGGGGCTTTATTTCGAGCGGTTCACCTACCGCAACATCTCGCTTTCGGACTCCGCCGAACTCTTTGTGTTTCTCGCCGGTTGGGCCTTGCGCAAATTGGTCGATGGTCCGGCGGCCGGGCTGTCCGCAGGTTTGCTGGTTCTGCGGATCGAAGGGCGCGCGCTAAATGTTTATATCGCGCAGACCGTCATCACCGAGATCGCCATTGCGCTTCTGGCGGCCTCCTCGCTCTTTTTCGACGCCCCGTTTCTGCTTGACTGGCACAATGCCTCCGCGGTCTTCGCCGATCCTGTCAGGGCTCACATCGGTCTCGTGCTGCTGACGCATCAGCTCGGCTATTTCAATATCCTGCCGCTTTATGTCGTGCTGATGTTCGCCGCCCCGCTGGTCGCCCTGACGCAGCGCCTCGGGAGCTGGCTTCTGCTGGCCATCTCGTTCGCGATCTATCTTTTCGTCCTTGTATTCGGCGTGAATTTGCCGACCTGGCCAGTTGAGGGAACCTGGTTCTTCAATCCGTTCTCCTGGCAGGTCATCTATGTGCTGGGTTTTGTCCTTGCTGGGGAAGACGGTCTGGGAGCTTTGGCGCGGCGGCATCGCAAGCTGCTGCGGCTTCTCGCGATCCCCGTCATCCTGCTTGGAGGCGCCGCGGCGATGACCGGGTTCTCGCCTGATCCGATCGCCGTGCCCGCCCCAAAGCTTCTGTTCATGTTCGACAAAACGTTCCTGTCTCCGGCCCGACTCATCCACAGCCTGGCCTTGACGGCGCTTTTTGCGGGCTCCTTCGCTATGATCAGTCTATGGCTGCCGCGCCCCTCGATTTTTTTGTCCATGCTCGGGCGTAATTCGTTGAATGTCTTCTGCGCCGCGTCCCTGCTCAGCCTCGCCGGTCAGATCTTCCGCTTCGTTTACGGCGGGCGCGTTGCAACCGACGCAATCATCGTTATCTTGGGCGTCTCGATAATGGGTCTTGTCGCATGGGCATCCGAATGGCGCGAAAGAACGCGGGCAGCCTCGGCCAACGAGTCGCGCTCGCCCTCGTCTTCGGCTATTGCGCCATCTTGAATCTTCACGCCGAGGACAGCGCCGCGCGTCCAATTACGGCGCCGCCGCTCAGCCCGTCCTGCGATGTGCCGGCGATCGATATCGCAGCTCCCGCGACGCTCCCCAATGTCGCCGCCGTGCTGCAAAAGCGCCAGGTGGTGCGCATCCTCGCGATCGGCTCTTCCTCCACCGAAGGGATCGGAGCCTCGGGCATCGGCAAAAGCTACCCCTCCCAATTGGAGGCGATCCTCGAACATGCGCTCAAAGGGGTCGACTTCCAGATTACTAATCGAGGGATCCCGGGCGAGGTCGCCGAGAACACGGCCGAGCGCATCCGAAGCGAAGTCGCCCTGCAAAAGCCCGATCTGGTGCTGTGGCAACTTGGAACCAATGACGCGCTCGCCCGCGTTCCGCCAAATGATTTTGAAGCGACCGTCGAGTCGACGATTCGCTGGCTGAAGGACAATGGAATTGATGTTGTTCTCGTTGGGCTGCAATACACGCCGCGCCTCGCCCGCGATGCAAATTACGCGGCGATACGCGAAACGTTGAAGACGATCGCGGCGCAGGAAAATATTCTCTATGTCAGCCGCTACGACGCCATGCAGTTTATCGCTCAGACGCGGGCGAACTTGCAGTTGATGTCACGCGACAATTTCCATCTGAACGATCTCGGCTACCAATGCATGGCGGAACATGTCGCCCATGCGGTCATCGTCAGCCTTTTCGTAAAGAGGGTGCGGCCCGCGCAGAATTAAAGCCGAGGCGCTCAAGCTTCGAACACATTGGAACGGATCGCGCGATGGCATGTTCGTCAAAGCAGCGCCGGGGCCCTAATGAAAGAGAAAGCGTCCGATCAGAACGAAAGAAACAGCCTCAGCCCAGCGGCGGGGCTGAAGGAGCTCTCCCATGCCGAGAGAGCCGCCATCAATGAACAGAGCCACGCCAATGCAGCGCTTATTCACGAAACAATTCGTGCGGAGGGCGAAAGCGAACTCAAGCGCACCGTATTGGCGCTGTTGCTGTCGGGATTTGCGGCAGGCCTTTCCATGGGCTTCTCTTTGGTCGTGCAGGGCGTTTTGCAAGCGAACCTGCCGGATGCGCCATGGCGGCCCTTGATCGCGTCGTTTGGTTATACAGTCGGCTTTTTGATTGTCGTGCTCGGTCGGCAGCAGCTGTTCACCGAAAATACGCTGACTCCGATCCTACCCTTGCTGCACAATAGAAATGGTCAAACTTTAGCAAGAGTGCTGCGGCTCTGGTCGCTGGTGCTGTTGGCGAATATTGCCGCCACTTGGACCTTCGCTTTTGTTCTGGCCCACTCTTCGGTGTTCGAGACAGGGGTTGAAAAGGCCTTTTCAGACATCGGCGCCCAGGTTTTTCGGGGTTTCTTTGGCGCGACGTTCATAAGGTCCGTCTTCGCCGGCTGGCTGATCGCGTTGATGGTGTGGATTCTGCCTGCCGTTGGGTCGGCGAGGCCATTTATTATCATCATCATAACTTATGTGGTGTCGATCGCGGGTCTGTCGCATCTCATCGCCGGATCAGTCGATGCCTTTTACGCCGTCGAAACGGGGGAAGCGTCTTGGTCGGATTATGCCATGCGATTCTTTCTGCCCACATTCATTGGCAATGTCGTTGGCGGCGTCGCGCTCGTCGCCGGCTTGAATTACGGACAGGTTGCGCCGCAGCTCCGCGATCCATCGCCCGAGGCCGGCAAGACCAAGACGTAATCGCGTAAGTTGATGGGGACGCTATCCATGGGGCGGACGCGCAGAAATCGTCGCCGTCGGTCGCCGCGCCTGAAGCGCGCGCGCAAGAGCTGCAAAACCGGCGACATCGATTTCCTCGGCGCGCGCCGTGGGCTCGATTTTGGCTTCAGCGAGAAGCGCCGCGACGTCGCCGGAGCCTAATGATTTCAGGGATTGGCGCAGCATTTTGCGCCTCTGTCCAAACGCCACCTGCGTTACCTCCGACAGGAGCTTCCCCTCGCAGGGCAGCGGCGCCGAACGGGGTTTCAGTTCGACCAAGGTCGAGGTGACTTTGGGCGCCGGCGTAAAGGCGGCCGGCGAAATGTCGAAAAGTATCCGCGTTTCGCAACGCCAATTGCAGAGGACCGCAAGCCGACCATATGCGGCGCGCTGCGCCGGGCTGGCGACGATGCGCTCGGCCACCTCCCGCTGAAACATCAGCGTCATGCGGTCGAACCATGGCGGCCAGGGCTCGCTCTCGACCCAGCGGGTTAGCAAAGCGGTGGCGACGTTATAGGGCAGGTTGGCGCAAATCCGCGCCGGACGCTCGTCGCCGATGAGGGCGCCAAGATCGATGTCGAGCGCGTCGCCGGCTATGATCTCGAGGCGGCCGGGATAGCGCGCGGCGATCTCCGCAAGCGCCGCGAGGCAACGCTCATCGCGTTCGATGGCGATGATCTTTCTCGCGCCTTCCGCCAATAGCGCGCGCGTCAATCCGCCGGGGCCAGGACCGATCTCGACGATTGTGGCGTCGCTGAGCGGCGCCGCGGCGCGCGCGATGCGGGCGGTGAGATTGAGATCGAAGAGGAAATTCTGCCCCAGAGCTTTCTTTGCGTCGAGACCATGCGCGGCGACGACCTCGCGCAGGGGCGGCAGATCGTCTAACTGGCCGGGCATTGGCGCGCCAACCGGCCGGCGAGATTTAGCGCAGCTATGAGGCTTGTCGGGTCTGCGATCCCTTTGCCGGCGATGTCGAAAGCCGTGCCGTGATCGGGAGATGTGCGAATGAAGGGCAGACCCAAAGTGACGTTGACGGCATGGGCGAAAGCTAAGGTCTTGATTGGAATCAGCGCCTGATCGTGATACATCGCGATGGCAACGTCATAGTTTTTGCGCGCAGCGGCGTGGAATAAAGTGTCCGCCGGATGCGGCCCGCTGACCTTGACCCCGGCCGCCGCCAGCTCGGCGAGAGAGGGAGCGATGATGTCGATCTCTTCGCGACCCATGGCTCCGCCTTCGCCGGCGTGGGGATTGAGGCCGGTGAAGGCGAGGCGCGGATGTGCGACGCCAAAGCGCTGGGTGAAATCGTGCGCGACGATGAGCCCTGTCTCGACGAGAAGCGCGCGGGTCAAAAGCGCGGGGACAGCGCTGAGCGCAACATGGATGGTGGCCGGGACGACGGCAAGTTCTGGTGACCACAGCAGCATCACGGCCTGGGCCTTTTGGCCAAAAAGACGCCCAGCCAATTCGCCGAGAAATTCCGTATGGCCCGGATGTCGAAAGCCAGCCCGATAAAGAACCTCTTTGGCGATCGGATTGGTGACGATCGCCGAGGCTTCGCCGGCTTGAAGGAGCTTTACGCAGGACTCGATTGAGGCGATCGTGCCGGCGGCGTCGCTCGGATCAGGTGCGCCGGGCTCGCCTGCGACGGTATGCTGCGATGCCAGAACCGGCAGGGCGCGGCGAAACAAGGCCGCCGCCTCCGATGCCGCGTGGATCGGCTCAATCGGAACGGCGAGCCGCAGGCGATGCGCCAGCGCCGCAAGATGCCCCGGCTCGGCGGCAATCAGGAAGGGCGGCGCCTCGGGATCCGCGTGGGTCGCAGTCCAAGCTTTCAGCGCGAGTTCGGGGCCAACGCCGGACGGATCGCCTCGGGTCAAGGCGAGGAGAATCTCTTCTTTGGCGCCGACCGAGCCGCCCCGTTTCGCCATCAAACTCTCGCCATCAGGAGCCGGTCTTCACAACCACCGCCCGGTCGCGGAGTTCCTTGAGGCGGCGTTGCCTGTCTTCGGCAATATGAGACGCGAGCAGCTTTTGCGAAATCACGGTGCGCGCGGCGGTATCGTCCTTGGCCGGGCCTTTATTGCAAAGGGCGATCATTTCGAGGCCCGAAGACGAGCGTTGCGGGGCCGTCAGATGGCCGACCGGCGTTTTATCGAGCAGTTGCCGAAGCCCTTCGTTGATTTCGAGCGAGGTCCTGGTCAAAGGTTCGCGCACCGTCACGTCATTGATGGCGCGGGCGAGGGGGAGGCCGGTGTCGCAACTCGTGAACTTTCCGCGCAATTGCTCGGCTTCGCGCCCGCGCTCCATCATAGCGGCGGGCGTTGCGGCGCTAGGCAATGTGAAAATTACCTGGCGCACCGTGTATTCGGTCCCGGCGGCGGCCTTGCCGCCCTGCTTGGCGATCTCCGCGCGGACCTGTTCTTCGCTCGCTTCAACGCCTTTGTTCAGGGCCTGCACCAAAAGATCGAAGGCGAACTCGGCGCGGAAATGCGCCTTGAAATGATCCGACGTCACTCCAGCGCCTTGGATTGCGGCGACCAGCGCTTGCGGCTGGATTTTCATTTCATCCGCAGTCTTGATGATTTGCTGCGTAATATCCTCGTCTCTTGGGACGACGCCAAATTTCCAAGTTTCGCGGTTTTCGAGATGATCCGTAAACAGACTTTCGATCGCCGCGTCGCGCGTTGCGGGTTTGCGCAAAACGCGGAGCAATTTCATCCGCTGGTCGATGTCGATATCCGTGATCGGATCGCCATTGATGCTGGCGACGATCGCCTGAGCATGGCCTTGGCCGCCGCCGAAGATCAACGCGACGGTCGCCGCGACAATGACAAGGCATGCTTTGAACCAGACTCCAGCAACGCCGCCGATGCCGCGCGCATCAAGATTGTTCCGCATCGTGCCCAACTCTCTATCCTCCTTTGGAATTGCCGCCCCCTCCAAGAACATTACAAGCCAGATCAACGAATGTTGGTGTTGACGCCGTCGAGCGCCGTATTGGTTGAAGTGGTCTGGCTGACTCTGGCGTCGCCGAGGGTTCGCAGTTGCAACGAAATAAGCCAGGTTTGATTGCGAGTCAGCGAGCCATTGCCATTGTCCTGATAAATCGACGAATAATTAACAGAGAAGGTCGTGCAGTCGTCCTGATAGCCGACGCCCACTCCCAACTGCGCGATCGCGAAGGGTCCTGGGTTGGTTGGGCCGATCAAGTTGGATGGGTAAAATTGGCGGCTCATATCGAAAGTAATGTTGCCCTGCGCAAAATAATTCTCGCTGAGTCTATATCGCGAGTTCAATGAGAGCCCTTCGCGGCGCACATAATAACCAATCACCGGCTGCGCTTGGTAATTGGCA
Source organism: Methylocella sp. (assembly GCA_037200525.1). Taxonomy (NCBI): domain Bacteria; kingdom Pseudomonadati; phylum Pseudomonadota; class Alphaproteobacteria; order Hyphomicrobiales; family Beijerinckiaceae; genus Methylocella; species Methylocella sp. Next base: position 3,792,803 of record JBBCGG010000001.1, on the reverse strand, counting down.
TATTGAATATTTCCTGTCCACGCGCCGAGATTATAGGCGGTGACCAGATCAATGCGCCTTGGCGCGAACGTGTCGACATCCAAGCGAGTTTTGGCGGTGAAGGATAAAATTGCATTTGGGGCGACGGTAAGGCCGGTGACATAGTCCGAGCGTCTTGTGTCGAGACCTGAACTTAAGCCGACGTTGGCGGCGTCAGGCGTCGCATAGGAATTGGTGCCGGCGACTTGATATGATTGCCCCGCGATGAGGTTGGCGTAGCCGCCGTCCTTCAGGTTCAGCGTGAACTGGCCGCCGTAATTTGCCCTCGTCCCTGTCTCGAAGCGGTCGTAGCCGGAATATTTGTTCCACTCAAACAAAGTGGATTCGTCGAAAACGAGGCTCTGCGAATCCAGATTGACCAGCGAATTCGCCCCGATCTGGTTGTTTGGACGCACGATGATCTGACCGATCGGTTCGACGGTCATCGAGCCGAAGCTTGTTTTCGTAAAGAAAGGATAGCGGTAGTCCAATCCTATGCCGGGGATGAACTCGCCATAAAAGCTCTGGTCCTTGTTGCCGACGAAACCCACTTGCGACGCATTCGAAAACGTCGATGAGCCGCCGCTGGACGCGAAAGTAAACGAATTCGTCGTATTGAGATCGAGCCACTCGCCATTGGCGCGGGCGAAGGCCAAGGGCGTCCACGCTTCGCCGATCGGATCGATGAACTTTCGTTGCCAGGAGGTTTCGACGGTCGCTCGCGTGTAATCGCCGCCGACGCCGCGCAGTAGGCATGTGCCGGCAGTCTGGCCCGGAACATAATTGGTGCAGACGTTGTGAAGGCCAAAGGCGTTGTCGAGCACCTGAGTCCCGACGGACTGAAAGCTTGCGGCGGTGGCCGAGAGGCTCGTCAGATTGAAGTCCAACTGGACCTGGCCGCCAATGCCATAGGATGCGGCGGGGTCGACGTCGAAGGTCTTGTTATAGTCCCAAACGGGATGCGCCAGCGGTTGCTGAGGCTGGAAATCCTGGCTCGCGAGGCCCTCGAAATAATAGCCGCGCAAATCAAAATAGCCCCGGTCGCCTTGGCCGATCAGATAGACCGTCGAAGTCGTCTCGCTGAAATAATTGTAGGACAGCGTCTGACTTGGAACATGATAGTCGTTGAGGAAAAATTTATCCGAGAGGAGGGTAAACTCCCAGCCGAATTTCCAATTATCGGCGATGTAGATTTGCCCCTTGCTTTCGAAAGAGCCGCGGAAAGTCCTATCGCCGGCGCCAAACGGCGACTGAGGGAAATCCATCGGATTTTCTTGGGCGATTCCATTCGCGCGAATATAATACTGGCCGGTGTCCAGACGCTGACGCCATTCGCCGCTGGCCAGAAATCCCTGTTTCGACAGATAGGTTGGCGTGAACGTCAAATCATAATCGGGCGCGAGCGCCCAAAAGATAGGGATGCCGACTCCGTAGCCAAGGTCGGAGCTAATGATGAGGTGCGGCGAAAGAATCCCGGACTTGCGTTTGACGCTCGGATCTGGCGCGGAGAAGAAGGGCACATAGGCGATCGGAATGCCGAGGAACTCTAACGAAGCGTCCTCGTAATAGATCATCTGTTCGTCGTTTTTATGGATGATGCGCTTGGCCCGCACGCGCCAGAGCGGCGGCTTATCGGGATTGTCCTGGCAGGCCGCGCAAGCGGTGTAGGTTCCTTTGTCGAAAACCGTGGTGTCGCCTTCGACGCGCTCGGCCCGCGGCGCGCTGAAGTAGGTCTTGTAGCTGCCTTTGTCGAAGAACGTCGTGCCGTAGGTTTTCTCGGGCGTGTCCGTGCGCAAAGTCTCGATGAATCCGTTGCGGAAATCATCCGTAAGGTCGAACCGGTCGGCGTGCATAATTGTGCCGTCGGGCTCCGTCATCCGGGCATGACCCTCGGCATAGACGCGGCCGGTGTTGCGATCATATATCACGCGATCGGCTTCGAGCACGCGACCCTGATAATACACCCGGGCGTCGCCTACTGCCGAAACCGTATTTTTGACCTGGTCATAGCGAAGTTCGGTCGCCTCGACGAACATTTTGTCGGGTTTGGCGGGGTCCGATTTCTTGACGAGGCTATCGCCGAGCGTCTGCGCGCGCGAAGGGACGGCTCCCGCCAGCGCCGAAAGGGCGACGCCGAGCAAAACGGCGAGGCAAATCGAAAATGCCTTCGCGAATCGCGTCCGTTGCGCCGGGACGCGCGCGAGCGAGAGGACGCGGTTACGCAATGCCGCCCGATCGCCAGAGAGGCGTCCCAGGGCGATCAGGCAGGCAATCACATCACCGGGGCAAAAACGCCGCCCCATCAACCATCCTCCTGATGCAACAAAGCCAGCGCGCCAAGCATGCTCGCGACGACGGCCGGCGACCACGCGGCCACTGGCGCGCTTAGCAATCCAGCTCCCCCGAGGTCGCCAACAAATTTCGTCGCCACATAAAGCACGAACCCTGCGCCCACGCCACCGCTGACCATCTTGGCGATTCCACCAAATCGGAAAAATCTTAAGGAAAAGGCCGCCGCGATCAAAACCATCGCGATGAACAGCAGCGGCCGCGCCAAAAGCGATTGAAATTGCAGCCGGAAACCCGTGGAGTCGAGTCCTGCTGTCTCGGTTTCCATGCGGATCGTAGGCAATTCCCAAAATGGCACGGAATCAGGCGCAACGACGCCTTCGGCGACCTGTTCGGGCGACAAATTGGTGGCGAGGAGGTAGGTCCCGACTTCGAGACTTTCTTCTCCCGGCGTCAGAATGCGGGCGTGATCGAGACGCCAAACTCCCGGCAGCAGCTCTGCGCTCGGCGCGTCGACTTCCGATTCAAACTTGCCCTCTCGATCATAGACATAAGCGGTCGCCCCCATCAGGCGGGCGCCGTCGTTCGACATGGACTTGGCCTTGATGATGGTCTCGCCATCCACACTTTTTTGCCTGATCCAAATATCCGCTGGGGGCGCATCCTTGCTCGTGCGGCCAAACAGCTGCAATTCGATTCCGTCGGCGTGGCGCTTCATCACAGCCGACAACGGGTTGAACAAGGCGACCGACAAAACGCCGATCAAAGCCGCGATCAACACTGGCGGAACGAGAAATCCCCAGACCGAGACGCCGACGGCCCTCGCGACAAGCAGTTCAAGCTTGCGCGTCAGGTCGAGGAAAGCCGCCATAGCGCCGCAGAGGACGCAAAAAGGCATCAGCTGTTCCGAGGCCGAAGGAGCGCGCAGAAGAGCGAGCATAGCGACGCGCTGCGTTGACGCTCCTTCTATATCGCTTGTGCGGCGCAGCATTTCGACGAAGTCGACGACGAAGATCATGCCGGAAATCGTTATGAACACCGCCATGATGAGGGTCAGGAAGCGGGCGGAAAAATAGCGGCCGAGGGTCAGGCCGATCATCGCGCCGAGTTTCCTTCAGCGCGCATTGTTCGGAACGCGGCCAACGGTGCGCCAACCGCTGCGGCGCTCATCCATCGCATTGCGTGAAGCGTCATGCTTGGCATCTTAAACTCAAACCCGATCGCCCCACGTTCAACTTTGGTACAACTCTGACGCGGCGTCCGCCAGCCGCCGCGCTCTCAATTTGGTTATGCGCGGCGAAATTGGACGCCGCGTGGCCTTCGCACCACAGCCGCCGAGGGCTGCGGTCGAGCTTTTGCTCTTTTGCTTTGGCGCGAGCGTGACTAAACTCCAAAGTCGCGGCTATTTTTCGGCATTGTCCGGTCTTCGCGCGAAGCCAGAGCGGAGCCTATTGCACCTTGCCCGAACTCCTGCGGGCGTACATATGCCGGGAATGTCCGTTTTCTCAGTGGAAATGTGCGACAAGGCGAAAAAAGGTTGCGCGATCGCAGTTCACGACATCGTGAGCGCAGCAGAAAATGTTTCTCGAGGATGAAATGTTGCAGTCCATAAAAATTGAATTTGTCGCGCTTGAACCGCTGGATGCTCAAACGCCGCTGCCAACGGCGGCCAAACGAGGCGGCAAAGCCAAAAGCGCGCAGACTTTGGTTATTTTCGTTGGGCCGGAGTTGAATTTTGGAGCTGCGACGCGCCGCCTCATCGGCGCGAATGGCGAGGCTTTGATCAAAAAGGCCGCCGCCGCCGCCAAGTTCAAGGGCAAAGCCGGAAGCGCGCTCGATCTGATCGCCCCGGCGGGATTCGCCGCCGACCGGCTGCTTCTCATTGGCGCGGCCGACGAGCAAGACAAAGCCGAATCAGACGTTGTTAAATCTGGCGCGAACAAATCCGCCGTAATCAAGCCGGAGACGCCCCCGGCCGCCGACTACGCTAATCTCGGCGGTTTCATTATCGGCAAGCTCGGCCGCGGCTCCAGCGCGACCATTGCCTTCGATTTGCCGCGCCCGCCGGCAGATGCGGCTGAGGCCGTCGCAGAATTCGCGCTTGGAATGCAATTGCGCGATTATCGCTTCGATCTCTACAAAACAAAGAAAAAGGACGAATCTGAGGAGGATGGCCTCAGCGAGATTTTCATCGCCGTCGCGGATCCTGTCGCCGCCCGCCGCGAAGCCAAGCTGCGCGAGGCCGTGGCCGAAGGCGTCTTGACCGCGCGTTCGCTCGTCAACGAGCCGGCCAATATCCTTTATCCGGTGGAATTCGCCAATCGCGCCAAGGCGCTGGAAAAGCTCGGCGTCGAGGTGGAGATTCTCGATGAGCCGGCGCTGCGAGCGTTGGGCATGGGCGCCCTCCTTGGGGTCGGGCAGGGCTCGGTGCGCGAGAGCCGCGTCGTCGTTATGCGCTGGCGCGGAGCGAAAGCCGCCGGCGCCAAGGGCAAAACACAGCCCATCGCCTTCGTCGGCAAAGGCGTATGTTTCGACACCGGCGGCATATCGATCAAGCCCGCCGCGGGCATGGAGGATATGAAAGGCGATATGGCCGGAGCCGCCTGCGTCGTCGGCCTCATTCAGGCGCTCGCGGCGCGGAAGGCAAAGGTCGATGTCGTCGGCGCCATCGGTCTTGTCGAAAACATGCCGGGTCCGAATGCCCAGCGCCCCGGCGACATCGTGAAATCCATGTCCGGCCAGACAATCGAAGTCATCAATACCGATGCCGAAGGTCGTCTCGTGCTGGGTGACGTGCTTTGGTATGTTCAGGATCGCTTCAAGCCGAAGTTCATGGTCGATCTTGCGACCCTCACCGGCGCGGTTCTCGTCGCTCTCGGCCAGGAGCACGCCGGGCTGTTCACCAATGACGATGAATTGGGCGATCGGCTGCTCGCCGCCGGCAAGGCGACCGGCGAAAAATTGTGGCTTCTGCCGCTTGGCGCCGCCTATGACAAAATGATCGATTCGAAGTTCGCCGACATGAAAAATACCGGCGGCCGGCACGCGGGCTCAATCACAGCCGCGCAATTCCTGCAGCGATTCGTCAACGGCGCGCCTTGGGCGCATCTCGATATCGCGGGAACCGGCATGAGTTCGCCGGCGACGGAAGTTAACCAGAGTTGGGCGTCTGGCTTTGGCGTCCGCTTGCTCGACAGGCTGGTCGCCGATCATTACGAGGGGTAAACCTCTTTGCGCCCGGCTGAAAACGCATGACCGAAATCTGGTTCTACCATTTGCAGCGCCAGAGTCTTGAAAACGTGCTGCCGGGCCTCATCGAGAAATCGCTCGAAAAAGGCTGGCGCGTCGCGGTTCAGGCGATGAGCGAGGAAAGGCTCGATGCGCTGGATAATTGGCTTTGGACCTATTCCGAGGCCAGTTTTCTCGCGCATGGCCGCGCCCGCGACGGCGATGGGGAGCTTCAACCGGTTTATCTTTCGACCGGCGGCGAGAATCCCAATGGCGCCGCGGTGCGGTTTTTCGTCGAAGGCGCGCCGATGGCCGAGGTTTTGGCGCGGCCGGACGGCTCCTATGTCCGCGCGATCACAGTGTTCGACGGCAATGATGACGAGGAACTTGCGTTGGCCCGGGCGCAATGGAAGGAGCTTAAGGATCTTGGCTTCGCCCTGACCTATTGGCAGCAGAGCGATGCCGGGCGCTGGGAGCGGAAGGTTTGAGCGAAGGCGGGTTTTGCCGCCGCGCGGACCGTAAAAAGGAGCCGAGTTGACCCAATCTGCCGCCGACCCAGCCTCGCCCGCTTTCGCGGCGCGCCGCGCTGATGCGCGCCAGGCGTTGGACGCGATTGATCCGGCCAAAGGCGGCGACGCCAACCCCGCCGATCCTGTGCGCCGCGCCTGGTTCGAGGCGGTCTATGCGCTGGCGGACGAAGATCCCGCGCGCGTGCCTTGGGCAAATCTTGCGCCGCATCCTTTGACCAAAGCATGGATTTCGCTGCAGGCGCGGGGAATTTGCGGCCTGCGCGCGCTCGACGTCGGTTGTGGCCTCGGCGACAACGCCGAATGCTTTTCCGCAGCAGGGGCAAAAGTCACTGCGTTCGATCTGGTCGATGAGGCGATCCGTTGGGCGAAGCGCCGATTCCCGAGCACGGAGGTCGACTACCGAGCGGCTGATCTTTTCGCCCTGCCGGAGGGATGGCGACAAAGTTTCGATCTGGTGCATGAGTGCTATACATTGCAGGCTCTATCCACGGCGCTATTGCCGCAGGCGCTCGCAGCGCTCGCCTCAATGCTGGCGCCGGGCGGAAAGCTTCTCCTCATTGCCCGCGCGAGGGACGAGGGCGCCGACATGGAAGGTCCGCCCTGGCCGCTGCCGCCCTCGATTTTCGCGGAGGCCGAGCGGCAGGGTCTACGCGCGCTCGCCATCGAGGATATAGCGGCGACTCCGCAAGTCGGGCGCCGTCATTGGCGAGCGCTGCTCGGCCGCGTTAATGATGTTTGATGGTTTCCTTTTTTCCCAAGCGATTCTTGCGCGGCGAGAGAAACGCGCCGCAAAGCGCCGACGCCGCCGACACAGCGGCGATTGAGGCCGGCTTCATCGATGCGCGGGGGCGCCGCGAATATTTTCAGATGGCGCTCGCCGCTTTTCTTGTTTCTTTCATGTATTCGCATGCCGCGCTGCTCGCCGTCGTTTTCGCGCGCGAAAACTTCGATCTTCATGCGACCGGGCTTTTGCTTTCGCTCTATGCGTTTCCGGTGATTCTGTTCACATTTTTGTCAGGCGCCGTCGCGGCTCGCATCGGCGTTCTCGGTACTTGCCGCATCGCCGTCGCGCTGATGATCGTCGGTTTTTTCAGCTTGCGCTATACCGCCGCAGAATTTTGGCCGGCGCTCATCTCGCGGCTGGTTCAGGGCGTGGGGCAGGGCCTGCTGCTTAGCTCGTTTGTGACCTACGCGCAGAGCCGGCTCAATATGCGGCGGTTTATCTATCTCATCGGGTTGTTTTCCAGCATGTTCGCGGTGGGGCAGGCGTTTGCGCCGCCTTTCGGGGCCTATGTTCTCAATGCTTTCGGAGCGCAAACGATGTTCCTTGAGGGCGCTATTCCGGCTTGCATCGGCCTTGCGCTGACGTTTGGAGTTCGGCCCATCCCGCGTCCGCGCGCGCGCGGTCTCGACTTATCGAGCTCATTGAAACGCAGCCAGATTTTCGCCTTCGCGGCTGTTTTCGTTAACGGAACGATGTTTGGCTTCACCGCCGCCTTTCTCGCCGCTTTGTTGCAGGCCAAGGCGCTTCCTATCGGCGCTTTTTTCCTGGCCTCGACAACCACCCTATTCGCCAGCCGCTTCCTGGCGATGGGCGCCTTCGAGGCCATCGATCGGCAAATTCTCGTCGCCGGCGGATTTTTGGCGCAAGGCGCGGGCTTCGCGCTTCTGGCGCTCGCCGGGCAATCCTGGCTGATCGTCATCTCCGGCGTGCTGTTTGGCATGGGCTATAGCGTCGTCTACCCGGTTTTGTCCGCGTGGATGAGCGAGGGCGTTGAGCCAAGCGAGCGCGCCGGCCCGCAAGCGCTGCTCAATACGGCCTTCAACATCGGGATTTTTTTGATGCCCTATCCGCAGGCTCTTCTCATCGACGCGTTCGGTTATGGCGCGACAGCGGCCATTCTCGCCGCACTGGCGCTTTTTGCCGCGTGCGCTCTGTTTACGCTGTATTTACGGACAGGCAGGAGAGCCTAGTCAGCCCGCCCCCAGAAGCCGGATTGCCTCGCCGCGCTCGAAAATCGTCAGCAAGAGCCGCAACGCCTGACCACGCTCCCCTTCAAGGCGCGGATTTTCTGCGACGACCTTTTGCGCTTCTTTGCGCGCCAGAATCAGCAAATCGCCGTGCGCCGCGATGTCCGCAAGGCGAAATCCGGGGAGCCCGGATTGTTTGGAGCCGAGCACTTCGCCTTCGCCACGCAGGCGCAGATCTTCTTCGGCGATGCGAAACCCGTCCTCCGTCTCGCGCATGATCGCGATGCGGCCCTTGGCGGTCTCGCTGAGCGGACCTTTGTAAAGCAGGAGGCAGGAGGAGTTAGCTGCCCCGCGTCCGACGCGGCCACGCAGCTGATGCAATTGGGCGAGGCCGAAGCGCTCGGCATGTTCGATGACCATGATGCTCGCCTCTGGCACGTCGACGCCGACTTCGATCACCGTGGTCGCGACCAGAATTTGCGTCGCGCCAGCTGCGAAAGCAGCCATGGCGGCGTCCTTGTCGTGGCTCTTCATCTTGCCGTGGACGAGGCCGACTTTATCGCCGAAGATAGCCTGCAAATGCGTGAAGCGCTCCTGCGCGGCGGCGACGTCAAGAAGCTCGCTTTCCTCGACCAGCGGACAGACCCAGAAAGCCCGCGCCCCGGCGTCGATCGCGCTGCGTAATCTCGTGACCAGTTCGTCGATCCGCTCGAGCGGCAGCGCCCTTGTCTCGATCGGCTTGCGCCCCGCGGGCTTCTCCCGGATCGTCGAAATGTCCATGTCGCCGAAATAGGTTAGCACCAGACTGCGCGGGATCGGCGTTGCGGTCATCACGAGAATGTCGGTCCGCTCTCCCTTGTCGCCCAGGGCGAGGCGTTGATGCACGCCAAAACGGTGCTGCTCATCCACCACGGCGAGGCCGAGGTCGTGAAAGCCGACGCTCTCCTGAAAGAGCGCATGGGTGCCGATGATGATGTCGATCGCGCCCGAGGCGAGGGCGTCGAGGGTTCTGGTCCGTTCGGCGCCTTTGTCGCGCCCGGTGAGCAGCGCGAGTTTGAGGCCGGCTTCGGCCCATCCGCTCAGCGCCTGAAAATGCTGGCGAGCGAGAATTTCCGTCGGCGCCATCAGCGCCGCCTGCCGTCCAGCCTCGACGCAAGTCGCCATGGCAAGCAGGGCCACCAGAGTCTTGCCCGAACCGACATCGCCTTGCAGCAAACGCAGCATCCGATTGTCGCTGGCGAGATCGGCGTGGATTTCCGTCAAAACGCTTTGCTGCGCGGGCGTGAGCTTAAACGGCAAGGCTTCGATGATCTTGGCGAAGATGCGGCCATCGCCAATGCTGGCCCGCCCCGGCGAGCGCCGCAGCTCCGCCCGCATTAGGCACAATGCGAGCTGGCCGGCGAGGAATTCATCAAAGGCGAGCCGCCTCCGCGCCGGCGCTTCGGGCAAGATCGCCTCCGGCGTCGGGGGCTGATGCGCCGCGCGCAAAGCCTCGTTGAACGACGGAAATTCCGTCCTCGCGAGAGCGGCCACCTCATGCCATTCCGGCAGGGCCGGAAGCCGGTTCAGCGCCGCATCCACCGCTTTCATCAGGATTTTGGGAAAAAGACCCTCCGTCAGGGCGTAGACAGGCTCGACCGGCGACATTTTGGCGAAGCCCTCGGCGTCGAGGACATGAGCAGGGTGAACCATCTGGCGATGGCCTTCCCAAAGTTCGAGCTTGCCCGAAATCCAGCGTCTGCCGCCGAGCGGAAGACTTTTCTGGATCCAAGCGTGGTTGGCCAGGAAGAAGACGAGAAGAACATCGCCGGTTTCATCCTCCACCAGCACTCGATAGGGGCCTTTGCCGCGCGCCGGCGCCCTGTGTTCCACGACAACGGCCTCAAGCGTCACCACCGCGCCCAGCGGGGCGTCGACAATTTTGGGCCTATTGCGCCGATCGATCGTCGCGACAGGCAGATGAAACAGCAGATCGACGACCCGAGCCTCAGGCGCCGCCCCGCCGAGCAGCCGATCGAGCAGCTTGCCGGTTTTGGGCCCAACGCCAGGAAGGCTTGCAGCCGAAGCGAACAACGGATTAAGCAGGGCAGGGCGCATGGAGGCGGAGGCCTTGAAATTATTCCATCGGCGGGCGGCCGCGCGGCAAAATTAGCTAGGGCCTACCCGGCCATCTAGCAAGGATTGTCCGTCACAGGACTTCTCAAGCGAACGACAAGATGACCGTCGCCATCATGCTCGACCACCTTATAATCTTTGAACAGAAGCGCTTCCTGCCGATTGCGTTCACAATAAGTCTTGTTGTTCCAATGTGAAATATTTGCCGAAGAGCGCTCGTAATAAGGATCGGGCGCGTCTCGTTCAAGATACCAGTCTAGATGCCTTGCCTCATAGGGGAAATAAGTTCTTAGGCCCTGTTTTAGGCGGCAAAAAGGTTCTCCCGCGCGATGCAACGCAAAGGTCGTGTCGATTGGCGCTTCGATATAGGCGATTCGGCCGACCGATGTCGAAGTAAACAGCGGATCCTGACGCCAAAACTGGTCGATATGTCGGTTCATCACATGGTTGAAGAGAAAGTACTTTTGCGAAATATCCGAGATCCGCAGCATCGGACCGACGCAGGCCGCGCTGCGAAACCGGTCAAGCATTTCGTCGTAGAGGAGAAGCGCATTGGCGTTGGCGACGCCAAGATCTACGTCGCAGTCGGTCACGACGTAACGCGATGGCTCGCCCCAAGTCTGGAAATAATCGGCGACGCTCTCATTTACCAGATTGAGATCATCGGCGGAATTAATCGCTGGTCGTCTATAAACCATCACGCCAGATTCGCTCAGTTCGTCCAGGAGGGCGAGCGTGGCGGGATCGTCGCTTCCGTTGTCATGAATGATGATCTCCACCGGTCGCGTCTGGCGTTTATAGGAGGCGACGACTTGCTTCAGAGCGCCCGCGCGATTGTAGGAAATCACAAAAATCGGAAGGGGGGTCGCTCGACATGCATCGACCGGGATGATGCGGCGCGGCGAAAAGTTGGCGGCCTCCGCGCAAGCCTGCGCTATGGCGGGCGTCAGCGCGCTCGTCAAGGCGTTCGCATCGATATCAACGTGGCGCGGTTCGCACCTTGCGATCAGGGTTTCTAGCGGTGCGTCGAGCGAAGGGCGAAGTCCAGCGGCCTGAGGATTTTGCGCTAGTGAAAACCAGTCGCGGAACTTGAAGTCGTCGCCGGCGATTTCGTCGGAGAGTTTGATCCATAGATTGGGGAGGCCGAGCGCTTCCGCGAAGATTAATCCGTGCAGGCTTGAGCTGATGATCGTCCGGCATTGCCTCATCTCATCGAGGAAAATCTCCGGCGGCACCGTGGGGTCGCGGATTTTTATCGCTTCATGTCGAGCTCTTTCCAACACGAAAGGATGAGCAAGATCGACGTAATGGGGAATGATGCCCAGTTCGAAATGGCGCGGCTGCGCCTGGGCGCTTGGCAAAAGTGTTTTGATCAGGAACGCCGGATCGCCGAGCGGAATGTCTTTGACTATCTTTCCGTTGCGTGAAAGCTCCCCGTAAGTGAGCTTGCCGCGGACCGCCAATATTCGCGCAGGATCGGGGTCACCGACGCCGAAGTCGGGATGCATGACGCCGGTCCCCCATATGAAGGAATGGGGAGTCGCCGCGGCGAAAAGGCTTCCAATCGCCAGGATGTAAGGCAGCGATGGATCGCGCAAACGAATGACGCGGCGAAGCAAAATCGTTTCGAGAAGATTTGGATTGATCCGGTCGCCGACGTTCCGCACGCGGATAAAATAGGAAAGGCGAACTGGGGCGAGAGCATTGTCAATTTTTTGCTGCGCGTCAGTTCGAAACATCGTATGCGGTTTCCAAATAAGGCTTCACCGGCAATTCTGGAACAAGCGCAAATGGGGCGGCTTAAGCGCAGCAGTTTCGACGCCCATGCTGCCAAAAGGCTCAAGGGCCGTTTATTGGCCCTCCAATTGTGGGGCCAAATAGGCCTCGTTCGCAAGCGTTGGATGTGGATATCGACGGCCGCCGGCGCCGCATCAAATTTCGGTCCTGGCATCGTGGAATGCTGGAGGCCGATCTGCTGCTTGATGGGCAGATGAAGCAGCAGATCGACGACTCGAGCCTCGGGCGCCGCCCCGCCAAGCAGCCGATCGAGCAGCTTGCCGGTTTTGGGCCCACCGCCAGGAGGGCAGGGCGCATGGAGGATGAAAGCTCTCGAGGCGCGAGAGATCAAAAGCATAGTCCGCGCACGTCGCTCAGCCAATTCGCGTAAGCGCAATGTCGAGGTGAGCGGCGGGCGATGCAGATTTCAATTTTGTCGATTGCTCCGCATCAGGCGCCTTCAGTAAGCCGACCAGCCCCGCTTGCGACCCTTAGCGACGGCGGGCGGCGTGGATCATGCGATAAGCGTGGCTAAAGCCGGGGAGACCAATTCTTGGAAATGCTGTTCGTTCGTGACTTCGCCGGGTTTACCGGCGGGCATCTAAAGTTCGCGGACTATATGAGACATACGGCTGCAAGCGGGATAGCCGACCCTGTGCTGTACCAAACGCCGCGTTCGCGCGATGTTTCCGGCAACATTTTCAATGATTATGAAGGCGCCACAATTGATGAGCTGCGTCCTTTTCCGGCCTATTTCCTCGCCGGCGAGGACTGGTTCATCCTTGAAGCGGCCGGCATTGATCCTGGCGGAAGGCCGGTCGTCAATCTGATCCAAGGCCTTCGCCACGCCGACCCGGCGCATCCGCTCTTCGCTTACCTCGCGCGTCCGGCGCTGAGGATATGCGTTAGCTCCGCCGTGGCGGACGCTATTCGCGGCCATGCGAACGGCGATGTGCAAGTCGTCGAGAACGGCGTCGAGCTTGACGCGGTCGTCGATCGGCGGCCGCTCGCCGCTCCGCCGCGCATCCTCATTGCCGGCTTCAAGAATCCGCAGGTCGCCCGTGCTATCTCAGCGCGACTCGAATCTCACGCCGAGGTCGATCTTGTGGTGGAACAGATGCCTCGCCTCGCCTTTCTGGCGAAAATCGCGGCAGCCTCGATCTGCGTCATGCTGCCGGTCGCGCGCGAAGGTTTTTTCCTGCCGCCGCTTGAAGCGATGGCGCTCGAGCGCGGGGTCGTTACGCCGGATTGCGGCGGCAACCGTGCCTATTGCCGTCCTGGCGAGAATTGCTTGATGCCGGACTACGATGCAGACGCCCTCGCCGCCGCAGCGCTGGAGCTTGCGCACGACCAGAGGCAGCTAGAACGGCTTGCAGCGGGCGGGGTGAGGACGGCGGCTAAATACTCGGTCGATCGGGAGCGCATCGCCTATCAAGCCGCTCTCGCCAGCTATCTCGGACGCTAGATCCTTCCCGTTTATAATGGACATCTAGCCTCTGCGAGGTAGGCGATGTTCGACGAGGTTCAGGTCGCGGACCGTAGACAGAGCAGGCTGCTCATTCTATTATGCGACCATAAGCTTTGCCAAATTAGGCATTGAAATGTGTGTTTATTTGTTCCTAATCTCGGATATTTCTAGATAAGATGACCGGTGTGCGTTCCGTCGATTTTTTTATCGTTGGCGTTCAAAAGGGCGGCACGACGGCTCTGGACTCCTATCTACGGCGAAATCCGTTCGTTCAAATGGCCGACGTAAAGGAAGTCCATTTCTTCGACAACGAAAGCCTCGACTGGAGTGATCCAAACTACCTGCCTTTCCACGAGCATTTTGAGTGGTCTCAGACCTCTGGGGTCATCCGCGGCGAAGCGACGCCGATATATATTTATTGGCCAAATGCCATGGAGAGGATTCGCCGCTACAACGCCGCGTCCAAGTTGATCGTGTGTCTGCGGCATCCCGCCTACCGCGCGCATTCGCACTGGCGGATGGAGACCAAGCGGTCGGCCGACACATTGTCATTTGAGGACGCCATTTCGGAAGTGGGCCGCAGCCGTGTGCGGAACTTGGATCGAGGCGTCCACCGCGTTTATTCATATGTTGAGCGTGGCTTCTACGCTCATCAGATTCGTAGACTGAGAGAATTGTTTCCGCCGGAGCAACTGCTGTTTCTTAGAACTGACGATTTATGGACGAGGACGGAAAATACTCTCTCTCGTGTTTATCGTTTTTCTGAACCTTGATTCTACCGCGTCGGCCGAGACCAACTACATAGTTCCATTGCGCAGCGATGAAATCGGCGCAATGTCCGTGCCTGCTTTGCAGAAACTAAACAGCCTGTTTGAGGAGGACATTGACGAGACCTCCCGCCTGACGGGTCTTTCCCTGACGGATTGGATGGGACCCGATTATAGCGAGCCTATGACGGCGGAGTTCACTCGAAAATGGAATCCTTGAGAACGCGCTCAAGCGCGCGGCGGGGCTTCTTTCGAGGAGCGCATCTCCATCATGCCAAAGTATATCGCTCCCAAAAAAGGTGCTGTCGAAGGTATTATGCAAGTCATCTTGGCAGTTTTTAGTTGAAATAGGTTCTATTGGTTCCTGGGCTCGCCATCCTCGTCCATCAGAAGGGCTGACAGGCGCACGCTCAAATATTATATGCCGGGGGGCCGGGCCGCGCAGAGTGCGGTTCTTATGGCTTCAATCTCACGCGGAGCTCCATTCATGTCCGGTTTGCCGCCAACGAGCGCGACGATCGACGCCCGCCGGCGCCGCATCAAATTTCGGTCTTGGCATCGTGGAATGCTGGAGACCGACCTGCTCCTTGGCCGATTCGCCGACGCCGAGGTCGAAAACCTCAGCGAGGCCGAGCTCGACGATTATGAGGTCTTGCTGGAGGCGGTGGACCGTGACATTTTCAGCTGGGCGACGGGTGAGGCGGAAACGCCGCCACTGTATGATACGCGGGTGTTCCGGAAACTTATCGCTTTCCATGCCGGCTTTTATCCGGTCAAGATCTAGCTTCGTCCCGCAAGGCCTCGCCGCCTTGCGTTGTTTCCTGGGATAGACCTTCGAATTGATCTCGCAACGTGGCTGATCTTAAACGAGCGATTGCCGAACTCGCCAAAGGCGGCTCGCTGACGCTGGCTTCCTTGACCGACGGGTTCGATGCGTTTTGCGTCGCTGATTTGACCCGCGCGCTTGCTCGCGAGGCCGAAAATCGCGCCGTCGTTCTGGTCCACGTGGCGCGCGACAGCCAGCGCGCCAGCGCCTTCGCCGAGGCTCTCTCTTTCGCGGCGCCGGACATCGAGACCCTCGATTTCCCTCCATGGGATTGCCAGCCCTATGATCGGGTGTCGCCGAATGCGTCAATCGCCGCGCGGCGCATGATCGTCCTTTCGCGGTTGGCGCGCTCGCGTTCCAGCGAGGAGCGCCCCCGAATTCTCTCAACCACGATCAAGGCTCTCCTCCAGCGCGTCGCGCCTTTGCAACGGATCGCCGGCGATACATTTTCGGCGGCCCCCGGCAATGCCGTCGATATGGACGCGCTCACGCAATGGCTTGAGACCAATGGCTTCACGCGGGCCTCGACCGTGCGCGACGCCGGCGAATATGCCGTGCGGGGCGGCATTCTTGATCTCTTCGCGCCCGGAATGGCGCAGCCCGTGCGGCTTGATTTCTTTGGCGATACGCTGGAGACGATCCGCGCTTTCGACCCTGAGTCGCAACGCACCATCGGTCCTTTGCGCGGGCTGGATCTCGTGCCGATGAGCGAAGTTCAGCTCACGACGGAAGCGATGCGCCGGTTCCGGCAGGCCTATGTGGCATGTTTCGGGGCGCAGACCCGCGGCGATGGACTCTATGAAGCGATCAGCGAAGGCCGCAGGCATGCCGGCTATGAGCATTGGCTGCCGCTGTTCTACGACCGCCTCGACACGGTGTTCGATTATGCGGGCAGGGCCCCCTTGATTTTCGATCCGCTGATTGACGAGGCCGCCCACCAACGCCTCGCGCTCATCGACGACTATTATGAGGCGCGCAAGACCGCCTATG
The DNA here is from genome assembly GCA_037200525.1 of Methylocella sp. Lineage (NCBI taxonomy): Bacteria > Pseudomonadati > Pseudomonadota > Alphaproteobacteria > Hyphomicrobiales > Beijerinckiaceae > Methylocella > Methylocella sp. Next base: position 3,776,825 of record JBBCGG010000001.1, on the reverse strand, counting down.
ACGCCGATCCCGCGCACTCCAATTATAAACCGCTCAAACCCGATCAGCTTTATTTGTCGGAGGCGGAATGGAAGCAACGTACCGGGGGCGCTCGCGTCGTGCGGATGACGCCTTTCGCGCAGCCCGAAAGCGCGCGCGGCCTTATCGTTGATTGCGGCTCGAAGCCGGGGCGCAGTTTTGCGCCGGAACGCGCCGACGAAAACGCCAATGTATTCAGCGCCGCCGTTGAACACGTCAAAACGCTGCAAGCCGAGCGAAAGCGGGTCATTCTGGCGGCTTGGTCGGACGGCTCGCGCGAGCGGCTGTCTCATGTCCTCGCCGACCATGGCCTCGCCAACGCCGCGCCGGTTTCCTCGCTGGAGCAGGCCTTGGGGCTGCCGCAATCAAGCGTGGCCATGGCGGTCATCGGCCTTGAGGCCGGTTTCGAGGCCGGCGATCTCGTCATCGTCGGCGAGCAGGATATTTTGGGCGACCGCCTGTTGCGCAGCCGCAAAAAGCCTCGGCGCGCGCAGGACTTTTTGAGCGAGGTCGGCTCGCTGACGGCCGGCGATATCGTCGTCCACGTCGATCATGGCATCGGACGATTTATCGGCCTGCAGGCCATCGAGGCGGGCGGCGCGCCGCATGATTGTCTCGAACTGCACTACGCCGACGGCGCAAAATTATTTCTGCCCGTCGAAAACCTTGAGCTTTTGTCGCGCTATGGCTCGGAAGACACCGAGGTTCAACTCGATCGCCTCGGCGGCGGCGGCTGGCAGAAGCGCAAAGCGAAGATGCGCAAGCGCATTCTCGAAATGGCCGCCGGCCTCATCAAGATCGCCGCCGCGCGAGAGACCAAAGCGGCGCCAAAACTCTCTCCCCCCGAAGGGCTTTATGCGGAATTCTCCGCCGGTTTTCCCTATGACGAGACGGAAGACCAGCTCTCGACGATCGAGGCGGTTCTGGAGGACATGGCGTCCGGCCGCCCGATGGATCGCCTCGTCTGCGGCGACGTCGGTTTCGGCAAGACCGAGGTCGCCCTACGCGCCGCTTTCGCCGCGGCGATCGAGGGCAAGCAGGTTGCGGTGATCGTGCCGACGACGCTGCTGGCGCGCCAGCATTTTAAGAATTTCGCGGCGCGCTTCGCTCATTTGCCGATCAAGGTCGCGCAAATGTCGCGCATGGTAAGCGCGGCCGATCTCAAGGCCGCCAAGGCGGGCGCAGCCTCGGGTGAAGTCGACATTATCGTCGGCACCCACGCGGCGCTCGGCAAGACAGTCGACTACAAGGACCTTGGCCTCGTCGTGATTGACGAGGAGCAGCATTTTGGCGTTAAGCACAAAGAGCGGCTGAAGGAATTGCGCGCGGAAGTGCATGTCCTGACTTTGTCCGCGACGCCGATCCCGCGCACCTTGCAGCTTGCCTTGACCGGCGTACGCGAACTTTCGATCATCGCGACGCCGCCGGTCGACCGTCTCGCAGTGCGCACGTTCATTTCGCCGTTCGACCCGCTTCTTGTGCGCGAGGCGCTGCTGCGCGAGCGCTATCGCGGCGGCCAAAGTTTTTATGTCTGTCCGCGCATCGACGACATCGAGGAAGCCGCCGCCTTTTTGCGCCAGCACGTTCCAGAAGTAAAATTCGTCATCGCCCACGGTCAGCTGGCCGCGACTGAACTCGAAGACAAAATGGCGGCCTTCTATGACGGCCAATATGATGTCTTGCTTTCGACCGCGATTGTCGAATCCGGGCTCGATATTCCGACCGCCAATACGCTTATCGTGCATCGCGCCGATATGTTTGGCCTCGCCCAGCTCTATCAATTGCGCGGCAGGGTCGGCCGCTCAAAAGTTCGCGCCTATGCCATGTTCACCGTTCCGGCGGATCGCGCCATGACGCCGCAAGCCGAGCGGCGGCTCAAGGTACTGCATTCGCTCGATACGCTCGGGGCCGGGTTCCAGCTCGCCAGCCACGACCTCGACATTCGCGGCGCCGGCAATCTGCTCGGCGATGATCAGTCCGGCCACATCAAGGAAGTCGGCTACGAACTTTATCAGCAGATGCTGCAGGAGGCGATCGAGGCCTTGAAGTCCGGCGTCGAGGAGCCGGCTGAGGAGACCTGGTCGCCCTCGATCACGCTGGGGACGCCGGTCACCATTCCCGAGGAATATGTCGCTGATCTGCAATTGCGGCTCGGTCTCTACCGACGTCTCGCGAGCCTCGAAACGGATGCGGAAATCGAGACCTTCGCGGCCGAGATGATCGATCGCTTCGGGCCTTTGCCGGGCGAAGTCGAGCAGCTGATGAAACTGGTGTCGATCAAGGTCCTGTGCCGCCAGGCGCATGTCGAGAAGGTCGACGCCGGTCCAAAGGGCGTCATCATTTCGTTCCGCGACAATTCCTTCGCCAATCCGCAAGGGCTCGTCCGCTATGTGACCGAGCAAGGCCACGACGCCAAGGTTCGGCCCGATATGAAGATCGTGTTCATCCGCGATTTCGACGGAGTGGCGGCGCGGCTCGAGGGAACCCGGCAGATCATGCGGACGCTCGCCGCCATCGCCATGAAGAAAGCGGCGTGAGCTTGGCCGTTGTGGATGGCGGGCGCCCCTAAACATTGGCGGCGGAGTGCGCTATATAGGGGCCTTGAGCTTTAAGCGACGATCGAGCGCTTGGGAGAAATTAATGCCCAACCCACAATTTGCAGTCATCTCACTGACCGAAGCAGGAGCCGCCCGCGCTCGCGACCTTATTGCGTCCGCCGGCCGGCCGATTGCGGGACTGAAGGTCGGGACCAAGAACGGCGGTTGCGCGGGCATGACCTATACTGTAGACCTCGCGGAAGAGATTCAGGCCGGCGATCACATCGTCGAGGATCAGGGGGTAAAAGTCCTGATCGCGCCAAAAGATTTTATGTTTCTGCTCGGAACGAAGCTGGATTTTGAGACGAACAAGTTTTCGTCGAGCTTCACGTTCCACAATCCGAATCAGACGGGGTCATGCGGCTGCGGCGAATCGGTTTCGATCGCTCCTGCGCAGCTCGAAAAGACCAACTGATCCACGTTTACGGTGAAAACCGTCCTTTGAGGCGCTATGCGCCTCCCTCGGATGAGGATTTCGCCCCTGAACTGGTAAGGCGCTGAAGCAGCCGCCGCGCCCGCATCAGATGGGGTTGATCCAGCATTTCGCCCTCAAAGCTGATAACCCCGGCCTGCGGGTCTGTGGCGAACGCCTCGACGATGGCCCGCGCTCTCGCGATGGCGTTGTCTGAAGGCGTGAACGCCGCATTGATCACTCCGACCTGATCGGCATGGATCGCCATCTTGCCGTCAAAGCCGTCGCGCCGCGCGGCCTCGCATTCCTCCCGGCAGCCGGCGGAATCGCGGAAATTCGGGTAAATCGCATCGATCGCCAGCGCTTCCGCCGCCCGCGCCGCAAACAAAGTCAGGCTGCGGGCGAAAGCATAGGGCGCCGTATAGGCGCGATCGGAGCCGCGGGCGGTCTCAGCGCCAAGACATGCGGAGAGGTCCTCAGCGCCCCAGGTCAGGCCCGCGAGGCGCGTGCTCGCCCCGGCGTAAGTTCCCATGCTGAAGATCGAGGCCGCCGTCTCGGTGACGATGGCGATGATCCGCGTCGAGCCATCGGGCAGGTCGCATTCAGCTTCCTTAACGGCAAGCTTGGCGCCGAGGTGCTGAAGCGCCGCGCCATTGACGCATTTGGGTAAGACGATTCCGTCCGGAGCGCCTTGCATGACGGCGTCGAGATCATCATCGATGAGGCCGCTCTCCAGGGCGTTGACGCGCACATAAAGCTCAGGTTTTGCCTGCCGCCCTTTCGCGGCCAAGAGATAGGCCAAGGCCATCTCGCGCGCCTTCGGCTTGGTTTTTGGCGCGATCGAGTCCTCAAGATCGAGAAACAGACAATCCGCCCCGGAGCCAAAACCCTTTGCGAGCTTCTTCTCGCTGTCGGCGGGAATGAACAGCATTGACCGCATCGGATCAGAACCACTTCGGCATTATAGCGCCTGCTTCATTTTCGAATTCGCCTTCGTCTCGCGCATGAAAATGTAGCAGATCAGCGAGATGAAAATGCAGGCCGTCGCGTACCAATAGAATCCTGTCTCCCAGCCGCCGTTCTTGAACGCCAAAGCGACCCAATCGATGGAGCCGCCAAAGATCGCGACGGTTAGCGCATAGGGAATGCCGACGCCCATGGCGCGGATCGCGGTTGGGAAAAGCTCGGCCTTTACGATGGCGGCGATCGAAGTGTAGCCGCTGACGATCGCCCAGGCGGCGCAGATCAACAAAAATGCGATGAGCGGACTTTGCGTATGTTGCAAGGTCGTCAATAAGGGCAGCGTTCCGACGGTTCCAAGAACGCCGAAGCCGATCAGCAGCGGTTTGCGCCCGATCTTGTCGGAAAGCGCGCCATAAAGCGGCTGCAGGATAATGGCGAAGAGAAGCGAGCCTGCGGTGATCAGCGTCGTCTGCGAATCATTCAACCCAACCGATAGCTTCAAAAATTTCTGCATATAGGTCGTGTAGGTGTAAAAGGCCGAGGTGCCGCCGATCGTAATGCCGACGACGAGCGCCATCGCATTCCAATTGCGAGCAAGAATCGCCCAAGGATTCTCCCGTTTGGCGGCGGCCTCGGCCGCAAGGAAGAGATCCGTTTCGGGCATGTCGCGGCGGACATAGAAGGCGGCGATCGAGAGAAGCGCGCCGATTGCGAAAGGGATGCGCCAGCCCCAGGCTTTAAGCTCTTCCGGCGTCAGAAACAGCCTTTGCAGGGCGAGCAAAACGAGAATCGCCAGAAGCTGGCCGCCGATCAGCGTCATATACCAGACGCCGGAGTAAAATCCGCGCCGGTTCGGATGCGAGACTTCGCTGAGATAGGTCGCCCCCGAGCCATATTCGCCGCCCTGGCTGAGGCTCTGCATCAGCCGCGCTACGGCCAAAACCACGGGGGCCGCGACCCCGATGGTGGCGTAAGCCGGCGTCGCAGCGATCAGCAAAGAGCCAAGACACATCAGGAGCACGGAGCCGGTCAATGCATTGCGCCGCCCATGCCGATCGGCGAAATAGCCAAACAGGGCGCTGCCGAGCGGGCGCACCAGAAAGGCCGCCGCGAATAGCGAGGCCGCCGCCAATTGCTGGGCGACCGGGTCCGCTTGCGGGAAAAAAGCGCCGGCGAAATAAAGCGCAAACGCCGAATAGGCGTAAATATCATACCACTCGATGAGATTGCCGATCGAACCGATCAGGACTGCCTTGGTCCGTTTGCGGATATCGGCGGCGTCATATCCATCCGATGTCGCCGCGAAGGTCTTGCCGATCGGTCCGCTCATAGCGGCCGGATCTTGATCAAGGCCTGGCGGCGGCACTCGGCGACGAGCTTGCCTTCCTGCTGATAGGCGCGATGGATGAACTCGACGACGCCGGCGTCCGGCCTCGACTTCGACAAGCGTTTGGCCGCTATTTCCGTCACCACATGCACGGTGTCGCCCTCGAACAGAGGCGCTGGAAATTTCACGTCGGTCATGCCGAGATTTGCGATCGTCGTGCCAACCGAAAGGTCATTGACGGAAATGCCGATCATCAGGCCAAGAGTGAAGAGCGAGTTCATCAGCGGCCGTCCCCATTCGGTTTCGGTAGCGCAAAAATGAGCGTCAATGTGCAGCGGCTGCGGATTGAGCGTCATATTGGAGAACAGCATATTGTCCATTTGCGTCACGGTCCGCCTGAGCCCATGTTCGACCGTATCGCCGATGACGAAGTCCTCGAAATAAAGCCCGCCGCGGGGGTGGCGGCGGGGAGCCTCGCGCTGCGGCGTTTCGCTCATGGCTAGCCTTTATCCGGCGATGGAGGCGATTGCATCAGCCCCACGAGTTTGGCGTAGTGAAGCAGCAAAATCGTCTTGGCGTCGATGATTTCGCCGCGCTCGATCATGGCCAGCGCGTCGTCAAGTGTCGGCTCCAAAATTTCGATGTCCTCGCCTTCATGTTCAAGGCCGCCGCCATCGCCCGTTCGATCGGCGGGCGTATATTCCGCGACAAAAAACGTGATTCTTTCGCAAAAGCTCCCAGGGCTCATATAGGCCTCGAACAGGCGGCGCGGATGGCGCACGGTAAACCCGGTTTCCTCCTCGGCCTCGCGCATGATCCGCGTTTGCGCGTCGACGCCTTCGAGCCGTCCGGCGCAGACCTCAATCAGGCTTTCATGGCCGCCATTGAGATAGGCCGGCGCACGGAACTGGCGCACCAGAACCACCTTCGAGCGAGCGGGGTCATAGAGCAGGATCGCCGCGCCGTCGCCCGTATCATAGACCTCGCGAATTTGAGTCTGCAATCGGCCGTCAAATCGCCTCCGCTCAAGGGTGAGCTTTTGCAAAACCCCGTGTCCGCGAGACAGAATCTGCTTGGCGAGGATGCGAACGCGGTCCGTCATGACTCAATATCCGAATTGTTCGCGCAGGATTCGCTCATTCAGCGAATGTCCGGGATCGTGGAGCAGCACGAGGCCAGTCGCGTGATCCATCGCGACCGTGACCTTAATGATGTTTCTAATCTCGAAATGATCGGCGACAGCGGCGACGGGGCGCTTATCGGCCTCGAGAATATCGATTGTGACGCGCGCCCGATCGGGCAGCAGGGCGCCGCGCCAGCCCCGCGGCCGGAATGCCGAGATCGGGGTCAATGCCATCATCGTGGCGTCGAGCGGAAGAATGGGGCCGTGCGCCGAAAGGTTATAGGCAGTCGAACCAACAGGCGTCGCGATGAGGACGCCGTCGGCGATGAGTTCGCCGAGCCGCTCCTTGCCGTCGATGGAGATTTTCATCTTCGCGGCTTGGTAGGATTGCCGCAACAGCGAAACTTCATTGATTGCGCGCGCGCTGACGGCGGCGCCTTGCTGGTCGGTCGCCTCCATCAACAGCGGATGCACGATCGAGGCTTCAGCCGCCTCAAGGCGCCGTTCGAGGCCCGCGCCGGAAAATTCGTTCATGAGAAAGCCGACGGAGCCGCGATTCATGCCGTAGATTGGCTTGCTCGTTCCCATGAATCGGTGCAGCGTTTGCAGCATCAGACCGTCGCCGCCGAGCGCTACGACGACATCGGCTTCATCTGGATCGACGTTGCCATAACGCGAGACGAACGCGGCGTGCGCGGCGCTGGCCTCCGGCGTTCCCGAGGATAGAAATGCGATGCGCGAGAAGCGGCAGCATTCTGCGCCTTTGTCTGCGGCCATGGTCTTTCGCTCCGGCGGCAAAGCGTTGACATAGCCGCAAGCGGTCCCCTCCGTAAAGCGGGGAGGGCGCTTTTAAATGATTATGTCCGCGCTGTCGCCGGGCAGAAGGAGCTGGGGAATCTGGGAAAATGTCCAGACGCCGTCCCGCCGGTCGAACACCCAGACGATATCGTAACAGGAATAGGGCCAATGTTGCGGCGCCGTCGTTTTATTGCCCAGGATCTCGTTGGCTATGACGTGCATGGTGACGTGTTTCCAGGCGATCAGCGCTGGTCCCGGCGCTTCCAGCACCGTTCGCACCAGGGCGCGCTCCTCGCTTTCGAAAAAATCGCGGTTGAATTCGACCTGAAGGAGATCCGCGAGCGGCAATAGCGTATGCTGCGGCCGCAAGCTCGGGTCCGTCGCCGCTGCTTTGCAGGCGAATAAAATCTGCGGTCTCGCCAAAGCAGGATGGGCGAACCGGGCGTCATTAGGGGCAAACAACCGCACGAGGGCCCCAGCCCGCTGCCAGCCGCGCACTGAGAGGGATTCCTTGTCCTTTTTTGCCGTCCAGCGCAACGCCCCGGATTTTCCTCTCGGGGTCTGGCCGCTCGGAATGGCGGATCAGCATGATTTTGTCGCAAGCCATCGCGTTTCCCGAGTTTTGGTTCGAGGCGAAAGCTGCAGCCTCACCCTGCGGGGTTCGCAAAGCAAGAGGGACGAAAAACTCGAATAAGGGGGAGAACGCGAAGGGGACGGGCGCTGTCGCAAAAGTTGAGAATCATGCACAACGGTCAAGAGCTTCGGGCGGTGCGCGTCCTGGCGGCTCTTTTAAGAACATGCGGGTGGAAAAATGAACGAGAACAGACATGATCGCCACCACGGCGCGGAGCCGGATCGACGCCGCCCCGACTGGAGGCGCATTCACCATTCGCCGCTGTTCTGGGTTGGCGCGGCTATGTTTCTGGCGGCGATTGCGATCTATGTATGGTCCGAGGATTTATCCTGGCGGCCGCGCAGCCACCAGGAATAATCGCTTTTCCGCTGTTCTCGGCCTTACTGGACGACCTCTCCATGCAGCGTCAGATCGAGTCCTTCGAGCTCCACGTCGGGGCTCACTCTCAATCCGATGAACAGATCGAGGATCTTCAAAATAACGAGTGAAACGACGACGTCATAGGCGATCACGATGCCGACGCCAATGAGCTGATTGACGACTTGCGCCCCATTGCCTTCGATGAGTCCCGATGTGCCGCCATATTCCTGGATGGCGAAGACTCCGGTCAGGATGGCGCCGGTCGCGCCGCCGACCGCGTGCACTCCGAAGGCATCGAGCGCATCGTCATAGCCTAACGCGGATTTCAGTCCCGTCACTCCGAGATAGCACAAAATGCCCGCTGCGACGCCGATTGCTATCGCTCCCCCCGGGCCGACGAAACCCGAGGCCGGCGTAATGGCGACGAGACCGGCCACGGCGCCCGAACAGATGCCGACGACGGTCGGCTTGCCGCGATAGGACCATTCGACAAACATCCAGGTCAGCGCCGCGACGGCGGTGGCGATTTGCGTGACCAGCATCGCCATGCCCGCCTGCATTCCTGCCGTCACGGCCGAGCCGGCGTTGAAGCCAAACCAGCCAACCCACAGCAGCGAGGCGCCAATGAAGGTGAGCACCACATTATGCGCTGGCCCGGCATCCCTCCGCCGGCCGAGCATCAAGGCGCACATCAAGCCCGCGACGCCCGAGTTGATGTGAACCACCGTGCCGCCGGCGAAGTCGAGCACTTTGACGCGCGCCGCATCGTTAGTGCTGTTCAGGAATCCGTCGGGGCCCCAAACCCAATGCGCGATCGGCGCGTACACGAAGATCGCCCAGAGTCCGATGAACCACAGCATCGCCGAGAACTTCATGCGCTCGGCGAACGCCCCCGCGATCAGCGCCGGCGTGATGATCGCGAAGGTCATTTGGAAACATATGTAGACGGTTTCGGGGATGGTCGGCGCGAGCGGATTGGGATTGCCGACGCCTTTGGAGATATCGCTCAAAATGCCTTGCAGGAAGGCGCGATCGAGGCCGCCGATGAACGGCGATCCGGCGCGAAAGGCCAAGCTGTAGGTCAAAACCGTAAACAGCACAGTTATGAGACAGGTAATGGCGAAGCTCGTCACCACCGTGTCGCCGACGTTCTTCTTGCGGACCATCCCGCCATAAAACAGTCCAAGGCCCGGAATGGTCATCATCAGGACCAGCGCCACCGATGTGAGCATCCAGGCCGTGTCGCCGGAATTGGGCGTGCACGCCGTCAAGGTCTTGGCGTCGCAGGCGGGCGGCGCCGCGGCGGCGGCGTCTTGCGCCGAGGATTGATCGAGGAAAATCAGCGACGCAAATATTGCGATGAAGAGGCCGAAGGCGAGAAACTTGAACGTCGTATGTGCGGTTCTGAAGGATATCATCGTCTAGCTCCTCCCACCTAAAGATCCGGATCTTGGCTTACAGGGCGGCGTCGTCCGTCTCGCCGGTGCGGATGCGCACCGCGCGGTCGATGCTTGCGACGAAAATCTTGCCGTCTCCGATCTGCCCTGTGCGCGCCGACCTCCTGATCGCATCGACGATCTGACCGACAATGCTGGCGGGAACCGCGACCTCGATCTTGACCTTTGGAACAAAGCTCACGTCATACTCGGCGCCGCGATAAATTTCGGTGTGTCCCTTCTGGTGCCCGAAACCCTTGACCTCCGTGACGGTCATGCCGGCGACGCCGAGTTCAGTCAGCGAATCCCGAACTTCTTCGAGTTTGAACGGCTGGATAATGGCGGTGACGAGTTTCATGGGTGCACCCCAAATCTCGAACAGATCATGCCTCGCGTCTCGCGTAGGACTGTCGCCGACATGAAATCTTCGTAATCAAGAACTGTGCCATTTGCCTGGCTCTTAATCAGTCGTCTGTTCCGAACCGGTAAAAGGGCGTTACAGATTGATAAAAAACGAAAATAGAATGCCAGCTCTTGGTTGAAACGTCCAGGCGGCTTCGTGGGCGCGAAAAATTGCTTAAATAATAGGCATAAATGATTAAGACTTCTACAAAACGACCGCCGTCCTGTCAGCCCGGCGGTTTGCACTATCGTTTTGGCGCCCCACACGGCAGGAAGAGAAGATCACAGGCCTTTGACGAGCGCCTGAGCCGCGCCCAGTCTATTTTCTGGTTTCAAAATGACAAATGTCATAGAATCTGGCGACTCGCCATCGACGCTGTCGCCAAACCGAACGCCGCCAAATCAGATCCTGCGCGCCAATTGAGCGCTTCTTTCCGGCAAATGGGTTTGTCCCACAAACTGACGCCGAATGCTGAGGGCATGCTGCGGCGCAATCGGCGATATGGGCGCCTTTAAAAGGAACGTCATGTCAAACGCCGTCAATGTTTCGAAGCGCGTCTTCGTCATCGTCTCAATCATGCTGGCGACCTTTATGGTCGCGATCGAGGCCACCATCGTTGCGACCGCTATGCCCCGCATCGTCGGACAGCTCGGCGGCTTCACCTATTACAGCTGGGTATTCTCGGCGTTCCTGCTGGCGCAGTCTACGACGACGGTCATCTACGGCAAGCTCGCCGATATCCTCGGCCGCAAGCCCGTCTTGATCGGCGGCATCGTGCTTTTCCTGATCGGCTCGCTGCTGTGCGGACTTGCTTGGTCGATGATGTCTCTGATTGTGTTCCGGCTCCTGCAAGGCCTTGGCGCCGGCGCCATTATGCCCGTGACGATGACGGTGATCGGCGACCTTTACAAAATCGAGGAACGCGGCCGGGTGCAGGGCATAATGGCCAGCGTTTGGGCCAGCTCGGCGGTGATCGGCCCACTCGCTGGCGGCGTCATCGTCGACAATATTTCCTGGGCTTGGATCTTCTGGATCAACATCCCTATCGGAATTTTGACGATCATCGGTTTCCTGCTCTTTCTGCAAGAAGCGGTCGAGCCGCGCAAAGCAAAGATCGACTATCTGGGCGCAGCGCTTTTCTCGATTGCGATCGTCTCGCTGCTGACGATCCTGACCGAGACCGAAGCCGGCGTCTGGACGCTCGGCCCGTTGGCGCTTTTATTCCTCATTGCTGGCGGCCTTTTTCTGCTTCAGGAGCGGCGCGCGTCGGAGCCGATTATATCGATTGAACTCTGGGGACGCCGTCTCATTGCGACCAGCAACGCCGCTACCCTGTTAGCCGGAATGGCGTTGATCGGTTTGACGACCATCCTGCCGATGTATGTGCAGGGAGTGCTCGGCGGCTCGCCAATCGTCGCCGGCTTTACCTTGACGATGCTCGTCGTCGGCTGGCCGTTAGCGGTGATGCTATCGGGCCGCTTCTATCGAGCTTTCGGGATTCGGCGCACATTGCGGGTCGGCAGCATGATGTTCCCGATTGGCGCATCGTTTCTGTTGTTTTTGACGCCACAAAGCCATGTGGCGGTGGCCGGCGTCGGCTCCTTTTTAATGGGATTTGGCATGGGCCTCATCAGCCTCACCACCATCGCCTTGGTGCAGGACAGCGTCGAGTGGTCGATGCGCGGCAGCGCGACCGCTTCGATCCTATTCGCGCGCGGCCTTGGCAACACGCTTGGGGCGACCGCGCTCGGCGCCGTGCTCAACATCGGCAACGCGCATTTCGGCGGCGGAACGCTCGCCGCGAGCTTGCACGAAGGGCTGAATCATCCGGCGGGGCTGGCCGAACTCGCCGCCAATCCGATCGCCCGATCTATCTTCGACCAAGCGCTTCACTGGAGCTTTTTGTGCGTCGTCATAGTCGCAGTCCTTACCTTCATCGCCATTTGGCTCATTCCCGTTGCGAGCCGACCCGGCGACAAAGCGCCCGGCGATATGAAGGTCCGTCAGGCCGCATAGCTCTGGCGATTGGTTTTGAAATCGAGGAACCCGCTTTACGGCGGGCGACTCTCCGCAAGGCGCGAACTGGCCATTCGCCTCACTTCATCTCGAATGGAAAAATAACCTTCCAATCCTTCTTCATGTCCGCCACCGTCCAGTCATCGAGCTTTGCGGCTTCCAGGGCGACGTCCAGATGGCCGACGATCGAATCCTTGTCGTAGGCGTATTCGCGCACAGGGTCGGTGTGGTGCACGAGGAGCCCAAGGCCGCGCCGACCCGCTCCCGTCGCCCATTGCAGCATCTCGAGGTCGCCGTCGGAATTGCCGAAGGCGGCGATAGGGCGGCGGCCGATATGCGACTCGATGCCGACGGGTTTGCCGGGGCCGTCGTCGACAAAACTCACCTGTGGGTAACGGAACAGCCAAGGCTGGCCATTGCGTCGCTCGAATTTCGTTACGATGCTGGAGCCGATGACCTGCTCGGGCGGCACGCCATATATCTTCTCGGCAAACGCGCGGACGAACTCGATGCCGCCGCCGGTGACGATAAACGTCTTGAATCCCTTGGCGCGGAAATAGGCCAAGACCTCAAGCATCGGCTGATAGACCAGCTCAGTGTAAGGGCGATGGAAACGCGGATGCTCGGCCGTTGCGAGCCATTTCTTGACGATCTGATCGAACTTCTCCGGGGTCATCCCCGCGTGGGTCACGCCAATGATCGTCTCGACATTGCGCGCGCCATCTTTCAGGAGAGTTTTGAAATCGCGTTCGAGCGCGGCCTTGAAAGGCTGTTGTTCGCGCCACTCGGGATGCAGCGGCAAAAGTTCACGCAGACGGTCGAGCGCGAAAACCATCTGGACATACATCGGCTGTTCGATCCACAGCGTGCCGTCATTGTCGAAGGTCGCGATGCGCTTCTCGACAGGCGCGAAATTGGGCGATCCTTCGCGGGTCACGTCCTCGACGAATTTGATGATCGATTGTTTGGCCGCTCCGTCATTCCAGGACGGCAGCGGATCGGCGTCTTCGGCCAGGGCGAAAACCGGGGCAAAGCTCGCGAGCGATGCAAGCAGGATGAAAGCGCTTAGCTTTAAGAGACCGCCCTGAAGCGACATGGATTTTTCCTCTTTGAGCGATTCGCTGAGGCATCCTTTTCAGCCTGCCGACGATCATGCGACGCCGGCGCTTTTCCGGCAAGGCCAGCTTTGCGCTGCGTTGACACGCTTTGGACCGGGCCGTAGGCTCCCGCCCGAATTCTAGGAGTTTTGAAATGAGCGACGCAGCAATTACTCTCCCAGCCGCTCGGCCGATCCCAATCCCGATGCGCGAAATTCTGCCTTGGCTCGTTTTCGGCGGCGTCTTGGGCCTGCTGATGATTTATTTCGTCGGCGCCGAGCAGGGGGCGACGTCGCTGGTCTCCGGCCATTACATCCATGAATATGTGCACGACGGTCGCCATCTTTTGGGCTTTCCCTGTCATTGAGGAGGCTTTGATGGTCGGGCAGCTCCTGTTGCGAGGGATGCTCGTCGGCGTCCTCGCGGGTCTTCTTGCCGCTGGCTTCGCGTTTATCGCAGGGGAGTCTTCGGTCGATCGCGCGATTGCGTTCGAAAGCGCCGCCGCGCAGGCTGCGGGCGAGCCGGAAGAGCCAGAGATCGTCAGCCGCGAGATTCAGCGCAGCGCAGGATTGCTGACTGCAAGCGTTGTCTATGGCGCGGCGCTTGGCGGCCTATTCGCCCTGGCTTTCGCCATCGCCAATGGCCGCGTCGGAGCTCTCCAGCCCCGCGCTGTCGCCGCGCTTCTGGCCTTGGCGGCGTTCATCGCCGTCGCGCTGGTTCCCGCGCTGAAATACCCCGCCAACCCGCCCTCGATCGGCCAGCCGGAAACCATCGGCGCGCGCACCGCGCTATTCTTCATCATGCTGTTTGGCTCCGTGCTGGCGATGATTTTGGCCTCAATGCTGCGAGGCGCTCTCGTTGAGAGGCTTGGCCTCTGGAACGCAGGCCTTGTAGGCGGCGCCTGCTATCTCATCGCCGTGGTCGTCATCGCCGCTCTATTGCCGTCCGTCGACGAGGTTCCTGAGCGCTTCCCCGCTGATCTGTTGTGGAACTTTCGGCTAGCCTCTCTCGGCGCTCAAGCCGTATTATGGAGCGTGCTGGGGCTGGCTTTCGGCGCTCTGACGCAATCGCGGCGCGAGCTTGGTTTTGGGGCCGGCGCCGCTAGAGTTTCCACGCGCTGAATTTTCCCTCGCGCGGTCTTTCGCGCTAAAATTCCGCGGCGTTGATTTAAGGCGAGGGGCAAGGCGATGGGCCGAACATCAATCGAATCCGTCGGCGACCATTTTCTGGTCGGACTGCGGCCAACGCCTGAGCTGCATGAACTCGACCGCGCTTTGCTCGGCGATCTGAAGCCCGCTGGCGTCCTGCTCTACAAAAGCAATTTCCGCCACGATCTCCCTTATGAAGCATGGCTTGAAAGCCATGCGCGGCTGATTGAAGAGATCCGGGCCGCCACAGGCCGGACCAAAATGTTCATCGCCATCGACCATGAGGGCGGCCGCGTTTGCCGCACGCCGCCGCCGATCACGCGCTTTTCCTACGCCGCGCGATGGGCCGATGAAGCCGCCGAAGTCGGGCGCGCGATGGGACGCGAACTCGCCAGCCTTGGCGTCAATCTGAACTTTGCGCCCGTGCTCGATATCCACACCAATCCGCAAAATCCGGTCATCGGGGAGCGCGCCTTTGGATCTACGGCGGAGGCTGTGACGAAAGCGGCGCTGCCCTTCATGCGCGCGATGCAGGCGGAAGGGGTCATCGCCTGCGGCAAGCATTTCCCAGGTCATGGCGACACCAGCGTCGATTCGCATTTTGGGCTGCCCTCGCAAGACTCGAACCTCGATCAATTGCGTGCGCGCGAGCTAAAGCCTTTCGTCGCGGCGATCGAGGCGGGCATCTCCATGATCATGACCTCTCATATATTGTTTCCCAACATCGATCCCGACGCACCCGTTACTTTGTCGCGCCGATTTGCGACGGAGATTCTGCGCGATGAACTGGGCTTTGGCGGGGTCTCGGTTTCCGATGACATCGGCATGGGCGCGATGAAAGGCTTCTTCGATGCGCCGGACGCCGCCGCGCGTTTCCTCGCCGCCGGCTGCGATATGCTGATGGTTTGCGCCCATTTCACTGACTCCAATCGGGCGCGGGGTTTTGCCGAGGCGATCGTCACGGCTGTCGATGAAGGGCGCCTCGACTCCGCCATGCTGGCGCGCTCACGCGCGCGGATCGCGGCTCTGCTCGAAAACGCGCGGACGAACGAAGTCGTGCGGCTGCCGGAGCCTGTTTTGCGCGCCCATAGCGCCGCCGGGACGCTTTTTTCGGCTTCGACCGTCGAAGTCGTTTGAGGCCTTCGGCCTCCCTCCCTTAAAGCGCCAAACGCGCAGAAGACGTCCTTTGCTGAGCCGCCTTAGGCGAGACCCTAAGAGCGCGCTCGTTAGCTAAAGCGCTATATAAGACGGCGTTAATTTATCTTATTTTAGTTGTGAAAGGCAGCATTTTCGGTCATTTTACACGCAAGAGGAGAAAAACCGTTGCCCCGAGTCCTGCCGGGAAAGATCGATACATTGCTTGCATTGCGAGCCGATGGCAGGCTTTTGGTCGGTCGGGAGCGGGTGACTCTTCTTGAAGCGGTGATTGAGCACGGCAGCATCACCAAAGCGGCGGAAGTCGCTGGTTTCAGTTACAAAACCGCCTGGGATGCGGTGAACGCAATCAATAATCTCCTGCCGCGACCGGCATTCATAACCCATACAGGTGGACCGCGCGGAGGCGGAGCCGAAGTCACGGCCGAAGGACGTCGATTGTTGACAGCCTTCCGCCACCTCGAAGAAAAACTTGGCCGCATTTCCCAAAGCATCGTCGAGGAGGGGTTGGAGCATGAACGGGACTTATTGTTCTGGGGCGTTGGCTTAAAACTCAGCACCCGCAACGCCTTCCACTGCACTGTCCTCGAAGTTGCCGCGGCCCCAGTCAATGTCGAGGTGAGGCTGGAGGTCTCCCCGGGCGTCGAAATCTCCTCGATAGTAACGAACGCCAGCATTGCCGAACTCGGTCTTGCGCCGACGCGATGCGTTGTGGCGGTGGTCAACGCCAGCTCGGTCTTGCTCGCGCCATGCAACGAAACGCCTCGCATTTCCGCGCGCAATAAGATCGGCGGACTTGTGGTTGAACGATTCGATGGCGGCGCCGACGCCGAGGTCACGGTGGAGCTTGGCCAGGGTAAAACCCTGACATCGATCATGACGGTGGACAGCGCAGACGCTGGTGGGGTCGCCGCCGGCGTCAAAGTCTGGGCCATCTTCCAAAGTAGCCATGTTATTTTGGCCAGCGATTGAGCTTTCTCGCGAGAACATGCGCAGAGGGTCGATATTTCCCTTAATGATCGGCCAAATCAGGCTCCCGCTATAGCTTGCGGGCGCGCGCGAGTAGGATCGATTCATCCAGAATCGATCTTGCTCTATCTTTGCGTTTCCATGCATGTCCGCTCTGAAAAGTCAGCGACTTTTCGAGATGACGCTCCAGGAGTCCTTTCGACATGACCAAGGCCAATTCACGCAGCGCGCATCACCCGATCGAAGCGTTTTTTCTTGAACGCTGGTCGCCGCGCGCCTTTACGGGCGAAGCCATTTCCGACGCCGATCTTCGCACCATTTTCGAGGCGGCGCGCTGGGCGCCGTCCTCGTTTAATTCGCAGCCCTGGCGTTTCCTCTACGCAAAGCGCGGCACGCCCGCCTTCGCGAAATTTTTGGGCCTTCTTATCGAGTTCAACCAATCCTGGGCAAAGAACGCCTCCGCGCTGGTCATAGCTCTGTCGAAAAAGACGTTCACGGCGCCGGGCAAGACCGACGCCGTCTCGATGCACAGCCATTCGTTCGACGCCGGCGCGGCCTGGGGCTATTTGGCGCTGCAGGCCTCGCGCTCGGGTTATGCGGCGCATGGCATGACCGGGTTTGATATTCCCCGTACGGCGATAGAGTTGAACGTGCCGGACGATTATCGAGTGGAAGCGGCGATAGCCATCGGCCGCGTTGGAGACAAATCCATCCTTCCCGAGCCTATGCGCGAGCGAGAAGCGCCAAACGACCGCAACCCGCAAACCGCCTTCGTCTTCGAGGGCGAATTTCCTTCAAGCTGAAGCGGGTTTGTCGAAGGGGGTTGGTTGGACTCGGCCCCCTCAGCTACGGCCGAGATCAGGAAGCCTCGCCGCGCGGGCAGGCCTTAAATCGTGAAATCGTTTCGGAATGCTGCGCCTTCATAGAGATTCTGCTCTTCGGCGCGGCGGCAGATATCGTCGATCGTGATGGTCTCGAGTTCGTTGAGAAAGGCGGCGCCCGCCACTTCGACCATGGGGGCGACAACATTGGCGACGAGTTTGCAGTCAACACCCTCGCCGCTGTCGCCGCCGGTCTCGTTCAAGACCGCGCGCAACACCGCCGCCGCCGTGATTCTGCGGCGTTCGCGCGCCAATTCATAGCCCCCGCGTGGACCGCGAAGCCCCTTCAGTATATTTGCGCGGACCAGCGCTTGCAGCAAGGTCTCGAGATGGCGAGGCGGCAATTCCAGACGCGCGGCGAGCGCCTTTGCTGCGACGGGGGAGGGGCGCGAATGGATGGCGATGTCGGCGACCGCGGCCAGAGCGAGGAGGGCGCGGCGCGAAAGCAGAATCATCGCGTGATCTCCCCTTTCATCATTGGTCCCGTCGATCCAAACCCGTTTGCGCCCCGCGCCGTCTCGTCCAAATTCTCTGTTGTGAAGACCGTCGCCTGGATCACCGGCGCGACGACGAGCTGAGCGATGCGCGCTCCTCTGACAATCTCGAATGGCGCCTCGCCAAGGTTGATCAGGATCACGCAAATCTCGCCGCGATAATCGGAATCGATCGTGCCCGGCGAGTTGAGGACCGTGACGCCCGCCTTCAGCGCAAGTCCGGATCGAGGCCTGATCTGCGCTTCATAATTCGGCGGGATGGCGAAAGCGATGCCGGTCGGGATGAGCTGCCTGCCGCCAGGGCTGAGGACGATCTTGGCCCCAGGCGGCAAGGCGGCGAAGAGATCCAATCCGGCGGCCCCAGCGCTCTCATAGGTGGGTAGCGGCAGGCCCGCTCCATGTGGAAGAACCTTGACCGCTATGGCGAGGGAGCCGCTCAACGGGGAGCCTCCTCAAGCATCCTCGCGAGCGTCGTCATCAGGCGGGACGCGACCTCTGTTTTGCCGAGAGGCGGCCATGACTCCATGCCGGCGCTTGTGATGAGCGTCACTTTATTGCGCTCGCCGCCGAAAACATTCGAACCTGCGCCGACATCGTTGGCAATGATCATGTCGCAGCCTTTGCTTGCGCGCTTGGCGCTCGCCTGGTCGATCAGCTTTTCGGTCTCGGCGGCGAAGCCGATGACGAGAGCCGGCCGGCCGACTTTGCGCTTGCCTATTGTCGCAAGAATGTCAGGATTTTGCACAAGGTCTAAACTTCGCGGCGTTTTGGCGACTTTTTTGATTTTCTCGGAAGCCGGCTCGGCTGGCCGCCAATCTGCGACCGCCGCGACAGCGATGAAAATGGCGGCGGGCAGCGCCGCCTCCACCGCCTGCAGCATATCCCGCGCGGATTCGACGTGGAGCGTTTTGACTCCGATGGGGTCCGGCAGCGCGACGGGACCCGAGATGAGCGTCACATCGGCCCCGGCCTCGAACGCCGCCGCGGCGATTGCATGGCCCTGTTTGCCGGACGAGCGATTCGCGATATAGCGCACCGGATCGATCGCTTCATGCGTTGGCCCTGATGTCACCAGCACGCGCCGGCCCGCAAGCGCGCCAGCCGGAGTTTTCCGGCGCGAGACATTGGGGGGCAAAGGCAAAATCGTGTCTTGCGCCAGCGCCGCCTCGATCGCGGCGGCGATCGCCAGCGGCTCGCTCATCCGGCCAGGACCATATTCCCTGCAGGCCATTTCGCCATCTTCCGGGCCAACGAAGATCACGCCATCCCCGCGCAACACCGCGACATTGCGCAGCGTCGCCTTGGCGAGCCACATGCGCAGATTCATCGCCGGGGCGACGAGAATTTTCTTATCGGTGGCGAGCAGCAGCGTCGAGGCGAGATCATCGGCGAGGCCGTGCGCCATCTTGGCCAGAAGGTCGGCCGTCGCGGGAGCGACGACAACGAGATCGGCGTCGCGAGAGAGTTCGATATGCCCCATCGCCGCTTCGTCCGTAAGGGAAAAAAGGTCGGCGAAGACCTTGTCGCCGCTGAGGCTCGCTGCCGAAAGCGGCGTGACGAAATGATGCGCAGCCGAAGTCATCACCACGCGCACCAAAAGGTTCCGCTTGCGCAGACGGCGGATGAGATCCAGCGTTTTATAGGCAGCGATGCCGCCGCCGATAATGAGAAGGATGCGCTTTCCCGACCCCTCATGCATATTTTTGGAGTTTCCCGCGTTATGGAGCCGGCCCATCTGGCGGATAACCAAACGGCAATGGACTGCTAGCGCCTGTGGATTATAAGCGCGGCCAGCTGACCGCGCAGCGCCCGATTGCTCCACACTGAATTAACTATGCTTTTTAGCTCATGCGAAGAAATCTGCAACTTTTCAGATAATGCTGACGCTTCCGATATCGCCGGCTTGCGGCGAAGCGGTTTGGGTCGCGCCTCACCCAACAACCAACCGCCCGCAGGCTTAGGCTATGGCGATCGCCCCCGCTGCTATCAGGGCGTTTGCTCACTCCGCGCCTGAAGGCGTGGACGAACGGTCGCCGTCCGGGCGGCGTCGGCGGCGATTGAAGCGCAGAAGACAGCGAAGCCGCCGAGCGCGAAACAGACGCCGACCCAGCTCGTCGAACGCCATCCGAAACCTGCGGCTATGGTGATCCCGCCAGCCCAGGCGCCGAGAGCGTTGGCGATATTGAAGGCCGAATGGTTGAGCGCGGCAGCGAGGGTCTGCGCATCGCCCGCGACATCCATCAGCCGCGTCTGCACGCCGGGAACGACCGCGAAGGCGGTACCGATCAGAAAAACATTGACGACGGCGAGAATGGCGTGCGGCGCCGTGACATAGAACAAGCCGAGCATAGCCGCGTTCCAGAGGAGCACGCCGCCGATCGTCGGCATTAGCGCGCGGTCGGCAAGGCGCGAGCCGACAATGTTGCCGACAATCATCCCGGCCCCGAAGACGCATAGAACAAATGGCACGATATGTTGTGGGATTCCGGCGACTTCCGTAAGCGTCGGAGTGATATAGCTGAATGTGGCGAACATGCCGCCGGAGCCGATCGCTCCTATGCCGAGAGTAAGCCAGACTTGCGGTCGGCGGAAAGCGCCAAGCTCGCGCAGAGGCGTCGCCGCCGCGTCTTGGCGATCGCGGGGGACAAAGGCGGCGATGAGGCCGACAGTGAGGGCGCCGATGCCTCCGACAAAGATGAAGGCGGCCCGCCAGCCGAGCGCCTGTCCAATCGATGTGGCGAGCGGCGCGCCGAACAGGGTCGCGACGGTGAGGCCGAGCATCACGCGGCCGACGGCGCGGGCGCGTTTGCCGGGGCCGGCCATTCCAGCGGCGACAAGCGCGGCGACCCCGAAATAGGCGCCATGTGGGAAGGCGGTGAGAAATCGAAGAAATGCCAGCGAGGCGTAACCGGGGGCCATGGCGCTCGCGACATTGCCGAGCGCGAAGACGGCCATCAAAGCGAGGAGGAGCGTCCGGCGCGACAGCCGCGCGAAGAGGACGGTAATGACCGGCGCGCCGATAACGACGCCGAGCGCATAGGCGCTGATGACATGGCCGGCGGTTGGCGTCGATATGTGGAGATCATCCGCCACATTGGGCAGAAGCCCCATGATCGCGAACTCGCCAGCCCCGATGCCAAAGCCGCCGACCGCCAGCGCCAATTCGACAAGCGCCGTCTGGCGCCTTGCTGCGGAAGAGTTTTGCTCAAGCAAATCGGTTGACATACTGGCTTTGACCTTCGGCGTGGCGCTAATCCGGCGAGTTTTTCGACCGGATGACCATTGTACGGCACCATAAAGTCTAGGCGCGCAGCCACCGTGCGGCCAGTCAATCCATGCCGTCTCACCAAAAATTTATTGCGTTGCGGTATAATCGCCGAGCTTGACGGTTGCAATGGCGAGGGCGGCGCAAAAGAGCGCCGAAAGGCGTGTGGCGGACAAAATTGCCTCAGAGACGGCGACGGAAGGGTCTCGCAGACCAGCATCTTTGCGCTTTTTGGTGGGCGGTACTGGGATTGAACCAGTGACCCTTCGCGTGTGAAGCGAATGCTCTCCCGCTGAGCTAACCGCCCAAGTGGTCAATCGAACCACAAGACTTCAATATTTCCGAGAGGGAAGCCCTCTTGGCGAAGTCGCTCCTTTATGAAAGCCTGAGTACCGAAGTCAAGCTGGATTCGAGCGTCGAGCTTCGAGATGCCGCAGCTCTCTTCGTCAGCGGCGTTCCCGGCTCCAAATCTTTGCGCGGGCGAGCGACATGCCAGATAGGCTGACCGTATCGTGCAGGCCTACGCGGAAGCCGATGTCGGCTCCAACTGATTCCAGCTCGTCAGGGTCGGGCTCAAACGTTTAGGTATCGCGATATACGCGCTCACGTTTTTCGTGCCGTTCCTGCGCTTCAACAGACAGGGTTGCGATAGGCCGGGCGTCGAGGCGCTTGAGCGAGATCGGTTCGCCGGTTTCCTCACAAAAGCCGTAGCTGCCGTCGTCGATTCGGCCGAGCGCCGCATCGATTTTGGAGATCAGTTTGCGCTGGCGGTCTCGCGCTCGCAGCTCGATCGCGCGATCGGTTTCGGAGGAGGCGCGATCGGCGACGTCTGGATGGTTTTCATTCTCGCTTTGCAATACCACGAGGGTCTCGCGGCTTTCGCGAAGAATATCTTCTTTCCATGCAATCAATTTGCGACGGAAATAATCGCGCTGGCGATCGTTCATAAAGGGTTCTTCTTCAGACGGCTTGTAGTCGTCTTCGACCAGTTCGGCAGGCACTATGAAGTCTCCCCAAACCCAAGTGGCAGCCTTATAGCGATTGCTTGACCAATATACAATCATTAGTGAAGCCGCCTTCTTGAGTTAGTCACTTGGTAATTTGGCGAATCACATTCCCCCCATTGTGGATGTCTGCGTGGGAGCGCCGACGCACAGCTAAGATTACGCGGACGAGGCGAAAGTCGGGGAAGGCGGCTTAAGCGCAAATGATTTACTTGACGCTTTATGTCTCTTGCTGCTGTCCGGCGGAGCGCCAGCTGGAGCTAGGCGCTTCCTCTATAGGAATCGCGCGCCAAAGCATGGCCGCCTAACTGAAGCCATTCCGCTTAATCCGGCGTCAAGCCATCGCTTTGCGCAGATTTTCGTCGATTTTGTCGAGAAAGCCGGTAGTCGAAAGCCACTTCTGATGGGCGCCGACAAGGAGAGCGAGGTCCTTTGTCATATAGCCGGCTTCGACCGTCGCGACGCTGACTTTTTCCAGAGTCTGAGCGAATTTGGCGAGTTCGGCATTGCCATCGAGCTTGGCCCGATGTGAAAGCCCGCGCGTCCAGGCGAAAATCGAGGCGATCGAATTTGTCGATGTCTCGTTGCCTTTCTGGTGTTCGCGGTAGTGACGCGTGACCGTGCCGTGGGCGGCCTCGGCCTCGACAGTCTGACCGTCCGGGCTGAGCAGCACCGACGTCATCAGGCCAAGCGAACCAAAACCCTGCGCGACGGTGTCGGACTGGACGTCGCCGTCATAGTTTTTGCACGCCCATACGTAGCCGCCGGACCATTTGAGCGCGGATGCGACCATATCGTCAATGAGGCGATGCTCATAAGTAATCTTTGCGGCGGCGAATTTTTCAGCGAATTCGGTTTCGAATACTTCCTGGAAAATATCCTTGAAGCGGCCGTCATAGGCTTTCAGAATAGTATTCTTGGTCGACAAGAATACTGCGTATTTCGAGGCGAGCCCGTAATTCAAGGAAGCTCTTGCAAAATCGCGAATGGAATCGTCGAGATTATACATCGAGAGGGAAACGCCAGCCCCCGGATATTTATAGACTTCCTTTTCAATGACAGTTCCATCATCGCCTTCGAATTTGATGGTCAGGCGGCCTTTGCCGGGGACCGTGAAGTCTGTGGCTGCATATTGGTCGCCAAAAGCATGCCTGCCGATAACGATCGGATGCGTCCAACCCGGTACGAGCCGGGGCACGTTCTGGCAGATGATCGGCTCGCGAAAGATGACGCCGCCGAGAATATTACGGATCGTCCCGTTCGGCGATCGCCACATCTGCTTCAGTTTGAACTCTTTGACGCGACCTTCGTCAGGCGTGATCGTCGCGCATTTGACGCCGACGCCCTGTTTCTTGATCGCATTGGCGGCGTCGACCGTGACCTGATCGCTGGTGGCGTCGCGGTTTTCGATGGAGAGGTCGTAATAGTCGAGGTCGATATCGAGGTGGGCGAGAATGAGTTTTTCGCGAATGTAACGCCAAATGATCCGGGTCATTTCATCGCCGTCGAGTTCCACAACGGGATTGGCGACCTTGATCTTGCTCATTATTTCGACCTTTTCGACTGGGGTGAGGATCTGGGAGCTCAGGCTCTCCGGTCCACGAGGATGAGAGGACTTCAAAGATGTGAGAAACGCCTCATTTCGGCGGTCCCGCATGCAGGGATTGTCCGAAAGCTGGATCTACTTCGGCGGCGAGGCCTTCGAAAACGGATTGATTCTGCGGCGAGGCGGACCGATAGGCGGCGACGATGGCGGGCTGCTGTTGCGGCCGGTACGCCAAAATCAGGCGCAGATCGCTTTTGACGAACTCCTGGATATCCTTGTCCAAAAGCGCGCCGGAGGTGATTGCGCGTTGGAGGCGCATCGGAGCCAGCGCCAGATCGTTCGGAGCGGTGAAATAAGACATCTCCAGAAGCGTTGCCGTGCGTGCGTCCCCGGCGTTTGGCTTCGCGACTGGAAGCTGCGCCAGAAAAAGCCAAGCTGCGCCGTTGACCGGAGCCAGCGCCAGCCCAGCCTCGGCATTGGATTTGGCGCTCTCGAGCCGCGCGAGATTGGCGCGATCGGGGCCCGTCGCGCGATCGGGCCATATGAGCCTGCCGTCAGTGAAGGCGGCTTGCGCCCACAGATCTCCCCTGACGCCGCCGATCTCCGCAGCAAGGACCGCGGCCGGCCGATAGGCTTCGGCCGCAATGGCGCTATTTCGGTCGGAAGGAAGAGCGATCGTCTTGTGCAGAATTAGCGCAGGAGCCAGAAGCCAAATTCCGCATAAGGCGAGAAAGCTGCCAAACGCCAGCAAACTCAGCCGCAGATTTAAGGGCTCCGCCAGAAACAGTGGATTTGCCTCTTGCTGCATGAATCTGAAATCGGAGGGGGGCGTTTCCAAACTCATCGTTTGTTCCTGCGCTTTAGCCAGGGCGTTGGTCGCGCGCCCGCATTAGAATAGACCGAATTTGAAGAATCTAAATGAAACTAATTTCATCGCGCTCCAGTCGCAAACAGGTCAGACGGCCGGTCGCATAGGCTCCCGTATCTATATTGATGCGGTTTTCCCGGACCTCAGGTTCGCGCACCGGCGTGTGGCCGTGAATCACGACCTTTTCGAAGGGTTCTTCGTGACATAGAAACTCGTCTCGGATCCAAAGCAAATCATCTTCGCGCTGGCGCGATAGCGGCGTGCCTGGGCGGACGCCGGCGTGAACAAAAAAGAAATCGCCGGAAGTGAAGGACAGAGGCAGCGCTTCGATAAATTGGCGATGGCTTGGCGGCATGGCTTGCGCAAGCTCTGCGGCCAGATTGGCCTGTTCTTCTTCGCTAGAGTTGAGGCTTGGCTTGAGGCCATAGGATAAAAGCGTGGTCAACCCTCCATATTGGCCCCAAGGCCTGAGCGTGGCGGGATCATGCAGAAAATCCAAAAGATAGGCCTCGTGATTGCCCTTTAGGCAAAGGGTGCGATGGGTCTTCCCCCGGCGGATCAACTGCTCCAGAACGCCGGCAGATTTCGGCCCGCGATCGATATAATCGCCAAGAAAAATTTGAATGGAGTCAGCGACGCTATTCTGCTCGAGATCGGCGTCGATCCGCAGGAGGAGTTCTTCTAGCAAATCGGCGCGGCCATGTATGTCGCCGATCGCATAAATCCTGAGCCCATCGGGGACGAGGGTGGGAACTGCGGGCGCGGCGCCGAACCGACGCGATTTCCACATCAGAGCAACGCTCTTTTTCCGCACTGAAAGGCGTCTGTCAAAGGGTTCACCGGTGATTTAGGGCCAAGGCTTCGCCAGAAATGCACCAAGCGGCGGCATCGGCCCGTATCCGCCTGTTAGAGCATTTTCTGGCGCAGGGAAAGTCAGAACGGTTTGATCCTCTACAATTTTGAATAACTCTGAACGGCCTTCCGCATTTGTTTGCGGACATCGCACTGCGGCATGGTCCACTCTTTTGCGATCGGGATTGCGGTCCGATCGAGGCTCTCGGACCCGCTGCGCCATGATCGCATCGCCGCATCGACCGCTGCGGCCCTGGCCTCTTCGTCTCGCACTTTGCCGAGGGCGGACTGCAGCCCATCGAGCCAGAAAATGAGGTTCCCGCGCGGCTTGCTGGCGGCGACGCTCGGCACATCGAGAAAAAACTCAGTCATATATTTTAGATTCTTAGCTTCTATTCGAACCTTGTGCCGCGACTCCGAGTCGAGCTTCTCAAGACGACGCCCTTTTCGCACAAGAGAATCAAGTCGCTTTTTTAAGCGCGTCCGGACGAACGAAGGCATTGCGTCCAGGCGTTCATGCGGCCGCCCTTCGCGATTCTCTATCCATTGCGTAAGATCGATCATGAAAATGCGCCAGCGGAGCGAGCCCACGGCGTCTCGAACCGTTTGGTGGGCCGCAAGACGCCCGGCTTCGATCCAGCCGGAAAATTCGCTCAGGGTCGCGATCTCAGGCTGTGAGGCCGCCTTCGGCGCGGGCCGCATGACATCGAGATCGCGGGCGAGGCCGAAAATGCGCGAAATCCAATTCAGATCGGCGCGAATTTTGGGATAGGCGTCATCGCGAATTATCGGCTTGAAAAGCGAGAGGCAGGCGCGCAGCCGGCGCACGGCGATGCGCCCCTGATGAACGGCTTCGGCGGCGTCGGGCGTCTCCAAGCCGGCTTCGTTCAGCATGAAATCGTGCAGACAGGCGCGGCAGATCGCCTTAAATGCCTGCGGGCCCGTCATGTCCGCGCTGATGCGCGGCTTTGAAGCTTTCGCGGGGCGACCGAAAGCGCCTTCGGCGAGAAGGTGGCCGCGCTCCGCTTTGCTGATGACGCTCAAACGCAGCGGCGCTTGCGTCGCCAGCACCCGGGCGAGGGCGAATGCGGCGGCCGCGTCGCCGCGTTTCAACTCAAGTTCGAGTTCGCAGACGTTGAGCGCTTCGCTTTTGGCCGCGGCGACGCCAGGAGGATCGGTTCGAATTTGACCTTGATCCAAGGCGACCTCAATTTCAGCGTCGCGAGCGTCCAGCAGGAAGGATGTTCGCTCGACGTCGACTTGGAAGGCCCGCTTCAGGTTCTGGCGAATGCGCGCATTCAGGACGTCAGCAAGCGGCGTATGGTCGATAATTGCCAGCTCGGGAGCGGCTCGATCGATTTTGCTCTCCCACTCGCCTCGCTTGATGCTGGAAGACGTCTCTAGCTTGACTGTCTGTATAAAATCACGGTCAATTTTGCGGACTCGAAGGCTAAATCCAGATTTCCAAAGATCTCGCTCCGGCGTGTCAAAGTAGCATGTTTCGCTATGTCTCGCTTTTCCCGTCAAAAAGCCGCTCTGCAACATTGGAAGGAGCTTCACTTTCGGCAGATCTTCAAAGGACATTAGGAATTTGAGTTCAGTTTCTGACGTCATCGGTCTCTATCGTCACTCGCGGCGTTGCGCATCGCCGCATCGCATCAATTAAAGATACGCCCAATCTGGGCATCCCGTCTCGTTTCGCTCAAAACGTTTCGCGCAGTGGTTGCTTGATGACGCAATTGGGGGCAGCGCAGTCTACGTTGGCCGTTATACTGAGGCAAGGCGCAGGGCGCGCATCCATTGGTAGCGCTCAAGTCATCACGACTTTAATTATATTGTTTCTTCTATTGAGCGTATGATGTTGAATCCATGCATAAGACCATCGCAGTTCTAGCTGTGTAGAATTGCGAGCGCGGCGTTAGCCGTTGAGAGGGATTATGGTAAGGAATAGTGAAATTATTAAAGTTCTTACGGAGGCAACGCAACTTCTTCAGCAAAAAGGCTGGAACAAATATTTAATGAGTTGCGACGCTGGCGGAAAGATCTGCGGCATAGACAGCGATCTGGCCTCCAGTTACTGTCTCTCCGGCGCTCTCGTGGAAGCATGGCGGACGATTGATCCGCATAATGAGGGTTTTTATTTTAAATTTTTTGAAAAGAAATTCTCTCAGATTTTGCGCGACAAATATGATTACAACAACACTTATACGCGATGGAATGATGATGTCGCGACATCAGGGGAAGACGCCGTCAAATTAATCCAGACTGTGATTGCATCGCTTTTAGCTGATGACGGCGACGCCCGTGTTGAGATGCCTATTAATCGCGAGGTCTACGGCATCGAAAGACAAGAAGAGCCGCATGAATAGCGGCGCTCAGTTCTCAGCCTGCTTCTCGCAGTCATCTACGAGCTAAGCGCGAGTCTTGGACCTGGTAAGGGCAATAGACGACTCGCGCCGCAGGTTTTAGCTTCGCTTTCATCGAACCTGCAAAAGCAGCGCCACCAATTCGCTTTGGCGATGCGTCGCCGTTTTCGCGAATACCGATTTCAATTGATTGCGCGCCGTCTCTCGCGAAATCTTGAGCTCCAACGCGGCGGTGTCGGGGCCGGCTCCGCGCGCTATGATGCAAGCGAGCTTCGCCTCTGAGGGCGTCAGGCCGAATGTTTTGGCCAGGATCGGCGCCGGGGGCCCGGGCCGTGGTCCCAACGCATTCAAGGTCAGCAATGCGCGGACATCGCGGGACGGCCAGCGCGCGGCACCCTCAATCGGCCAGATGCGGAGCAGAGCCGGCAATTTATCCTGGCGCGGAATGATGATCGGTTCGAGCGACGGAGCAATTTGCTGCGTCCCATGGCCGAATTGATCGAGGTATATGCGCAGCTTGCTTCGCGCCTCAAGATCGCGAACGAAGAGGCGTCTCTCCCGAACCCTGATATCATTGTTGAAAACGGCCGCTGCGGCGCTATTCACATCGATGACGAAGCCATCCATATCAAGCAGAAGCGCCGGTTGAGACAGCATATTGAGAGGGTCGGGCGATTCCGCATCGAGAATTTCCCAGCGCGACAGCGCCGCGATTTCGATGATCCTACGCGTGAACGCCGACAGGACGCGTTTCTCTTCGCATTCCAAATCAATTTCATCCAAATACATTGCAAAAGGGGTCATAGCAACGCCAAAGAGGTTGATAGGACGCGCTTAGCCAAAGCGCCTTGGATTTAGCCGCCAATGAGAGGCGAAAGTTATTTAATTGTCTTGAAATTTGTAATTAAGAATTGATCTAATCTGCGGTTCCGGCTGGTCTGAGGAATAAATAATACAATTCTTCATTTCTTCATCACCCACCATACAAAGACTGTATATGTCACCAGAGTAGTTATGATGATGTGCGTTAACGCACAAAACAGAGCGCAGTCGAATATGAATTAACGATATTCGTCATGATGTTAATCAATATGACGAGTAAACATTTTGTCATTTTAAACCAAATCTTGGTGATGGCGTATGAATAAGAAGCGAGATAGAGACCAGCTTGCTATCGCGTCTGTTCACAATTCCGTGATAATGAAGTGCAGCTTATGATGTCGGTTCTTTTCAGGCGGGCGGCGCTTTATTGACCCATGCCAAATCGGAAAGGCCACGCTAAAGCTGCGCCTTGCAGCTAAGCCTCATTGGCTTTGTTTAAATTGGACAAGTTAGCGAGCGCCGTCCGGACATTGTCGCGTGGGCCCTTGAGCCGAGACCCTAAAAACCGTAAAGCCCGGACGGGCAAACAAATTGACGTCGGCTCGCGGCGCGCCGCCGCAGACGAGCAAGCTTACGCCGATTGGTTTCGGCGAGTGAGCAAAAGGAGATGATATATGATTAGCGTGACTTTCCCGGATGGCGCATCGCGCGCTTACGAGCCTGGCGTAAGCGGGGCCGACATAGCCAAGAGCATCTCGCCATCGCTCGCCAAGCGCACCGTCGCGATGATGCTCGATGGGACCTTGCGCGACCTTTCTGATCCGATCGCGAGCGACGCGAAGATCGAATTCCTTGGACGCGATGATCCGCGCGCGCTCGAGCTTATTCGCCACGACGCGGCGCATGTGCTCGCGGAGGCCGTGCAATCGCTCTTTCCCGGCACGCAAGTAACTATCGGGCCAGTGATCGAAAACGGCTTCTATTATGATTTCTACCGCGCGGAGCCTTTCACCCCGGAGGATTTCGCGGCGATCGAGAAGAAGATGGCGCAGATCATCGCGCAGGATAGGCCGTTTGCCAAAGAAGTCTGGACCCGCGATCAGGCAAGATCATGGTTCGAGACCCGTGGCGAGGCCTTCAAGGTCGAACTCGTCGATTCCATTCCGGGCGGCGAAGATTTGAAGATTTACAGGCAGGGCGACTGGCTCGACCTTTGCCGTGGCCCGCATATGACCTCGACCGGCAAGATCGGGGCTGCGTTCAAATTGATGAAAGTTGCGGGCGCCTATTGGCGCGGCGACTCGACGCGCCCAATGCTGCAGCGCATCTACGCGACGGCCTTCGCCAAGCCGGAGGAGCTGGCGGCCTATTTGACGCAGCTCGAAGAAGCGGAAAAACGCGATCACCGCCGCCTTGGACGGGAAATGGACCTGTTTCATTTTCAGGACGAGGGTCCCGGCGCGATTTTCTGGCATCCAAAAGGCTGGACTCTGTTTCAGACGCTGATCGCTTACATGCGGCGGCGCCAACAAGCGAGCGGCTATCTCGAGGTCAATACGCCGCAAGTGCTTGACCGCGCGCTTTGGGAGACGTCCGGCCATTGGCAGACCTATCGCGAAAATATGTTCATCACTCAGACTGAGGACGAGCGGATTTTCGCGTTGAAGCCAATGAATTGCCCGGGTCACCTGCAGATTTTCAAGAATGGCTTGAAGTCATATCGCGAGCTGCCGATGAAAATCGCGGAATTCGGCATGGTGCATCGCTATGAGCCATCAGGCGCGCTGCATGGCGTCTTGAGAGTGCGCGCCTTTACCCAAGACGACGCGCATATTTTCTGCACCGAGGATCAGATCATGGAGGAGAGCCTCAAGGTCAATGACCTCATCCTCTCCATTTATGAAGATTTTGGCTTCAAAGATATAGTAATCAAATTGTCGACGCGCCCGGAAAAGCGTGTCGGATCAGATGAGGCGTGGGATAAAGCGGAGGCGGCCTTGTCGCGGGTGCTCGACGCTCTCGCGGGGCGAGGCGTCAAAACCGCCATCAATCCGGGGGAAGGCGCTTTCTACGGTCCTAAACTCGAATATACTTTGAGAGACGCCATCGGCCGCGAATGGCAATGCGGAACGACGCAGGTCGATTTCAACCTGCCGAGCCGCTTCGGGGCTTTCTATATTGCGTCCGACGGAGAGAAAACAACGCCGGTGATGCTTCATCGCGCCGTGTTCGGCTCGCTGGAGCGTTTTACCGGCATTCTCATCGAACATTACGCCGGGCATCTGCCTTTATGGCTTTCGCCTTTGCAGATCGTCGTCGCCACGATTACGCAGGATGGCGATGACTATGCGCTCAAGGTCATCGCGGCGGCGCGGAAATTGGGGCTGCGTGTTGAGGGAGACCTTCGCAACGAAAAGATCACCTACAAAGTGCGCGAACATTCCCTCGCCAAGGTCCCGGTTCTGCTGGTGGTCGGCAAACGGGAGGCGGCCGAAGGCGCCGTCTCCATCCGGAGGCTCGGATCCCCGGACCAGACGTCGATGAGCCTTGATGTCGCGCTCGAGGCGCTTGCCGCTGAAGCTACGCCTCCAGACGTAGGCCGCACAGGACGTCATTAACCGCGTCTCGGGGGCATCTTTCCGCCAAAACTCGCAGCCGCCTGTCCACACTCAGCCAGCCGCGCAGATCATCGCTGCGCGGCCTCGCCGCGAAGGAGAGTCAATAAACAATATTCACAGCGGAGTGCAACCGTAGGAAAGCCGCCCGCAACCAGAAGTTCGTTCGCAATTAAACGCCAACGTGCTCTATCGCACTTACGCGTATGCTCGATAGGTTTTAGGTTGATTTTTTAGACTTATTGTAGCTAAATGGTTATTATATGACCTGCTGAACATTGCGAGATCATAAATGTACTTTAATCGCTTGAGTCAGATTGCGGAGTCAGAGGTCCAAGCTGAAGCGCGTAGAGGGAAAGCTCCCAGATTATATATCTCTTATAAAAATATTGAAATAATCGCCGCTTTATTAGATGTATTCATTATCACTTTTGCAAGCGTATTTGGCGGCGTCATTTATCAGTATATCTGGTCTGGACACAGCGTCGGAACCGAAGTCTGTCTCGCGGTTGGCGTCTCAGAAGGCCTACTTTATGCCCATGTGGCAAGTTCGCGCGGCCTATATCGTCTTCCGGTCTTGCTTGCGCCTTCTGGATATTTGGCTCGCATTTTTGTCACTTGGGCTATTGTCGCTCTGTTCGTCACGACATTCTTGTTTTTTCTGAAGGGGGAGAGCGCGTTTTCCCCTGGGGCGATGATTATGTCTGCGGTGCTGCAGATCGTGTTTTTGCTCCTCGCCCGATGGTTCGCGGAGAAGACATCGCGGTCGCTGATGGCGACGGGAAGTTTGCCGGGGCGCCGGGTCGTGACCATCGGAGAACCAGCGGAATTGCTCCGATTGAGCACGGCTGTGCTATTCCGATACTTTGGTTTGAACGAAGTTGCCCGCGTCTCATTGTCGCATGCTAAGGGGCCTGCTTCGGACGACGTGCTGGTGGATCTCGACCGGGCGTTGCATGAAGCGCGGGAGCGCGGGGTAGATGAGTTCGTGGTCGCGCTCCGGTGGAGCAACAAAGAGCTGCTTGAAACGGTTCGCGAACGGCTTCGCGCCTCTCCGCTTCCGGCTCATTTATTGCCCGATTATACAATCAGATCGGTGCTTGGGCGGCGCACTCTGTCAGTCAGCGGACCCGCCCTTAGTTTGGAGCTTCAGCGCGCGCCGTTGACGGCGACGGAAAGGGCCTTGAAACGGGCGCTGGATTTTTCCTGCGCTTTGGCTGCGATTGTGATGTTGTCTCCGCTTTTTGCGCTGATCGCGGTGCTCATCAAACTTGATAGCTCCGGCCCCATCATCTTCCGGCAGCGCCGGAACGGATTCAACACAAAGCAATTCGTGATTTTCAAGTTCCGGTCGATGACGGTCCTGGAAGATGGCGCCACCATAACCCAGGCGCAAAAAGGCGATCGCCGCGTAACGCGAGTAGGTCAGTTTCTGCGCCGGTCAAGCATGGATGAACTGCCGCAGCTGTTCAACGTTTTAATGGGCGATATGTCTTTGGTTGGGCCGCGGCCTCATGCGCTGGCTCATGACAACGAATATAAGGTTCTGATCGCCAAATACGCGTTTCGTCACCATGTGAAGCCTGGAATGACCGGTTGGGCGCAAGTCAATGGGTTGCGGGGCGAAACCGGGCGCCTCGAGCAAATGGCCGAGCGCATCAAATTGGACCTTTGGTACATCAATCATTGGTCGTTTGGTCTTGATCTCAATATTTTACTGAGGACTTGTTTCGAAGTAATGCGCGACCGCGCCTATTAAGAGAGCCGCGCCGTTCGCTATGATGCTCTGAGTTCAGCCGTTGCAGGTTTGCCGGTTTTCGGCGGCAGGCGCGACTTTTCACAGCTGAGGCGCCCTTGCCCAAGGCATCTTTATGCGGGTTCAATATAGCGGCGATAAGCGAACCGGAGTCCGAATCGGACCAACCGACAGCCATCCGTCGGCGATTTTCAATGGCAAGCGCACCGCACCCGAGTCCTTGGCTCCGTTGCTCGTGGAGTTTCCCAACAGGCCGGTAAGCAGCGAACCTGCGGCCAAAAGCCGGGGATCGACGCCGAGGCGGCTCAAAACCGGATTGAACCCGGTGATCGCGGCGTCCAGCTTGCCGTGGATGCGATGCGCGTAGTCGAGATCGACCGCGCCGCGGGCGTCGAGTTTGGCCTCGCCGCTGGTTAAGCGCGCGGCTCGCAAATCGATCTGGCCGCCAGCCTGCCGCCATTGCTCGATGCGATCTTGAAGCTTGCCCGCGTTGGAAAAGCTGGCCTGCGTCATTATTCCGCTCAGCGCGACGCTGAACGGAGCTTTGAGAGCGAGCAGATTGTCGATGGCGGGAGCCGAAGCGTTATTCAAATTTATTTGAAAGTCGATGGCCGCGTCGGCGCGCCCTTGAATTGGCGTCAAAGCGGCTTGCAAGCCTTCCGCGTGCCCCCTCGCATCCCACCCGTCGATGACGCCTTGCAACGCGATGCGCTCCACTCCCAGGGAGAGGCGCGTCGGCGCTTCCGGCTTACCCTCAAATTCGAGATTGAGATTATCCCACCGCAGCGTGAAATCGAGCGCGCCGTCGGAGGTCTTGCCGACAAAAGGCGAATCCATACGGGCGATCACGCGACCCGGCTGAAAAACAGTGGCGATTGCGTGAAATCCACCAAGCGAGCCAGTAAACGTCGCGTCCGGAAGCGCGCCCTGAAACAGCAAACGGGCGCAGGATATCTCGATGTCGAAAGGATATCCGCCGATGTGTCGCTCGGGGCAATCCCAGCTGCGGCCGGCTTCCGCTTCATGCGCCATCCAAGCGGTGAGCAAAGCATCGGTCTTGCGCGACGCCGCAAACCACAGCAATGACCACCCGGCGATCGCCGCCGCCAGAATGGCCGCGAGCGATAGAGCAACGAGACGGGCGATCTGGGGCTTCTTTGGCCCGAGGCCTTTTGACGGCATTTTTTGCCTCCCTTGCGGCGGACGAGCCAAACCCCAGCCGTGGAGCCGAGCTTTACCCATCGACCGCGCCAATCTAAGCCAAGCTGAGGGGAAAGCTGACTTTTCTCGATGACCAGCTTCGTTTATAGCGCGTTCAGCCGGGGAGCAAATGTCGCGATGGATGCTGCTGATGATCTATGGGTGTTCGGCTACGGCTCTCTGATGTGGCGGCCGGGCTTTGCGTTTGCGGAGCGCCGGGAAGCCGTCGTGCGCGGCTATCACCGTTCTCTCTGCATCTATTCCCATGTTCATCGCGGCACCAGCAAACGGCCGGGTCTTGTTCTGGGCCTTGATCGCGGCGGATCCTGCAAAGGTATTGCTTTTCGCGTTGATGCGGCGCAATCGGAGGCGACGCTCGCCTACCTCCGCCAGCGCGAACAGGTCACCTCGGTCTATCGGGAGGTTTTTCTCCGCGCGAGGCTGTTCGACGGGCGCTTCGTTATCGCGGTCTGCTATGTCGCCGACCGAAGCCATTTCCAATATGCCGGACGTCTCGACCGCGCGGAGCTCGTAAGACTCGTCGCTCAAGGCGTCGGATTATCGGGAGCCAATCCCGACTATGTGAAAAACACGCAGGCCCATCTGGCCGAACTCGCCATACGCGATGAGACCCTGGAATGGCTCGCCGGCCGGTTCGTTTGACGGCGGGCTAATCATCGCCTTCCAGATCATCGATCATCGCCTGCCTGGCGCGCGGATTCTCGGCAAGAAGATGGATATGCCACTCGCAGGCTCCTGCGCGCAGAGCTGCCCTCACGCAGGTCAAATCGCCCGTGAATTGGCCTTCGCTCCAGCTCAACTCGACCGTGTTGACGCGCGTCCGTTGGCCCTCTCCGTCGACTCCGACGGCAAGAGCGACGGCTGCGTCGAATTGGGGTAGGCCACCCAGCCAATCATTGCTTGTTACCGGAAACACCGAGCAGACGTAACGCTTCCCCGAGGCTCCGCGCCAGGCATGAAAATGCGCGGCCAATGCGCGGCCCATGAGGCAATCCAATGGCGCGTCAACCGCTCGGGATCGGAGACGCCCCGTCTTGAACTCGGCCGCTTTAACTACGGTGGGCCGGTAATTGCGGCTCCGCAGGACCTCAACAGCGTGCAAGGGAACAATAACGCCCATAACGTTCATATCCTCATTGAAAGGAATAGAACAAACCTAGAACGAAACCGAATTCTGTCAACCATGTTTTTGAAAAAAGCGGGAAGAATAACCTCTGCCTTATGGCTTTTGCCACCCGTAACGTCCGCTAGCTTTCGCCTTGGCGAGGGAGTACGGAGAGCAGCCGCTCGTCAAATTCAGTTTGTCGCCGCTGCGTCGAGCTGGTCAGGCAAAGCGGCTTTGAGCGAGGGGTCGGCGGCGATCGAATCGGCGATGAGGGTCGCCGTCGCCGTTTCGATGCGGCTCTGCAAAACGCTCATGAATTTGTGCTTGTCGACGCCGGGCTCGATCGGCTCCAGGAACTCGATCACGACGATCCCTGGTCGCCGCAAAATTCCGCGCCGCGGCCAAAAAAGACCGGAGTTCAAAGCGACGGGAACGCAGGTTGCCTGCGTTGCGGCGCAAAGATGCGCAACGCCGGTTTTATAGTCCGGCGGAGCGCCGACGGGTCTGCGGGTGCCTTCAGGAAAAATGAAAATCTGCCGCCCTTCGGTCACGGCCTGGCGCACTTGGCGCGTCAGATCCGTCAAAGCCTGCCCGCGCTTGGCGCGTTCAATGCCGATCTGTCCGGCGCCCTTCAAGTACCAGCCGAAAATTGGGATCGACATCAATTCGCGCTTAAGCACGAAGGTGAAATCGCCCATCTGAGTGGTGAGCGCGAAGGTTTCGAGAGCGGATAGATGTTTCGCCGCTATAATGCAGGCCCCGCGCGGCAGATGTTCCAGGCCGCGAAACTCGACTTTGGTTCCGCAGACTTTATCGAGCAGCCATAGGGAGTTTCGCGACCACAGGCGCGCCAGCTCCTGCACCGCGCTCCGCTTCATGAGGAGGGTTGGCAACCCCAGAAACGAAAGCACGGTGATGTTTGCGTAGAACAGGAAATTGAAGGCGAGGGAGCGAACTAAAATCATGCGGATCTGATCACGGAATGTTGGATTTAAAAGCGACATTGCGTTAAGGCGCGATCGTCAAGTTGAATCAGTCGCGCCAAGTCTTTGTTTTGATGCATGAACTTGTCCTAAAAGCCAAGGCGTTTTCGGGAGTCATGCCTTAGCCGCTAAGACCCGGCGCAATATCGACTGGCCGGCGCGGTAACAGATCTTGCGCAAGCGTGCGGCCAGCGGCGCGCCGCGCATCGCGTTTAGGCTCTCCGCGTCACATGCGCTTGCATTTTGAGCGAAATTCCTTGCGCGCTTTGCCATGCAGACCTTTGGCGTCGGCTTGGTTTGAGCATTCCTTGGCTTTGGCTTTCTTGGCGTCGTCGGAGACGCTATCCGTTTTTGTGGTCGCAGCCGGCGTTTTGGCCGCCGGGGCCTGCGTCTGCGCGTAAGTCACTTGCGCGCAAGACAAAAGGAGAGCGCCGGCAAGGATCCAGGAAAAAGAAGATTTCATTCATGCACCCCATGATTCGGAGAAAGGCTCGGGCCTAAGGCGACCCATTTGAAGCAAAACGCACGCTGAGCTTATCCGCCTGCGCGCCCCGAACCAAGGCGTAAAGTGGACCTCCAACTTGCCGCAGCGTTTTAAATCTTTACATATAAATATATCTGCATATATAGTGGCATGCAGGCTCATACGGAAGGCTTTCATGCCTCAATCTGGATACGCGCCTTTCGACGCCATTCTCTCCGCCTTGACGGCCGCCGGCGAAGCCACGCGTTTGCGCTTGCTCGCGCTTTTGGCCGAAGCCGAGTTGACGGTCACGGAACTGGTCACGATCCTTGGTCAATCGCAGCCGCGCGTATCGCGCCATTTGAAGCTGCTCGCTGAGGCCGGACTTGTCGAGCGCCATCGCGAAGGCGCCTGGGTATTCTTTCTGATGAGCCAAAGCGGACCGGCCGCAGGTTTCGCCCGCGACGTCATTGCGCGGCTGGCGCCGGGCGATCCGCATCTCCTGGCTGACCGCGCCCGGCTTGACGAGGTGCGGCGAGCGCGCGCAGATCAGGCGGCGCGGTACTTCGCCGCCCACGCGGCCAATTGGGACGAAGTGCGGGCCATGCATATTCCCGAGGAGCAGGTCGAAGCCGCCATTCTCGATGCGGTCGGCTCGCGTCCGCTGGGCGCCTTGCTCGATCTTGGGACGGGCGGCGGTCGCATGCTTGAGCTTTTGGCCCCACTCGCGACGCGGGCTGTCGGCGTCGACCAGTCGCCGCAAATGTTGAGCGTCGCCCGCGCCCGATTGGAGAGGGCAGGTTTGCGCAATGCGCAATTGCGCCAAGGCGGTATTTACGCCGTGCCGGTCGAGCCTGATTTCTATGATGTCGTGATCATGCATCAGGTTTTGCACTATCTCGACGATCCTTTGCGCGCCATTCGCGAAGCGGCGCGGGCGCTGCGGTCGGGCGGACGCCTCATCATCGTCGATTTCGCGCCTCATGACGAAGAAAATCTCCGCGCGACTCATGCGCATCGCCGCCTCGGATTCGGAGCCGAGGAAGTCGCCGGCTTCATGTCCGCCGCCGGGCTCGAGGTTTCCATCCCCCGCGATCTGACGCCCGAGGCCGGAGATGGCGGCAAGCTCACCGTCTCGCTTTGGCTTGGCCGCGATCGCCGCGCCATCGCCGATCCTCTTCCCATAACTGCGCGAGAAGTTGCATGAGCGACAGTCCTGCCTGCGAGTTGCCGCGCGCGAGCCGCACGTTGCGCGCCGACATCAGAGTGTCTTTCGAGTTTTTTCCGCCGAAGACAGTGGCGATGGAAGCGTTGCTCTGGGACTCGATCAACCGGCTCGCGCCGCTTGGGCCGAGTTTCGTCTCCGTCACTTATGGCGCCGGCGGCTCAACGCGGGAGCGCACCCATTCGACGGTGGCGCGGCTCGCGAAAGAGGGCGTAGTGAGGCCCGCGGCGCATCTCACCTGCGTTGCCGCGGCGCAGGCGGATATCGATTCGATCGTGCAAGGCTATTGGGACGCGGGCGTTCGTCACATTGTCGCGTTGCGCGGCGATCCTCAGAATGGAATGGGAACGCCATTCTGTCCGCATCCGGAAGGCTACCAGAACTCCGCCGCGCTGGTCGCCGGCATCAAACGCGTCGCCGACTTCGAAATCTCGGTATCGGCCTACCCTGAGCGGCACCCAGAAAGCCTCTCGCTCGACGCCGATTGCGATTTCCTGCGCGCCAAAGTCGATGCGGGCGCGAGCCGGGCGATTACGCAATTCTTTTTCGAGAATGGGATCTATCTGCGCTATCTCGACCGACTAAGGGCGCGGAACATTAATATTCCTGTCGTTCCTGGCATCATGCCGATGCAAAACTTCAAGCAGACCGCCGGGTTCGCCAAAAAAGCCGGGGCCAGCGTGCCGCAATGGCTGGCTGACCGGTTTGAGGGTCTCGATGATGACCCGCAGACTCGCAGCCTCGTCGCCGCGACGGTGGCCGCGGAGCAAGTGCTCGATCTCGTCGATCATGGCGTCCGCGATTTTCATTTCTACACCAACAATCGCGCCGATCTCGTCTATGCGATTTGCCATCTTTTGGGACTTCGGCCGAAACTCGAGCAAAAGGTTGCAGCTGAATGAACCAAAGCTTTAATGGCGATGCGACTCGGAAGGCGTTTCTCGAGGCGGCATCCAAGCGAATTCTGGTGCTCGACGGCGCTATGGGAACGATGATCCAGGAGCGCAAGTTCACGGAAGCCCAGTTTCGCGGCGAGCGCTTCAAGGATTGGCCGAGCGATCTGCGCGGCAATAATGATCTCTTGAACCTCACGCAGCCCAAGGCGATCGAGGCTATCCATTTTGCCTATTTTGAGGCTGGCGCGGATATCATCGCGACGAATACATTCAACTCGACGCGAATTTCGCAAGCCGATTACGGCATGGAATCTCTCATTCGCGATTTGAACTTTGAGGGCGCGCGTCTTGGCCGCGCGGCCGCCGAGGCCGCCACGAAAAAAGATGGACGCGCGCGCTTCGTCGCCGGCGCGTTGGGGCCGACGAGCCGCACCGCTTCGATCTCTCCAGACGTCAACAATCCGGGTTTTCGCGCGGTCAGCTTTGATGGTCTGCGCGCTTCTTACGCCGAAGCGGCGACCGCGCTGCTCGAGGGCGGCGTGGATCTTTTCATTATCGAGACCATTTTCGATACATTGAACGCCAAAGCGGCGGTCGCTGGCATTAATGACGCTTTCAAGGCTCTTGGCGTCACTGCGCCAATCATGATCTCAGGCACGATAACGGATCTCTCCGGCCGCACGCTGTCGGGTCAGACGCCAACCGCCTTCTGGCATTCATTACGTCACGCCGACCCTTTGACCATCGGGCTTAATTGCGCGCTTGGCGCGCGAGAGATGCGCGCCCATCTCGCCGAAATTTCGCGCATCGCGCAAACTCTCGTCTGCGCTTATCCCAATGCGGGTTTGCCGAATGAATTTGGCCTTTACGATGAGGGCCCGGAATATATGGCCGATCTCGTTGGCGAATTCGCCGACGCC
Organism: Methylocella sp.; assembly: GCA_037200525.1. Classification (NCBI taxonomy): domain Bacteria; kingdom Pseudomonadati; phylum Pseudomonadota; class Alphaproteobacteria; order Hyphomicrobiales; family Beijerinckiaceae; genus Methylocella; species Methylocella sp. The sequence goes on along the minus strand of JBBCGG010000001.1, from coordinate 3,737,087 downwards.
GGTCTCGTCAACGTCATCGGCGGATGTTGCGGCACGACTCCGGCGCATATTCACGCGATCGCGAAACGCGTGGAGGGCGTTGCGCCCCGCGCGATCCCTGAGATCGAGCCCTTGCTGCGGCTGTCCGGCCTCGAACCGTTTGTGCTCACCAAGGACATACCTTTCGTCAATATCGGCGAGCGCACCAATGTCACAGGCTCCGCCAAGTTCCGCAAGCTGATTAAGCAGGGCGACTTTCCCGCTGCGCTCGATGTGGCGCGCGATCAGGTCGCGATGGGCGCGCAGGTCATCGACATCAATATGGATGAAGGCCTGCTCGACTCTGAAAAGGCGATGGTTGAGTTCCTCAATCTCGTCGCCGCTGAGCCGGATATCGCGCGCGTGCCGGTGATGATCGACTCCTCGAAGTTTTCAGTGATCGAAGCTGGCCTGAAGTGCGTTCAAGGCAAGAGCATTGTCAATTCGATTTCGATGAAAGAGGGCGTTGAAAAATTCATCGCCGACGCGCGAACCGTGCGCGCCTATGGTGCCGCCGTCGTCGTGATGGCTTTCGACGAACAGGGGCAAGCCGACACGTTGGAGCGCAAGGTCGAGATTTGCGCGCGAGCCTATAAAATCCTGACGGAAGAAATCGGCTTTCCGCCCGAAGACATCATCTTCGATCCTAATGTCTTCGCAATCGCGACCGGCATCGAGGAGCACAATAATTACGGCGTCGATTTCATCGAAGCCGCGCGGGAAATCCGCAAACGTTTCCCGCTGGTGCATATTTCGGGCGGCGTCTCAAATCTGTCCTTTTCGTTTCGCGGCAATGAGCCGGTGCGCGAGGCCATGCATTCGGTGTTTCTCTACCACGCCATCAGCGCCGGCATGGATATGGGCATCGTCAACGCCGGCCAGCTGGCGGTCTATGCCGAGATCGAACCGGAATTGCGCGAGGCCTGCGAGGACGTCATCCTCAACCGGCGTGCGGATGCGACCGACCGCTTGCTGGCGCTGGCCGAGGGCTTTAGGGGCCAAGCAGGCGTCGAAAAGACGGAGAAGAATCTCGCCTGGCGCGAGGAGCCGGTCGGCAAGCGGCTTGAACATGCGCTGGTCAACGGCATAACCGAATATATCGATCGCGATGTCGAAGAGGCGCGGGCCGCATCAGTGCGTCCGCTCGACGTCATCGAAGGCCCGCTGATGGCCGGCATGAATGTCGTCGGCGATCTTTTTGGCGCTGGTAAAATGTTTCTGCCGCAAGTCGTCAAATCGGCGCGCGTGATGAAACAGGCCGTCGCCTATCTGATGCCATACATGGATGAGGAAAAGCGCAAGAACGGCGGAGGCGAGCGCTCCACCGCTGGCAAGATCTTGATGGCGACCGTCAAGGGCGATGTGCATGATATCGGCAAGAACATCGTCGGCGTTGTCCTGGCCTGCAATAATTATGAGATTATCGATCTCGGCGTCATGGTTCCCGCCGCCAAGATTTTAGCCGCCGCCCGCGCGGAAAAAGTCGATGCTATCGGGCTCTCCGGGCTCATCACGCCTTCGCTCGATGAAATGTGCTTCGTCGCCGCCGAGATGGAGCGCGAAGGCTTCGATCTGCCGCTGCTGATCGGCGGCGCGACGACAAGCCGGGTTCATACGGCGGTCAAGATTCACCCCAATTACAAGCGGGGGCAGGCGGTCTATGTCAATGACGCGAGCCGCGCGGTCGGCGTCGTTCAATCCTTGCTCTCCGCGCATTCCCGCGCGGCGACCGTCGACACGGTGCGCGCCGAATATCACAAAGTAGCGGAGGCGCATCGTCGATCGGAGGCCGATAAGCAGCGGCTGCCTTTGGCCAAGGCCCGCGCCAATGCATTCAAGGTGGATTGGGCTAATTACGCGCCGCCGCGTCCGACTTTTACAGGCACGCGCGTGCTGCGCTCTTATAGCGTCGCCGAGCTTGTGCCCTATATCGATTGGACGCCGTTTTTCCAGACCTGGGAAATGCGCGGCCGCTTTCCCGCTATTCTCGATGATCCGAAACAGGGCGAAGCGGCGCGGCAACTCTTCGATGACGCGCAGGCGATGCTGAAACGCGTCGTCGAGGAACATTGGTTCGACCCGAAAGCCGTGATCGGCTTTTGGCCAGCCAACTCCATTGGCGATGACATCGCGCTCTATACTGGGGAATCGCGCACGCAAAGACTCGCGACGTTCCATACTTTGCGGCAGCAATTGCTGCGGCGGGATGGGCGTCAGAACCTGGCGCTGTCCGATTTCATCGCGCCAGCCGATATCGGCAAGGGCGATTACATAGGCGCCTTTGTGGTTACCTCGGGCGCGCAGGAAGGCAAGATCGCCGATCGTTTCGCCAAGGCGAATGATGATTACGGCTCGATCATGGTGAAGGCCCTCGCCGATCGCATTGCGGAGGCTTTGGCCGAGCGGATGCATGAACGCGTCCGGCGCGAATTCTGGGCCTATGCGCCGGATGAGGTTCTGACCGACGAAGCAAGATTGGAGGAAGCCTATCGCGGCATTCGCCCCGCGCCTGGGTATCCGGCGCAGCCCGATCATACCGAAAAGGCGACGCTGTTCGATCTGCTCGGCGCGGAGCGCCGGATCGGCGTCTCATTGACCGAGAGCTTTGCGATGTGGCCCGGCGCCTCGGTGTCAGGTCTCTATTTCGCCCATCCGGATGCGCATTATTTCGGAGTGGCGAAGATCGAGCGCGATCAGGTCGAGGATTACGCTCGCCGCAAAGGCATGAACATTGAAGAAGTGGAGCGCTGGCTGGCGCCGGTGTTGAACTACGATCCGGCGAGCATTGAGGCGCCTGCGACGGCGGCGGAGTAGGCGCCGAGTCCTTTTGCGAAGCAAGGATTGGCCACGATGCTTGGGAGCCGAACCCTTCTCAAAACTGCGGAGGCGCCGCAGCTTGAGAGGGGTCAAGGCGCGACGGGCGGTTGAAAGCGTGTTGCCTCAAGCCGGAATGCTCACGCTTCCGCAACGCGCCGCCATAGTGGCGGCGCTTTATTTTGGCGAAGAGGCGATGAGCTTTCGCAATGTCGTGATCGTCGAGAAATCGGCGACGCCGTCGACGAGAGCCGGGCGGAAATGGCGCTGGAAGGCGCGAACGATAGTTTCGGTTTTGGCGTCAAAGAGGCCTGTGACGTCGAGATCATAGCCATAGCTGATCAGCGCGGCTTGCAGTTCCTCAACCTCAGATCCTTGCGCGCCTTGTTCAAGACGGGGGCTGTCTCCTATTGCGCAGGGGGCGACATAATGGCCAACGCCAGCCTTGGCGAGATAGGACCAGGGGAAAAACTCGCCGGGATCGATCTTGCGGTAGGGCGCAATATCCGAATGTCCTAGCACCCGTTGCGGCGGGATCGCGTGTCGCGAAAGAATGTCCTGACATAGGGCGATGACGGTTGCGATCTGCGCCGACGGGTAGGGCGGCGATCCCCCCTTATGGCCGGGATGCGCGACCTCGATCCCGATCGAGACGTCGTTCATGTCGCTTTCGCCGGCCCAAACGCCGCGGCCCGCATGCCATGCGCGCCGCGATTCCGGCACTAGCTGAAGCAGGCTTCCATCCTCCAGCACCAGATAATGGGAGGAGACCTCCGCGACCGGATCGCAGAGAAGCTGGACGGCCGCCTCTCCGCTCGTCAAGCCTGTGTAATGAAGGATGAGCGAGTTCGGAACCCGGCCGCCCTTGCGCTCGCCGTGGTTTGGCGATGGACGAACCGTCGCGGATAAAGCGGTGTCAGGTTTCAATAGCCGTAATACGCTGTGCAATGTGGGTTGCCATAGGGGTCATAGACGAATTGCGCGCAACGCGGCGGGGGCGGGTAATAGCCTGGCGGCGGGGGTGGCGGCGGCGGGCGCGTATTAGCGCCGACGATCGCTCCAGTCGCAGCGCCGAGCGCGCCGCCGACGAGCGTGCCGGCGACGCCGCCGCCCGAGGCCGCGCCGATTGCCGCGCCTGTTGCTCCGCCGATAGCAGCGCCGCTTCCAGCGCGCTCTTCAGGCGTATAACCGCATCCCGCAAGCGTCAGGCCTGCGCCGACAACTGCCGCCAAAGAGAAAATCTTCTTCATGCTTAATCCTAGCATTGCTTCTCCATACCCCATCGGGTCAAACACCTTAGCCGTCGCGTGGGGTCAAGTCTCAACGTTTTTTTAAGTTAGCATTTCCTTTCACTGCGGCTTTTCCACCACAAATGCGAGTCGCCATCGCCGCAGGGCGCATTTGCCCCGCGACGCCGGCGCTTTCCTGAAGGCCTCGATCATTTGGAGGATTGACGCCCTTCTGCTTCGCGCCTATGTCGCGGAGGCCAGCCGGCCGGATGGCCGCCGCCTTACGGCGGAGGAAAGTCCGGGCTCCACAGAGACACGGTGCCGGATAACGTCCGGCGGGGGCGACCCCAGGGAAAGCGCCACAGAAAACAAACCGCCTTGCGGCTTAGGCCAAGAGGCAAGGGTGAAACGGTGCGGTAAGAGCGCACCGCGCGCATGGCGACATGGGCGGCACGGCAAGCCCCACCGGGAGCAAGACCGAATAGGGGCGACGCAAGGTTCTTGAGCCTTAGATCCGTCTCTGGATTGTCGCCCGGGTTGGTTGCTCGAGGCGGCCGGCAACGGCCGTCCCAGAGGAATGGCCGTCACGCGCGCGGTTTTTCCGCGCGCCATACAGAACCCGGCTTACAGGCCGGCTGGCAACTTTCATCAACCGCTGCGGTGGTTTGAGCGCGCGACGATTTCATCGCGCGCTCCTCGATTGTTTTCTCTATCCCAGCCGACCCGAGGCGTGGGCGAGCATCGTATAGACCTTGCCGGTCTCGGAGGTGAGATAGGTCCGCGTCGCCGCATCGTCCGGGCTGTCGCGGTTCAGCTCCGCGAGGAGGCGTTCGAACTCTTGCACATAGCGGTCGATCGTCGCGTGGAATTCGGGATCGAGCCGATAGCGGCGGCGCACCTCGTCGAAAGTCTGCAGGCCGCGGCCGATATAGATCCGCCGCGAGAAGGCGTTAGGCTCGCCGCGACGATAACGCTCCCAGGCCTCTGCGGCGGCGTTTGGATCAATCATCCGGGCGACGTCGAGGGAGATCGCGTCAAGCGGCTGGGGCGCCAGCGGCGTTTTCGCTTCGATTTCTTTTGCGGGCTCTCGAGCGGGGGCCGGCTCCTCGGTCGAAGCGCGGGCGAGAAGATCGGAGAGCCAGCCGCCGCGCTCTGTCGTCGGTGCGCTCGCACGGCTAGGAGCAGGCGTCGGCGGCCGGGGACGGCGCGGTTCGATCGCCGCTGACCCTAAGGGGGCGCGTTCCGGCTCAGCCGAGCGAGGCTGCTCCAGCCGCCGCGCAGGCACCGGCGGCGCAGCGCGTTCTGTGGCCGTTGCGAGCGGGGCGGAGACGTCAAACGAGCGGCCGGAGCGGGTCACGATCTCGCTCAATTCCTCGAGCGCCTTGATCTGATCGGCGACGATTCTGCGCATCGAGGCTGCTTGCTGCGCAGTTTCCTGCGGCAATTCAGCGACGCTCGCGCGCAGCGCCTCCCTCGTCGCCGAGAGTTCGTTCTGAATCTCGCGCGACATCTGACGCAGCTCTGAGGCCGCCGATTGGAAGCGTTGCGAGGTTTGGCCAAAGATGCCGTCGATTTCGGCGTTGGCCTGTTCGCACGCTGCGCGCACCGCCGCCGCCGTACGTTCGCGTTCTTCTCCAATGTTGGAGCGCAGGTCCGCGAATTGCCGGTCAATGGTTCCGCTGGCCGATTGCGAGGTTTCGGCCAAATAGGAGCCGATATCGCGGGCGCGGCCTTCAGCGTTGTGGAACGCTTCCTCGACCAAGCCGGTGAACGAGCCAATCACGCTTTCAAAGTCGTCGCGGCGATCCTTGATGCTGCGCAGCAGCGTCTCGAGCGATGCGCGGCGAGCCTCCAGCGTTTGGTCAAGTTCGCTCTGCGATCTGACCAGCTCGCCAGCCGAAGCGCTAAGGCCTTCGCCTTGACGGGCTATTGTTTCAGCAAGGTTGCCGGCTTCGGAAAGGGTGTCTCCGGCGGTTTTATTGAGGCGATCGACTTCCCCGGTGACATTGCCGAGCAACGACCGGAAATCATCCATGCGGTCGCTCAACGCAAGCTCCACGGCGACGAGGTTCGAGCCGGCGGAGCCGATCGCGTCTTGCAAGGATGAGCTGCTGCTGACGAGACGTGCGATTACGTCGGTCATCTCGGCGCCCAATTTGGCGTTAGCGTCGACGAGCGCATTTATCGATTCGGCGGCTCCGGCCTCCACAGAGGAGCGCAGACGGGCCGAGGAGCGATCGATCGCCGATGTGAGTTCATTTTGCTTGGCGCCGAGGTGTTGCGTGATCGCCGCCCCGCGATTCTCGATGGTTTGCGTGACGAGATCGCCGACATTGGTCATTTCCTCGGCGATCTCGTTGCCGCGCGCCGATAGCGTTGCGATAAGGTTTTGGCCGCGCGTATCGAAAAGCTCGCGCAGATCCTTCGCCCGTTCCGTCAGCGCGATTTGCAGCTCCTGTGCGGGACCGCCGAGCGCGCTTTCCAGTTCGCCGAGCCGGCCCGCCAAAGTCATGCTGATCTGATTGACCCGCTCGGCGAGCGTATCGCCGATCTGGCCCGCGCGTCCTGCCAAGGTCGCATCGAGGTCCTCCGTCGCCTGCGAAACCATTTCCTTGATGTCTGCGGCGCGGCCGGAAAGGATTTCGGCGAGATGGCCCGCCTCGCGATCAAGCGCCGCGTTGATATTGCCGGCATGGAGGCCGAGGGTCTGATCGATTTCGCTGGTCCGAGCCGCGATATTGTCGGCGACGGTGCGGCCTCGCGCGTCGAGCTCCCCCGAAACTGCGTCGAGACGGCCAACGACGCGGTCTTCGAACTCCGTGATGCGGCTGTCCAAGGTGTTTGCGATTGCGCTTGCTTGTCCGCCGAGCGCCGCGTTGATCTCGCTGGCCTTGCCGGCGAGAGTTTCGGTGAGCGTTGTCGAGCGCGTCGTGAGAATGTCGCCAATTTCCGCGGCTTTCTCGTCGAGCGCGCGGATGACGTCATGGCCTCCTTCGCTCAAAACTCTGGCGATGTCGCCAGCCCGCGCGCTGAGAGTCTCGTTGAGCGATGTTGCGTGCGAGTCGAGGCCCTCGTCGATGCGGCTGACGAGCGCGTCGAGCGCCTGGCCGATCTCCTGCGACTTGGCGGCCGTGCGCATTTCAAAGGCGTCGATCCGCGCCTCCAAAGCCGCCGCGGTCTCCTCCGCCCGCAGAGCAAGCTTTTCATTGAGATCGCCGCCGTGAACGGTAAGCGTATGTTCGATCGAGCCGATGCGGTCCGCGAGGGTCGCGGTGAAGCGTTCGGTCTGGTCGCTGATGCTATGCGTGACGGCGCCGCCCTGTCCGATAAAAGTCTCCTCGAACATCAAGAGGCGATCGGAGAGCGCTTCATTGATCCGGTCGCTATGCGTCGCGATCGCGTTGATCGCCTCGCTGGCGGTTTCCGTGAACCGGTCATTGAGGTCATTGGCGTGGTAGCCGATCGCGGCGACCGCCTGTTGCGCCGTGGCGTCGAAGCTCTCTTGCAACGCTTCGGTCTGGCCAGCGAAAGCCAACACCGCCTCATGGCTCCTGGTCACAAGCTGCTCGCTCATCTCATTGGCGTGGCTCGACAATGCGCCGAAAGCCTCGCCCAGCATCAAAGTCAGCCGCTCCTGCAGACCGCCCGTATGGTCTGTGAAGGCGGCAAGAGATTGCCGCGCCGTCGAGTCGAGGCGCGCGCTCAACTGCTCGGAGTAGCCGGACAGAACGCCAAGGGTTTCGCCGAGGGTGGCCGCCAAGCGGGATTGCAGCGTTTCCGTATGATCGGCGAGGGCGACTACGGAATGCTGGGCGGTCGCCTCCATGCGCTCGCTCATTGTTTCCGAATGGCTGGTCAAGGCGCCGAGCGTTTCTCCGACCGATGCGTCGAGCCGTTCGCTCATCTGGCTGGAATGACTCGTCAGCGCGTCGAGCGTCTCGCGCAGGGTCGCGTCCAGACGCTGATGCAACCCCTCCGTCTGACTCGTCAGAGCGCCGACGGAGTGCTCGGCGGTCGCCTCGAGGCGTTCGCTCATCTGGCTGGAATGACTCGTCAGCGCATCGAGCGTCTCGCGCAGAGTCGCATCCAGACGCTGATGCAATCCTTCCGTCTGGCTCGTCAGAGCGCCGACGGAGTGTTCGGCAGTCGCCTCAAGGCGTTCGCTGATCTGGTTCGAATGCGTGGTCAGCGCATCAAGCGTCTCGCGCAGAGTCGCCGTCAGGCGCTCGTGCAAGGTCTCGATCGGGGCGGTGAGGGAATCGGCCGATTGGCGCGTTGTCGCCTCAAGGCGGGCGCTCATCTCCTCGGAATGACGCGTCAAGGCTTCGAGCGTTTCGTTGAGGGTCGAGTTCAGACGCTGATGCAGCGCTTCCGTCTGGCCGGTGAAGGCCTCCACGGAATGATAAGCGGTCGCCTCAAGGCGCTCGCTGACCTGTTCGGAGTGATCGCGCAGAGCGCCGAGGGTCGCGCTCAAGCGCTCCTGCAAGCTCTCGATCGGAGTGGTGAGGGAATCGGCCGATTGGCGCGACGTCGCCTCAAGGCGCGCGCTCATCTCCTCGGAATGACGCGTCAAGGCTTCGAGCGTCTCGTTGAGGGTCGAGTTCAGGAGTTGATGCAGCGCTTCCGTCTGGCCGGTAAAGGCCTCCACGGAATGATAAGCCGTCGCGTCAAGGCGCTCGCTGACCTGTTCTGAGTGATTGCTCAGGGCGCTGAGGGTCGCGGTCAAGCGCTCGTGCAACCCTTCGATCGGACTGGTCAGGGAATCCGCCGATAGGCGCGCTGTCGCCTCAAGGCGCGCGCTCATCTCCTCGGAATGACGCGTCAAGGCTTCGAGCGTTTCGCTGAGGGTCGAATTCAGGCGTTGATGCAGCGCGTCGGTCTGGCCGGCAAAGGCGTCGACGGAATGCTGTGCAGTCGCCTCAAGGCGCTCGCTCATTGTTTCCGAATGGCTCGCCAGGGCTCCGAGGGTTTCATTGAGCGTCGAGTTCAGGCGCTCGTGCAACGACTCGGTTTGCGTGGCGAAGGCGCCGGCGGAATGCTGCGCCGTCGCCTCAAGGCGCTCGCCGATCTGTGCAGAATGATTGGTCAAGGCTTCCAGCGTCGACGTCAGACGCGACTGCAGCCCGTCGGCGTGGTCGGCGAGAACCGAGACGGAATGTTGCGCCGACGTTTCTAGGCGCTCGCTGATCTGTTCCGAGTGGTTCGCCAAAGCGCCAAGCGTCTCTTCGATCGTCGCAGCCAAGCGCTCGTGCAGCGCTTCGGAGCGGCCAGCAAAGTCGACCGCCGCATGTTCCGACGCAGCTTCGAGCCGCTCGCTCATCAGCGAAGAGTGATCGTTCAGCGCGGCGAGCGTCCCGGCGAGGACGGAAGAGAGCTGCCCGTTGAGCGCTTCCGTTTGTCCGACGAAGGCGGCGACGGTGTCTTGCGCCGTTAGATCCAAATGCCCGTGCAAACGGTCGGAATGATGCGTCAACGCCTTGAGCGTCTCATCGAGCGCTGCGGCCACCCGCTCGTGCAAGGCTTCGGTATGACTGGTGAGCGCCGCCGCCGTTGCTTCGGCGGTCGCGGTGAAGCTCTGTTGCAACTCGCCGCCGTGGCGTTCGAATTGGGATTGGATTCGCGCATGGCCGTCTTCGAAGAGCGTGACGATCGTCTTGCTCGAATCGTCTAGGACGCCGCGCGCCGCGTTGGTGCGGTCCTCGATCAGATTGCCGAAGCGTTCGCTCATTTCGGCCAAACCATCATGCAAGGCATTGCCTTGAACCGCGACGACCTCATGCAGCCGATCGCCCGTCTCCGCGAGGCGCTTCGCGAGCGTTTCTCCGCGCGTGGAAATCGTGTCGGCGATCGAAGCGCTGGTCGCGTCGAGACGCTGCGCGAGCGCGTCGCTGCGCATTCCAATGTCGGCGGAGAGAGCCTCACGCGCGTTCTTGAAACGCTCGTCCATTTCGGCGAGACGTAGGTCGAGCGTTTGCGCAACGCCGTTGCTGGCTTGCGTGATGTTGGCGGTCGCCTCCTGTCCCGTTTGGGTGAGCCGGCCAAGAAGTTCGCTTCCGTGACTGGACAGTTGACCGACGATATCGTCGCGGCCGATGTTCAAGGCGGATTTGATTTCCTCGCCCTTGGCGTTGAGCGAAGCTGTGACGCGTCCGGCGGCTTCGCCGACATTTTCGGCGAACCGGGACGATGCAGTTTCGAGATCGCGAGCAACGCTGTCGTGAGCGAGCGAGATGGCCCCGCGCACGCGATCGGCGTTGGTCAGAATGGATTCGCGCTCCGAGGCCAATTCATCGATCAGTGAGCGTACGCGGCGCTCGTTATCCGAATAAGACCGCTCTAAATTTGAGACTTCGGATCGGACCAGCGTCTCGAGCTCGCCGGCGCGCGCCAGCGCCCGCTCGATGCCATCGCCCATTGAGGCGACTTCGCGTCGAATGGCCTGGGACAGCGTCACCATCTGCTCGGTGGCGATGGTCTCGGGCTCGGCGAGGCGGATGGCGACTTCGGACATGGAGCGGGCGGTGAGCCGCATTTCCTGCGCGCGCCGAACCATCGTCGCGGTGATAAGGAAGAAAACGACCGGGCCGGCGATGGCCAGAAAATACAGCGCGGCCGCCGGCAGGGCGGAGCCGGGAGCGCTGAATAGTTGTTCGCGGTTGGTCAGAAGATAGCCGACGGTGAAGGCTATCCAGAGGCCGGAACACAAGGCCGCCACAATCATCGGGACGCGGCTGGAGCGAGCTTGGAAGGCTCGCAGGAGTTCGCCGGCGGAATGACGATCGTCGTTGGCCGGCTGCGTCCCGCGCCCCAGCAGGCCGAAGCGTTCGGCGTCGCGCGCATCGGCGGCGCTCGCCCGCGCCGGACCGAATAATTGATCTTCGCTGGTTGAGGGCAACCGGGGCTCGCGCTTCGGCGAGGGCTGATCTTTTGCGTTTTCGCCGCCTTTGCCGCCAGGAGCGGGGAATGCGTCGGCAATTTCGTTTCGGAGGTTCAACGCCTCTTCGATGGCCAAGAGCGCCGCGGCTGCGGGATCTTGATTTTTGGGGGAACTCGCCATCCGGTGCCTCTTCATAATCGTTCGCGAACGCGCATCAGCGCGAATACACAGCGGCGCAGCCGCAGGCGGAACTATTAACCAATTCTTACTTTACAACCTGGGGGGACGGATTCAAACCCAAGCGCGAAGGCCTTCTTAAAACATCGTTAACGCCATTTCATCTTAAACGTCGGTCTCACTTTAAGATGAATGCATGAGCAGATTATGGCGCGCGGTCCTAATCGTTTCGAGATAGGAGGAGGTCTTTTTGCGGCCATGCAATCTTAACTTTGGCCAGCGATGCTTTACTGGGCAAAGATCCAGTCCGATGCATATGGCCGCGCATCAGCGCGAGGAACCTAATGAGGCGCATTCGACGTGACAGGCCCGCAGAGTTCTCATCAGCGCGGCGAGGCGCAAGGTTTGGCGCTCGATTTCGCATATCTGACGCGGCAGACTTTCGGCGACGCCGACCTTCAATATGAGCTCTTGGCCGCATTTCGGGCGCAAGCGGAGGAGATTTTGCAGGAATTGCAAAAGTCCAGGAACCTCGCGCCCGCCAAAACGGCCGGTTTTGCGCATTTGTTGAAGGGGTCGGCGCTGGCGATCGGGGCCGCGCAGGTCGCCGCCGCGGCGGAAAATCTCGAAATGGGCGCTGCGGATACAAACGACGCGGTGGATCTTGCTTTGGCCGATCTCGCGGCCTCCATTGTAGATGTTTCGGGCGCGATTGATTTGTTTTTCACAAAATATTTGGGCAAATAAACCCGAGGCTAGCCAAAACGCGACAAAATCGCTGGGCATTCCTTACCGCAATTTTACTCACTTGCAGGATCTCCGAACTTCGGCCATGTGTCATCAAAGCTGGAAGGCCTTGTTCGAGGCCAAAACATCTGGCTCCCCCAAATCTCGGGTTGGCTAATCATTTGGGTTCGCCCCGGCGGCCCTCTATAATAGAGTTTAAGCGAGATCCATGCCAAAGATTACTTTTGTAGACTCTTCGGGCGAAGCCCGGACAGTTGATGGCGAAGTCGGCGCGACCGTTATGGAGGCCGCCATTCGCAACGCAATTCCGGAGATCGCCGCTGAATGCGGCGGCGGTTGCGCCTGCGCCACCTGCCATGTCTATGTCGATGAGGCGTGGGTCAGCTTGACCGGCAAGGCCAGCGATCAAGAAGAAGACATGTTGGATTTCGCCTATAAGGTGCAGCCTAACTCGCGTCTATGCTGCCAGATCAAGATCGCGGCGGAGCTTGATGGACTGATCGTCACGACGCCGGATCGCCAAGGCTAGGCCCGTCTCCGACGCCGGAAATTCCGGCGTTTGGCGGCGACGGCGATTGACGCGCGGCGAAAATCGCTTCACCTGTCCCGCGGGGGCGGCTAGAGAGCGGGCGTCGACCGGCACAAAAACGAATAATTCCTTTATATGTTAAGCACATGGAGTCGTCGGACAAATACGCCGGTGCTCCAGAAATGACTTCGGAGCAGGGTATGAGTGAGTGCATCAAGACCGACGTCGTCATCGTCGGCGCCGGGCCAGCTGGCCTTTTCGCGGTCTTCGAACTTGGACTGCTCGACATCAAATGCCACCTCGTCGACATTTTGCAGAAAGCGGGCGGGCAATGCAGCGAGCTATACCCCGAGAAGCCGATTTATGACATTCCCGGCTATCCGATCGTGACCGGGCAGGGGCTCGTCGATCATTTGTTGCGTCAGATTGAGCCATTCCACCCGACCTTCCATCTTGGCGAAATGGTCGACGCTCTCGAGGTGTTGGGCACGCCGGAGGCCCCCCTCTTCCGGGTGGCTTTCGGCAGCGGCCAGAGCTTTGAATGCAAAGTGATTATCGTCGCGGCGGGCGGCGGCTCGTTCCAGCCGAAAAAGCCGCCGATCGAGGGCATTGAAGCCTATGAGGGCAATTCGGTGTTCTACGCCGTGCGCAAAATGGAAGACTTCCGCGACAAGAATGTCGTGATTGTCGGCGGCGGCGATTCCGCGCTCGACTGGACGCTCAATTTGCAGCCGATCGCCAAACGCCTGACGCTCATTCACCGCCGCGATGATTTCCGCGCCGCGCCGCATTCAGTCAAGGCGATGCGCCAGCTCGTCGCCGAAGAGAAGATCGATTTACACATTGGCCAAGTTTCCTTCTTGGCAGGGGAGAGGGGCGAACTTTCCTCTCTGTCTTTGAAGGGCGGCGATGGAGCCGTGCGCGAGATCGCCTGCGAGCGGCTGATTCCTTTCTTCGGACTTACGATGAAGCTCGGGCCGATCGCGCAGTGGGGCCTTAATCTCAATGAAAACCTGATTCCAGTCGACACCGAGCGTTTCGAGACCAACGTCCCGGGCATTTTCGCGATCGGCGACATCAACCATTATCCGGGCAAGCTGAAGCTTATCCTGTGCGGTTTCCATGAGGGCGCGCTGGCGGCGCAAAAGATCCATCGTTATGTCTATCCTGACAAGAAGCTGACATTCCAATACACGACGTCGTCCTCCAATCTACAAAAGAAACTCGGCGTGAATTGACCGCTCCGCAGTTCACGCGGGTGAGCATTATCGCCAAGACTGAACCGAATATCGCTTCCTGATCTCTGTCACCTATAGTCCTGATTGGAGAACTCTGCGGTTCTTCGGTTCAGGCGGCTCTGGAAAGATGGCATGGCGCGCGTCGCGATCTATACCGGCTCTTTCGACCCTTTGACCAATGGTCATGTCGACGTGATTGAAAGCGCGGCGCGGATCTGCGACGAGCTTGTCGTCGGCATTGGCTCGCACCCTGGCAAGACGCCGTTATTCAGCTTTGAAGAACGCGCGGCGCTGATCAAGCAGTCCTGTCATGATTTGCTGTCGGCGCGATCCTGCGGACTCTCGGTGCGCGTTTTCTCAGGCCTCGCGATCGAGGCGGCGCGCACAGCCGGCGCGCAAATCATGGTGCGCGGCCTCCGCGACGGCTCTGATTTTGACTATGAAATGCAAATGGCGAGCATGAATGCAGCCATGGCGCCCGAGATCAAGACAGTGTTTTTCGCCGCCTCCCCGTCCGTACGTCACATTGCCGCGACATTGGTGCGGCAGATCGCCGGCATGGGCGGCGACGTGTCGAGCTTCGTGCCGGACGCGGTCATCCACGCTCTAGCTCTCAAACGGCAGGCGATTCAATAAGCTTGCCGCTCATCCTTCGGGAAGGAAATCTAATGACGCTTCAACGATTGATCATGGGTTTTGGCTTGGCTCTCGCCTTGGTCGCCAACGTCGGGGCCGCGGCTCCCGCGCAAGACCTGAAAAATACTATCTATCTCGACACCAAAGACGGCCGGATCACCATCGCGCTGCGGCCTGACCTTGCGCCGAAGCACGTGGCGCAGATCGAGGCCTTGACCAAGCGCGGTTTCTACGACGGGATCGTCTTCCATCGCGTCATCGACGGCTTCATGGCGCAGACCGGCGATCCGACCGGCACCGGGATGGGCGGGTCCGATCTGCCCAATCTCAAGGCCGAATTTTCCGCAGAGCCGTTCAAGCGCGGCACGATTGGAATGGCGCGTTCGCAGGACCTCGATTCCGCCAATTCGCAATTCTTCATCTGCCTTGGCGATGCTTCCTTCCTCAACAATAAATATACCGTCGTCGGCCAAGTCGTCTCTGGCATGGATGTCGTCGACAAGATCAAGAAGGGATCGAAAACCGACAACGGAACCGTCACCGCGCCCGACAAGATCATCAAGATGCAGATCGCCGCGGACGCCGCCGCGCCGAGCAAGAAATAAGATCGCTTAGGCGCGGGCGGGGCCAAGGCTGCCGCCGCGCCAGCCGGCGCGGAGACGGTTTACCCCGGCCCGCGCATCGGCTATTGCATCGAACAGATTGATCCTGAACTAAAATCGCAAGTGCGCTCATTCGGGCAAGCGCGTCGAGTCTCGTTTATGACGCGGCGCATCCTCACCGCGAACCGACATCGGCTTCGCAACGCCCCTTTCCAATGCAGGAGTTCCGCATGTCGGAAGCTGGTAACACGCTTACTTTAGAGACGACGCAAGGCCCCGTGGTGATCGCCATGCGGCCTGATCTCGCGCCGGGCCACGTCGCCCATATCAAGAAGCTCGTCGAAGAGAAGTTTTACGACGGCATTGTCTTCCACCGCGTCATTGACGGTTTTATGGCGCAGACCGGCTGCCCGCATGGCACCGGCACAGGCGGCTCGAAATATCCCAATCTCAAGGCCGAGTTCAATGCGGAGCCGCATGTGCGCGGCGTCGTTTCCATGGCGCGCGCGCAGGACCCGAATTCCGCCAATTCGCAGTTTTTCATCGTCTTCAAAGACGCCCGCTTCCTTGACAGGCAATATACAGTGTGGGGGAAAGTGACCTCGGGCATGGAGAATGTCGACAAAATCAAGCGCGGCGAGCCCGTGCGCGATCCCGACAAAATCATCAGCGCGACAATAAGCTAGGCGTTTTGGGCTGCCATTGGGCCAGTTGCTCGGCCGAGGACTTAAGGAACGAGCCGGCCTTTTGAAGTAGGCTCGGAGTCTTATGCGTGTAGATCTCTTCGACTTTGAACTGCCGGACGCATGCATCGCGTTGCGCCCGGCGGAACCGCGCGATGCAGCTCGGTTGCTTGTCGTGCGTCCCTCCGGCGTGCCGGCATTGGAAGATGGCGGCGTCCGCGACCTGCCGGACTTGCTTTCGCCCGGCGACGTTCTCGTCGTCAATGATACGCGCGTGATCCCCGCCCGCTTGCAAGGCGGCCGCGTTCGCGGAGAAGCTAGCGCACGGATTGAGGCGACCTTGCATAAACGCGAAGGGTCTGCCCTTTGGCGGGCTTTCGTGCGGCCGGCGAAAAAACTCAAGCTGGGCGAGATCATTTCATTCAGCGCGGTCGGCGGAGGCGCGGCTCGCGACGAATCTCTTGAGGCCGAAGTCGTCGAAAAAGGCGAGAATGGCGAGGTCGCGCTCGGCTTTTTACTGTCTGGGGCTTTGCTTGATCAAGCGATCGAGCGAATCGGGCAAATGCCTCTGCCGCCTTATATCTCGGGCAAGCGCCGCATCGACGAAAGCGACGCGCGGGACTATCAAACGCTGTTCGCCCGGCGTTCCGGTGCGGTGGCGGCCCCAACGGCCAGTCTTCATTTCACGCCGCCCCTCATCGCGGCCATTTCCGCGCGGGGCGTCGACATCCAGCGGGTGACGCTGCATGTTGGGGCCGGGACGTTCCTGCCAGTGAAAGTCGACGACACCGCCGACCACAAAATGCATGCTGAATGGGGCGAGGTCGGCGCCGAAACCGCCGAGGCGCTGAACCGCGCCTGCGCAGCGGGCCGGCGCATTATCGCCGCCGGCACCACCAGCCTTCGGATTCTCGAATCCGCGGCGCGGTCAAACGGCGCCGTAGCAGCTTTTTCCGGCGACACGTCGATCTTCATTACGCCCGGATACAAGTTCAAGGCGGTCGATGCGCTGTTGACCAATTTCCATCTGCCGCGATCGACGCTATTCATGCTGGTCGCGGCTTTCTCCGGCCTTGAGACGATGCAAGCCGCCTATCGCCACGCCATCGCGGAACATTATCGCTTCTATAGCTATGGCGACGCCTGTCTTTTGTTTCCAGCCTTGGACCTCCATAAAGCATGACTGACGCTTTCAGTTTCAAGGCGGCCTCCCAAGACGGGCAGGCGCGCGCCGGGGCGATCACAACGCCGCGCGGAACGATCCGCACGCCCGCCTTCATGCCGGTCGGTACGGCGGCGACCGTCAAGGCGATGCATCCCGAAGCGGTCAAAGCGCTCGGCGCCGATATCGTGCTGGCCAACACCTATCATCTGATGCTGCGCCCTGGGGCCGAGCGCATCGCCGAATTGGGCGGCCTGCACGAATTCATGAATTGGCCAGGACCGATCCTTACCGATTCCGGCGGCTTTCAGGTCATGTCGCTCGCCAAGCTGAGAAAACTCGACGAAAACGGCGTGACCTTTCAATCGCATATCGATGGCGCGCGGCATGTTCTGACGCCGGAGCGCTCGATGCAGATTCAAGATCTGCTCGGCGCCGATATCCAGATGCAATTCGACGAATGCGTAAAACTCCCCTGCGAGGAGGCGGAGGCGCGCCGCGCCATGCTGTTGTCGCTGCGTTGGGCGGAGCGCTCGCGGGCCGCCTTTGCGGCCAAGCCTGGTCGCGCGCTGTTCGGGATCGTGCAGGGCGGCGCCTCGGAGGCGCTGCGGCTTGAGAGCGCCAGGGCGCTGGCCGGCATGGAGTTCGAGGGATATGCGCTTGGCGGCCTCGCCGTTGGAGAGCCGCAAGAGGTCATGCTGGCCATGATCGAATGCGCGCTGCCAAAGCTGCCGGAGACCAAGCCGCGCTATCTCATGGGCGTTGGCGCCCCCGATGATCTTATCGAGGCGGTGCGGCGCGGGATCGATATGTTTGATTGCGTGATGCCGACGCGCGCCGGCCGCCACGGCCTCGCCTACACGCGCGCGGGAAAACTCAATCTGCGCAATGCCCGCCATGCGGACGACCGCGCGCCAGTGGATCTTCTGTCGTCTTGCTCCGCCGCGCGAAAATATTCCCGCGCCTATTTGCATCACCTCGTAAAGTCGGGCGAGATCCTTGGCATGATGCTGCTGACCGAAATCAACCTCGCCTATTATCAGGATCTGATGGCGGGGATGCGTGGCGCCATCGCCGCCGGCCGCTTCGGCGATTTTTACGCCGAAACGAAATCAGCTTGGCGAAACGGCGAAGAGGGCGGCGAGAGCAGCGCGGATGGCGATTGAACGCCGGGCGGCATCTTATTGGCCTTGCGTCAGCCGGCGCAAAACCTCAGCCGAACCATAGCCATCAGCAGGAGCGATTTTCGCGCCGACCTCGTAATCATGAATGGCGTCGCGCGAGGCCTGCCCGAAGCGGCCGTCAATCGAGCCATGATAGAGCCCGCGTTTTTCGAGCTGACGCTGGATCTCGCTCTTTTCGGTGCGGCTCAAAAAAGTCTCTCCCGCTGGCCAATGACCGCGCAAATCGGATGCGCCATTGATGCGATCGGCAAGCAAGCTCAGGGAGAGTGCATAGGAATCCGAATTATTATAGGCTTTGAGAACCCAGTAATTTTCCGACAGAAGAAAAGCTGGCCCCGCGGCGCCCGAAGGCAGGAACAAGGTCGCCTCGCCCGTTGCGCGTAACGGGCTCCCATCCGCGTTGACGACGCCGAGCGCGGCAAAATCCGCGAAGCTGCGACGCAGGGAGGCGAAGTCGAATTTTGCGGGGAGAACGACCTCCATGCCCCAGGGCGCGCCGGGACGCCATCCGGATTGGCGTAGGAAATTGGCGATCGAGGCTAGGCTATCTTGCGGCCTGTCCCAAATGTCGGCCGGGGCCGATCCGGCGAAGCTGACTGCATATTTGAGATAGGCCGAGGGAATGAACTGCGGATCGCCCATCGCTCCCGCCCAAGACCCTTTCAATGTCGCTCGGGGGACGAAGCCCTTGTCGAGGATCACCAGCGCGGCGACCAACTCGCCGAGGAACAAGGGGCGATCCTGGCGCCGATAGGCCAAGGTCGCCAAGGAGCGGATGACGTCCTTGCCGCCTTTTGCCGCTCCGAAGTCGGTCTCAAGACCCCATGCCGCCACGACGATCTCGGCCGGAACGCCGAAGCGTTCGCTGATTTGCGCCAATTCCGCCCGCCATTGTTTGAAAGCGACGCGGCCGCGGCTGACGCGCGCGGCTGACGCGGCTTCCTTTAGATAGGAGCTGAGCGGCTTGTCGAATTCAGCCTGCTTGACCGAGGCCGAGAGCGAGGCAGGATCGGGAGTTAGATCCTTGACCGCCGCATCAAAAGTCTCGCGCCGAATGCCTTGCGCTTGCGCGCGCGGCCAAATGGATTGCAAGAAATTTTGGAAGCCTGCGTCGTCTGGCTCAAGCGCGCTGGCCGGATGGGACCAGCAAAGAACCAGCGCCAGCAGGATAAAAAAGCACGCGAGCGCGGCCGCTGATTGCCTACGCTGCATCATGGGTGATCGGCTGTTTTGGCTTCGTCTTCCATTTCAATTCGCGCAGCGACTCGAAGGTGACGTAAAGCATCGGAATCAGAAAGATGCCAATCGCGCTAGCGGCTATCATTCCAGAAAATACCGGAGTGCCGACGCCGCGTCGACTGATCTGCGCTGCGCCATGGGCGATGACCAGCGGCAGCAGGCCGAGAATGAATGCGATAGATGTCATCATGACGGCGCGAAACCGCATCCGAGCGCCAAGGACAGCGGCGTCGCGAATATCCATGCCTCCTTCGCGCTGGTCCTTGGCGAATTCAACAATCAGAATGCCGTTTTTCGCCGCCAAAGCGATCAGCACGACGAGACCGATCTGCGCATAGAGATCGAGCGACAATCCCGAAATGAGAATGCCGACAAATGATCCAAGTACGGCGACCGAGACCGACATGAGCACCGGGATCGGAATAATCCAGCTTTCATAAAGAGCGACGAGAAACAGGAAGGCGAAGAGCAGCGCGAGCGTGAGAATCGTTCCGGTTTGGCCTGAGGCTTCGTGCTCCTGGAAAGCGGTGCCGGTCCATTCGAACGTATAGCCCGGAGGCAGCGTTTTACGGGAGAGAGCGTCCATCGCCGCAAGCGCGCCGCCCGATGAGACGCCTGGCGCTGGCGAGCCGTTGATCGTGACCGAACGATAATTGTTATAGCGCGTGATTGCTTGCGGGCCCAGCACCGTCCGCATGGAGGCGAGCGAGGCCATTGGCGCCATCCCGCCGGATTTGTTGCGCACATAAATCTGCCAGATCGATGAAAGATCGCTGCGATCGGCTGCCTCGCCCTGAATATTGACCTGCCAGGTGCGGCCGAAAAGATTGAAATCGTTGATATAGGATCCGCCCAGCGTCGACTGCAGAGAGTTGAATATATCGGCGATGTTGATGCCGAGAGCTTGCGCCTTATCGCGATCAATATCGAGAAAGATCGATGGGTTGGTGGCCGTGAACGTTGAAAATACCCGGGTGAGCGCGGGGTCCTGGTTCGCCGCCGCGATCATGCCCTGCATGACGCTGGCGATCGTGGATGGGTCTTGCCCTTCAAGGCCCTCGAGCTGATATTCGAATCCGCCGGTGGTTGAAAGGCCGATGATCGGCGGCAGATTGAAGGCGATCACCGACGCGGTCCGGATTTCCGCCGCCTCGCGCGTGACCTTGGCGATCAGAGCCTGCGCCGAGTCCGCAACGGTCGGCCGGTCGGCGAACGGTTTCAGCTTCGCCACGATGAATCCGGCGTTGGGTTCGCTGACGCCATCGAGCCGCGAATAGCCGATGATGGAAAATGTGTCCTGCATCTGCGGCATATCGAGCAAAAGCTTTTCGACTTTCTTCATCGCGTCGCTTGTGCGCTGGACGGACGCTCCATCCGGCAACTGAATCGATAAAAAGAAAGCTCCTTGATCTTCTTCCGGCAGAAAACCGACCGGCGTGCGCGACGAGAGGCTGAAAATGCCCACAGCGCAAATGACGACGACGACGAGCCCGAGAACCGCATGGCGCACCAGAAACTTCACGACGCGCCCGTAGCCGTCTCGCGTCGCGTCGATCGCGCGAAGCACTCGCCCAAGAATGCCTCCCCTGTGTCCGCCCGGACGCAACACCAAGGCGCATAACGCGGGGGACAAGGTCAGCGCATTCAACGCCGAGATCAGCATAGCGACGCTGATCGTGACCGCAAATTGCTGGAACAATTGGCCGGACACGCCCGGGATGAATGCGATCGGCACGAACACTGACAGCAACACCAGCGTGATCGCGATGATCGGCGCCGTGATCTGCGCCATCGCCTTCTTGGTTGCGGCAGCTGGAGAAAGCTCCGGCTCTTCCTCCATCACGCGCTCAACGTTCTCCACGACGACGATAGCGTCATCAACGACAATGCCGATGGCGAGGACGAGGGCTAGAAGCGAAACCGTATTGGCCGAATAGCCGACGGCAAGAAGCACCGCGAATGCGCCGATCAGGCTGACCGGAACTGCGATCGCGGGAATGATGGTGGCGCGCACCGTCCCAAGAAAGAAGAACACGACGATGACGACGAGAACGAAGGCCTCGCCGATGGTCTTCAGCACCTCCTGGATCGTGTCCATCACGAAGGTCGTCGAATCATAGACGACCTTCGACTTCAAACCTTCGGGAAAGCGAACCGCCACTTTGGCGAGAGTTTTCTGAACGGCCGCCGCTGTTTGAACGGCGTTGGCTCCCGGCGCGAGATAAATCCCGATCGCCACAGCCGGCTTGCCGGACAGACGGCTTTCGTTATCCATGTTCTGAGCGCCGATCTCGACGCGCGCGACATCGTGAATGCGCACGAAGGAGCCGTCGGGATTGGCGCGCAGGACAATGTTGCCGA
Source organism: Methylocella sp. (assembly GCA_037200525.1). Lineage (NCBI taxonomy): Bacteria > Pseudomonadati > Pseudomonadota > Alphaproteobacteria > Hyphomicrobiales > Beijerinckiaceae > Methylocella > Methylocella sp. Next base: position 3,715,591 of record JBBCGG010000001.1, on the reverse strand, counting down.
ATTGATCGGACGTAGTCAGGCGGCCCTGAGTTTGCAGATTCATCTGGAATTGTTGATCGTCAGGGATCGGCCGTGCGCCAATGCGGCCGATGGGGGCTTGCACGTTCTGAGACTGAATGGCGTTCGCGACATCCGACGGCGCCAAATTGAGGCTGATCAGCCTCTGCACGTCGAACCAGATGCGCATCGAATATTTGAGGTTGCCGAACAGCGAGGCCTGCCCGACGCCCGGCGTGCGCGACAATTCGTCGAGCACATTGATTGTCGCATAATTGGTGATGAAGAGGGGGTCTTGTTTGCCATTGTCGCTATAGAGCATCATGAACTGCAAAATCGCCGAGGAGCGTTTCTGCACCGTGAGGCCTTGATGCGTGACGGTGTCCGGCAATTGCGCCAGCGCCGTCTGGACCCTGTTGTTGACGTTGACGGTGTCGATATCGGGATCGGTCCCGAGATCGAAGCTGACGGTCAGATTATAGCTGCCGTCGTTGCCGCTGGTCGACTTCATGTAAATTGCTTTGTCGACGCCGACCATCTGGGCTTCGAGCGGCTGGGCGACTGTGGTTTCAACCACGTCCGCTGAGGCGCCTGGATAGCTCGCCGTTACTTGAACTTGCGGCGGCACAATATCGGGAAACTGCGACAGGGGAATGCGGAACAGGGCGAGCGCGCCCGCGATGGTGATGACGATGGCAATCACTATCGCCAGTCTCGGCCGGTCGACGAAAACCGAAGAAATCATTCGTTCGCCCCACAAATAAATCGTCGGCTACTTCGTCATTCCGGGCTCCGGCGGAGTCGGCGGCGGCGTCGCGGGGCCGGCTGAAACCAGCAATCCAGGCCGCACGCGCTGCAATCCTTCGACGACGACGAGATCTCCGACTTTCAGTCCGCTAACCACCGAAGCCGTCGTCGGCGTCGATTGGCCAAGCTTGACGTTCTGCCGTTGAACCTTACCGTCCTTGTCGACCACATAGACATAGTCGCTTTGCTGATCGGACAGGATCGCCGCGCGCGGCACGGCGAGAATCTCGACAGGGTGCACGCCCTCAAGATTGACGCTGACAAATTCCGTATCGGTCAATTCGCGGAGAGTTCCGCCAGACGTGGATTTCACCGGCAGAGGCGGATTCGGGATAACGGCCCGGACCATAACCGTGTCCGTGGTTATTTGGACGGTGTTATCGACGAAATCGAGTTTGCCGGCTTGATTATAGATGCGGCCATCCGGCAGCCCCAGGCGGACCACGATCGCGTCGAAGCCGCCGAGCGGGGCGTAACGCTCGCGCAGCGAGAGCAAAGTGCGGACGGCGACGGGAAACAGGACATGCATCGGGTCCTGTCCAACGACAGTGACGAGAACGCCGCTGCTCGGGGTGACGACATTGCCGGGCGTCACCGCCGTCCGCCCAATTTTTCCGTCAATCGGCGAAGCGATGATCGTGTAATCGAGGTTGATTTGGGAAAACTCTTCGTTGGCCTGCGCGCCCAGCAATTGGGCGGCAAAACTGCGCTGAGTCGCCAGGGCGGTGTCGGCGGTCGCCTGCGCTCCGGCCTGCGTCGTCACCAACTTTTGCGCGCGGTCGAGTTGTATGTTCGCATTTTCCAATTGCGCCTGGAATTGCTGCACGATTGCGGTCTTGGCCTGGAGGTCGGCTTCGAACGGTCCGCGCTCGAGCCGATAGAGCACATCGCCTTTTTTGACTTCGGCGCCGTCGCGGAAATCGACTTGATCCAGAAACGCCGTTACCCGAGCGACGATGTCGACTCTGTTAATGGCTTGGACGCGGCCGTTGAACTGGCTGGTTTCCGTGATCGGTTTCAGTTCGACCCGGGCGACGCCAACGGACGGCGGACCGTCCGGGGTTTGCGCGTAAGCGGCTGGGGCGAACCAAAGCACCGTCAGAGCGATCGCGGCGGAGCCGGCGAGCCTCGCCACATTGAGGGCGTGACCGCCAGGCGATCGGATTTGCCGAATTGCAGGGGCGATGGCGCAACGCCCTGCCTTAAGAGACAGCGCTGATCGGGGCAAAACGAAGCTCTCTACCAAGGATGTCGAACCGCGGACCGAAGGACGATAGAGTATTTCCACGTTTTACAGAAAAAGCGATAGCAATACCGCAACACTCTGTTGTTTTGATTCGATCTCGCTGGATTGCCGCTTTTCGCTGGAGCGCGGGTTCTCAACAGCTAGTCGGGGCGGGAGCCGGGCGCTCTATTTTTGCGCCTGGAGCGCCGGGCCCGCTTGCGTCGCCATCACGTCTCCGGAGCCTGCGGCGGGGGAGGCCGGCTCGATCGCCGCGCTGACCTGTTGCGATGGTTGGGCCTGTGCCGCTTCTGCGGGGCCGGCGAGGAACGACAACAGGCCCGCAAGCGGGTTGGGGGGCGGCGGCGGGGACGGCGGAAGGGCCGCGGGTTCCGGCGTGAGAGGCGGAGAGGACGCTGTTCGCAATGCGTCCAGCATGTTCTTCTTTTTTGCCACGTAATAATAGCCGCCGGCGAAAAGCGCTACGGCGCGGTCTTCATCGCCCTCGGCGACCTTGTATGCGTTGGAGAGATAGGGAATGGCGTAGGTCATATTGATTTGCGGATCGAGCAGGCCCGACGGCGCGCCCTTATAGCCCATTGCGCGCGCGGTGGCGTATTTGATCTGCATCAGACCATAACAACGATTATGAACGAGCTTTGGATTATAGCGGCTTTCCCGCTTCACGATGCGATGGACGAGCGGTTCGGGAACGCCATGCATCTGCGCTTGATGCGCGATAAAGTCGTCATAGTTTTTGGGCCGCTCGGCGGGATCGGCGAAAGCGACCGAATAGGTTAGCGAGGCGATTATAACGCCAGATAGAATGCGCAGCATAAGCACCTCCCCCGCAATGACCTTGCTAGCGGAGTGTGGCGGGAAAGAGGCGCTAAGCTTTAGACGCACGAGACTGTTGCCTATGCGCCACAGCGGCGTTATGAGCGACGGTCTTCGAGCGCTTGTTTGAATTCGCCTCTGCCCAGCGCGATTTCACTGCGCGCGCCTCGGCGGAGTTTTGGGGCCGTTTGGGCGGCGCGGGCAATCGCGGCGCGCCATTGATCGATTTGACGCGTCGCTTCGCCTCGCCGCGTCGCTCCGAAGCGGTGGACCCTGACGGGTCGAAAGCCGCAGAAGCCCAGAACCTGCTTGCGCCACCGGCGCATGACCGGATCGCCATAAACCAGCCGCAGATACCACGGCGGCGTGTCCATCGTCACAATGACATCGGCGGAGCGACCTTTGAGCAACCGATCCCAAAACGGATTATTGCGATGATATTTGAACGCAAAGCCCGGCAGAATCACGCGATCCAGCAAGCCTTTGAGAATAGCCGGCTCGCCGCCCCACCATAGTGGAAAGCCGACGACGAGATGATCGCAAGCATCTATCGCCGCGGCGGCCATTTCAAGGTCCGGCTCCCAAGGTTGCTCGGCGGCATAGCCCGCGCAAGTTCGGGTTGAACGAAAGATCGCGCACAGCGATCCGACGCACCGTCGAATTCGGATCGAGCGCTGCGGCGTAAGCATCAAGAAGAGCGCTCACAAGGCGCCGCTCGTCAGGATGACCGTCTAGGATCAACACATTCATCGAAGATTAATGCATTCGCAGCGAGAAGCCACGCCAAGTGAGTGACGCCAACTTTCTCATCCTAGCAGAGTTTTGGATCAGACCTGGCGTTCGATCATCATATTCTTGATTTGCGCGATCGCTTTGGCCGGGTTCAAGCCTTTAGGACAGGTTTTGGCGCAATTCATGATTGTGTGGCAGCGATAGAGGCGGAAAGGGTCTTCGACATTGTCGAGCCGCTCGCCGGTCGCCTGATCGCGCGAGTCGATGAGCCAGCGATAGGCCTGCAACAGCACCGCGGGGCCGAGATAGCGGTCGCCATTCCACCAATAGCTCGGGCAGGAAGTTGAGCAGCAGGCGCAGAGGATGCATTCATAGAGGCCATCGAGTTTCGCGCGATCCTGCGGCGTCTGCCGCCACTCCTTCTCCGGCGTCGGCGTCTTGGTTTGCAGCCATGGCTCTATTGAGGCGTGCTGGGCGTAGAAATGGGTGAGATCCGGCACGAGGTCTTTCACCACGGACATGTGCGGCAATGGATAGATTTTGACGGCGCCTTTGACGTCATCGATGGCTTTGGTGCAGGCGAGCGTGTTGGCTCCGTCGACGTTCATGGCGCAGGAGCCGCAGATGCCTTCGCGGCAGGAGCGGCGAAAAGTCAGCGTCGGATCAATCTTGGATTTGATCCAGATGATGGCGTCGAGAACCATCGGCCCGCAATCGTCGCGGTCGACGAAATAGGTGTCGATGCGCGGGTTTTGCGCGTCGTCTGGATTCCAGCGATAGATTTGGAACTCGCCCAGATTTTTGTCGGAGGCCGGCTTTGGCCAAGTCTTGCCGACGCCGACGCGCGAATTTTTGGGGAGAGCGAATTCGACCATTTGGATTTCCCAGAGTCAGATGAGCCGCGGTTTTGAACAATTGGCGGTGGCCCAGAATCCGAGCCGCATCAATAAACCCGCGCCTTCGGCTCAATATATTGCATCTCGTTGGTCATCGTATAGGTGTGCACAGGGCGGTAATCGATCGTCACCGTGCGGGCTTCGGGGTCGATCGACGCCAAGGTGTGCTTCATCCAGTTCACGTCGTCGCGCTCTGTGTAATCCTCTCGAGCATGGGCGCCGCGCGATTCCGTTCGATTGGCGGCGCCGTCCATCGTGACGACCGCCTGAATAATGAGATTGTCGAATTCGAGCGTTTCGACGAGGTCTGAGTTCCAGATCATCGAGCGGTCGGTGACGGCGATCTGATCCCTCGCCGCCCAAACCTCATGGATGAGCTTCGAGCCTTCATCGAGAGTGGCGCCTGTGCGATAGACGGCGCAATTATTCTGCATGACCTTTTGCATCCGCAATCGCAGCTCGGCGGTCGCAACGCCGCCTTTCGCGTAGCGGAACCGATCAAGGCGAGAGAGAGCATGATCCGCGGAATCGGCGGGCAACTCCGCCTGTTTTGCGCCCGGCGTCACGAGTTCCGCGGCGCGCATGCCCGCGGCGCGGCCGAACACGACGAGATCGATCAGCGAATTCGAACCGAGCCGATTGGCGCCATGCACGGAGACGCAAGCCGCCTCGCCAAGCGCCATCAAACCGGGAACGATGACGTCGGGGTCGCCGCCTTTCTTGATGACCACCTCGCCATGATAGTTCGTGGGGATGCCGCCCATGTTGTAGTGCACCGTCGGAAGCACCGGGATCGGCGCTTTGGTCAGATCGACGCCGGCAAAAATGCGGGCGCTTTCCGATATGCCGGGAAGGCGTTCGTGCAGGATTTTCGGATCGAGATGGTCGAGGTGGAGATAGATGTGATCATTGTTCTTGCCGACGCCGCGGCCTTCGCGAATTTCGACCGTCATGGCGCGTGAAACCATGTCTCGCGGCGCCAGATCCTTCACGGATGGCGCATAACGCTCCATGAACCGCTCGCCGAGCGAATTGGTGAGATAGCCGCCTTCGCCCCGCGCGCCTTCCGTGATGAGGCAGCCGGCGCCATAAATTCCGGTCGGATGGAACTGCACGAATTCCATGTCCTGGAGCGGCAGTCCAGCGCGTAAAACCATGGCGTTGCCATCGCCGGTGCAAGTATGCGCCGACGTCGCCGAGAAATACGCGCGACCGTAGCCGCCGGTAGCTAGAATGACGAGCTGCGCGCGAAACCGGTGGATCGTTCCATCGTCGAGCTTCAGGCAGATGACGCCGCGGCAGCGGCCATCCTCCATGATGATGTCGATGGCGAAATATTCGATGAAGAATTCGGTGTTATTGCGCAGCGCTTGACCATACAGCGTATGCAGCATGGCATGGCCGGTGCGATCGGCCGCCGCGCAGGTGCGCTGCGCCGGCGGCCCTTTGCCGAAGTCGGTGGTCATGCCGCCGAACGGGCGCTGATAGATGCGGCCGTCCTCTGTGCGCGAGAAAGGCACGCCCCAATGTTCGAGCTCATATACAGCCGCGGGCGCGTTGCGGCAGAGATATTCAATGGAGTCCTGATCGCCAAGCCAGTCCGATCCTTTGACGGTATCGTACATGTGCCATTTCCAATTGTCGGGACCCATGTTGGCGAGCGAGGCGGCGACGCCGCCCTGCGCCGCGACCGTGTGGGAACGGGTCGGAAAAACCTTGCTGATGCAGGCTGTCCGCAATCCGGCCTGAGAGCAGCCGACCGTCGCTCGCAGTCCCGCGCCGCCGGCGCCGACGATGATGACATCGAAACTATGATCCGTGATCGGATAAGCGGCGCCCTGCTTTGATGACCCTGCGTTCCCGTTCAACATGCTATTGGAGGCCATGCCATCGCCTTTCGAATTGTTTTTGCGCGCCGAATCGCGAGTCATGGCCGCGCGGACGCCGCGTCAAGACATGCTCAGTTTCAAGGTCGCGTAAATGCAAGCCAGACCGACGCAGACGGAGAAGAAAAGATTGGCGACGAGCGCCCAATTTTTCAGATGCGCCGAATGCACGTAATCGTCGATGATCGACTGCATCCCGATTTTCATGTGTGAGACGCCGGCAAGGATGAAAAGAAGCAGGATGAGCGCCGGAAGCGGGCTCCGCAGTTCCGCTCGGACCCCTGCGTAATCCTTGCCCATCAAGGACAGAAGAATCCAGACGAAAGCGATCGACAAGGGGATCAACGCTACGGACGTGACGTGCATGCGCCACGAATCCGTCGCTCCGGACTTCGCGGAGCCAAGAGAGCGCTCCCGCGCGGCCTCGCCGCGAATCATTGCCGGATCATTCGACATGTGTGTTTCAGTCCTTCAATGGGGTCGATTCGGAAAGGCCTGATGCGATGCAGCAACAACTCTCTACCCGACAATCGCAATGATCCAGGCAAGCAGCGTCAGCGCCGCGCCGCCGATCAATGTTGCTTTCGCCAGCCACTCGCGTTGGGGATAATCGAGCCCATAGCCGGCATCCCAGATGATGTGGCGGACGCCTCCGAGGAGATGGTGAAACAGGGCCCAAGTGAATCCGAACAGGACAAGCTTGCCGATGATCGAATTGAAGACGAAGGATGCCGTCGCGAAGGCGTCAGGGCCGCTCGATGCGGCGATCAAGAACCAGGCCAGAAGAAAAGTTCCGCCATAAAGCGCGACGCCGGTGATGCGATGGGCGATCGACATCATCATGGTCAGCGTCGGACGATAGATCTGCAGATGCGGCGACAACGGCCGCCGGCTGGCCGGGGGGCCGGGACTCAACTCGATCTCGGTCATGAACGTTAAACCCGATCCTCGTGAAATCTGCCGTTCCTCCCTTAACTTAAAGCGCGCCGTGGAGCAAAGCAATCGGGTGGACATTGACCCCGCCGGCGATCGAAATGCGCAATGAAACGGCTTTGGTCATTGCCAAAACACGGGCCGCAGTAGAAGAGTGAAGCTCTAACTCGGCGTTCGCTTGCGCGTCGTATATAAACTCGGATCCATGCCTCTTGCTTTCGAAGTATGGAGCGGGGTTGCCGGGGAAAAATGATATAGGCATCTAGAGGGGAGCGCCTTGGCCGCTCCCAGAGTGAGAAAAACGCGCTTAGAATTGCGCCGGCGCGCCTCAACACATCTAAAGCGCGCTTGCTGTGGCATTCGTTGGCAATGGCGGAAGGCATGATCGTCCGAAGCACCAAACTCGTCTCTTTAATTTCGCGCGTCAGTCGGCGCGCCGCGCGCATCAACAACTCGCTTGCGTTGGCGCTGGTTGTCGCAAGCGTCGCGGTTGTCGGCTTGCCGGAGCGGGCTTTGGCGGCGGCGGGGCGTATTTCGATCGAGTCGGGCGGCGTCGCCCGCACCGCCATTCTCGTCCAGCACCGTCGCCTAAAGCGGGCGCGGCGGCCTCTCGTCATCGTGCTTCGGAGCGGCAAGGAAAAAGGCCCGCATCTCAGGCGAATCTTCGGTCTGGAGGAAATGGCGAGCTCCTCGGGCCCCGTTTTGATCTATCCAGATCCCGTCGGCGGCCGTTGGAGCGATGCGCCTGGCCCCGAGGCTGCGCATGACGCAACCTTCATCCGCGATATCGTCGCCAAACTTGTCTCGGATGGGCTGGTCGACCACCGTAAAGTGTTCATTATCGGTATTTCAAGCGGAGGGCTCGCCGCCTTGCGGATCGCATGCGACAACACGTCGCTATTTGCGGGAGCGGCCGCGCTCATCACCAGCCTGCCGGCGGATCTCGCCGCGACTTGCAAACCATCGCACCCGCTTCCTCTGATAATGATCGTCGGCACGGCCGACGCATCGGTCCCCTATGGCGGCGGCAAAGCGAATTTGCCCAGCAGCAAAGTTGAGCTTCTTTCGGTCGATGCGACCTTGGCCATTTTCGGCAAGGCCGCTGGTTGCGGCGAGGGGCGCACGACGACGCCCTTGCCGGAATTTGACGCGCGCGAGGGCGTACGCGCCTATCTCGATAAACTGAATGGATGCAAAGTCCCGATAGAGGCCCTGCGCGTCGAAGGCGGCGCCCATATCGTTCCCGGCCATTGGACCGGCGCTGATCCTGCGCGGAGCCCGCACAATAATGGTGGGGAAAGCGCCAAGCTCATATGGGATTTCTTTCGCCGGCTCGGCGGCTGAGCTGATCGTTTCGCACTATCGGCGCGATGGCCGCGGGCTGAATTTCTTATCTTAGTGATTGCGCGGACCTGCGGCGGCGGTCCATCGCGCGCTGGGCTTTGAACACTTGTTCAAGTCCCGCCGCTGATTCGGGCGGGGGCGTAAAGGGAGGCGAGACTGGCGCACAAAGCTTCATGGCCGCCAGAGAGCATCAGCGTCTTTAACCGGCCCGTAGCGCCCGATTCGAGCCGCACCGACGCCGCGGGAATGCCGAGGGATTTGGCGATTAACCGAATAAGGGCGGCGTTGGCCTCGCCATCTTGCGGAACCGCGCGGACGCGGACCTTCAAAACGATTCGACCGTCAGCAAGGCGCTCAGCGCCCCCGATCTCGTCGCGGGAGCTTTTGGGCGTCAGGCGCACCGACAGCAACACGCCATCGCCGCGCAGGGTCCAGGGACCGCCGCCGAGGCCGGTCAATAAACGTTCGGATAGATATATTGCAGAATGATGCGCTGAATGAGGAAGATAAGAAGAAACAAAATAATTGGCGAAATATCAAGGCCGCCTAGATTAGGCATTACTTGTCGAATAGGCCGCAAGACTGGTTCAGTCAATGCGTTAACCGCATTGGATATGGCGCGCACTACGTCATTATATGTATTAACGACGTTAAAGGCGATCAGCCAGGAAAGAATCACCGCAGCGATCACCACATAGGTGTAGAGATCGAGAATCAGCAAAATAACGTCGAGAAGAGCGCGCATAGGAACTCCGAAGCCTCAGCCCATCAGACTCGTTTACGCGGCCTGAGCCGGACTGGCAAGGCTGACGCGGCAAACCATGCAATATCGGTGGAACAATATGACATCGGAGCGACCAACGAGCTTGCGCGAGCCGCCTTGGTCGCGTAAACACCCGCTCGAAGGGGCTGTAGCTCAGATGGGAGAGCGCTGCAATCGCACTGCAGAGGTCAGGGGTTCGATTCCCCTCAGCTCCACCAGCGAAGCCATAGTTTACGCGCGATGGCCTAGCTGTCGCAGCGCTTTGGGGAAGGGGAGCGCGGGCTGTGGCCGCCGATTCGCTACCGACCTCTCCAATTCCAATGACTCGACATTCGTTAAGCGCGCCGCTTGATCGCTGAGCGCGCTCATTTATCGCTGTTTGACCGGATCTGCATCGCGCTGGCAAAGGCGCTCATTGACCGGTAGCGTCCATGATTGATGATCGGACGACGAAAGATCGGTCGCGCGATAGAGTCTTCCGCCGCTGCACTGCGCGGTCTTGACCAGGCATAATTTTACAATCTCGCCTTCTTGCGCGTGCAGATCGCTGAATTTTAGGCCGCCGAGACTGACGAGAGACGATCCGGTTATTCCATCGCCATAAGTGATCGACACGCCTTCGCCGTCCGTGCCAAGCGCAATATGCGTGATGAGAGTTTTTTCGCAGTCGCCGACTCGTTTGATAGGGTTCCACGTTCCGCCGTCCGGCGCGGTCTGGCGAGAAGCCCCGCCCGGCGTCAAAGCGTCGGCGCGCGAATGGTCGATTGATAAGATCATGGCCGACGCCGCGCCGATCATTGCGACGGCCCCGAAGCCAAGATGCTTAAGCATGGACACCTCTTCCTACCCGGTAGTTGAGCTTAGGAACGCCCCACGCAAACGGGTTGGAGGGCTTTTTTCTGGGGAAAATCGACGCTTTAAAATCAGCGGCGGCGGCAATAGGCATCGCAAATCACCTCCTCGCCGAAGTGAAACACGCCGCCTCTTTCCGAAAGGTCCGCACCTTCTCGGGATGGCCCCTCAAGGCGGAGCATGGCTGGCGCGTCGATTGCGTCAGCCCTTGGCTTCAGCGGCTACCGCCACCGGCTTTTGCTTTTGAGCGTCGGCTTTCTGCGGGTTCATTTTGATATTTACGCAGAGGGGGGTCGGGATCTCAACTTCCACTTCGAGCGTTGAAATGGCGTCGCCGCTTTCCATCCTGACCTTGATGGCGTCTGGCTCGACCGGGAAATGTTTCGCGATCACCGCCACTATCTCTTCCCGGAGCAGGGCGATGACGTCGGAGTTGCCCAATACGGCGCGCTCATGCGCCAGTAAAAGTTTCAACCGCTCCCGCGCAACGGGCGCGGTGGTTGGCCGTTTGAAAAAGCTGATCAGGTTCATGCAGCCCTCCGCCCAAAAAACTTGCCAAAAAAGCTTTTCCTATCGTTTGGCACCGTCATTTCCAGGGTCTCGCCGTTCAGCCGCCGCGCCGCGTCGAAGTAGGCGCGCGCGGGCGCGCTCGGCGTAGCGCTGAGGGTAACCGGGGCGCCGATGTTGGACGCGCGCAGCACTTCATCGCTTTCCGGGATAATTCCGAGCAGGGGAATCGAGAGAATCTCCAGCACGTCTTCAACTTTCAGCATTTCGCCGCGTTCGGCGCGGGCAGCATCGTAACGGGTGAGCAGGAGATGCTTCTCCATGTGCTCGCCTCTTTCCGCTTTTTCCGTCTTCGAATCGAGCAGGCCGATAATGCGGTCTGAATCGCGCACTGAGGAGACTTCCGGATTGGTGACGACGATCGCGACGTCGGCGTGGCGCATTGCGAGCGTCGGCCCGCGCTCGATACCCGCGGGGCTGTCGCAGATGATCCAGTCGAATTTCTGTTTGAGCTCGGCGATGACTCTTGCGACGCCTTCATCGGTTAAGGCGTCCTTGTCGCGCGTCTGCGAGGCAGGGAGGAGGGAGAGGGTCGGGATGCGTTTGTCGCGGATCAGCGCTTGCGCCAATTTGGCGTCGCCTTGCACAACATTGATCAGGTCATAGACGACGCGGCGTTCGGCGCCCATGACGAGATCAAGATTGCGCAGTCCGACGTCGAAATCAACGAGGACGACGTTCTTGCCGCCCTTCGCCAGCGCGACGCCCAAAGCCGCTGTAGACGTCGTCTTGCCGACGCCGCCTTTGCCCGATGTTACGACCAGCACTTTGGCCATGTGTGAATCTCCCCTTAATCTTGAGCTGTGATCACCAATGAATCGCCATTGAGCCAGACCTGAACGGAGCGTCCGCGCAGCTGCGCCTCCATGTCGTCGGCGGTCATGTAAAGGCCATCGATCGCCAGCAGTTCGGCTTCGAGCTTGCGGCAGAAGATGCGCGCGCGGGGTTGGCCGGCCCCCGCGATGGCGCGTCCGCGAAGCGCGCCGTAAACATGAATGGAGCCGCCCGCGACGATCTCGGCGCCGGATGCGACGGACCCTACGACGATGACGTCCCCGTCAAGGTTCTCGATATATTGACCGGAGCGCAAAGGGCTATCGAGCAGGAGAGCGGCGGAGCGCTGCGCGGGCGCCGGCTCGGGAGCCTTGACCTCCTTCGCATCCATGACATTGGCGATCGCATCTGCGGTGACGCGCGCGGTCTCATTGACGTAGCGTCCGCCGCTCACGAAAGGCGGGGGCATCCCGAGCTCGCGCCAGGACGGATCGCCGCCCTCGATGCCCATCACCAAGATGTCTCGGCTGAACAGGTCTTTCGTCAATTGCAGGACTTCCGCCTGAGGGAGTTTTACGGCGGAAAGGTCGAGGACGATCGGCCGCCCAACGAAAAAGCCCGGCGAACGCTCCAGCCACGCATCCAGCTCGGAGAGCCAATCCGCCAGCGGCGCCTGCGGCGCGAGCGCCATCGCGTGGAACGAACGGCTATGAAAGCGGATTGAGTGACGTGGGCGAACTGCAGCTGTCACGGGGACCCCTCAAGAGTTTCTGCTCCGTTAATTTACGCAACGTATAGTTAACGGTGAGTTAAGGTCTATTCGCGGGTTCAGCTTCGCGGCGGAGTCTTAAAGATGTGACAGGGCGCGCTCGTTCGTGTAGGCACAGTCTATTTTTAATGTCCCTCGAATCAGCGAAGTCACCAAAGGCATATGAGATGAGTGCGTTTAAGGATGCGAGTTTCGGCGATCGCCTCGGCCACGCCGCGAGAGCAAAAAAAGCCGAATTGGAGAAATTCCGCGCCAAAACCGAGGTCGATGAGAAGGTCCTCGCGGAGCGGGAAGCGGCTCGCCGAGAAATTATCGCCGCCCGCGCTCTTCGCGCTGAGGAGCGGCAGGTTGCTCAGGAAGCCAAGGAAGCCCGCGAAGCCGCCGAGAAGGCCGAGCGAGACGCGATATTGAAAGCCGAGCAGGAGGCGCGGGACCTTGCGGCCGCAGCTGAGGCCGAACGCGCGGCGGCTGTTGAGATTGAACGGAAAAAGGCCCGCGATGCGCGCTATGCGGCGCGTAAGGCGCGGAAGTAGCGTTTCCAATCTCCTAGCCTGAGAATTTACGAAGAAAGATTAGCCGTGCGAGGCCGGGGTAAAGAGCCCGGCTCGCCTCCAGGGAAGGGACCGGCTCAGACCGGCGGCTTCCGCGCGACCAGTAGAAGACCGCTGCCTTCGTCGACGATTCGCTTCGGCGGTCCCAAAAACTTGTCCATCAGATAACCGAGCGCGAGGCCGCTCAACGCGGAGAAATGCCACGTCCAGGCATGTTTGAAGTAGACATCCTTGCACCGCACGACAGAGCAGCGCTCGATCCAATAGACAAGACTATCTAGTTTTGACCAGGCGACCTGCTGGATCGTCTCGACGATCAGGCCTTCCCGCTGCGCTAGCGCTTGGAGCGCCTGTTTGCTCCACCAGGTCAGATGGTGCGGCGGCGCGTTGAGCAGAAAATTGGGGATGCGGGCCATCGCGGACGGCACATGGGGAACGCCGATGATCACGCGCCCGCCGGGCTTTGCCGCAGCCGCCATCTCCGCGAAGAGCTGGGCGGGCTTTGCGACATGCTCGATGACCTGGAAGGCGCAGACCGCGTCATAGGCGCCTCGATTCTCAGTAAGATGTTCGGCCAGACTTTCGGAACGCGCCCAATCGACTTCCTCTCCGGCGAAATGGGGGTCAAGGCCCAGATAGTTCGCGTGACGGACAAACGGACGGAATCCGCCAAAGCCGCAGCCAACGTCGAGAACCCGCGCGCCATCTTCTATATGTCGGGCGGCTGCTAAAAATTCCGCACGCGGACGATCTTCCCGCGGGAATAGTTTAGGGCCTAATGTTTTGTAGAATGTTTTGTAGAAGTCGGCGTCGCCGACGAGAGCCGGAGAAAAGAATAAGAGGCCGGTCGGAGATCGCCAAAGAGACAGATGCGAGGCGCCGCCAAAACTCGGACGTGCGTTGACTTTGAATTCTATCTCCCACAACCGCGCAAGGAACTCGCAGCGCACCGTCTGGGCGAGGGCGACCGCCGGCTCGCCAGTGATCGGGCAAGGGGGAATTGCGACGGCGGAATCTGCGATGGGGGAATGGGAGACATTCGACACTGCGCCTGCTATCCGAGGAGCGTTCTGGAAATTTTCGCTTTGGCCCCGCGTACGCCTTTCTGCATCAACGCTATGGCTCCGGTCCAGCGCATTCGTTCGCCCGGCGAGGTTTCCCCGAAATGGACGCTCGCAGCCGAATGGTCTAAGCAGGCTACTCTCGCTGGAACGGACGCTGCGCTCTTCGATTAAGAAAGACGCGAGACCTCGCGGCAGTAAATTATTGCAACCTATTGAGCGTGCAGGATATTAACATGAAGCCTCGCAATCGACCCGGCTTGGACGAAGAGGGTCGGCAAAGGCTCGACAAACTCGTTTTGAACCGTCTTGGCGCCCATCCGGTCAAGGCCCCGTCCCCGCAAGCGCCAGTCAAGCGTTCGCGCGATGGTTTGATGGATTTCCAGAATCTGCCGGGCTACCAGGAGCTAAGGCTTCAAAGATCGATGGCCGCCGTCGTCGGTCTCGACAATCCGTTTTTCCGGTTGCACGAGACCGGAGCCGGCGCAACCACTTTGATCGGGGGCCGGCGACTCATCAATTTCTCCTCCTACGATTATCTGGGGCTGAACCAGCATCCCGAAGTTCGAACCGCCGCCCGTTCAGCTATTGACGAATTTGGCGTTTCGGCGTCCGCGAGCCGCGTCGTCGCGGGAGAACGGCCGGGGCACCGCACGCTCGAGCAGGCATTGGCCGAGCATTATGAGCAGGAAGATTGCGTCGCCTTCGTCAGCGGCCACGCCACGAATGTTTCAACCATCGGCGCCCTCCTTGGGCCCAAGGATCTCATTGTCCACGATAGCCTCGCCCATAATAGCATCGTCATGGGCGCGACCCTCTCGCGCGCCGAACGACGAAGTTTCGCGCACAATGATCTGGATGGGCTGGATGCGCTTCTCGCCTCAATGCGCGATCAGTTCGAGCGAGCTTTGATCGTCGTTGAAGGTCTCTACAGCATGGATGGGGATATCCCGGATCTCGCGCGTCTCGTCGAGATCAAGCAGCAACACAACGCGTGGCTGATGGTCGACGATGCGCATGGTTTGGGCGTGCTCGGCGCCAAAGGCCATGGGTTGTTTGAACATGCCGGAACGGATCCGCACGACGTCGACATCTGGATGGGGACGCTCTCCAAGACGCTGGCCGGGTGCGGCGGGTTCATCGCCGGCTCGACGGCGCTCGTCGAATATCTGAAATGCATGTCGGGCGGATTTGTCTATTCCGTTGGCCTGTCGCCGCCATTGGCCGCCGCCGCCGCAGCGGCACTCGCGATCATGCGCCGCGAGCCGGAGCGGGTTGAACGCCTGCGGCAGGTCGGCAGCTTGTTTCTCGACGCCGCCGAGGCGCAAGGATTGAACACAGGGACCAGCGCCGGCCTTGCGATCATTCCCGTTCTCGTCGGCAATTCAGTGTCTGCAGTCGCCCTCAGCCAGAAGCTGTTCGAGCGCGGCGTCAACGTCCAGCCGATCATCCATCCGGCAGTGCCAGAGCGCGCCGCGCGACTACGCTTCTTCGTGACCTCCGAACACAGTCCCGAGCAAATCCATGCGACAATAGCCGCGATTGCCGACTCTCTGAAAGAAATCAGCGAGATCGAATTTCTTCGCAACATGCCGGGGTTGGCCAAAGGCGATGGAGCCTGAGCTAGCTTGGCTCGGAATTGCGGCCGAGAACCTCGACATCCTGCGGACCGCGAATCAGATAATTGATTCCCGCCCAGCGAATGCGTCGCGAGCCAAGCGCCGCGAAAATGCAAATGAGGTGAAAACTCCACCACAGGGGCCGCATGAATCGCTCGACGCGCCAATACAGGGCGAGGTTTGCGCCGATCGTTTCGGGCCATAGCGAGCGCACAATCCGGCGGCGATTGAGGAAGCGGAGCTCGCCGAGGCCGATCGATAACGCCAACGCGACGATGGCCGCCACTTGCGCTTGCAGCGCGAGAATTATGGCGAGGCAGGCGGCGAGGAAAGGCAGCAATGTCACCGCCGCCGCAAAAAACCAAAGCGCCGGCGCATGCGTCAACATCAGGCGATATTGGCGCTGCCCAAAGGCGAGCGCCTCCCTCCAATCCATGGCGATGGGCGACAAAAGAAGGCTTTGGCGCGGCGAAAAAATGGCGCAGCCGGCCGCGTTGAGAGCCCGCGTCATCTGCAAATCGTCGCTGATTGCGCCGCGCCAATATTTGGCGATGTCGATTCGCTCCAGCGTTTCGCGCCGGACCGCGGTCGTGCCGCCCCAGCACAAATTGATGACCTCTGGGATGCGGGGCAATGTCACGATCGAGGCGTTCGCCGCCGCGACGACGGCCGAACTCAGTCGCTGGTCGGTCGGAATCATCCAGCGATATCCGGTCACCGCGTCGTGGCCGGCGTCGGTGAGGGCGGAGACCAGCCGGGCGAGCCATGCTGGCGATGGCAAAGTGTCCGCGTCGGTGAAGACGATGATTTCATCTTCGCTTTTAATCGCTGTGAGAGCGGCGAGAAGGTTCCAGACCTTCTGGCCGCCGTGATCGACAGGCCCGGCGACAATCGCGACGATATCGGCTCCCGGCTCGCCGGCCGCCTCGCGAAGAAGCGAAAACGCCGGATCAGCCTCTGATTCGACCGCAGCGATGATTCGGTAGCCTGGATAGGCTTGGCTGCGCAATCGAGCCAAAAAATCGCGCGTCAACGCCGATGAGTTTTTGATGGCGACGAGGATGGCGACGCTCGGCGTGCGGCCTGGAATTTCCGGGCGCGGAAGTCCCCATGTATAACGCCAAGCCGAGAGCGTGCTCACGACTTCGATCGCGATCCAAATCATAAAAATTATGGCGAGTGCAATGGACATGGCGCTTTTTTGACACAGTGTCGGATTATTTCTTTTTACGTGGATTTTGATGGTTGGTCGCGAGGGGTTTTGCTGCGACTAATATAATCTGGCGTTGTTCGGGGGCGGGGCTTTGACGCAATCCATCAGTTTCGGGCACGAGACCGTATCAAGAGTTAAGACGCAAGCGACAATTCGCGTCCAAACAAATATTCTAGCGCGCGGCGAGCGCGCTATTCTCAACTGGCTCTGCACGCGAATGCCGCGCGCGGTGACCCCTGATCGACTGACGGCGATCGGAGTGCTGGGCGCCGCGATCGTTCTGGCGGGTTACGTAGGAAGCCGGTTCGATCCGGTTTTTTTTTGGTTGGCGACGTTCGGCTTCCTGGTCCATTGGTTTGGCGACTCGCTTGATGGAAGTCTCGCTCGTTTCCGTCGCGCCGAGCGACCGCGCTACGGTTATTTCCTGGATCACTCGGTCGATGCGCTCTGCAATCTGCTGATCTTGGTAGGCTTGGGATTTTCCGCCTATATGCGTCTCGATGTGGCGCTGTTTGTTCTCATCGGCTATTTCATGCTTTGCATGTACGTGTTTTTGTACAATCACGTGTCCGGCAGTTTTCAGTTGTCGTTTCTGGCGCTTGGGCCAACCGAGCTGCGCGTTGGCCTCATTCTCATTAATTTCTGGATGTTCATGTCGGGCCCGTCAAAGATCTCGATCTTTGGTCAGAATTTTTCGGCCTATGATCTGGTTTTTTGTCTTGTTGGACTGATCTTTGTTTCCTTATTCGTCATCAATACAGTGAAAATCGCGCATAGATTACGTCGCGAGGAGCATCAGGCAGTCGAAGCGCCGGCTCGATTTGCGCCTATAAGCTTTCAAGAAACGCCTCGATCGCAGCAAAATAGCTCTCCCAAGTCGGCGCATGGCTTAATTTGATTTTCGCCATGACTTGAAGGCGCTCGGGCGAATTCGCCGGCGTGAAAGCCCGGATCGTTTCCAGCCATTTCTCCCCGTCGATCGGGCTCACGGCGACAATCCGGTCGCCGCCGCTCTCGCGGAAAACCGGAATATCCGAAGCTATCACCGGCACATGCGCAGCCAAGGCCTCGGCGACGGGCAGGCCATATCCTTCTGCAAAGGAGGGCATGAGCAGGGCGCGCGCTCCGTCGAGCAGCGCCTTCAGACTCGGCGTCGAAAGACCCGAGACCTCAATGACATGGTTTTTGATCGCCCCGCATCGTTCGAGCAGGTCGACGACATTCTCGTTTTCCCATCCCCGGCTGCCGATCAAGATCAGCTTTGGCGCTAAGGCACCGTCGCGGCGCACCAGTTCGCGCCAGACGTGAAGAAGCATGAGATGATTTTTGCGCGGCTCGATAGTGCCGCAGACTATGAAATAGGGGCGGTCGACCAAGCCCGCATCAACCGGGCTGCGCTGCGCGAAAATCGGCGCTACGGGAATCGGCGCAACCAGGATCGGCATGTCGGCGCGGCCAAGCGGCGTCAAATGTCGCCTCAAGGCATCTTCGACCACTTTCGTCGTCACGATCGCCGCCGCGCCGAACTCTGCGACATTGGCGAGGCGGCGCAAATGCCGCTCATACTCGGCCTTGCGAAAATACTCCGGGTTTTCGATCGGCAAAAGGTCGTGAATGAAGAACACGCCTTTGACGTCGGGCCGCTGCTTTAGCCAACGAAAATAACTCGGCATCCAGAGCGGAAACTGACTGACGTTGAGGTATCGCGCTCCCTTGGGCAATGCGGCGACCGGCGAGCGTCCTATCGGAAA
This sequence comes from Methylocella sp., assembly GCA_037200525.1. Taxonomy (NCBI): domain Bacteria; kingdom Pseudomonadati; phylum Pseudomonadota; class Alphaproteobacteria; order Hyphomicrobiales; family Beijerinckiaceae; genus Methylocella; species Methylocella sp. The sequence continues at coordinate 3,697,017 of JBBCGG010000001.1, read as the reverse complement.
TCCATGCCGCCGAATCCATCGCGCGAGGCCGGCCGCCTGTCCCGAGCGTCCCCGCTCCAGGCGCTGCAGGCCCTCGAACTCCGTTGCTCCGCCGCTGATCCAGGCGACAATCCGACGGTAACTTTCATCGAAATCTGGTTTTTCATCTTCGCCCCAATGGATGGAAATTCCATCCACGACATCCCGCGCCGCCATCTCCGCGATCACGCGCTGCCCTTGCAGCGTGATCATGATCGCCGATTTTTCGCGCGGCGCGGAGTCGAGAAAATGGCGCGCAAAAGCGAAGTCGATTCGGTCGATGCCATTCGGCGTCCGGTTCAAGACCCGCGTCGCCAGTCTCGTAATGTCATAGGCGACGGGGAGAACCATGGGGGCCTGGAACGCGGACCGAGAAAACGGCTTTAGCCTTGATTTACCGCAGAATCTGCGTCAGATCGCGGCTCTTCTCTTCGACAACGGCGGTCAGGGTCGCCATGGTCGCGGCGACGCCTTTGCCGAGATGGCGCTCCGCGAGATTTTGCGCAACGGAGGCCTCCTCGTTTGTCGCGTTGGCGCTGAGGCCGAGAATATGGTCGGCCAGCTCCCCGACGTTGAAGCCGCTCGCCGAGGTCGAGAGCGGCGCCTCAAGCGTCAGGCGCTCCTCAAGGCTGATTCCCAATTCGACCGCCATTAGGGAATCGAGGCCGATTTCGGAAAGCGGCTTGCTGCGGCTCAGATTCTCGACCGGCAGACGCAAGATGCGCGCGATCTCCTCGGCGATCACGTTGACGATGACTTTACGCACGTCTTCCGGCGCGCGCGTCGCAATCAGCGCGCTGATCTCGATCTTTTCGCGCTTGTCGGCTTCCGCAGCGGCCCCCTCGCGAATGAGCTCGGCGTAGGTCGGCGACTGAAGCAGCGGCAGATGTTCCCGCGCTGTGGTCCAGTTCATCTCGGCGATGACCAGCACAGCTTCCTCGGGGCTTCCGCCGGGACGAGATAAAGCCTCGCCCATGAGGTTCAGCGCATGAAGAGCGCTCATATTCTTGACCCCGACCCGGCTGGCCAGAGCATCTTTGAGCGAACGGTTGCGCGCCAAGAGACCAACGTCATCAATCCCGCCCCAGGCCACCGCGAGCGCCGGCTTGCCCGCCGCTCTTCGTTGCCGCGCCAACCCTTCGAGAAAGCCGTTGGCGGCGACGTAGGCGCCCTGGCCTGGATTGCCAATCATCGTGGTCGCGGAGGAGAACAAGACAAAATAGTCGAGCTGCAAATCGCGGCTAAGGCGATCCAGATGCTCGGCGCCGGCGACTTTCGGCAGCAACACATTTTTCAACCGCTCGGCGTCGAGGTTGGCGATCACTGCATCATCCAACACCATCGCAGCATGGATCACGCCGCCGAGAGGAGCGTTTGTGCGGCCAATCGTTTGAAAAAGCGCCTTGACCGCGCCGCCATCGGCGACGTCGAGCGATGCGGCGTGAACATTGACGCCCGCGGCTTTAAAATCGTCGAGAGCTTGGACCGCCTCGGCGCTCGCCGCGCCGCTGCGTCCTACCAGCGCGAGGTGACGCGCGCCGCGCGCGACAAGCCAGCGCGCGGTCGCCAAGCCAAAACCGCTAAAGCCGCCGGTGATCAGATGCGTTTTATCCGGCGCAACCTTGAATTGGTTGTGCGGCGGAATCCGGATTTCACCTTCCTCAGGCGGCGTAATGACGATCTTGCCGATATGTCCCGACTGCTGCATCAGCCGCATCGCATCGATGAATTCGCGCGCCGGAAAACTGCGATAGGGCAACGGCGAAAATTCACCTTCCGCAAAAAGCTGCATCACTTGCCGGAAAAGCTCATGCGCTTTGTCCGATTGAGCAAGGATGAGATGATCAAGATCGACGCCGAAATAGGCGAGGTTTTTGCGGAAGGGCCGCAACCCAATGTGGGTATTGGATAAATAGTCGCGCTTGCCGAGTTCGACAAAGCGGCCAAACGGCTCGAGCAACCCGATGCTGCGCTCCATCGCCTCGCCGGAAAGGCTATTGAGCACGACCGCGACGCCTTTGCCCGTCACGCGGCGCACTTCGTCGACAAAATTGCCGGAACGTCCGTCAAACACATATTCGGCTCCGAGCGCCTCGACGAGATTACGCTTTTCGACGGACCCGGCGGTCGCGATCACCCGGGCGCCGCGCCAGCGCGCGATCTGCAAGGCCGCCAAACCAACGCCGCCGGCTCCGCCGTGGATGAGGACCCACTCGCCGGGCTCGAGGCGCGCGCACGTCATCAGAGCGTAATAGGCGGTGAGGAAGGCGACGGGGATGGTGGTCGCGGCTTGTAGCGACAGGCCCGCGGGGATCGGCGAGGCCAGACTGGCTTGGACGGTGACATGGCTGGCGAAGGCGCCGCCGGCGAAGGCTACGACGGCGTCGCCGGCCTTGAGACGTTCGACGCCTCGCCCGACCGCGACGACATGGCCGGCGCATTCAAGACCAAGGGTCGGACCCGCAAAACCTTCCTCAAGCATCTCGTCGGGCAGAACGGAAAGGCCCCACATCACGTCGCGGAAGTTGAGGCCGCTCGCCGCGACGGCGATCTCTACCTCGCCCGGTCCCGGAGGACGACGGTCGATGGGTATCCAGCGGATGCGATCGAGGCCGCTTCCATCGCCTTTTTCGAGGCGGCTCGCCGCGGCGGGCGACCAATGCATCGGCATATGAGCATTGTCATGCGCATGCAGACGCATCACTCGCGTCGTGCGGCTATCGACAATGATGTCGGTCTCCGTCGTGCCCGAAAGAATGACGTCGGCCAAGCGCTCCGCCTTGATCGGAGCGGGCAACCCCGGCGCAAGATCGATGCGGCGGACGTCGTGAGCCTGAAATTCATTGGCGAAGCTGCGCGTGAAAGAGCGGAAGCCTGTCTCGACCGGATCGACCTCTTTCGCGCCGCCTCGCAATAAGCCGGCGCTCACGATCCAGAATTGCGCCCTGTGCTTGCCTAGGCGTTCGGCGCAGTTTTTGAGCGCGAGACAAAGCGAGGCGAGATGATCGACCGAGGTTTCTCCAGGTCTTGCGGCGCCTGCAAGAAAAATTATCGCGTCTGTGGAAATCCTCTGGTCAAGCGCGCTCGCCTCGGTAACGGCGCAGTCGACGCCAAAGGCTTCGAGTCGGCCGGCAAGCGCGCCGGCGGTCTCCAACGTTTGCGAGTCTTTGCCGCTGACTATAAGCGCTTTGGAAGGTCCAGAGCGCCGTCGCGCCATCGCCGGTTTTTGACCGGCGAGCAGAAGCGCCGGTCCCGCACCGGTCATTATAGGCTCGGCGACGAGCGCGCGCAGGCCTGCCGATTGAAGCTGGGCGGACCGGTCGGATAGCGAAACGACGGAGCCGCGGCGCAGTTCAGAGCCTGTCGACCCGCTCTCGCGCAGACCAAAAACAAGATCGCGAAACAACGAGAACTCGGGCTCGATCGCAGCGATCAGACCGTCGGGCGCTATCGTCTCCGCGATCCGCGCCAGGGGAGCCGCGCCCGATGCGATGCGATGCAAGGCGTCGGCGGCGATAACCAGATCAAAACCGCCATTTGCGATCGCATCGAGATTGTCGGCGAAGGCGATCCGAGCCTCGCGCGCAAATGCCAAACGGGCGCGCTCGAGACGACGTTGATCGGGCTCGAAGATAGTCAGCCGCGCCCCGTGCCGCGCCGCCAATCCAACGGCGTGCGAGGACAAAGGCCCATGACCGATCTGAAGAATTCGCAGCGCGCGGTCCACCGGCCACTGGTCCGACAATCTGTAAAAAAGCTCGGCGAGAAGATCGGCGGCCGCAACGACGGTCAGCGATCCAACTTCGAAAGATTCGATCGCCGATTCGCTCATCGAGGCGATCTCGGTCTCGCCTCGCGCCAAGGCTTCCATGACGGCGCCGGTGCGCGCGGCGAGCAGAAGTTCGGCTGATCGCCTCGGGTAATCGGCGGCGAAGCTTTGCAGAATTTCATTGGGATCGGGAAGATCCGGGTCGCCCGAAAGAACAAAAGCTTCGCCGTCGGATCGAGCAAGGCCGCTCTGCTCCAGGGCTGCGAGCAAATTGGTCAGCCAGGCTCCATGCGCGGCGGGGAAACGTCCCGACGCGATCAACTGATCGAGGTCCACTCGATCGTCGACCGCAAGCGCAGAGGCGAGACGATAGGCGGCTGCGGTCGCCCATCCCTCGATCAAAATCAGGTCGGCGGGCAAGGACCGTTCGGCTCCGCTCGCCATCTCTTGGGTCGCGGCGCTCGCCAGGAGCTTCGGAGTCAATGGAAGATCGCGCGGGGTTGCGGTTGGCTCGTCGGCGAGCGTGAAAGATTGCGCGACCGAATGGCTCGAGAGATCGCCCATGGCGTGGGCGCGCATGGCCTGATATCGGGCCCCTTGCAGCCGCGCGATGAGGGCGCCCTTGGCGTCGACCAGCGTAAAATCGGCGATTATGGCTCGTTCGTCGCAGCGTTTAATGTCGATCCGAGCCTGCGCGATGGCGGCGCCAGGTTGCTCCAGCCTGATCTCGCCGAAATAGACTGGCAGATAGGCGGCCGTCCGGCTAGCCCTGGACTGGCCTGCGAAAAGCAGAATCAGGCCGTGAAAGCAAGAATCGAGGCGGGCGGGATCGAGACCGTAACGCGCATCGGCCTCTGCCGTCGCAAGATCGACGACAATCGTCGTCTCGCCGACGAGTTCGGCCGCTGCAACCTGCCGAAACGCCGGACCGAACTGAAGCCCTGATTGAAGGGCTCGCGCATAAAGATCAGCCCCGCTGACGGTCTTTCCATAGGATTGCGGGACGGCCGGCGCTGGCGCCAATTGCCCTTGCTTTTGAATGAGTTTCGCTTTGGCGTGCAGCACATAGGGCGTGTTGCTGAGACGCGGGCGGCTCATGATTTCAATTGTGCCCGTCATCGGGGTCGCCCGGCACAAAATCTCGCGCGATGCATTGGCCGGGAAAATCATCGGCTGGAGAATTTCGAGATCGCTGATCGCGGCTTGTTGCGCGCCGAGCCAATCGCGCGCGACCGCTAACGCCATTTCCGCGAAAGCCGCACCCGGCAGAAGAACTTGACCATCGATGCGATGATCGCCGAGGGCGGGCGTCAAAAATGGATCGACCTGCGCTTGCCACTCCAGCGCATCGGCGGCGACGCGCGCGCCAATCAGCGGGTGCCACGCGCGGGGGGTGAGCAAGCCGGTCGTCTCGCTCGATTCGCCTACGCGGTAATTCTTGCGCTGCCAGGGGTAGGCCGGCAGGTTCTCGACCGGGCCTGGATCGTCGCCGAAAGCTATTCCCGCATCGACTTCCGCGCCGGACGCCAGCGCCTCGCCGACGGCGCGCAGGAAGGGATCCCCGCTGACTGGTTTTTGGTGATGGACGGAAAAGGCGGCGATGGCGGCGCCTATGCTATCGGCCGTTTCCTTGATGTCAGCGACAAGCGTTCCGCCGGGTCCGATTTTGACGAAAACGCACGCGCCGCGGAGGGCGGCCATCTTGACGCCTTCCATGAAATGCACCGGCTCGCGAACATTGCGCCACCAATAATGCGCGTCGAGTTCGGCGCCTGAGAGCACCTCGGCGTCTACCGTGGATATGAACGAGATCTCGGCCCGCTTTGGACGAAGCCCGGCGAGATCGGCGCATAGCGGTCCCTCTACCGGGGCCATGAGATGGTTATGGAAAGGATAGGCGAGATCGAGGCGTCGAATGCGCGCCTTGTGAGTGCGGGCGGCTTTGGATAGTTGATCGAGGGCGGAATCGGGCCCGGAGACCGTAAAATTTCGCGGCGAATTATGCGCTGCGATGGCGAGGCCCGGTATGTCCGCGACCAGCGCTTCGGTTATTTCTCTCGCCCCAAAGACGACGGCGAGGCCGCCTGCGTCGCGCACAAGTTCCTGGTGATGGCTGCGGAAATAAATGACCCGAACGGCGCTCTCAAGGTCGAGGACGCCCGCAGTCTCCGCCGCCGCAACCTCGCCCATGCTGTGTCCAAGCACCATCGATGGAGCAAGTCCAAGCTTGATCAGGCAACGGGCGGTCGCCGCCTGGATAGCGAAGACCAGGGGCTGAGCGATGCTCGTTTTGTGGAGAAGCGCTGCAATGTCGTGATCAAACATGATCTTGGCGAGCGACCAGCCAGCGAGCTTGCTAAAAATCGCGTCGATCGCATCGAAACGATTGCGGAAAACCGCATTCGCCTCATAAGCGCGTTGGCCCATACCCGGCCATTGGCTGCCATTGCCGGAAAAGACGAAGGCCACCGGTCCCGTTCTTTCGATCGCCGTTCCGACGAGAGCGTCCGATGGGTCGACGATTTTGTCTGCAGCCTTGTCCAGCGCCTCGATCGCAGCTTTCTGCGTTGTGAGCGGGATAACCAGCCGTTCGGAATGGCGCTCGCGCCGGCGTCCGGTCGCGGCCGCGACGCGCTGGAACGGTTCTGGGTCAAGGCCAGCCAACCGGCTGGAATAGCGCCGCGCGAGATCGGCAAGGGCATCCTGACTCTGCGCGGAGAGCATCAGAAACTGCGGCGCACGCGAAGCGCCTCTCGAAGGTTCCCGTCTCTTCGTTGATGGCGGGTCGGCGAGAATCACATGCGCATTGGTGCCGCCGAATCCAAATGAGCTGACGCCCACATAGCGAATTCTTCCGTCTCGGGGCAAAGCGGCGGGGTCGGCGCAGACCGAAAGATTGAGATCGTCGAAGGCGATATCAGGATTGAGCTCGTCGCAGTGGAGCGTGCGGGGAAATTCGTCATGCTCGAGCGCGAGCATGGCTTTCATCGCGCCGGCGAGACCGGACGCGGGCTCAGTATGGCCGATGTTCGTCTTGATCGAGCCAATCGGCAGAGGCAGACTGCGACGCTGGCCGAGAACTTCGCCGATGGCGCCGGCCTCCGCCGGGTCGCCGACGCGCGTTCCTGTGCCATGCGCCTCGACGAAGGCGACGTCGTTCGGGTCAACGCCGCTGTTCCCATAGACGCGTTCCAGCAAAGCGATCTGATGCGCTTTCGAGGGCAGGGAGATGCCGCTTGTCCGCCCGTCGGAATTCACGCCCGAAGCCACGATCGAGGCGTGGATGCGATCGGCGTTCGCCTGTGCGCGATTGAGCGCGCGGAGGACAAGGACGACGCCGCCTTCGGCGCGCACATAGCCGTCGGCTTTGGCGGAAAAAGCTTGGCACAGTCCCGTCGGCGACAGCATTGTGGCTTGCGAGAAACTGATGAACCCAAAAGGGCTGACCAAGGTATTGGCGCCGCCGACGATGGCGGTGTCGATGCGTCCGCTTTGGATCGCGGCGACGGCGGCGTCCAACGCCACCAGCGATGACGAGCAGGCCGTATCGATGGTGAAGCTCGGGCCGTGGAGGTCGAACACATAGGAAATGCGATTGGATAGAACGGCCAGCGTATTGCCGGTAGCGAAATAGGCGTCGGCGGCCGCTGGATCATGAAGGCGGAGATTGCCGTAATCGAGCGATGATCCGCCGATGAAAACGCCCGTCTGGCTGCCGGCGAACGATGAAGGCGCCAGTCCGGCATCTTCCATCGCCTCGAAAGTAAGCTCCAGCAACAGCCGCTGCTGCGGGTCCATCTGCTCGGCTTCGCGCGGCGAAATGCCGAAAACGGCTGGGTCAAAGCCAAAGGCGTCGTCAAGAACGCCGGCGGCCCAGGAATAGCTGCGCCCGCGCTCTTTGGGCCGCGGATGACCAAGACGCTCCAATGACCATCGATCAGACGGGATGCGAGAGACCGTGCATTTGCCCGCAGCCAGCAGATCCCAAAGTTCCTTGGCCGAATCAGCTCCAGGCAGTCTGCAGGCTCGGCCGATAATCGCGATTTCCGACGTCGCCGGGCTTAATCGAACGCCCTCAGATTTTGTCATAAATGCTGCCAGACCTCAAAAAGACGCTTCCGGATCGAGGACGACTCTTAAGAAAAACACAAGGTTAGGTTGGTAACATACAAATCTGTAATAAACCCTTTTGCCCTAGCGGTTCAGCCAGCGTCAAGGGCAAAGAAGCGACAAATTCTTGCCTTATCGCGATGCTTAATTGGGCGGATGACGAAATATTTATTCACTCGGTTATACAATAATTGTGGCAAGGAAAAGCCGAGCGATTGTCGAGCGGATGACGATAGTCCGTGATAAATGCTCTGGTTGGCTGAAGCGTTGATCCCATGGCGTCGAAAATCCGTCGTCGCCGCCGTAATAAGCTGCCGGCTTGCCAGAAGCGCCTTAATCCGATCTTTTGAGGCTTGAACGGGAAAGCGACATTGGGTTCAGTCCGCAAAATTTCGGAACATCGCCTACCTCTGCGATTGATCCATGTTTCCATCGGCATCCGCTCGCGAGGCGATAGCAAAATATGATGCGCGAAACGCGGCATGACGCCGGCCAAAAGCTGCTGGGACTGCGCTACGGCGCCAGCGCGCTCGATATCCGCGCGGGGATTCGGCAGTCGATCACGCAATTGAATGGCGTCGCCGTGAGAGCCGCGAGCCTTGGGCGGCGAATCACTCCGCGCGCTGCCGACCGGGCGACGGACGCGCTCGATCAGGATGAGCGCTCGCCCTGGTTCTGGCGCAGCTTTATTATCCTCGTGCTCGTCCCCGCCTTGGCGAGCTTCATCTACTTTAAATTTTTGGCGCCCGATCAGTTTATTTCCGAAATGCGCTTTGCCGTCCGCGGCGCAACCGAATTGCTTCCGGGCAGCGACACCCTGGCGGCGTCGGGTCTTGGAACCCTGGCCGCCCTCAACGCCAATCAGGATCTTTTTATCATCGCTGACTATATCAATAGTCAATCGATGGTCGACGATCTTTCGAAAGAGATCGATTTGCGCGCCATTTTCAGCACGCCCAAGGCTGATTTCCTGGCGCGGTTCAATCCTTCGGACTCGGCCGAGGAGCTCTTGCGCTACTGGCGCAATGCGATCGACGCCTCCGTGGAAGTGGCTTCCGGCATTCTGACCGTCCGGGTCAGAACATTTGCGCGCCCTGATTCGGTGCGGCTCGCCGCCGCCATTCGCGCCCGCTGCGATATTGTCGTAAATCGGCTGTTGGATCGGATGAGGCGCGACATGATCGATCGCGCAGAGACCGAGGTGACCATCGCCAGAGATCATGTCGGCGCCCAGCGCGCCAGCCTCGAACAATTCAGAAACACGCGGATGTCGATCGATCCGCTCGGCTCGGCGAAATCCTTGAACGGCACCATCACAGAGTTGCGGCATGATCTTATCGAGATCGAGGTGAAATTAGCGAGCGCCCGCAGTTCGCTGAGGGCCGGCTCCTTGCAAATCAGGATATTGGAGGGGGATCGGCAGAAGCTGGTCAATCAGATCGCGGCGCTGGAAGCTAAGATCACGAGCACAAATCTCGAGGCGTCCACTGTTTCCGCGGCGCTTGTCGAATATGATCGGCTGGACGTCCAAAAGGATCTCGCCGAGAAAAGAGCTGCGCTTGCGGAGCGGTTGCGCGACAATGCTCGGGCGGACGCTAACCGCCATCATGTTTATCTCGTTTCCATCCAAGACCCGACGATGCCGCAGCGCTCGCTGTTTCCTCGCCGGGGCCATATGATTTTGATAATCTCCTTCGGCGCGCTGTGCGTCTGGTCGGTCCTGACGCTGACGCTTAGCAACGTGCGCGATCATGGAAGATGAGGCGCGGGGCGACGGGCGCGGCTGACGCGGCATTTTCATGAGCGAAGCGGATCTCAAGACCCATTCCGCCGTACGCGTTCCCGCCGACACGACGGGCGAGCCCGCGCTTGACCATTTCGTCTTGCGGGAAGATCTGCGCCGCGTCTCGGTGCCGATCGACCAGTTCGGCTCATGGCGGTGGCACCAGATATCTTTCGCGCTCTGCGTGCTTCTGCCCATCGCGCTGGCCGGGATTTATTATGGATTGATAGCTGCGGACAAATATGCTGCGGAATTCCGCTTCAGCGTCAGATCGGCGGCCGCGCTTGTCGGCGAGGACGACACTGCTTCGCTGTTGACGCGCGGTGCCGGAGCGCGCGACGCCGGCGCGCATGACGCTGGAGTGTTGCCCTATATGGTGGCGAGTTATTTGCGAAGCCGCAATGTGGTCCGCGAACTCGATTACGAGGGATGGCTGCGGGCGGCGTTTTCTCGCCATCAAGCCGACTGGTTGTCTCGTTTTGACACAGCGGGGAGCGAAGATGAGCTCTGGGACTATTGGCAATCGATGATCACCATCAACGTCGATCGCGTCTCGGGACTTGTGCTCGTCCGCGTATTCGCCTTTACGCCTGACGACGCGCTGACCTTGGCGCAAGCCGTCGCGCGCGCCGCCGAAACAATGGTCGATAATGTCGCCGCACGGGCGCGTCGCGACGCCCTATATGACGCCGAAGAAGAATTGGAGCGCGCCAGCCTGCGTTATTCGGCAGCGCTTACCTCTTTGCGAGACGTACGAAATCAGGAGGGAATGGTCGATCCGAAAAGCACGATCGACGCCGCCGCCAGCACTTTATTGGGCGTGGTGCGCGAGAAGCTTTCCTTGGAGCGTCAGCGCGACGTCAATCTCAAGGTGCTGTCGCCGGACGCGCCTCAGCAAAAGGTTATTGCCGGTCAGATTCAGGGGCTCGAATCAGAGATCGTCTCCCTGACGGCGGCTCTGACAAGCCGTGAGGGAGACGCCAAAACGGCCGCGCGATCCATTGCCCAGTTTGAAAAGCAGGAGCTTGAACGTCGATTTTCGGAGCGTCTCCTCGGTGTGGCGCAGGCCGCCTACGAACGCGCGCGAGAGGAGGCGGAGCGACAGCATGTCTATATCGCGGTGTTCGTCGAGCCGAAAAAGCCGGAAATTGCTGAATATCCGCGCCGCGTCCGCTTGGTTGCATTCGCCGGCATGTGCGCCTTCGCGTTGTGGAGCGTCATGATGCTGGTGATCGCCGGCGTTCGGGATCATCGAAATATCGGCTAGACGCCTTTGCGCTGGGGCCGCTCAATAAAGTCGGGGATGCGATGTTATTCAGTATCGACGAGGATGTCGGCGCGCGGATTATCGGCTGGCTGATGCCGGACAATCCAGCGACAACGCCGCGCGTGATCGTTCATCTCAGCCCTGAGAATCACGTCGTCGTGGAGGCCTTTGTCTATCGTCCATTGCTGAAGGAGCAAGGCCTTCACAATACCGGCATTTGCGGCTTCGTCGTGGACGAATCGAACTGCCCGGGACTGACGGCGGCGACAAATTTGGAAATCATCGACGCCGACAACAATGTTTTGATCTATCGGCGCCGTCAGGACGCCAAACTCATCGAACACAAGCTGTTGCGCCTCGAAACGCAATTGTTCCGCTCCTTCAGCCTCGATGAGGAGCTGATCGGCCGTTTTCAGATGTCCTACAAATCGCTTGAGCTGTTGCCCGAGGAGACGACGCGGTCAGTCTTCGCCATACCTTTCACGAACTCGATCTTTGCGTCGGGCCGTATTTTCTGGAGGGTTTGGGAGCCGCTGCTGCGAGATCGCGACTTTAAAATAGGCATTCTTCTGCGCGATCCGTTCGAGGAAATGTCGGAACGGCTGCTGATCCTGAAGTGGGCCTCATCGCCGGAGGCGAGTTCGAGCGCAAGCGCGTTAATGCCGGTTTTGCAGACATGCACAGGAGCGGTTCGCGACGTTGATCTTAGCAATGAAGCCGCGCTTGAGGCTTTGCTGGCGCATCCGCCTGATGAATTGCGCGCGCTGCTTTACAATCCGCTAGTCTATCAACTGGCAGCGCCCAATGCGTTTGACCCGCCGCCGACGCCGGCAAGCGCCGCCGCGCTCGATTCCCTTGCAGAAATGGATGCTGTGGGGCTGCGCGACGACGCCGATTCGTTTTTGAACCTCCTCGCCGCCGTTCTGGACCTGCCGGATCGGCTTCCCTCGGCTGCGCTCGGCGCAAGTAAAACGGTGATCAGTTTTGCAGATATGCTGCGCGACATGGGCGCCGCCCGCGCCTTGATTGAACAGGACCTTGAAGTTTATGCGGAGGCCGCGCGCGTCCTTGCGCCGACGCCAGCGACGGCGAGCGCTTGACGGCGGCTGGCGCCAGCGCGCCAACTTCCATCGTCGGCCTGATCGGCGTCTGTGACGTCGAAGGCAATGGGCCCGACTATGTCGCCTTGAGCGAACGCCCGTGGCTTTCGATCGCGCCGATTTCGCTTTTTGCGCCGGGCCGCTGGTTCAAAATGCGCTACCGGCTTGGGCTCTATGACCGCCCGACCCGGCCGTTGATCAGCTACCGTCGCGGCGCTCAGGAGATCGGCCGGCATATTCTGCCTGGTCCCGTGCTCGGACGCGCGGAATGGATCGGCGTCGTTCCAAAGGACGCAAGCGAGGTATGGATTTCGCCCGTCGCGGAAGCCGGGCCGTTCAACTTCGTCATCGAGGCGATCGAAGTCCTGTCCATCTCGGATCTATTTCGCAGGGGTCTGAAAGGAGATCGCTCGCGATTTTTCAGCGCGCTCGGCACCTGGGCTTTGGGCTGGCAAAATGAAGCGAGGGAGAATTTTTGCTGGGCGACGCAGCACGCGCCAATGAGTGATTGGCCCGACCATCGCAACCGGCTTTCCGTAGCTCCAGATCTCGAGGGAGCCGAACGGCCGCGCTGCGACTGGTCCAAGGCCCCGACCGTAAGGCTTATCGCCCGCCTTGCCGACGGCGTTTCTGCGGAAGACATCGAAGCGACTATCGACTCGCTGCGAGCCCAGATTTTTCCGCGCTGGACGCTATGCGTTTTTGGCGGCGTGGACAATGGCGCGAGTTGGATCGGCAAAGATCCGCGCGTGAGCCGCTTGAAGAGCAGCCCGCTTGAGGGCGCTGATGAAGACCTCATGACCTTCATCGCGTTTGGCGACCGCCTAGCGCCCCACGCGCTTGCCTGTTTTGTGGAGAGCAGCCACAGGGCGCCCGAGGCGCGCGTCATCTATTGCGATGAGGACAATGGCGCGACGCCAATTTTCAAACCGGATTGGAGCCCGCGTCTGCAGGCGGCAAGACCCTATGTCGGGCGACTGATGCTGACCCGTCTTTCGCATGCGCGGAGCCGGATCGACGCCAAGACGCTGGATGAACGCGTCTTTGCCAGGGAAATTCTGCGCGATATGGAACGCCGGGACGTGCTGCATATTCCGCGCTTTCTGATCCGGGCGACGCCTGCGCCATCCATTGCAGTCGATCCGCCGCCCCGCACAGTAAAGAGGCCAAGCGTCACGATCGTCATGCCAACGCGCGATCGGGCGGAGTTGCTGCGCAAAAGCGTTACGAGCCTTTTGGAGAAAACGTCCTATTCGGCGTTTGATCTCGTCATTGTCGACAATGGGACCACCGACGCGCGGGCTCTTGCGGTGCTTCAATCCCTGACGGGCGATTCGCGCGTAAAATTGCTGCGCGCGCCGGGGCCGTTCAACTTTTCGCATCTTTGCAATCTTGGCGCCGCTCACGCGCGAGGCGAGGTCCTTATTTTCCTCAACAATGACGTCGAAATCATCGACCGCGATTGGATCGACAAATTGGCTCCCTTGGCCCTCGACCCCAAGGTGGGGGCGGTTGGCTGTAAACTGCTCCATCGGGATGGGCGCATTCAACACGCGGGAATTGTTCTTGGCCTTGGCGAAGCCGCAGGCCATTGCGACGCTGGCGCCGAGGCCAACCAACTCGGTTGGCTTGGCCGCAACGGGGTCATTCATGAAGCATCGGCGGTGACGGGCGCTTGTCTTGCCGTGGAACGCGCCAAATTCGACGCCGCCGGCGGCTTCGACGCTGTTCATCTGCCGATTGAGTTCAACGATATCGATCTTTGTCTGCGGCTTGAAGAATTGGAGTTTCAAACTCTTTGGACGCCTTTCGCGCGGATCGTCCATTTCGAGTCGGCGAGCCGCGGAAAAGCCACATTCCGGCGACTTGAGGCCCATGCCGAGGAGCGCGCATACTTCAGGCGCCGTTGGGGTCATCGCTTGCGGGATGACCCGTTCCACCATCCGGGTCTCTCGCTGTTCAGCCTTTCTCTCATGCTGGCCTGAGCGAAGGCGGTTTGTTGCGCGATTCGCGCAAAAGCGGTATCTGACCAAATTGCCTCTCGGCAATTGCCTGTGATCAACCTAGTGGCGGCGCGGAGGAATGAGTGGCCCAACTCGCCGTGAGAGGCAAGGCAAAGGAAACGCCGGCGCAAGCGGCTACCGATGAGCCGATCGTCTCCAGAGCGGATGAGACTGCGGGCGACGAGCGTTTGGCGCTGAAACGCGAACTGCTCATGGTGCAGGATCACCTGGCCGACATCGAAGCGCGGCTGGCGCGACTGCGGCCTTTTGTTCAAGCGGGCTCTTTGCTTCGGTCGGGCTTCCGCTTGATCTTCCGCATCTTTCAACTGGCGCTCAATTTCGCAGGCTTGATCCTGCATTGGCGCACGACGCTCCGCCGCATTAATGACGCGCGGTTTCGCAGCGAGCGGTTGACGTTCGACCCCGCGCGGAAGATCTGGACGCGCCGGCTCGACTTTACCGCGTTGGCCGGACATTTACGACGCTCATTCGGCCTATTTCACCCTGCGCTCTACAGCGTCCGGCCGCGCCAAAGGCTCGCCCTCGCGCGGCGACCGAGGATTTTACACGCGATCGCCAATGTCTGGGTTGGAGGCTCGACGCAGCTCATTGTCGATCTTCTGGATTATCTTGGGCACCGCATCGACATGGAGGTGATCACGTCGTCATTGCCTCCCCATGGTTCGCACCAAGGCATGACGATCAAGGTTGCGCCGCAGCCGGCCTCGCGTCATCTTGTGCGCAGCATTTTCACCCGCTTTCGGCCTCATATTGTGCATGTGCATTATTGGGGCGATGTGGACGAGCCCTGGTATAGGGTGGTTTTTGAGATCGCCGCCGAATTTGGATGCCCGATTGTGCAGAACGTCAATACGCCCGTGGCGCCCTTTGCGGATGTCACCATCGCGCGCAATGTCTTCGTATCGCAGAGCGTGCTTGATCGTTTTGGCTCAAGCGTTCCGGCTGAGGTCATCCACCCTGGCGTTGACCTCGACCGTTTCGCGCCGCCGATGGTGGAAGATCCTGACGCCTTCGACGCAATCGGCATGATCTATCGGCTGGAAAACGATAAGC
The DNA here is from genome assembly GCA_037200525.1 of Methylocella sp. NCBI lineage: Bacteria > Pseudomonadati > Pseudomonadota > Alphaproteobacteria > Hyphomicrobiales > Beijerinckiaceae > Methylocella > Methylocella sp. The sequence goes on along the minus strand of JBBCGG010000001.1, from coordinate 3,681,893 downwards.
TGAATGCGGACGCGGTCGAGCTTTTTATCGCTATCGTCAAAAGGCGGCCGAAGACCCGTGCGATCATCATTGGCGATGGATCATTGTTCGCGCATTTCCGGGCGCGCGTCGAACAAGAAGGCTTGCTGTCGCATTTCGAATTTACTGGTTTTGTCCCTTACGAGGATTTGCCCGCGCAGCTGGCGCGGTTTAAAACTTTTGTCGCACCAGTGAGGCAGGAAAGTTTTGGCCAAGTGATTCCCTTTGCGATGTGCGCCGGAAGGGCGGTCGCGGGCTATCGGATCGGCGCCGTGCCGGAGATTCTGGGCGGCGTTGAGACTTTGGGCGAATCGCTCGATGAAACGGCGAATATCATCGTCGATCTTCTGGATGACCGCGATCGGATCGCGGCATTGGGCGAACGTAATCGCGTCATCGCGCTGGAGCGTTTTTCCGTCGAGCAAATGGCGGTCGCTTATTCCAATCTCTACCGGGACCTTGCGCCGCAAGATATCGATGTGCTGCGGGGGCTTCCCGACGCCATAAATTTTCCGTTGTAAATGAATGCTGCGATGATGACGGGCAGAACTCTCGTTACCGGCGCCAGCGGCTTTCTCGGGCGAGCGCTGGTTCCAGCTCTCCTGGCGTCGGGCGATACTGTGGTCGCGGTCGGCCGCAAGGCTTGTCCCTTTGCGCCGCACCCGCGACTCTTGTGGCGCCAGGTCGATCTCGTCGATTCCGCCGCGCCCTTAAAGGAAATTCTAGCGGGCGTCGATACGATCTATCACTTGAGCTGGTCGACGATCCCCGCCGACGCCAGTCTGACGCCGTCGGAGGATGCGCGGGTCAACATCGTCGGCTCCTTGCGCTTGCTGGAGAACATCGAGCAAGGAACGCGACCGCGCTTCGTCTTCGCGTCTTCGGGCGGCGCTATCTATGGCCGATTGATTCAAACTCCCGCCTCGGAGGACCACCCGCTTAACCCCCTGTCCGCCTATGGCGTTTCCAAGCGCACTGTTGAAGCCTATCTCGATTTTTTCGCGGCCTCGGATGCAATCCGCGCCGTCTCGCTCAGGATTGGAAATCTGTTTGGGCCGGGGCAGGATGCTACGCGGTTGTTTGGCGCCATCACGCATTTCTCAAGAAGCGCGCTTGCCGGCGTTCCCATCGTCATCTTCGGCGACGGCGGCAATGTTCGCGATTATGTCTATATCGACGATGCGGTGGATGCTCTGACGCGCGCGGGCCGCACGGAAACCTCATCTCGCGCGCTCAACATCGGTAGCGGGGAAGGGCGCTCCTTGAACGAGATTATCGCTGTTCTGCAAAAGCTTTTGCAAAGACCCCTGGTTGTCGAGCGCAGGGCCGCGCGGTCCTTCGACGCGCCGGTTTCAGTGCTCGACCCGTCGCGAGCGCGGCGCGAGATCGGATGGTCGACGCAGGAGCCTTTCGAAGAGGGCGTGCTTAAAACGATGGCGAGCCTCGCTAAGATGACGCCATGAAGATCGCGCTTTACGTCCATTGCTTCTTCCCAAACCATTTCTATGGCACGGAGGCCTATGTTCTAGCCCTCGCCAAGGAATTGATCGCTTTGGGACAGGAGCCCATTGTGGTTTCGGCGACGCTCGCTGGCGAACCAACGCAAAAGAGCCTTATCGAAGACTATGTTTACGAAGGCGTTCGCGTCATCTCGATCGACAAAAATATGTTTCCGAACCGCAGCGTGCGCGACACCTTCGAGCAACCGGCGCTGCGCCATTTGCATGAGCGTCTACTGCGCAAACTGCAACCGGATGTCATTCACGTCTGCCACCTCATCAGCCACACCACCGCGCTGCTTGATGTCGCGCGGGTCATGGGGATTCCAGTCTTCGCAACGTTGACCGATTTTTTTGGGTTCTGTTACAACAACCGCTTGGAAAACGCAGAAGGAGCGCTTTGCGAAGGGCCGGACGAGATGCGGGCCAATTGCATCGCTTGTTTCCTGAAACTCGTCGGCGGCCGCACGGACGCCAAGCCGCTGGCCAAGCTCGGAGGCGATCCGCGGCTACGGCCTGCCGTCTCAAAGCAACTCGCCAAGTTAGGGCGGCGGGAAGAGAGTCCTTTCAGCATCGGTGGTTTCGAACCGAATGATATCGTCGTCAGGCCGGACATTCTGCGCCGGGCGATGGGCGTCTATTCCGAAGCGATTGCTCCGACCCTGTTCTTGAAGCGCGCTTATGAAAGCAATGGCTTTCCAAGCCGCATGCACATCAGCCACTTCGGAATTGACATTGACCGCAGCGCAAAACCGTCGCGCAAAAATGGCGATGGCGTAAGGCTTGGTTTCATCGGCCAATTGTTTCCGCATAAAGGGGCGCATCTTCTGCTCGACGCATTGTGCGACAGCAAGCGCGCTAATCTTTCTCTCACGGTGTGGGGGCCGTCAGACCAAGATCCAGCCTATTATGCGCTGTTGCGACAAAAGGCGGAGGGACTTCCCGTCACGTTTGCGGGCACCTTGCCTCGGGCCGAACTCGCGCGAGCTTTCGCGGATTTGGACTATCTCGTCATTCCATCCACCTGGTACGAGAACAGCCCGCTTATTCTGCTGCAAGCGCTCGCCACTCACACTCCGGTCATCATCTCAGACGTGCTGGGGATGACGGAATTCGTCGAGGATGGCGTCAACGGCTTCCACTTTTTGCGTGGAGAAGCCACAAGCCTGACAGCCGTTTTACAAAAGGTTGCGGATGATCCGAGCATTGCAAGCTCCATGAGCGCGGCGACGTCCTACGATCGCATGCCGGCCGACATGGCGCTCGATCTTCTCGCGATGTATGGCGCGCATGGTTTGATCAGTCTTGAGGCGCAGGACGCTGAGATTGCGCGCGCGATGGGCAAGGAGGCCGATCAAAGCGGTCTGGATGCTGCGCAGCTCGGCATCGAAGGCCCTCTTGAGCCGTGGCTCATGCACAATGAGGCCGTTATGTACCTCACTGAAGCTGAGCGGACGCATATTGCGCCGTTTCCACCGCTTGCGCTGATGCAGGAAACCTCGGGGTTGCATCGGCCCGAGGATTTCGGCCGGCACGGCACGGACATTGTGCGCGCTTTGGCGGCGGCGAGCCCGCAGCCATTGAATTCATATCGCTCCTGGCTCGATTTTGGGGTGGGCGTCGGGCGCGTCGCCCGGCTCTTTAAAGGTTATCGCGGCGTCTACGTGGGGGTCGACGTCGATGCCCGCATGGTCGAATGGGCGCGGGGCAATCTGCCATGGGTCAACGCCTTGCGAACGGTGCCGCGGCAATCTCTTCCCTGCGCGGATGCTCGGTTTGATGCTGTCGTCAGCATCTCGGTTTTCACGCATATGAACGAAAAGGACCATTATTTCTATTTGGAGGAGTTGCATCGCGTCACCCGGCCAGGAGCCGTTTTGATGCTCACGGTTCACGGGGAAAGAGCGCTGCAGCGCGCGGCGTCAGAGCCGATCGTCTTTGATCTTCTCGGCATCCCACCGGCTGCGCTCCAGGGCGCCGCAGCCGCCCTTGCCGACGGCTCAGGGTTTCACTTCACCCGACAGGCCGGCCACCTCACCTCTTCCGGCTATGATTACGGCGTGACCTTCGTCAATCGGCGATGGATCGACGCCGTTTGGACAAAATGGTTTGATATCAGCTCCTATGTCGAAGGGGCGATTCATGATTTTCAGGATATCGTCGTCGCGAGACGCCGATGAGGCCAAGTTGAGAGCATGGAGCGAGGCTGAGTGAGCGCTGCAGGATCTGACGCCGCCGAGATCAAGTCGGGCGCGCTGGCCAAGGCGCATGCCGCTGCGCTGCAAAGGGCGGCGGGAGCCTCGGAAGAATGGCGCCGCTCGGCGCGATCCTTGCGCACCGCCAAAGGCAAGAAGATCGCGCGGCCGGCTTGGAGCGTTGGCGCCCGGATCGGCTACTATACTTTTAGTCAGGTGCGGCGCTCGCACAGCGGGCTCATCGGGTTTCTGCTCTTATTTGTGACGCCGGCGGTTTTATCGGTCGTTTATTTCACGCTCATCGCCTCGAGCCAATATACGTCCGAGGCGCGTTTTGCGGTCAGGGGCGGCGAACGCCCTCCCACGGACGCAATCTCGGCTCTGACCGGCCTTGCCTCATTCACACAGGTGCAGGATTCGCTCATCGTTGTTAACTATGTGAAAAGCCAAGCCATGGTCGAGGAGCTTGAGCGAAGCATCGACCTTCGAGGCATCTATTCGCGAGACAGCATCGACAAGCTTTCCCGCTTCGACGCTGACGATTCGATCGAGGACTTCGTCAAATATTGGGCCGGGCGCATCAAACTCTCGGTCGAATCGCCGTCAGGAATTGTGACGCTGAAGGTCAGCGCTTTTTCGCCCGAGGATGCGCTTAAGGTCATTAATGCCACGGTTGATCTAAGCGAACGCCTTGTGAACGAACTCTCGATGCGCGCACGCAAAGACGCGGTCACCGAGACCGAGGCAGAGCTTGAACATGCGGAAGCTCGCCTCGGCGCCGCGCGCATCGCTCAGCGCGACCTTCGCAACGAGCAGGCAACGCTCGATCCTCGCAGGACGGCAGAGGGAATCAGCAAATTGATTTCGGAACTGCGTCTTGAGAAAATTCACCTTGAGCAGGACCTAACCGCCGCCCGGCGCGGCGACGTCAGCGATGATGCGCCCCAGGTTCAGATCATGCGCACCCGCGTCGAGGTGATCGGCGAGCAGATCGCCGCGCTCGAACAACAGGTGACGTCGCAAGACGGGACGCAATCTGGCGCAATCTCGGGCAAGATCACCCGCTTCGACGAACTAGAACTTGAGCAGCAGATCGCCGAAAAGCAATATACGCTAGCCGCTGCCGCCCTTGAGCGGGCCCGGATCAACGCCGAAAGCAAAAAGGTCTATCTCGCTACCTTCGTCCAACCCGTTCTGCCAAGGGATCCAACCTCTCCGAATAGGTTGCTGTTCAGCCTCCTCAGCGTCGCCGGCGCGGCGCTCCTCTATTTCCTCGGAATGGCTGTCTGGCGCGCGGCGCAGCGCAAGTTCGCGACATGAGGCGAAGATGATCCGGCTTGATGGCGTAACGAAAATTTACAAGACAGAGAACCATCGCAAGGTTGTTCTCGATAACGTAACCTACACGTTCGACACGAGATATTCATATGGGATATTCGGACCCAATGGAGCGGGAAAGTCCACTTTGCTGCGCCTCATTGCGGGCACCGAGCTGCCGAACACGGGAAAAATTCGGCGCGATCTAACGATTTCCTGGCCGCTCGGCTTCGGCGGGGGATTTCACCCGTTTATGACTGGTCGCGAGAACGTCAAATTCGTTAGCCGGATCTATGGCGCGGACACGAGGCGCGTCATCGATTTCGTTGATTATTTCGCCGAACTCGGTAATTATTTCGACATGCCCGTCAGCACCTATTCGTCCGGTATGGGCGCGCGCCTTGCCTTCGGCCTCTCGATGGCGATTGATTTTCAGTGTTATCTCGTCGATGAAATTACCGCCGTCGGAGACGCGCGCTTCGCTTTGCGAGCCAGACGGGCTTTTGACGAAAAGCGGGGGCGTAGCACCATGATTATGGTGTCGCACGACATTGGAACAGTCAAAGCTTATTGTGATCGCGGCCTGGTGTTGCACCGGGGCAAGCTTGTCGCTTTTGGCGACATCGACGACGCAGTCGAATTTTACCGAAAAGTTAACTAGGGCATTGATGGTAACATAACTTCACGTGTAAAAAAGGGCTCGCGATACTCGGTACTGCCGCCGTCGTTCAACTTCTGCAGCGGGGCATTCTAGCGAGCCGGGGAACCCAGTGCGGTAAAAGTTGAGGACAACATCAACGGCGATGCATTCATGCCACAGGCCCAATCGAATCTTTGATTCAACTCTCATTGAGGTCGCCTTAGGGGGCAACGATTAATAAAATGGATCTGGAAGCGGAGACCGCAGGTCTGGAGAAACGTCTTCAAGGCAAGAGGCGGGGGGCCGGCTCGGTTGCGCGCAGTATGTCGTGGACACTAGGGCTGTCCTCTGGGCGAATGATGCCGTGGCTTCGCCGTCTATTGCGCTGCCCGAGAAGAAATCCGCTATTCGATCGAGAGTGGTATATCCGGAAATATCCGGACGTCGAGAGGGGCGAACTAGATCCTTACGAGCATTATCTGCAGCATGGGGCAGCGGAGGGACGCAACCCTAATCCGCTGTTCGATACAAATTGGTATCTTAGGCAATATTCGGATGTGAAAGAGAGCGGCATAAATCCGCTGCTGCATTTCTTTCTCCACGGTGCGGCCGAGGGGCGCGATCCCAATCCTCTGTTCGATACAACTTGGTATCTTGAAAGAAACCCAGATGTCGCCGCATCCGGGACAAATGCTCTCTTCCATTACGTTCGATACGGTTCGAAAGAAGGCCGCGACCCTCATCCTCTCTTCGACGTGTCGTGGTATCTAGCGGAAAATCCAGATGTTGCTGCGAACGGCATCGATCCTCTCGCCGATTATCTGCTGCACGCTATTCTGGGAGGTCGTGATCCGAATCCGTTTTTCGACACTGACTGGTACTTAGCGCAGAATCCAGACGTCGCTTGTTCGGATCGCAATCCACTCGCGCATTATTTCACAATCGGTGCCTCTAATGGGTCTAACCCTTCCTCTCGGTTCGACGCAGCGTGGTATCTTGATCGTAATCCCGACGTCGCACGTGCGGGAATGAACCCGCTGCACCACTTTCTTCAACACGGTCGAAGGGAGGGACGAGCACCCTCTCGAAATCCTGATTTTGGCTTTCCAACCGCGGTCGACAGCGCCGAGATTCATTGCCTAAAAGCTCCTTCACTCAGCGACGAGATGGCTCTTTTCGTAACGCATTCGCCGCACGGGCGATTGAAGCCGCACGTGCGGCACTATCTGGACAGCCTCAAACGACAGCGCATAGCCATTGTCTTAATTGTGGCTGCCGATGACGCACCCTTTTCGGCGGCTGACGCGGAACTCCTGGACCAAATGGATGGAATTTTCGTCCGTCGTAACGAAGGCTATGATTTCGCTGCCTGGGCGCATATTCTCCGTCTGCATCCCGAGCTTTTTAAGGCAAAGATCCTTTATCTGCTTAACGATAGCTTGTTTGGACCGACCAACGATGATGCATTCCAGAATCTGTTGCGAGTAATTCGAACGAGTCCCGCAGATTTCCTGGGATTAACAGACAATTATGAATACAGTTGGCATATTCAGAGCTATTTTCTGGCGCTCAAGCCTCGCGCGTTATTGTCGGATGCTCTTCGCAAATTTATCGACGGCATCGTCTCTTACGCGGACAAGAATGATGTCATCAAAGAATACGAGATTCGTTTTGCGTCGACCCTAATGGCTGCAGACCTAATCTGTGAACCCATTTTTCCATCAACGACAGAAGCGGTCAACCATACAATCTTCCACTGGAAACGGTTGATCGCAGCGGGTTTCCCTTTCATCAAGGTGACGACAATCCGCGATAACTTCCCGGGCGTCGACATAAGTGATTGGCGCGAGGTTCTCGCCGCGGAGCGTTACGATGTTTCGCTTGCGGAGCGAACGCTTGCGGAAGCCAAAACACCCTCGCAGCGGGACGGCTCATCGACGGAGGCTTTTCTCGATGAGCTGACAAGTGCACGCGGGCAGGAACCTGGGTTGCTCTCGCGCAGCATGCCCGCGCAGCCCACCGCCCCCTGGCCGCTCTGTCGGCGAATGTTGTCGCGGCTCGCCCGCCGCCTGCGCGGCCCGAAAAGCAATCCGTTATTCGACCGCGATTGGTATCTCCGCAAATATCCAGACGTCGAAATGAGCGAACTCGATCCTTACGAGCATTATTTGCTGCACGGCGCGGCGGAGGGACGCGACCCTAATCCGGTGTTTGATACAAATTGGTATATTGAGCAATATCCGGATGTGAAAGAGAGCGGCGTAAATCCGTTAGCGCATTTTTACCTCCACGGCGCGGCGGAGGGACGTAACCCCAACCCGCTGTTCAGCACAGACTGGTATTGCGCAAAAGCTGGACTTCCAAAAGATGATTCGAGAAATCCGTTAGTACACTTTCTCTCGGCCGCCGAGGAAAGGCTCGATCCGAGTCCATTGTTCGACGGTGCCTGGTATACCGCCCAGCATCCCGAAATAGCCTATTCCGAGCTCGGACCCTTCTTGTATTACTTGAAGATTGGAGCGCAACTAGCGCACGTCACGACTCCGCTGTTCGATCCGCTTTGGTATGCCGGCAGCAATCCCGACGTGCCATTGGGCGACGCCTTCAACCATTTTGTGCGGTACGGTCTACAGGAGGGCCGCAATCCCAATCCCTATTTCGACAGTGAGTGGTACAGGGCTACCTACGATGGCTGCGGACCGGTCCCTTTTGTCCATTATCTCACACAAGGACGGATAAAGAATAGCAGCCCCGGTCCACTGTTCGATGCCTCGGGATACCAGCAACGGTATTCGAACTTCTTTGAGAAAGATCAGGATGCCTTGTCCAATTATCTTACCTTTGGGAAGGATCGGGGCTTCAATAGGTTCGACCTATTCGGTATTCTGCCGATGCGGGTCGCCGTCATTGCTCACCTGTATTATGATGATCTTTGGCCACAGCTAGCTCAGGCGCTCCTCAACATCCCGATACCGTGCGATATCTATATAACGATCCCCTCCGATCGGGTCGAGCGACTGGGCTCTAAAGTACTGTCAGTCTTTCCAAATGCAAAAATCATAAACTCGATCTGCGACGGACGCGACATAGGCCCATTCTTGCAGGCGCTCACGGTCATCGATAAGATAATGTCCTACGATGCTATATGTAAGATCCACACGAAGAAGGGCATCACTCAGCCCGACGTCTGGCGCTACATTCTATTGCAATCAGTTCTCGGGAACCGGGGGCTTATCGGCGACATTATTAGGACGTTTCAAACACATCCTAAGGTCTGCCTCATCGGGCCGAAAAACCTTTATATTTCAGGGCCGAAATTCATCGGGCCAAATGGACAGAACGTGTCCAAAGTCGCCAGAGCCCTCTACCCCGATTATAATGGCATCGGAAATTGGGGGTTCTTCGCGGGCAGCATGTTCTGGTTCAGACCCACGCTTCTGCTGCGATTGGCGCAATACGTAGATGCCAACATCAGCTTTGAAATAGACAGTTCGCACAATGACGGCCAAATTGCGCATGCATTGGAGCGAACAATTGGCATGATCGCCAGCCTTGAAGGCCTTGATGTCGGCCTCGTTGATTTATCTTTGCGAGAGGGCGATGATGTGCCGATTCGGATCGGTCCCGCAGTAAATCTCACCGACCAGGTGGAGCCTACCGACTACCTTACTCAGCAGGCGAAGTTGATGCGAGGGCTTTATCCAGTGAATTTATAACCACAGCCCGAATAGTTGGATCCCCAGGAGTCATTCGGACAGTACGGCTGAGGCATATGTTGCGATCTGGTACCGCTGCACATCAGGCCGCCTGCGACTTTGTCCGTAAGTAAGTATCCAGTGGAGTCAGGCTTTGTCAGCACTTTGCGTTGTCGGGTCAATCCGGCAACGTTGGCAAGAAAGCCGCTCCTCAATCCTCGGATGGCATCGCGGCTGTACCTGTCGCCGCGAATTAATAAGACAGGCTAAAAGTGGACAAGCCTGGGCCAACCAGATAACCCTGCTTACCGACCGCTGAGGAGTGATCAGCACGATCAAGGTTCGGTTCGGTGCTGAAACTCGCGTGCGACAGCACATGAGAGTACCAATGATCATGTATAAGATCCTGGAGTTTGGACGAAGATTATCTGGCGCATTGTTCGAACGATATTCGAAACTATCGTTCTTCGGAAAAAGGTTCCGACTCGGGTATCGTCACGACTACCCTGATCTAGCGCCCTCTGGGGGACCCCTTGTGATGCCTAGTAACTCAGAGGCACGGATCAGCAGGTCGCAACATCCGGATGTTCCTCCAGAAGCCAACTTTTGCCCCGAGTTTTATCTCGCTGCGTATCCTGACGTGGCGGCATCGGGAATGAATCCTTACCAGCACTATGTCAAGCACGGTCGTGCTGAGGGTAGGCTCGCGCAGATGCCGGAGGTTGATGGTCGATCCGAAGCTAAGTTTTGTCCCGAGTTTTATCTCGCTGCCTACCCCGACGTGGCGGCATCGGGAATGAACCCTTACCAGCACTATGTCAAACACGGTCGTTCTGAGGGACGACTTGGACACATGCCGGGGATGGATGCTCTGACTCGTTTTGGATCGATGGTCGGTACACGGGAAACGGTCCTGATCGTCAGTCATAACGGAGCGCGAGGGGGCGCGCCAATCCTGAGTTATAACTTGGTGAGGGGGCTCCAGGAGAAGTACAATGTCCTCGTTATATTCCTTGGGCCCGGACCAATCCTCGACGCGTGTCACGCCGCTGGCGCGGTGGTCGTAGGACCGATCCCGATCACGGAATCCACTTCGCTCGCTGATCTCGTCGTAAGACGGATCAGCGATGCGGCGGTGATTAAGTTTGCGGTTATCAATAGCATCGAATCACGCCACGTTCTTCCGGCATTAGCTAAGCGATATGTCCCGACAATCAGCCTGATTCACGAATTTGCAGCGTATATCCGCCCCCATGGTGCCTTTCGCGAAGCTGTACTTTGGTCCGGACAAGTTGTTTTCTCATCGGAGATCACGCGGGATAATGCCTTAACCGAGTATCCCGATTTAGGAGGGCGAGATTACCCGGTAATTCCCCAAGGACGTTGTATCGTTCCCGAAGTGGAATGGCTGGAAGATCCCGCGAGTCGTGGGGAAGACGCGCGAATCCAGCGTGTTCTGCGCCCAGAAGGATTTCCTGCAGATGGCGCGGTAATCTTGGGTGCTGGGTCTGTTGAGTTCCGAAAGGGCGTTGATCTTTTCATTGATTGCGCAGCCCGGGTGTTGAGGCTCGCTCCAGACCTGCAGTGTCGCTTTGTATGGATAGGCCGAGGGTATGACCCTGATGGTGATGTCGCTTATTCAGTGTATTTGGCGGACCAGATCCGGCGTTCTGGTTTGGACAAATATGTTTTTTTTCTGAATGAAGTCTCGGATTTGGCCGCCGTATATGAGAAAGCCGATCTATTTGTGCTCAGTTCGCGGCTTGATCCATTGCCAAACGTAGCGATAGATGCGCTAGCAACTGGATTACCGGTCATTTGTTTCAGCAAGACTACGGGAATCGCAGATATTCTAAACGAAAATGGGTTGGGCACACATACCGTGGCCGACTATTTAGATACGGCTGACATGGCGCGCAAACTGATTGCCCTCGTGCAGTCAAAGGACTTGCGTATCGAAGTCGCCGAGCAATCTTCGCGTATCGCTGGCACCAAGTTTAACATGCAGAAATATATTGCCCAGATCGAGCAGTTGGCAGTGCGACATGCGGAATATTCCATACAAGAAAAACTTGATGCCGAAACAATAGCGAAATCCGATCTGCCGCGACTTGATTATTATCTCTCGCCTACGCAGCAAAATCAGACCCGCGACGAAGTCATTCGGACCTATGTGAGATCATGGGGCAGCGGGGTAAGTCGCCGCAAGCTCTTCCCTGGATTTCATCCTGGTATCTACGTCGAACAACACGGAATCGTGGCGCCTAGCATCAATCCTGTAGCTGATTATCTGCGGGCAGGCCGGCCCAAAGGACCGTGGAACTTCGAGTTGATCACTCCTAGTGAACAGCCAAATCCAATCCCATCTAATGTGCGTATTGCTCTACACATCCACGCCTATTACCCCGATATTTTTCTCGAAATGCTTGATCGACTGAAGCAGAATAGGGTGCGCCCGGACTTACTCATCAGTGTGACGAGTGACGATGCGCGAAAAAAGATCCAAGAACAAGTCAGCACTTACAAAGGTGGGGAGGTTCGGATCCACGTCGTGCCAAACAGAGGCAGGGATATTGGCCCCCTCCTCACGGAATTCGGTGAAACACTTAAAGAGTACGAGCTGATAGGTCATCTACATACCAAGAAAACAGTCGATGTGAAGGATGCATCGGTCGGCAAAAACTGGTATCGGTTCCTGCTAGAAAATCTGGTGGGCGGCAACGCGCCAATGGCCGATATTATTCTTAGCGAGATGCTAGCGAATCCAAAAATAGGCATGGTATTCCCCGATGATCCACATGTTATTGGTTGGGATAAAAATAAGAAGTTTGTAATCCAATATTGTGCCGCTTTTTCCCTGCGCGATTTTCCCGATAATATGAACTCGCCAGTTGGGACCATGTTTTGGGCGAGATCAAAAGCCATCAAGACACTTTTGGACTTCAATTTGGATTGGGCTGATTATCCCTCTGAACCGGTTCCATATGATGGCTCACTTTTGCATGGCCTAGAGCGGTTGTTTGGCTTGGCGGTACAGCAAGCAGGGTTTTGCCTATCAAACACAAATATCATGGGGGTAACTCGATAACAATGAGATGTGTCATTCTTGGAGGTGGGGGCTTTATTGGTTCTGCGATCGCGGACCGCTTATTACTTGATGGACATAGCTTGCGAATTTTCGAACAGCCGAGAATCCAACAGTATCGCTCGTTTTCGGCGGATGAGGATGCGGAGTGGATTACTGGCGATTTGCTCAGCACTCATGATGTGAGCGACGCCATCGACGGTGCCGATGTAGTGCTGCACTTGGTATCCTCTACGCTTCCCAAGAGTTCTAACGATGATCCCATTTTCGATGTCCAGAGTAACCTCGTGGTGACGCTGCAACTACTTAACGCTGTGGTCGCAAAAAAGGTGGGCAAGCTTGTATTTATTTCCTCTGGAGGTACTGTATACGGTAAGGTAGTTTACCTTCCTATCGATGAGCGTCACCCCACTGATCCCCTCGTTTCCTACGGGATTACCAAGCTGGCTATCGAGAAATACTTAGCTATTTTTGAGCGGCTTCATGGGATTAAGACAATTAGTCTGAGGGTCACCAATCCTTTTGGCGAGCGCCAGCGCATCGAGACAGGGCAGGGGGCTGTTGGGGTTTTTCTCCATCGAGCGCTGACGAAGCAGCCCATCGATATCTGGGGTGATGGCAGCACGATACGCGATTTTATTCATATAAGTGATGTGGCGGAGGCTTTCGCACGAGCTGTAGACTACAATGGCTCATGCAGTGTATTCAATGTGAGCTCCGGCGAGGGAACAAGCCTGAACGAGCTCATCATCCTCTTAGAGGAAACGCTCGGTGTTTCCATTGAATGTCGCCGCTTCCCCGCTAGGCCATTCGATGCTCCGGTAAGTATCCTCAGCAATGTTCTAGCCTGGGAGCAGCTGAAATGGGCTCCCAAACTCTCGCTGCGCGAGGGTATCGCTCGGACTGCGGCATGGATGAAAAAAGAACTTAGAAAGTGATGTGAGGGCACGCCGTCGGATCTTCTACTGACTGTCAAAGACCGAGCAGCCGCCTTGACAAGGGCTCCCAAAAATCTCTTTGGTTGATCTATAGTTCGCTCGAAGGTGCCCTCGCAAACTCAACTCAAATTCGCGAGCCTGTGACCTGCCCCTGAATTTCATCCATTGGGGATTAGGGTCCAGACTCACAACCAGTAGCTGACGGTAGCGGCGATGCAGACTGTCGCGAGGAAGTTTATGGCGTTTCGGTCGTAGCGGGTAGCCACGCGCCTGAAGTCTTTCAGGCGGCAGAACATGCGTTCGATGGCGTTGCGGTTTCGATAGAGGAAGGGCGAGAAGCAGTTCTTCCACCTGCGATTGGCCTTGGGCGGGATATTCGGCATAGCTCCGCGCTCCTCGACCTGCCGACGGATCGCATTTGCGTCGTAGCCCTTGTCGCCATGGAGGATTTCGCAAGGAGGAAGTCGCGCGATAAGCTCCGCGCCCGCCGAGCAATCGGCGATTTGGCCGCCGGTGAGCATGAAAGACAGCGGGCGGCAGTCCGCATCGGTCAATGCGTGGATTTTGGTTGTGCGCCCGCCGCGCGAACGGCCGATGGCCTGATTCTTCTCCCCCCTTTGCCGCCACTGGCCGAGCGATGCGCCTTGACCGCCGAGGAGTCGATGAGGACCTGCGCCGGCGGCCCGCCTGCTTGCGCAAGCGCGTGGAACAGATCGATCCAAACGCCCTTAGCAGCCCAGCGAACGTAGCGATTGTAGAGAGTCTTCTTTGGCCCGTACTCCAGCGGCGCGTCAATCCAGCGTCCGCCAGATTTCAGCACATGAATGATCCCGCTGATCACCCGGCGATCATCGACGCGCGCCTTGCCGCGCGTGTCCGTGGGAAGATGCGGCGCGATCTTCGCGAACTGCGCGTCCGTCAGCCAGAATTGATCCCGATTCATAGTCGCTTCCTTTCGGAAGCTGTGAATCACAATCCGCCTGTCACGCCAACCATTTTATGGGTCTGGGCCCTAGGTCATAGACCCATTTGAACTGCTCCCGGATTTTAGGCCAGCCGCTGCTGGAATTTTCGCCGGTTTTGGCTCATGTCGGCAGCGATGCCGGTGAGCCATTGATCAGCGATATCGGGGCTTGTTTCCGATCGCGCTGTGGGGCCGGATTTCGTTGTAGTCCTTACGCCATTCCTCCATTTTCGAACGGGCGTCGTCAAGGCTCATGAACCAGTGTGCGTTCAGGCATTCCGCCCGAAACTTGCCGTTGAACGACTCGATGAACGCGTTGTCGGTCGGCTTGCCGCGCCGCGAGAAGTCGAGGACGACGCCGTTCTGGTAAGCCCAAAGATCAAAGTCGCGGGAAATGAACTCCGATCCCTGATCCACCCTTATGCTCTTGGGGTAGCCGACGACCTTGCAGATGCGCTCCAAGGTCAAAACGACATCCTCGCCGCGATAGCTAAAGCGCGGATCGACCGCGGGCGAGAAGCGTGAGAAGCTATCGACGACAGTGAGCACGCGGATTTTGCGCCCGGTCGCCAACTGGTCGTGAACGAAGTCCATCGCCCACGTCGCATTGGTCTCGATGGCGGCGCAGCGATCGTCGCGGAGCTTGGCTTTCACCCGTCGCTTTGGCGTCTTGTTGCGCAATTGCAGGCTCAGTTCCTTGTAGAGCCGATAGATCCGCTTTGCATTGACGAGCCAGCCTTCGCGGCGCAGCAGCACATGGATGCGCCGATAGCCGTATCGCACGCGCGTCTCGGCAAATCTCCTTGATCCGCTGTTTGAGGTCGGCCTGGCCGCCGCGCTTCGACTTGTAGACGCAGAGCGCTCGATCAACCCTGAGCGCGGAACAGGCTCGCCGGATTGATGCCTTCCAATCCGATCGGACCTCGTCGACAAGCTCCAGCTTGCGGCCAGGCGTTAGTGCTTTTTTGCCAGCACGTCCTGCAGCATGGCTTTGTCGAGAGACAGGTCAGCGACGATCCGCTTCAACTTGGCGTTCTCTTCCTCGAGTTGCCGCAGCCGCTTCATCTCGGAGGGCATCAGGCCGGCATACTTCTTCCGCCAGTTGTAAAACGGCGCATCCGAGAGTCCCGCCTTCCGGCAGACTTCGGCGACCGCCACACCGTCCTCAGCCTGCCTCAGAATGAAGGCGATCTGCGCTTCCGTGAACTTGGTCTTCTTCATGGAACTCTCCTCGTCCCCAAGCGGGGACCGTAAGTGGAAAATTCCAGCTTCAGATGGACCGATTTACCGGGAGCACGTCACTTTCATGTCACCGACGGCCAAAGCCCGCAAAACCGACGACACGCCGGAACAACGGATTTCCAGTCGTGCTGTCGTCCCGAATCAACCAATCTACACCAAGGCATGCCGATGTTGCTCACGATGCCCGAGGAAATGGATGCATGCCTCAAGGGATCGTTCGAGCAGGCAATTGCGCTTCAACGACCCCTGCCGAATGACCTGTTGAGGATAGTCGCGACCGGCGAAAAGGAGGACCAGCCCAGCCGACAACAAACGGAGATATGAAAAGTGTTTCCGAGAATGGAAAAACTATTCACGCCCATGTTCTGTCTTCGCACCGATCATCACTACTCGGCACGATCGGAGCTGGTCGATAATCCACCTATCGGATCGCCGTTGCCGTGACGCATGGTCCGTTGATGTGGCCAACATTATCTTCATGAATGGTCAGCTTATATCCAAAGTGACTGAAGCAACGTTCGATTCCAGGCTTAGATAACCATGAGGCAGTCGGCTTATTGCCGCCCCAGAACGTCCCATAAGCAGTATCACCATATGCCTGCTCATAGAATGTAACCTCTATCCCATCGCAAGCGACGGACTTTGGAATACGTGATTTCGAAATTTCGTCGGGATTATAGTAATGCGTCCAAAGAAATATTCTGTCAGTATGCTTTGACATGGATTTGATCAATTCAAATGGATTCTCCATGTGGTATAGAATCCCTGAACAAAAAATCATGTCAAATGGGTCTGACGTTTCTTGTAAGAACTTCAAGCAGTCCCCGAGAAGAAAACGACTACGAAGAATTTGCAATACCTCTTTGACAATTAAGCATTTTTGAAATGCCTCTGAATTTGCTTCGATAGCCAGAACGCTATCTGCGCCAAGTTTGACCATCTGATAAGTGTGCGCTCCTTCGAGCGGGCCCAACTCGAGAATATTCATGCCCCGCAATGTGCCCGGCGCAAATCCCAGGTGCTTGGCGGCTATAGACGGGCGAGGATCCGAGGCGAACACGGGCATAGGACCAGAGATCACGCCAGGATAAACTTCTTCAATCATTCCGGCCCAATGATCTCGAAACAGATCGATCGCATTTTGATGCGAAGGTACTCGGCTTTCGAACTTACTTTCCAACAAATCCGCCCCCTGCTCTGCCGCAAGCTTGTACTATGGAATCATATAACCCTGGCGCTTACGGGCGTCCATGTGATAACTCAACGGACATTTCACACCTGTAAAATAGACCCGTTGCCAAAAGAAGGGTTTGCAGAATTGACGTTTCCATTCCTTGATCCAAAAGAGGCGCGCGACGTGTTGGTTAATGCCATCAATGACTTCGTCATCGAGCGGATCGATCGCGCCTTTGGCGCTCGCACTGGTCTGCCCCCTGAAAAGTGATCCTCCGTGAAGTATGGGCTTATGAGCCTGATGGAGGACTGCGCAATGCCGAGGAAAAGACACAAGGCGGAAGAGATCGTCGCGAAGCTACGGCAAGTCGAAGTGCTTAGCGCGCAAGGGCGACCGGTCGCGGAGGCGATCCGCTCGATAGGGGTGACGGAAGTTACATACTATCGATGGCGGTCGGAATACGGCGGCCTGAAGGGCGATCAGGTGAAGCGGCTGAAGGAGCTGGAGGCGGAGAATACGCGGCTCCGTCGAGCGGTGTCCGATTTGACGCTTGAGAAGCTGATCCTGAAAGAGGCTGCCTCGGGAAACTTCTGAGCTCCGCGCGTCGTCGCGCCTGCGTGGAGCATGTGATCGCCGAACATGGCGTTTCCGAGCGGTTCGCTTGCCGGGTTCTCGGTCAGCATCGCTCCACGCAGCGCAAGGTTCCGACCAAGCCCGATGACGAAGCGGCATTGATCGCCGACATCACGGCGCTCGCCATCCAGTACGGCCGCTATGGCTACCGCCGCATCACGGCGATGTTGTGGGAGCGAGGCTGGAAGGTCAACGTCAAACGGGTCGAGCGGATCTGGCGACGCGAGGGGCTGAAAGTTCCGGCCAGACAACCCAAGCGCGGGCGTCTCTGGCTCAATGACGGCTCGTGCGTCCGGCTGCGCCCGCAATGCCCCAACCACGTCTGGTCCTATGACTTCGTCGAGGACCGCACTCATGATGGCAGGAAATATCGCATGCTGAATATCATCGACGAATTTACCCGCGAATGCATCGCGATCAGGATTAACCGGCAGCTGAAGGCAGCGGACGTCATCGACGTTCTCTCGGACCTCTTCATCTTGCGAGGGGTTCCGATCCACATTCGTTCCGACAACGGCCCGGAGTTCATCGCCAAGGCGTTGCGTGACTGGATTGCCGCCGTCGGCGCGAAGACCGCCTACATCATGCCGGGCAGTCCCTGGGAGAACGGCTATTGCGAGAGCTTCAACTCGAAGCTGCGCGACGAGCTTTTGAATGGTGAAATCTTCTACACTCTCAAGGAGGCGAAGGTCGTCATTGAGCGATGGCGACGCCACTACAACACCGTGCGCCCGCACTCATCGCTGGGCTACAAGCCGCCAGCCCCGGAGACCCTGCAATGGCCGGCTTCGCAATCCGGACCAGCTTCGCCCGCCACGCCAGCAATAGCGCCAGGGCCGACAATGCACTAACATTCAAACTGGATCACCCCATGGGGGCAGGCCAGCACCACGCAAGAAATTCTTGCTGCCGCATTATGAGCTCAACATCTGAAAGATAACCAAAATTAAACCTTCACTCGGCGTAACTGGATGGCCTTCGATGATTAAAGAGACTTTCTCGGCTTCTTTCCCATCCCATCAGGCCGGCATGGATCTTTTTGAGGATGGCTGGTACTCGCGAATGCCTGAGGGATCAGGGCTAGTTGGTGGCCAAGCGGATAATTTTTCGGATGTTCGCGTCGCATGGGCTGCCAAAGTCCTAGGCGGATTAGCAGGCAAGACTATTTTGGAGCTTGGCCCCTTTGAGGCATACAGCACCAGTCAATTCGAGGCTATGGGTGCGGCGAGCGTTTTGTCTATAGAAGGGTCCGCCTCGAATTTCCTAAAATGCCTGCTTGTTAAAAATATTATTGGCCTCAATGCAACTTTTCTATACGGGGACTTTACAAAATTTGTAGAGATCACAAAGAACCGTTTTGATATTTGCTGGGCATCTGGCGTTCTGTACCATTTGACAAGTCCAATAGAGTTTTTGGAAGGAATCTCGAATGTGTCAGACGTTATTTTTATCTGGACGCAATACTATGACAAAGAAGTTATAGCATCCCACCCCACCGCCCATTTGTACCAAGAACAGAAGAAAAAAATAGTCGATTACGGCGGCAAAAAGTTAACTTTGCACGGTCGAGATTATCCTGAAAGGGCAGCTACGGCACCCTTTTCCGGCGGCGGAGACGTGATGTCGTATTGGATGGAGCTTGATGACATCACCCACGTGCTTCGGCACCGTGGTTTCAATCGAATCGAAATGGGCGTGAATCACCCGCACTTCCCGGCAGGCCCAGCCTGCTTTTTTCTTGCCTTCCGGTAACGATACGAGAGACGGCTTTTTGTTCAGCAAGGGAACGCAATTTGATTGAAGCATTCATACCCGTCACTCGGGAAAACTTCAATGCGAAGGCCTATCTTCTCGCAAACAAAGATGTCGCCGCCGCGGGCGTCGATCCTCATGAGCATTTTGAAACCCACGGATACAAAGAGAATCGCCTGCAAATCAATCCGGAGCTCATTGGCATCGGAGAATACCGTGCGCGCAAGTTCAACCGATTTAAAGACGCTCTGCTCCTTCCGTATGGGCTAAACCTCGTAGGTTTTCCAGCATTGATTGGTTCTGAGCATTTTGATCTCATCAGCTACCAGTCCGAGTCAGCCAACGGAGAATTAGGCTTTTTCCGATCGGAGATTGTAGACAACCCGACGAAAAATTATCTCGAAATTGGGTGCGGTTTTCGTGAGTTGCATCACGAAAACTGTCTCTATCTTGAGGTCTACCCTTCGATCAGCGCCGACATCATCGCGGGGACTGACTGCACCTATCCGATCAAATCAGGATCTATGGATGGAATAGGCTGCTTCGCGGTCCTCGAGCATACGAGAAAGCCCTGGAAGGTCGTTGACGAAATCCACCGCATTCTCAAAAAGGACGGAAAGGTTTTTATCGACTGGCCCTTCCTTCAACCTGTTCACGGCTATCCGTCGCACTATTTCAACGCAACACGTGAGGGACTTTCGTCGATATTTTCCGACGCGGGATTTCGGATCGACGAAGCTAAAACCTATCATTTTCAAGGACCGGACTATACGATCGCGTGGATCTTGGGAAAATTCATTCGCGACCTGCCCTCAGACAAGCAGGCTCGTTTTATGGAGATGAGCTTGGCTGAGCTTCTTGGGAAAGGTCCGTCGGGTGATTTCTGGCGTTCCATACTGGATGGTCTCCCAGATAAAACGATCTCAGAATTCGCAGCCGGCAACTGCCTGATTGCGACGAAAGGCTAATCTCTTATTCCAGCTTGGCCGCCTGCTTAGGTGTCGTCGGCATCGAGCGGGCCAGTTGTGGCAAATGCCGAGAAAATGGACGAGGCCAAATTATGGCGAACGCCTTATTCATAGCGCCATCTAAGCGCATCAAGTGTCTGGAACGAGGATAGCCAGGATAGCCATGGACGCAAGGGTCACAGACGAGCCACCACTCAGGATGCCGCCCACGGCATTGGCAATCAATCTCGCGGTTATCAGAGCGATTTTGTTGCGCGACGTCCAACTACTGACCGGAAAATATGGCTTCGGGGTAATGCTCCTGCTGTTGATGCCTCTTTGTCATTTACTGGTGGTGCTCACCATTTTTCATGTCTTGAATCGCGTTACTCCGCAATCCGGAGACCAGATTTTGTATTATGGTCTTTCTATCCTGCCATTTGTCATTTTCGTTTATATGGCAAGACAAATTATTCTTTCCGTTACAATTAACAGAGCTCTTTTATATTTCTCTCGCGTTAAAATTTTTGATATTTTAATAGCAAGATCGGTATTAGAATTTGTTAACGCGACTGTCGTCTGCATTTTAATTCTAGCCCTGCTGATTCTTTTTTCCAGTGAGTTCAGACCCTACGATTGGACCGGTATGTTATTCGCCATAGCGGCTACAATATATCTCGCATTTTGTGTCGGCGTGGCGCATGCCTTGATCACCCACCTTATTCCGATGTGGCCAATTGTTTTCAATCTTTCAGCTCCGATTTTGTGGGGAGCGTCTGGCATCGTTTTCGTCCCATCTGCAATTCCAGCTCCTTACAACCAATGGCTAGCACTCAACCCGCTGCTTCAATGTATCGAATGGCTGCGATCTTCATATTACGAAGGTTATCCGAGCGAGCTTATTAACGTTCCATATCTATTGACTCTTTCAACAGCCACCCTTGCGATCAGCTTGATCGCGGAAAGATTCGGCAGACGAATGTTTCGCATCTAGTGGCCGCTCGGCGCGAATGCGATCGCAGAGCCAGCCCGCGCTTTTGACTTGTATGTGCAGTTCTGCAAGAGTCGTATTAAGGTGGAAATAACAACCTGGCCTCAATGATTTGAAAGAATAGCGCAGAATTCAAACCTTCCAGCAGGTGTATTATAAATTCTGTCTGCCCTCAGCTTACTCAGTCCTAGCCTGTAAAGTTGGTTCACGACATCCTCAAAAACGGCCGGCGTAAAATGCCAAGCATGAACATCTAGATAAGCATCTCCGCTCTTGGCAAGCTGGTCTATCCAAAGAAGAACTGTGTCAACATCCTGCGTTTGGATCGCGGGGGTCCCGTGGTCGCCCTGCCAATGCCGAACTGGATCGTTGTGAGTTGTAAGGTGGCGGTGCTCCAATACGCTTCTTGGAGAGTGGAGGATTTTTTGCTCGATTTGGGCGCTGAGAACATCGGCAATAGTTGTTTCGGGAAGGAAGTGATCGAAACAAAACCGTTTGTCAGGAACGATCAAAAAATAACTGCCGCCCTTCCGCAAGAGTCTTTCAACTTGGTTGAAGTGGCGAATTAGATTAGGCTGATGCTCAACGCAATGCGAGCTGAAGATTTGGTCGAACTCTTCGTCTATTACGGCCATGTCTCCTGTAGGAGAAACGTAGTCGATGGCTGGCGGATCAGTATGTCCTTGGTGATGCAAAATCGCCCTCCGAATCAGGGCGTCGCGCTCCGCAACGTCGAAGTATTTCACATTGGGGCCGCGTAGCACAGGACTGCAGAAGGGACCAATTTCTAACGTATGAGCGGTCTTAGAAACGAGAGACAAAAACTTTTCGCGGAACACGCATGGAGATCCGGGGCGCCCTTCATGAATGCCATGAATATAAAAATGAGCCCTCAAATCATGGTCGCTGAAGCCTTCCAAATCGCTATTGGCGCTGCGATAGAATTTTAGGTCGAGAGAAAATGGATAGTCGACAGTGGCCTTAACTGAAACGTCCGTCGTTTCCGCATGAAACTGCTGCATAACCCCCCCCGGAAGCTAAGGCGTCGTTAGCGTTACCATGCATGCTTCCACTAAAAAGTAAAGTTGCGAAGGGCTACATATGTCGCCTGAATTTGATACGATACGGCCAACGCAGCCTTAATAGTGTTTTGGACAGCCGGCCTCTGATACTTCAACCATTTTGAACGAAATGTAGTTCGTTTATAGAGGGACGGCAGGGGGAATCATGGTTAAATGGAACAATCCTGTTAAATACGTAAATGATAGCGAAGTTATGGCGCTGTGCGCGAGTGGGCGTGACGGCAACAATCTCGGTCTGAAGAGACACGCGATCGATCCGCAGTTGCAGAACTAGCTGCCAAGAATGACAAAATCGCCCGGTTGAAGGCCGATATAAATTTGGTCGCCAAATATGTGTTTAGATGGGATATTCGGCTGGCCTGCCCCCATGGGGTGATCCAGTTTGAATGTTAGTGCATTGTCGGCCCTGGCGCTATTGCTGGCGTGGCGGGCGAAGCTGGTCCGGATTGCGAAGCCGGCCATTGCAGGGTCTCCGGGGCTGGCGGCTTGTAGCCCAGCGATGAGTGCGGGCGCACGGTGTTGTAGTGGCGTCGCCATCGCTCAATGACGACCTTCGCCTCCTTGAGAGTGTAGAAGATTTCACCATTCAAAAGCTCGTCGCGCAGCTTCGAGTTGAAGCTCTCGCAATAGCCGTTCTCCCAGGGACTGCCCGGCATGATGTAGGCGGTCTTCGCGCCGACGGCGGCAATCCAGTCACGCAACGCCTTGGCGATGAACTCCGGGCCGTTGTCGGAACGAATGTGGATCGGAACCCCTCGCAAGATGAAGAGGTCCGAGAGAACGTCGATGACGTCCGCTGCCTTCAGCTTCCGGTTAATCCTGATCGCGATGCATTCGCGGGTAAATTCGTCGATGATATTCAGCATGCGATATTTCCTGCCATCATGAGTGCGGTCCTCGACGAAGTCATAGGACCAGACGTGGTTGGGGCATTGCGGGCGCAGCCGGACGCACGAGCCGTCATTGAGCCAGAGACGCCCGCGCTTGGGTTGTCTGGCCGGAACTTTCAGCCCCTCGCGTCGCCAGATCCGCTCGACCCGTTTGACGTTGACCTTCCAGCCTCGCTCCCACAACATCGCCGTGATGCGGCGGTAGCCATAGCGGCCGTACTGGATGGCGAGCGCCGTGATGTCGGCGATCAATGCCGCTTCGTCATCGGGCTTGGTCGGAACCTTGCGCTGCGTGGAGCGATGCTGACCGAGAACCCGGCAAGCGAACCGCTCGGAAACGCCATGTTCGGCGATCACATGCTCCACGCAGGCGCGACGACGCGCGGAGCTCAGAAGTTTCCCGAGGCAGCCTCTTTCAGGATCAGCTTCTCAAGCGTCAAATCGGACACCGCTCGACGGAGCCGCGTATTCTCCGCCTCCAGCTCCTTCAGCCGCTTCACCTGATCGCCCTTCAGGCCGCCGTATTCCGACCGCCATCGATAGTATGTAACTTCCGTCACCCCTATCGAGCGGATCGCCTCCGCGACCGGTCGCCCTTGCGCGCTAAGCACTTCGACTTGCCGTAGCTTCGCGACGATCTCTTCCGCCTTGTGTCTTTTCCTCGGCATTGCGCAGTCCTCCATCAGGCTCATAAGCCCATACTTCACGGAGGATCACTTTTCAGGGGGCAGACCACGGCCGGCTTGGGCGCCCTGCGGCAAAGGCAAGGGCGCTGCACTTCAGGCTGATGGTAAACGTGGTCTGCGTTGGAGCAACCACAAACATCAGATGGAGAAGCGCATTATGAAACATTATGCTGGTCTCGATGTGTCCGTCAAAGAGACATCTATATGTATCATGGATGAGACGGGAAAGCTCTGCCGCGAAGTGAAAGTCGCGAGCCATCCAGACGATCTTATCGAGGCGCTCAAGGACCCGGCGTGGCCGCTCGAGCGCGTCGGACTTGAAGCTGGTCCGCTGTCGCAATGGCTGTTCAGCGGGCTGGCGGAGGCGGGTCTACCGGTGGTCTGCATCGAGACGCGGCATACGAAGGCCTTCCTGAAGGCTCAAGTGAACAAGAGCGATCGCAATGATGCGCGCGGCATCGCGCAGATGATGCGCGTCAACCTTTTCCGGCCCGTGCATGTGAAGACGCTTACAAGCCAGAAGCGGCGCGCTTTATTGACCGCCCGCAAGCTGCTGCAGGAGAAAGCCATCGCCGTCGAGAACGATATCCGTGGCCTGCTGCGCAACTTTGGGCTCAAGGTTGGCGTCGTCGGTTTGATCGAATTCGAGGAACGGATTGTCGAACTTGTCGAAGGCATGCCAGACCTTGCGGAGATCATGGCGTCTTTGCTTGACGCTCGTCGCACGCTCCGCGAGCAGGTCGCGAAACTGCACCGAAAGCTGTTGTCGATCGTCCGCGAAGATGACGTGTGCCGGCGATTGATGACGATCCCGGGCGTCGGCCCGATCGTCTCCTTGGCTTTCACCGCGACCATCGACATACCAGCCCGCTTCAAGAGTTCTAAGGCTGTCGGGCCGGCTTTGGGATTGACGCCGATCCTCAATCAATCGGGTGAAAGCAATCGCGTTGGTCGGATTTCGCAGTGCGGCGACGGGTGAAAGCCAAGCTCCGCGACGATCGCTGCGCCGCCATTGAGACCAATGAGACGTGGGCGATGGACTTCCTTCACGACCAGTTGGCGACCGGCCGCAAAATCCGCGTGCTGACGATCGTCGATACCTTCTCACGCTTCTCGCCCGCGGTTGATCCGCGCTTTAGCTATCGCGGCGAGGATGTCGTTTTGACCTTGGAGCGCATCTGCAAGGTCGTCGGCTACCCCAAGAGCATAAGGGTGGATCAGGGATCGGAGTTCATTTCCCGCGACCTTGATCTTTGGGCTTCCCAGAAGGGCGTCGTCCTCGACTTCTCGCGGCCCGGCAAGCCGACCGACAACGCGTTCATCGAGTCGTTCAATGGCAAGTTTCGGGCGATCGGCGAACGCACACTGGTTCATGAGCCTTGACGACGCCCGTTCGAAAATGGAGGAATGGCGTAAGGACTACAACGAAGTCCGGCCCCACAGCGCGATCGGAAACAAGCCCCCGATATCGCTGGTCAATGGCTCATCGGCATCGCCGCCGACATGAGCCAAAACCCGCGAAAATTCCAGCAGCGGCTGGCCTAAAATCCGGGAGCAGTTCAATCCGACCCCGGAGCGAACTCAACGCTGGATAAAACTTGGGGGCAATGTCAGACACATCGACCGTTCCTCCGAAAGCGCCGGACCCAGGCGATCGCAGTCGAAACCTACACGCCGAACCGCTCCGCCGCAACCCGAGCAAACTGTTTCCGGATGCCTGAATGACACAGGTGCGAAGATCCGCGCTGTAGGCCTATGTCGTTCCATGTTTCCCAATCTTGAGAGGCAAACGAATCATACTATCGTCGGAAAAGGAATCCTCTCAATGAATCGGCGGAGGGTGAAAACGCTCTATCCGTCGCCTTTTCTCAGAGGGGTCCAATGCTGCGAATCTCTCCGCGATCAACGATCGTCTCCGCAATCCGACTCGCGTCGCCGGACGTAATGTCGCTCTATGTACGCTACAATCGTCGCGGCACAAAAGTTAAGTAAATCAGCACGGACGGACGTGAGCTACATAAACGGATCGTCGTTAAATTGTGGTAGCGGCTTGCGGCCCTCGGCGGCACCGTGGATGTAAAAATGGATCAGCGGATTGATGCCGCTTTCTTTTACATCCGGATATTGCTGCAGATACCAGCACGTATCAAAGCGCGGACTAGGATTTCTCCCTTCCACCGCACCGTGCCTTAGATAGTGGTCGTAGGGATCCATTTCGCTCTCTTTTACATCTGGATATTGCTGCAGATACCATTGGCGATCAAACAGAGGATTGATTTTTTTGCCGAGAGCAAGTCGACGAAAGCGGGACAGTAGCCGCATAATTTCCCGCCAGGGCGCAGTTAGCCGCCAAGATGTACTGTTCCGTAGAGCTTCAACTTCATTTTCGAAGCGTTGAGCGTTTTGTTCCAGATGGGTCGACTTCGCTTCCAAGTCAAAAGCTTTGGCTAGGGCGTCTTCCGCCTGCCGACGAGCCTGATACGTGTTGGCTTGCTCTTCGAATAGAGCTGTTTTAGCGTGCGCGAGGGCGCGATTTAGCTCGTTATATTCGCGTTGTGCGACGCGTCGTTCGCTTTCGCTCTGAGCCGCGCGCGTGAATGCTTTGGCCAGGTTGGATTCTGTCGCCGCAAGTAGCGCCTTGAGGCTTTCCGTCTGCAATCGATCGCGTGTTGAGGTCGCGTCCGCGATTGCCGCTCGAATGGTCAGTGCGGAAATGTGCTCGTGCTCAATCGCAAGGCGATTTTGAAGCGCGGCCAGCGTATCGTTAAGCTCCGCCGTCCGCTGCCGTTCCCTTGAGAGGAGAGCCTGCGCGTCGGCTATTCGATCTTTGGCCGCCTGACCGGATCTTTCCGCTTCTTCCAGCGCTTTTTCCAGCGATGCTTCTCGGGCCTGATTTTCGGCGCGTCGAGCCCGCATTTCGTTCAATGTGGCCTCAAGATCGCCGGAGGCCTGCAATACCTCTCCCAACAGCGAGTTCGTCTCATCAATCTGACGGGTAATGTCGGCTTCGCGTTCGCGTTCTCGGGAGAGTTCTTGCTCGGCGGCCGTGGCGCGACTCGCGGTTCTGCCGAGTTCCGTTTCAGCTTCGCTCAATGCGCCCGCCAAACGAATGCGCTCTGTTTCTAGTTCGTTTAGACGGGCGGTGGAATACTCAGAGATGTTAGCGAGAGCCAAGGATTTCGAACGCTCGGAGTTCAGCGCAATCAAAAGATGTTCAACCTGCTTCTTCGCCTCAGGACGAGACGATGCGGCTTTTTTTGAGCGGCTTGCCTTGGTGGCCGTCCCCATATCTGATTCGCTGCCAAGGTCATGTTGTGGTGAAAGCGGGAGCCCTATGCTTGGGCTTTCGGTTTCGTTCAGCGCTGAATGAGAATGCCCCGACCCTTTTCTCTCTTCGGAAATACGGGACTCACGATGCGACGCGGTCTCGCGCTGCTTCGTTTTGTCATTTCGCGGGTTTCCAACTTCCCCGGAAACGAGAGTTTGTTCGTGGTTTGCGGCCTTGATATTCAAACCTTTGGCCTCCGAACGGCCGGAGTCGGCTTTTTTCCGAGGTGGCTTCATCGAGGATCCCATTGGACTTCAATTGATCAGCACATGTTCACAGAGCTAGTCAAGACGCAGAAAGACTCCCGCGCCAGAGCGCCTGCGCGTTAAATCTGAGTAGCGGCCGCGGCTAGCGTGACCTGAATAGACTGGAGTCTGCGTTGCGCCCGTTCTCGATTGGCCGCAAGATTTATCAAGCGCTCTTCTAGCACAGGTTTGTCCAATCCGTTGCGGGAAGGTTTCCGTTGATTCAATAGCGCCGCGAGACCGTCGCACTTGCGGGATAATTCGTCGCGCTGCGAGCGAAGGGAGGCTGCTTCGCCTCCGACATGCGCGACTTTCGCCTCGATCTCGGCGAAAGCGGGCCCCATGAAGGCGCATGCCAATTCGAAAGTCGCGCTGACTTCATCGAGGACGCCGAGAGCCAGGCGCGACCGGGGCTGATCGCGCAGAGCCAGCATGGCGTCATAAGCTTTGATCGTCCATGCGAACATGGCAGGAAGCCCGTCCGTCGGTGCGGTCTGATGTCTAAGATCGCGAGATATAAAATTATCGATGGCGACCGCTATTGTTTCGTCGAAGGCTGGCCATTCAATTTCGAGCAGGCGACCTATCTTTGTCATCGCTCCGCGCCAATCCTCAAAAAGATCGTCCATAGCCACGATCGCGCGCGGCAAATGGCGAGTCTCGCGTTCGGCGTCAAGGACATGCCGCAGCCAGATCAGCAAGCCTTTTTCCAAACTGAACCCATCCCGCTTCGCGAGAGACCGAGCCACTTCAAGAGGCGAGCGGATTGGGATGACGACGAGCGGCGCGATTTGCATTTCTTCAAGAACCGTCGTCCAGAAAGGCAAAATCCGGCAAATCCGCGGGTCCTTGAATACGAACAAATCTGCCTTCCCGAATTCTTCCTCAAGCAGCGGTTTGGCGCGGGCCTTGAAGTGGTCGGCAGACGCAGACGAATGCCATTCTCGGTCGAAAGCGCGCCAGTCGTCCCACTTGCCGCCCGCCGAGGCGAGCAACTCGTCGTGCAGTGCCGCAAGTCGCAACGACTCCCAATAACCACGTTCGTTGTCACTGGTCGCGGGCATCAGGGTCAGTGGCGCTGCGATGCCAAGCTGCGCCATCACCCCCGCGACCGCGGACGTTCCGCTGCGATGCATTCCAAGAACGAGGATGGCTTTTCTCATTGCATTTTTTCTGGCTGCCGAATTAGCGATTCGCCGTCGTTCTTTTAAGCGCAGCGCCTCATCAAAAGAACCCTAGTTCTAAGGCAATCCGCAGCGCTCAAGAAAGCAACGCAAAACGAGACTGTATCGCTTTCGCCACCTCCTTCAACTCCTCAAGGACCAAATCGACAATATTAGCCCGTTCGGTTTGGCTCAAGTCAACAGAAACCGCCGCCAAAACGCGCAGAAACACCGCCGTCTCCAAGGCGTCGTCGGGAAATTCGCAGCGTTGCATTGCGAGCCGCTGCGTTAGCTCGTCAATTGATCCAATAAGTTCTTGATTCTGCGTGAATCCTAGCCGTCCGTTCATGAGTGCTCTTGATCTAATTTCATATTCAAAAATGGTCTGCGCGAGGCTCAGCCAAACGACGCGCATTTCACATTGAAACGTCTCAAAAATCGAGCGCTTGATGGACAGCGCCTCCCGCACGGCGTGGGTGGCGCGCTCGCCATCCTGGGTTACGCCGCGAGGCTCCTGCCTGTGCTTGTTCAGGGCCTGCGGGCAGAATCGGATCTTTCCCTGGCGCAGACATTCGACATAAGTCCACCAGTCGCCGCAATGGCGAAAGTTTTGGACTGATTCGATAACGGCTTGAAGCGCCGAGCGTTTGAACAGGACTGCGCTCACATTGGGAATTGTATTCTTGATCGCAAGCGCTTTGGCGATTTCGCGCGCGCCGTCCTCGACATATCCGGACAGCCATTTCGTCTCGTCGAGCGTGTCGGTATAGAAGCGATAAGTCGGCGAGAGGATTTCGCCCTCTGTGCCGGTCACCTGCGAATCGCTATAGGCAATGGCGATCTCGCGATCAGTGAAGCTCGCGACCATTCGCTCCAGAAATTCAGGGTGGCAGGAATCGTCGCTTTCGGCGATCCAGACAAGATCGCACTTTGCCTGCAACAGTCCTTTCGCCCATTGTTTGAACGGCGAGCCGCTGTTGGCCTCGTTCGGCACGATCGCGAAGGATACGCTGGACTTCGCTTGCCAGGCTTTGGCGACCGTCAGGCTATCGTCGCTTGATCCATCATCCAGAAAAATAATCTCGTCCGGCGTCAAGCGCTGCGCAAAAATCGAGCCGAGCCGCTCATCGAGATAATGCGCGTGGTTGTAATTCGGAACGATCACGGAAACGGTCGGCCGCGGCGCCGCGCGATAGCCTATCCGACGCTGCAGAATTTCGCCCCAATCGGCGACGTCGATTTCGCTCTTGGACGTGGCGTCATGATAGGGCAGGCCGATCGCCGCGCATAGCTCGACGATGCGACCCGTGGTAGGGGGGATCTCGATCACCAATGCATTTGGGTCGCGGAATTTTAGGCTGCGAAAAAGACGGTCGAGCACGACGCCGGCGTGGCGGAGAACCATATTTGGATGCGCGAAATCAAGGCAGGCGACGCCTTCTAGCATCCAAGCGCTTTCGCTATCGGTCAGCACATAAATGTCGAGATCGGGCAGGGTTTGGAGCGCCGCCAAAAGCTGCGCAGCGGGACAATAATCCGCTTTTTGCGCCGCCGCGATGTCGACGATCAGGAGGCGAAAGGATGCTGCGGGTTTGGCCGGCAAATCGTCCGGCCTCCGCCAGGGGAAATCTTCAAAATAGGCCGCTGGCGAGGCGGGCGGAGGCAGAATCGCATGGGTGCTGCGCCATTCATCGCGCCCGCGCTCTGCGTAGTCGGCGAGGGCGTTTTCTTGCGTGACGCCAGCTCGATGAGCGCTGGCGACGTAAAATGCGGCATCAAAAAACGGATGCGGATTGCGGCCTTCCGCAGCCCCGATGGCGAGATAATGGGGCAGGGGTTCAAAACCCTGATCTCGAACATCGGCGTTCTTCATCCGATACCAGCCGGCATCAAACAGCGGACCCGGCGAGCGGCCACCGCACGCGCCGGACGCGACAAAGTGCAGAAACGGGTCGAAGCCGGCGCGTCGCACATCGGGATTGTTGTCGAGATACCAAGAGCGATCAAACAGCGGCGTTGGCGCAACGCCGCTTGCCGGACTATGCGCCAAGAAATGGCCGAGCGGGGTCAAACGGCCGAAGTGGCCGGCAAATTTGCGATAAAAGGGCGCCGAAAAATAGGGCGAGGGCTCAAAGCCTTCGTCTGCGCCGTATTTTATGTAGTCGATGAGCGGATTGGGGTCGCGTTGCAACGCTCCACGTACGCGCTGATACCAGTCCGGGTCGAAAAGGAGGTGGGGCCGGTTACCTCGCGCCGCGCCTTCGAGCAAATAGTGGCTGATAGGATTCCAGCCCTGCGCATCGCAGTCTGGATATTCGGCTCTGTACCAATTCGGGTCAAAAATCCGACTGCGGGCGATAGTCCACCATCTTGCCGGCTGGAGAAGCGCTTTCACATTTCGAAATTTCAGCAACATAGCCTCGACGGAAAAGTCCGAGCGAGGCAATGAACCACTTTATTCGCCGCTGAGCGAGGGAATCCGCGGCTTTTTCGCGCTCAGCCACCAAAGACGCGGCTTTGCAGGCTTGCGTGGCCGCGTTATAGAGGGGCAGCTTTAGCGGAGCATTATATTTGGTCCAAAAACTGGCGTCATCTCGTCCCATTTTGGGTTGAAGCTGGGCGGGCTCCGGTTTTCAGCGGCAACGTTTTGTTGTGACCTATTGGATACACAATTCTGATAAGGCTAGGCCAAGCTGGCGAGAGGGATGGTTCTGGGCCGGCTGGAATGATAATGGTCGCTCGGACACAGGGTTGGTTGTGAATGCCGAATGTTTCTCTGATCGTTGCGCGCATTCTGCTGTCCGTTGCGGGTTTACTCGCCGTCGCAGGTTGCTCGAGCCTGTCAGGGTCTGGCCCAAGCAGGGACGATATCGCCGATCAATCGGCTTCGCCCGGCATCCAGCGCTATGAAACCGTCGACATCGATTCGTCTGTAGTAGAGATATTACGCCATCGCGGCCCGGATAGTTTCCTCTCTCATTTCGGAGACTATCGGCCCTCGGTTGAACCGCGCATCGGCATCGGCGATACAGTTTCAGTGACGATCTGGGAAGCTGGCGCGGGCGGCCTGTTTTCCGCGCCGATCGCCACTGACCGCTTCAGCACAGGCTCGAAGAGCGCGACCATCCCGGATCAGATCGTTGGCCGCGATGGGTCCATCAGCGTTCCCTATGCCGGCCGCGTCAGCGTCGCCGGCCGCACCACGCGTGACGTTCAGACGATCGTCGAACATGCGCTGGCTGGCAAAGCCATCGAGCCGCAGGTTCTGATTAACGTCCCCAAGTCGGTCAGCAACAGCGTCACGGTAACGGGCGAAGTCGCCAACGGAGCCCGCGTGCCTTTGAGCGTCAAAGGCGACCGGGTGATGGACGTTATCGCGACAGCCGGCGGAATTCGCGCGCCGGTCAACGAAACATATGTCCAGCTTTCAAGAGGGGACGAGACGGTTCGGGTCGCCATGACCCGCGTTTCCTCAGATTCGAAAGAAAATATCTATTTGCGTCCGAACGACGTTTTGACGTTGATTCGGGACCCGCAAACTTTCATCGCCTACGGCGCGACGGGCAAGAACGCCGAAATCCCGTTTGACGCCGAAGGCATTAGCCTGTCGCAGGCTTTGGCCAAGGCTGGCGGCCTGCTTGATGAGCGGGCGGACCCCGCCGGCGTGTTTATTTTCCGCTTCGAGCCAGAGAGCGTCGTTCGCGCGCTTCGGCCAGATAGCTCTCTCATCGTGCATAATCAGGTGACGCCGGTCGTTTATAAACTTAACCTGCGAGATGCGGCCAGCCTATTCATTGCGCAGAGTTTCCGCGTTCAAAACAGAGACCTGCTCTATGTTTCGAACGCACCGATCATGGATACGCAGAAGATCATGCAGGTCGTCGGCCTGCTCTCAGGACCGGCGGTAACCGGCTTAGTCGGATATTCGTATATCAAATAAGAAAGCGAGCCCAAAGAAGCTGACTTTCCGTACGTGGCGCCGCCGAGAAAATTATATCAAAGCGACGCACAATCGATTATTCGGTCACGCCCTGAAGTGATCAAGCAAGCGCCGGCCATATCTGGTTTTGCCGAGTTTCCTGGCGAGTTCCTCGAAATCCGAACGCCCGATCCATTCGCTCAAGAAAGCGATCTCCTCCGGCGCCGAGATCAACTGACCTTGCCGCTGCTGCAACACGCGAACGAATTCAGCGGCCTCCATCAGCGAATCATGCGTGCCGGCGTCGAACCAGGCAAAACCCCGTCCCATCCTCTCAAGCTTCAGCCGCTTCTGCTGAATATAGAGATTGTTGAGATCGGTGATCTCCAATTCTCCGCGCGCCGAGGGTTTTAGCGTGCGAGCGAGATCAACGACGTCTGCGCCGTAGAAATAAATGCCGATGGCAGCCCAATGGGATTTCGGCTTTTGCGGCTTCTCTTCGATTGAAATGACGTCGTCGCTTTCATCGAATTCGATCACGCCATAGCGTTCCGGCTCGTCGACCCAATAGCCGAAGATGGTGGCGAGCGCGGTCTCTGCGCTGGCGCGTTGCAGCGTCTCCGGCAGACCGTGACCATAAAGGAGATTATCGCCGAGGATCAGGCACGAGGGTTGTCCCGCAATGAAATCCGCGCCGATGATGAAGGCTTGCGCCAATCCATCCGGGGAGGGCTGAACCGCATAGTCGAGGGCGATGCCCCATTGCCGTCCGTCGCCGAGGAGATGCTTGAACGCCGCTTGGTCCTGCGGCGTCGTGATGATCAGAATTTCTCGAATTCCGGCAAGCATCAAGGTCGACAGCGGGTAGTAGATCATCGGCTTGTCGTAGACAGGCAAAAGCTGCTTTGACGTGACGAGAGTCAACGGATGCAGACGGGTTCCAGAGCCTCCCGCCAAAATGATCCCTTTTCGCATCGTCGATCGCCTCTCTGTGCAGCTTTTTCGATTTCCATCGAACCAATTTTTTTCGCGTCGCGCCTAGCCCTGGCTGATGAGCAGCCTGGTAATCGCATCCGCCTCTTGCGTCCAATCGTTCGCGCGGAACCCAAAGACGCGCTCGAAACGGTTGCAATCGAATTCCGAATTAGCCGGACGCCGGGCGGCGGTTGGATAGTCCTTAGTGTCGATGGCGGTGACCTTTGGTCGGCGTCCGGTCAATTCAGCTTGCGCCGCGATGATGCGGCTCGCAAAACCATGCCAGGTCGTCGCGCCATTTCCCGCGAAATGATATACGCCGTAGACATCGGAGTCTGCGATGAGCCGCGGCGCGATCCGAAGAATCGCATCCGCAATATCGCGCGTGGAGGTTGGGCAGCCGCGCTGATCGGCGACGACGCGCAGTTCGTCGCGGTCTTTCGCGAGCCGCAGCATTGTTTTTAGAAAATTATTGCCGAACTCGCCATAGACCCAGGATGTTCGCAAAATGATGTGATGGGCGAAGGCGCGGCGCACCGCCTCCTCGCCAGCCGCTTTGGTGCGGCCATAGACGCCAAGCGGCGCGACGGGATCGTTTTCCACATAGGCGCCTGATTTCGAGCCATCGAAAACATAGTCGGTCGATATATGGATAAGCGGCGTCTGCGTCGCGGCGCAGGCCGAGGCAATAATGCCGGGCCCGACTTCGTTGCCAAGGCGCGCGGCCTCGATCTCGGTTTCGGCGAGGTCCACTTTGGTATAGGCGGCGGCGTTGACAACCAGACTCGGCCGCTTATCCTTCAGCGCGCGAAAAACCGCCTCGGCATCGGATATGTCGAGATCCGCGCGCGCGAGTGCGACGTAAGGAATAGCCCTCTTCGTCGCCGCCCGCGCGAGTTCTTGTCCGAGCTGGCCGCCGGCGCCGAGAACGAGGATCACGCGACCACCCCAAGACGCTCGCCGCGATAGACCCCGGACCTGATGCGCTCCCACCATGTGCGGTTGGAAAGATACCATTCGACCGTCTGGCGCAAACCCGTTTCGAATGTTTCTCGCGGCTTCCATCCAAGTTCGGCGGCGATTTTGCTGGGATCGATCGCATAGCGCAAATCATGGCCGGGACGATCGCTGACGAAGGTCAGAAGTCCGGCGCGCGGTCCGATCGCGTCATCGGGGGCCAGCTCATCGACGAGCGCGCAGATCGCTTTGACCACTTCAAGATTGGTCTTTTCATTGTGGCCGCCAATGCAATAGCTCTGCCCGATGGCGCCTTGCGTGGCGACGGTGAGGAGGGCGCGGGCATGATCTTCGACGAATAGCCAATCGCGAATATTCGCCCCGGCTCCATAGACCGGCAGCGGACGCCCCTCGACCGCATTGATGATCGTCAAGGGAATTAGTTTTTCGGGAAAATGATAGGGGCCATAATTGTTGGAGCAGTTGCTGATGACGGTCGGCAGCCCATAAGTGTGATGCCAGGCGTTGACGAGATGGTCCGAGCCGGCCTTGGATGCTGAATAGGGCGAGTTCGGGCTGTACGGCGTCGTTTCGTCAAAAAAACCATCATCGCTGAGCGAGCCGAAAACCTCGTCGGTCGAGATGTGATGAAAGCGAAACGCTGTCTGCTGGGACGCCGGCAGGGCGCGCCAGAAACCGAGCGCCGCCTGAAGCAGCGTAAAAGTCCCTACGACATTGGTCTGAACGAATTCGCCGGGACCATCGATCGAGCGATCGACATGGCTCTCGGCGGCCAGATGCATCACGACATCGGGCCTGAAGGCCGCGAAAATCTCCTGCATTTTTGCGGCGTCGACGATATCCGCGCGGATGAAGGAATAGCGCGGGTCGGCGGCGATCGGTTCCAGCGAATCGAGATTGCCGGCATAGGTCAGCTTATCAATGATAAGAACCGAATGCGGCGTCCGCCAAATGATCTCCCGCGCCACCGCCGAGCCAATGAAGCCCGCCCCGCCGGTGACGAGAATGCGCTTGGGTTCGCTCATGCAACGCTATCCTTGAACTGGAAGGGCGTGACGAAATCCTTGAAGAGGCCGAGTTTGGCGTCCTTGTCGGAGAGAACAGCCGAGGCCGGCTCGATCGGCCAGTCGATCTGCAATGTCGGGTCGTTCCAGATGATGCCGCTATCGCACTTCGGCGCGTAGAAATCGTCGACCTTATAGGATACTTCAGTGTCGGGCTCCAGCGTGCAAAACCCATGCGCGAAGCCGCGCGGAATCAGCAGCTGCTCCCCCTCGGCGGCGGTCAAGATCTCGCCTGTCCAACGCCCAAATGTGGGCGAACCCTTCCGCAGATCGATTGCGACGTCAAAAATGCTTCCGCGCAGCACTCTGACGAGCTTCGTTTGAGCGGCGGGAGGCAATTGGAAATGCAAGCCCCGGATGGTTCCTTTTTTGACCGAAAACGACTGGTTATCCTGGATGAACCGCGTTTCGATTCCGGCCTCCGCAAATGCGCGCTGGTTGAATGTTTCAACGAAATAACCGCGCGCGTCAGCAAAACGCCGAGGCTTTAACAGCAAAACCCCGGGCAGAGCAGTCGTTTTGATATCCATGCCACGCTGTCTCCGCGTTTAGGGGCGCAAGGTTTAGGGGCGCAGGCCGCCTTGGTTGTTCTGTCGCCGGCGTCACGCTACAAAGTCGCAAGCCTTTTTTCAACATAGCATCCTCGCCGGGAGCGGAAGCTGCCCTCGCATGCGGGAGGGAATTGAAACATGAGCGACAGCGGTGCGCGGCGCGGTCCGCCGCCAATTATTCCCGACTATGCGATCGTCCCCGGTTCGATCGGCCCGCGTCGCGATTTCAAGATTACGGTCGGCCTGCGCGAAGGCTGGGACGCGGAGGGCCGCGTCTATGACGTATCCGAGGCCGTGCGCACGGCGCGCGGTTGGATGAGCCGCCGCGTCGGGGCGGGAAGACCCGCGCTATCCGGCATGTTCACCAGAGGCGAGGTGACCTATGCGTGGCCCCGGTCCGACGGATCCGCGGGCTCAGACCGCGAGCCGGTGGCGATTTTTACGGGCGAGGCGGTGCATGCTTATCTTGGGCATCTGCCGGATACTGAGATCGAGGCGATGCTGAACGAACTCGCGATGGAGCTCGGCGCGGCGCTTGGCCAGGAGCGTCTTTATGTATCGTTTCGCGACCGCACCTGGATTCTCGACGCCGGCGGAGACAAGACCAGCGTCGGCGTCATCGAAATCTGATCGGCGGATATCAAAGTTGCGGCCGCCGCGTTAGGACGCCTATTCGCGCCCGTCTTGCGCGAGATCAAAGGCGCTGAAGCCTTCTTCGTTTGCGGGACGTTGCAGCACCTCCGGATGGCGGAGCGTGCGAATGGTGTCATTATATCCAGCGCGCCAATGCTCCTCCATCGACAACCGGGAGAACTCATAGTCCTTGCAAGAGTTCTCATAGCTGCTGGCGTGATAGATGAGATGGACGATATTGTAGACTTTTTCATCCGCCTCCGCCGCAAGCAATTGCCACTCTGGATCATTGCGCCGTTCGCCGGGAAGCAGCTTCAACAGGCGACTCGCCGCGCGGCGGAGCTGCTGGGATTTTCTGAACTGGTCGGTGCCTTGCCGGGTTCGGCTCGAGAACCGAATCTCCTTAGTGCGTAAATCGACTTCGGCGAGATCGCGAGGCATTTCTCCGCGCGCGCTCCAGAGGTCGACCTGGAAGGCGAGAGTGTCTTTGCGAGGGTGGCTGTCAAGCACCCATTGCAGCGGCGTGTTGGAGACGATGCCGCCATCCCAATAATATTCTCCCTCGATCTCGGTCGGCGGAAAGCCGGGCGGCAAGGAGCCGCTGGCGATGATATGCTCCGCTCGGATCTCATGGGTCGTGGTGTCGAAATAGGCGAAGTTTCCCGTGCGAACATTAGTGGCTCCAACGCTCAACCGCGTGGCGCCCGCGTTGATTCTGTCGAAATCCACCACGCGCTCGAGCGTGGTTCGCAGCGGGCCGACGTCATAATAACTCAAGGCTTCATCCGTTCCCGGCGCGCTGAGGAACGGCGGCGGCAGGCGAGGCTTGAAGAACCCCGGGGCGCCGCTGAGCAGAATTCCCATCGCGCGAAACTGATTGAAGAGGCTGTGCGCGTAATCGCCCTTGATTGCGGCGGGCTTCAGACCGGGAATTCCAAAAGGAGGAGCTGTGATCGCCTCCCAGAATTCGCGCAGTCGCGCTACGCGATGCTCCGGCGGATTACCCGCGATTATAGCCGAGTTGAATGCGCCGATTGATATTCCGGCGACCCAATCGGGATGAATATTCGCTTCAAACAGCGCTGAGTAGACGCCGCCCTGATAGGCGCCGAGCGCGCCCCCGCCTTGCAGCAGAAGGGCGATGCGTTCGAATGGCGGGCGTTCTTTCGCCAAGTGGGACTTCAGCTTCGGCGGCGGCGAAATGGTCATGGATTGATCCTTATCGAAGCGGTCGCATCTGCAGCAGGATACCCGCGCGGCGAGCGCGGCGCTTAGTCCATTCTAGCTCTTCGCGCTCCCAAGGGATATCGGCGAGCGGGAAACAGGCCGGAGCAGGCGATGATCGATTAACGGTCAAACGGCTCGTTCGTTGGGGCGTCTGAACTCCCGTTAAACTTCGTGGAATTGTGGCCAATCTATCACAGCCTAGTGAACCCCTTTCATGGTATCTGTCAATCAATGTAAATTTCATAAACGGGCCCGTGATTCTGTGCTTCAAACGCATGTCCAGAGTCTCCGACAAAAGGGTTCGCGGAAGCCCGCTAAAGCCGGCTGGCGCTTGGCGGTAGGCGGCGGTTTCTTGAGCCGCGCTTTTGCTGACGCGAGTAGGCCCGGCGCGGTTCGCCAGATTGACGCGGCGGTGCGCCGGGCGATCGCTGGCGTGCTGGTTTCGTCCTTGGCGGGATGCGCAGTTGGCCCCGACTTCGTTCCGCCTGCCGCTCCGATCGCCGCCAAATACCTCGAAGCGCACAATCGCGCCGTCGACTCGGAGCGGCAGGAATACCGCGACTGGTGGAAGGTGTTCCGCGACCCGACGCTCGATCGCCTTATCGAGATCGCATACGATCAAAATCTCACCTTGCTCAGCGCCGGAACGAGGGTTCTTGAAGCAAGGGCCCAACTCGGCGTCGCCATCGGCGAATTCTATCCGCAGCAGCAGCAAGGCGTGGGCACGACAACTTACAACCGGCCGAGCCATGCCGACGCCGCGGCGGATCCGCAGAGCTCGCTAAGTAATTTTTGGCAGTCCTCGCTCGCCGCTCACGCAACCTGGGAGCTGGATTTCTGGGGCAAATTCCGTCGCGGGGTCGAATCAGCGGACGCCGCTTATCTATCGACAATCGCGACCTACGACGATGTTCTCGTAACTCTCCTTGGCGATGTCGCCTCGACCTATATCGGCATCCGCAGTCTCGAAAAACAGATCGCCATCGCCAGAGCCAATGTGAAACGCCAGAAAGAGGCCCTGACTATAGCCAACGACCGGTTTCATGGCGGCACGGCCACGAAGCTCGACGTCTATCAGGCGCAGAACGTGCTGGGGCAGACGCAGGCGACGATTCCACAGCTGACGATTCAATTGCAGCAGGGGCAGAACGCCTTGCGCGTTCTGCTCGGCATGACCCCGGAACCCCTTGATTCGCTGCTCGGGCGCTCGACCGGCAAAATACCTACCGCTCCGAACAAGGTCTTTGTCGGCATTCCGGCGGATCTACTGCGCCGCCGGCCGGACGTGCGCGCGGCCGAATTGAAAGCCGCAGCGCAAAGCGCCCAGATCGGCGTCGCGGATGCCGATCTCTATCCGGCGATCAGCCTGACCGGCCGAATCGGCGGCTCGGCGAGCAGCCTTAACGGCACGCCCCTCAGCAAGATTTTCACGCCGGCGGGGCTCGCCTATTCCTTCGGCCCCTCGTTCCAGTGGAACATCCTCAACTATGGCCAGATCACCAACAATGTGCGCTTGCAGGACGCAACATTGCAGCAGGATCTGGTCGACTATCAGAATTCCGTCCTAAAGGCGCAGCAGGACGTCGAGAACGGCATCTCCACCTATTTGCAGTCGAAGATCGAGGTGGAGGCGCTTCGCCGGAGCGTCGCCGCCGCCAATGGCGCGCTCGGGATATCGATCCTCGAATACCAGCAGGGCACGAGGGATTTCACTTCCGTGCTGACCTCGGAACAGAATCTTCTCACGGCCGAGGATGACCTCGTGGTCGCCGAGGCCAATATTCCGCTCGGGCTGACCGCTGTCTACAAGGCGCTCGGCGGCGGTTGGCAAATTCGCGAGGGCAATGATTTCGTGCCGCCGGCTACAAATGCGGAAATGCGGGCGCGGACAGATTGGGGCAACGTCTTGCCGCCGGCGGGCGCGCCGCCGCCGCCAGCGCCAGCCGTGGCTGCGCCCCAACCCGGGCTGCCGGGGCCGGAGAATGAAGGCCCAACCGTTCGGGCGCCGGAATTTTAGAGTCTTTTGGCAAAAGGGCGTTCCGCCATGAAACCGAGGTCGATTGGAACACAGCGGGGGGGTAGGACCGGAGTTTCTCCGGCGGACCTGTCGCCGCCAAAATGGGCGCTAGCATTGGCGATGGCTCTGGCTGGCTGCGGCAGTTGCATCGGCTTCAGTCATCCGGCAGCGGCGGCGGATCAGGCGATGATCATGGCGGCGGCTCCGCCGACGGTTCCAGTGGTGACGCCCAAGGTTCAGTCCGTGACCGATTATGTCGAAGTTACCGGCACGGCTGCTTCCGCCAACGCGGTCAACCTGATTGCGCGCGTCGAGGGCTATCTCGACAAAATTCACTTCGCGGACGGCGCGGTGGTGAAGAAGAACGATCTTCTTTTCACGATTCAGCAGGATCAGTACAAGGCGCAACTGCAACAAGCGCAGGCGCAACTTGATGCCCAGGAAGCGGCGCTGTCCTATGCGAAGACCGAGGTTGTCCGCTATACGGCGCTGTTTCATAAGAATGCGGCGACCGCGACCGAGGTCGATAAGTGGGTTTACCAGAGGGCGGCGGCGGAGGCGGGCATTCTCGGCGCCCAGGCGCAGATCGATATAGCGAACTTAAATCTCGGCTATACGGAAGTCAGGGCGCCCTTCGACGGCCTGATGGGCAAGCATCTCATCGACCCCGGCAATGTCGTAGGCGGGGCGGGTCAGCCGACGGCGCTCGCCGAAATCAATCAGCTCGATCCGATTTATGTGACGGCGACGTTGAGCGAGCAGCAGGTTCTCGAAATCCGCGCCAATCTCAATCAGCGTAGGCTCAATCCGGCCGAACTCCTGAAGATCCCGGTCGACGTAGGCCTTGAGAACGGGACCGGCTTTCCCTACCGCGGCGTCATCGAGTTTGTGTCGCCGCAGTTTGACCCCTCGACCGGCACCTTGCAGGTTCGCGGCATTCTGAAAAATCCCGATCGCAATCTGCTGCCGGGCTTGTTCGTGCGGATGCGCCTGCCGAAGGGGCATGTGGCGCAGGGAGC
The DNA here is from genome assembly GCA_037200525.1 of Methylocella sp. Lineage (NCBI taxonomy): Bacteria > Pseudomonadati > Pseudomonadota > Alphaproteobacteria > Hyphomicrobiales > Beijerinckiaceae > Methylocella > Methylocella sp. The sequence continues at coordinate 3,641,026 of JBBCGG010000001.1, read as the reverse complement.
CTTGCTGGTCCCGGCCCGCGCCGTCGGCGAAGATCAGGGCGGTCTTTATCTGATGATCGTCAACAAGGACGACGTCGTTGAACAACGCTACGTTAAGACGGCGGAGCAGGTCGGCAATTTGCGCGTCGTCACTTCCGGTCTCGAGCCTGACGACCACGTTGTCGTTGGCGACCTTTGGCGCGTTTCTCCGGGCCTTAAGGTCGTCCCCAAACTGACGAGCATCGACGCAGTGGGGCCCTAGGCCATGATATCGAAATTTTTCATCGAGCATCCGGTCCTTGCCAATGTGCTGGCGATCATCATCGTCCTTATCGGCGGCGTTGCTCTCTACACGCTGCCGGTTTCCGAATATCCAAACGTCGTGCCGCCGACCGTGCAGGTCACGACGCGTTATCCCGGCGCGAGCCCGCAGACAGTGGTCGACACCGTCGCATTGCCGATTGAACTGCAGGTCAACGGCGTCGACAAGATGCTCTATATGCAGTCGACCAGCGCCGCCGATGGCACCTATGTGCTGACGGTGACTTTCGCCATCGGCACTGACCCCAACATCGACCAGGTGCTTGTGCAGAACCGCGTCAACAGCGCGATGGCCCAGCTTCCGCAGGCGGTGCAGTCGCAAGGCGTGACGATCCAGAAAAAGAATACCGGCATCCTGCAGATCGTGACCTTGGATTCGCCCGATGGGACTTATGACAGCCTGTTCATGAGCAATTACGCGACGATCAATCTCGTCAACGAATTGTCGCGTCTGCCGGGCGTCGGCAACGTCACCGTATTTGGGGCCAGCAATTACGCAATGCGGATCTGGCTCGATCCGCGGAAGCTTTATTCCTTCGGCCTCCAGCCGAGGGACGTCATGGAGGCCGTGCGCGAGCAGAGCCAGGAAGTGGCGGCGGGGCAGGTCGGCATGCCGCCCGCGCCGAAAGATCAAGACTTTCAATATACCATCGACGTTCGCTCCCGCTACGACGATCCGGCGCAGTTCGAAGGGATCATCATAAAGGATCAGACCGCCCAGGGCGGACGCCTCGTCAGAGTGAAGGATGTCGCTCGGGTCGACCTTGGCGCTCAGACTTATTCGCAAGATTTCAAACTTAACGACCGTCCAGGCTCGGGCATCGCAATCTTCCAGACGCCCGAGGCCAATTCGATAGCCGTCGCGAAGGCGGTCAAGACGAAGATGGATCAGCTCGCGGCGCATTTTCCGCAGGGTCTCCACTACAGCATCCCATTCGACACCACGATCTTCGTCCAGGATTCGATCTCAGAGGTCTACACCACGCTTTATCAGGCGGGCGTGCTGGTGCTCATCGTGATCCTCATATTCTTACAGAATTTTCGCGCGACGCTGGTGCCGGCGACGACGGTGCCCGTCACCATCATAGGCGCCTTCGCCGGCATGGCGGCGCTCGGCTTCACGGTCAATCTCTCGACCCTGTTCGGCATCGTGCTCGCAATTGGCATTGTCGTCGACGACGCCATCGTCATCGTCGAAGGCGTGTCGAAATATATTGAGCGCGGCATGTCAGGTCATGACGCCGCGATCAAAGCGATGGATGAATTATTCGGCCCGATCATCGGCATCACCCTTGTGCTGATGTCCGTGTTCGTACCCGCCGCTTTCATGCCCGGCCTGACCGGCCAGATGTTCGCCCAATTCGCGTTGGTCATCGCTGTCACGGCTTTGATCAGCGCGATCAACGCGGCGACCTTGAAGCCGACGCAATGTGCGCTTTGGCTGCGCGAGTCGACCCCGCCCGACAAGCGCAACCTGTTTTATCGCGGCTTCAATTTCGTCTATCAAAAGATGGAGGATGGCTATTCGGGCCTCATCGCCAGGATGGTGCGCCATTCCGGATCGATGGTCCTCATCGCAATTGCGCTGGCGGGGCTGGGATTTTGGGGAATAGGCCGTTTGCCCACGGCTTTCATTCCCAATGACGACCAGGGCTATGCGATGATCGCCGTCCAACTGCCGGATGGGGCGGCGCTTGGGCGGACCACCGCCGCGCTAAGCCTTGCGACGGAGATCGCCAAGGCGACGCCGGGAGTTGAAAACGTTGTCGCCATCTCTGGCCAGTCCGTGCTCGACAACAACGCCACGCTCGCCAACGCCGGCGTCGAATACGTCATTTTCAAATCCTATGCCGATCGCGAAAAGGCCAAGGGGCAGGATCTATTGTCAATCCTCGAACATATTCAAGGCAAGCTCAATAGTCTGCCGGACGGCCGCGGCGTCGTGCTCGTTCCCCCGCCCATTCCGGGCATCGGCCAGGCGGGCGGATTCCAGATGCAGGTCGAACTCCGCGGCGGCAGCGAGAATTATACGCAGCTCGATGAAGTGACGCAGCAGATCGTCCGGCAAGCGACTGCCGATCCGTCGTTGCAGCGGGTGCTCACGACCTTTCATCCCAGCGCGCCTCATGTCGGCGTTACGGTGGACCGCGAAAGGGCGGAGACTTTGAAGGTCTCGGTCGGCGACGTCTTCTCGTCGCTCAGCACGTTTCTCGGCTCGACCTTCATCAACCAGTTCAACAAATTCGGCCTGACGTATCAGGTATACGCGCAAGCGGATTCGCAGTTCCGGCTGCAGCCGGAGGACATTCTCAATCTCTATGTTCGCAACAAGGACATGCAGATGGTGCCGATCAGCTCGGTCGCCTATATCGGCCATGAGGTGGCTCCGCCGCTGATCACGCTTTACAATTTATATCCTTCCGCGACGGTCGTGGGGTCGCCGGCGCGCGGCTTCAGCTCCGGCCAGTCGATGGCGACAATGGAGAAAATCGCAAACGCGGCCTTACCGAAGGACGCGGGATTCGAATGGTCCGGCATGTCCTACCAGGAGAAGCTTGTCGGCAATCAGCTCATCTATATCTTCGCCATTTCGCTCCTCCTCGTCTATCTCGTCCTTGCCGGACAATATGAAAGCTGGATCTTGCCGTTGGCGGTGCTCTCCGCCGTGCCGCTCGCTCTGCTGGGTCCGGTCATCGCCTTGACCGGCCTCGGCGTCGCGAACAATCTCTATACGCAGATCGGCCTGATGCTGCTGATCGCGCTTTCGGCCAAGAACGGCATTCTGATCGTCGAGGTGGCGCGCGAGCAGCGCATCAAGGACGGCAAGCCGATCCTCGAAGCCGCCGTGAACGCCGCCCGCATGCGGTTCCGGCCGATTTTGATGACGTCCTTCGCCTTCATCCTTGGCGTCGTGCCTCTCGTTACCGCGACCGGGGCAGGGGCGAACGCCCGCCGCTCGCTGGGCATCAGCGTGTTCAGCGGCATGATCGCGTCGACCTGCCTCGCGGTGCTTTTCGTGCCTTCTTTCTTTGTCCTTCTGCAGCGTTTTGAAGAGCGGAAAAAGAAGCCTGCGCCAACCATTGTCGCCGCGCCGGCTGCGAGCGACTGATTGGGGGCGATGGGCGCCATCTAAAAATTACGGACGGTTTGGGTAGTATTATGCCCTGAAAGACACAAATAAGAACCACAGTCTCTCCAGACTGAGGCGATCCGAATCACCCTGTTCTTGGGGGCGAAAGGCGGCATGAGCGTGAGAGCGATCATCCAGAACGCCGGTCCCGCCGATAGCGCGGAGGTTCTGGATTTTTTGCGCCTTGCCGCCGACAAGAGGCTGCTGCCTCGCCCCGTTGGCGATTATCGCCGCGCGATTGAGGCCGGGCTATTTTATGCGGCGCGCATCGATCGGCGGCAGATTGCCGTTGCGGCTGTGTTCATGCTGAGCGACCGAACGCCGCCCCTGCTCGAGATGGGAAGCTGCCTCGTCGCTCCCGAGGTTCGCGGCTTTGGCCTGCAAAAACTGCTGGTTCGCGCACGCATCGCCGCGGTCATTGCGCTCGTCGATCCCGAGGCGCAGATTCTGACCGCGATAACGCCGCAGAACCATGGCTCGCGGGCGTCCATCCTGAAAGCCGGCTTCGAGCCACTGCTGGAGGATGCGCGCCTTCTTATCGAACTGTGCGCCTATTGCCCGTCGCGGCCCGGCGCATTGTCGGATCGCGAATGCTGTTGCGATTTCTTTTATATCCCTCGCCGCCGGCAGCGCAGCGAAATCGCGGCGCTGTTGCAACCGGGGCCTGTCAAAGTCGTGCGGGCCAATGGAGAGATTATGTCCGTTGAGATGGATATTGAGGTTTTGAAGGATCCAGCCCGCCGCGCGGCTCTGCAAGCGTTCGTCGGCCACCATCGCGAGAACCTCGTCGACGTCGACGCGTGAGCTGGATTGAAGAGATGGGCGCGGAATGAGCGCTGAGGAAATCAATTTCGACGGACTGGTCGGACCGACCCACAATTTTGGCGGCCTTTCGGAAGGCAACGTCAAATCGATTGAGAATCGCGGGCGCGTTTCAAATCCTCGCGCGGCGGCGCTCCAGGGTCTGGCGAAGATGCGGCTTTTGATGGATCTTGGCGTGACCCAAGGCATTTTGCCGCCGCACGAGAGGCCGCACATGCCGACCTTGAGGGGCCTCGGTTTTTCGGGCTCCGACGCGCAGGCGCTCGAGGCGGCGTGGAAAGTTGACCGGACGCTCGTCGTCAACGCGTCGTCCGCCTCATCGATGTGGGCGGCTAATGCGGCAACGGTTTCGCCAAGCGCCGATACGGCGGACGGGAGCCTGCACATTACGCCCGCCAATTTATCGAGCATGTTTCACCGGTCCCTTGAAAGCACCTTCGCGACGCGGGCGTTTCGGACCATTTTCGCCGATCCGGCGAAATTCATGGTCCATGACCCGCTGCCCGGGGGCGGAAAATTTGGCGATGAAGGGGCGGCCAACCACAGCAGGCTATCCGCGTCGCATGGCGAGCCGGGGGTTGAGGTTTTTGTGTTTGGACGATCCGCCTTCGAGAGCGGGCCGCCTTCGCGCCGATTCGAGCCGCGGCAGGCGCTTGAAGCGTCGAGAGCAGTCGCGCGGCTGCATGGGCTGGATAACGCCAAAACTTTGTTTGTGCAGCAGGCGCAAAAGGCGATCGACGCGGGGGCCTTCCATAATGATGTTGCGGCGGTCGCAAACGGTCCGGTTTTGCTTGCGCATGAATTCGCCTTCGAGAAAGGGGTCGCAGCCCTCGACGCGATCCGCGAGGCTTGCCCTTTCGAGACTTCTTTCATCGTGGTCCGGGAAGCGGATGTGCCTTTGGCCGAAGCCGTTCAAAGCTATCTGTTCAACAGTCAGCTGGTGACGCGCCCGGGCGGCTCGGGAGAGATGATTCTGATCCTGCCGGAGGACGTCAAAGCATCGCCTAAGGCTCTGGTTTTTGCGCAAAGCCTCATCGCAGGCGGATCGCCCATTAGCGAGCTCGTCTTCGCAGATCTAAAGCAAAGCATGTGGAATGGGGGAGGGCCGGCCTGCCTGCGGCTTCGCGTCGTGCTGACGGAGGCGGAACGAGGCGCCTTGCGCGGGGGCGCGCTCCTTGATGGGCCGCTGCTCGCTCGCCTCGAAGATTGGGTGCGCCGCCGCTATCGCGACCGCCTCGCCAGCGCCGATCTCGGCGATCCGGCGCTGATGGAGGAAGGCCGCGCGGCGTTGGACGAATTGACCGGCATTCTAAACCTCGGCCCGATCTATGATTTTCAAAAAGATTTGGCTTCGCCGCGCCGCGCCTAAGCCAAATCTGACCGCACGCCGTTACCACACGTGGAGAGCCTCATCCAATACGCGAAGGTCGCTCGGTATCATCTGATTCCCAGGGAGTCACCGGAGGCACGATTGCGCCGACGGGCGCGGGCGCCCCAACCGTGCCGAAGTCGGCCGGTCCGGTGATCTCCAGATATTCCATGTCAGGCGAATAATCGAAAAGATAGTGGACGATGCCCGGACGCTGATGGACGCAATCGCCCGCCTCGACCAAGGTCACTTTGTCCTCATACATGAATTTGGCCCAGCCTTTGGTCATCAGCACGATGTGAAAATCAGCGATGTGCCGGTGCCATCCGGTGCCGTAAGTCGGCGGCTTATTGGCGCGGACGAGTTGCGCGATCACTTTGCCTTTGGTCGCTTCGGCGATGCCAAGATCGCGATAAACGAAGAAATCGCGCAATCCGTCCGAACGGAATTCCGTGTCGCCTTCCTTAACGTGCGAAAAGGTGGTCTCGCTGGTGTTCTCGAGGGCGACGGGTTTTTGCATATTCGCGACAGTCATGGTCGTTACTCCTTCGCAGCGCGGATCTTACGCCTGCAGCGATGCGGGCGCAAAGGGAAGGCGATGATGAAATAACAGTCATCATGCTCAAAATTCGACCTCGAGTTCCTCCATGTCCTCCGGCTCGAGGCGGGCCGCTTCGGTCCATTCGATCATCTCCGGCATGGCCATGATTTCCTTGCAATAAGCGGCACAGTGCGAGTCCAGCGCCACGTGGTAAGTCAGAAATCGCGTAACGACGGGCGCATACATCGCATCGGCCATAGAACGTTCCCCCAGCAGGAACGGGCCGCCGTAAAGATCGAGGGTCTCGCGCCAAATCGCGACGATGCGATCGATATCTGATTGCGCCCGCGCCCAGACTTTGAAAGTTGGAAAATCGCCTTTCAAATTCATTGGCAGCGCCGAGCGCATGGGACCAAAGCCGGAATGCATCTCTCCATTGATCGAGCGACAGCGCGTCCGCTTTTCGAGGTCGTCCGGCAGCAAATGAGCTTCAGGTCTGATTTCATTCAGATATTCGCCGATCGCCAGGGTGTCCCACACTTTAATCCTGTTATGGCTGAGGCAGGGCACCAGGAAAGATGACGACAGCAGCAGAAGTTCCGCGCGCATCGCCGGATCATCGGGCGAAATGATCTTCTCCACGAAGGGAAGCCCGGAAAATTTGGTCAGCAGCCAGCCCCGCAGGGACCATGAGGAATAGTTCTTGCTGCTGATCGTAAGGATGGCTTCGCTCAATGAATACCCCTTAGCGTCTGCGTCGGGCTCGTTTGCGAACGGGGAAAACAACCGTAGCTGGAACGGCACGACCAGCATATAGCGTGCCGTTCGACGGCGGGCGTCCCGTCTCGCCGCCAAATTTTCTTTGCCAACTGGGTGCGACCAAATGATGTATCAAGCATATGGAGCGCAGGCGACTATCCTCGGTCTCCTTCGTCCGGCGGCGGCGGCGCTCGGATCGTCGCTGCGCCTGCCCTGGCCCATGTTTGAGCTGGCCTCGCCAGTCCGTAAATTCGCCGGAGTTCTGGACGCCTTCGCCAATCTGGCGATTACCCATACGCGGCTTCCATTTGGCATTGATTGGGTCACGCTCGGCAATCGCATCGCGCCGGTGACGGAGGAAGTCGTGCATTCGACGCCGTTCGGGACGCTTTTGCATTTCAAAAAAGAGGGCGAAGCGCCGCAGCCGAGGCTGCTGATCGTCGCGCCGATGTCAGGCCATTTCGCGACCTTGTTGCGCGCAACGATCAAGACGACGTTGGTAGATCATGACGTCTATATTACCGACTGGCATAACGTTCGCGATGTGCCGCTCGCCGAAGGCCGTTTCGATTTCAATGCCTTCATCGATCATGTCATCAAATTCTTGCAGGTCATGGGGCCGGGATCGCACGTCATGGCGGTTTGCCAGCCTTGCGTCGCGGTCCTCGCCGCCGCCGCCCTTATGGCCGAAGATGGCGACGAGGCGCAGCCGCGCAGCATGATCCTGATGGCCGGGCCGATCGACACCCGCGTCAACCCGACCAAGGTCAACGAGCTCGCCAAGACAAAGCCGATCGGCTGGTTCGAGAGCAATCTCACGACTGTAGTCCCTTATGCGTACAAGGGCGCCCGCCGAAAGGTCTATCCAGGCTTCACGCAGCTCGCGGCGTTCGTCAGCATGAATCCGGAGCGCCATATGCGCTCCTTCAAAGATATGGCGAAGGCGCATGCCGAAGATGATCTGCCGAAATATGAATTCATCAAGGCTTTCTACGAAGAGTATTTCTCGGTCATGGATCTGCCGGCGGAATTTTACCTCGAGACGGTGAAAAAGGTTTTTCAAGACCAAGTTCTGCCGCTCGGCAAACTTGAGGTGCGCGGCCGGCCCGTCAATCCCGCAGCCATTAAACGCACGGCGCTGCTGACCATCGAAGGGGAGCGGGACGATATCTGCGGCCTTGGACAAACGCTCGCCGCGCAAGAGCTTTGCACAGGGCTGCGGCAGTATATGAAGGCGCACCACGTCCAGACGGGCGTCGGCCATTACGGCACCTTCAGCGGGCGCCGTTGGAACAATGAAATCTATCCGAAGGTGCGGGACATCATCCAGATGACTAACTGAAGCCGCCTACATCCCTCGCCCGTCGAGAGTCCCTCAAAGACGGCTCAAAAGCTCGGTCTTTTTCGCGGCGAATTCCTCCTCGCTGAGAATGTTTTTCTGGCGGAGGTCCGCGAGGCGTTCGATCATCGCGAAAACATCGCCTGCCGCGGGCTCCGCCGGAGCGGCGCGGGCGGCGCGCTCAACAGGGGCGACAAATGGCGATGATTGCGGGTGCGGATCGTTGTCGGCCGCCCGCGAAGTATTTGTCTCGGGCGTTATTAAGGTCAGTTCAGCGATGCGGACGAGGCCGCGCTGGCTCGTGAAGGTCAGCGACTGGTCGCCGCTTTGCTGTTGCGAGAAGCCGTTGATCTGATGTTCGCCGGTATCGTAAAGACTGACGCGGCCGCCCTGACGAATCGCCAGCCGGCGCGCGGCGGGAAAGCAGGCATATTGCAGGTCGTTTTGGCTGCCCGTGGATGAGGGATTGCCCAGCCCGTCAGGCCACCAATTATGGGACGATGCGCCCGGCTCCCGCACGAACAGGCTGACATTTGCATCGCCGCCGCTTTGGCTTTGCGATTGATGAGCGCCTGTAGCGCGCTCAAAGATGGCGTCGTTCCGCAAAATATCGGCAAGCTCGCGGCAGAGCGCGTCAACGCGCTGTTTCAGGCCCTGATTGAACATATCGCCAATCATGATCATGCCGCCCTGCGACCATTGTCCCATGCCGCCAAGATCAGGGTGATTGAATTGGGCCTGCGAACCGTGGCCGAGCGCCAGCGCCCGCAGCAAGGTTAGCGCGGCGTCGCCGCCGATTCCATTGCGTCGCGCCGCGTTATCTATCATCTGGCGGCCTTGGCGCGTGAGCTCCGGCATGATCAAGGTCTCGAGGAGAAGGCGGGGGCGAACCGCCGGCTGGCGGAGCCGGAGCATAACATATTCCGCGGTGGTCGGAGGCCTTAACGGCAAAATTCAGCGTTGGTCGGCGGCGGGCGCGACGATGCGTCGGTAAAGATGCCAGGTCGAGTGTCCGAGGATCGGAATTACGACCACAAGCCCGACGAACAGCGTCAACATGCCGAAGGCCAACGCGACGGCGACGATCAACCCCCACAGCGCCATCATGACCGGGTTCAAAAACATAGTGCGGACGGAGGTATGGACGGCGACCGCCGCGCCGACATCCCGATCAAGAAGCAACGGAAAGGAAACTACGCTAACGCTCAAGGTGGTCAAAGCGAAGACGAAGCCGATTGCGCAGCCAAGGATCATCAGCGTGCGTCCTTCGGGAGTGGTCGTGACTTCCGTCAAGAAAGCAGGAAGCGACTTTGGCGGCATATCGCCAAACAACCGCTCGTACAGCGACTGCGCCGACGCCAGCCACAGAAGAAAAATCGCCATCAGCAAAAGGCCGACCGCCAGGATCGACGGGATCGCGGGCGAGCGCAAAACATCAAACGCGTAAGGCCACGAATAGGGCAGCCCGAGTTCGCGCCGCCGGCTTACCTCATATAATCCGATCGCCGCAAAAGGACCGATCAGGGCAAACCCCGAGAGCAATGGAAACAGCAGCGGCAAAACATTCCCTCCCACCGTCGTGAGGGGGTAAAGGGCGATGCCGATGACGACATAGACGATGCAGAGGAAAGCGAGATGGGAGGGCATCGCCCGAAAATCGTCAAAACCTTTCGTCAGCGCCTGATTGAGATCCGTGAGCCCAATTTTGCGGATGAGCGGATAGGCCGGCGATGCGCTGTTGCCGGCGATGACATGAAAACTCGTCATGGATATTTCCTCCTGCGCCGATTTCGCCAGCGTCGATTTCGGAGCGGCGCCAGCCAAGTCTACGTCTCCTTAAATAGATTGTTGCGTACTTTGCCTGCGTAAAGAGATAATACGCTCGCGGGTTAAGGTTGTCGCTCTCGCCGTATGTTCCTCATTATTTCTTGCGTCGCCTTCGCAATGAGTGACTTCAACTTGGCGGCAGCTACGATTTCGACCGATAATCTTGCGTCCGAACACAAAGAAGGGGAATATCATGGCGCGAGCATTATGCTGGCGACCATTAGAAAGCGTCGTCGGAATGTATCATTTGATCTCTACGATGACCTCGCCGTTTCGTTGCAGAAATCGATCCGTAAACGGGCGAGCGTCGGCATTGGCGGGTCCTGGGGCCCGCCCGGAATTTGGGAGGAAGGCATGTTTGACGCAAAGCAACTTCTGGACTTGCTAGCAGCCGGCCGACTTGGAGAAGCAGGCGACGCCGCGACCTCAGATCTGAATGCCGCGCTCGATCGCGGCAAAGCGGTGACGACGGATGCGGCCAATCAGACTGCGGCGGCCGTTTCCGGCGCGCTAGGTCAGGCTCAAGCCCATCTTCAGGGCACGCAGGCCAGCGAATATATCGGCAAAACCAAAGAATTGGTTGAACAAAATCCCGTAGGAACGCTGGCGACGCTCGGCGGCTTGGCGGCGCTGCTGCTCGCAACTCCCGGCGGTCGCGCCACAGGCGGAGGGCTTGTGAAGCTCGGCGGTCTCGCCGCCATTGGCGGCATCGCCTATAAGGCGTTGCGCAATTATCAAGAAGGCAAGCCTCTGACGCAAGGCGTGCCGGGTCTCGAACAATTGACGGCGGCGCCGCAGAACACCGGCTTTTCCGAGCAGTCGCACGATAATGCGAGCGCGGCTCTGCTGGTGCGGACGATGATCGCCACAGCCGCCTCTGACGGCGTTGTTGATCCAGCCCAACGGGCGCAGATCGTCGGCGAATTGAAGGGCGCCGGGCTTCCAGCGGATGCGGCGCATTTCCTCGACGCCGAGATCCAGAATCCGGCGACGATCAGAGACATCGCGGATTTTGTCGGATCATCGAAGGATCTGGCTCTTCAGGTGTATGCAGCCGGGCATCTGATGGCCCATAGCCCACAAGAGAAAGCATTCCTTGGCTCTCTCGCTCAAGCCCTGGCGCTCGATCCGGCTCTTGTCGCGCATATCGATGCGACGACCTCGGCGTTGACTGCGTCGGCGCACTGAGACAATTCTGCGCCTGCGCATGAGGCCGTGCGCGCAAAATTATTGCAGCCAAGCCGGAGAAATCTCGGCTTGGCTGGAACTCTTAAGCTCAAGCCGCGTTTAAGGGTCCTTAAGCTGTGTGAATGCGCGGCAAGTCGGAGAATTTTACGAATGGCAAACCCAAGCAAGGCAACCCGGACCGATGACACGACGCGGCGCGCGTTGGATACGCCCTCGGATCTGGGCGGGAACGCGACTGCGGCGATCGCCGCGGAACTCACCAAACTGGTCGCGGATTCATTCGCTCTCTATATCAAGACCAAGAACTTTCATTGGCATATGAGCGGTCCGCATTTCCGCGACTATCATTTGATGCTCGACGATCAAGGCGAGCAGATTTTCAACACCATCGATCCCTTGGCCGAACGCGCCCGTAAGCTCGGTCAGAGCACGCTTCGCTCTGTTGGCCAAGTCGCCAAACTGTCCCGCATCAAGGACAATGACGCAGACTTCGTGTCTCCTGCCCAGATGCTCGATGAATTGGTCGCCGACAACAAGGCTTTTACCGCGTCGCTGCGTCATGCGCACGAAATCGCGGACAGTCACAATGATTCGGCCACCACCAGCGTCCTGGAAGTTTATATTGACGAGTCGGAGCGCCGGACATGGTTCCTGTTCGAGGCCAGCCGCGGCGCTGATCAGACCGGACACTAGATTCATCAAACTCTGAGAAACGACAAGAAAGGCCAGCCGAGCGCTGGCCTTTTTTGCTAAGGAGATGTCTTGCGCGGCCGACGGCGCTTGGCCCTGAGCGGTTGGACGGAAGATGCGGATCGGGATCGATCTCGGCGGAACCAAAATCGAGGCAATTGCGCTCGACGCGAAAGGCGCAATCCTGCTGCGCCATCGCACGCCCACGCCCGCCGGCGATTACGCGGCGACCTTAGCCGCCATCGCCGATCTTGTGGCTTTCGTCGAGGCCGAGACGGGGCGCCGCGGCAGCGTCGGCGTCGCTGCGCCGGGGGCCATTTCCGTCAAGACGGGCCTCGTCAAGAATGCGAATAGCACGGTCCTCAACGGCAAACCGCTCGACCGGGATTTGGCGGCGGTCCTTAGGCGGCCGGTTCGGCTGGAAAATGACGCCAATTGCTTCGCCCTTTCGGAGGCCGCCGATGGCGCCGCAGCGGGCGCGTCAACGACCTTCGGCGTCATCATCGGCACAGGGGTTGGCGGCGGGCTGGTCATTGGCGGAAAGGTCATCACAGGGCGCAATAGAGTTGGCGGAGAGTGGGGACATAATCCTTTGCCTTGGGCGCGGGATGACGAGCGACCGGGCGCCTCATGTTATTGCGGCAAGTCCGGCTGCATCGAAACATTCCTGTCCGGCGCGGGCCTGACGCGGGATTATCTCACCCGCACGGGAGAGAATTTGGCGGCGCATGACATCGCTAACGCGGCGGCGTCCGGCGAGGCTCAGGCGCTCGCCTGTCTCGCTCTCTACCAAGATCGTTTGGCGCGCGGATTGGCCTCCGTGATCAACATCGTTGACCCAGATGTCATTGTCCTTGGCGGCGGCCTCTCCAACATCATGCCGCTGTACGCGGGGCTTTCTGGCATGATCGCGCGCTATGCGTTTTCGGATGGAGTCGACACTCCGGTGCTGCGCGCCGCCCATGGCGATTCCAGCGGCGTGCGCGGCGCAGCTTGGCTTTGGCCAATTGAGCCGGATGCGGGCGGGGCGCAATCCCGATCAGTTTCGCCGGCCAATCCGGCGGAAAAATCGGATGCGTGCTAACGTCCGTTAGAGAGCATGAATGGGGTCAGGCGGCCGATCGCTAAATTAGTAACGGGCTATTTGAAAATGGCGAGCGTTCGAATTTTGATTGCGGCGTCCGCGGCGTTGGCGATGCAACTGGTCGCTGGGCCTCGGGTTCATGCGGCCGAGACGGTCGAGCTGCGCGGCTATGGGAAGGTCTCGGCTGAGCTGACAGCGAACCGCGGGGTCTTCACCTGCGAGAGTGCGGAAAAGGCCGATGTCCTGCTTGGCAAACTCCTCGCGGATCTGTTTTGGGACAAAAGCCTGAACGATGTTCAGAGCTCGGTCGTTGTCGGGCCTAATTCCTTGACAGTCCATTCTCTGGCGGGGCAGGGCGCTGCGGTCATCGCGCGGGCTGGGAACGCCGTAGTGGCGTTGGGCGCCCCCGACGCAAAGGAAGCAGGCGCTTTGGCGGCGAGCGAGACGCTGTTGGGAGCGGCCGATGTCGCCAGTCGTCCCGCAAAACCATATCCGATCTTCCTAGACTTTTACGATAACAGAGCGCTCAAGGCATTTGTCCATCCTATGAGCTCCCTTGGGGGGCAAGGTCTCGATTCGCGCTGGCCGTTCCTGAAAATCTTCGGCGGCGGGACAGCCTTTCTCGACCCTTCGGCTCATTTTTACAGTCCGGCCCCAGGCGTCGTTCAATGGAGCCCCATCGATTATGAGGTCCGGCGCGCGGAGCAAGAGGGAGGGATGGTCGTTCCAGGCCCGAGCGGCGGCGGCGAGGCGCCTTTCTGGGAATATTCAGGCTATCCAGAACATATGATGAAGGCGTCCGACACGACATTGCTGGGCGCTTGGGGCGGCGTTGGAATGTCGGGAGCCCATTATGAATCCTGGGGGACGCCAATGGACGCGCGCCTCAACCTCGATTTGGGCTTTCTCCGGCGCGCCATGGAACGCTATCGCGGCTCGCCGGCGGTAGGCGGGTGGTACGTGTTTGCGGGCGCACCAGGACTTGAGTTTGGTTTCCATGATCGGCCGACCCAATCCTGGGACCAATCGGCCGATGGAAATATCTCCTGGCGGAACTGGCTGCGCGACGTTCAACATTACTCTTTAGAGTCGATCGGGCGCGCTTGGTACGGCGATCCCGGCAAATTCACGCGCTGGGAGGACATCACGGTCCCAGACGCCAACCAATTCTTTGGTCAACTCGGCCCCGATAGTTTTCGAATTATGGAAGGCTGGCGATGGCGAGCGGCGCGCGCCGATGAAGATAATGCTCCTGCAATCGCCGCTCCCGGCTGGATCCCGGTCGAAATGCCGCCGTCCCAGACGCAAGATCTTTTACCCTCGAGCGAGGCCAGCTTCTTTTCCGTGACCTTCGACGCCAGCGCCTGGGAAGCGAGACCCTCAAGCCTCCAGCAGGATGTCTGGCTGGTCTTTGGAGGCGACGGAGTCGGCGATGACGCAACGCGCGTCAGTTTGAATGGCGTTCCCCTCGCTTTGCCTGAGGACGATGACTCAAGAGACGGTCCTTTCGCCGTGCGAGTGACCGGCGCGCTCAAGACGGGACCGAATGAATTGGTCGTGCGCCTGAAAAAATCCCGCGAAACCAGCAATGGAAGGCTGGCCGGCCCGGTTTTCCTCACGGTTCATGAGCCAAAGCGCGTCCCTTACCTCGGGCGCGGATTGAACGCGCGCTACAGAGATTTCCGTCAATGGCAGGCGTCTGCGATGTACGACTATCATCGCAACATGCTGCGGCTGGTGCGGCAGCGTGATCCCGATCGTCCGTTGATCCTTTCGGGGGCGTCGCATCAGCTTTTCGATTATGCGACGGCATTGGCGGCTGATTATGGAATGGCGGTGGCATACAGGCCGGGAAGCGTGGTACCACCCGTGGTGGCCGGGACTGGGGCTCGTAGCCGGATTTTACGGAGCAGGCGAAGAATCCGCCACGGCGCGCGGCGACGCGCTGGACCGCGAACTCAGCTGGATGATGTTCGACGCCGATTCGTCTCATACATTTTATTGGGACATCGAGGATTACATTCAGCTTGAGAAACAGAATGGTTGGTTCACCAAGCATCGACGCTTGCTCGAATTATTTGGCAAATATCTTCGCAGCAAGCCGGGGGTCATCGTGCTTCGTTCGGCTGAAAGCAGGCTGCTCGGCGTACCCGCCCCGACGCATTGGGATCTTGGTCAAGGCGAGCTGCAGGGCGCCCATTACGACAATGGCTATGCTGGGGAGCGCGAGCTCAAGGCTGGCCTGATCGACGGCTATCCAGTCTTGATCGATTCCGGCAGCGAATACATGGAGCCGGATATTGTGGCCTCCATTCGAAAATACGTCGAGGCGGGCGGCGTTTTCGTGGCTTTGCACAACACCGGTGTTCATACAGCGCTCGATCCGAATTCGTTTCCGGCCGCTTCGCTGACGGGCTTCAGGCCTTCAATCGGGGGGAAGAACGGCAAGATAATCTTTGGGCGCAATCTTCCAATTTTCAAGGAATGGGAAGGCAAGGAATTTGAGGGATCGGGCGTCTCGCTTGAATGTTCGCAGGAGCTGGCGAACGTGCGGCCGGATCTCTCATCCGCCGACAAGGGCTGCGTCGCCTTGGCGAGATGGGCCGATGGCGGCGTGGCCGTCGGATACCGGCAAATCGGCAAGGGACGCGTCATTGTCCTCGGCAGCGCCTTCTGGCGACAGGGGAGGGATTTGGCGGGAGCCTGGCGCACCTCGGAGGCGCTGGAGCGGGCTTTTCTCGAGCGGCTTCTGACGGACAGCGGAGTGACTAGAAACGCAAACGCAACAGCGCCTGAAATTTGGGCGAGAAAAATGCAGACGAAGAATGGTCTGCAAGAGTGGCTGCTCGCCGTCAACAGCGCCAGCGCCAGTCGAACGGCGGATGTCTGGATGCAGACGGACAGAACCCCCGCTCAAGTTTTCGATTTAGAGACCAATGCGTCGGTAGAGTTCACCGCGGAAAACGGCGGCGTCCTCATCAAGAACGTCAACTTCGGGGCCTATGACGTCAAGGCGTTCGGAGCAAGAAAGGGAACCATCATTGGGGCTTTGCCGACATGGTGGCGTGAGAAAACTTTCTACTGGAAGCGCACGCCTGAAGAGCGCGCGGCCGAGGCGGCGTCCTACCCGGCGCCAACTAGCGGCGATCCTGACGTCATGAACTTCGAGGCTTGGAGTTTTAAGAGCGATCCGGATAACAAGCTCGGATTGCTGAATGGGTGGACGAAGCCGGAGTTCGATGACAGCTCCTGGAAGACAATGGAAATTGGGCCCTGGAACCTATTGGATCCCGCACTGGCGGATTATCAAGGCGCCGGTCTCTATCGGAGGAACTTTGTGTTGCCTCCAGATTGGAGCAACAAGCAGGTCCTGCTCTCGCTCTATAGCTTCGACACGCCGATCGTCTACGATGTCGGCCGCTTCTTCATCAACGGCGTTCCAGTCGCCGACTATAAAACGAGAGGTTGGAGTCAGACCCTGAATTACGACATCAGCGGCAAACTTCATCCGGGCGAAAACGTATTGGCCGTCAAGGTGACCGGACAGCCCCAGTTCTCGGGTATCAGCGGAGCGGTGTGGCTCGAAGCCAGGCAGCCTTTGGAGGCTGTGATGGATTTGAGGTCCAGATGGCGCGTCATCGCCAAGGAGGGAGACGGGCCCGTCGACGTGGCTTCGCTGGCGCGCATCAAGGGGCGCTATCTCACCCGCGACTTCGAGGTTCCGGCGCAGTGGAAAGGCCAAACTATTTATCTCGAGCTTTCCTCAAACGTCCAATGGCTTAGAACCGTGGTGATCAACGGACGTCCGATCAATTATAATAGTTTCCTGCATCCGTTTGGATTGCGAAGTCGGATCAACCTTACGCCCTACTTGAAAACGGGCGGGGTCAATAAGTTGATGCTTGTTTCTGCGGGTGATAATGAAGACGTGCAGCTCAACATGATCGGGTTGGGCTATTTGCCGCCAGCGCAGAATTAGCGCCTGTCGCAAGAGACGGTCGCCTCCGTCTCTCTGCCGTCGTTCTCGGACTTGATATTGGTCAGATCGATCCGCAGTTTGCCGGCGTCGGCGATGTCAGTCAGTTTGACCGCCATTGTATTCGACCAGAAAGTCGGAGGGCCAGCGATGGTTGCGGCTCCGGCTCCAATCGCGGCCTTGCCCGAAGCGACCGCGCGATCGAAAGTCACTATCAGCGTCAGGTCGTTGGCGACGCGGCATGGCGCCGAACCGGACGCGGGCGCATGTCTTGCTCCTGCAACCACCTGCATCGGTTGATCCTTTGATCCGGACAGTTTTCCGCCGGGAGTGCGGGCGAAAGCGTTGACGGGAGTTATCGGCCGCTCGGGCGTGATGGGCGGCATGGTTCCAGTGCTGGCGTAGGTCCGCCAGACCTCAGCGCTGTATTGACTGGGCAGCCAGATATAGGGGCGGGGATCGCGATAGTCCGCGCGCGGTGCGATCACGATGTTGGTCATGCGCTCGCCATTTCCCCAGGGCGGCGCGCCGGCGTCGCTCACAACGTCATAGGTTCCGAGCCAGCCGGAATGGTTTCGCCAATTGGGCATCACGGCTGGCGCTTCGGTTGGCGGTTGCGGCGGCAGACGCAGCTTGAGCACCTCCTCAAGCCAGACGCGGGCGAATTTGTAATCGATCCTGTTGTTCATCCCGTAATCCGACCCCCCGTGCCAATGTCCGGCCTGGCTGATCAAGGTCAAAGGCGCCCCCTCGGCGGTGGCTCGGTTGCGAGCGAAAGCATCATGCGTAATGGCGGGCGAGGCGTCCTCGACATCGGTCAGCAAGCCTGAAAATTTATCGCCTGGATTCGAAAGGAATAAATACGGCGTCGTCAGCGGAGGAAGATAGGGCGCTTGATCCAGTTCATCGAGCCCGATCACGGCGGCCACGCGCTGCGGGGGCTTCGCGGGGTCGGGATTTGAGAGGCGCGGATTGGAGGCGGTTAGCGTGACGGCGGCCGAGCCGACGGAAAATCCAAATAGGACGACGCTGGTATATTGGATCTCAGGATGATCCCCAAGAATCCGGGAAGCCGCGTTCAGGGTCGCGATGATCATCTCAGCGCCGGCGTCGGGTTGACGGTAGTCCAGTAAAATGTCGAACTGGATGCAGTTGAATTTGATCGCCGCCGCGCGCCAATCTGGATCGTCATCCAGCAAAAAAGGAACGCCGTTATTAATCATCGCTGCGCGGATTGGCTTATTCAGATCAGGGATATAGGCGTCATAGCCATTGATCTTCCCGCGCCATGGATGCGCCGGCTCGCATAGTCCCGCAACGGGGAAAGCTATGAGCAAAAGGGCGAACGCAATCGTGAAATGGCGCGTTTTCATCGGTCGCTCGAGCTCTCGAATTTTGGCGGCGCAAGCCATGTTGAAGAGGCGCTGGATTTTTAGCTGGGTCAGATTATGCCGTCATGACCCAATGAGGTGATTACAATGCCGCGCAATCAATCGCCGCGCGGACCCACGGCGAGCTAAGCCAAGCTTCTGCTTGGTCCGGCTCTAACTATTTGATGTTACCAAAAAATTTGGCGGATCTCGACGGAATCGAACCGTCGACATCTTCCGGCGCGCCAGCCGATGACAAGCCTTTGTCGCAACTAAGTGCGAAGGAGCTTGATCGGATTGTTCATCGCAATCAAAAATAGCAGAAAGCCCCTGCGCCTGAGGCCGGGCGTAGCGCGCCGGACGAAGATGATGCGAATGGTTTCATTGAGGAGAGACCGATGGATGCGCGTGCACTAGTTAGGAGCGAGGCGGCGCGAATAGCGTTGTGGATCGTCGCTCTCGCCGCTGCAGATATATGGTTCGACATTCCGATATTCGTTTCGCTTCCTGCGGCGTTTCTTGGCGTGATCGTGTACGGATATTTCGCGAAGGAGCGATCGGCGCGTCGGAGGGCTGATTTGATGGCCGCGGCGGCAGATGCCTGGGACGATGTGGAAGCCGCTGCGCTCAATCTTCGCGAGGCCGAGAGCGAACGCGCTCCCGCCGCCGTCTTGACTGAGCGCGAAGAAGCTTACGCCGCCGCGTTGGACCGATCTGCAATAGTAGCCAAACATTTGGCCGACTACCGCTCGCTTCACGGCTCTGGCGAACCCAAGACCTTATAGGCGCCTGGAGTCGCTGCAAATGAATGTGAAGCCCGCACCGCGTCTTTCTAAAGCCGCAACGCGTCTGCCCCGACATTCACAAAGCGACGAAGGCGAAGGAGCACATGATGGCTAGAAGCATCTTGGAAAGCGTGATCGTTGCGGCTTTTGTTGCGAGCGGCTCGGCGGCTCACATTGCCGCGAAGATGCAGCGCTAATCATTCGCCCTAACTATCAAAACGCGGGCGCTCGCGGCGGTCAGCATCTGATGCGGCATGGACGAGGCCAATCGCCCAGCGAGCGATCTTACGGACGTCTGGATCTTCATCCTCCAGCGCCTTGTCAAGAAAAGGAAGCGCATCGCGATGGCCGATTTCGCCGAGCGCTCCAACCGCGTCTTTGCGCAGATTGCTGATCGGCGACGAGAGAAGCGTTCCGAGAGCCGGAATTGACTCGATCGATCTGAGTTTGCCAAGCGCAGCAGCGGCTTTGCCCTGAACCTGCCAGAACTCATCGGAAAGACGGTCGATGAGGCCGCGAACGGCGCCTGCCGCCCTGACCCTGCCGGCAACCACGGCGGCGCTCTCGCGCACCTGCCAATTGTCATCCGACAGCCGCGCCAGCACAGTTGGCGTAGTTGCTT
Organism: Methylocella sp.; assembly: GCA_037200525.1. Classification (NCBI taxonomy): domain Bacteria; kingdom Pseudomonadati; phylum Pseudomonadota; class Alphaproteobacteria; order Hyphomicrobiales; family Beijerinckiaceae; genus Methylocella; species Methylocella sp. The sequence goes on along the minus strand of JBBCGG010000001.1, from coordinate 3,621,224 downwards.
CCTGCGGCGCAAAGGCCAGCGCGGAAACCGCCGCCCGCCGCACCTCAGGATCTTCATCGCGGCTCGCCTCGATCAGAGCCGGGAGCGCCGCTTCATTCTTGAGATAGCCGAGCACGCTGACGGCCTCGCGCCGCACGCGCGCATCAAAGTCGCGCAGCGCCGCAAGGGCAGGGACGAGAGCCGGTTCGGCGCGCAGATCGCGCAGGCCGCGCCAGACCGCAATGCGCACCTCGGCGCTCGGATGGCCGACGAGCGCAAGCAGCGGCGGCGCCGCTTGCGGCGATTTTAATTCGGCGAGACTTTGCGCCGCCGCCTGCGCCACCCCCGCGTCTGCATCGAGCAACGCCTTGGCGAGCGCAGCGGCAGCGGCCAGCCCGTCGAATTGTTCCAGCCCAAGCGCGGCCTCGCGTCGAACGCTGGCCTCGCTATCAGACAGAGCCGTAATGAGCAGAGGCTCGGCCTCGGGGGCCGCCGTCTCGGCAAGCTCCATCGCCGCAACGCGGCGCAGCCCGGCGTCCGCGCTCGAAAGGCGTTGCGCGAGATCGTCAAAATCCGCGTCGACATCCTCAAAGAAAGGTTGATCCGCCATCATCTCATCGTAGTAAATAAGGGATATTAACCGTCACGGCTTTGGTCGGGCAATCCAGCGCGCAGGGCATGCAATACCAGCATTCGTCATAGCGCATATGGGCTTTGCCGTTGGCCGGGTTGATTTGCAAGACGTCGAGCGGGCAAACGTCAATGCAGACCGTGCATCCCTTATCCGCGATGCATTTGTTGGCGTCAATCTCGACGGGCATCTTCGACGCGTTTTCGCCTATGGGCATGGCTGAACCTCTAACTCTTGCGGATGACCGTCGGCCGGGATGCGCAGGCGGTGATAGGCGTCCTTTTCCTGGGCGTTGATCGGCACGACGTAGGGGTCGACCGGCCGCTTGCGACAAGCCATCTCGCCGTCGGCGTTCTTGTACAGCTGCACATGGCAAAACCAGTCGGCGTCGTTCTGATCAGGATAGTCGAGCCGCCAATGATAGAGGCCCCAGCGGCTTTCGGTGCGATAGAGCGAGGCCGCCGCCGCCATGTCGGCGCAATCGAGGATCGAGTGAACCTCCAACGCTCGCAGCAGTTCGTGCGGATCACGCGCCATTAGGCGAGGCAGATCGGCGCGAATTTCAGCAAAGCGCGCTTGAGCGATCTCATATTTGCGCGTGACTTTCGGCGGCTGCAGATAGTCATTGACGAAACGCCTGAGCTTATACTCGACTTGATTTGCCGGCAGTCCATCCTCGATCTTCAGCGGAGCCAGCACGCGCTGCCGCTCGGCGTCAAGCTGCCCATAGTCATAGTTGGGAAGGGGCCGCTCGGCGGCATAGGCCGACGCATCCTCGCCGGCTATGGCGCCGTTCACGAAAGCGCCGAGCATGTAATTATGCGGCACGCTCGCCATATCGCCTGCCGCGTAAAGACCGGGAACGGTGGTGCGCGCATGCTCGTCGACAAATACGCCCGATGCGCTATGGCCGGAGCAGAGGCCAATCTCGGAAATATGCATTTCCACCATGTCGCTGCGATAGTCCGTGCCACGGCCTTGATGAAAGATCCCGCGCGAGGGACGCTCGACCTTGTGTAGAATGCTCTCGATCTCGGCGACGGTTTCGGGCGCGAGATGATTGAATTTCAGAAAGACCGGCCCTTTGCCGCCCTGCAGCTCTTTGTAGAATTCGAGCATCATCTGCCCGGACCAATAATCGCAGTCGATGAAGCGGGCCCCCGCGCTATTGGCCGTATAGGCGCCGAACGGGCCGCCGACATAAGCGCAGGCCGGGCCGTTGTAATCCTTGATGAGCGGATTGATCTGAAAGCATTCGAGATTCGTGAGCTCTGCGCCGGCGTGGTAAGCCATGGCGTAGCCGTCGCCGGAATTGGTCGGGTTCTCATACGTGCCCCAGAGATAACCTGAGGCCGGCAGACCAAGACGCCCGGCCGCGCCCGCCGCGAGAATGACGGATTTGGCGCGAATGACGAGAATTTCCGCTGTGCGGCTGTTCACCGCTATTGCGCCGGCGATGCTTCCGTCCTCGCCTTTCAGAAGCCGCGTCGCCATGAAGCGGTTGGAGATCAGCACTCGCGCCTGCCGCAGCCGCCGGTAAAGGATCTTCTTCACATTGGCGCCATCGGGCATCGGCAGAACATAGGCGCCGAGATGATGCACTTTCTTGACGTCGTAGTCGCCGTTCTCGTCCTTCTGAAATTTGACGCCCCACTCGTCGAGCTCGCGGATCATGTCGAAAGAGCGCTCCGCATAGGCGAGAACGGCCTTCTGATAGACGATGCCGTCATTGGCTATGGTGATCTCGCGAACATATTGCTCCGGCGTCGCGAAGCCTGGCACCACGGCATTGTTCAAGCCGTCCATGCCGATGGCGATGGCGCCAGAGCGTTTGACGTTGGCTTTTTCCAGCAGAACGACTTTCAGCGCCGGATTTGCAGCTTTGGCCTTATAGGCGGCCATCGGGCCGGCTGTGCCGCCGCCGATCACCAGCACGTCGGCCTCAAATTCGTTGGCCTCGCCGTCAAGTTCGCCCATCGGGCCCTCCAAATGTCCAGCCTCACCCTGACGCCCAGACTCGCGGCTTGTCAGGCAACAAATTGCCATGCATCTTTAATTTATAAAATTTATAGAATATAACTGGATTAGATCTAGATAAATAACCACTCAAGCTCGCGGCTTGAGACCGCTCCAGAGGGAAGCATGACTGCGCTCGCAGGGGACCTTTCGGCGACGCCGGCTCGAGGTCGCGTTCAGATCCAAGACCTTTCAATCTCGTTCGGCGACAGAATGGCGGTCGACGGCTTCAATCTCGACATTGCGCCGGGGGAATTCGTCTGTCTGCTCGGTCCCTCCGGATGCGGCAAATCCACTGTTCTTAACGCCATCGCGGGATTCGTCACGCCGAGCGCCGGCCAGATCATCGTCGATGATCGCGTCGTGCGCGGCCCTGGCGCCGACCGGGGCATGGTGTTTCAGCAATATTCCCTGTTTCCCTGGAAGACCGTACTTGAAAATGTCGCTTTCGGGCCGCGCATGCAGGGGGAAACGCGCGAGGCGGCGCGGCGACGGGCCCGTGAACATATCGAGCTCGTCGGCCTCGGCGCCTTTGCCGATAAATATCCCGCGACATTGTCCGGCGGCATGCAACAGCGCGTCGGCATAGCGCGTGCGCTGGTCAATCATCCAAGCGTGCTGTTGATGGACGAGCCTTTTGGGGCGCTCGACGCGCAGACCCGCACTTTGATGCAGGCAAGCCTTTTGCGGCTATGGGCAAAGCTGGGCGGGGCGGTGATTTTCGTTACCCACGACGTCGATGAAGCCTTGTTTCTCGCCGATCGCGTGCTGGTGATCAGCGCCGCGCCGGCGCGCATTCTGCGCGATCTCGCCGTTGACCTGCCGCGCCCGCGTCCTGACGATGTATTCGCCTTGCCGGCATTCGCGCAGGCCAAGCAGGAATGCCTGCGGCTCATCCGGCGACAGAGCCAGCGCGCCTTCGATGCGCAGGGAGCAGAGCAATGACCCGTTCGGAACCTGCCCAAGAGCGTGGGCCGTCGCTTTATCTTTGCGAGAGCGACCACCGCGACGCCGGCGCGCCCAATCTTTTCGCCAGTTTAACGCTTGAGGAAAGCGGTCGTCTCCGCGCCGTTTCCACTTTGCTGCAGTTTCGAGCGGGCGAGGACGTGTTTCAGCAGGGCGAGCGGCATGAAGGCATGTTCGTCATCCTCGCCGGGGAAGTCCGCAGCTATTACGCGTCGCCGTCCGGGCGCGAGATCACGCTGGCCTATTGGGCCCCCGGCAATTTCGTCGGCGGTCCCGAAATTTTCGGAGGCGGCCCGCATATGTGGTCCGGCAGGGCGATGCGGCCGACTCAGGTTCTCCATGTTCGGGGCACCGAATTGCGCCGCCTGATGCGCGAGATTCCAAATCTAGCAATCGCCCTTGTCGAGGCGCTGGAGCACAAAGGCAAATGTTATTCGGCGATGATCCATATGCTCGGCACGCGGTCGGCTTCCGAACGCCTCGCGCAATTGCTCGTGCTGATGGCTGATCGCGATGGCCGGCGATGCAAGGAAGGCGTTGTCGTTTCGCGCACGCTGACCCATGAAGATCTGGCAAAAATGGTCGGCGCCACCCGGCAATGGGTGACGACGACGCTGGAGCGCCTCTGCGCGCAGGGCATGATCGATGTCCGTCCGGCGCAATTTATCGTGCGAGATGAGCAAAGACTGCGGCGGTTCGCCGGCTGCGGAGACGGCGATGCGAGCGAGAACCGCCGGCACACGCCTTAGCAGAGCTGGACCCGGCGCGATTTGCCGAAATCGCCGCAATTAATTGGCGCAAATCGGTTTGGCCGACCGGCTACTCTTTCCAACGGCGGCGCGAAAGCCGCTTCCTCTTCGAAACTTGCTCATTGAGGCCAAAGTGGTCAATCTATCGACGGATGCGGCGGCGGCGGAAGGGCGCGATGCTCCCCGGCGGCAGGACGCGCCGCGTTCGCGCGCGGATGCGACGCGGCGTTGGCGGCTGCGGTTTGCTTCGATCGCCTTGGCGATCATCCTCTGGCAATTCGCCGCCGTTCACCGTTTGAATCTCGGCTTTGTCACATTCGCGACCATGCCATCGCCGACCGACGTTTTTGCCGCGGCATTGGCGCTTCTGCACTCCCCCAAGCTGCTAGCGCACCTTGCCAGCAGCCTCTTTCGGGTCTTGTCCGGCTTTCTCGCGGCGGCGGTCGCGGGAATTGGGCTTGGCCTTGCAGTCGCCCGTTCGAAATGGGCCGAAGATATTTTCCTCGCGCCCCTCGAACTGATCCGCCCAATTCCTGCGGTTGCCTGGATTCCTCTCTCCGTCCTTATGTTTCCATCGTCCGAACTTTCGATGATCTTCATTACGTTCACGGGCGCGTTTTTTCCCATTCTTCTCAATACCATTCATGGCGTCGAAGCGGTCGATCAAAGACTGATCGCCTCTGCGCGCAGCCTCGGCGCCGGGGCGAGCGCTATTCTCCGCGAGGTCGTTCTGCCGGGCGCTCTCCCCTCCATCATCACCGGTCTCGCAATCGGCATGGGGACCGCCTGGTTCTGTCTCGTGACAGCCGAGATGATCTCCGGCCAGTTCGGCATCGGCTATTTCACCTGGGAAGCCTACACGCTGCAAAATTATCCAGACATCATCGTCGGCATGCTGATTATCGGCGGCCTCGGCATGGCGAGCAGCGCCATTGTCCGCGCCCTCGGCGCATGGGCGACGCCTTGGCATTCCATCAACAAACCACTGTGAGGCGGCGATTGCGCCGATACTGTTTCCGCCCTTCTTTCCGAGGTGCCTCCATGCGTTTATTCCATCTGTTGATTTCCCTATCGGCCGCCATCGGTCTTTGCAGCGCGGCGCAAGCGGAGACCATCCGCGTCGCCATAGGCACGCAGGATTCGACGATCAACTGCGCCGCTGGCGGCCTCGTCATTCGCGAAGAGAATCTATTGCCGAAATATCTGCCTCATGAGGGAAAATATAAGGACGCGACCTATGACATCGAATGGAAAAATTTCACCAGCGGCGCGCCTCTGACCAATGAAATGGTCGCCGGCAAGTTGGATTTTGGCGCGATGGCCGATTTCCCGGGCTCGCTCAATGGCGTCGCCTTTAAAAAGGCTGGCCGGCGCAGCCTTTTCATCAGCGTTCTCTCCGGCAGTCTCAAAGGCAGCGGCAATGGCATTGTGGTTCCAAAAGATTCGACCGCGCAGTCGCTGGCCGATTTGAAAGGCAAGACGATCTCCGTACCCTTCGCATCGACCGCACACGGCATGTTGTTGCGCGCGATCGAAGCGCAGGGGTGGGACGTCGACAAGGATGTCAAGATCGCAACCCAGGCCCCGGAAGTCGCCGGCTCCGCTCTGCAAAGCAATAAGATCGACGCGCATGCCGATTTCGTTCCCTTCGCCGAACTGTTTCCTTTCCGCGGTTTCGCGCGCAAGATTTTCGATGGTTCACAAGCGAATGCGCCGACCTTCCACGGTCTTCTGGTCGATGCCGACTATGCCGAGAAATATCCTGAAATCGTCGTCGCCGTTCTGCGCGCGGCAATCGAAGCCAATCAGTTGATAGCCGCGCAACCGGAAAAATACAGCGAGCTGATCGCCAAAGTGAGCGGCGTCGACGCTCCCGTAAATTATCTCTTCCACGGGCCGCTTGGCCTGCAAACGCGCGATCTCACCTGGAAGCCGGAATATCGCAAAGCTGTTGCGACGTCGATCGAAACGCTGAAGCTCCTGAAGCGCGCCGATACCGATCTCGACATCGAAACGTTCGTGACCGACCGCTATATTCGCGAAGCCTTTAAAGCGTCTGGGCTCGACTATGACGCGCAGCTCGCCAATTACGCGGCGGAGCCGCTGAAGGCGAACAATGCGAACACCGGCAAGCCCATCACGGATCCGAAGCGCGCCGCGGCGATATGGTTGAAGGGCGAGCCGCTGGTGCGCCATTACGCCTCTATCGAAGGCGCGTTGAAGGCGCTCGCCAGCCTTGAAAAAGAGGGTCGGTCTGCGGTCGCCGTTTACGCACAGGACCGCGGCAGCGGCGTCAAGCTGTTAGCTGAGCAAGCCTGGTTCGTTGTCAACCCCAAAGGCGAAATCGACGCTTTTCTGCTAAAGGGCGATGCGGAAGGTTGGGCGAAGGCGCATGGCGGTGAGCTGAAAGATTTTGGCGGCGCCGAATCGGTAACGCTTGCCGGGCAATAGCCCCTATTTCGTCGGGCGCTTAAGCTTCATAGCTAAAGCAGAAGGGCTCGACGGTCCGGGGCCGGCGAGCGCCCTATATTGAATCGCTTTCGCGATCGGGGCGCCGCTGCGGAAGTCAGGGCGCGGGTCTTTGCTTGAGAATATCGGCGGCGCCTCCAGGGAACATGGCGTCGGCGGCGGCGAGGACATTGAGGGCTTCCCGAAGCAATACAATTTTGCCGTTTTCTGCAACGCAATGGCCGAAGAAGCGCTGATGAACGTCCTTGCCGGAAATGCCGGATTTCTGGTGAATCATGTATTCGCCGAAAGCCTGGTCCGGAGTGTCGATATAGATCTTGACGTCAACAAACTTGAACCCTGGATACATGGTTTCATGTAGGAAAGTCAGAAAAGCGCCGATGACCTCGGGTCCCTGGTAACGCGGCTCAACGCCAAGATCGGCCAGATAGGGGAGCTCCAAGGTGCCATTTTCCGCAAACAGCGCCGCAGATTCGGTCGCCGCGCCGCCTATGTATGCTTCGAGAAGTTGCTTTGCATTCTTCATCTCGTAAACCTCCAAGCGCGTGCGGAGTCAGTCGACTGATGCTTGGGAAGTCCAGGGCGGCCGGCTCGCATAGATGGAGCCGAAACCCTGAGCTAGATTTTCGTTAAGTTATTGAATTCATTGATGCGTGGTGGTGGAGCCAGACGGAATCGAACCGACGACCTCTTCAATGCCATTGTAAGGGTGATTGATTTCCCGCTGCTTCCTCTTGTTTCCTCGTCGTTCCTAATCATCTGTTATTACTATATTTTCCGTATGAAATCAGTTCAGCGAGTCACCATGTATTATCAGATTTCTTTTCTCGTGGTATCGATGCGGTATCGGATAATTGAGTCGATACCGGGAGAATGCAGTGGATGCTGTCAAGACAAGGATAACGAAGCGGGCTGTTGATGCGATTGCGGTGCCCGCCGATGGCGAGGCTCGAATATGGGATAGAGATCTCAAGGGTTTTTTGCTTCGCGTCTATCCGACGGGGCGAAAAGTATATGCCGTCAAGTGCCGGGTTGGCCGTCTACAATGCTTTCATACGATAGGAGAACATGGGTCGCCTTGGACTCCTGATGAGGCGCGAAAGGAGGCGGCAGAAACGCTTCGTCTAGCTCGGAACGGTCAAGATCCCGGCGCCAAAAAGAAAGCAGCCAAGGCAGCATTCACGGTCAATGATTTAATCGACCGTTACCTGGCTGATGGGCCCGCCACGAAACCGGCCAAGCGTGCAAGCACCTGGGAGATCGATGCCTCGAATTTGAATCGTCATATTCGTCCCCTTCTTGGGCGCAAAATGGCAAACGCCGTGAGCAAGACTGACGCCGCGCTCGCCGTCCGAGACATCGCAAAAGGGAAGACCGCAAAAGATGAGCGGACTGGTCCGCGTGGGCGCGCTCGCATCACCGGCGGCGAGGAAGTTGCGCGACGAACACGGAACGTGGCCGCGGCTATGTTCGCTTGGGGCGTCGAGCATGGGATGTGCGAATCGAACTCTTTTGTTGCCGTCAAGCTTCCGCGCGCGCCGGTGCGTGAGCGCTTTCTCTCTGAGGAAGAGGCGGAAAGATTACTCGACCCCATCGCTGAGCTTCAGTCGTTCGGCGAGATGTCGGACGTGTTCGCTGACGCATTGCGGCTCCTGCTCCTGACTGGCGCTCGCAAGACAGAAATTCTCGGACTTAGATGGTCTGAGGTCGATGCGGACCGCAAGTTGCTCATCCTGCCGCCCGAACGTACTAAAGCCGGTGGAAAAACAGGCGATCGCCGCATTCCTCTTTCGCCACCAGCGCTTCAAATAATCGAGAAGCGCCATGAGGAACTCGAGCTGGCGGCCAAGGTAGCAGCCGAAGATGGCAATCTGGCAGTACGCCACCAATTCGTCTTTCCGGCCGCCCGCGGCGAAGGGCACGCGATCGGGCTTCGACGCGCCTTCGCTAAAGCTTCGGCCAAGGCGGTGTTACCGGGGCTCCGCATTCATGACCTCCGACATTCGTTCGCTAGCTTTGCAATCGCAGACGGCGCAAGTCTTTTCCTCATCGGGAAGCTTTTGGGCCACGCGAGCGCGCGCACAACAGAGCGCTACACGCACCTGTCGGGGGATCCGCTTCAGGACGCGGTGAACCTGATTGGGCGACGGATTATGGGCACCGCAAAAGGAAGCGAAGAGATTGTTCGAATGGAGGACAAATAGTGGACGGAAAACTCCCCTGTTAATGAATAAAGCGTGTCCCCCAGCAGAGGTTCGGCGAGCCATGGGATGAGATCGCGGACATAACCGACCAGACCGTGTTCGACCTCGAAGCTAACTTTCGCGCCAAAAGAATCGAGAGCCACGATCGCGCCTTGCGAGATTGAATTTGGACCGCGATACGTCATTTTCGTACGTTGCTAAAAATCCAATATGATTCGGTTATGACCGAAAGCTATGAGGCCGCTTTTTGCGAGATTGAATTAGAAACGGACACTTTACCGGCCCTCGATTTCCGTCCCTGATCGAAAGACACGCCGGATCATTAATCCGCGTATATCGCCTTGCTAAACTTCGACGACCAATCGGCCACAACGGCGAATACCGTCGAATCCGACAAGGTTCGCGCGTTCTCCCACCAATCGCATGTGCGGATGTCGTTCCGTCAGAGCAAGAAGTCCCTCTTCTAACTCCGCGCGCGCGAGCGCTTCGCCAATGCATCGATGTCCTCCGGCACCAAAGATCGGGTGCAAGCGGGGCAGGTCCGTGCGATGAATATTGAAGACGTCGGGCTCCTGATAGGCGGCAGCGTCCCGCATCGCCGACATTGTCGATAGGAGTACTAGGCGTCCTGCCGGGATAATGTGGCCTTCTAAATCAACATCCTCCGACGTGAGGCGGGCGAACGCCGCCACGCTGGGTTCGTAGCGAAGTGACTCCTGGACAGCTTTCGGCGCGAGACTGGGATCCTCGCATATTTGATCCCACTGGTCGGGATGGTCGAGCAGAAGTCCGATGAGCACCGCAAATGCGACACGCGTCGTATCCGTTCCGCCGACGATCATTGAGAAGATCTGCATGGTGATCTCTATCGACGATAATTCGTTGCCCTCGTCGGCGGTCGATAAAAAGGTTGAGAGAAAGTCATCCTGCGGGTGCCGTCGGCGATCCGCCAGGACTGTTTCCACGTATTCGCAAAGCCGAGCGGCTGCGGCCTCGATCTCCAAGATCTCCTGCTTGGTGTTCGACATGAAAAATAATCGAGAGACTGAATAGACCAGTTCTGTAAAGTATGGAATGTCTTTGGTAGAAAGACCGAGCATTCCGCTGATGATCCGCGCCGGGATGAGTGACGCATAATCATCGACGAAATTGATCTGCGAACCACGTGTCCATCCGTCGATCACGGAATGGGCCACGCTTCTCATCGTTGGACGCAGATCTGCAATCAGTTTCGCTGCAAAGGTCCTTGAGAAGGGCGCGCGCCTGCGACGATGATCCTGGTCATTGGAGGTCAGCATACCGTACCGGAAAAGGTTGAATAGAACCCCATCGGGGAAATCCATCATCTGCGGGAACTCTGTCGTCGTCGCACGCAGCCTGTCATCTTTGGCGAGCGCTTCGACGTCTTTAGCCCGCGTAATGATGAACACTCCGCTCTCGTGCATTGCGACCGGCGTCACCAACCTTATTCGACGGAACGCAGCATGCGTATCGCCGAGAAGTTCATGATTCGTTACAACCGTCATCGACGGCGCACCGGATGCTGCCCCGCCGGCTGTGAAGTCTGATGTACTCATAGCGCTGATCTTCCTTACGGGCTCAGTTACATTGAATTGCGCGAAGCCGATAAAGCAGCATGAGATCATGAGGTTACAGATCCGCTACAATTTGTCTGAAAAACGGTTGCACCTGCATCGTAGGCTCGCCGCTGACGGCCGGATTTTTCATATTTACCGATCTCGGCCGTGACTATCTCTTACGCGTCGAAGCGCATGGTATATTCCGCTCCGTCTCCGGACCTCCGAAAGCGGGTCCGGCAAGCCCAACATGCAAAGTCCGGGGGGCTCGAACGGCGTGCGCGGAAAGGGCTGCAGCTGTCACTAAGGCTCAACTCGTGCCGAACGTCCGTTTTCGGGAGCGGCGGCGAACACGAGAAATGGCGACAATGGGCGCGAGCCGGGCATCCGTAAATTGTCCGACCACTTTCCGGTTCGCGGCGGAGGATCGACTTCTGCTCGGCAAGGTCATTCCGAGGCTCCTGCGTTGGTAAGGCCGTGACGGCCGACTTTTCTCATGAAGCAAACGTTTGTCGCTCAATCCTTACAATCACGGCGCGACAAAGCGGATGACGAAGACCTTTAAGACGCTTCGCACAGGCAATTCGCGACGAAACCCCACTCGCCGGGTTTAAATAGCGGCGAGGGCAGTTCTTGCTATCGAAACACGATCGTTGGGCCTTCACTAATCGTCGACTTCAATGAAGGGGTATGCGACTAGGCTTCGGCCATTTCCGCTTGTACGCGGCGCACCAGTTCGGGATCGCGGAGGGCGCTCGGGGACTCAATGAGATGGCGAACCTCCATCATCAACTTGTGCACTTCAGGGTTACGGGCCGCGAGACGCAAAAGCCCTGCTCCAAATCGGAGCGAGTTCTCCAAATCAGCCGGTCGTTCTCCACGAGTTTGGGGGCGGGCGAAATCCGGTACGGCCGAATGAGACCAGACATCTGCAATCAATGGCTGAACTTCCGCAAGGAAGGCCTGTCCCAATTTGTCCAGCGGGTGCTTCTCTCCAATCCGCTTCCGCAGCAAATCTCTGATCATACAGGCTTCGAGCGCGGCGACCGTCATGCCCTGCCCATAGACTGGGTTAAAGCGGCAAATCGCATCGCCGATGGGAAGCAGTCCTCGCGGCAACTCCCCCAACCGTTCGTAATGCTGCCACGAGCTTTCGGGAAAGCGGAAACGATGGATGTCGTCTAGCCGTTGAGCGTTTTTGATCGCATCATAAATGGTGGAAGTCTGGAGTTGCTTCACTCGATCCATGAATTCATCGGGTTCCGCCGAGGGCATAGCGCTATCTCGCTCGCTGATGAGCGCTAGCCAGCGGTCGCCTTCAATCGGCACCAGATAGCCCGCTTTGGTGCTCGCGAGCATATCAGGTATCGTAACTACAGCCTTCCAGTCCCTTGAGCCCTCCGGAATCGCAAAGGTCGTCGTGGTATAGGTAAGGTCGACTCCGATAGTTGTTTGTTCGGGACGCGGCCGCCCGATGGCTTCCAGGAAAGAAAGAGTAAGCGAACCGCGACCGGATGCGTCAATGACAAACTCGGTCGGGAGCATCCCGCCAAGGCCATCTATTTTTTCGAAGCGAACGCCGATTGCCGAGCCGTCGTTGCCAGCCACAATTTCAAGAGCGCGGCAACGATCTCGAATGGTGACATTGGCTAATTTCTGCACCCGCCTTCGGGTGATGGACTCAATCAGTGGTCTCGACGCGGCGTAAAATACCCCGCCAAGATCGCGCTGTGGAAAGAAGGGCTCGAATCCTGGGAATTCTTCGCGAAAATCGAGATTTAAACGCAGCGGGAGAGCTCCCGCCTCAGCCAGATCCTCAGCGAAGTTCGGAAAAAGCTGTCCAAGCGCTCGCTGTCCACCGACGAGGAGTCCATGCAGATGATAGGATTGAGGAGTGCCTGGTCGGGCGGAAGCGTCAAACGGGAGCGCGTCACGTTCCAACACGGTCACTCGTTCAAAATACCCGGCGAGCGCGCCAGCGGCCGCCAAGCCGCCCATTCCGGCGCCGATAACGACGGCATGTTTGCCAACAAGAGTGGAGGTCACGACAAGCTCCTTTTGCTTAAGGCGCAGGATCACCAGGCAAGAAGCATAGTCTCCGACGCGATGCGGTGACGGCTCCAACTGTTCCGTCATTCAGGCGAAACGGATATGTTCAGAAACAATATGTTGATCCAATCGGGCTACGGCCTGATTTCGACGTTGCTACGAATGTAATGAGATGATGCAAGCGGTTTGCGAGATGCCCGGGGGCTGTCTACGTCTACGCCGCGACAGAAGGGTCTTCGGTCTGCCACGTCGCGGGTCGCCATACCACATTAAAGCCGCCGGTCTGATGGAGCACCGCTACGCCTGTATCAACGAGCGACCTATCAGAGAAGGCGACCGCAAATATCACTGGGACCGCACTGGCCCGAGGCCTGCCGATCATCCGAGTCTAAGCGATCTGGGATTTTGACGCCGACTCGGCCGTTAGGCTGGCCCCAAGCAGGCCGCCAAGCGTCTGATTCAAGCGGGTGCGCTGCACTTCTTTTGCGACAAAGCCTCAAGGAGTTGTAACCATGGAAATCGACAAATCGGACACCGCCGTGGTCTTCATTGACCCACAGAACGATGTGTTGAGCGAAAAAGGGGCGAGTTGGGGGGCGGTTGGCCAGAGCGTCACCGAGAATAATACCGTCGAGAATATGGAAAGGATCTTCGTCGCCGCCCGAGACAAGGGATACCTGGTTTTCATATCCCCGCATTATTTCTATCCCACGGATGGCGCGTGGAAAATCAATGGACCGCTCGAGTCGGATGAATTCAGGACTCATACATTCGCCCGCAGCGGCCCGCTGAACCTCGCTGGGTTGGAGAATTCCGGCGCTGATTGGCTGGGTCGCTTCAAGCCATACATCGAGGACGGCAAGACGATCGTCGTCAGCCCGCACAAGGTATTCGGCCCGCAGACGAACGACCTGGTCCTGCAACTGCGCAAGCGGGCAATATCGAAGATCATTTTGGGCGGAATGCTGGCGAATATGTGCGTCGAGTCCCATCTGCGCGAGTTCCTCGAGCAGGGCTTCGAGGTCGCCGTGGTCAAGGATGCGGTCGCAGGCCCGCGCCATCCCGAGTGGGGCGACGGCTATCAGGCGGCATTGATCAACTACCGATTCCTCGCACATGCAGTTTTGGCGACCGCCGACGTTGTCGCCGCCATGCGGTGAAGGACTGCGCGCGAGCGCGCGACACGTCTTGCCTTCAGCGGAGAACATCCGATGCTTCAGGAAACGCTAACCTACCAAGCCGATGGCCTCGCGATGCGCAGCCAACTTTTATTTGAGCCAGCCTCTGCCCCCCGCGCCGGCGTGCTGGTGTTCCCCGAGGCCTTTGGCCTCGACGAACAAATGATCGCGCGGGCGAAGCGGCTTGCCGCTGTCGGCTACGTGGCCCTCGCCTGTGACCTGCATGGCGAGCGCCGGGTCGTGGACGACTTGCAGAAGGCGATGACGCAGCTACAGCCCCTGTTGACGACCCCACCCGCGCACCCCCGCGCCCGCGCGCGGGGGCTCTGCTGGCGCTCGCCGCACGGTCCGAGGTTGATTCAACGCGCATAGCGGCGGTCGGCTTCCACACCAATCTCGCCACTAAAGCGCCCGCCGTCGGTCCCGGCGCGATCAAGGCCCGCGTCCTGGTGTGCATCGGAGCCGACGACCCGTTTATCCCGGCGTATCATCGGGCTGCATTCGAGTCCGAAATGCGCGACGCGGGCGCAGACTGGCAGATGAATCTCTACGGCTATACTGTCCACGCCTTCAGCAATCCAGAGGCTGCAAAGCGCAGCATGCCGGAGGTGATCCGCTACAGTCCGGAAGCTGAAGCGCGAGCTTGGGCGTCGGCGTTTGACCTGTTCGCGAACGCACTGAAGTAGGGGCGCCCACGCGAACATGCCACTCCGCACAATATCGTCAGCGGAATGGCCGCTATCGAGATGTGCGGATTGACCCCGCGGCGGCTGACATGGGCGCAAAGCGGCTATTCATCCGCGCGGTGAACGTCGCCTTCGGATTAACTCCGAGGGAAACGTTTCTTTTGATGATTACAGATAGGCTCTTCACTGCGTTTACGCTTGTCTCTGCGTTTGTCCTTGGAAACTACACCACCCCATCGACTGCGATCTGGAACTTGCACGCTGCCCAGGCTCGTCGCCGACAAAGCAAAAATGGAGGGGAGGCAGCCGAAGCACAGACCAGCGATCGGCAACAAAAGCTAAAAGAGGCGCTTCTCGAAATTTTCAAATCCCAGAAATTCAAGACCGGCGAAAAATTCGCCAGCATTATCCGGCCCAAAGTTTTCGCTTACCTCGGATTGCCACCCGGTAAAGACGGATGGCCAGCTCCCGGCACCATCAAGGCCGCTGATTAATGCGCTATTTCGCAACCGGGGAGTAACGCTCCGCCTGCTGTTCTAGCCATTCCGGCTAGCAGGAGGAGCAAACTATGCATCCCGTAAAATATCTTCGCCTCAAGTCTCTCGGCGAATATCTGCACGCAAAATACGGTTTTGGCGCCCGATCGACGCTGGCGAAACTCGCCTGCATTAGCAGCGACGGCCCCGCTTTTCATAAAGCCGGCCGGGCGGCGCTTTACAAGCCCGCCGCGCTCGATGAGTGGGCGTTGGCAAAGATTGGCAGACCACAACGCTCCACCTCCGATACGGAGGCGGTTTAAGCCATGACCAACAAGATCAAGCTCATTCGGACGCTAGAGCAGCAGGTCGCGGGTGGATTTACGCCACAGATCGAAGCCCTGCTGAGCCCCGAACAGACCGCAGCGATGATTCAGGTGAAACCGAACACGCTGGCCAAATGGCGCGTCACCGGCGAAGGCCCCGCATTCGTCCACATTGGTCGGGCGGTCCGTTATCATCCGCGAGAACTCGCGCGCTACATTGAGCACCAGACGCGGCGGTCGACGTCGGAGGCGTCGACCGGCGGCGGACGCGGCTATCATAATAATGATCCATTATAATCAACGTTGATGCATCACAGTATACTTATGTATTGCTTAATTAGGACGCTTACACACAGTATCGGGCGATGATAATACATTGACGTTGTCCTAATATTCATGCAGATATATCCCAATCCACCTCAATCAACTTCAAGCCAACGAGGCCACGACTTATGTCCGCCCAATCATCCCTTGCCGAGCCCAATCTCGCCGACGCAATCCGCCTGACCCAGGCGTCGGATCTCGAGAAATCGAAAATCAGTCACTGGTCCTGCTCGATGCGGGCTGTCGCGACGGCGCTCGGCTTGCCGCCCGAAAGTCTGCCCGCCCGCTGGCAGGCGCTGGCGCACCGCGTCAAGCAGCTGCATCACGCCCGCGTCGGCATGTCCGAAAAGACCCTGAAAAACCACATCTCGAATCTGAAAGCCGCCTTGCGCTACCTGTCCGGGGACAAAACCATTCCCGCGCGGGGAACGCCGCTCGCGCTGGAATGGGCCAACCTGCGGCAGCTCGTCGGACACGAGATGGATCGCTATTATCTCACCGGCCTCATGCGCTTTGCTTCAGGGAGCGGCGTCTCGCCGATCGGCGTCGACGAGGCCTTTCTCGAAAGATACATGCGCTACAGATGTGAGGTTCTGGCCCAGGATGGTTCGCCTCGGATCCAGCGAAGCATTGTTCGCGCCTGGAACGTCTGCGTCGACGATCATCCGACATGGCCAAGGCGCAAATTGACTTCGGCGCCGCTTGCAGGCGAACCGGGGGTGCCCTGGAGCGCCTTTCCGGAGTCGCTGCGCGCTGAGATCGGCCAATACCTTCACTCCCTACAAACGATCCGCCGGAAGCCGGACAGATCGCGTCGCCGCCTGTCCAAAACCTCTACGGTCGACACCCGCCTTGCGGAAATCCAGGCATTTGCGCGCCGAGCCATATCGTTAGGGAGTCCGATCGAGTCGTTGACGTCGCTCCGGGCTCTGCTCGATCCGGACCTCGTCGAAAAAGTGATCGACAATTATTGGGTCGGCGAGCATCCAAAGACCTACGTCATCGATCTCGGATGGCGTTTGCTCTCTATCGCGCGCGATTCCGGCGCGTTGAACGAGGCCGATCTCGCCCGGTTGGACGATCTTCGGGCGGAGTTGGAGGACCACCGCCAGGCTGGCCTGACGCCAAAAAATAAGCGCGTCGTTCACGCCATTCAAAGCGGGACCGTCTGGCGCGAGGTGGTCGACCTGCCGGAGCGCCTGTCGAGCGAGGCGAAGACGACGCTCGCTCACGCGCCGCATCGGGCCTCTCTTTCGGCTCAGGTCGCGATCGGCATCGCGATATTGACCTTTGCGCCGGTTCGCATCAGCAATCTCGTCGGCATCCGCATCGGCGGTCATTTGAGCAAGCCCGACGGCCCCAATGGGAATTACCTGCTGTCGATCCCCTCGGACGAAGTCAAAAACAAGGTCCCTTTGGAGTTTCCGTTCGACGGCGTGGTGACGAAACTGATCGACGTCTACATTCACGAGTTTCGACCGCACCTCGTCGACGCAATGGACAACGATCAGCTGTTTCCGGGCGTCCGCGACACCATGCGCGCCGTCAACAGCTTTGGCGTCCGCATCGCCCGGACGATGGAGGAAAACATCGGCATCCGCATCACCTGCCACCAATTTCGGCACGCCGCAGCGGCGATGATCTTGCGCAATGACCCCGGCAACTACGAATTTGTGCGCCGTGTGCTCGGGCACAAAAACATCAAGACGACGCAGCAATTTTACATCGGCCTGGAAACGCTGGCGGCCAATCGTCACTATGGCGAGATCCTCCGCGGCGACCTTGAGCGCCAGTCTCGCGCTGCGATGCATCAGTGATGCTGAAATCCCTTCCGATCGGCGAATGGCCGAAATCCGACCAAGAGGCGTGGGACACAGCCTGCCGCCCCGCCGTCAGGTTACGACGAGGCGGATCTGCATCGCGGTTGGCTCCTATCACGCGTGACGATATCCAGCGGCGCTATGGATATTTTCTGACATTCCTCAAGGAATGCCATCAGTTCGACGCCGCAGCGTCTTGCGAAGCGCACCTGACGCCAGTGCACATTGGCCTGTTCGTCGATCGCATGCGCGACGAATGGTCAGCGACGACGCTGTTTATGACCATCAGGACGCCAGCAGAGCTATCATTCCACAAGCTCAAACAGATCGCGCGTCATTTGGCGCCGACGGCGAACTTCCAATGGCTGTCCGACATCGCCGGCGATCTCAAAGCCGAAGATGGTCCCGTCAAGCGACCGCCTGTCGTTGACGCTTCGGAACTCTTGACCGCGGGGCTGACGCTCGTTGAAGAATATAGCCCGTGCGACCAGCCGATGGATTTGACGACGGCGCGCAATATTCGCAATGGCCTAATGATAGCTCTGCTGGCGTCCTGTCCGATTCGGGTCAAGAATCTCGGCGGACTGACGCTCGGCCGATCATTTCATTTTTCTGATTCCGGCTGGTGGATCGACCTGCCAGGCAGCGAAACCAAGAGCGGCCGGCCCGATATGCGCATGCTGCCGGGGTTTCTCACCGTGGCTCTCGAACGATATCTGTTGGAAGCGCGGCCTTTTCTCTTGGCCTGCCGCAACGCGCAAGAGCCCACCCCCCGGATTTCGAAGCCCGACTGCAACTTTTCTGCCAACTCAACTCCCGGGGCCGCGTCTCAGAATAAGGCGGCCGCCTCGTCTGACGGGAATGGCAGGTCCGTTCATGACGACCGTCTTGATCTCGTCAATCTCTCCGGACCGCTCTGGATTTCACGATATGGCGGCCCAATGACCTATTCCGGCATCCATCATGCTCTGACGTCGACAACAGATGCGACGATCGGCGTCGCCGTCACGCCACATGGCTTTCGATACGCCGCCGCCACGACCGCCGCATGGAAGGCGGGACACATGCCACATCTCGCCCCCGCACTGCTTCAACACCGGGATCGGCGGATGACCGAAGCGGCCTACATAAGAGCTACCTCATTCGAAGCAGCGCAAGCGTTGGGGAAGATATTGCGGCAGGGATAGCGGCGGCCCGAACCTTTTGAATGGCGCCAATGCAAGGAGCGCTTTTATCGTGATGCCGCTTCGTCGAACAACCTCATTCCTGGGGCCAAGCCTGGCGCATCCGACCTCTGAACGGACGGAGTTACGTTTAAGTTGCTTATTGCATTGACCCGCCACCGCGGATTCCCTCCACGTAAAGTTAGAGTCCGACCTGACGTGACGTGCTCACCCGCTACATGGCCAAGGAATTGGGCGCACGCGGCATTACGGTGAACACGGTCGCGCCGGGCGCGATCGAGACCGATTTCAGCGGTGGCGGCGCCCGCGACAACGCCGACATCATATCGGGGGCTTGTTCCGATCGCGCTGTGGGGCCGGATTTCGTGTTTGGTCCCGGAATGAGGTGGCGCGGGTTGATTTTGAAGATTGAAGGATCGGTTGTCCAGGCGTGAGCAATCGCCTCGAACGGCGTTTTCCATCGCAAGGCCTTGAGATGCTTGGCGAAGTTGTAGGCTGCGACGAAGGCGAGGACGTGCGCTTTGAGGCTCTCGATATCAGGGTAGTGGAACAGTTTGAGGGTCGCGTCCTTGATGGTGCGGTTCATGCGTTCGGCTTGGCCGTTGGTCCACGGATGATAAGGCTTGGTGAGCCGGTGCTCGATGCCGTGCTCGATGCAGACCCGGTCGAAAATGTGCAGGCCGAGAAATCGACGGCTGGGGCCGCGGCGGTTTTTGGGCAGGTCGGCGAAGGCCATTCCGTTGTCGGTCAACACCGTGTGGATCTTGTAGGGGAAGGCCGCCGCGACGTTGCGCAGAAAAGCCGCGCCCTCTATCTTGCCGGCGCGGTCGTGGAACTCGACATAGGTGAACTTCGACACGCGATCAATGGCCAGGAACATGACCAGCTTGCCGTCCGCATGACGCAGTTCGCAGCTGTCGATGTGGACATAGCCGATCGCGTCTGTGCGAACCGGCCGCGCTTCGTCATCGTCTCGCTCGTGGGCAGCCGCGAGACGCCATGGCGTTCGAGACAACGATGCAGGCTTGATCGCGTCAGCTTCGGGATGCTGTCGCGCAGGCATCCCATGACATCGTCGAGCGGCAGCAGTGTCCGCTGCCGGAACGCGACAATCATGGCTTCCTCGACCGGCGTCAGCACCGTGCTGCGCCGCTGGCGTGGTCCCATCGGCGCATCACCCGTCCCGCAGCGCGAACACCACTTCGCAACCGTCGCTCGGCTCAATCCGTAACGCCTGGCAAGGACGCCCGTCTTCTCTTTCGACGCTTGGAGTTCGGCTCGAACTCGCGGCGTCGTTCGGGCGCTGCCATGAAGAATATCCGCCATAACGCTTCCTCCGCTTCACGGCTCAGCTTAGCGTCACGACTCCCCGGGACCAAACACCTAGGAGCGTGTCCGAGTAATCCTCTCGACAGCGGCGTTGTCAGGTGATTCATTTGGCTTATGGCTAAGACATTTCGTTCATGGGATGTGGATCAGGGCTGGCTATTGCCGCCCTCTCTGCATGAGTTTGCGCCGCCGGATCATCTGGCGCATTTCGTCCGGGACACGGTGCGAGAAGGGCTCGATCTTTCCGCGATCCTAGACTGCTATGGCGAGGAGCGCGGCTTCCCGCCCTATCATCCCGGCATGATGGCCGCCCTGCTGCTTTACGGCTACAGCCGCGGGATCTACTCCTCGCGTCAGCTGGCCCGCGCCTGCGAGGAGCGGGTCGACGTCATGGCGGTGACGGGATTGAACCGCCCTGACTTCCGCACTATCGCGGATTTCCGCAAGCGCCATCTCGCCGTTCTGTCGGACTTGTTCGTGCAGGTCCTGCGGCTTTGCCGCGCCGCTGGTCTCGTGCGGTTCGGCCACGTCGCGGTGGACGGGACCAAGCTGAAGGCCAACGCCTCGCGCCATAAGGCGATGAGTTACGGCCGGATGAAGACGGTCGAGCCGCGCTCGCCGCCGAAGTGGAAGGCTGGCTTACCCGCGCGAAGGAAATCGACGAGGCCGAGGATCATGAGCACGGCGAGAGCCGGCGCGGCGACGAGACGCCTGGCTGGATGGCCGACAAGCAGCGCCGGCTGGAGGCGATCCGGGCGGCTAAGGTGGCCCTCGAAGCCGAGGCGATCGATCCGCCCGATCCCGATGACGAGAGCGGGCCGGGAGCGTCGTCAGGGATGCGCTGGCAAGGCCGCGCCTTACGAAGCGAGGATGGCGGGCCGCCGGATCGCGCGCAAAAGAATTTCACTGACCCGGACAGTCGCATTCTGCCCACGCGCGACGGCTTTATCCAAGGCTACAACGGCCAGATTGCGGTCGACGCCGCGCATCAGGTGATCGTGGCGCATCGCCTTGTGACGACCTCGGCCGATTACCGCGCCCTCGCGCCGCTGGTGAATGACATATCCGTCCATCTCGGGCGCAAGCCGCGCGAGGTCTCGGGCGATGCGGGCTTTGCAACCGAAGCAAATCTGGCGGTGCTGAAGAAGCGCCATATCAAGGGCTATCTCCCGCCAGGACGAGCGCGTCATGGCGAGGCCCATGCCGCAGGGCGCCGCAAGTTGACGAGGCGGCCCCTGATGAACGCCACGGCCGCGACACTCAAACGGGCCGGCCGTCGCAGCCGTTACCGGCTCAGAAAGCAGGTGGTCGAGCCCGTCTTCGGACAAATCAAACAGGCGCGAGGCTTCCGCCAATTCCTCTTGCGCGGCCTTGATCATGTCCGGGCCGAGTGGGCGATGATCTGCACCGTTCACAACCTGCTCAAGCTCGCAAACGCTCTCCGGTGAAAACACCAATCAACCAAACTAGCGCCGTCGCGACCCCAACTCGCGCCTGAAATCCCATTACTCGGACACGCTCCTAGGTCATGTGCTATAGCCAGCCTTCCGACGGCTTCCAGTTCCTCCCGGCTAAAGGCTCGGCCAGTGGGATTGTGCGGATTGCAGAATAGCATCACGCGGGGTGGTTGGATTGATCCTGTCGTCTAGTCCAATGAGCTTCATCACATAGCGTGTGCCATCCTCTTGGAGCGGGTCCTCGACCAGGCGGCGGCCGGTGGTGAGGACGGCCTCGCGGAAAGGCGGGTAACATGGCGTCTGCACCACTACGCCATCGCCCGGTTCGCTAAACGCAAGCACGCTCGCGAAGCTGGCCTGCACGAGATTGGTGGCGGCGGCGACGTCTTCGGCTGCCACTTCCCAGTTATAACGAGCGCGCATGCGTCGAGCGAACGCACGGCCGAGCGATAGATTGGCAGCGGTGCCATCCCGCAATAGGTAACCGTAGTCCTGCTGCCCAACTATACGCTTCAGCGCCGATTGGATCGGCTCAGCCACCGAGAAATCCATCTCCGCTGTCAGGCAAGGAATTACGTCGCCTGATTAAAACTTCCATTTCGCGTTGCGGCGTTCTCTAAGTTGCGCAATGGTCAATTAGAGCGTTTTCACTCTACGCCGATTCATTGAGGGGATTCCTTTTCGGGCGATAGCATGATTCGTTTGTCTCTCAAGATTGGGAGCCATGGAATGACACAGGCCTACAGCGCGGATCTTCGCAGCCGTGTGATCCAAGCATCCGGGAACGGTTTGTCTGCTCGGGCTGCGGCCGAGCGGTTCGGTGTCGGGGTTTCGACCGCGATCGTCTGGGTTCGACGCTTTCGGGAGAATGGTGAACGTGGCGCCCGCCGGCAAGGCAAGCCCCGTGGTTCCCAGCTTGATCCGCACGAGGCCTTTATCCGGGCTCTGGTGGACGAGACGAAGGATATCTCCCTGGCAGAGATCGCCGCGCGCCTCGAGGCCGAACACGGTGTTCGCGTTGGATCGACCACCGTGTGGAAATTCCTCGACCGGTGCGACCTGACGTACAAAAAAAGACGGCGCACGCGGCCGAGCAGCAACGGGCGGACGTGAAGGCAGCCCGGCAGGCCTGGTTCGACGGGCAACTCGATCTCGATCCGGAGAAACTGGTCTTCATCGACGAGACCGGAACCTCAACCAAGATGGCCCGCCTGCGCGGTCGCTCGAAGCGCGGCGAGCGCTGTCTGGCGTCGATTCCTCACGGCCATTGGAAAACCACCACTTTCACCGCCGGCCTCAGGCTCACAGGGATGATGGCGCCGATGGTCCTTGACGGCGCTATGAACGGTCCGGCTTTCCTCGCTTATGTCGAGCAGGTTCTTGTGCCGGAACTCCAATCCGGCGACATTGTCGTGATGGATAACTTGCCGGCGCACAAGATTGCCGGCGTGCGGCAGGCCATCGAAGGGGCCGGCGCAACGCTTCGTCACCTGCCGCCCTACAGCCCCGACTTCAACCCCATCGAGAACGCCTTCTCAAAGTTCAAGGCACTCCTCAGAAAGGTGGCAGCGTGGACTATCCCGGAACTCTGGCAGGCCATTGCCGACGCTATCCCGCACTTCCTGCCAGCCGAATGCCAAAACTACTTCGAAGCTGCTGGATATGGACCGGAGTAAGATGAAACTGCTCTAGTCGCTTGTCGCCTCACTGGTATCCATGGTTTGCGCCTTTTGAAGAACTTGCCGGCCATTCAGACGGGTTTGATTAGAACAAAGTTTTACCGATCGACAGCTCGATACGCTCGCGCGCACTTTGCGAAGAACGATCGCTTAGCGGCCACGCCTGCGCGATGGGACATCATGGCGCAGACGCCACGCTTTGCACTATGCTTCGCCCAATTCGGCAAAGTTCGACGTCGCGTCGCTGGCGGAAATCCCTAACGCCTTGAACGAGGGACAGCTCGCGCTCGCCGTCCGACGCCACGCGAACGACCGGCGAATCATATCCGGAAAGATCGCCGGCATCACCGCAGATTGGCTCGCCAGATCGCGCCGGAACCTGAACATAAGGCATCCCCCGACCGCCTGGTCAAACCCGCTCGACGTCCAGAGCAAATAAGTAACCGAACCCATGATGTGTCTGGATGATCTGCGGAGCGCCAGGGCAGGCCTCCAACCTCCGCCGCAGGCGCAGGATCTGCACATCGATGCTTCGACCGGAGATGTTGTCATGCAGGCGAGTCGCCTGCATGAGTTGCTCGCGAGATAGTGTCCGGTGCGGCGACTCAAGGAACGCAATCAGGAGGGCGCGTTCGTTCCTCGTCAGAGTGACCGCAATTTCACTGGAGTTGGTCAGGCGGCCAAAGCGTCGATTGAACTGCCATCCACCGAATGTGTAAACGACTGGCTCCGAATCTTTCCGAGGCGCAATGCCCTTGGTTCCCCGTCGCCGCAATACTGCCCGAATGCGTGCCAGCAGCTCTCGGAGGCTGAAAGGTTTGGTGACGTAATCATCGGCGCCAAGTTCCAATCCAACCACCCGGTCGGCTTCTTCGCACCGATGCCCGGTGACGATGATCACTGGGACGTCGGAGCGCGACCGGATCTCTCGCAATAACTCGAGCCCGTCCTCTTGGCCAAGTTGTAGATCAAGAATAACCAAACGGGGTTTGTCTCCCGCGAAGTGACGAGCCATGCCCTGCCGTCCTGAGGCTGAGATGGCGCGCATGTTATTTTCTTCGAGGAAGTCGATGACCATGCTTCGCATGGATGCATCGTCATCGATAACGAGGATGCCTCCCGGCCGGTCGCCATCGTTCATGTCTCTTAATCCCTTGGAAACCCTACGTGGCCGGCGGCGAGCCGGGGCCTGGCTTCCGAGGCCAGGTCGCTCGGCGGGTCCCCCGCATGATTTCGTCTCCAGTGACTGGCATGCGGGCAGGAACGGCGAGGGATTGTATGACGCCGCCGTGCGCACGACTATAATGGGAAAACGTTACGCTCGGCCCGCGGGGGGGGGGGGGGCGTCACCCGAATGGCCGATGTTAGGCGAGAGCCACTTGCTGAGATGGCGATACAGTCCTCGACACTCGACGAGGAATCTAGTCATGTCAAAGCGGTGGCGCAGGTGCTCGGAGTTCCTGCAGTCTCGCGATGAGCGTTGATCCGGGCGCTCCCCCGAAATATAGGTCAAACAGTAATAAATCCGGATGGATTCTTACAGATGCAATACCTTTAGGTGCGATAGACTGGGGCCATCGGGTAACGTGACTTCGTTCGTTCCTTTGGCTGGTTCTTCGATTGGTCACTGAGTGGATGGACTTGGCACCGGACGATGAAACCGGGTTTGGTGCGTGGTCGATCAAGGACATTGCCATTGCGATCCGGAATGGACGCCGGCCCGACGGGCGTGAGCTCGCGCCGGCCATGCCTTGGGGCGCTCCTATTCCAACTTGTCAGACGAAGATGTGGACGCGATCGCTGCTTATCTCAAGAGTCTGCCGCCTACCGCATCGACGGTGCGCCCACCAGTCGGCCGAACCCTCCCGTGACGACGGTGGTTGTGCGCATGCAGCAGCCACTGGGTGTCGTCCGCTAGTTGTTTGGTCCCGAATGAGGTGACGCGGGTTGATTTTGAAGATTGAAGGATCGGTTGTCCAGGCGTGAACCATCGCCTCGAACGGCGTTTTCCACCGCAAGGCCTTAAGATGCTTGGCGAAGTTGTAGGCCGCGACGAAGGCGAGGACGTGCGCTTTGAGGCTCTCGATATCCGGGTAGTGGAACAGTTTGAGCGTCGCATCGTTGATGGTGCGGTTCGTGCGTTCGGCTTGACCTCCGCTGGCTTCTCCAACGAGCTTCGCTCGCCGGAGCCTCAAGCCAGCTCCGCCATTGGTCCACGGATGGTAAGGCTTGGTCAGCCGGTGTTCGATGCCATGCTCGATGCAGACTCGGTCGAAAATATGCGGGCCGAGAAATCGGCGGCTGGGGCCGTGGCGGTTTTTGGGCAGGTCGGCGAAGGCCATTCCGTTGTCGGTCAACACCGTGTGGATTTTGTAGGGGAAGGCCGCCGCGACGTTGCGCAGAAAAGCCGCGCCCTCTATCTTGCCGGCGCGGTCGTGGAACTCGACATAGACGAACTTGGAGACGCGATCGATGGCCAGGGACATGATCAGTGAACATGATCAGTTTGCCGTCCGCATGGCGCAGTTCGCAGCTGTCGATGTGGACATAGCCGATCGCCGTCTGTGCGAACCGGCCGCGTTTCGTCGTCGCCTCGCTCGCCGGCAGCCGCGAGACGCCATGGCGTTCGAGACAACGATGCAGGCTTGATCGCGTCAGCTTCGGGAGGCTGTCGCGCAGGCATCCCATGACATCGTCGAGTGGCAGCAGCGTCCGCTGCCGGAATGCGACGATCATGGCTTCCTCAACCGGCGTCAGGACAGTGCTCCGGTGTTCGCGCGGCCCCATCGGCGCATCGGCTGTCCCGGAGCGCGAGCGCCATTTCGCCACTGTCGTTCGACTCAGCCCGTAACGTCTGGCGAGGACGGCCGCCCTCTCTTTCGACGCTTGGAGCTCGGCTCGAACTCGCGGCGTTGTCCGGGCGCTGCCATGAAGAATATCCACCATAACGCTTTCTCCGCCTCACGGCTCAGCTTAGCGTCACGATTCCCGGGACCAAACATCTAGGCAACATCAGGAACGAGGACGATCTTTCCTGGTCCGCAAATCCCTGCTTTCAGCGCGTCTTGGGCAATTGCGGCATCCGCCAAGGCAAACGAGGCCGCAACCGTCACCCGGAGGGACCCGGCTTCGACAAGATCAACAAGCCGGGCGAGAATCCCAGTATCTGCTCGGGCGAACACAGTCGTTACCCCGGGGCCGCCATCCGCTATTGAGCAGATTCTCGCGCCCGGGGCCGCTGAAGCCATAGCCTTCGCCAACGCGCCGTGGCCGGCGCAATCCACGATGGCCGTCACACCGGCGGGAGCGTGCCTTCTGACCTGTTCGGCAACGTCGTCGCCAGACTGGACGGGCTCCGCGCCGATAAACTTCACATAGGTTTGGTGTGGGGCGGAGGCGCTTCCAATGACGGTAGCGCCCGACGCCACCGCCAACTGAGCCGCCAGCGAGCCGACGCCTCCTGAAGCACCGAGCACGAGAACGATGTCCGCATCGGACACGCGCAATGTATCAATCACCGCTCGATAGGCCGTCAGACCAGCAAGTGGGAGCCCGGCCGCTTCGCCCCATGAAGCGTTCTTTGGCTTTCGCCACAAGCGGTCCACCGGAACGCTCACAAGCTCGGCATAGGTGCCGCTATGCAGGATTTCCTGATACACATAGGCGATGACTTCATCGCCTGGTTGAAATTCGACCACTCCGGCGCCGACGCGCTCGACGATGCCGGCGAGGTCCCATCCGGGTACGACAGGAAACCAAGTCTCCATCAGGCTCTCGCCCAAACCTGCCTGCAATGCGATATCGGCCGGGTTGATGGCGGCGGCTTTCACGCGGACGATCACAGAGTTCTGCGACAGCTTCGGCTCTGGCAAGTCACCGTATTCGAGGACTTCCGATCCCCCGAAACGGCTATAGGAAACGCCCTTCATCATGCTTCTCCTAGAAGGCCATCGGGAGGTCGAGATAGATGCGGTGGTGCGCCATCATCCAACGCCCACCGACTTTCTTCAGGATCGGCCGGTAGTAGCCCGTCTCGATCGGGGTGATAGTCCCTTGCGCGCCAGAGGCGCCTTCGGGCCAACCGCCCTCGGGCTTTTCTGCGCCGAGGACGTTGAACACCACAAACTGGGCGTCGAGCGTCCCGGTGTCGCCTTTCACTACGATGATCGGGTCATGGGTGGTGTGATGGCTCCACCCCCGCGGCGGATGCGGCTTCATCATCGTGGTGACGGCTGCGCCAATGGCTTGCGGCCCGACCAACTCGCCAAGAAGCTCAGGTGTGCCTGCATTGTTGTAGAAAATCTCAACCTTGCCTTCGAGCAGGAAGATGTTGCTCATCGCCGCTCCGTCCCGGTGGTCGGCCGCCCGAACGTATCGCGCCAGCACCTCCTGAATTTCACGTTCATCGGACATGGAAGGTCTCCTTGAGGAAATATGCGCCTATGCTGGATATATATATCGGGCTTGATATGCAATAGTAAAAGATACATATTGGATGTACCGGGAGCAAACGATGATCGATGTCCGTTTCCCGACCGCCCTGCAGATGATGCTCAGCTTGGCGCTCGCCCGGGCCGAAGGCGTCGAACGATTGAGTTCCGCTCAGTTGGCCGAGGGGGTCGACTCCAATCCAACATTTGTCAGGCGGCTGTTGGTGCCCCTGATCCAGGCGGGTCTTGTTCGTTCGACCATGGGGCGAGACGGGGGAGTGAGCCTAAGCGTCGACGCCGCCGCGATCACACTCGGCGAAATCTATAAGGCGGCTCTGGGGGACAAGAGGCTATGGACCGGTCGTAGCGATATCCCTCATCGATGCCTCGTCACTTGCAATGTCGAACGATTCTTTGGGAACTTGGCCGGCGAGGTAGATGAGTCGGTGGTGCGCCTGTTGGATAGGCGGACGCTGACCGATGCCCTCCTGGAACTTCGTACCCTCGATGCGGAGCGCGTTTAGAAAGAGAGTCGCTGCCGGCCACGCTGAGATACGGAACCCATCTGACCAGATGGGCTCTTGCGACGCACTTCTTCAATGAACGAGATCAGGGCGCGCAATCCGGCGGGTTGATATCGGCGGCTTGGATAATAGAGACAAAGCCCCGGTGATGAGGGGGTGAAGCTGTCCAGGACACGGCGAAGCTCCCCTTCGCGAACGCTCTCGGCGATCCACCATTCGGCCAGGTAGGCTAGGCCCGTCCCTGCCAGCACGGCCTCCAGCGTCAAGCCTCCATCATCGAGAGTAAGCTGGCCCGGCACGTCAAGCGTGATAACCCTGCCGTCCTGCTCGAACTCCCAGCGATACATGCTGCCGCTGGGCATCCTCGCACGGATGCAAATGTGGTGCAGGAGATCCTGGGGTGTCTCAGGCACAGCCTTGCCCTCGAAATAGGCCGGAGACCCGACAACGGCAAATTTCTGTATTGGCTCAAGATGTACGGCAATCATGTCTCCGGGCACTGTATCGCCTGGTCTTATTCCTGCATCGAAGCCCTCAGCCACTGTATCGATCGGGCGGTCTTCCGTCACGAGGTCTACTTGCATCTCCGGATAAAGACGCACAAACTCCAAGATAATGGGTGAGAGAATGCGTCGCGCTGCTCCAACGGAACTGTTGATCCGCAACGTGCCGGCGGGCTTGTCCCGATAGCTGTTGACGGCCTCCATCGCATGGTTGATCGCGCCCACGGCCGGTTCAACTTCCGCGAGGAATTGTTCTCCCGCGTTAGTCGGAGAGACGCTGCGTGTCGTTCGGTTGAACAGCCGAACACCTAGCCTAGCTTCGAGCCCTGCGATCGTCTGGCTGAGAGCGGTTGGGGAAACGCCGAGATCGGCGGACGCGGCGCGGAAGCTCCGTCGCCTAGCGACCGCTATTGCCGCCTCAAGCTCTACGATCCCGATCTTCCGCATTATCAAGATTCCTGCATCACTTCATGGCGCATAATACAGATTATCATGGACATTCGCAAGCCCTACATCTGCTGTAATCGCAACAACAGGACATCAGCAGATGCAAGAAATCACGCATGTCTACATTGACGGCCGCTTCGTCGAACCGCACGGAACCGAGCTATTTGATCTGCACAACCCAGTGACGGGAGAAGTATTCGGCCGCGTCAGGCTGGGAGATGTGGATGATGCGAAAGCCGCCATTGCCGCAGCAAAACGCGCTTTTCCAGCGTGGTCGCGGAGCACGAAGGCGGATCGTATTTCCCTTCTGCATCGTCTTCACGACGCGATGGAAGCCAGGAAGGGCGCGTTGCTGGACGCGATCATTCTGGAATACGGTGCACCAATCTCCCGATCGACTTGGATGGCCGCTCACGCATCGAGCAGCTTCATGGAGGCGGCGCGCACTCTAGAAAGTTTCGACCTCACGCAACGGATCGGCACGGCGGATGTGATCATGGAGCCCGTCGGCGTGGTCGGGCTAATCACACCGTGGAACAGCGACGCGGGCTTCATCTGCAACAAGCTCGCCTATACGCTGGCCGCTGGATGCACAGCCGTCATTAAGCCCAGCGAAATGAGCGCGGCTCAGACGCAGGTCGTGCTCGAAGCCTTGCATGAGGCCGGCGCGCCTGCAGGCCTATTCAACATCGTCAATGGGCGGGGTGACGTTGTGGGCGCGGAAATCACCGCAAACCCCGACATATCGAAAATCTCCTTCACCGGCTCCACTGCGGTTGGCAAGTCGATCCTCCGCAGCGCCGCCGACACGCTGAAGCGCGTGACCTTGGAACTCGGCGGCAAGTCGCCCACGGTGATCCTTGATGACGCCGACTTCGCCAAGGCGATTCCCATGGCGTTGGAGGCCGGCTTCGCAAACAGCGGTCAGGCCTGCATTGCCGGCACCCGTATTCTCCTCCCGGCCTCGCGGCTTGATGAAGCGATCGCAGCGATACAGATCGCACTCGAGAAGATAAAGGCGGGCAACCCGCGCGACGCCAGTACGACCATTGGGCCGATGGTGAGCCAGGCTCAGTATGAGCGGGTTCAGCGCTACATTCGGCTCGGCGTCGAGGCAGGCGCTACCATCGTCGCCGGTGGTGAAGGTCATCCCGACGGCCTCGGCGGCTATTTCGTGAAGCCGACCGTCTTCGCCAACGTCACCAATGACATGACGATCTCCAGGGAGGAGATTTTCGGCCCGGTTTTGTGCCTGCTGACCTATGAGGATGAGGCAGAGGCTATTTCGATCGCCAACGACACGCCCTACGGGTTGCAAGCCTATGTCATCTCCTCGAACCTGGACCGGGCAACGGCGGTGGCGAGCCAGATCGACGCCGGGCGTGTCGTGATAAATGGTGCTCCGCACGATCCTGCGGTGCCATTTGGTGGGTTCAAGCAATCGGGCATTGGCCGAGAATATGGAGTCTTCGGACTCCAGGCCTATCTTGAGCCGAAGGCCCTCCTCGGTGCGGTCTCGGGATGAAGGCGGAACATGCGGAAGGCGCCCGCATCTACGCCGAACTGAGAGGGGCGGACAGAGCGGCGGAAATGCGGGATCTAGCTCAGGGGGTTGGCGCGGAAGCTGTCATCGCCGATCTGTCGTTGGAGTTCGTCTTCGGCAAGGTGTGGGGACGGGGCGGGCTGGATCGCAAGCAGCGCAGCCTTGTTACGATCGCCGTGCTGATCGCCCTGCGCCAGACCGCGGAGTTACAGAACCATCTTCGCGTCGGCCTGACGAACGGCCTGACCCGGGCCGAGATCGAGGAGGCCATCGTGCAGACGGCTCCCTATGCGGGCTTTCCAGCCGCGTGGACGGCGGCGCGTGCCCTGGCAAACGTGACAGCCTTTAGGGAAGAGGCGCGGGACCGGAACCCGTAGGACCGGCGCAAGCTCTGGGCCGATGCGGCGGCGCGCATGCGTATACATTTGGTCGGTCCTGGATGTTGCCTTCAGGGTGCGACCCGATCGGCGGCCTAGATTCAGCGTTGAAGGGCGGGCTCTGTCCCGGACGCACTTTGCGGGATAGACGGACGGTGGGCACTTCAAGTTTGAACTTGAAGTGCCTATTTTGGGAGCCAGGAGCAGTGAGCGAATCCAACCTCGGCCTTGCAAAGTCGCGTGCGACTACATTGATTCCGCCGGGGTGGCGTCGGGATAAGCTGCATCCGAACTACCTCTGCCTGCTATAGATGCACCGAATATAGTAGCTTTCCCTTCAACCGGCTTTTCGCCATCGCCGCTGGCCGCCATTCTTTGATTCTGTTCCACGTTTTCGACATGGAAAGCCAAGAGCAGAGACATAACGCCACTAGGCTCAGGACTCATTGATTGAGATGGAAGGCGACGGCGGCTGCGATGCAGATTGCGGAGAAGAAAGTGTGGGCGCATCGGTCGTAACGGGTGGCGATGCGGCGCCAGTCCTTCAGCTTGGCGAACATGTTCTCGATTTTGTGACGCTGGCGGTAGAGCGTCTTGTCACAGGCAATGGGAAGCTTGCGGCTTTTGGTCGAAGGGATACAGGGCTCGACGCCCTTGTCGGTCAACGCCTTGCGAAACCAGTTGCTGTCGTAGCCTCTGTCGGCGATCAGCGCTGAGGCAGGCGGCAGCGTATCGGCCAGAAGCCATGCGCCCCTATGGTCGCTCATCCGGCCTTCGCTAGGTCTTGTTGACAAATGCGCGGGTCGATAGGCGGATCGCGGCGATGTGGACGAAAGCGAGATAGCTGGCTGCGGTTTTGTCGTATCTGGTCGCCAGCCTTCGTGCGTTCTTGAGCTTGTTGAAGCAGCGTTCGATGCGGTTGCGCAGGGCGTAGATGTGGCCATCGACCGGGATCTGGACCTTGCGGTTTCTGCGTGATGGAATGACCGCCGCCGCACCCTTTTCCTCCAATGTTTTGCGAATATGATCAGAATCATAGCCGCGATCGGCAAGCATGACTTTGGGCTCCGGGCCGTCCGCTTCCATCAATGGATCAAAGCCCGAATAATCAGAGACTTCGCCTGCGGTAATATCGGCGGCTATCGGCAATCCTTCGCCGTTCGTGCGGAGGTGAATTTTTGTCGTGAAGCCACCTCTTGAGCGTCAAGACCCTGACGCGGAGTCCCCCTTTAGCGCCGGCTGCGCAGTGATGCGCCCGGACAACGGTCGAGTCGATCATCTGAACGCTCTCGCCGACGCCCTCGGTCTCGTTCAGGGCGTCTAGAAAGAGTTCCCATAATCCGGCGAGCGTCCAGCGCCGGAACTGCCGGTTGCGAAAGCGACCTTGAATCAGATCCTTGCCACGATGGGAATACTATTCGTCAACAGGTCCTAGTGAGGGAAACAGGGCCGGATGACAGACGTAATGCCACTACCAAACTTCGAAATCGTCGTGTAACGCGGGGTGCCTAGAATAATATGGCCCATCAATCGGCCAGGTCTCCGACCGCACCGCGCTAAGTAGTTGTTCTGAGACAGGGTCTCGTCCTAAAGCCAGCCAATTCCCGAAGCTTTGCCAAAGAGGCGATTTTGACCGCGACGCTCCCTTCACTCCGTCCCTTTCGCTTTTCTCGCCGCTCTGTTCTGAAACTTGCCGCCGGAGGCCTGATTCTGCCGCAGTTCCTCTCCCGCCGGGCGGGGGCGGCGGTCGAAGAGATCGAGACCCATGGTCTTTCGGTGTTTGGCGATCTGGCGCAGCCCGCCGATTTCACTCACTTCGCTTATGTGAATCCGGACGCGCCAAAGGGCGGCGAGATCGCGTTGCAGATAAGCGCGACGTCGGGCAATCAGAACTTCGCGACCTTCGATACGCTCAACACCTATATTTTAAAGGGCGACGGCGCCGCCGGGATGGGGCTCACTTTCGATTCGCTGATGAGCGGCAGCGGCGATGAGCCGGACTCCCTCTATGGTCTCGTCGCCCGCGCGGTGCGGATCTCGCCCGACAAGAACGGCTATCGCTTCCTTCTGCGCAAAGAGGCGCGCTTCCACGATGGTTCGCCATTGCGTGCGCAGGATGTCGCCTTTTCGCTGAATATTCTGCGGACTAAAGGACATCCCTCCATCCGCCAGCCGCTGCGCGATATCGATGCCGTCGAGGTCGAGGCCGATGATGTGATTCTGGTGCGGTTGAAGCCCCATCACAGCCGCGAGGCCGCCTTGATCGTCGCCGGACAGCCGATTTTCAGCGCCGCCTATTATGACGCGCATCCGTTCGACGAGACGACGCTGGAGCCGCCGCTGGGCTCGGGCGCCTATAAGGTTGGGCGCTTCGATCAAGGCCATTTCATCAGCTTCGATCGCGTGCCCGATTATTGGGGCAAGGACCTGCCCGTCAATGTCGGCCAGGCGAATTTCGACCGCATCCGTTTTGAATATTTCGCCGACCGCAAAGTCGCTTTCGAGGCCTTCAAAGCTGCGATTTTCACTTTCCGCGAGGAATTCACCTCTGCCGTTTGGGCGACAGGCTATGATTTTGCAGCCGTGAAGGAAGGCCGGGTCCAGCGCGCGACGCTTCCCGACGCATCGCCGATGGGAACTCAAGGCTGGTTCTTCAACATGCGGCGGGACAAGTTCAAAGACCCCCGCGTCCGCGAGGCGATTGGCCTCGCCTTCGATTTCGAATGGACCAACGCCAATATTATGTATGGGGTCTACGCCCGTACGACATCCTTTTTCCAGAATTCGCCGATGGCCGCGCAGGGAACGCCCTCGCCGGAGGAAGCGGCGCTGCTAGAGCCTTACCGGAGCGAACTGTCGCCAGAGGTCTTTGGAGAAGTCTACACGCCGCCCGCGTCGGATGGCTCGGGGCAAGACCGCGAGCTTTTGCGCCGCGCCAACGCGCTTTTTTCGGCGGCGGGATGCAAACGGCAGGGTTCGAGCTTGATTTCGCCCGACGGCAAACCCTTCGAAATCGAATTTCTCGATTTCAATAGCGCTTTCGAGCCGCACACGGCGCCTTTCATCAAGAACCTGAAGCTGCTCGGGATCGAGGCGCGCTATAGAGTCGTTGACGCCGCCCAATACAAGCGCCGCACCGACGCCTTCGATTATGATGTCGTGCCTTCTCGTTTTGGCCTTGGGCTTACGCCGGGGGAGGGCATGCGGGCGGCGTTCGGTTCGGAAGCCGCCGACATGGCGGGTTCGCGAAATGTCTCGGGCATCAAGGACAAGGTCGTCGACGCCTTGATCGAGCAGGCGCTCGTCGTTGAGACGCGCGAGCAATTGACGTTCATCTGCCGGGCGATCGACCGCATTTTGCGGGCCGGCCATTCTTGGGTTCCGATGTGGAACAAGCCCAATCATCTCGTCGCCTTCTGGGATGTCTTCAGCCGCCCGGAGCGCGGCCCGAAATATGACATCGGCGTCCTCTCCACCTGGTGGTATGATGACGCGAAAGCCAAGCGCATCAATTTTGCTGGCCGCTGACGGGGCCTGATGTTCGCCTATATCGCTCGCCGCATTCTTTTGATGATTCCGACGGTCTTCGGGATCCTTCTTATCTCTTTCGCGATCGTGCAATTTGCTCCGGGCGGTCCCCAAACCAAAAGGGAGGACCGAAAATGGAGATGCGCACATTAACGTAGGCCGCGGTCGGCTACGCTGTTTTTCGGCTGAGTTGCGGCAGCCCAAACGCGGGTGAGCCTGAATTCCAGCTGCCGGAACATCTATAATTTTTTCCTCTATGTTATTGAAATCTATGACGTTAGGGGGTGCGGGTAACGCCCATATTTGCAGCGTATTTAAAGTATCAGATTCTCGCCGCTGGCTATATCCAAACTGAGACGCTATCGAATTGCCATACCCTCACGCCGCGTCGCATTCCGCCGTCTAAAACCTTCCCCCGCTGAAATTGCCCCTCATCGTAATGACTATCGAATAGACCGCGGCCTTGCGGAGCACGGCGTCGCCAGCATCCATTCCGTTAGATCGGGTTACAGCTAATGCCAGTTCCTGCGTGTCCAAGCCCTCGGGAGCGTCGCCGAGTTGATGACACGCGACGCTATGATCGGTACCGGCGGCCTGCTGACCCGCCCCGAATGGGAGGCGCGAACATGACCCGCGCCGCGGTCACCATCCCGGCGATGGAGGGCGCGGTCGCCTATCCGCGCAAGAATGGCGAACCCGTGTTCGACGCTCCCTGACAAAGCCGCGCCTTCGGGATGGTCGTCGGCCTGCACACTAAGGGCATCTATCCTTGGGATGATTTCGAGGAGCTGCTGTTCGCGGAGATCTCGGCCAGTTCTTGCGAGGCTGCGCCAGCCGGTTCGCCCGAATATTACTATCAGTGGGTCGAGGCCTTCACCCGCCTGTTGGCGAAGAAAGAAATCCTTTCCGACATCGAAATGGCAGAGCGGACGATCCAGTTCAAAATTGGTGCTCGACGAGAAATGTACTGATATTAATTTCTAAGCTTGGGGGGGGAACCATGCGCATGGTCCTTGCATGCCTCTGGCAAATCACGAACGCAGGAACCTGATAACAGGAATACCAGTTATCGTGATGGTTGCATATTTTCTGTGCAGGCTCGATCGCGGCCGACCTTTCGGGCCATTCGACGTAGACACCCAAAGCAACTCTATTCTACCTCGGCCGTCCGTTTAGGCCCGTCGTGGGTGCGGTGACCGTAATCGCTTCCGCCTAGGCCACTGCTTCGCAGCCTGCGGACCCGTATGCTGCATTCTCCGCCCCGGTTGCTGCGGTGCCCGCCGTCTCGGAGCCCGGAACGCCGAAATACCGAGTCACCGCTCCCACTGGCGAGACATGCGAGGTCGATGCGCCAGCGAGAATCAGTCCGTCGCAGCAGCTCAAAGGCTGCACGGCGCGCCTGCCGCGCAGCCCTCCGCCGCACAGCCAGTGACTTCTGGAGCGATGCAGCGGGTCAACGTCACGGGCGTCGGGCTAGTGGATTTTCCCGCGAAGCATGTCACAAGCCGACATAGCAGCCGCGATCGAAAACGAGCTCATGCCAAAGATCAGGTCTGGCGCGGTCAAGCGGCCTGCAGCTCCGGCTGCTATTGACCCTTACCATCATTCTCCTCAATCGTTCCGCAGCAAGCCCCGCTCGTCGACGACACGCAATTGCGCTCGCCCGAAGAGGCGTCGGAAGGCCCCGTGCGCGATCTCGGCGCGGATTTGAGCGCCGCCGCGACTGGCGCAGCGAATGTGCTGCGCGAAGCTAATCAAGGCGCGTCGCTCGGGCTATCGCCACGCCTCGCTGCGGGTTTTAGCTGACTGGCATTGGCGGCAACTTTGGCGACTATTCGGGAAACCTTGAAGCCGAACACGCGAAGAGCGCGGCTTTTTTTGAGGACGCGCGGCTGCGCCGCATGGCGCGATCTCCAAGGCGCTAAGGAAGGTCGGGTCGCAGGCCTCGGTATTCGTGGCGCAGCCGTCAATTTTTGTTCTCACGCCAGCGATGTGATCGCGGGACTTAGGTGAGCGACGCCCAGAATGACTTGAGGATTGCCGCCCCTTTATCTGGCGCTTCATAGGGCCAGAAGTGACCAACGTCGCGGATGAGTTCGAAGCGAGCGCCGAGGGCCGAAGCAGATTCTGCGGCCAATCGCTTGTCGCTAAAGGGATCATCGGTCGCGTGCAATATTAGCCCCGGCGCCTTCGTTGGATTGAATGGTCCCCAAAGTGCGTACAAGTTAGGAGTCGCCGACCGATAGAGGTCGAGAATGCAGTCACCCATCGTGGCGTCCGCCCCAGCCGCCATCTCGAGCGCGTCGGCCAACGGCACCCCCATGGCCTCGTACCGCGGCGCCAGTTGCTCGGGCGGCAACGCGTTCTGACTGGCGAAAAATGCTTCTCCCTCACCTGGCGTCTGCCATATCTTCGCAAACTCGTGCCATTGGTAGTCGGGGTGGACGCCGTTGCCGAGGTCGGCGACCCAGGAGTGCAGGCGTTCGCCGTAGGCCGTGGCGATGCGGTAGGTAAATCCGGCGCCCCAGTCGTGACCGACCAAATCGATAGGGCCGCTAATCCGGTCGAGTTCGCCGAGGATCCAGCGGACGTACTCATCCTTGGTGGCGACAAAGCCGGGTGGGCGCGGACAACCGAAGCCGGGCAACGAGAGCGCAATCGATTTCTGCTCAACGGCTTGACGAGTCTTTTTCCAAATCGCGGCAGTTTCTGGGACACCGTGCAGGAAAACAATCATTCGCACCTCCTACTTAGGGCAGACCGCGAGTCATACTCGCCTCGCATCGTTGGAACTTTTGCCATCGATATGCGACTAGGCTTCGGCCATTTCCGCTTGTACTCGGCGCACCAGTTCGGGATCGCGGAGGGCGCTCGGGGACTCGATGAGATGGCGAACCTCCATCATCAACTTGTGCACTTCAGGGTCACGGGCCGCGAGACGCAAAAGCCCTGCTCCAAATCGGAGCGAGTTCTCCAAATCAGCCGGTCGGTCCCCTGTGGTCTTCGGATGGGCGAAGTCAGGGATAGCCGCCATTGACCACGTCGCGGCGATAATTGGCTGCACCCCCGCGAAGAATGCCTGCTCCAGCCCGGCAAGAGGATGAACCTCTCCAACCCGCTTTTGAAGCAGATCTTTGAGGACTACGGCTTCTTTCGCGGCAACAGTCATGCCCTGGCCGTAGATAGGGTTGAAGCGACAGATCGCATCGCCGAGCGGAATCACTCCTCTTGGGAAATCGTTCAATCCCTCGTAATGTCGCCAGGAGCTTTCTGGAAAGTTGAAGAGATGGATTTTATCCAACGGCTCAGCGTTTTTGATGGCACCGTAAATTGTGGGAGTGCGGGTTCGCCGCGCCCAATCCAGAAAACCGTGAGCATCTATGGAGGAAAGCTTAGTATGCCGCTCGCTGACGAGAACCAGCCAGCGGTCGCCTTCGATTGGCGTTACCAGGCCACCTCTCGTGTGCACGGGTAAATCCGGGAGGGTTATCACCAGTTTCCACTCCCTTTCACCCTTCGGAATCGCGAAAGTAGTGGTGGCGTAGCTAATATCAATGCCGATGGTCGTCTGCTTCGGTTGTGGCCTTCCGGTGGTCTTAAGAAGGGAAAGAGTGAGCGCGCCACGGCCGGACGCGTCAACCACGAGATCGGCCGCCAGCATTTCATGTGCGCGATCTGCGGTTTCGCATCGAACGCCGGCGGCGGAGCCATCGGGGGCAGGCACGATGTCGAGAGCGCGACTTCGGTCGCGCAGCCTGACATTGGATAATTGCTG
This sequence comes from Methylocella sp., assembly GCA_037200525.1. Lineage (NCBI taxonomy): Bacteria > Pseudomonadati > Pseudomonadota > Alphaproteobacteria > Hyphomicrobiales > Beijerinckiaceae > Methylocella > Methylocella sp. The sequence goes on along the minus strand of JBBCGG010000001.1, from coordinate 3,582,998 downwards.
CAAGCGCCGTCGCGCGACCCGTTCGATCAGCGGCCGCGACATGGTGTAGACAATCCAGCCAAAATCGCGCTGGGGGAAGGGGTCATAGCCAGGCAATTCCTCTCGGGCGTCGGGACCGCCGCGAATCTCGACTGCACCTGCCTCTGAGAGATCTCGATCGAATCCCGGGAAAAGCTCGCAGAGTGCGCGTAGACCGCCGACCAACAATGCGTGCGGATGACTCGACTGCGGTACGCCCGGTCTAGCATCGACGTTTGATGGGAGCGCGTCACGCTCCAACACGGTCACGCGTTCGAAGTAGCCGGCGAGCGCCCCAGCTGCCGCCAGTCCACCGATGCCCGCGCCGACGACTACGGCATGCTTACCATTCGTAAGGGTCACGACAGTCTCCTTTTGCTTTAGGGTTAGGATCGCCGTCAAGCAGCATAGTCTTCGACGCGATGCGGTGACGGCTCCAACTGTTCCGTCATTCAGGCGAGATGGGTATGTTCAGAAACAATATGTTGATCCGATCGGGCTACGGCCTGATTTCGACGTTGCTACGAATGTATTGGGTGAGGTAAGCGGTTTGCGAGATGCCGGAGGTTGTCTACACCGCGACAGAAGGGTCTTCGGTCTGCCACGTCGCGGGTCGCCATACCACATTAAGCGCGCTTACGACGGTCCGACTCCCTTGTCGAACGCCGCTTGGCGTGCCCTAGCCGCCATGATCGCATCGCTTCGGGCCTTGGCCTCCTTGGACGCAAAATCCGCAGTGAGGTCTATGTTGGGGTCAGCGGCAATCGCTTGCAAACGAGCGACAGATTCGGCAGATGACGCCGCAATCACCTTAGGGATGTCGGCCTTAAGACTGGCGATAACTGGGTCTTCGTCTTCCGAGAGCCGCGCGCTTTCCTCTGCCGTAACTAGGTCTTGTTGACAAATGCGCGGGTCGATAGGCGGATCGCGGCGATGTGGACGAAAGCGAGATAGCTGGCTGCGGTTTTGTCGTATCTGGTCGCCAGCCTTCGTGCGTTCTTGAGCTTGTTGAAGCAGCGTTCGATGCGGTTGCGCAGGGCGTAGATGTGGCCATCGACCGGGATCTGGACCTTGCGGTTTCTGCGTGATGGAATGACCGCCGCCGCACCCTTTTCCTCCAATGTTTTGCGAATATGATCAGAATCATAGCCGCGATCGGCAAGCATGACTTTGGGCTCCGGGCCGTCCGCTTCCATCAATGGATCAAAGCCCGAATAATCAGAGACTTCGCCTGCGGTAATATCGGCGGCTATCGGCAATCCTTCGCCGTTCGTGCGGAGGTGAATTTTTGTCGTGAAGCCACCTCTTGAGCGTCAAGACCCTGACGCGGAGTCCCCCTTTAGCGCCGGCTGCGCAGTGATGCGCCCGGACAACGGTCGAGTCGATCATCTGAACGCTCTCGCCGACGCCCTCGGTCTCGTTCAGGGCGTCTAGAAAGAGTTCCCATAATCCGGCGAGCGTCCAGCGCCGGAACTGCCGGTTGCGAAAGCGACCTTGAATCAGATCCTTGCCACGATGGGAATACTATTCGTCAACAGGTCCTAAGCAGCAGGATGATCGGTTTTCCGGCTTCGTCGCAGACGGCGTGGAGCTTGGAGTTCAAGCCGCCTTTCGTGCGCCCGATACGACGGGGAACATCCCCTTTTTAAGAAGGCTTGCCGCCGTGCGGTGGGCCTTCAGATGGGTGGCGTCGATCATGATCCGCTCAGGCTTTGGCCCTTCGCCGGCCAGCGCGGCGAAGATCCGGTCGAACACGCCCAATCGGCTCCAACGCATGAAGCGGTTGTAGAGCGTCTTGTGTGGACCATACCCTTTTGGAGCGTCTTTCCATTGCAGGCCGTAACGGATCATATAGACAATCCCGCTCACAACTCGTCGATCATCGACCCGCGGCGCGCCATGCGAAAGTGGAAAATGCGGTGAAATTCGCGCAATCTGGCGCGCGCTCAACAGAAACAAATCACCCATCAAAGCCTCCTCACAGGAGACTGTGAATCATAGATTAAAAGAAATTAATAGGTCCTGAGCCTAGTTGTTTGATCCCGGGCTTTGATGGTGCATTATTTTCCTCGAAATGGAAGGATGCGCTATGGGCCAGATTTTGCACGGGAGCGCCACCACGACAGCGGCGGTGCGTCGAGCGATACAGCATAGTGAAGAAAGCCTGAGGGCCCTGGCCAAGCGCTACGGGATCAACCAGAAGACCGTCGCCAAATGGAGGAAGCGGACCTCGGCGGCCGATCTGCGGACCGGTCCGAAAGAACCAAAGTCGACGGTCCTCTCGATTGAGGAGGAGGCGATCATCGTCGCTTTCCGAAAGCATACGTTGCTTCCTCTCGACGATTGCCTTTATGCGCTGCAGGCCACCATCCCCCGCCTGACTCGCTCGTCGCTGCACCGGTGTCTGCAGCGGCATGGGATCGGGCGGCTGCCGGATATCGAGGGCGACAAGGAGCCAAAGAAGAGGTTCAAGTCCTATCCGATCGGCTTCTTCCACATTGACATCGCCGAGGTTCAGACCGCCGAGGGGAAACTCTATTTGTTCGTCGCCATTGATCGGACAAGCAAATTCGCCTTCGTGCAACTGGTGAAGAGCGCGAACCGGGTCACGGCTTCAGCCTTCCTGGTCGCCCTGATCGCAGCCGCGCCGTACAAGATCCACACGATCCTGACCGACAACGGCATCCAGTTCCGTTACGCCCCACGATACGCCGACGGCCCGACCGCTCGCTACATGACGCACATGTTCACCATGCGCTGCCGCGAGAACGGCATCGAGCACCGCTTCACCAAGATCAACCATCCGTGGACGAACGGCGGAGCTGGCTTGAGGCTCCGGCGAGCGAAGCTCGTTGGAGAAGCCAGCGGAGGTCAGGTCGAACGGATGAACCGAACCATCAAGGGCGCGACTGTCAAACGCTGCCACATGATCAGCTCAGCAGGCATCTCGACTTCGTCAGCGCCTACAATTTCGGCCGGCGACTGAAGACCCTAAAAGGCCTCACGCCCTACGAGTTCATCTGCAAAAGATGGACAATCGAACCAGAACGATTCAAACTCGATCCAATCCATCAAATGCCGGGACTTCTCTATTCGGCGGGTTGATGTCAAGCATCTTCGAGCTGTGTGCTTTTCCGTTTGTCGGTAGTCGCTCGCGGGTCCGCGCTTCTCTTCGGGATCAGCTCTTCGGCTTTCCCAATATAGGATCAGGAGGATGAATGGAGCAATCTAAACAGCGTTCTCACCGCGTCGCCACGATCGATACGAGTCCCGGCACGCACTCATTTCATCCGTCGTCCCGCGAAGGACATTTCTCCGCCAGAAGGCGGATCTCGATTATTCTACTTTTCGGGGCCTCGATGTCTTGAACATCGTTAGCCTGCCGCCAGCGCGTTTTCCTTCGTCCAGCGGAACTCCGTCCCATCGCTCCACATGCGGTGCAAGATCACGGCCAGCCGGCGCGCCAGGGCGACGATGGCTTTTTGCTTGCCACGTCTTTTGGCGACATTCATCGCCCAGGCCTTCAACCACGACCATTTGGTTGTGCGCGTCAGCATGACTTGAGCCGCTTCATAGAGCAGCGTTCGCATCATACCGTCGCCGCACTGCGAGATCCGACCAACGCGATTGCTTTCACCCGATTGATTGAGGATCGGCGTCAATCCCAAAGCCGGCCCGACAGCCTTAGAACTCTTGAAGCGAGCCGGTATGTCGATGGTCGCGGTGAAAGCCAAGGAGACGATCGGGCCGACGCCCGGGATCGTCATCAATCGCCGGCACACGTCATCTTCGCGGACGATCGACAACAGCTTTCGGTGCAGCTTCGCGACCTGCTCGCGGAGCGTGCGACGAGCGTCAAGCAAAGACGCCATGATCTCCGCAAGGTCTGGCATGCCTTCGACAAGTTCGACAATCCGTTCCTCGAATTCGATCAAACCGACGACGCCAACCTTGAGCCCAAAGTTGCGCAGCAGGCCACGGATAAGGCCGTAAAGGAATATCGAGGCGATCCTTAGGCCTATAATCCATGCCTTCATTTTGGCCTCCGACAAGGTGTTGTCATATTGGCGACTGGAGCACGTAGAAAATTCATGCCTCCGCACTTCGCCTGCGTTCGTTGCTTGGAACGGGCTCGATTTTCCGTCCCGCCCAATCGAAGCATGTTGTGAAATTAAAGCCCAAACTGGTTGGCCCGTCGTCATCGAGCGCTTCAAGCTTGCGTGCGCCCTCGGTCCAAGTGGGGGTTTTGTCTTCGGCAACCCACCACAGCACGTAGCCTGGCCACTCGGGTTTTTGGAACCAGTCGCTGCGCCGCCTCAAGGCGGCGTGGTGTAAACCGCCGTACGTAAATCGTCGGGCCGTCCCGATGTCGCGCCACAGCGACAGCGTTGTTATCATGGTATCTTCGCCTGGCTTCGTCGAGGCTTTGTAAAAGCGGGGGGCGACAGCAGTACCCCAAGCGCCAAAGTCTTTTCCCAACTTCGCTTTCCCGGCCAAGTCAGGACGAGCGGCACCCGCATGGGCGATGAATCCATCGACTGTCGCGGCCTCCGCAAACACCAATGGAGCGGCGGCGACGAAGTCGGTCAGCATCGACGATCCGGTGAAGGCTTTTAGAACGCCGAAAGTGTACAGCGCAATGCGTGGCATAGATGTCTCCGTAGCAGTTTAGATGCAGCCGCGGGCAACAGGTCCTGACCGCAGATCGCGTCTGTAGGTAGAACTTGCTGGAAAAGGCAGCTGACGAATTGCAAAAATCGGACATATCGCTTTTACGGCCGCGGCGGTCTGTTGATTTCCACTGAGAACTGACCCAGGCAGCGCGGGTTTTTCCGCCGAGAACTGACCCATGTTCGAACCTTACCCCTTTGGCGTGGCCGGGGGGGGCGATGGAGTGATCGACATGGAGTTATTGAGCGTCATCCGGCGCTGGCATTATCGGGATCATTTTTCGATCCGAGAGATATCGCGGCGCACAGGTCTGTCGCGGAACACGGTGCGCAAGTACCTGCGCTCTGACAGCATCGAGCCCAAGTTTAATCTTCCTGAGCGGCCGAGCGGGCTGGACCCCTACGCCGACAAGCTGTCGCATATGCTGCGACAGGAGGCAGGGAAGTCGCGCAAGCAGAAGCGCACGATCAAGCAGTTGCACGCCGATCTGGCGGCGCTGGGCTACGACGGATCCTACAATCGCGTGGCGGCTTTCGCGCGGGATTGGAAGGACGCCCGACAGCGAGAGCAAAAGACCACGGGCCGCGGCGTCTTCGTGCCCCTTGCGTTCATGGCCGGTGAGGCGTTCCAGTTCGATTGGTCAGAGGACTGGGCGGTCATCGCGGGCGAGCGGACCAAGCTCCAGGTCGCTCACTTCAAGCTCAGCTATAGCCGCGCTTTCTTTCTCCGCGCCTATCCGCAACAGACCCATGAGATCCTGTTCGACGCGCATAATCACGCCTTCCGCGTCCTGGGCGGCGTGCCGCGGCGCGGCATCTACGACAATATGCGAACCGCCGTCGATAAGATCGGACGCGGCAAGGAGCGCAAGGTCAACGCCCGCTTCTTAGCCATGGTCAGTCACTTCCTGTTCGAGGCCGGGTTCTGCAATCCGGCGTCCGGGTGGGAGAAAGGCGGAGCCCGCCAAGGGTCCGGCATGCGAAGCATGTTGGATGGCGGGCGGAGGTCAAATCGAAAAGGACGTCCAGGACGCCCGCCATCGGCTTTGGCAACCGACGCCCAGCTTTCCCTCCCTGGCGGCGCTGAACAATTGGCTGGAGACGCGCTGCCGGGAACTGTGGGCGCAAACGGCGCACAACTCGCAGGCGGGCTCGGTAGCCGACGCCTGGGCCGAAGAGACGCGGCATCTGATGCAGCTTCCGAGGCCGTTTGACGGTTTCGTCGAATACGCCAAGCGCGTCTCGCCGACGTGCCTGGTCCATCTCGACCGCAATCGCTACAGCGTGCCGGCGTCCTTCGCCAATCGCCCGGTCAGCGTGCGGGTCTATCCCGAGCGTATCGTCGTCGCTGCCGAAGGGCAGATCGTCTGCGAGCACGCCCGCGTCTTCGCCCGCTCCCACGAACGCAAGACCACGGCGACCGTTTTCGATTGGCGGCATTATCTCGCGGTCATACAGCGCAAGCCCGGAGCCTTGCGTAACGGCGCGCCCTTCGCCGAACTGCCGCCTGCCTTCCGGGCTTTGCAACAGCGCCTGCTCAAGACGCCGGGCGGCGACCGCGAGATGGTCGAGATTCTAGCCTTGGTTCTCCAGCACGACGAGCAAGCCGTGCTCACGGCTGTCGAACTGGCGCTGGAGGCTGGCGCGCCGACCAAGACACATATTCTGAACCTGCTCCACAGGCTGGTCGACGGAAAGCCCATGGACACGCCTCCAATAAAGGCTCCGCAGGCTTTGACCTTGACCACCGAGCCGCAAGCCAACGTCGAGCGCTACGACGCTCTGCGCAAGACCCGGGAGGCGCGTCATGCGTCATAATCCCGCCGCCGGCGCCGTCGTCATCATGCTGCGGGCTCTCAAGATGCACGGCATGGCTCAAGCGGTCGGCGAACTGACCGAGCAAGGCTCTCCCGCCTTCGAGGCCGCTCTGCCGATCCTGTCGCAACTCCTGAAGGCGGAGACCGCCGACAGGGAGGTGCGGTCGACGGCCTACCAATTGAAGGCGGCCCGCTTCCCGAACTACCGTGACCTTGCCGGCTTCGACTTCGCCAGCAGCGAGGTCAACGAGGCGCTCGTCCGCCAGCTTCACCGCTGCGAGTTTCTCGAGGACGCGCACAACGTCGTCCTGGTCGGCGGCCCAGGCACGGGCAAAACGCATCTCGCCACGGCCATCGGCGTCCAGGCCATCGAACATCACCGAAAGCGCATCCGGTTCTTCTCCACCGTCGAACTCGTCAACGCCCTCGAGCACGAGAAGAGCCAAGCGAAAGCTGGCCAGATCGCAGGGCGGCTCGCCTATTCCGACCTCGTCATCCTTGATGAGCTTGGCTACCTGCCGTTCAGCGCCTCCGGTGGAGCGCTGCTCTTCCATCTCTTGAGCAAGCTCTACGAGCGAACCAGCGTCATCATCACGACGAACCTAAGCTTCGGCGAATGGGCGACCGTGTTCGGCGATCCCAAGATGACGACGGCGCTGCTCGACCGCCTCACCCATCGCCGCCACATCGTTGAGACCGGAAATGACAGCTTCCGCTTCAAAAACAGCTCGGCGAAGCCCGCCAAACCCACCAAGGAGAAACCGCGAAACTTGACGAACGCCTGACCCACAAATCATCATCAAGCCGGGTCAGTTCTCAATGGAAATCCTGGGTCAATTCTCGGCGGAAATCGACAGGCGGTCTATTCAATACGACCGGCAACCGCTCTAGCGGCGATGTCAGTAAAGCTTGTTGGCTCTGCGGGGCTGGCGTCTTCGCATAAATGAACTTAGATCGGCGATACAGACGCTAACGCTTAATGTCCGGCACCTAAGCCGGGATCATCGGATATCTTATCCGCCGAGGATCCTGGCCTCCAAACGGGATTGGAGCTTACATGATAGTCAGCGCGAGGCAGCGGGGCAAAAATACTGGCCGGCCCGTCCGAGCTGGACAGATACTAACGAACAGTATCTTCACTGGATATTCTCGGACGCTGCGAGCCCCGGGTTCGCAGGACATTATGAAGCCGTTGGGCGTGCAGGAAGGCCTTGTGGATGCCATAGCCGATCTGGACGTTCGGGATACGGAAGCGGCACGGAAACTTTCCATCAAAGTGCTGCCCAGCCCCGCTCCATTAGTGCTTATTCAATATCGCGTTCCGATTGGATCGACTCTCGAATTCGATAACGCGTCTGAAAGTCACGGGCAGTATGGGAACGTTGCAACGAATATTCGGTCTGGAGTGGTCACGGTGCGGCCCCCCGGTCCACTCGGGGTCGTGGTGGTCAAGCTAAGGCCCGAGGCTGCTGCGCGTTTCCTTGGCGACGGCTTGGGAGCTTTCGCGAACACAAAGATTGGTCTGGGTGACCTATTGGGGCGTGGCGGAGCATCCGTATTGGAGGGAAGGGTCGCGGAAGCTAGGAGCAGCATCGAGCGAATCGCGATCGTCACGGATTTTCTGCGGGTGAATATGCGAGAACGAGATCCAGACCCAGTCGTTTCCTGGGCAGCGAAACGCCTTCGGCATAACCCTCTTTTCCGTATCCGGCATTTGGCTGCGGAATCGGGCGTAAGCGAGCGACATCTATCTCGCCGGTTCCGCGCCGTCTTCGGAATCAGCCCGAAGGAGTTTGCTCGCATGGGGCGCCTTGAGAAGGTTCTGGCTGCGCGAGCTGCCGGGTGGGCCTGGGCGGATCTGTCTTACGCGTGTGGCTTTTCGGACCAAGCGCACATGATCAATGACACCCGCGCGATTCTCGGAGCCTCACCCGAACGGGTCCTTGCCCCGAGTGCGTTCGATCAACGTGACGCTCCGCCCGCGTTAGATTCGACGACCCTCTTCATGTGGTAGGTTCGGAGAGTGGTGCCCACCGGGCGGTGAACTCCTTCCCAATGTGCCTTTCGCGCACCTGGCCCATTCGAAGCATGTCGCCCTTGATGGCGTCGAGCGCCTGCAATGCCAGTAATTCGGTCCATGAGGCTTCGCCGTGCTTGGTGAGGTAATAGTTAATGATCTCGAACTTGCAAAATATCATCCAGTGGTAAGGCGCTGGCGCGGGTAAAATGAGCTCTATCAGTTCCTCCTCGCGGGCGAAGTGTTCGTCACCCGCGGCCTCCTCAGCGGAGCCTGTGCGCTGTAGCAACCACTCATCGAGATCGGCCTCGGATTGTCTCTTCTATGTTTCTTGGCCTTGGCCATTGCTTCTTAACGTGTCATTTGCTGCGTCCATGCTTTTGAAGGCGGTTGGATGGCGAGATATTTGTCGAGCTCGTCGCTGACGTTATGCAACCGACGTGTGGCCACAAGGATCACATTAGAACGCTCGTTAGGCTACGTTCGCAACAAGTTTCCTGTGCGATGAAATCGCCATGTAACAAGCGGTTTGTAAGTTTTGCCCGCTAGAAGTTTTGGCCAGGGGAGCTTACAGCAGGTCTCGTCTGGCCAGAAGGTGCGGGGCCCATGCCCGCGCGGGAGCCGGACCGTTTCGCCACCCCCTTGAAGTCTTGGTGAGTACTTTCTTCAAGGCCCAACGATCGTGAGCCGGTGGCTTTGATGTTGGCTGCCCCTGTCGCTCTCTAGGGCGACGGGGGTTCTCGTTCAAAGAACTCGGTCTCAAAATGTCCGGCTCCGTTCCGCGCTGCACCTTACTGAACATCAGCGCTAATTGTTCGTTCTTTCGAGGTCATCAGTGATCCCAGACGCTACGGCAATCAAGCCCGGGACGGCCCAAATCCGAATGCACCCATAGTTTGCGGTGAAGCGTGTTCCAGCGTCGCAGCGACAGAGTTGATCGCGTCGTCATCAAGAAATCCGCGATCCCCCATCAAGGCAAGAAAGGCCGTATTCAGCGACCGCGAATGTCGCAAAAGTGTCCGATGACTTCGGTCAGAAAGCTCCGCATCGCCCTTGAAGCAGCCGGCGTCGAATTCATCGCCGAGAATGGTGGAGGGGCCGGCGTGAGGCTGAGGAAATAATTTACTAAAGGCGATCGGCGTACGTAGCTTCGATGCCAACTGCGCATGACATTGCAATCGTAGCGCGATTGATCTCCACTGAAACCCCTTCGTCACAATCCAAATGGTCTATTCGTCTAAACAATTCCGCGTCGCTTTCGGGCGGCAATCGCTCTTCCTACGAACGGAGAATCTGATTGGACAAACGTGCTCTTGGCCCCCTACAGGTATCAGCGATTGGACTCGGCTGCATGGGGTTTACGTCATCCTATGGCGGACACGAGGAATCGGCATCGATAGAAACGCTGCGTCGCGCAGTGGATTTGGGAATCACCTTCTTTGATACTGCTGAGGTTTACGGGCCGTTTGAAAACGAGCGGGTGGTCGGCCGCGCTCTCGCCGGCCTGCGAGACCAGGTGATCATCGCCACCAAGTTCGGGTTCGGCATCGGTCCAGGTGTTGGTTTTGATGCGGTGACGGGGCTCGACAGCAGTCCCAAGCATGTTAAGGCGGTCGCCGACGCGTCATTGAAGCGGCTCGGCGTCGATACTATAGACCTTTTCTTTCAGCATCGCGTCGATCCAGCGGTTCCAATCGAAGAGACAGTGGGAGCAATGGCCGAACTGGTGCAGGCAGGCAAAGTGCGGGCGTTGGGCTTGTCCGAAGCGGGTTCGCAGACGATCCGTCGCGCCCATGCTGTACACCCGATCGCTGCGGTACAGAGCGAATATTCACTCTGGTCACGCGATCCAGAGAAGGGGGTGCTGCAAACTTGCCGTGAGCTTGGGATTGGCTTCGTGGCCTATAGCCCGCTCAGTCGCGGCTTTCTCCCGGGAAAGATCCGGACGCGGGAGGATCTCGGCGAAAACGATATGCGCGCGTGGCTTCCCCGATTTGAAGATGGCAATTTGAAGGCAAACGTAGCGCTCGCCGACACACTAGGCGAAATGGCCGCCCAGCGCGGGGCTACCGCCGCACAGCTTGCTCTCGCTTGGGTGCTGGCCCAAGGCGACGACATAGTGCCCATTCCCGGTTCACGGAAGGTGGCTCATCTGGAGGATAACGTGCATGCAGTGAACCTCCGGCTTGATGCCCATGACATGGCCCTCATAGCTGCCGCCATGGCCGAAGGCGTCCGAGGCGAACGCTACTCCGAACAGTTCATGGCGGCTGTCGAGCAGCAGTGAATTCCTGTCGGGACGAGACGGTAGACGGGGGCAGGGCGCGGGCTATAGACCTTTACAGATAACTAGGAGCCTATCCGAGTGATCGTCTCGATGGCGGGGCTGTTGAGTGATTCACTTGGCTTATGGCCAAGACATTTCGCTCCTCGGATATAGATCAGGGTTGGCTTCTGCCGCCCTCGCTGCATGAGTTTGTGCCTCCAGGTCACTTGGCCCACTTCGTCGGGACATGGTTCGCGAGGCGCTCGGTCTTTCCGCGATCCTGGCCACTTACACCGAGGAACGCGACTTCCCGCCCTATCATCCGGGCATGATGGTCGCCTTGCTCCGCTACGGCTACTACAGCCGCGGGATCTGTTAGTCCCGCCAATCGGCGCGGGCCCGCGGGTCGACGTGATGGCCGTCGCCGACTTGAACCGACCCGATTTCCACATCATTGCGGATTTCCGCGCAGCAGCGTACCGGAGATTACAGAGGGAATAACTTTGTGATTATGCCGACATAAGGCCGCGCCATGGTGATCATAGCGCTTTTTCAACGATCAAAGTGACAGAACCGCATGAAAGTTATTATTGCCTCTACACCCGCGACGGGTCGTATCAGTTCGCTGCTTGGCATGGGACGTATTTTGATCGTAGAAGGCCACGAAGTAGCAGTTCTATCGGGAGACGCCATGCGCAACCGGATCCAGGACATCGCTGCTGCGTTTCACCCGCTTCAGAAGGACGCAGATATCGTGCGAACCGCTTTTGCGACGGCTTGCGCTGTCAGTCAGCACGGCGACCTGACGTAACTTCGCGATGATTTCCGCCGCCAGGGCTGGCCGGCGAGGTCTATGCCGGAACGTTTGGCCCAGGGAGGATTGATAGTTTCATTAGTAGGCAAAATCGGCCGAGCGGTCACACTCGAGTAATTAGGCTGCGCTTTAGTCAACTACATCGTGAGTGCCGACAACGCCGGGCGCGGTTGATCCGGCCAACGGGGCGCGAAATCGAAGTCACAAGAAAAGAGCCGAGCCTTACGAGACTTTAGAAGCTCTCTCAAAGCCCCACGCCGATTTTTAATTGTCGTCGTGTGACTCGGGATTACGGATGAGGAGGAAGTCGACATGAAATTACAATACGTAAGATATACGCCGGGAATCGAGGTGATGGCCCCGGACGAGGCCGCACTGACCAGCGATATACTCAAAGAAATGGCCGCCACCAGCCGGCAAACCTTCGACCTACGCCGGCACGCTTTTCGAGATGCCTTTGCAAAGAGCCATGGCTTTCTGAAGGGAGAGCTTAGCATCTCCGGGGACTTACCCGAACATCTGCGACAGGGTGTTTTTGCTCGCGCTGCGACGTATCAAGTCGTCATCCGCCTATCCTCGGCTTCTGGCGATATCGTCAGCGACACGATTCCAGAAGCCCGAGGCATGGCGATCAAGCTTATCGGCGTTGACGGCGCGAGGCTGTTGCCAGACCATACGGGGCACAATCAGGATTTCCTGCTCATCAATATCCCGGTGTTCGCGCCTGGAACGCTCCCGCTGTACAAAAATCTGCTCAACTTGAACAAGACGGTTGCCAGTTCGCCGGAGTTCGTTCAGCGGGGCCTCGCAGCAGTGGCGCGCGGCGTTGAAGCGGTGGAAGAGGCGGTAGGCGTCGAGCCCTCAGCTGTTGTGCAAACAGCTGCGCGCGATAATGCCAATCTGCTTGGGGAAACTTACCACTCCATGGCCGCCATCCGCTTCGGCGATTATGTCGCCAAGATCAGTGCGGCGCCGCTTTCGGCCAATGTCAAGGCGCTGACGGGCAGACAGGTCGACGATGTAGGCAATTCGACCATGCGCGATCTCGTCGTTGAGCATTTCCGACGGGAAGGCGCGGACTATCAGCTGCGCGCGCAGCTCTGCGTCGATCTGGACCGCATGCCAATCGAAGATGCGAGCGTACTCTGGCCCGAAGAACTGTCGCCGCATCAGGCTATCGCCACGCTGCGCATTCCGCCGCAAGAGGCGTTTTCGCCAGCGCGTCGCGTCTTTGGCGACGATGTTCTCCGGTTTACCCCATGGAATGGCATCGAAGAGCATCGCCCGCTCGGTGCCATCATGCGCGTGAGAAAGTCGGTCTACGACCAATCGAGCCGCTTTCGCCATGAGATGAACGTGCAGCCGCGCATCGAGCCAGCAGCGATCAGCGACATCCCGGACTGAGCGTAACCAGCGGCCCGGCGTAGCAAAGCTCCGGATAGGGGCGCAACACCGCCAGCCCTACCGCGACGAAAGTGACGTGCTCCCGGTAAATCGGTCCATCTGAAGCTGGAATTTTCCACTTACGGTCCCCGCTTGGGGACGAGGAGAGTTCCATGAAGAAGACCAAGTTCACGGAAGCGCAGATCGCCTTCATTCTGAGGCAGGCTGAGGACGGTGTGGCGGTCGCCGAAGTCTGCCGGAAGGCGGGACTCTCGGATGCGCCGTTTTACAACTGGCGGAAGAAGTATGCCGGCCTGATGCCCTCCGAGATGAAGCGGCTGCGGCAACTCGAGGAAGAGAACGCCAAGTTGAAGCGGATCGTCGCTGACCTGTCTCTCGACAAAGCCATGCTGCAGGACGTGCTGGCAAAAAAGCACTAACGCCTGGCCGCAAGCGGGAGCTTGTCGACGAGGTCCGATCGGATTGGAAGAGGCATCGATCCGGCGAGCCTGTTCCGCGCTCAGGGTTGATCGAGCGCTCTGCGTCTACAAGTCGAAGCGCGGCGGCCAGGCCGACCTCAAACAGCGGATCAAGGAGATTTGCCGAGACGCGCGTGCGATACGGCTATCGGCGCATCCATGTGCTGCTGCGCCGCGAAGGCTGGCTCGTCAATGCAAAGCGGATCTATCGGCTCTACAAGGAACTGAGCCTGCAATTGCGCAACAAGACGCCAAAGCGAGCGTCATTTCTAGGCCGTGGTGACGAATTCGGCGTTTGGGGGATTCTCGCGAGGATCTTTCCATGATTCAAGGCTGATTTTTGGAGATCAGCCTTGATGATTCGGGATGTCGATGCGCTGCGAGACGATCAATGGGAGCGGCTTTGTGATCTTGTGCCAGGCGGAAGAGCCGGCCAGCGCGGGCCGCGCTGCGACAATCGACGCTTCGTCGACGCGCTGTTATGGATGGCCCGCTCGGGCGGCCGCTGGCGCGATCTGCCCGAACGCTTCGGCGACCATCAGGCGGTGAAACGCCGCTACTATCGCTGGATCGAGCGCGGCGCCTTGGACGGATTTCTTGAGGCATTCACCGCCGAGGCCGATCTCGAATGGCTGATGATCGACTCAACAATCGTGCGCGCCCATCAGCACGCGGCCGGCGCAAGGATCGCCAAAGGGGGGCGGATGCCCAAGGCCTGGGCCGCTCTCGCGGTGGTTTGAGCACCAAAATCCACGCCGCGACAGACGCACTCGGCAACCCCGTTCGGCTCCTTCTCGGACCTGGGCAGCGCAACGACATCACAAAAGCGCACGCCCTGATCGAAGGCTTTGCGGCCGATGCGATCATCGCCGATAAAGGTTATGACGCCAATCACTTGCGCAAGGCTGTTCTTATGCGTGAGGCTGAGCCGGTGATCCCATCAAAATCCAATCGCCGCGCGCCGCTCCCCTACGACAAGGCGCTCTACAAGGAGCGCAATCTCGTCGAGCGTTTCTTCAATAAACTGAAGCAGTTCCGGCGCGTCGCAACCCGATACGACAAGCTCCTCGCAAACTACCGAGGCTTCGTATTGCTCGCCGCTATTGCTATCATGCTCAGGTAATTCGTCACTACTGCCTAGGTCGGTCTCTTTAGATATTATCGCTACCACCACGGGTTTTAGGCTAGCCGACATACCCTGCATGCGATGCTGCGCTTCAAGCTGATGGGAAACTTGGCCCGCGTTGGAACGGCCGCGCGGACCATCCTGGGATGCGCAGGCACGCCGGTCTGGACGTTAAGACACCGAACTGCTGCAAACATCGTTTCCGCCAATCAGCCGCCGGTCTTAAACTAGTTACCTCCGGTGGTATCGATTTGGTATCGGGAACCAGGACTGAGACAAAGATCTGGGTTGGGTTCACGATAACTTATTGAACTGATTGATGCGTGATGGTGGAGCCAGACGGAATCGAACCGACGACCTCTTCAATGCCATTGAAGCGCTCTCCCAACTGAGCTATGACCCCAACTTTTTACGCAACCAGCGCAAATTTTCCTATTGTCCGCTTGGGCCGGACTTAGGTCGCGATCGGAACCGCGCCGCCGCCGGATGAACGGCGGGGAGGCGCGCTGTATAACCGCATCTCCCGCGCCGCACAAGCGAAACATCAGCGTTCCTCGTCGTCCTCGCGATCGCCGTCGATAAGATCGACGACGCTGTCGCCATCTTCCTCCTCTTCCTCGAGGAAGGTGTCGTCAGCGACTTCGATTTCGACGTCATCGTCCGGGACGGCGGCGATTTTATCATCGCCGGCGTCGGCATCCTCGAGCGAGACGAGTTCCGCGCCCACGACGGGATCGACTTCCTCGTCCTCAACCGCAGCGGCTCGCTGAGCGGCCCGGGAAACCGGCGCGCCCTGAAATATCGTGCCGCATTTTGGGCATACGATAGGATTTTTGTTAAGATCGAAAAATTTTGCACCGCAATTTTGACATTGATGTTTATTGCCAAGTTCTGGTTTCGCCACGGACTTACCTCTTGCAGGGACGGAAGCTTTTCTGGCGGTGGGCCGCCGTCGCAACTTTTGGTCCGGTTAGTCATGCAAAGGCCGCGTGTCAAATGGAAGTTGAGCCGCAGGCCCGACTTTGATGACAAAGCGCCGAGCGGCATGCTACCAGCGCTGCGACAACGCAGCGCCAACTTGAGGGATTTTTTTTGTCTTCTTTCGACAATTCAGCAAAACAGGCCTTCAAGGAGATCGCGCCAGGCCGCCTCACGGCGCTGCGGAGCGGGCCGTTGCGCGGTCGCCTCAAGCCGCCGGGAGACAAATCGATATCGCATCGGGCGCTGATTCTCGGCCTGCTCAGCGTCGGCGAAACCAACATCGAGGGTCTGCTCGAGGGTGATGACGTGCTTCGCACCGCAGCGGTCTGCCGCGCTCTCGGCGCTGGCGTCGAGCGGCTGGGCGACGGGCGCTGGCGGGTGCGGGGCTGCGGAATCGGCTCCTTGCTGGCGCCGCGCGAGGGGCTCGACTTCGGCAATTCGGGCACCGGGATGCGGCTGATGATGGGCGTTGTCGGCGGCCATCCGATCACGGCCTCGTTCGACGGCGACGAATCATTGCGCAAACGGCCAATGCGACGCATCCTCGATCCGCTTGTTTTGATGGGAGCCGAGGTTTTGGCCGAGGCGAAGGGCGGCCGTTGCCCGATCGTGCTGAAGGGCGTCAGCGAGCCAATTCCCATCGAATATCATTCGCCGGTGGCCTCGGCGCAGATCAAATCGGCGGTTTTGCTCGCCGGGCTGAATTCGCCTGGGCGCACGGTGGTGATTGAGCCGGAAGCGAGCCGCGATCATATGGAAAAAATGCTCAAATATTTCGGCGCGGCGGTTAAGGTCGAAGCTTTTGGGGCGCATGGGCGCAAAATTACGCTGGAAGGCCGACCCGAGCTGCGCCCCGCGCCGGTGGCCGTGCCGGGCGATCCGTCTTCCGCCGCGTTTCCATTGGTCGCCGCGACGATCGTGCCGGGATCGGATATCGTCATCGAGGCGATGATGATGAATCCCCTGCGCACGGGTCTGCTGACGACGCTGATCGAAATGGGCGCCGATATTGAAATCATCAATCGCCGCGAGGAAGGCGGCGAGGAGGTCGCCGACCTGCGAGTTCGCGCCGCCGATCTTAAAGGCGTCGACGTTCCGGCCGATCGGGCGCCAAAAATGATCGACGAATATCCGATCCTCGCCGTCGCCGCCGCTTGCGCCCAGGGCGAGACGAGAATGCGCGGCCTCCATGAGCTGCGGGTCAAGGAATGCGATCGACTCGAGGCCGTCGCAGCCGGCTTGCGGGAGGCGGGCCTCGATCCGCGAATCATAGGCGATGATCTTGTCGTCGAGGGACGCGGCGGCGGCGTCCGGGGCGGCGGCTTGGTCAAGACTCATCTCGACCATCGCATCGCGATGAGCTTTCTGTGTCTTGGGCTGGCATCCCTTGAGCCGATCGCGGTCGATGACGGGACCATGATCGCGACCAGCTTTCCGACGTTCAAGAACCTCATGGAGCGCCTTGGGGGGCGTTTTGCATGATCATAGCCATCGACGGCCCAGCGGCATCGGGGAAGGGCACTCTAGCGCGTCGCCTGGCGCGGCATTTGTCGTTGCCGCACCTTGACACAGGGTTGCTCTATCGCGCCACCGCGCGGGCCTTGCTGGATCAAGGTCATGGTCTTTCCGATCGCACCGCTGCGGTTTTTGCCGCGCGGGGCCTCGCCCTGACCGATTTCGACGAGACGTTGCTGCGCGGCCGCGACATGGGGGAGGCGGCTTCAGTCGTCGCCGCGATCCCCGAGGTGCGCGCCGCGCTGACCGAAATGCAGCGCAGTTTCGCCCGTCGTCCCGGCGGAGCGGTGCTCGATGGCCGAGATATAGGCACGGTGATCTGTCCCGAGGCATGCCTTAAGATCTTTGTCACGGCGAGCGATGAAGCGAGGGCGACCCGGAGAGCCCTGGAGCTGAGAAACGCCGGCGTGAAGGCCGATTATGCCGCCGTGCTCGATGATATTCGCAAGCGCGACGAGCGCGACCGGAGCCGCGCCGCGGCGCCGCTGAAGGCGGCTAAGGATGCCGTCTTGCTGGATACGACGGGGCTCGATGTCGAAGCTGCGTTCCAGGCGGCGCTCGCTATCGTCGAGGCGGCGGAAGGGGCGCGCCGCGAGCGGACCAGGGCGCGCGTCAGGCCATGATGCAGACAGAGCGCAAATTTCTCCAGCTGACAGTTTACGTTAAGGTAAGCGGGGAAGCCGCGATGGTTTCAGATTAAAGTTATTCTCGCCACGCCGATTTCAGTTGCGGCGATGCGGCCAAACTCGCAAGTCCGCATGGCAAGCGTCTTGGATAGGATTAAGCGTTGAAACGCCGAGAACGAGCATGATGGCTCTAATGCTCTCTATCCCTTAGTTTCGAGGCATGATGGATCGGAAAAACCTTCTTTTCGGGATGTGCTCCGGTGGAAGGAATAGACCGTTGTAAAGGCAGCGCTGAACGCCATGGAGTTGACGCCCGACTTTCGGAACAGAGACTTGCCGAATCCCGATTCGCAGAACCCAGATTTGCGGCCCTCGGACTTGCGAGATCCAGCTGTGGCGCTGCGCAAACTTGATGCGCCTTATGCTGACCTGCGGGCTCCAGATCGGCAAGGTCTCGACCGGCCAGAGGGAAGCCCAAACCTCGTCGCCGATGACGAAGAGAGGGTCGTCGCCCCGCAGACCAACCAAACCGCTCTGGAGCGAAGAAATCGCCATTTTTTGCTATGGCTCGTCGGGGTCTCGCTGGCGGCGCATGCGTGCATACTGATGGCGCTCGTATTGCTCGAGCCGCCGTTGCAAACGCCCGAACGATTCAACGAAACGCCGGTGGAGGTAGTAATCGAGCCGCCGCCGCCTCCCCCCGCCGCGCCAAAGGACTCCCCTCCGGCCGCAGCAGAAAAACAAACGCAAAAGGCGCAAACTTTGCCGCCTTTGGCAAAACCGCAAGATCAAAAGCAGGCTGAGGAGCAGAAGCCAACCGCCGAAACCAAAGCCGCGGAGGATAAGGCGGCCGAGCGGAAGGCAGCAGAGCAGAAGGCCGCCGAAGCCAAGGCCGCGGAGGAGAAAGCGGCCGAGCAGAAAGCAGCGGAACAGAAGGCCGCCGAAGCCAAGGCCGCGGAGGAGAAGGCGGCCGAACAGAAAGCTTCGGAACAGAAGGCCGCTGAAACCAAGGCCGCGGAGGAGAAGGCGGCCGAGCAGAAAGCCTCGGAACAGAAGGCCGCCGAAGCCAAGGCCGCGGAGGAGAAGGCGGCCGAACAGAAAGCTTCGGAACAGAAGGCCGCTGAAACCAAGGCCGCGGAGGAGAAGGCGGCCGAGCAGAAAGCTTCGGAACAGAAGGCCGCTGAAACCAAGGCCGCGGAGGAGAAGGCGGCCGAGCAGAAAGCCTCGGAACAGAAGGCCGCCGAAGCCAAGGCCGCGGAGGAGAAAGCGGCCGAACAGAAAGCAACGGAGCAGAAGGCCGCCGAACAAAAAGCCGCCGAACAAAAGGCGGCGGAGTCGAAACATGCCGAGAAAAAACCCTCTCCGGCGCAGGCGAAGGCTGCGGCGAGAGCCGCCGCGGCGGAGGCGCGGAAAGAGGCGTTGCAGGCGGAGAAACAGGCTCTGGAAGCGGAGAAAGAGGCTTTGCAGGAACAGGCAAAGGCCTTGGAGGCGCGGAAGGAGGCCTTTGAGACTAATGCATCAAAATCGGCTGCGCTCGACGAGGAAGCCGCCAAGACCGCAGGCAATCAATTGAACGGCCTGCCGCTGCCCTATGATTTCGGGCCGGATCACTTCCGCGCCGTCGCCGTTCCGCTGCCGACGGAAAACGGCGATGAACCGATGAGCTATAAAGAGATCGTGTTCGGCCTTTTGGAGCGAGCCAAACAATATCCGCACAGCGCGCGCGACCGCGGCGCGTCGGGAAAAGCTGTGGTCGGTTTCTCCATCAATGAAGATGGCGAATTGACCAATGTTACACTCCTCCAAACAAGCGGCGACACGGATCTTGACATCGAAAGCGTTGCGTTGGTCGCAAGAGCGGCGCCGTTCCCGAAGCCGCCGCCCGGGGCCGCACGCACTTTTGGCGCTGAGATTACCTTCGGCCTGCAGCCGGAGCCGCTGAATTGAAGCGCCGGGGCCGGGGCATTCGGCCTCGCCGTCCAACATCAACGTAAGGTTTCCAGAACTCCGCTAAATTCCTTGATCATCGGAACCACGTTGCGGTCCGCGGGTTCGCGCTCGCGAAACGCGAATTCCATGCATAGTTCATTGTCGCCGCCCCCGGCCGCCTTAACCTGATGAAAGAGCCGGCATCTGCGCGCTGCGGCCATAGAAACCTTTGGCGTTGAGCCCGCGCCGGCCAGTTGAAAGCTGCTTCGTCTCGACAATGTGACCCTGACGCCGCACATCGCGGGGACTTCAGTGAAGACAGTGAAATTTGCCGCCGAGGCCGCAGCGGAAGAGGTGCGCCGATACATCGCTGGGAAGCCGCCCCTTAATCTATGCTAATCGAAGCCGGTTTTATCGGCGGCCAATCCAATGAGGAACAGAGATCGCGGATATGCTGGACCTAGGATCATTCGATCTCATCGTGGTGGGCGGCGGCGTCAATGGAGCGGGCATCGCCCGGGACGCTGCGGGGCGCGGCCTTTCCGTTCTGATGTGCGAGAAGGATGATCTTGCGCAAGGCACCTCTTCACGTTCGGGAAAGCTCCTGCACGGAGGTCT
Source organism: Methylocella sp. (assembly GCA_037200525.1). Classification (NCBI taxonomy): domain Bacteria; kingdom Pseudomonadati; phylum Pseudomonadota; class Alphaproteobacteria; order Hyphomicrobiales; family Beijerinckiaceae; genus Methylocella; species Methylocella sp. Next base: position 3,562,739 of record JBBCGG010000001.1, on the reverse strand, counting down.
GCGCTATCTCGAATATTATGAATTCCGCCTTGTGCGCGAAGCGCTGATCGAGCGCGAAGTTTTGCTTAATGTCGCTCCGCATATCATCTGGCCCATGCGATTCGTGTTGCCGCATAGTCCCGATCAGCGACCGGCCTGGATGATACGCCTCGGCCTGTTTCTCTACGACAATCTGAGCGGCCGCAAGAAGCTGCTCCCGACGCGAAGCCTTGATCTTGCCACAGCGCCGGAAGGGCGGCCAATTTGCGCGGGCTACGGCAAGGCTTTCGAATATTCGGATTGCTGGGTTGATGATTCGAGACTGGTCGTGCTCAACGCGCTTGATTTGCAAAAGCGCGGCGGCGTTGTGAAGACAAGAACGCCTCTTTTGGCGGCGAGGCGAGAGCGCGACCTATGGTCTGTAGATCTTCAAGATAGCGTGACCGGCGAGCAATTGATGGCGCGCGGAAAAGTGATCGTCAATGCAGCGGGTCCCTGGGTTGAGGATGTCCTGCGCAGAGCGGGAGGCCATGCGGGAAACAGGGTGCGGCTTGTCAAGGGCAGCCACATTATCATGCGGAAATTCTGGGAGGGCGATCAGGCCTATCTTCTCCAAAACCCTGACAAGCGGGTGATCTTCGTCAACCCATATGAGGGCGATCTGTGCCTGATCGGCACCACGGACATTTCATTTGACGGGGCCGCCGGCGATGTGAAAATCAGTTTGGATGAAGCGGATTATCTGCTCGGCGCCGTGAACCGTTACTTCAAGACCCAGCATACGCCAGTCGACATCCTGCATTCTTTTGCAGGCGTTCGCCCGCTTTATGACGATAAGGCAGCCAATCCGAGCGCTGTAACCAGAGATTATGTGTTCGATGTCGATGCGCCAAATGGCGCGGCTCCGATGCTTTCGATCTTCGGCGGTAAAATCACGACATATCGCAAGCTTGCCGAGCATGCCCTCGAGAAGCTCAGAAAGTTTTTCCCCACCATGGGGCCGGCCTGGACGCGGAACGCCGGGCTTCCAGGGGGAGAAATGCCTGGAGCCGACTTTGATGCGATGCTCATCGCTTTGAAGCAAAGCTACTCGTGGTTGCCCGCAGACGTGGCCCTCGGTTACGCGCGCCGCTATGGTACGCGCGCCCAAACGTTGTTGCACGGCGCGGCGTCTGCCGGCGATCTCGGCCATTATTTCGGGGGGACTTTTTACGAGCGCGAGGCTCGCTTTCTAATCGATCAGGAGGGGGCTTTGACGGCGGATGACATTCTCGCTCGCCGCACCAAACATGGCCTGCATCTTACGGCGGGGCAGCGCTCGGTTTTCGAGCAATGGCTTTCCGACGGCGGCCCCAAACAGCCATGACGAAGGCAATCAGAATCGATCCAGAATTTCAAGCGCGCCCGCAATGTGTCGAAGCCTTGCGATGGAGCTGCGCGACCCGTGCTTGCGCGCATGAAGGCGTCATGACATGAAGCGCTTATCTTTATTCGCCGCATTGTCCGCAGCCTTCGAGATTATCTTTCTTGATCAATATGGCGTGCTTCATGATGGCTATCGGGCATATCCGGGCGCTGTCACGGCTCTGAAGACCTTGCGGAAGCGGGGAACAAAAGTCGTCATCGTTTCCAATTCCGGGCGCCCCGGTCAAATGAATGCGCTGCGGATGGCTAAACTGGGATTTTCGCGCGATCTCTATGACCACTTTCTGACCTCGGGCGATGTCGCGAAAATGATGCTTCAGGCCGCTGATCCGCCGATCCGGCTCAGGGCGCCGATGCGGTGCATGACAATCTCCTCGTCCGATGAGCATGAGCTTGCCGACAGCGTCGGGCTTGCGTCAACCGAGAGTGGCGATGAAGCCGATCTCGTCGTCATCAGCGGCAGCCAGGCAGACCGCATAGGTCTTGAAGATTATGCGGCGCGTTTGGCGCCAGCGGCCCGGCGGCGCGTACCCTGCGTCTGTACAAATCCGGACAAGCGCATGTTGGGCTTGAATGGCGCCGTTCCCGGCGCCGGCGCGATCGCTGAGCTTTATGAAAGACTTGGGGGAACGGTTATTTGGATTGGCAAGCCTTTCCCCGCCATCTACTCCGCTGCGGCCTCGCTTGTCGGCTCGCCCGACCCAGGCGAAATTCTATGCGTTGGAGACAGCGTGGAACATGACATCGTCGGCGCCCATCGGTTTGGCGCCGTGGCCGCATTGGTGCGCACGGGAATCCACGCGGCTCTTTCGGAAGCTGAACTCGTGAAAGAATTCGCCAGACACGGCATTGCGCCAGACATCATCCTCTCCAGACTTGAAGGGTGATGCGAGAAACGCTTTAGCGTTTCATGCTGGCGAGACATCGGTCAAGAAACCGAAAGCAACTCATGCCATCATTCGATTTTAGGCGGCGTGACGCTGATTGCTCCTTGATCTATAAGGCCTACCGCTCCCGATGGTGGTTCTACGAGATGGATGACAGAGCATGCTTCGCAGCAGTCGCAGGAAAGGCAAGCTATGAGCGTTAGTTCCGAGCAGATAGCGGCAGGACAGGCTGTCTACACAAAGCGCAAGCTCGCGCTTTACGATTTTGTCGTGCTTGCCATTTCCAATCGTCTGATTTGGAAGTGCCCCACTCCGCGCCTCGTAGAGCACTACAACAAGCACGTCACCGCAAATCATCTGGATGTCGGGGTGGGAACTGGCTATTACCTCGATCGCTGCCAATTTCCGTCGACCGCGCCGCGCATCGCGTTGATGGATCTCAATAAGAACACGCTCGACTTCGCTTCTCGCAGAATTGCGCGATACAAGCCCGAAACCTATATCCGAAATGTCCTTGAGCTAATCTCGATAGATGGGGCGAAGTTCGACTCCATAGGCGTCAACTATCTCCTTCACTGCCTTCCGGGCTCCATGGACTCGAAGTCGGCGGCTTTCGATCATCTCAAGGCGCTGATGAATCCGGGGGCCGTCGTATTCGGCTCGACCTTGCTGCAAGGCGGCGTCGCTCGGAGCCGAACTGCAATTCGCCTCATGGAAATTTATAATGGGAAGGGGATATTTTCGAATGAGAGCGACGACGTCGATGGCCTACGCCGCGCTCTTGGTCAGCGCTTCCGATCGGTCTCAATCGAGATTGTGGGCTGCGCCGCATTGTTTTCCGCGCGCGCGTAGTTTTCCGCGCGCGTAAGCATCGAATTTGGATTCCTAATCTCCCGAGCAGCCGCTGATAGAGGCGCCGACTGAGGACGGCTGAGCGCTGCGGACGATCCGTTCGACGACATCGGCTGCTCTTTCGACGCCATTTTCCGCTTCAATGAGTTTGCCGAGGCGCGCGGCTCTCGCCCGCATGTCTTGATCCTTTAAGCAGCGTGCTGCCGCCTCGGTGAGCGCTGCTTCATTTAGTTCGCGATAGGACAGTGCAGCGGGCGCTACCCCAAGGTCCCGCAGACGAGAAGCCCAGTATGGCTGGTCTGCGAAAAAGGGGATAATGACGGATGGACGCCCGGCGCGGAGCGCGGCCGCGGTTGTCCCCGCGCCGCCATGATGGACTATCGAAGCCATGCGCGGGAAAAGCCAGTCATGCGGCACGTCTTCAACAGCAAAAACCCCGGAGGGCAATTCGGTTGGCCGAAAACCGCCCCACCCGGCGCTGATGACGGCCCGACTGCCAGTTTTGGCGATTGCGGAAAGCACGATTGAGGCGATCTTCGCTGGATCTTTGACATTCATGCTGCCGAACCCAACGTAAACCGGCGGCGGTCCATCTTCGATGAAAGCCGTGAGGCCATCAGGCGGTCGCCACCCATCCGGCCTGTCCAAAAACCAAGCGCCGGTGATCTCAACCGATGGATCCCAATCATCTGGCGGCGGAATGACATAGCGGCTAAACCCCATCAGGGTTGGTCGCTGTGGATCCCCTATCGGGCGTATCGGGCTGCGCCAAGGCGTTTCATCATCGCGCCAAACTTCGCGCAGACTTTGACGAGCAAAAGGGCGCAGCACAGACCACAGAATCTGGTTTACGGCCTGATGGGAAATGCGATTGTAGGCGCGAGGGAGCTCGAAGGGCAAGTTGGATAAGAAAATGCTCGGAAAGGCCCGTGTGGGCATCATTGGCTGAAAAAACGCCTGAATGAAGGGGATTTTCCAATGCTTACCCATAGTGGCGGCTAAGAAAGCGGCGAGCACGGTTCCGATGACGCAATCAGATCCTGCCGCTAGGTCACGAAATTGCCTGCTCCACTCGAGGTAATAGCGCTTCGCCGGATCGATCGCGTCCCAAAACTCGTTGATTGAACGAAGAGCTTTGATGGAGCTTTTTCTTCGCTTTAGCCCGGCAAATCCGCCTTCCATTGTCGCCAAGGGCATAAAATCAAATCCCCGGCCAGCAGCGAGATCGGCAAAACAGGGATGCGTGATGACCTTGATGCTATGTCCTCGGCGCGCGAGAGTTTGGGCGAGCGCGAGCGAAGGTTGAATGTCGCCGCGTGAGCCGATTCCCATGATCGATATGCGCATTTTGCGAACCGCCTCTTGGCAAGTTGCTATCAGCAGCGGCGCAATTCCGCTTCCTCCAGGCCTATCCTCTCCCGGCGCTGCAGCTCACGAGCCTAACAATATTCCTTCCAATCCTGGCCAAATTTCTTGCGGCCGCTTTTCTGGCCCGATTATTATGCCTCATCCATTTTCTGCCCAGCGCCCATGAGAAGTTTTCCCATTTCCAGGCGCGACGTCCGCCGCCAGTTGGGCATGACGCAAACGTGGCGCCGCCGCATCCCGAGCGAACAAGTTGCCGGTCGTGCGGGACGTGGATGAAGCCATTTCGTTGGGAAAGTTGTGTGCGTCGAAATCGAAATAGCCGATGGTTGGGAGTGGCTCTTGCCATGCTCAGATCTGCGCGCCGTTCAGCGGCGGGGGACTAACGCAACGACGCTTTCCCCGGGGCCCTGGCGTCCCGCGGCACCGCGGCGGTCTTTTTTGCCTGAATTTAGTCCACCGAAAGTCCACCAGCGGTCCACCAAAGGTCCACCGCGTCTTTTTTGTCTTTCATGGTGATGGCTAAGTGGTTGATTTAATTGGTCGGAGTGAGAGGATTCGAACCTCCGACCCCCTCGTCCCGAACGCGTTAGGCTTCCGTAAGTATATGAATTATCGACTGTTTTTTTTTGGATTGTTCGCGTTTGTCCCTGTTTGTTCACGTGATTTCTGTGCGGTATCTGTGCGGACGGCTCGTCCAGGAGATTTGCTGAGATTATCCGCCGCGTCCTTTTGATAGTTCGGATGGTGGTGGCCGTAAACTCGCTCGAGCGTCTTGACCGTCATGCCGAGCAAGTCGGCGGCTTCCCAAAGGTCGGTGCCGTTCTGCATTGACCAAGTCGCGGCCGTGTGCCGCAGGACGTGCGGCGTCACATCTTGGCCAAGCCCAGCATCGGCAACGGCGCGGGAGAACGCCTTGTTCACCCTTCCGATCTGTTCCCCATACCATTCGACCGCAAATTCTCGTGAAATTCCCTTATCCCGCCAGCGGCGCAAATGGGCATTGAGTCGCTTGGATAAGCGAACTGGGGGCTGCCGCTTCTTCGTCTCGCGTTCGCCGGCGGCCTTGCGATAGAATAAAGCGCGGTCCAGATCGAGGAAGCCGTGACCTAGGCTCAGGACCTATTAAATTTGCCTGAGATGTGATTCCTGGTCTCCGCATGGGGAGGCTGGGATGAGTGATTTGTTTTTGTTGGGCGAGCGGCAGATGGCGCGGCTTGCGCCGCATTTTCCTCTGTCGCATGGCGTTCCGCGGGTTGACGACCGTCGGGTGGTCAGCGGAATCGTCTATGTGATCCGCAACGGCCTGCAATGGAAAGATGCGCCCAAGGATTACGGGCCGCACAAGACGCTTTACAATCGCTTCATCCGCTGGAGCCGGCTCGGCGTCTTCGACCGCATATTCGCCGCGCTCGCTGGCGAAGGTCCAAAGCCCGAGCGCATCATGATCGACGCCACGCATCTGAAGGCGCATCGCACAGCGGCGAGCCTGCTCAAAAAGGGGCTCTTCCCCGCCGTATCGGGCGCACGAAAGGCGGACTGAACTCGAAGCTCCACGTCGTTTGCGACGGCGCCGGCAAGCCCCTCGTCATGTTGCTCTCGGAGGGCCAGATGAGCGACCACAAGGGCGCGCGGCTGATGCTCAAGGCTTTACCGCCCGCTTCAATGTTGATCGCCGACAGGGGCTACGACAGCAACTGGTTCCGCGCCGCGCTGAAGGCCAGGGGCGTCGAGCCCTGCATCCCGCCAACCAGAAGCCGCAAGCTTCCCATTGCCTATGACAAGACGCTCTACCGCCAGCGTCACAAAATCGAGAACATGTTCGCCAAGCTCAAGGACTGGCGGCGCATCGCAACCCGCTATGATCGATGCGCCCACACCTTCTTCTCCGCCATCTGCATCGCAGCCGCCGTCCTCTTCTATCTCAATCAATGAGTCCTGAGCGCCCAGCCACGAAGGAGGCGCCGCAAATCGCGGCCGCTCGTGTCCCGGTGTAGAGACCAACCAGAATAAAACGGGCAATGTGCTGCCGCGACTTCCTGCCCGTCTCGTGGCCTTTCTGAGTCTCTCGATAGCGCCAGGCGGCCCAAATCAATTTGGCGGCTTCGTCGCGAGTCAGCCAGCGCTCCCGCGGCGGCGACTTATCCGGCAGGACGACCTTGATGATCTCAGTCGATAGGCCTTCCTCGAGATGATGATTGATCGCAGAACGCAAATCCTCGAGCTCGCGCCTCGCGGAAGCTTGGCTGGTCCGCGTTCGCGCATATTCGCGGCAGGATTGTCCGTTGACGTCGGAAAGTTTCTTATCGCCCCAAAATTTGGTGAGAGCGATCAAGCGGGAAGCCGTCTCTTTCGGTCTCGCGTGCTTGGCGACAATGTCGGCGTCGTAAATGCTCAGGACGTCGGCGAGGTCGATCTCAGAGGCACGACGTTCTGGCGTCCGGTCTGCTTCGTGTTTCCCGGTAATATAGTCGGCGAGCTGCTTCTCCGCCTCTCCAATTGCTTCAAGAGCGCAGCCTGTGCGTTTTGAGCGGCCCCCGTCTCGGATAACCCATTGGGCTTTTTCGATGATCTTCCCAGTTTCGGGGTGCCTTTGTTCTGGCCTGGGCCATAGACGGGCTCCTTTTGAGGGCCTCGGCATTTTTCTCTCATCTTTCCGATCGCTTCGAGGGTGGTATATTCGCGGCCCGCGATCCTTTCCACAATTAAAGTTCCACGGTCGCGCTCCCGACGCAAGCCCGAGACGGTCATCGAGCCGTCAGGAAAGGCCAGATCAGCCGCGACCGATAGCCTGATTGGGGTATTCGGGCCAACTTGGTCGATCGAGAGAGTCGAGGCGCGGCTCATGGTTCAGGCTTGGCCTTTCTCGAGCGCGGGCAGCGCGTCGATGTTTACGCGGTTGACGGTGAAGGTGAGGGCCGCGATCCAGGGGTTTCCCGCCCATGAGATAGCGCCATGAAGGCTCGTCCACAGGCTACGATAGCTGTCGATCGGGCTGCTGAACCATTCTGCGGTGTCTTCGATATGAGCCGACCCATAATCGCAATATGCCGGGCCGTTCCCGAAGTCGTTTGCGGCGCAGTCGATACCCTCAGCGATCACATCCTCTTCGCTGATGTCCTGCAAGCGCTGGACGCGCACGTCGCTCACGATCAGCGTCAGGCGCGAAAATCCGCGCGGCATGTGGATGGACGGCAACGTCGAACGCTTCCATACCCACGAAAAATCAAATTCGAAATCATTGCGGCAGGGCTCATCATCGGCGGCGTAAGAGGCGCAAAGATCCCCTCTCATCATGTCTACGTCGGCCAAAGGCTCAGAGAGCCCAAGCATTGCTCCCATATCAAGATTGTAAGCCTTTAGAGATTCGCGCACCCATAGGTGGTCGCCTACACTCCAACGAATTGGTCGCGGCGAGATCAAAGCGTTCGCATCCCGCATGAAAGAGCCATCGGCGACTGCTTCGGCTAGCGGCTGCGGCTTTATGATTCTTCTGGTCTGCGTCTTCCGGCCGTCGAGCAAAGCCCGGATCATCGGCGCGCTGAATGGGATAGGGCGGTCGCTCATGCCTTTTCCTTACTCGCCTGAAGGGCGGCGCGGTCTAAGCGCTCGATCTCGGCGAGGATCAAGGCGCCAGCTTTGACCAGGTCTCGGCGGCGCGTAGTCGGCTTCCACCACGACAGCGACCATGGCCACCAAAGAGGCCTCAAGCCCGCGGATCGGCTCTTGTCTGAATCCGTCGTCGCAAAGGCATACGCAGCGGCTGCAAGGGCCAGTTCGCCTTTGCGGAGCAGGTTGTCATGCTCCGGCGTCCAACCCTCTACTTCGACTTGCCGCTTGCGTTCGGCGATCACGTCGCGTGCTGCATCGGTATTGCAGTTTGCGTCGCTCATCTGTTGCGACGACACCGCCTGAAGGGCGGCGCGGGCGCGGCGTAGGTCGTCCCATGTCAAAACCTGACCACCATTGCTGTAGATAACGAGATCATCTTCCTCGATTTCGGAAAGCCACGGCGTCCTTGCGAACGGCTCCAGCGCCTCCCGCATCAACGCCAGCTCCGTGTACATCTCGCCATAAGCTGCCGACAGCTTGTCATGGTCAGCTTGCAATGCAGCCAGCTCGGCGTCTTTGGCAGCGATGGTTTCGTGAAGACGCGTGACTTCTGACAGTGTGGCCGAGTAAATTGCGTCGTAGCTCATTCGCCTAGCTCCAATTTCTCGATAGCCTCGGCATATTCAATGTGCTCCGCAGCCTTGTAGACGAGCGCAAGACGTCCCTCGCCGGGAGGATTTTTAGATGCTGTCTTGCGCAGACTTTCAGCTTCGTTCCGATGGAATAAGCCAGCCTTCTCCCGTACCGCCTCAAGCGTGCTCTGGCGGATGGCGGCGAGTTCGGGTTCGATGATGGCCATGACAGCCTCAATGTCGTCTTCAGATTCGTAGATCGCCTTCGCAATGCGCTCACGTAAATCATCCATTGGGGCTGTCCTTCTTCTCCCAGCCGTAAGAGATGACGTTGCACATCTCTTCCTTGACGGCTTCGTCGATTTCATGGTCGGTGGCGTCATCGTCAAGCTCGATTTCGTCTTCGATGTCGTTTCCAGAGACACCCCGATCAATCCAATATTTGACGATCATGGCTTGCTCTCTCCATCGACCGGCGCGGCGAATGGGTCGATACTGCCGCGTCTCCAGTGCTCCGCCGTATGCCATGCGGGATAGCGCGCCGATGAATAGGCAGGCGCCTTGCCGAAGATGTCTTCCATCGTCGAGCTTCGGCCCTGATAGCAATCGTTCACCGAGTCCTGAAGATGCGCGAGCCGGATGACTTCGCTCAGCCTATCCCGCTCGGCAATGACCTTGTCGTATTCCGCCTTCAACACATCCCAATGAAGCTTCAGGTCTTTGTTGGCGAAGAGGACCGCATCCCGCTCGGCCTCGGCCTTCTCGGCGAGCTCGCGCACAGCGGCGTAATGCTCCGCGATAAGCCGTGCGGGCAGAACATACCTGTCCCAGTACATTCCCTCGTCGTCATTGTGGCCGAGACGGCGCGCGATCATTCGGGCAACCCGTTCAACTTCGTCGACCGCCACCGGCTCGCGCTCGGCTGCAATGTTGATGTTGGCTGCTGTGAGCGCAGCCTTGAGGCTGTCGCTAGTATTTCCATCACATTCCCAAAACGCGTTTTCCATCGCCTCCACCGCGTCCGGAGCCGCTTGCGCATCTTCGATGATCTTGATCGCTTTAAGATTGGCCGCTGTGAGCGCGGCTTGCATGGCCTTAGGGTGGTCGTTCATATAGAATGACGGGTTAACGCTGTCGTAGCCCTCCACTGCCGCTTCGACCGCATCGGAAGCCGCGCAGGCGGTTGAGATGATGGCATTGAGGCCATTGAAGCGCTTGGCTAAAACGTCACGCTCCTTTTCCACGGCGACGAGACGTGCGTTTAGACGCGCGTTTTCCTGATCAAGGCCATCCACTCTATTCTTGAGCCCTGCGATCTCTGCTTCGTAGGCGCTGTCGCTGCGCATGGGGCTGGTGGGGGTGGGGGTGTGCTCGGTCATTGCTTCCACCATTTGATTGCATCCATCTTTCCGGTGAGCACGGCCCAAGCCAGTCGGATGCGCATCCAGGGCGTATCGCATCTGTAGTTGATCGGGCGCGCCGGCACATATTGCCCGTCTATGCAGGCATGGACTTGGTTGAGTGACTTCGCCAAATCTTCAGCCTTGTAAGCGCTCATATCCATCGTTCCTTTCGGGCTTGATCTCGGGCGGCGGTCATCGACGCTGCGCTTCATCGCGGGCTTCATTCAGTTCGGCCATTGCCGCAGTTGATCCGCCACGGTCAGGATGGAGCTTTTGCGCTAGACGGCGATAGGCCTGGCCTGCCCCCATGGGGTGATCCAGTTTGAATGTTAGTGCATTGTCGGCCCTGGCGCTATTGCTGGCGTGGCGGGCGAAGCTGGTCCGGATTGCGAAGCCGGCCATTGCAGGGTCTCCGGGGCTGGCGGCTTGTAGCCCAGCGATGAGTGCGGGCGCACGGTGTTGTAGTGGCGTCGCCATCGCTCAATGACGACCTTCGCCTCCTTGAGAGTGTAGAAGATTTCACCATTCAAAAGCTCGTCGCGCAGCTTCGAGTTGAAGCTCTCGCAATAGCCGTTCTCCCAGGGACTGCCCGGCATGATGTAGGCGGTCTTCGCGCCGACGGCGGCAATCCAGTCACGCAACGCCTTGGCGATGAACTCCGGGCCGTTGTCGGAACGAATGTGGATCGGAACCCCTCGCAAGATGAAGAGGTCCGAGAGAACGTCGATGACGTCCGCTGCCTTCAGCTTCCGGTTAATCCTGATCGCGATGCATTCGCGGGTAAATTCGTCGATGATATTCAGCATGCGATATTTCCTGCCATCATGAGTGCGGTCCTCGACGAAGTCATAGGACCAGACGTGGTTGGGGCATTGCGGGCGCAGCCGGACGCACGAGCCGTCATTGAGCCAGAGACGCCCGCGCTTGGGTTGTCTGGCCGGAACTTTCAGCCCCTCGCGTCGCCAGATCCGCTCGACCCGTTTGACGTTGACCTTCCAGCCTCGCTCCCACAACATCGCCGTGATGCGGCGGTAGCCATAGCGGCCGTACTGGATGGCGAGCGCCGTGATGTCGGCGGTCAATGCCGCTTCGTCATCGGGCTTGGTCGGAACCTTGCGCTGCGTGGAGCGATGCTGACCGAGAACCCGGCAAGCGAACCGCTCGGGAACGCCATGTTCGGCGATCACATGCTCCACGCAGGCGCGACGACGCGCGGAGCTCAGAAGTTTCCCGAGGCAGCCTCTTTCAGGATCAGCTTCTCAAGCGTCAAATCGGACACCGCTCGACGGAGCCGCGTATTCTCCGCCTCCAGCTCCTTCAGCCGCTTCACCTGATCGCCCTTCAGGCCGCCGTATTCCGACCGCCATCGATAGTATGTAACTTCCGTCACCCCTATCGAGCGGATCGCCTCCGCGACCGGTCGCCCTTGCGCGCTAAGCACTTCGACTTGCCGTAGCTTCGCGACGATCTCTTCCGCCTTGTGTCTTTTCCTCGGCATTGCGCAGTCCTCCATCAGGCTCATAAGCCCATACTTCACGGAGGATCACTTTTCAGGGGGCAGACCAGGCCCCGTCCACTTCATTGGAGGTGGCGTTGCGCTCAACGCCGAGAACTTCCCACCAAGGGCGCTTGCCGCCGGGCGCGGGCAGGGCGATAAACCCCTTCATGGTCGCGCGGACCACGGCCAGGGTTCCATGTCGCAGTTCCGTCCGCCGCGCTTCAATCACGTGATGGATCGCCTGAAGGTTCGCCGCCGGCGTCGAGTAGCGATCGACCGGAATGCAGATCTGTGTGTTTTCCCAAGTGAACCAAACAGCTACGCCGGGGTCGTCCGGCTTCTCGCGGCCCAGCGACACGTTCGAGGAAAGAATGATGTTCGCGACTGGCTTGCCGCTGCTTTTGCCGAAAGCCGTGAGACTCGTCTCGACGTTCTCCAAGGCGCCAGCGAGCGTCGTCTTAAACTGGCCAGTCTCGCGCCTTATCGTGCGCGGGAATCCATCGGGCCACGAAAGCGGGAATGCGGTGGTCACGACGCGCTCTCCTTTGCCGCGAGATGGCGGGAGACGGTTTTCTTGCCAAACCTGCCCGCAATATCTCTGATTCCATCTCGGCGGCCGACATGGGCGAATTTTCCGTCTCGGGCGGCTCTCGACATATTTTCGGTACCGGTAACTGCATCAAGATTGGTGATGCGGTTCACCGCCTTTCCCGCAACTCCATGGTCAACTTGATGTCCTTCAGGTAGTGGCCCATGAACAGACACCCAGACGATGCGATGCACCATAAAGTGCATTTGCTTTCCACCGACACTGACGCATGCGCGAAGATATCCCTTCTTCGTCAAGCATCCGATCGGTTTATCTGGATTGTTGGATTTAGGCGCGTATACATGCCCGGCTTCCGCATCCACACGCAGGCGTCCGCATTCGATCAGAGCAATGATCGCGAGATCACCGTGCATTCGGCATCTCCCTGATCATGAGGTACTCTGGAATCGGGGCCTTCTTCGCCATCTGCTTCATGAAGAAGGCCACACCAGCGGCCTTGCATTGATCTCGAAGGCTTTCGGCCCAAGCTTCTTGCATTGGCCGCGCTCCGGGGCCGCTCTCGCCGCCGCAGATGACCCAATCGAGCCCGCAGCTGCGGAAGCCGATCCCAGCTTTTTTTGAGAGGGCGTTAAATGTGAATCCGGTTGTCTCTCGGATCTTGAACAGATCGATCGGTCCTAACAACGGCTCGGCCGACACAAAGCGCACGGCGGAGGGCGTTGCCAGCAAATCAGGAATGCGCGCGTCGGCGGTTTCCTGATTCTCGGCAGACACGCCAAGCCAAATATGCGCGAACATCACTTCAAACTTGGCAGCGATCGGATCAAAGATCTGGTGACCGAACTGCGGATGCGTCCAAAGCAGCCATCGACCTGAAGCTTTAAGTTCCGCAAAATATGAGCGCATTCGCGCGCTGCGTTTCGTCAACACCTGAAACGTATGCTGCGGACAAAGCGCCATCACGGCGAACATGGGGTCTATCCATTCGTCCGTCACAAAGTCAGCGAACAGATCGGTCATTGAGCAGACGAAAATCATTCGGGACCGCCTCCAGCGCGTCGGCGCGAGCAGCATCTTCTCGTCGAGGAAAAGGCTAACATCGCGTCGTGTATCGCCGAATGTGTTTCCGTGCAGGCGCCCGGGCTTAAATTCAAAGCCTGTCCCAAGCCGAATATTCATCCTCTCCGCATAGCAATTCCGGCAACCTTCGCTGACGTGCTCGCAATGCCAGCCGAAACGCGGGCCTTCGTGCGTCGCCGCCATCGCGCGGATAGGTGACCAGCTCGCATCGGTCCATTCTATCTTGCTATGCTCGCCCATCACATGTTCCCCGCGATCTGCTCCGTCATCTCTCTGCGGAGGCGCCCTGCAATCATCATGGCGTAATAGTCGGTCTCGCCGGATGAACAGAGCGAGAAAGCAAATGCCGTTTGGTCGCCTTCAATGGACCGCAGATTCCAGTCGTCGCTCATCTCTTGCAGCAACCATCCGGGCTTGCGCGCGGGGAACAGCACGTCCTTGATCCGGTCTTCCGGTCGCACTGGCGCCGGATAGGCCTGCGAAATGGAGTCGAAAATCACCCCATCATAGCGCAGCGCTAGCGAGCCCTTTTCGACGTAGGCGTGAATTTGATCGAGGGATAGTTTGGCGAAGATCATCATCATACCCAAAATTGGAGCCCGGTAGATTTCTCAAAGGCGACACGGCTGATATCGATTTTGTTTTTCGAGAACAGGTCTTTGACCGCACGATCATAATCGCGCTCTCGCTGGATCAGTATTTTCGCAGCAAGCGAGAACGATCGATTGGAGGCCAGATCGGCATCGAGGGCGTTTGGAACTCTGTGCCGTTGCCGCATATTCTCTTTGACCCAATCAGGCACGCCGTGGACTAGAAGCCATTTGGCTAGGCCTTCTCCTGTTTGGTGAGAATTCGGTACCGGCATGCCGACGGTGCTATTGTTGGAGAGTCCGATCATCGGGGTGTAACCCCCCAATGCCGTGGCGTTCAGCCCAGCCATGCGCGCCGCGTCAGCGGCCAATGGAGAGATGGCCGCCGGCGCGGCACCGAGGAATTTCAGGAAAGATCTGCGCAGCATCATCTCGTTTCCTCTACATAAAGCGGCCTCGGCGGCAGTGAGGTGCGATCAAATCGACGCTCTTTCGGCTCGGCTCGGCGCGATGGGATCTTGGCGCGGGTCTCGTCTTTGATTCCGAGATGCGCATCCTTCTGGCGTTTGGCTTTGACGATCGCCGGCATGTCATGCATCGCGGTCTTGACCTCTGCACATTCGAAATGGGCCGGGCCGCGGTTCGATAGGTCATTCGTGCCGCCGAGACCCAGCGCGCGAACGTGCTCGTCGATCCAAACCTTTCGCGGGTCGATCGGTAATTTGCAGATTATGCAAATCCCGCCATGAGTTTCCCACATGGTCCGGCGCTGGGTTTTCGTCAGCGGCTTGCGCTTTGTGGTGGCGACATCCTGCATCATGCCGCTCGCCCGGCGTTCTCTTCGAGCTCCTTGCGCGTCACGCCGATCAAGGATTGCGCATAATCGAGCACCGCGTTTTTGGACTCGTTGAACGCTTTCTTGCCCATCGCGCGCTCGCTCTGGCTTTGGGCGGTCCAGATCGTCACGACGCACCGATCCACTAGGATCAGGGCGTATTCGTCATTGCTCGGGCGTACGAACATCTGCAGTTCGCGCGCCTCGGCGCCGGTCCGGGCGACAAATTGGCGAGAATCTGCGTATCCGCATTTGATCAGGGCGTACTTGCGCAAATGCTCGGGTGTGGGAAATTGCTCAGCACGGTTCTCTGGCAAATTCCGCCAGACTTCCTTGAGGGAGGCGAAATAATGGCCGCGCGACGCCTGCGAGACATTCTCGACCACGGCGAGCTTATAGGTTTCGCCGATCACAAGTTCCTTATCGGCATCTAGCCGACCCCTCGCGCTGAATGGCGTTAGCGCGTCACCGTCCCAGCGCCAATTAATCGTTAAGAGTGCGCTCATGCCGCCGCCCTCTCCCCATAGAGATCGGTGAGTGCCAGAACCTTGTCATTGAGCTCGATCAGGAAAGCGGCGACTTCCGCCTCAAGGCTGGCGATCAGCCTCTCGTCGCGGGTAACGCGCGAGGTAAAAAGGCGCATGGCCTCTGGTAGGCGAGGATCGAAAGAGACGAAGTCGCACCAGGCGCGACCGGTGCAGGCCAATTGCCATTGGATCTGCGTGACGTAGCGGCTGGGCACGTTTTGCCCCAATAGGGTCTCAATATGTGTCGAGGTATTAGGCGCTTTGATTTCGATGAGACCGTCGGCTCCGACCAGTCCATCGGGGCTGGCGCCGGAACATTCGATTCTCGGATGCAAAACAAAGCCGACTTCCGAAACCCATGTCTCGGTCGCCATTTCATAAGCGGCGCGCGCCTCTGGCTCTTTTTCCGTGCCCCATGCCATAGCCGCATTGGTGTATTTCTCTGCGGGTTCTCCGGTCAGGCGTTCGGCGATCAATTCGCCCATGTAATTGGCGCGGCTGGCGCCCCAACCGGATTTAGTCTTGGCGATGACATCGGCGACGCGGCTGGCGGTCACGCGCCCGCATCTTGCGGCGTGCCACTCCGCTGATCCCTGGGCGCACTCGATGACGTTCATCGGCTCAACTCCTTGCCACGTCGGGAATAAGCTCCGAAAAGCTGCTGATAGCCGGGACGGGGCCCCTGGAGCGTGTTGACTAGGTCAAGCGCAATGCGTTGCTCTTTCTGCTCGGACCACCAATCGCTCAGCTCTTTGGCTGTCTGGGAGGCAGCGATCTTTTCGGCGGCAAGATCGAGATAGGCGCGCACGGAGTCTGGCAACTCGGGTTCAGCGTGGCCACCGGCGCGCCCGTCATCGTCCTCGCTGCGGGTGCTGCTCAGATTCAAAAGCGCCATGGCGACGTAGCGCTTGCCGTAGCTGGTGGATGACCCCACGGCTTGAACCGCGTTCTTGCTGCCGGTGCTATCGTGCGGCAGCGTCATCGTGGTCTCTTCCTGATGGCCTCCCGCGTGACTCAAAATGCCGGTGACGGTGATCTTGCCGTCGCTGGCGAGGCCCGTGCGGAAAGAAATGGCAAACCCGTGCTTGCCGAGAACCGGGCGGATTGCCTGATTGATGTCGTCCCAGCGCGCATAAGGCGTTTCTTGCTGGATCTCGCCAGGCTTATCCTTTTTGTGGATCGTGATTTTGCCACGCTCCTGGATAACCGGGAGGTCAGGCTGCATGGCCGAGAGAGCGGCGGAATAGGCGGTTTTCGCCCGCGCGGACTCGACGCGCTCATACATCGACATAAGCCGTTCCATCTTATCGACGTTGACGGCGGGATCGCGCGCGGCCTTGCTGATTACGGCGAGAAGGGAATCTCCATCCGACACGGGCGCGGAAACCACGGCGCCGCGCCGATCGTCGATCGCGGCGATTTGCCGTCCGGCTGATTGCTCGTTCATGACATCACCTTCGACCAAAGAGACGCCGCGATGCAGACGATCGCGATGGCGCACATCAGGCGCCTTACCCAACGCAACTGCGCCCGCACTTCG
The DNA here is from genome assembly GCA_037200525.1 of Methylocella sp. Taxonomy (NCBI): domain Bacteria; kingdom Pseudomonadati; phylum Pseudomonadota; class Alphaproteobacteria; order Hyphomicrobiales; family Beijerinckiaceae; genus Methylocella; species Methylocella sp. The sequence continues at coordinate 3,546,024 of JBBCGG010000001.1, read as the reverse complement.
CGCGCGGCTGGGGATTCCACTTCTCGAACTTCGTCGAGCCCGGAACTAAAAAGCTCGAACTCTTCGGGGGTGAAGCGGGCGCGCTCGTGGTGGCTAAGCTCGCGATTAAAATAATTCGGATCATGGTCGCCTCCGAAGGCTGATAGGGTTTTCATTCGGCCGCCATCGCGATCTGCGCCGGCTCTGCGGCGCCCTCGGACATGATGGCGTTGAAGGCCGCGACCGCGCGCTCGAGCTGACTGTGCTCGACGCCATGCAAGCAGAACTGAAACTGCGAGGGCATATACGGCTCAGCGAGATCTATGATCTCGAACCATGTGAGGTTGCCGCACTCCACGGCGCTGAGCTTGACGCCATTATCGGCGTGGATTTTCGTGCTCGACCTCACGACATCCACCCGATCAAGAGACACACGCCAGCGACGAGCAGCATCGATATGAGAAACTCGTCGATGAAATAGAGGCTGGCCAGCATTTCCGGTGCGCGATCAAGATCGCGGTGCTGGCCGTGATCAGACCACTTCGCGGCATATTCGGCGTGGGAGAAATAGCCCGCGTCCGCGTTGGCAAGATCGAAGGCGCGCTCGCGCTTCAGATCCATGGGGGTTCGGCTGATCTGGGTCACGCCCGTTCCCTCCGAGACCAATTTTCGGGGGATTTGGAATGCGCCAGCATCGCGTATGCGTGCTCGATCGGCGCGTGATCTAGGCAGTAGTGACGAATTACCTGAGCATGATAGCAATAGCGGCGAGCAATACGAAGCCTCGGTAGTTTGCGAGGAGCTTGTCGTATCGGGTTGCGACGCGCCGGAACTGCTTCAGTTTATTGAAGAAACGCTCGACGAGATTGCGCTCCTTGTAGAGCGCCTTGTCGTAGGGGAGCGGCGCGCGGCGATTGGATTTTGATGGGATCACCGGCTCAGCCTCACGCATAAGAACAGCCTTGCGCAAGTGATTGGCGTCATAACCTTTATCGGCGATGATCGCATCGGCCGCAAAGCCTTCGATCAGGGCGTGCGCTTTTGTGATGTCGTTGCGCTGCCCAGGTCCGAGAAGGAGCCGAACGGGGTTGCCGAGTGCGTCTGTCGCGGCGTGGATTTTGGTGCTCAAACCACCGCGAGAGCGGCCCAGGCCATGGGCATCCGCCCCCCTTTGGCGATCCTTGCGCCGGCCGCGTGCTGATGGGCGCGCACGATTGTTGAGTCGATCATCAGCCATTCGAGATCGGCCTCGGCGGTGAATGCCTCAAGAAATCCGTCCAAGGCGCCGCGCTCGATCCAGCGATAGTAGCGGCGTTTCACCGCCTGATGGTCGCCGAAGCGTTCGGGCAGATCGCGCCAGCGGCCGCCCGAGCGGGCCATCCATAACAGCGCGTCGACGAAGCGTCGATTGTCGCAGCGCGGCCCGCGCTGGCCGGCTCTTCCGCCTGGCACAAGATCACAAAGCCGCTCCCATTGATCGTCTCGCAGCGCATCGACATCCCGAATCATCAAGGCTGATCTCCAAAAATCAGCCTTGAATCATGGAAAGATCCTCGCGAGAATCCCCCAAACGCCGAATTCGTCACAACGGCCTAGGTTGAGGAGAAATCGTGCGCAGAGATCCCGCGCCTCCTGCGGCAGCTCGTCGTAATCGTATGTCTTGGCGAGTTCCGCGGCGACATCTTCGGTCACATCCCGCGCCGTGCCGGCGGTGAGATTGATCTCGTAGATCGCCAGGAGATCGGGATATTGCTCCTCGGCGATATCCTCGAGCATCGTTGCGCGGTCGAGCGGGAATTCAACTTCGAACGCGCCGGCGGCGGGATGCCCCACACGGCCGTCAGTGAAAGTCACAATGTGGTGGATGAGATCGGCGCTCATGATTGCACCGCACTTTCCGCGACGACCGTAGAATTCAGGCCGACGAGGTCCATGAACTCAACGATCATGCCTTCGGTGATTTTGGCGATTTGGCTATTCTCCGGGGTGTCGCCCTTATTGATGCCAAGGAACCAGCGCTCGACAGGCCTCGAGCTATCGGCCAGTCCGAGAGTGTCGTAATAAACCTGCCGGACGTTCGCGATCGTGCCGACCAGGCAAGCGCATTCGCCTTCGTAGGTCGATCCGTTGACGCGACCCTCGCGCAGAGCGGTCAGGAGCGCCGGAACCTCGGGGATAGCGCGCAGAAGAATATCGTACAGATCCGCCCGCACGGAGCGCAGGTTCGCGCCGCGCAGGTTCACGCCGCGCAGGTTCGCGCCGTCCAGGCTCGCGCCGACCAGGCTCGCGCCGTTAGAGAAGCCCCATTTTACCGCCAGCCCGACCTTGATTGAGATCGGTGCATCATCTGCGCATTCGATCTCGGCCGTGAACTGAACGTCTCCGCTCCACCTATTTCTGATTTCGAATTGCATGTCGGCGCTCCATCGGGTTGATGGAGAGAGAATACCCGAATGTGGGTTATAGTCAACCCACTAGAACACCAATGTGGGTATTTTATTTGCTCCCGCCGATTCGTCCTGCTATCCTACGCATGCAAACGGGAGCCGGTTGGGCGACTCCCGTCCATAATTGAATGGGGTTTATGATGCCTTCAGAGAACCCGGATTCGGTGCCTATGCCCCTGGATCGCGACGGCGAGCATCTGTTCAGTCCTGCCGAGAGGGAGGAGGCCGTTTCTCTAGCTGCTCATTTATTTGCCGCTGAAGGGCTAGAAGTGCAGCGCGGCTCAGATGGATCATTATCGGTTTCGGTCCCATCACTGAAAGCGTGGCTCTCTCGCCATTCGGCATCAGAACCGCCGAAATACTCATCGCGTCAAATATCGGAACATCCTGATAGGACACCATAATCACCCCTCCGTCGAAAGTGGTTTGTTATGTCTTCTGCGCAGCCGACTTCCGCCCTTATGCCTCCGGGTCGGATCTCGGAGAGTGACCGTTGCCGACTGCGCGAATTAGCTCGCGCCTGGTTCTTGCGTCCAGAGACTCAAGCACTTGCCGCTTCATATGGATTGCCACATTACCGCGGTCCGTTATCAGAGTCAGAAACGCAAGACCATCAATCGTCAGATGAACATCAATGTCAAAAGCCTCAAACTCTTTGATTATCTCCGGCATACCCATCTCGTCGCCCTCGAAATGGGGACTATAGCAGCGCCGTTCTGCACATGAAAAAACCCGCGCTGAGCGGGCTAAGGAGAAATGAATATGACGCAAAGCTCGTCGCGAGAACCGGCCGTTAGGAGGTTCGCGTCGTTTTCGGACATCAGCCCAGAAAGCTCGGACATGAGCCGAGGAGACTCAAAATCACAGGAGAGGTATTCTTCAGAAGAATATATTGCCTTGGAAGAAGCGTTTAACTGTTGGTGGGCAGATAATTCCAGTGCACTTCATTTAGGTGCGTGCGGCGATTTAGAATCTTTGAGAGATGCGCTTGTCGCCGCCTGGCCGAATTCTTCGATCGGCGATGGAGGCGCGCCATGAAAGCCCCGCCGCTCGACCGCGTTAAGTCTGACCAGAAGAACGTGATTTTGAGCGAGCTTCTCCCTCCTGGCTCCGGCGAATATTTTCAGCCTGCAGCGTCTTCTTCTCGGCCCGTGCCTTTTCTTGAGCGCGTTGTGCACGTGTCGGTCGGGAAGACCTCATTTTCGCTGCCTGAATATGCTGTACAAAAAGGTCTTTCTGACCTTCGCTTAGCCACGGGGGAATGTGTTTCTCTACTGGACTATGCTCAGGGGGTGGCTCTAGTTTTTGTGGCTTTGGCCAGAAGTGGCTTTTTAGACGACCTTGCTTCACAGCTATCTCATGTTGATGTTGAGATGCGTGACAGTCCGGAAATTAATGTGACAACTTCTATGCGTGAGATGGGGGCAGCTATTCTTCGCGAGCGTGACGACGGCGACGCGTGCCTTTCTGCGGAGGAGGCGGCTGAGGCGGTGTATAGAGCCATGATTTCTGCGCAAAAACATCGCGCTGTGTCAGCGGAATATCCGAAGCTTCGCGCTCGTATTGCATCAAAAACACGATGCGTATGATATCATCACACATATCGTTTAAATCCTGGACGGTTACCGAGTAGGTTCTTGGTTTCAGGGGTTTGCGCGCCTCATTTGAAACGAGGAAGCTTTCGCCATTTCCTCTGTCATGAGTTGCGCCCCAATGGACTAAATTGTTACGAACAGTACCAATTGTGGCCAATTGCGCGAACGGTCTTTCTAGGCGTTTCTTTTTAATATTCTTTTTCGTCGCTTGCAGAATATTGTTTATCGTATCGCGTGCGCCTTCTTGGCGCGCTCCTGAGAAAAGAGCCCCGGCTTTTGGTCCAGATAGCCCGCTAACATACTTCAGTAGAAGTAGAAGCTCGGCTTCGGCGAGAGCGAATGTATGTATAAATTTGCCGAGTTGGAACCAAAAGTCATGGTAGGGCTCTTGCAGAGTCTCAACCATGCGATCTAGGGCCCAGACCCATAAAATGGTTGGCGTGACAGGCGGATTGTGATTCACAGCTTCCGAAAGGAAGCGACTATGAATCGGGATCAATTCTGGCTGACGGACGCGCAGTTCGCGAAGATCGCGCCGCATCTTCCCACGGACACGCGCGGCAAGGCGCGCGTCGATGATCGCCGGGTGATCAGCGGGATCATTCATGTGCTGAAATCTGGCGGACGCTGGATTGACGCGCCGCTGGAGTACGGTAAGCGCCAAGCTGGACCCATATGGCGGAGCGTCTGACGAGCAGGTATTTATGCGGGAGCTGCAATAAATGCTGGTTTGAACTTCTATGTCTGCGCATAGGTCTAGGGATAGAAGCTTCCATATGATCGAGGTGCTTCCTGATCGTCTTGAGGGAGCACCGTCGCAGCTGCGGCGGCGATGGTCGGACGAGATCAAAGAACAGGCCGTAGCTGCATCTCTGGTGCCTGGAGCGAATGTCTCGGCGATCGCCCGAGGCATCGGCATCAGTCCCGCGCAGCTTTTTGATTGGCGGCGCATGGCCTTACGTAAGGGATCGGCCAGCCTGCCAGCGCCACCGGCGGATGCATCTCTTGAAGTCACGCAGCCCACGCCTTGCGTTATCGAAATTGTTGTCGGCGGCGTTGTCATCCGCGCGGATGCGACGGCCGACGAAACACATTTGCGGCGCGTGATCCGCGCGGTTCGTTCGGCATGATCCCATCGGGCGTCAAAGTGTTTCTGGCAAGTCACCCGATCGATTTTCGCAAGGGCGTAGACGGTTTGCTGTCCCTGGTCCGTGACAGCGGCAGCGATCCATTCGATGGCGCGCTTTACGTCTTCCGTGCAAAAAGGGCCGACAGAATCAAAATTGTATTTTGGGATGGATCCGGCGTTTGTCTTTATGCGAAACGTCTTGAGAAAGCGCAGTTTTGCTGGCCGAAGATCGGGCATAGCCGGATTCAACTCAACCAGGCTCAGTTAATGGCGCTGGTCGATGGGATGGACTGGAAACGCGTTCACGCGGTGGCAGTGAAACGGCCGGAGTTTGCTGGATAAAACGCCTGCGACAGAGTGAATCGGGCGTTTCAATAGGGCGGCAATCGCGGGCAAAATGTGCTCTTATGAGCCCCATGGTAGTGCCTGGCTCCAAGCTCCCCGACGACGTTGATGCGCTCAAGGCCATGGTGTTGGCCATGACTGAAAAAGCGGCTCGCGCGGAAGCTCTTGAAGCCGAAGTTGCCGATCTCAAAGCCTTGAATGCGAGCGCCGACGAACGCATCGCGCGACTGACCTCCATCCTCAAGGCATTGGAACGGGCAAGGTTCGGGCGCCGCTCCGAGAAGCTTGGCTCGAAAGCTCTTGATGACGAACAGAGTGCCTTCGTCTTCGACGAGATTGAAACGGGGATCGGAGCCATCCAGGCCGAACTCGACAAGCGGCCCAGTCCCGATAAGGCCAAACGAGCCGCACGTCCCCGCAAAGGTTTTGCCGCCCATCTCGAGCGGCTCGAAATCGTCATCGAACCGGACACTCTTCCCGAGAATGAAGGCAAACAGAAGATCCTGATCGGCGAAGATGTCTCCGAGCGGCTCGATGTCACGCCGGCCAAGTTCCGCGTCATCGTCACGCGCCGGCCTAAATACGCATTCAAGAATGAGGATGGTGTCATCCAGGCTCCAGCGCCGGCCCATATCATCGAGGGCGGCGTTCCGACGGAAGCTCTCCTGGCGCTTATTGCCGTTTCCAAATATGCCGATGGCCTGCCGCTTTACCGGCAAGAGGCCATCTACACGCGCGACAAGGTGGAACTCAATCGCGCCCTGATGGCCCAATGGATGGGCCGGCTCGGGTTTGAACTTGAGATCCTCTCTGAACACGTCCTCACCCGGATCAAACAGGCGGAAAGAATCTTCGCCGACGAAACGACCTTGCCGACCTTGGCGCCCGGTTCCGGCAGCACAAAGACAGCCTATCTCTGGGCCTATGCGAGAGACGATCGCCCCTTTGGCGGCAGCGGCCCGCCGATGGTTGCCTATCGCTTCGAAGATAGCCGGTCTGGCGATTGTGTCGCCCGTCATCTCGGTGGTTATAGGGGCATTCTGCAGGTCGACGGATATACGGCCTACAATCGCCTCGCGAGGCCAGACCGCGGCAATGACGCCGTCACGCTCGCGGGATGTTGGAGCCATGTCCGGAGACGATTTTACGAACTGCACGTCAATGGCAGCTCCGAGCTTGCCACGGCTACGATTGAACGCATGACCCATCTATGGGAGGTCGAGGAAAACGTCCGGGGCAAAGAGCCAGAAGTGCGCGCTGCGGCCCGGCAAGAAACTGCGGTGGCGATCGTCGCTGATCTGTTCAGGCTTTGGCAAGATGCGCTCCCACGTATCTCCGGCAAGTCTAAGCTCGCCGAGGCGATACGTTACGCCATCTCACGCCGGGCGACGCTCGAACGCTTCCTGAATGATGGCCGCATCGAGATCGACTCCAACATCGTAGAGCGTGCAATCCGGCCGCAAACAATCACACGAAAAAACTCACTCTTCGCCGGCAGCGATGGTGGAGGCCGTACTTGGGCATCCATAGCCACATTGCTGCAAACTGCAAAAATGAACGACATCGATCCTCAGGCCTGGCTCACCCAGACACTCGAGCGCGTCGCAAACGGCTGGCCCAATGCCGAAATCGATGCCCTCATGCCCTGGAAATACGCCGCCTGAACGGCCTCGGCTAAGCGCTTACGGAGTACGGGCCAAAGAAGACTCTCTACAATCGCTACGTTCGCTGGGCTGCTAAGGGCGTTTGGATCGATCTGTTCCACGCGCTTGCGCAAGCAGGCGGGCCGCCGGCGCAGGTCCTCATCGACTCCTCGGCGGTCAAGGCGCATCGCTCGGCCAGTGGCGGCAAAGGGGGGAGAAGAATCAGGCCATCGGCCGTTCGCGCGGCGGGCGCACAACCAAAATCCACGCATTGACCGATGCGGACTGCCGCCCGCTGTCTTTCATGCTCACCGGCGGCCAAATCGCCGATTGCTCGGCGGGCGCGGAGCTTATCGCGCGACTTCCTCCTTGCGAAATCCTCCATGGCGACAAGGGCTACGACGCAAATGCGATCCGTCGGCAGGTCGAGGAGCGCGGAGCTATGCCGAATATCCCGCCCAAGGCCAATCGCAGGTGGAAGAACTGCTTCTCGCCCTTCCTCTATCGAAACCGCAACGCCATCGAACGCATGTTCTGCCGCCTGAAAGACTTCAGGCGCGTGGCTACGCGCTACGACCGAAACGCATTAAACTTCCTCGCCACAGTCTGCATCGCCGCTACCGTTTGCTACTGGTTGTGAGTCTGGACCCTAACTCATCATCCCCAGCATCCCTGGTATATGGCATCATGAGTTATCCTAAAGACAAATCAGCCGTGAAAGACGACGAATAGCAATGGTCGCGTTTCGAGCGCTTCGCTGACGCGGCGGTCAAGAGCGGGCCGGTGTTGAGGGGGCCGGGTGAATTTTTCATGGAGAATCGAATCGCGTGGCGGCAAGCAGCGGCCCAGCCAAAGTACTTGGACGAGAGTCGAGGGCAGCTTCTACCGACACGGCAGCTTCCCAACCACGAAGCCGCCCCCAGGGGACGATCCTCTTCCCGGTCCGCCTACGCAATTCCAAACTAAGCCGCGGAGTGACGAATACCGTCAGCCGTTGTAACGCGGCAACATAAAAAAAAGCCCGGCGCGAAGCCGGGCTGAGTTTACCGAGGAGATGGGAAAGTCAATTGTAAATGCAAAGCGTGACGCGTGGTTCCGAGGGCCGGCTTCAGTCGGGTTGGTTGCTTAGAACCAATGAAACCCATGCGCCATGATCCCGCCGAGCCCAATGATCAGGCCGCCGAGCAGCGCGATCGTCCACCTGAACTGCGACCACATATCCGATCGCAGGCCGCGAACATCGGTTTTGAGATCCGTCACGTCTCCGCGCAGATGCTCGATATGGGTTTCTACAGTGGCCAAACGCGTTTCCATGCCGTCGAATGTGCCCCCACCGCTACTGGATTGCAAGGCATGGAGCCGTTGATCGAATTCCCTTTTGTACTTATTGAGCTCCACTATCTTAAGGTCACTCATCAGCGCTCTCATAATTCTCGAAGTGCTTAAAGGCTTGCTCCAAAGCGTCCCCCATTCCGATTTGAAGCATTGTTAGCTCCTTGGACCAAGACAAGTCCTTATTTAACGCTACGATTGTTCCTATGGCTCCGTATGATTTCACCAAAGCACCAATCAAGCTAACAATCACCGCATCAAGCTTGTCCAGTCTATTTTCCAGATGAAGTATCCTGTCATTTTGATTATTTGCTTCGTCCGGTTGTACGGGGGTCATTCCTTTTGCTCCTGATGCGCTTACGCGCCTCTATTTTTTTGCGTGCTGAGGTCGGATCCAGTTTCTTATTTCAGGTCCAGATAAATTGCAGCGGAACCATAATCACAATGGCCTCGGCTAAAGTCCAGAATCCCATTTTGTAGCGACTAGTGACTCGCGCTTCGTCCCCAAGGATCGTATCCGGCGCCGTTTATTTTATGCCATATCTCTTCCTGAGCCCTGCTGTTTCTGCATAAGCGGCATCAATTTCATCTTCGTTCATGCTGTTGGACCTTCGCCGGGACAACGCTCCGGCCGATTGTCGCACCCATCCCGCAAGGTAATTGTGATCACAAGATCGTGTGTGTACTTATGGGTGTCTAGACATAAAACACAACTACACTGTTTATTTTACATAAGTAGCATATTTCAGCCAGAATGTCACTACGCTGATCAACTAATAATATAAACTTAACGGCTTATATACTTATCAACTGCGGATCGATTGTCATTAGAGTGGTTTATATCTATGTATAATGGTGGAATTATCCGCGCGAGATTATTTTTGCGAATGCACGCGCTTCGTACGAAGTTTGAATCTGATCCAGAGTCTCTTGATCAAGATGGGCTACGTCAATTGGCTTCTCTAGAAGAACTCGTAGGACTTCTTGGAATAACTCGTCACGAGCTCCATCAGTCATTCTTACATGGAGGGCAGAAAGCGTTGCATCAAATGTTGCCTCAATCAGGTGATTTGCTCTTTCTTTTCCCTCTACTGAATTGAAATGTTGGCTAGGCGCGTCTTTTAAAAAAGGGAGAGCGCCATCTGAAATAATTGCGCTTTTCCTGGCGCTCGGGCTTTGGGCTATCACCTCTGCAATATCAATGCCGAGGGCCGCGGCTACATCAAAGAGGTAGGGGGATTTCATTCCCTTGCCTGAGAGGATCCGCTGCACGACACTTTGAGATGTTCCGGCGCGATCCGCGAGTCCTTGCTGCGAAAGCTCTTCGGCTTTCTGGAATTCATCGATGATTTTGTGAACGAGCTTCCGCCGAGTATTCATGCGCACTTATACCCCCCTGAGGGTAATGCGTAAAACACACTTGCGGGTAACGCCGAAGTGGGTTACACGTGGGTAATGGAAGCCGATGTTCACCCTCAGATCCAAGAAGCTATCAGGCTAGTCGGCTCTCAGGCTGCGCTCGCTAGGCATTGCGACTGTGCCCAACAGACTATCTCCAAGATGCTTCTGCGTCAGATTTCGATAGCTCCGATTCTCGCAAAGAAGATCGACGAGGTGACGAACGGGAAGGTGCCTCGTTGGCAGCTGCGTCCCGATCTGTGGGAAGCGCCATCTGAATTAGCGAGCGCGCCATGATCCTCGCGCTCGATCTCCGTCAACCCATAGCCGACATCCGCGATAGGGCATCCGTCCTACCGCGACACATCCTTATGCCGGTCGAGGATAGCGTCGAGATCCTGCTCAATCTGATTTTCATCGGAATCATCCTTGCGGCGTGTCCGCTGCGCGCGGCCTACCGCTGGTCGAAGCGGGCAGCGAGGCTCCGCGCATGAAGCCGCGTCTTTCCCCCGATCACCCGCTGGCTTGGCGCTTCGACGCCGCCGGCCCTTTCTTTCAAACGCCCTCGCGAAGCAAAGGCTGCAGAACATGATCTCCAGTTTGATTGGATTTCTCCTGCTTGTCGGGCTCTGCGCCATCGTGCTCTGGCCGCCCCGTCAGTCTGCGCCCATCGGCTCCGTCAACGACGACGTCCATTCCGAGTGAGGCTGACACCCTTTCGAATGAGAGGTTCGCTTCCTTCAGCGCCTCTGAGAGATTTTGAATAGAGGCGCCCAGTTCATTGTTTTCTCTCCTCGGAAAAAGGAGAGAGCGAAGCTTCGATACGACCGTAAGCGTTTCAGCGCCTAAGGTCGTGAAATCTGGTTTGCCGGCCAGATCCGAGTTCACCTGTGTGCGTACGTAAACCAAAGGAAACTCCTTTCGCTTCATGGAGTGAAGCACAAGGAGTTTCCAACGTGGCGGAAAAGTCTTCCAACGAAACGGAAAGTTCTTCCGGCGACGGAGTAAGAGTCGTGAACGATATTTGTACCGAGATGCAGGATGGCATCGTGCTCCTTGCGGGCGAGCGCTCAGCGTTCGACACGAAGGAATCATGGATCGCCAATGCGGGTCGGATCGCAGGCGTCAGCTATCGGACGGCCAAAACGTTCTTCTACAAGGAGAGCGAAAATCCGAACAGCAAGTCTGTCGATAAAGTTCGCGCCGTGGTCGCCAAACTGAAACATGACGAAGATGCGCGGGAGGCCGCGCGCATTCAGCAGATTAAGGAAGCGACCCTTGAACCTACAGTTTTGGAATTACGTGCTGCGCTCACCGCCCTTACCGCGCGCGTGGAGACGATCGGCGCTCGGGTTGATCATGCGACGCCTGAAGCGGTCGGCCCTGGCACATATCAGGAAGGGCAGCCAACGGGCCGACCAAGCCGAGATGATCGAGACGATTATGCAGACGGAGGACGGTAATGCCGACCGCTGAGTGTCCGCGCGCGAGCGACCCATTTCATTACGCCAGGAATGTCTACGGCTCGATCATCGAATGGTGCGTGGTTGCTTTGATGACGCTGCTCGGAGTCGTGGCGCCCTGGAGGATAGAGAGGCTGGATCATGCCGAAGCCTGAACCTTCCAAGGGTCACAACTCCGCTGGCGCGGACATAGCCGAGACAGGCGTCGCCGGCGAGGAGCTGAAAGCTTTCGTCGAACGCATCGAGCGATTGGAAACTGAGATCAAAGATCTGAACGACGACAAGCGCGATGTCTACGCGGAGGCGCGTGGACGCGGCTTCGATGTGAAGGCGATCAAAGAGATCGTCTGCATCCGCCGCCAGGATCATTCCGAGCGCTCGGAGTTTGAGGCGATTCTAGAGCTGTATAAGTCCGCGCTGAATATGCGCTGATTGGCATACAGATTGCACCCCGCGCGCCCGTGCGCGCACAAGACGGATGGTCGCGCTATGTCTGACCTAAGAGAGATCAAAGACCAAGAGCAAGCCGAAAATTATTTTCTGCTTTGTGAGCAAGGCAAATGCTCGGTCGTCAAGACCTTCATCAAGGGCAATCCCGAGCTGGTCATTGTCTCGAAATCCGGGGTCCCGCAGGCGATCGTCGGCAAGCGCCACAAGTTCAAATTTGATGGCTTCATGCTCGCCGCCGGCCGTGGCGATGGTCTTTGGCCCGGCTTTGATCAGACGGCGTCGCGCGCATGAGCCAGATGGCGCGCCGGATCGGGAAGGCCGTTCAGAAGCACGTCGCAGAAATGTCGGCGTGGGGCAAGACCGCATCAGAAATGAGCATCGGCCTAGGCTCAGGACTCATTGATTGAGATAGAAGAGGACGGCGGCTGCGATGCAGATGGCGGAGAAGAAGGTGTGGGCGCATCGATCATAGCGGGTTGCGATGCGCCGCCAGTCCTTGAGCTTGGCGAACATGTTCTCGATTTTGTGACGCTGGCGGTAGAGCGTCTTGTCATAGGCAATGGGAAGCTTGCGGCTTCTGGTTGGCGGGATGCAGGGCTCGACGCCCCTGGCCTTCAGCGCGGCGCGGAACCAGTTGCTGTCGTAGCCCCTGTCGGCGATCAACATTGAAGCGGGCGGTAAAGCCTTGAGCATCAGCCGCGCGCCCTTGTGGTCGCTCATCTGGCCCTCCGAGAGCAACATGACGAGGGGCTTGCCGGCGCCGTCGCAAACGACGTGGAGCTTCGAGTTCAGTCCGCCTTTCGTGCGCCCGATACGGCGGGGAAGAGCCCCTTTTTGAGCAGGCTCGCCGCTGTGCGATGCGCCTTCAGATGCGTGGCGTCGATCATGATGCGCTCGGGCTTTGGACCTTCGCCAGCGAGCGCGGCGAATATGCGGTCGAAGACGCCGAGCCGGCTCCAGCGGATGAAGCGATTGTAAAGCGTCTTGTGCGGCCCGTAATCCTTGGGCGCATCTTTCCATTGCAGGCCGTTGCGGATCACATAGACGATTCCGCTGACCACCCGACGGTCGTCAACCCGCGGAACGCCATGCGACAGAGGAAAATGCGGCGCAAGCCGCGCCATCTGCCGCTCGCCCAACAAAAACAAATCACTCATCCCAGCCTCCCCATGCGGAGACCAGGAATCACATCTCAGGCAAATTTAATAGGTCCTGAGCCTAGCAGTCCTTGATGAGATGGGCGAGCCTACCGATGCCATGGAGAGGGCAGGATACGACGCCGCAGATTTCGACGTTAACGATCTTGGCAGTCAGCTTAACAATATAGACGGCGTCTGGCAGGCCATGATCGATGAGGCGAAGCGATGAGCGACGCCGGAAACACAATCTCCTCCGTCCAATATCGCGCTCTCGCCGCGCCGGCGAAGAGAGGTCGCTTCGGCGTCTCGCCGGTTACCGAGCGCACGGTTGATGGACTCGTCTTTTCTTCCAAGCGGGAGGCCCGGCGCTACGCCATCCTGAAGCAGATGGAGCGCGTCGGCGAGATCACCCATCTCGAATGCCAACCCGCGTTCGACATCATGATCAATGGCGTGAAGTTCTGCACCTACACCGCCGACTTTGGCTACTTCCGCCGCGGCGTCGTCGATCGGGTCATAGAGGACGTTAAGGGCCGGGGCAAAGGCGGAACGGCCGGAGACCCGGCGTATCGCCTACGAAAACGCGCCGCTGAGCTCTATTTCGGCATACGCGTTACGGAGGTGTTAAAGTGAGAGCGAGTAACCGCGAAACCCGGCTGAAAGCCGAAAATCCATTCCTGACAATCGAAGAGCATGCCGAGCGCTATTTCCGCGCGCGGGGACCGAGAGAGGCGGTAAGCCTCACGGCCTTGCTCTTAGGTGACCCGGTCCCTTCGCGGTCTGCGTTGGCTGGTCCGCCCCCAGCTTGTCACGACGACCTCGCCGGCGGCCAGGGCGTCTACAGAGTCCCCGGCCTACCAAGGATTAAATTTCTGGAGCGAACATGAGTCCGTTCGTCCCAACTTCGGCTGCGCTGGGCATTCTAAACGGGCCAATCGATAGTTTTGATCTGTCGTTGCAGAAAATCCGCTCGGATCGGGATCTTCTATCAGGCGAAATTAGATCTTTGCGGGAGCAGCTTGCTGAAGCGCATCGGAGCTTAGAGGCCAATCTCCATTCGACTAAGGAGATTTATGACGGCTCATTCGTGCGCACGATTGGCATGTGCCTGCCAGCTCGCGGCCGCGTTCTGTCAAGCATTGAAGATTTCGCTTGGGTCATTTTCGATGGCTGCGACGAGCCCCGCACATGGCCGCTTAAATATCTACGGAGCGCCGAATGAACATCGAAACAAATCAGCGCGAGCTGAAGGCGCATATTTGGGATCGTCACCCTGATGATTTTTACGTCGAACCTAGATGGTGCTCTGAACGCCTATTTCAGGTTGAGGAGTTCGAAGACTTCATTCTTGACCCAGCCTGCGGCCTAGGCCGCATCGTGTCATCGGCGATCGACGCTGGTTATGGGGCCTTCGGCCACGATAAAGTAAAGCGGTCTGAATTCTGCCTCGAAGTGCACGATTTTCTTGAGTGGTGGCCACTCGAACCGATATCGACGATCATTTCCAACCCGCCTTTCGGGATCACGAGAGAGTTTGCTGAAAAGGCTCTGAAGGTCGCGACGAACAAGGTCGCGCTGCTCCTTCCCACGCTTTGGCTGCACGGAGATGAGCGTTCTCGCTGGCTGGCGAGCACGCCGCTAGCGAAGGTGCTGATCCTGACGCCGCGCCCGAGCATGCCGCCGGGTCCGGTTATCGAGGCCGGGATCGCGCCGGGTGGCGGCAAAAGCGACTTCGCATGGTTCATTTGGGAACTCGGGCACACGAGCGCGCCAACGGTCGATTGGCTGAGGAAGAAGCCATGACCGATCCCGTCCGGACAGAGGCCCGCTATCACCTAAGCACGCTGGTTCTCGGCGACAAAGCCTTGAACCACGCCGGCGCAAAACACTGCGGCATGCGGGATAGCGAACACACCCTGCTGATCGAGCGCTTCGACGAGCTGCGGAAATATCTGACGGAAATTCGCCGGCGGCAGGACGCGCGCGCGGCCGCGGCAGGGAATGGCGGGGCTGAGCAATGAGCGCGATGTCCGCAGTCAGTGTCCAATCGAGGCTGGAGAGCGGTTGCGCGCTCGATCCAGCCTCTGACCACCACGCATTAGAGGTGCGAAATGGCTGACCAGAGATTTATGCCTAATTCGAAGGCCATTCAAGACCGTGGTCTTAATCGAGATCGGCTGTTCCCAGACGCCGACGCCGAATGGAGGGAGATAGGCGTCGCGGCCATGGCCCTTGTGGAAAGAGCCGGATCTATTGATCGGTTTTTTGAAATCATCGGGGCCATGGGCATTCGCCAAGACAACGGAGGCCGCGCTTGAATGGCCCTGTCAAAATACCGGATTTGCCGCACTCTATCGAGTGCGAGCAGGCGTTGCTCGGCGCGGTGATGTTGAATAACGAGGCGTTCCACCGCGTTTCCGAAATCGTCAAGGCCGAGCATTTCTATGAGGAAATCCATCGCCGGATATTCGATGCCGCCGAGCGACTGATCGGCGACGGGCGCACCGCGTCACCATCAACCATCAAGGCCTTCGTCGCCGATTTCACGCTCGGGGAAGAGATGACATGCCACCAATACCTCGCGCGTCTCTGCGCCGAAGCGGTGGCGATCATCACGGCGCCAGATTATGCCCAGACGATATTCGACCTGGCTATGCGGCGGAAGCTTATCGAGACGGCGACTAATTTCATCGATCGATCCTACACCGCCCAAGCCGGCGAAAAACCGTCCGCCATCGCATCCGAAATGGTTTCCGAGCTCGACGGTATCGCTTCGCTTGGCATCCCGCGCAGCATGCGCCGCATATCCATCGGCGAGTCGGCGCGGGATGCTTTCGTCGCTTGTGTTGATGCCAAGGAGGGAAAACCATCGCGAGGGCTCAAGACGGGGCTTTCAGATCTTGACGCTATGATCGGCGGCCTGGAGCGTGGCGCGGGGTCCGTGGTCGCCGGGCGTCCGTCAATGGGCAAGACTGCGCTCGCCTTGGAAATCGCGCGCAATGTCGCCGTGTCGGGAAAGGCGGTCTTTTACATCTCTCTCGAGATGGGGTCTCTTCTTCTGGCTCAACGCGCGCTCGCTTCCGTGGTCTTCGATAATGGTGCGGCCGTTCAATATACCCGGATTGCGACGGGGAGGGTTTCGGCCAACGAAGTCGATCGGATCGAATACGCTTATTCGGTCTTGGACAGGCTGCCGTTCATCATCGAGCAGCAGACCGGATTATCGGTGTCCCAAATCGCCGCGCGCGTCCGCCGCGCGATCACCTACCATAAAGACAGAGATCTGGATCTCGCTCTCGTGGTCGTGGATCACATAGGGCTTGTCGGCGCGTCGAGCCGGTATCGAGGCGATCGCGTTCGCGAAATCGGCGAGATCAGCGCCGGGCTCCATTCGGTGGCCCGAGAAACCGATACGCATGTCATGATGTTGTCCCAGCTTTCGCGCGAGTGCGAGAAGCGCCCGGACAAGAGACCGATGCTTTCCGACCTCCGCGAGTCCGGGGAGATCGAGCAAAACGCCGACGTCGTGATGAGCGCCTACCGGGACTCTTATTATTTGGAGCGCATGGGAAACCGCACCCTCGAACAGGAAATGGAGCTCGATCGCGTCAAGAATGTGCTCGAGGTCAGCGTTCTCAAACAACGCCAGGGCGCCACCGGAACCGTGCGCCTATTCGCTGACCTCGCCAGCAACGCCGTGAGGAATTTATCCGCATGAGCGGCACGACCTGGAGCAAATTTTATTGGTCGGACTGGTTGTCGGATTCTGCATTGCGGGCGGTTTCATCAGCCGCTCGCGGACTATGGATAGACATGCTTTGCATCGCTGCGGTGGTCTGCCCCCTGAAAAGTGATCCTCCGTGAAGTATGGGCTTATGAGCCTGATGGAGGACTGCGCAATGCCGAGGAAAAGACACAAGGCGGAAGAGATCGTCGCGAAGCTACGGCAAGTCGAAGTGCTTAGCGCGCAAGGGCGACCGGTCGCGGAGGCGATCCGCTCGATAGGGGTGACGGAAGTTACATACTATCGATGGCGGTCGGAATACGGCGGCCTGAAGGGCGATCAGGTGAAGCGGCTGAAGGAGCTGGAGGCGGAGAATACGCGGCTCCGTCGAGCGGTGTCCGATTTGACGCTTGAGAAGCTGATCCTGAAAGAGGCTGCCTCGGGAAACTTCTGAGCTCCGCGCGTCGTCGCGCCTGCGTGGAGCATGTGATCGCCGAACATGGCGTTTCCGAGCGGTTCGCTTGCCGGGTTCTCGGTCAGCATCGCTCCACGCAGCGCAAGGTTCCGACCAAGCCCGATGACGAAGCGGCATTGATCGCCGACATCACGGCGCTCGCCATCCAGTACGGCCGCTATGGCTACCGCCGCATCACGGCGATGTTGTGGGAGCGAGGCTGGAAGGTCAACGTCAAACGGGTCGAGCGGATCTGGCGACGCGAGGGGCTGAAAGTTCCGGCCAGACAACCCAAGCGCGGGCGTCTCTGGCTCAATGACGGCTCGTGCGTCCGGCTGCGCCCGCAATGCCCCAACCACGTCTGGTCCTATGACTTCGTCGAGGACCGCACTCATGATGGCAGGAAATATCGCATGCTGAATATCATCGACGAATTTACCCGCGAATGCATCGCGATCAGGATTAACCGGCAGCTGAAGGCAGCGGACGTCATCGACGTTCTCTCGGACCTCTTCATCTTGCGAGGGGTTCCGATCCACATTCGTTCCGACAACGGCCCGGAGTTCATCGCCAAGGCGTTGCGTGACTGGATTGCCGCCGTCGGCGCGAAGACCGCCTACATCATGCCGGGCAGTCCCTGGGAGAACGGCTATTGCGAGAGCTTCAACTCGAAGCTGCGCGACGAGCTTTTGAATGGTGAAATCTTCTACACTCTCAAGGAGGCGAAGGTCGTCATTGAGCGATGGCGACGCCACTACAACACCGTGCGCCCGCACTCATCGCTGGGCTACAAGCCGCCAGCCCCGGAGACCCTGCAATGGCCGGCTTCGCAATCCGGACCAGCTTCGCCCGCCACGCCAGCAATAGCGCCAGGGCCGACAATGCACTAACATTCAAACTGGATCACCCCATGGGGGCAGGCCAGTCGTGCCTTCCTCCTCAAAACCGCGAACGTGCATTCCGGAATGGTTCGTGCGATTGTAGGTCAGGCGATGGATCAGGTGCGGATAGCCGTGAAAGGCAAAAATCACAGGCTTGTCGCATGTAAACACGCCATCGAAATCGCGATCGCTAAGGCCGTGCGGATGCTGGTCTCTGGGCTGCAACGTCATCAAATCGACGACGTTGACGACGCGAATCTTCAGATCGGGAAACGCCTTTCGTAAAAGGTCCACAGCGGCGAGCGTTTCAAGCGTCGGCACGTCCCCGGCGCAGGCCATCACCACGTCCGGTTCGGAGCCTTCGATTTCGGTGCCCGCCCATGTCCAGATGCCGATGCCGGCATCGCAATGCGTCGCGGCCTGCTGCATGGTCAGCCATTGTGGCGAAGGCTTTGCCGGCAACGATCACGTTGATGCGGTCGTAGGTCCGCAGGCAATGGTCGGTGATCCAGAGCAGGGTATTGGCGTCGGGCGGAAAATACACGCGGACGATATCGGCCTTCTTGTTGACGACAAGGTCGACGAAGCCGGGATCCTGGTGGCTGAAGCCGTTATGGTCCTGGCGCCAAACATGCGAGGTCAGCAGAATGTTGAGCGAGGCGATCGGGCGCCGCCAGGGCAGGCCACGCGAAACCTTCAACCACTTGGCGTGCTGGTTGAACATCGAATCCACGATGTGAACAAATGCCTCATAGCAGGAGAAGAAACCGTGCCGGCCGGTCAGCAGATATCCCTCGAGCCAGCCCTGGCAGAGATGCTCGCTCAGCACCTCCATCACGCGGCCGTCCTGGGCGAGATGGACGTCGTAGGATTGGATGCGCTCCATCCAGACCCGCTCGGTAACGTCGAACACTGCGTCGAGCCGGTTCGACGCGGTCTCGTCCGGTCCCATGATGCGGAAATTTCGCGCCTCGGCATTCAGCGATACGACCTCGCGGAGGAATTGCCCCATGACGCGCGTGGCTTCGGCTTCGACGCCGCCAGGGCTCGGCGCCTTCACGGCATAGGCGTGGAAATCCGGTAATTTGAGTTCGCGCTTCAGCAATCCGCCATTGGCATGTGGATTGGCGCCCATTCGCCGCTCGCCGGCTGGCGCGAGCGCCTGCAGGTCGTCGCGCAGTCGGCCGTTCTCATCGAAAAGATTTTCCGGCTGGTAGCTTCGCATCCAATGTTCGAGCAATTGCAGATGCTCTGGATTGCCGCGAGGGTTGGCGATCGGCACCTGATGGGCGCGCCAGAAGCCCTCGACTTTCAAGCCATCGACTTCTTTAGGACCGGTCCAGCCTTTGGGACTTCGCAGCACGATCATAGGCCATTTTGGGCGCTCGCTCGTCGTGCGTCCGTCTCGGGCCGCTTTCTGAATGGCGCCGATCTTGTCGAATGCGGCGTCCAGCGTCGCCGCCATCAGGCGGTGCATCGCGGCGGGATCGTCTCCCTCGACGAACAGCGGGTCGTGGCCATAGCCGAGAAACAGATTTCGCACCTCGTCGTCGCCCATCCGGCCGAGCACCGTCGGATTGGCGATCTTGTAGCCGTTGAGATGCAGTATCGGCAGTACGGCGCCGTCATGCGCCGGATTCAGGAATTTGTTGGAATGCCAGGAGGCGGCGAGGGGACCGGTTTCGGCCTCGCCGTCGCCGACAACGCAGGCGCAGATCAGATCGGGATTGTCGAATGCGGCGCCATAGGCATGCACCAGCGCGTAGCCGAGTTCGCCGCCCTCGTTGATCGAACCCGGCGTTTCCGGAGCAGCATGGCTCGGAATCCCGCCGGGAAACGAAAACTGGCGAAACAGCTTTTGAAGGCCGTCGGCATCGCGGCCGATATCGGGATAGATTTCGCTGTAAGCGCCCTCAAGATAGGTGTTCGCGACCATGCCTGGGCCGCCGTGGCCGGGGCCGCAGACATAGATGATATTGAGATCGCGCGCGCGGATGGCGCGGTTGAGATGGGCATAGACGAAATTGAGTCCGGGCGTGGTTCCCCAATGTCCAAGCAGCCGCGGCTTGATGTGTTCAGGCCGCAGCGGCTCGCGTAGAAGCGCGTTGTCGAGCAGGTATATCTGACCTACCGACAGATAATTGGCGGCGCGCCAATACCGATCAAGCAGTTCCAGATCGCAGGCCTTTAGGTCGGCATCGTGTGCGGTGAAAGGCATGCTGACGTCTCCGGAATAGGCGTGGGTAACGAAGTCGGGCGCAAATCGATCCGTTGTTGCTGTTACGGGAAGATAAACATCGATTATGCCGAGATGGCGTACGCTATATTGAGGTTGAGATGCGTCGATGGCGTAGCGCCTTGAACAGGCTGATCCATCGCTGCTTTTATTCACAATAGTCGAGGTATGCCCCTCTCCAGTCCGGCGGCGCGGGTTAACAGCGTCGCCGTGGCGATCAGCTCGCTCTTTTTGAGCCGCTCGCCGAGCGGTGCGGCTTGCCAATCGCTGCTGTCGATGAAAGCTCTTCAGGCGCTGGACCGGCAAGCACAGCGCGAGATGATTGCTAAATGCCCCCAACCTAGACAGAATTGGAGCACATTCCGCCGCAATAGTGTTTGACCTCCATCAATTATTTTGCGCGGCCGCGCCATCGCCATCTGAATTGATCCCAATCAAAGTTAGCCTGAAGGCTGTTGGATATGGTCGTTAGCAAGAAGCGGCATTCTTGCGAGCCGTAGCGCAAGACAGTTTTGTGAAGGTCAATCTTTTTAGGAGCGTTACATGGCGAATTCCTTTTCCGCAAAGACGCGCCCCCCCTTCGGCTTGGTGAATGAGGAGCCGGCAAATGAAGAGCCAAGGCTGCAGGATTCGCGGGGGGACGCCATACAGGAAAAATCCAGTTCGGACCCTGCGGCAGCTGCGGCGTTGCCGATTTCAAAGATGATTCCGACATCGGACCCGATTGACCGGCTCCTCCATGCGCGTCAGGCGCGCGTCACCGGATCACTGTCCCTTATATCCTTGACGCTCGCTTATCTCGATTGGGCGTTTCATCTGGCTAACGCGCCGGGTCGTCAGCTTCAACTGGCGGAGGAGGCGGGTCGCCAATGGGCGCGGTTGCTCGCGCCAAAACGCTGGACCACGCCCGTGCCCGGAGATCACCGCTTTCAAGACGTGGCCTGGTCGCGACCGCCCTTCAATATGATCAGTCAGGCGTTTTTGCTTACTGAAGAATGGTGGCGGGAGGCTGCCCTCGGACCGTCGGGAGTAGCGAAATCGCACGGCGACGTGGTCTCGTTTGGAGCCCGCCAGGCTTTGGATGCGTTCTCGCCGTCGAACTTTGCTTTGACAAATCCTGAGGTCTTGAGCGCGACCACGGCGCAGGGCGGATGGAACTTTATAAAGGGCTGGCGGAATTACGCAGAAGACCTTCAACGGGCCGCTAGCGGCCAGCCGCTCGATGAAATCAAGGGTTTCGTCGTCGGCGAGGATGTCGCCGTCACGCCGGGCAAAGTGGTGCTGCGCAATAAACTGATTGAGCTGATCCAATACACTCCGACCACGGAGCGCGTCCGTCCGGAGCCGATTCTCATCGTCCCAGCGTGGATCATGAAATACTACATTCTCGATCTGTCGCCGAATAACTCGCTGATCCGCTATTTGGTCTCGCAGGGTTACACCGTATTTTGCATTTCTTGGCGCAATCCCAAATCTGATCTGAGCGATATTACGCTCGATGATTATCGGCGCCTTGGGGTGATGGCTGCGCTCGACGCCGTCACCGCGATTTGCAGCGACGCCAAGGTGCATGCGTGTGGCTATTGCCTGGGCGGCACGCTGCTTTCCATCGCCGCGGCGGCGATGGGACGCGACGGCGACGAACGCCTCGCCACAGTGACATTGCTCGCTGCGCAGACCGATTTTACCGAAGCCGGCGAACTTCAGCTCTTTACCGACGAAAGCGAACTGGCGCTGCTCGACGACGTCATGTGGCGGCAGGGCTATCTCGACAGCACTCAGATGGCGGGCGCATTTCAGATGCTGCGATCGAACGAACTTATATGGTCGCGACTGATCAAGACATATCTTCTCGGCGAACGGGAGCAATCCTACGATCTGATGGCCTGGAACGCCGACGCAACGCGAATGCCGTTTTGCATGCATTCCGAATATCTACGCCGGATGTTCCTCCACAATGATCTGGCGGAGGGCCGGTATCTGGTCGACGGACGGCCTATCGCCATTCACGAAATTGTCGCACCGATCTTCGCCGTGAGCACTGAGACGGATCACGTCGCGCCCTGGCGTTCGGTCTATAAGATTCACCTCCTGGATCAGGGCGACATCACTTTTGTCCTCACCTCGGGCGGCCACAATGCCGGCATTGTAAGCGAGCCGGGCCATCCACATCGGCATTACCGCCTGGAACATCGGGCGGCGCATGCCGCCTACCTGGCGCCGGACGAATGGATGGCGTCTGCGGCGGCTCAGGAAGGCTCGTGGTGGCCCAAATGGACGGCATGGCTCGACGCCCGTTCCAGCGCGCCGATTCCGCCGCCGCCTCTCGCGCCAGCCGATAAAGGCTACGGAGCTATTGCGGATGCGCCTGGCGCCTATGTGCGTGAAAGCTGAGCGAGAGGAAAACCATCTTGGACGCCATCAAGCTTGCTGCTTCAGATGATATGATCGAAAATCGAACCTTCGACGAGATTGCCGTCGGCGACAGCGCTAGCCTATCGCGCACCATGACTCGACAGGATATCGAGCTCTTCGCCATTGTCTCGGGCGACGTTAACCCTGCGCATATGGACCCGGCCTATGCAGAGACCGATATGTTCCACAAGATTATCGCGCAAGGAATATTGGAAGCCGGTCTAATCTCCGCCGTCCTTGGCACCAAATTGCCCGGCCCCGGAACGATCTATCTCGGGCAGGATCTGCGCTTCCTCCATCCCGTCAGCATAGGCGATAAAATCACTGCGACTCTGAGAGTGACGGAAAAGCACCCGGACAAAGGAAATCTGGTCTTAGATTGCCGTTGCGCCAATCAGAATGGCGAACTTGTGATCAGCGGTACGGCCTATGTGCGGGCGCCAAGGGAAAAGGTGCGGCGTCCAAGAGTCGAACTGCCGGGCGTTCAGCTCAGCCGCCATGAACGCTTCCGCACCCTTCTGGCCGACGCAGCCGGCGGCGAGCCCCTGACGACCGCGGTCGCTCATCCCTGCGACGCTAACGCGCTTGGCGCAGCGGTTGAAGCGGCGCGGGCTGGTCTCATCGCGCCGATCCTGGTTGGGCCAAAGGCGAAGATCCTCAAAGCGGCGGAGGCCGCAAAGATTGATATCTCAGCGTTCCGGCTTGTCGACGCGCCTCACAGCGAGGCCTCTGCTGCGACGGCCGTTGCGCTTGTGAAGAATGGCGAGGCGGCGCTTTTGATGAAGGGCTCGCTTCACACAGATGAATTGCTTCACGCCGTGCTGGCCCCGGACAGCGGACTGCACACCGGCCGCAGGTTGAGCCATGTCTATCTGATGGACGCGCCAAGCTATCTGCGGCCCCTGCTGCTGACCGACGCCGCGGTGAACATCGCCCCCGATCTCGAGCAGAAGCGAGACATTGTGCAGAACGCCATCGATCTCGCCCTTGTCATGGGCATTGAGACGCCCCGCGTCGCCGTGCTCTCTGCGGTCGAGACCGTCAGTCCAAAGCTGCGCTCGACGCTCGACGCAGCGGCGCTCTGTAAAATGGCCGATCGCGGACAGATAACGGGGGGGCTGGTGGACGGGCCCCTTGCCTTCGACAATGCGGTGAGTCCGGCGGCGGCGGCCGCGAAAGGAATCGTCTCGGAGGTCGCTGGACGGGCCGATATACTCGTCGCGCCCGACCTCGAAGCCGGCAATATGTTGGCCAAGCAACTCATCTTCCTCGCGGGAGCCGACGCCGCCGGCGTCGTGCTCGGCGCGCGCGTACCCATCATTCTAACGAGTCGCGCTGATGGCGAGCGAACGCGCATGGCGTCCTGCGCCGTTGCTGTGCTGATTGCCCGCGCGCGGGCTGGCGCGCCGCAGCTCGCTGTGGGAGTTTAGCTTTGGCGGACACGATTCTAACGCTCAATGGGGGTTCGTCCAGCATCAAGTTTTCGCTTTTCGAAGTCGAGGGCTCGAACTCCCTAAGGCTCGCGTCGCATGGCGAGGTTGAGGGGATCGGCTCGGCGCCTCGTTTCGTTGCGTGCGATGTGGCGACCGCCCTGCTTGATGAGCGGAGCTGGTCCGACCCGAACAAGACCTACCGGTCGCTCGTAGAGCACGTGGTCGGATGGGCGGAGGCTCATCTCGGCGCAGACAAACTCATCGGCGTCGGTCATCGCGTGGTCCATGGCGGGCCCGATCACAATAGGCCGGAGCGGGCGACGCCAGAACTTTTGGCTGCCCTGGATCGCCTTACGCCGCTTGCGCCCTTGCACGAGCCCCACAATATCGCCCCGATCCGGGCGATCGCCGCCGTCCGCCCGATGCTGCCGCAGATTGCCTGTTTCGACACTGCTTTTCATCACGTGATGCCGGCGGTCGCGACGCGATTTGCGCTGCCGCCCGAATATGAAGCGTCGGGCGTACGCCGCTATGGCTTCCACGGCCTCTCCTATGAATATATCGCCGGGCGCTTGCGCGGTCTCGCGCCCGACCTGGCCGAGGGTCGCATTATCGCCGCCCATCTCGGCAATGGCGCAAGCCTGTGCGCCATGCGCCGGGGCTGCAGCGTCGACACTACAATGGGGTTCACCGCTCTCGACGGCTTGATGATGGGCACGCGCTGCGGAAATCTCGATCCCGGCGTCGTCCTCTATTTGGAGGAGGAGCGTGGACTGACCGCTAAGCAGATCGAGGACCTGCTTTATCGCCGATCAGGCCTACTCGGCGTTTCCGGCGGCATCGCCAGCGACATGCGCATCCTCCTTTCGAGCGCCGATCCCCGTGCGAGGGACGCGATTGAACTCTTCGTTTTCCGCATCGCGCGAGAGATCGGCGCGCTGACAAGCTCTCTCAATGGGCTCGACGGTCTCGTCTTCACCGCCGGCATCGGCGAGAACGCGCCGGCAATTCGCGCCATGGTTTGCGCGCGGCTCGGCTGGCTCGGCGTGAAGCTCGATTGCGACGCGAACGCCAGGAACGCCGCGATCATCAGCACGCCTTCGAGCAGCGTCGCTGTCCGAGTGATTCCGACCGATGAAGAAGCAATGATCGCCCGCCACACCCTCGATGCGATTAGACCGCCGGCGTCCGCCAGTTGTGGCGACGATGAGTGTTCCGCGCAGCTCGTCGCAGGAAAAATCTCTAGCTGAAAAGGATTCACTGATGGCTGATACTCAGCAAGCGGCGGATGCGCCGCCTCTCGTCGATCTTCGCGGTAAGCGCGGCCTCGTCGTCGGCATCGCCAACGAACATAGCATCGCAACCGGCTGCGCCGAGGTTTTTGCACGAGCCGGAGCGCGTCTCGCCGCAACCTATTTGAACGTCAAGGCCGAACCTTTCGTGCGCAGCGTTACCGATCGGCTTGGGTGCGAACTCGTGTTGCCGTGCGATGTCCAGGTTCCCGGTCAGCTAGAAGGAGTGTTCGATCGGATCCAGTCGGGCTGGGGCGGTCTCGACTTCCTGCTGCATTCCATAGCTTTCGCGCCGCGGGAGGACCTGCATGGGCGAGTGACGGACTGTTCCGTCGAAGGTTTCGACATTGCGATGAACGTCTCTTGTCATTCTTTCATTCGCATGGCTCGTCTTGCAGAACCATTGATGCCGAATGGCGGCTGCCTCCTCGCCGTGACTTTCTATGGCTCAGGCCGCGTGGTTGAGCACTATAATCTCATGGGCCCAGTTAAAGCGGCGTTAGAAAGCAGCATGCGCTATGTTGCGTCGGAGCTGGGAGCGAGGGGGATTCGCGCTCATGCAATTTCGCCAGGTCCGATTCGGACGCGCGCCGCGAGCGGAATCGACCGCTTCGACGAATTGCTCGAAGCCGCTGCGGCGCGTGCGCCAGAGCATCACCTGGTCGAGATTCAGGATGTCGGCAATTTAGCGGCATTCTTGGTCAGCGATGCGGCTCGCCGGATCACGGGTACGGTTATTCCCGTGGACGGCGGCGAACATTTGGCTGCATAGCCTCGCTTGCGAGGGTCAACCACAGCGTTGTGGGTCGTCGACGCCCAGTCGGGTCGGATCATCGCTCAAGGCGTCGAAACCATCGCGCCCACGAACCGGCCCGTCCGGAAATCAGCAAACGCCTGATTGGCCCGGTCCAGGGGATAGCGCGTCGTCTTTATTTGAACGGACCGCGCAATTTTTTCAGCACAATTGCGTACATTGCGCTCTCCAGCTCCGCATTCTCGTCGCCGTCAGTGCGATATGAGCGAGCATCGCTTCGGACGCAGCAGAAGATCGCGAGTCACGCCGCCGAGGATCCATTCGCGCAGACGGCTATGTCCATAGGCGCCCGCGATGACGATGTCAGTGGCCTGCTCCTCAATAATAGCGGCAAGCTGGATCGCGGTGTCGCCGGTTGAAGGCGCTGCGAGCGAATCCGCCATGACGTTGTGCCGCCTGAGCCAGCCAACGACATCCTTGAGACCAGCGCGAGCGGCATCGAGTTCTTCCTCGCTGGCAATCTCGAGGACGGTAACGTGAGCGATTTTCTTGAGCAACGGCAGGGCGCTGGAAATGGCGCGCCGCGTTTCGCAGCTGTCCTTCCAAGCAATTATGGCCTTATCCAATTTCAGCTCTTCCGCAGCGATGGGCGCGACGAGAACCGGCCGTCCGGCGTCCATGACGAAGTCGCTTATGTTTACGCTTTTAGTGGGGTCGAACAATGAGCCGCCTTGGTCCACGCCTGTAATAACTAAATCTGCGCCACGCGCTTCACGCGCCAGATAGCCTGTGAGGGGCTCAATCGTCACTGTCGAACGCCATTCTAGATCGGCGACACGACTCTGCAGCGCATTTCGAAACTCCAACTCGGCCGTCTTGATCTCTTTTTCGATTTCCTTGCGATCCCAGTCGATGAGACTTCCTGAGACATAGGCGTCAGCATATATGATCTGCATGGGCTGGCGCGCCGCGATGCCGATCACGCTGGCGCGAAATTGCTCTGCAAGATCAGCCGTGAGTTTCAAAAGTCCAGCGTTCGAACGGCCAACCTCTAAGTGCACCATCAAAGTCGCGTAGGTCATTAATCCTTCTCCACCAAGAATGCGCATCCACTAAATCGGCTTGGAGGTTAACCCGCGGCCTCACCGCTCGCTTTGATCGGCGTCAAAAGGCGGTCAGATCACGGACCAATACTCTACCGCAACGCGTTTTGCCGACGCTCCATGAACAAACCCGGACGCGGTCGGAATTGCCGTTCGGTACGGACCTGCACCTTCTTAAAGCCGACGTTGCGACGTGCGCGCCGGCCGCATCCTCGGATTAAATCCGACTGCGCTAGGGAACAACGTCTGGTTCCCGTGAAGAGGTCTGACGCCGCGGGAAATGCTGCCGTGCGCACGATTGAACGCGCTCCATGTGCCGTTCGGCAATTGCATTCGGGAGGTGCGGCGCAACCTCGTCGAAATGCAAATGCTCGAGCAGATCGAAACCCGCCGAGCGGAAAATATGCGTGTCTTGCAGAACCTCGACGGCATCCCACTTGCCGCTCTCGACCAGCAGCGGAAGCGGCGCCCCCGAAATAGTGATCAGAACGGATTTCTTTCCGGAAAGAAGTCCGCGCACGACGCCGTTGTTGGATTCATAGGCGAAGCCACGAGCGAAGACCCTGTCGATATACCCTTTCATCATCGCTGGCATCGACATCCACCAAAGCGGGTAGATGACGGTAAGGACATCCGCTGCGCGAATCTCATTCTGAGCCAGGGCCACATCAGCGCTAACTGGATGGTCGGCGCCGACAGGCGCAAGCTCGTGCGCCGCAAGAACGGGATTGAACCCCATGCGGTAGAGATCGTATGTCCTTTGATTGTGCCCGAGCCTCTCCAATTCTGCGGCATAGGCGTGCGCCAACCCCATGGTGAAGCTGTCTTCGGTAGGGTGAGCGACGACGATGAGATGTTTCATGTGATCCCCTTTGTCCAACGGCGGATATTGCGGCCCGCTACCGGCATGGGGCATTGATCTGTCTCAAGCCCAAGCGAAGGCTTAGTCGGCAAAGAGCAACCAAGCCGAAATTATGCTCATTCCTTCTTCACGAATCCGATTTTCCTGTGAAGACATAGCCAACGCCTCTGACTGATTTTATCAACGCAGGTTCCTTCGGATTGCGCTCGATCTTCTTTCGCAGCCGCGCGATCTGCGCATCTATCGTCCGGTCAAAGGCGTCAAAATTCCGGCTACGCGTTAGATCCATCAGCGCATCTCGCGTGAACACACGGCCCGGCTGTTTCGCGAGCACGGTTAGCATGTCGAATTCGCCGGTCGTCAGGACGATTTCCTCCCCGTCGGCCGCCACCAGCTGACGGCGGCCAAGGTCAAGACGCCAACCTTCGAATCGTATTACCTCGCCCCCCTCGGCGCCGGCTGGGGTCGCGGGCTGGCGGCGGCGCAGAATGGTTCTTAACCGCGCCAGCACCTCGCGAAGGTGAAACGGTTTGACGATATAATCATCGGCGCCAATTTCGAGGCCGACGATCCTGTCCACCACGTCATCTCTTCCCGTCAGCATAATGATAGGTATGTCCGAACTAGAGCGGATTTCGCGGGCGAGCACCAGGCCGTCCTCGTCTCCTGGCAGGACAAGATCGAGCAGGATGACGTCGACTGACGCTTTCTGCAGGCATTCCCTCATGGCGGGGCCGTCCGCGGCGGTGCTGACGCGATAGCCTTCCCCCTCAAAATAGCGGAGGAGCATCTGCCGAATCCGCGCGTCATCGTCGACCACGAGAATATGCTCGTTGCGTCTTCGGGGGTCAGCCATGTCCCAACCTCTGATCGCATCGATCCGCGCCGTCACAGTCCGTCACAATTTCGCGCAAACTGTCATAAGCGTATCGTCGCACCGTTACATGGACCCGCTTAACTCATGCTTGTCAATGCGACGAAAAGGGGTTTCCAATGTTCTCCCAAAGCGAGCAAGTAACCGAGGTCACAAAAGCATTCGTTCCCACAATATCGGCTCCCCCTGGCCTCGAGTCTTTGTTCAACCGGCAGCCGGTAGAGAAATTCGATGCCGGCGCCGGCATTCTTTGGGAAGGCGACGCCGCAACACACATCTTCGAAGTCGTGGAAGGCGTTCTTCGCGTTTTCAGGATATTGAGCGATGGTCGCCGGGTCATTACCGGCTTCCTATATCCCGGCGATATTCTTGGAGTCTCGCTCAAGGACCGTTATCTCTATAGCGCCGAAGCGGTGGTACGGACCAAGGTCCGCCGCATCGCCCGCAACCGTTTCCAAGAGGAGATGGCCCGTTCTCCCGAATTGCGTCCGCAGCTCTTTGCGCGGCTTTGCGACGAGATGGCCGCAGCCCAGGACCAGATGGTGCTCCTCGCCCGCAAGAACGCCGAAGAGCGAGTTTGCAGCCTTCTCCTTCGAATTGCGCGCCGGGCGCAGAACGGTCGCCAAATTGCGCCTGTTATCGAGATTCCTATGAGCCGTCTCGATATGGCTGACTATCTTGGTTTGACCATCGAAACCGTGTCGCGCACCATGTCCAAGTTGGCGAACCGCGGCATGATTGCGCCCGTCGGCCGCCATGGCCTCACGATCCGTAAGTTCGAGAAGCTCGCGCTCCTTGCGGGCGACGGCGATGAGGACGATAACCACGCAACCGGCTTCGACAGTAGGCAACAAGCCGTCTGGCCGAACTGATCATTGATGGGATTTGCGCCGCGTGACCGATGCGATAAAGCTTCAAATTACCGGGGAGCAAGGTCTCGATGAAATCGTGCGCATCCTCGACGGTGCAAGCGTGATAATTCATGGCCTTAACGGCGTCGTCAGCCACTGGACCAGCGGTTGCGAGCAACTCTATGGGTGGACCCGCGAAGAAGCGGTCGGGCGCGTTGCGCATGAGCTTCTTGAGACAGTCTTTTCGGAGCCGCTTGAAGAAATACGCTCTAAGGTGCGTAGCGGCGGAGTATGGACGGGCGAACTGACGCATCGGCACAAGGATGGTTACGCCGTCACGGTCGCCTGCCGTTGGGTCGGGTTGCTATCGGAAAGCCGACCAGGGCTGGTGATATTGCAGACCGACAGCGATATCAGCGATCTGAAGCACGTGCAGGACGATCTCGCGACGAGGGAAGCGCATTTACTGTCGATTCTCGACACTGTGCCGGAAGCCATGGTCGTGATCGACGAAAATGGCACGGTGACATCCTTCAGCGCCGCCGCTGAGCAGCTGTTCGGTTACGCCGGCGCCGAAGTTTGCGGCCAGAACGTCAGAATGCTGATGCCGACGCCGGACCGCGAGGCCCATGATGGCTATCTCTCGCATTATTTGAAGACCGGAGAGCGGCGCATCATTGGATATGGGCGGGTGGTGACGGGTCTGCAAAAAGACGGGACAAAGTTTGTGATGGAGCTGACGATCGGCGAGGCGATCACAAATGGCAAACGCATCTTCACCGGTTTTATCCGCGACCTGACGAGCCGCCATAAGATGGAGGAAGAACTGCGCCAGGCCCAGAAAATGGAAGCCGTGGGACAGTTAAGCGGCGGCATTGCGCATGATTTCAACAATCTATTAACCGTCGTCAGCGGCAATCTCGAGATGATGGAAAGGCGCCTGGAGGACAAGGAGCTTCGCATCCTGTTGCGCGAGGCGCAGGACGCAGCCGATGACGGCGCCAAGCTGACCGAGCAACTGCTGGCCTTCGGCAGGCGCCAGCCGCTCAATCCAAAGCTCGTCGATATAGGTCAGCTCCTCGCGAACTTCTCGGATCTATTGCGGCGAAGTCTTGGCGAGGCGATCGAGCTTCGCAGCATGGTGACGGGGGCTTCGCATAAGGCTGTGATCGATTCCTCCCAACTTCAGAACGCTTTGCTCAATCTCGCTCTTAATGCCCGAGACGCGATGCCGCGCGGCGGTCGCCTGACCGTCGAGATTTCCCGCACCTATCTCGATCTTGACTATGTCAAGATGTATCCGCAGGTGCGCACGGGGAACTATGTTCTTATTACCGTCACCGATACCGGCGCGGGCATGTCCGCCGATGTCAAGGAGCGCGCATTTGAGCCCTTCTTCACCACTAAACCGCAGGGTTCGGGGACTGGTCTTGGACTCAGCATGGTCTACGGTTTCGTCAAACAGTCCGGCGGCCATATCCAGCTCTATAGCGAGATCGGCCAAGGAACCAGCGTGCGGCTTTTCCTGCCTGCGGTCAGAAGCGAACCCATTGACGCGAAGACCAAAACTAGTGAAACGGACGAACCCGCCATTCTACCTCGCGGTTTCGAAAGCATCCTCGTTGCGGAGGATGATGCTCGCGTGCGCCGCGTCGCTGTCGCGAGACTGAAGGATGCAGGCTATCAAGTGATCGAAGCGGCCAGCGCCGCGGAAGCTCTTACCTTGATCATCGCACATCCGGAAGTCCGCCTCCTGTTCACAGATATCGTCATGCCGGGCGGTATGATGGGCGACGAGCTGGCGAAGAAAGTTCGGACGATCCGGCCGGATATCAAGATCCTGTTCACGTCAGGCTACGCCGAGCCGATCGTCGCCGGACGAGAATTGGCCGAAGCCGGGAGCTGGCTGAAAAAGCCCTACACGGCCAAGGAGCTGGCGGTCCGGCTTCGCGAGCTGCTCGACTGATGCCATGAGTAGGTTGTTCGGTAAATGCTTCTTAGCCTGCTTGGACGACGACTTTCCGGAAGCGAAGAAGAGCGAGAAGCAGGAAAAGGCCGCCGACGAACGCTACAAATAGGAAATCGGGCCACACCAGCGCAAAGCCTGCTCCGCGGAAAAGGATGGATTGTGCGAAAAGCACGAAATGCGTTGAGGGCGAAAACATCATGATCGTGCTCAAGAATTTTGGCATGGATTCGAGCGGTGTGTTGCTGCCGGACAGGATATTCATGGGCATCGCGACGAGAATATAAAGCAAGCCGAGCTGCGGCATTGACCGAGCGATCGTCGCTAGAAAAATTCCAACCGCGGTCGCAAAGAACAAATAGATCGCAACGCCGGCTGTGAACAAAGGCACCGAGCCGATGATAGGAATCCTAAGGAACTGTCGGACGACGATTTCGAGCGACAAGCCGGCTGCAATCGTGATCACGAGGCCGTTGGCCCAAATCTTGGACATAGCGATCTCAAAAGGCGTCACGGGCATAACGAGCAGATGGTCCATGGTGCCATGTTCGCGCTCGCGGATGACCGCTGCGCCCGCCAGAATGATTGCGAGCATGGTCACGTTGTTGACGATTCCCATAACGCTAGAGAACCAAGCGGTCGTGACATTCGGATTGAAATCCACGCGCACGGCGAGCGTGACCGGCGACATCGGAACGTTCTGCGAATGAGATAGAAATTGGCCTTCGTTGCGGGACACGAAATTATTAATCTCGGTGGTGAGGATCTGCTGGATATAGCCATAGCCCAGCCCCGCCTGCACCATAGCGGTCGCATCTACATTGACTTGGACCTCGGGACTTCGCCCTGCGAGGACGTCCTTTTCGAAGTTCGGCGGGATCACAATGACGAACGTATAGGCGGCTGTGTTCATCAGATGGTCGACGTCGCCGTTGTCGATTGGAACCGGCGCCTTGAAATAGGGCGGCAGAGAGACGGCGATCATCTGACGCGACAATTCTGACTTGTCTTCGTCCACGACGCCGACCGAGCCGTTATGCAATTCCTGCGTATTGCTGTGACCTTGCACATAGATCGCAAACGAGAACGTGTAGATCACAAGTCCAAGTAGTACAAAGTCCCGAAAAAAGCTCCGAAGCTCTTTCGTTCCTAGCCAAAAAATATTGCTAAAACTGCCCATCCCCAAATATCCTCGCTAGCTTTCCTGCTTGCGCAGAAAGACAAGGCTGAGCACGGTCAAAATGGGGATGAAAATCGCCAGTTGCAGAAGAGTTGTGGAGAGATCCTGAAAACCGAGCGCCTTGGTGAACGTGCCGACGCTGATTTTCAGGAAATAGGTCATGGGGAAGCAAATTCCCAAGATAGCCGGAGCGCCGGTTAGAGACGAAACTGGCGTGAGCATCCCAGAGAACTGCTGGGCCGGCAGCAGCGTGAGGATCGCGGTCCCGAACAGGGCCGCGATCTGCGTCTTGCAGAATGTCGATATTAACATGCCGATGCCGGTCGTCGCGGTGACATAGAGCAGTGCGCCAAGGAGCAGCACTGCAAAGCTTCCCTTCAGAGGAACGCCGAACGCGAAGACGCTCATCAGGAATAGTATCCCGAAATTGATCATCGCGATGACAATGTAGGGAATCTGCTTGCCGAGCAGAAATTCGATGCGGGTGACCGGAGTGACGTAGAGATTGGTGATCGAGCCGAGCTCTTTCTCGCGCACGATCGAGAGCGCCATCAAAATGGCGGGGATCTCCACAAGGAGCAGGGCGATGCTGCCCGGTTCCTGAGCGTAGATGCTTTCGAAATCCTGGTTATAGAGAAATCTTGTTTCGATCCTCGCCTGCACAGTCGGGTTTACGTTCGCATAGCCTAGCATGCCGATATGCTTGTTGCGGAGAGCCTCGCGCACGTCGTCAGGCGTATCGTCGGCAGCGTGGCCATCGCGCACCGCGTAGTCCGAAAGAAACTGCTGGTGAACGCTTTCGAGATATCCGCGAATCGTCTCGGCCCGAAACGGCATGGCGCCATCCACCCACGCGCCGACGTAAGTCGGCACATTTTTCTTCATATAGCGGCCGAAGTCCGGGGGGATCTCAATGCCGGCGTTAATGTCTCCAGATTGGAGGCGTCGGTCGAGGTCGGCCTGATCGATGACTGGTCTCTTCTCGATGAAATAGCTCGACCCGCGTAGTTCTTCGAGATAGGCGCGACTTTCGTACGAATTGTCGCGGTCGAGGGCGGCAAAGGTCAGATTGTTCACGTCGGTCGAAATCCCTTCGCCAAAGACCGTCATGAGAAAAGCGGTCCCGAGCAAGGCGAAACCAAGACGGATCGGGTCGCGGAAGAGCTCGAGCCCTTCCCGAATGGTGTAGGCGAACAGTCGGCGAGGACTGAACCATACTTTCGCGGTTTGGCGCACAAGCTCTTTGGCTCGTATTGCAGGCGGCGATTTCTGGATCGGTGCGAGCGGAGGGCTCTTGGCGACTTGCACGCCATTCGCCTCTTCGAGATAGTCGATGAAAGCGTCTTCAAGGTTCGAACAGCGCCGCGCCTTGACGAGATCCGACGGGGTTCCCATCGCGAGAACGCGCCCGGCATCCATCAGCGCGATGCGATCGCAGCGTGCGGCCTCGTTCATAAAATGCGTGGAGATAAAAATGGTGACGCCTTCGTTGCGCGAGAGGCCGACGAGAATCTCCCAGAACTGATCGCGCGCGAGGGGATCGACTCCTGACGTCGGCTCATCGAGAATGAGGATCTCGGGCGAGTGCACGATCGCGACGGCGAGCGACAGGCGTTGGCGGATGCCGAGCGGCAGATTGTCAGCGCGTTGGTCGAGGTAGTCGGTGAGCCCGAAGCGAGCCACGAGTTCGTCGATCCGGACTTTGCCCTTCTCGCGAGGAAGATGGAACAGATGCGCATGCAAGTCGAGGTTCTGGCGAACCGTGAGTTCGGTGTAGAGCGAAAAGGACTGCGACATGTAGCCGACGCGAAAGCGCGCCTGCATGTCCGAGGCGTCTATCGGCTTGCCAAACAGAAACGCCTCTCCGGCGCTCGCGGGCAGAAGGCCCGTTAGCATCTTCATCGTGGTCGATTTGCCGCAACCGTTCGATCCAAGAAAGCCGAAAATCTCTCCGCGCTCGATAGCGAAGCTCACGCGATCCACGGCCGTAAAATCGCCGAAGCGGCGCGTTAGGTCGCGGGCCACAATGACCGGATTATGGTCATCGCTTCGGCGCGGCGGAATGGCGAAAGCTTTGCGTCCGCGGCGCCGCTCCTCCGGCAGAAGGGCGATGAAGCTCTCTTCCAAGGAGGGCGAGTTGGTCTTTGCCTTCAGATCGGATGGCGACCCTGTGGCGAGGATACGCCCCGCGTCCATCGCCAATAGCCAATCGAATTGCTCGGCTTCCTCCATGTAAGCCGTCGCGACGATAACGCTCATGCCGCTTCGCTCCGCACGCATGCGGGAGATGAGGCTCCAGAACTGCCGCCGTGAAAGTGGATCGACGCCGGTCGTCGGCTCGTCGAGGATCAACAAGTTTGGATCGTGGATGAGCGCGCAGCAAAGTCCGAGCTTTTGGCGCATGCCTCCAGAGAGCTTGCTTGCCGGCCGATCAGGGAAGGGATCGAGCCCCGTCGCTTTCAAAAGCGTTGCAATGCGATGCTCGCGCTCATCCTTGGATTGGCCGAAGAGCCGACCGAAGAATTCGATGTTCTCCCGCACGCTGAGGTCCGGATAGAGATTCTTTCCGAGCCCTTGCGGCATATAGGCGATCTGCGGGCAGACCGCGGCGCGATGACGGGGATCGCCGAGGTCGCCGCCGAGTACGTGGACCTGACCGGATTGAACGCGGCGAGCTCCGGCGAGCAAACTTAGCAGCGATGACTTGCCGACCCCATCAGGGCCGATCAGCCCAATCATGCAACCGGCGGGAAAAGAGATCGTAACGTCATCGAGCGCAACCGTGCGCCCGTAGCGCAGCGAAACCCCGAAAAGCTCTCCAAAGACTCCGCGCGCCTGGCTCATTGCGAGCGGAACTCAGGGAACTCGGCTGGCCATTCGACCTTGGGATCAACGCGTATATAGGCTCGACCTGGCAGTCCCGTGCGCACTTCGGAAGCGTGCGCAAGCAGGAGGCTGGGATCAATCCGCACCTTGACGCGGAACATGAGCTTGTCGCGCTCGTCTTCCGTCTCGACCGCCTTTGGCGTGAACTGAGCCTGCGTGGCGACAAAAGAGACGTGCGCCGGGATGGACAATTTGGGGTAGGAGTCGAGCACGATTCGCGCATCCTGCCCGATTGCGACGCGCCCGGTGGGGAGCGTCGGCAAATAGACATCCATATATACGTATGAGATGTCGAGCATCGTGAAAACTTTGCCGCCGGCCGGCAGCACTTCGCCGACATCAGCGATGCGATACTGAATGCGGCCGACCGTAGGCGCGACCAAGGTGTTGTCGGCAATATTGACTTTATAAAGCTCGACGTTGTGTGTTGCTGCGTCCAATGCATGCACGGCTTGGCCGACGCGGTCGTTGGAGGCTTTCAGCGCTGCATTGGTCCCGTCGAGAGACTGGCGGCGTTGATCAAGCAACTCATAGGTGGCGTTTCCGCGGGCGACGAGCGCTTTCGTGCGGTCGAGTTCTTGCTGAGCGAGCGTGACCTGAGTGGTCTGCATCACGACGTTCGCACGGGCTTCATCGAGCGTCCGCTGCGCCTGCTGGACCTGGGACTCCGCCGCTCTGAGCGTTGCTTCGATGTCCCGCGTGTCCATGCGCGCGACGACTTGGCCGGCAGTAACCATGTCCCCTTCATCGGCGAGCCGCTCAATCACGCGCCCAGCAAATTTCGTAGCGATATCGATTTCTTCCGCCTCGATCCGACCATTGCCGGAGACAATCCCAGCAGGAAGGCGGATCTGATTCAGACGCCACCAATAGAAACCGCCGCCGCCAGCGATGAGCATCAACGCTAAAAGCGTCCAAAACCTCCAATTCAATCTCCTACGGAGAAGAGAATGCCCTGATGGGACAGGCAAGGAGCGCTGCGCCGGAACGAGATCAGCCGAGCGAGGCGGAAGCGCGTCTCCCTGCCTGACCTCCAGCCCATCCATAGGACTGCGGGAAAGCGGGGGGTCTGTGTCGTCATGCATCGCAATCATCTACCCCGCCAATCGAAATAATGTGCAATCTCCGCGGATGGCCGCTTCGAAGCTTAAGGTTATTGATAGCGACGTGAACTGCCGCTTCATTGATTTTGGTCAATCAATCGAGCTCAATGCGAAATTGTCGACGCGTGGGCCTCTCTCCGGTAGCTGATGAGCGCCTCACCGATCTGCTTGGCATCGCGACAGCTAGATCGCAGCAACCGAGCCAATCCGTGGCCGCGTAATGAGACATTACCTAAAAGGTCGGGATAACGACCCATATGGATGGCCGCTTTTAATCGCGTCTAATTGCGTCGGCGCTCTTTGAAGCCCGCCATGAAATCTATCTCGTTCCAAGCCGAAGCGCGAGCAATCGTTTTGCGTTGTCTGATGCAGGTCAAGGTTGATGCACATCAAGGTTGATGCGCATGATCTCCGATCTAAAGAATAGATCAATGGGGAGAGAAGGCTTGCAGTCCGACTTGGCTTTGCAGAGCGCGGTCCACGGCGACAGATTAGACGTCACCGCAGCGGGGTCATGGACTGCAGCCCATGCGGCGACGCTTGAGCCATTGGTCGACGCAATTGTGGGCGGGTCGAGCGGTCGCGATATGTTCGTCGACATGCATGACGTCCGCGAGATCGATACCTTCGGGGCCTGCCTGGTTGAACGTCTGATCCGGGGCTGGAAAGCTCGCGGCCAAGAAGCGAGCATCATCGGCGTATCCGAGCACGTTCGCGGACTGCTGATGGAGGTGGATCGCGTCAACCGCGCGACGACGCCCCGCGGTGCGAAAAAACCCTCGAGGTTCGACATACTCGAAACGATTGGCCGCGCAACGATCAGCGCCGGTCGCGACGCAGTAACATTTGTCGGCATGCTCGGAGCGCTCGGCGATGCGTTTATTAGCATCCTTCTTCGGCCGCAAAGTTTCCGGGTGACGTCTCTGGTAAACCAGCTTGACCGTGTCGGGCTACAGGCCGTGCCGATCGTTCTTTTGATCACTTTCCTGATCGGCGGGATCATAGCCCAGCAGGGTATCTTCCATTTCCGTAAATTCGGCGCCGAGGATTATATGGTTGACCTGGTCGGCATCCTGATCCTGCGGGAGATCGGAGTGCTGATCGTCGCCATTATGGTCGCCGGCCGCTCGGGCAGCTCCTACACGGCCGAACTTGGCGCCATGAAGATGCGCGAGGAGATCGATGCATTGCGGACAATGGGGCTTGACCCTGTCGAGGTGCTCATACTGCCGCGAGTCATAGCTCTTGTCTGCGCCTTGCCGATATTGGCCTTTCTGGGCTCGATGTCCGCTCTCTTCGGCGGTGGACTGGTTGCGTCGCTCTACGGCGGAATGAGTCCGGCCATTTACATCGCGCGGCTGAATGAGGCGATCTCGGTCACTCATTTCGAGGTCGGCATGATCAAGGCTCCGTTCATGGCGCTCGTGATCGGCGTTGTAGCGTGCGCCGAAGGCTTATTGGTGAAGGGCAGCGCCGAGTCGCTTGGGCGGCAGACGACGACCTCGGTGGTGAAATCGATTTTTCTTGTCATCGTGCTCGATGGCCTCTTCGCGATATTCTTCGCGTCGGTCGGGATGTGAGCAATGGACGCCTCGCAGCAACCGGTTGTAATTCGGGTGCGCGACCTTGTTGTCGGATTTGGCGATCGCATCATCCTTGACCATCTGTCGCTCGATGTGCGTCGCGGTGAAATCCTCGGCGTCGTCGGCGCGTCCGGCGGAGGCAAATCGGTTCTTCTTCGCACTATTATCGGCCTCCTCCCGAAGCGCGGGGGGACCATTGCTATATTCGGGACTGATCGCGACGCGGCGACGCCGGAAACGATTCGCTCCATCGAACGACGCTGGGGCGTTCTATTCCAGCAAGGCGCTTTGTTCTCCTCGCTGACCGTCCGTCAGAATGTGGAGTTTCCCATGCGGGAATATCTGAACCTCTCGGAAAGATTGCGTAGAGATGTGGCGACGGCCAAGCTCGGCATGGTCGGGCTGAACGCCGAGGACGCCGAAAAATATCCCGCAGAGATTTCCGGCGGCATGACCAAGCGCGTAGCGCTCGCGCGGGCGCTCGCCCTCGACCCAGAAATCGTATTCCTCGACGAGCCCACATCGGGGCTCGATCCAATCGCGGCCGGCGACTTTGATATGCTGATCAAGACTCTGCAGCAGACGCTGGGCTTGACTGTCTTTATGGTCACTCACGATCTCGACAGCCTGCATACAGTCTGCGACCGCATTGCAGCCCTTGCCGACGGCAAGGTAATAGCCCAAGGACCAATCGCAACCATGCTCGCCTGCGAACATCCCTGGGTAAAAGCGTATTTCCAAGGCAAACGCTCGCGCGAGACGGCGCGCTCGCTTAGTCATTCAGCAAGTTGAGGCAAAACCGATGGAAACGCGGGCGCGCTATATATTAGTCGGACTTTTCGTCCTTGCCGCCATCGCGGCCAGCTTCTGTTTCGTCTACTGGCTGAATAACACCGGAGGCATTTCCAAACGAGCCGTCTACCGAATCCGTTTCGAAGGGTCTACGACGGGACTGCAGACTGGAGCCGCCGTTCAGTTCAATGGCATTCGGGTCGGAGAGGTGACCGCTCTTCAGCTTGACGCTAATGGACAGGTCACAGCGACGATCGCCGTGAACAAGGGTACGCCGCTGCGCGCGGATACTAAGGTCGGCGTGGACTTCCGGGGATTGATGGGAACTCCGGCGGTCTCTCTCGAAGGCGGCGCCTCCGCTTCACCGTTGTTGCCGACGTCTGAGGCTGAGCCTCCTCTTCTCGCGGCCGATCCAAGCGCCGCGCGGGACTTGACGCAAACAGCCCGGCAAGCCCTGCAGCATCTTGACAAGATGCTGTCGGACAATTCGGAGTCGGTGAAGGGCACAATGGACAATCTCAAATCATTTTCAGATGCCCTCGGGCGCAATTCCAATCGCGTCGATGGAATCATGGCGGGCCTTGAGCGTATGACAGGCGGCGGACCAGCGGAAAAGCCAAAACCGATATACGATTTGACGGCTCCAAGCGACTTTCCAACTCCGGTTCATGCCCCGCGCGGCCAACTCGTGATAGGCGAGCCAACGACTGTCCTTGCGCTCGATACGCAGCGGATGCTCGCCCGCTCAAACGACGGCGAGATCTCCCAGCTGGGCGATGCGCAATGGAGCGACACGCTGCCGAAGCTCATTCAAGCGAGAATCATCCAGAGCTTCGAGAACGCAGGTCTCATGGCCGCCGTCGCTCCTCAGACGGAGCGGGTCACGGCCAATTACCAGATCTTGATCGATCTGCGCAGCTTCGCGATCAACATGACGCCCGAACCTGTGGCGGATGTCGAATTCTCCGCTAAGATCATATCCGAAAGCGGTCAGATCGTTGCCGCGCAATTGTTTCACGCGACTGTTCCGCCCAAGGGAATGGACGCCCTGGCAGTTGCGGCCGCCCTCAATCAAGCCTTTGGCAAAGCCGCCACCGATCTTGTGACCTGGACATCGCGATCAGTCTGATCCCGCCGCGCAGACGGCGAATTTGACCCTACAGTTTCTCCATCATCGCCCGTTTCTTGAGGCGGATCAAAGACTGACGTCGGATTACGCGCTGAAATGAAATGATAGGAGCATCTCATGGACGCCACATATCAAATCGCGGAGCTAACTACCGATCGGGTCGATCAGGCCTATCCGCTTATTGGCGCCGTAGCGCCCGCGCTTGATCTGGCGGCGTGGCGGGCATTTTGTCGTAGCATCATAGATCGGGGGGATAGTCGGCCCGATCTGGACAATGTCATCGTCGCGATGAGTCCCCTTGGCTATATTCAGGGGCTTTGCATCACGACCGTGAGAGAGCACGCAGAAGGCGATCGCATACTGGACGCGCCGATCTTTGTGGTTGCGAGCGCAGCCGATTCGGCCGGCGTCGCGGCCGAGCTGCTGGATTATCTCAAGGCTTTCGGTCG
Organism: Methylocella sp.; assembly: GCA_037200525.1. Lineage (NCBI taxonomy): Bacteria > Pseudomonadati > Pseudomonadota > Alphaproteobacteria > Hyphomicrobiales > Beijerinckiaceae > Methylocella > Methylocella sp. The sequence goes on along the minus strand of JBBCGG010000001.1, from coordinate 3,505,137 downwards.
CGCTGAGTCCTGCGGCTGCATGCGCATCTGGACATTGGCGCACGACAATTGGACCCGACGCTTGAGCGAAGGCGAGATCCGGCGTTGGGATCACGGCGTGACGATAATCCTTGAGCCGGACGCGCGGCCGCCCGCCGACGCTGACGCATTACCAGCTATGTTTTCATGGATCTGATTTTTCCGTGGAGAACATAGCCGACGCCTCTTATTGATTTTATCGGCGCCGGTTCTTTCGGATTGCGCTCGGAAGTGATTCTGGGGTCGATCCTGACAACTATCCGTGAACTACTTCGCTTTGTTGTGATAACTCGTGGGTTGAACTTGTTCTACCTCGAAACATTGACTTGTCACTTTGTGACAAGGAGAAATCATGAGAAAAGTTGGAACATTCGTGGCCTCGGTTGCTCTTGGCGCGGCAGTTATTTGCAACGGTCCTGTTTTCGCCGCGGGTTCGAGAGGGAGCCACAGCTCAAGCGCCCTCAGCGGAAGCGGCGGCAGCATGCACGCAGTCGCCCCCGCTGGGATGCAGAGCTCCCCAAATAGCGTCTCTGAAGGCCGCAGCGCGAGCGGAAACCATGGCTTGACCTTCGGAAACGGGAAGGATTGCCTCCCTCCGAACCTTTGCAACAACTAGCATCCAACGAGGCGGCTCCGGCGCGGATTTGGACCGCCGAGGTCGTCACACAATGAGCGCCGACGCGTCGCGTTTTTCTATTCCGCCGCAAACGGAAGGGTCGCTTTGGTGGAATTTTTGAGGACGCCTAACGCCCGCCGTTTCAGCCGCTCGAAGCTGGCGTCAAGCCGGTCGCGCGGGCGCGGCAAGGCTACTTCAAGAATGCCGGCGATCCGCCCCGGCCGCGGGTGCATCACGACGACGCGATCAGCCAGAACGAGAGCCTCTTCAATGTCATGGGTAACGAGCACCAGCGTCGGTCGGGTCTCGCTCCAAAGCGCGAGAAGATGGTCCTGCAGGTCTGCCCGCGTAAAGGCATCGAGCGCCGAAAACGGCTCATCGAGCAGAAGCACCCGCGGCTCCGCGACGAGCGATCGCGCTAGCGCTATCCGTTGCGCCTGACCGCCTGATATTTCGCGCGGCCAGCGCCGACCGTAATCGGCAAGGCCGATGCGGTCGAGCGCCGCCGCCACACGCGCCTCACGCTCCTTGCGCGGCAAATGGGCGATGCCGAAGCCGACGTTCTCCGCGACCGTCAACCAGGAAAAAAGACGCGGCTCCTGAAAAACGATGCCTACATAGGGATGCGGCTTTGAGATCGTCTCTCCATCGACCAAGGCGCGGCCGGCGCTTGCCATTTCGAGGCCTGCGACGAGGCGCAACAAGGTGCTTTTGCCGCAGCCAGAGCTTCCGACAATAGCGATGATCTCGGCCTCTGATATCTCGAGCGAAATGGCGGCAAGCGCCTGCGCTCCCTTGTCGTAAGTCTTCGAAAGAGAGTCGATCCGCAGCACGATCTATCGGCTCCTTCCGGCCGTTGGTGCGACCGTGTCCTGCCAACGCAGGAAAGGCGCAGACGCAGCGATGAGAAGCGCGTCCGTCGCCTTGCCCAGCACGGCGAATATGAAGATGGCGGCGAGGATTTGAGCCGGTTTGCCCAGCTGCTGGCCATCCAAAAGCAAATAGCCAAGCCCCTCGGAGGCTCCCATATATTCGGCGGCGACGACGAACATCCAGCCGAGCCCTAACCCTGAACGGAGCGCAACAACATAGTGTGGCGACACGGCGGGTAGCAGGATGCGGCTGGCCAGCTCTACGCGCGAAAGCCTGAAACTTTGGCCGACTTCAATAATTTTTCGGTCGACCGCAAGGATCGCGCCGAGCGTGCCGAGATAAATGGGAAAGGCGACGCCAACCGCGATCAACGCAACTTTCGATGTCTCGAATATGCCGAGCCACAAGATGAACAACGGCGTCCAGGCGATCGAGGGAATGGCGCGCAGGCCCTGCAGGGTCGGATCGATCAATGCCCTTGCAAGGACCGAGGCGCCGGCGAGAACGCCAAGCGCCGTCCCCGCGAGAACGCCAAGCGTAAAGCCGGCTGCAACGCGCAAAAGCGTTGCGCGGAGGTGGAAGCCGAGGTCGCCGCTTGTGGCAAGATCAGCAAGCGTCGCTGCCACGAGGCTCGGGGCGGGAAATAGCCGCCCTTGCACCCAGCCGAGCCGCACCGAGGCCTCCCAGAGCAGGAGACCGCCGACGGGCAGCGCGAAGCCGAGCAGCAGGAGTGCAGGAGGGCTCATGCCTGGTCGAGTAGTCCGGGTTTCCGCAGCATCGGTAGGAATGAGGCGCTCGACGACACTCATCTCAGTTTCCCGGTGGTGCGATCGCCGGCAGGAAATGCGGATCGATTAGCGCATCGACGTTTGCGACGATGTCCGCATTCGCCGGAACCACGCCGGCCTGCTGAAGCGCCCGCCCCGCCGCGACGAGCGCTGTCGCCTGCTCGGCGCCAATTGGGCCATGCGTCAGGTCGGTGCGCTGAAGTTGGCGTTCGATGACAGGCGCGGGCAGCTTGGCAGCGTCTTGGAGCAGCGCGGCCAATTCTTTTGGGTTTTCGATCGACCATTTGCGCGCCTTCTCATAGGCGGCGAGCACTCGGCGGACGATCTCGGGATTTTCGACTGCGAAGCTCTCGCGCACGTTTAGCACGCCCCAGCTGTTGGCGGCCGGATCGCGATAGAAAAGCACCGCCCCATCGTCGAGTTCGGCGGCCGCCATCATCGGGTCGAGCCCAGCCCAGGCGTCGACATCGCCGCGGATGAGCGCCAGTCGCCCATCCGCATGTTGGAGCAAAACGAGACGAACGTCTTTTTCGGTCAGCCCGTTCGCGGCAAGCGCGCGGATCAGGAAGATGTGCGGATCCGTGCCGCGCGTCACGGCAACGCTCTTGCCATTAAGGTCGGCGACCGATGCGATCCCCGTATTGCTGCGCGTGACGAGCGCCGTCCATTCAGGGCGCGAATATACATAGACCGATTTGATAGGATTGCCGTTAATCCGGCCAATCAGCGCCGCCGCCCCCGCAGTCGAACCGAAATCGAGCGAACCGGAGCTCATGAACTCGAGCGCCTTATTTGAGCCGGCGGACTGAATCCAGCGGATGCCGACGCCGCTCTTGGCAAATTCCTCCTCAAGGAAATTCTTATTTTTCAGGACGATCGAGATCGGATTATAGGTCGCCCAATCAATGCGAATTTCGCTCGGCGCGGCGGTCAATGCAGTTGTCGCCAAAGCCGACATCGCCAGCGCGGCGATCGAAAACAGAAATCTTCTCACGGGATTCGAGAGCATAAAAATCACCTCGACCAATTATATGTCATTTTCTCTATAGTTTTTGTATATTGTATTGTCCGCCCCGACAAGAAGCGGGGTTCCGAAAATCGGGAAACCAATGCCCGGACAACACCTCGGACAGTGGGAATTACGCCCGATCTGCGATCAGAGCGAAGTACTGGCAGATCGGGCCTCCAGAGCTGAAGTGCGGCAACGGGCATGACCGCTGCACCATCGAGCCCCATGCTCGTGCTGTCGTTCGATCTCAATGAGCGCCGTCAGGTCGGCTCGGGACGTTCCGCTTTTTGGGGTTGACAGGACGCGCAAGCAGGATCATTTGCCATGCGCGGACTGAGTTCGTTCCAGTCGGCTGATCACAACAATCGAAAGAGACATGGGCAGTAAAAGCTCGGGCGTTGCGGCCGCGGCGTTGCGCCGTGATCCATCGCCCTTCGACATTGCAACCGTCCGCGGGCCGGATTCCCGCGTGAGAGGCGAGGGGGCCTAGGCCCGCCGTCGCCCGCTCGCCTATCCGGCTTTGGACCCAACCAAGGATCGGAGGTGAGCCGTGAAAAAGCTCCCAAATATCATTGTCGCCTTCGCGCCGCCCCGCGGGTCGACTTCGTCGGCAACTCGCGCTCGTCCGACAAAGACCATGCATATCCGCGGGGATGCGGGCGCGCTCGTCTGTCGCTGGCGGCGCGATCGCGTCTCTGGCCGGCTCCATTGCGTCTGGAGTTTCGAAGACGTCAGCGGCGGCCTGGAAGATGGCGCGCGATTATCTCTCGCAGCATAGGAGCTTCGACATGAAAGATGGCCCCAGTAGGCTCGCCGAAGTCCTTCGTAAAATTTCGGCGGGCGCTTCAAGCAGAACCCGACACCATTCGAAACTGCCGCGCAGGAGCGCCGGAAAGCCATAGCCGCATGAATGGCTTTGTCTCCGCGCTCGCTCGGCCAGGAGACTTCCATGAAAATGCATGTGACAACCGCTCACACTCGCGCCGCCGTTCTCGACGAGGCCCATGTCGGCCATATCCGCGGCGCGCTGGGAACAATCCTCCAACATGACACCGGCCCTCGCCGTGGCTGGAGGCGCCGGCTCCAGACCTTACTCGCGATTCTGGGTCCAGGCCTGATCGTGATGGTGGGAGACAATGACGCTGGGGCATTTAGCACCTACACTCAAGCTGGCCAGAACTATGGCGTCGCTCTCCTCTGGACGCTGGTACTTCTGATTCCGGTCCTTTATCTCAATCAGGAGATGGTCCTACGCCTCGGCGCGGTCACCGGCGTCGGTCATGCGCGCCTGATCTTCGAGCGGTTCGGGAAGTTCTGGGGCGCATTCAGCGTCATGGACCTCCTCATTCTCAACGCCTTGACGATCGTGACCGAATTCATCGGCGTCGCCCTCGGCCTCAGCTATCTCGGGCTTCCGAAAGAACTCGGCGTCGCGCTGTCGGCCGTTGCGGTGATGGGGGCGGTTGGCGCCGGAGACTTCCGCCGGTTCGAGCGTTTCGCATTGGCGCTTGTCGCCGGCAGCCTTGTGCTCGTCCCGATTTTCTTCATGGTCCATCCGTCATTTGGCGAGATCGCGCGCAATATGTTCGTTCCGCAGCTTCCGAAAGAAGGCAAGCTCAGCGATGTCATGCTCCTGGTAATTGCGATCGTTGGGACGACCACCGCGCCGTGGCAGCTGTTTTTTCAGCAAAGCTATGTCATCGACAAACGGATCACGCCGCGCTTCATGCGCTATGAGCGCGTCGATCTTTGGTTCGGGATCATTCTGGTCATTATTGGCGCCGTCGCTATGATGGCCTTTACGGCTAAGGCTTTTGGCGGGCGCCCTGAATTCGGCAACTTCACCGATGCGGCCGGCGTCGCCGCTGGTATCGAAGCGCACGCCGGCCGTCTGCCCGGAGTTCTGTTCGCAATTGGCCTGATTGACGCGAGCCTGATTGGCGCAGCGGCGGTATCGCTCTCGACGGCTTACGCTATCGCGGACGTGTTCTCGATCCGGCATTCCCTGTACCGCAAAGTGAAGGACGCGAAGGGATTCTACGCCATCTATTGCGGCCTGATTGTGATTGCCGCTGGCCTCGTTTTGACGCCGAATGCTCCGCTTGGCCTCCTCACCAACGCGGTGCAGACCCTGGCCGGCGTGCTTCTGCCGAGCGCGACGGTGTTTCTGCTCCTTTTGTGCAACGACAAGGAAGTGATTGGTCCGTGGGCCAATTCGCGCGGCTTGAATCTGTTCACGGGAGCCGTCATCGCGGTTCTGGTGTTGCTCTCGGTGATCCTGACTGCGTCCGTGCTGTTCCCGGACGAAATGAACGAGACCGTTATCGTGGCGATATTGGGTGGCGGGTCTGTCCTGGCGCTGATTGCGGCGATCGCTTCAGGCTCATTGAGGCGCCCCGCCGCGACAATCGATGAGCCAAAAGTCTGGAACCGCGACATGTGGCGGATGCCGAAGCTCTCGCAGCTAGGTCCGGCCCGGATGTCCCGCGCGAGAAAAATATGGATGATCGTTCTGCGCGGCTACCTCGTTCTGGCGGGCGGTCTCATTGTCGTCAGGATTATAACGCTCGCCATCAAATAAACGCCTGCGGCGGTTGAAAGCCGCAGGCCTCGGATAGGCGGCTCGAAACAGGCTGGCGCATCGAGCGGTGTGGGATTCCCCACACATGGCGCTTCGCGATCCGCATATGCATTTGGGCGCGCCAGGAAGTATTCGCCGACATTTCGGAGGCGAAGTGATTTCTGGATAGCCGTTTTGGAGAAGCGAAAATGAGAGCGTCAATGCGGCTTCGGCTGCTGCGGGCTCCCAAGCTTCTTCTGACGGCGATGTGTTTTGTTTGATGCCCCAGGGCGCCCATATCTAGGCGGCCAGGGCTCTGGAGGTTTTGATGCCAAGGATTCTCAAGCAGCTAATTGATCGCATCTTGCGGATGTTGCCGACGCAAAAAGGGGATCGAGTTATGGTTGATCAATGGGAATACGCGGAGCTTTGCCACGGGCTTGACTTGATTGCGCAGACGACCCTGCAAGCGCAGCAGTCGAAATATACTATGGTCGCCGGCTACGCGGTGAGGCGCGAGCCATGATGATGAATTGGGTGGATACGCTCGGCATCGCGCCGGAAGCGGTGTGGGATAGCTTTGTGCAGCCGCAGCCGAGGTTGGCTGTTTTGCTTAATGAGCTCTGGCACGCGCTTGCCATTCGCACCTGGCGCGACCTAATTGGAGGCGAGCCGTTCTATTGGGGCGCCTGAGACGCGAGAAAAATGTCCGGCGCGCAGCGCGCCATATAGACGCGGCGCTGAAGGCTTAGGGCATCACCCTGGTCCTCGAGCCTTCGCCTCGTTGCCGGCCCAGCCGCACTACGTCGCATCCTGCCATCCTAATCGACCGGGCGGAACGCTCGCAACGAGTTAATCGCTCAATTGATTGCCTATTTCTTCGGCGATTTGCATAACTATCCAAGCCACCAGAAATGTAGCCGATGGCCAACCGATCAGATCCGCCACATAGCTCATCATCTACCCCCAATAAACACAGCAAGCTGCATTTATTGGGCTTCTGACTGCCGCTTTATTTCAAGATCATCATATTGCATTACGAACGCAATCCAATTGCGTTCGCGGCTACAGATGGGCGAGCCGTTATCTTCGATCAAGCGTCTTGTTATGATCCCGAGTGGTCCGACCGAAGCAATCAGTTCGGACCTATGCGGGGTATTCCGCGATCTCCCATAGACGGGTCTTGTCGACGCCAGCAAGGGAGCGGGCCAGGCAATCGCGTGTCGGAGATTACGGACGTAACAACTTTGCGCCGTGCCGAAATTATTCCGAAACGGGGACGCGCCATGGTGATCGCCGTGCTTTTTCAACAATCAAAGTGACAGCACCGCATGAAAGTTCTTATCGCCGCTATCCCCTTGACGGGCCACATTAACCCAATGCTTGCGATCGGACGCATTTTGATGGCCGATGGCCATGAAGTGGTCGTCTTGTCGGGCAGCGCTATGCGCAAACGAATTGAAGACGTCGGCGCATCATTCCGCGCCTTGCCGCCGGAAGCGGATCTTGATCTGGGCAATATCGTTGCGGTGTTTCCGGAACTCAAGACAATACCTCCAGGGCCGGAGCTGGTTCGCTTTTACTTCGAGCACGTCTTCATCGATCTCATTCCTCCGCAGCACAAAGGCATGCGGCAGGTTCTGCAAGAGTTTTCCGCCGACGTCATCATCACCAGCGCTTTGTTCCTTGGCGTTTTTTCGATGCTTCTCGGACCGCGATCCGAACGTCCGGCCATTGTCCTGTGTGGAACCAACCCTCTGTTTTGGCATCGCGACGACGGAGCGCCAGGCGTCGCCGGCTTGCCGCCTGCGACCAGCGAAGCCCAGCGCAAGGAATACGCAGCGCTCGCCGAAGAAAACCGCAAGGCGTTTGTGGAGCCTGTCGGCCGCTACTTGAACAATTGCATGGCGGACGTGGGCGTCGCTCCATTGTCGATGCATATTCTGGACGCGGTCGTAGCGCTTCCGGATGTCTTTATGGAGTTGACCGTTCCAGGTTTGGAATTTCCGCGACGGGATTTGCCGAGCTCGGTGCACTTCATCGGCGCTCTTCCCATCATACCGAATCAAACTTCGCTTCCGCCTTGGGCGGATGAGCTGGACGGCTCGCGCAAAGTTGTTTTTGTAACCCAAGGAACGCTAGCCAATCATAATTTCGATCAGTTGATTACTCCAACGCTGGCGGCGCTCGCCAATGAGCCTGATATCCTCGTTGTGGTCACCGCTGGCGGAAGGCCAATCGACGCCATACCAGGTCCGATCCCCGGCAACGCGCGCCTCGCCAGCTATTTGCCGTTCGAATGGCTGCTTCCTAAGGTCGATGCGTTTGTCACCAACGGCGGTTTTGGCAGCGTCAACCAGGCTCTGAGCTTTGGCGTTCCGCTCGTTACCGCCGGGTTGACCGAGGACAAAGCGGAGGTCAACGCCCGTGTGGCGTGGTCTGGCGTCGGCATTGATCTCAAGACCAATGAGCCGACGCCATCAGCCCTCCGCGAGGCCATCCGGGCCGTGCTCGATAAGCCGAATTTCCGTGCGCGGGCATCGGCTCTAGGCAAAGAGTTTGCAGCTATCGACACGCAATCCGAAATCCTGCGGATCGTCAAGCAAGTCTCGCGTGTCTCAACTGATCGAGGCGCGCCGGTTTACGCGAAGTGACGCGGAGGGAGCTGCAAAGCAGTTTGGTCTGAGGTCGTCACGGCCTCAGCAGAGGGCCAAACGCAGGGCATCGCCTATTGGCTTCCGCCTGGCGAGGAAGATCTGGAGCTGTCGCTCATTCGGCCAAGATAGATGTTCGGCGACGGATATGTCCCGCGCCGGATGCTCATCCGCCAGGTCTTTCTATCGCCACATTCCGCGCATCCGGGCGCCGACATCGACGCGGACCTGTCGCGCCTGCGATGCTGCTCCCGCTTGTCCCGTGGGTGTCACGGGCCACGCACGGCATTCGAACAGTTGCAGTAGCTTTGTCGGAATGAAGCGCGTGCGCGCAGCATAGACGTGTCGATCCCCGGTCGCCGATTGTCCGTGGGTGAAGAATCGCTGCGGCGCGATGAGGGAGAGACTGTCCTTCGCCCGCGTCATTGCGACATAGAGCAGCCGCCGCTCCTCCTCGATTTCGTCCGTCGTGCCGACGCCGAGATCGGAAGGGATGCAGCCGTCGACCGCGTTAAGCACGAAGACCGATTTCCATTCCTGACCCTTGGCCGAGTGAATGGTCGAGAGGATCAAATAGTCCTCGTCGAGCAGGGGCGCGCCAGCCTGTCCCGAGGTCGCGTCGGGAGGATCGAGCGTCAATTCGGTCAGGAACCGCTCGCGCGACGGATAGCCAGCTGCAATATTCTCGAGCTGGAGCAGGTCCACCTTTCGCATCTCGACATCCTCGTGAATGCGCTCAAGATGCGGCTCATACCAGTTGCTTACCTGCGCGATTTCGGCCGGCCAGCTGGAGCAGCGGCGCAGGTCGCGCAGCAATGCGACGAAGCCCGGCCAATCGGCCCGCGCTCGGGGAGGGCAGGGGAGGTCGACAAGCGCGGCGAGAGGATCGGGCCGGTCGGCCATGGCGTCCAGCGCTGTTTGCGCCGATGACGGGCCGACGCCGGGCAGAAGCTGCATGATCCGGAAGCCGGCGACTCGGTCGCGGGGGTTCTGAACGAAACGCAGCGCCGCTAGCATGTCCTTCACATGCGCGCTATCAAGAAACTTGAGCCCGCCGAATTTGACGAAGGGGATGTTGCGGCGGGTCAGCTCGACTTCCAGCGGTCCGCTGTGGTGGCTGGCGCGGAACAGGACGGCCTGTTCCTTCAGCCGCATGCCCGCCTCCCGGTTCTCAAGAACCTCCCCCGCAACGAACCTCGCCTGGTCGGCCTCGTCGCGCACAGTGATGAGGCAAGGCCGTTCGGCGGATTCGCGTTCAGTCCAGAGATTCTTCGTGAACCGCTCCTTTGCGAGATCGATGACGCCATTGGCGGCCGCCAGGATCGGCTGTGTCGAGCGGTAGTTGCGATCGAGCGTGATGATCTCCGCCGGCGGGCTGAATTTTTTCGGGAAGTCGAGGATGTTGCGCACTGTGGCGGCGCGGAAGCTGTAAATAGACTGGGCGTCGTCGCCAACAACGGTCAGCCCCCGGCCGCTGGGCTTCAGCGCTGTCAAAATCGAGGCCTGAAGCCGGTTGGTGTCCTGATATTCGTCGACCAGCACGTGATCCCAGCGACCGCCGATATCGTCGGCGAGGACCGGATCGCTGACCATCTGCGCCCAATAGAGCAGGAGGTCGTCGTAATCGAGGACGCTCTGGATCTGTTTGGCCTCGACATAGCCCGCGAAAAGTTCGCGCAGTTGCGCCTCCCACTGCGCGACCCAGGGATAGTTCGCGCGCAGCACGTCTTGCAGCGGGGCCTCCGCATTGACCGCTCGCGAATAGATCGCCACGCAGGTCCCCTTTGTCGGGAATCGGCTTTCCATTTTCGAGAAACCGAGCTGATGGCGGACGATGTTCATTAGGTCCGCGCTATCTTCCCGGTCGTGAATCGTAAACTGCGGATCGAGCCCAATCTGGTCGGCATAATCGCGCAGCAGCCGCGCGCCGACCCCATGGAAGGTGCCAGCCCAGGCGAGCGCGTCGGTGAGCGCGCCGGCCTTGTCTCCGAGCACTCTGGCGCAGATGCGCTCGACTCGGCGACCCATCTCCGATGCTGCGCGCCGGGAGAACGTCATTAGCAGGATGCGCCTAGGATCTGCGCCGTTGACGATGAGATGCGCCACGCGATGCGCCAGCGTGTTCGTCTTGCCCGATCCGGCTCCGGCGATGATCAGCAACGGTCCCCCGACCTCACCGTCGGCAAGGCCGACGCCATGCTCGGCCGCGCTGCGCTGACTGTCGTTCAACTTTTCAAGATGCGCCGCGCCCATTTCCCCATCCGCCCGAGAATCAAACATCACCCGCGAATATGCGGACATTATCATGCTGATCTATTGCCGCCTTCGTCGAGGAGTCTTTCGCGAACTCGATCGACTCAGCTGCAATTAAGAACAGATAAGGAACATATCAGCGGAGAGACTCCTTGCAAAGCCCAGCTTGGAACGGCCGACCGCAATTCGCCGGCCGGCATCGTGCTGGCGCATCAGGCGTCGAAGGACGCCCTCAACCGGATGATTGCGGACGCCCGAAAACCTCGTGCGGGTCGTTTTTAAGCTCTTCGATGGGAGTGATTACAGCTTCTGCGACGGCAGCGTTGGTTGTGAAGGCTGCTCGCGTCGAGCCGGTCATCCCGCCTGGGCGCGAAGGTGAGGCGGGACGCTCTTGTCAGCTGGAACATGCGAGACTTGCGTTAGAATTCGCAAGATTTCGCCTCGCGTGTCGATGGCCGCGAACTCTTTGCCTAGGCAGTAGTGACGAATTACCTGAGCATGATAGCAATAGCGGCGAGCAATACGAAGCCTCGGTAGTTTGCGAGGAGCTTGTCGTATCGGGTTGCGACGCGCCGGAACTGCTTCAGTTTATTGAAGAAACGCTCGACGAGATTGCGCTCCTTGTAGAGCGCCTTGTCGTAGGGGAGCGGCGCGCGGCGATTGGATTTTGATGGGATCACCGGCTCAGCCTCACGCATAAGAACAGCCTTGCGCAAGTGATTGGCGTCATAACCTTTATCGGCGATGATCGCATCGGCCGCAAAGCCTTCGATCAGGGCGTGCGCTTTTGTGATGTCGTTGCGCTGCCCAGGTCCGAGAAGGAGCCGAACGGGGTTGCCGAGTGCGTCTGTCGCGGCGTGGATTTTGGTGCTCAAACCACCGCGAGAGCGGCCCAGGCCTTGGGCATCCGCCCCCCTTTGGCGATCCTTGCGCCGGCCGCGTGCTGATGGGCGCGCACGATTGTTGAGTCGATCATCAGCCATTCGAGATCGGCCTCGGCGGTGAATGCCTCAAGAAATCCGTCCAAGGCGCCGCGCTCGATCCAGCGATAGTAGCGGCGTTTCACCGCCTGATGGTCGCCGAAGCGTTCGGGCAGATCGCGCCAGCGGCCGCCCGAGCGGGCCATCCATAACAGCGCGTCGACGAAGCGTCGATTGTCGCAGCGCGGCCCGCGCTGGCCGGCTCTTCCGCCTGGCACAAGATCACAAAGCCGCTCCCATTGATCGTCTCGCAGCGCATCGACATCCCGAATCATCAAGGCTGATCTCCAAAAATCAGCCTTGAATCATGGAAAGATCCTCGCGAGAATCCCCCAAACGCCGAATTCGTCACAACGGCCTAGGGCCGACGCCCGCGCACGGAAATTCGGCTTATCGAGCACGGCCCGGATCGCCTCGCGGAGGGCTGATGGCGTCGGCTCATTGGTCTTGAGATCAATGCCGACGCCAGACCACGCCACACGGGCATTAACGTCCGCTTTGTCCTCGGTTAGCCCGGCGGTAACCAGCGGAACGCCAAAGCTCAGAGCCTGATTGACGCTGCCATAGCCGCCGTTAGTGACAAGCGCATCGATCTTGGGCAGCACCCATTCGAACGGCAGATAGCTGGCCAAGCGGACATTGCTGGGAATTGGCCCGGGTATGGAATCAATTGGACGACCGCCGGCGGTCGCGATCACGAGCACATCAGGCTCGTTGGCGAGCGCCGCGAGCGTCGGGGCGACCAATTGGCCGAAATTGTGATTTGGGAGGGTGCCCTGGGTTACTAAAACAACTTTACGCGATCCATCTAACTCATGCGCCCATGGCGGAACCGGAGCTTGGTTAGGGATGATCGGGAGCGCGCCAACGAAATGGACCGAAGCTGGCAGGTCCGTTCTGGGAAACTCGAAGCTCGGAACCGTCAGCTGCAAAAATGCGTCCGGAAGAGCTTCGATGGCGTCGAGAATGTCCATCGACAAGGGTTTGACGCCGAGGGCCGCCAGGCGCTCATTTAGATAATGCCTGGTGGGGTCAAAGACAGCGTCTTTATGTCTTTAAAGAGTGCAGCGTATTCCTTGCGCTCGGCTTCGCTGGTTGCAGGCGGCAAGCCAGCGCCGGCCGGCGCTCCATCGTCGCGATGCCAAAACAGAAGCGTGGTGCCGCAAAGGACTATGGGCGGACGCTCCGACCGCGGTCCAAGCAACATTGGCAGAGCCCCGAGAAACAGACTGTCCCCGATGATGACGTCGGCCGGAAAATCGCGCAGAACCTGTTTCAACCCCTCGTGCTGAGCCGGGATCGGGTCGATGAACATGCGTTCAATGTAAAAGCGCGACATCTCCGGTCCCGGCGATAGGATCTTGAGTTCGGGAAACGCTGCTGTGATATCGCGCAGATCGATGTCCGCTTTGCCAGGAAAGGGGTGGAACGCCGCGCCCATTCCTTCTATGCGGTCGCGCAAGACGTTGGCGGATAAACCTACGACCTCGTGACCTTCCTCGATCAAGTTGCGACCGATCGCGAGCAATGGATTGAGGTGGCCCATCAAAGGCACCGAGGTAATGAGAACTTTCATGAGGTCCTGTCGCTCTGATTGTTGAAAAAGCGCAGTGATCACCATGGCGCGTCCCGGTGTCGGCATAATTTCAATGCGATGCAAAGTTATTGCGTCTGTAACCTAGGACACGACGAACCTCGCGACCTTTGTCAGATCATGCGAACCTTCGTTGTGGAATTGCTCGGGATAATGGCCTTGTCCGGGTCCTTCACTTTCCGCAGCTTGCTCGAATTGCTAAACGTCCTGCCATGAAACGGCAGGTTCCTTTTTTAGAGACGCTTAACCTCCAGAGCAAACGCATAGCCGAATCCGTGATGTGTCTGGATGATCCGCGGCGCGTCCGGATCGGTCTCCAATTTCCGCCGCAGACGCAGGACTTGCACATCGATGCTTCGACCGGCGATGTCCTCATGCCGGCGAGTCGTTTGAATAAGGTACTCGCGAGAGAGCGTCCGCTGCGGCGCCTCAACGAACGCAATCAGGAGCGCGCGCTCGTTCTTCGTCAGAGTGATCGCAATTTCACTGGAGTTAGTTAGACGACCAAAGCGTCGATTGAACTGCCACCCACCAAATGTGTAAATGCCTAGATCCGAATCTCGCCGAGGCGCGATGCACGTAGTTTCCCGTCGCCGCAATACTGCCCGGATGCGCGCCAGCAGCTCTCGGAGGCTGAAAGGTTTGGTGACGTAATCATCGGCGCCGAGTTCCAATCCGACCACCCGGTCGGTCTCTTCGCACCGATCGCCAGTGACAATGATCACCGGGACGTCTGAGCGCGACCGGATCTCTCGCAGCACGTCCAGCCCGTCGTCTCGGCCAAGCCGCAGATCGAGGATTACGAGGCCGGGCTCATTCTTTGTAAGAAGACCGATGGCGTCTCGCGCTCCGAATGCGGAGAAAGCGTGTAGATTTTCTCCGTCGAGATAGTTGACCATCATTTGCTGCATGGAGCGATCGTCGTCGACAATCAGGATGCGCGTCAGTTGAGCGGCGGCATTGTTGATGCCTCCATGGAGGTCCACTTCCTTATTCATGCTACGCCGCTTAAAGAGTTGATGACGCCTTTCAGGCATCGGTGGCCTACCGAATCGGCGACCTGGCTCGAACTGCCAATTTGCGAGGCCAGAAGCGCGATCGCCGCACCATCTCCATTAGTCGATAAGGCCCTGTCGAAGCGGCCGGCGATCTGGCGGTCGGCTAATAGGTCTCAACGAGGCGCGGCACAACGCAGAATATCTTTGGAGAAGATCCTCGCATCGGAACTTCAGAAGCCCTATAAAAGAAAGCCAATAGTGACTATCGGGCGGCATTGTTAGGTTGATGTCCCACCTGGAGATAGCGAGATTAAATTTCGGGGCAGGCGCAACATGGATATCCGTGACCTCGACCTCAATCTGCTGGTTGTCCTCGACACATTATTCGAGGAGGGCACGCTAACGCGCACCGCGCAGCGGCTGCGATTAAGCCAGCCGACGATGAGCGCGTCTCTGTCGAAACTACGTCTCGCTCTTGGCGACGAGCTCTTTGTGCGCGCCAATGGCGTGATGCAGCCGACGGCCCGCGCGCAGTTGCTGAGGCCCGCCGTGTCTTCGGTGCTCAAAACGATTCGTCTGGATATCCTGTCTCAGGCCGCTTTCGATCCGGTAAGCGAGACCGGCGCGTTGACGTTAAGCCTATCTGATATCGGCGAACTCGAATTCCTACCCAAGCTGCTTGAACGGTTTGCCCGCGAGGCGCCGCATGCGGCATTGCGTGCCGTGGTCAGACGGCCGCACGAACTGTCGTTGGCCATGGATCTCGGTGAAGTCGACCTCGCGATAGGCTACTTTCCGGATCTCGTTTCGTCATCGTTCAAGCAGCAGTCTCTGTTCAAACACCGCTCGGCCTGTCTGGTGCGCCGGAATCATCCAACCATTGGTCCCGACATGAGCCTTTCCGACTACCTGGGCGCGCAGCATATAGCGATCGCTCAAGAGGGTCGGTTCCGAGACGTGGTTGAGCTCGGGCTATCGGCCGAAGGATTGCAACGGAGCATCGCTCTGCAGATCTCACATTTCGTCACCGTTCCCTTTATCGTGGCTCAGTCGGACCTTGTGGCGACGATCCCCCGGCCGCTCGCGGTGCAATTCGCGAGCATCTGCGATCTCATCATCGCGGAGCCTCCCTTCAGCATCCCTCCGATCGAGGTCAAACAGCTGTGGCACAAACGATTTGACGGGCATCCGCGGCTGCGCTGGCTCCGGCAGCTTGTCGCGGAGATCAGCCAAAATCGACCGTCCTTAGGCAAGGAGGTTGCTGTCGATTGCTAGGGCCGCTACTGCAATCTCTATCGAGCTCCGCCAATTATCGACATCGAGACGCGTCGCTTCGTCTTGAAGCGCTAGAAGAGCCTCTATCGGGCAATGCCTCCGATATCTTCGGATGTCCCGACGGCGTAGGCCGTCCGATGCGGCATTTATATCTTGCTTGAATCCTCAAATAACCGGCGCGCCTTTTCGGCGTCGTAAGGTTCCTCTCGCAGTGTCTCGGGGTTCCACTCGCTCCGCTCCTGGTTAAGGAGATCCCCGCCATAGATATGGATTGCCCCAGTCAGGCGCGGGATCGGATTGGTCACGGAGTGAATGATGTCGGAGCCCAACTTAGTGCAATCGCCGCGGCTGAGCGAGCGCGCGCCTGCTGCCTCGATCGCGCGATCCGAATCCAGCGGCAAACGACGCCAGAAGATATTGTCCTCGCGCCCCGAATAGATTCCAATCACCGCCCACATGCGGTGTTCGTGCGGCATGATCGTCATGCATGGCCCCCAGACTAGGTTCAGGATAGTCAGGCCGGGCGACGCGTGGAGGAGGTTAATGCCCGCCCGCTGTGGTTCTCCCAGCGCCGCAACTATATCTTCGGGGCGGCTCACCGCGCGGGCGACGACTTCAGATACCGCTCTGTGGCTGGGGTCCTGGGCCACGGCGTCTTGGCAATCGGCGAAAAATCGGTCGAGATCGAGCATTGGAGGCTCCACGTGAGGACCGTCGGAACTCACGGCGCATCTCTGCGTTTTTTGCAGCAGAATTCCGACAGCTTCGCCCACAATGGCGCCGCGGCATTACCGCAGCATTCCAAATGTCTGCGAATGAGTTACATCCGCAACGCCCCGAACCAAGAACTCTGAAATACTCGCGCGTCGCGGAATTCGATGGCTCGACCTAAGTCTGACGAAAGCTGTTGCAACCATCGCCGATGTAGCAGAGGCAGGTAAGATCATCCGCCATGATCACTTGCCATGTGAGGAAGCTAGGAGAGCCTGAGTGACCGCGGCAAGCAATGCCGGACCATCGAAGGGCTTTCGAAAGAAGCCTTGATGGCCTTGGGCGGCAGCGCGCTTTTGGGTTGCGGCTTCGTGGCGGGCCGTAATGAAAATGACAGGCAAGTCAGGCCGCACATCTCGCGCCAATCGATGCAGCTCGAAGCCGTTGATGAGCGGCATTCCGATATCGGCGATCAGGCAATCGATCTCGGGCAGAATGTCGCCTTCGAGGAGAGACTGAGCGGAGGAAAACGGGCAAACCGAATGTCCCGCCGACTCCAAGAGATCCTGGATCGACTCGAGAACTCGAACGTCATCGTCAACAACGGCGATTTTGGACTTATGAGAAGCCATCATGTCGGAATTGTTCCTGCACGCCGAGAATGAATTATTGGTATTTCTAGCTTTTCAGCAATTCTTACGAGGTCGGCCAGCGACGCTGCCTCCATCTTTTGCATGACCTTGCTGCGATGGATCTGAAGCGTCACTTCGCTGATTCCAAGTTCGGCGGCGGCCTGCTTGTTGAGCAGGCCACTAGCAACTAACGGCAGAACTTGGCGTTCTCGCGGCGTCAGGCAGGAAAGGCGTCGCTGCAGCTTGACCAACTCCGCCCTCTCCAAGCGGGAGACGCGATCCTGACCCACCGCCGCGTTAATCGCCTCAATCAACTCCGACTCGCTGAATGGCTTTGCTAGAAAATCGACAGCCCCGCCCTTGATCGCTCGCACCGACGACGGAATGTCGCCATGTCCAGTAATGAACACGATGGGAGGATGATCTCCATCGGCAATTTGCTCCTGAAACTCCAGGCCGTTGATGTCCGGCAGCTTCACGTCCAGAACCAAGCAGGCGGGCTGGTCAGGCCTCGGAAAGGCGATATACTCCGCCGCAGACCCAAACCCGAGAGCGCGCAAACCCAAAGACGTCAGGAGTTCGCAGAGCGCTTCGCGTATCCGATGATCATCATCCACGATGAACACGATAGGCTCTTCCGTGGTCATTGCAGCTCACTCGAATAGGCAGGAAGAGTAAACGTGAGCGTCGCCCCGCGGGGTTCGTTTTTGGTCGCCCGCAGGCGACCGTCGTGCGCCTCGATGATCGAACGGCAGATCGCCAGGCCCATGCCCATGCCGTTTTCTTTCGTGGTGAAGAACGGCTCGAAGATTCGCTCAACGTCCTCCACTCCGCCGCCGTGATCCCGAACCTCGATTAGCACCTCGTTCATCTCGCCCCGTCGCGATCGGATCAATAGAGACTTTGGATAGTCGGCGCTCGACTCCATTGCGTCGACTCCATTCCGAGTGAGGTTAACAAGAACTTGTTGCATCTGCACGCGGTCGGCCAAAGTCGACGGCAAGTTCGCATCCAAGTCAGTTTCGATGCTGATGTTTTTCTTTGTGACGTCATCGCTGATTAGCTTGCACACTTCGGCGATCACGTCGTTCAGGTTGATGGAGACTCTCGTTGAGGCAGTCTGCTTGAACAGAGCGCGGATTCTGCTCACCACCGCGGCTGCGCCGTTCGCGTCGCGAATGATCCGTTCGACTGTAACTTGCGCCCGTTGCAGATTAGGAGGTTCGCTCGACAGCCAGCGTTGGCAGGCATGACTGTTAGCGATCACGGCAGCCAGCGGTTGATTGACCTCATGTGCGATCGAGGCAGATAACTCCGCGAGGCTTGCGGCTTGCGACGCGCGCGACAGTTTGTCCTGCGTCGCGCGAAGCGCGTCCTGCATTTGGGTTTCGTCTTCAATATCGACGCACACGCCATACCACTGCGCGATATCGCCATCGTCATTGCGCAACGGCTCAACACGTAAATCGACCCAACGGTACGCGCCATCGATCCGGCGAAGGCGATGCCTCATGCTAAGCGCTGCTCCAGTTTGGACGGACCGAGACCACAGTCGCTCTAGGTCAGCAAGTTCATCCGGATGGACAATAGCTTGCCTCGCGCGGGATCCTAGGCTTCCGCCTTGCAAATGCTCGAGACTGTTCAATGTGATGCCGGTAAAATCGACCATGCGCTTGTTCAAATAGGATGGCTCTCCGTCGGGGGTCGCGCACCAGACGAGAGCAGGAATGGCGTCGATGAGCAGACGGAACTGTCGTTCGCTGTCGCGCAGAACCTCCTCCGTCTGGTGGCCGTCATGGATATCGACATCTACGCCGTACCAATGAACGATGCGTCCATCGCTATCATGCAACGGCTTCGCGCGTGCGTCGACCCAGCGGTACACGCCGTCAGCTCGGAGAAGTCGATGCCTCATGCTAAATGGTTCGCCGGTTCGAACGGAGTGGGCCCAAAGTCGCTCTAGCTCAGCAAGTTCATCCGGATGGATAATAGCTTGTCGCGTAAGGGACGGCCGGCTTCCGCCGTCAAAAAGGTCAGAACTGTCCAACGTCATGCCCGTATAGTCGACCATGCGCTTGTTCAAATAGGATGGCGCTCCGTTGGGGGTCGCACACCAAACGAGAGCCGGAATAGTGTCGATGAGTAGACGGAGCTGTTGTTCGCTGCGCGGGGCTTCTCCGGCCGCTTTTTGATCGCCTATCCCAATCGTGGCGCCGTACCAGCCTGTCGCCCGGCCGGTCGGGTCGTTCGTCGGTCGATCTAGGCGGCGACGCCAACGATAGGTTCTGTCGGATCGACGCATCCGCTGTTCCACCTCGTAAGGTTCGCTGGTTTCAAGGCTGTGCGATAGGCATTTTACCATATGATCGCGGTCGTCGGGATAGACGATTTGCACACATTCTAAAATATCCCGACTTTCGATCGGAGCCAGTTTCGTGCTGGGCGAGGACCGAAATCCACCGCCGACGATATCAGAGCAGAGTGTCGCAAGACATAATAGCAAAGCGTTATGGACAGGCGTCGCCGGCTCGTCGCCGCCGGATCGGCGCTCAAAGGGAACAGCTCTCGAATGTCGGCGCCGTCGTTGCCGAGATGGCGACCCAAATCGCCGACCGCCCGTTGAATTTAGGTCGTCTAATAGAGACGCATAATCGGCGACGGCGCAATCGAAGACTGCGTTTGCCGATGCTGATCTCGGGCAATCGCTTCAAGGTCGAGCTTCCGCCGCAGAGCTTGGCCCCGGCCATCGAAATGGCGGCAGCATGACCGCGGCAGTTACGGGACGATGATGCGAAGGCCTCATCCTGCGTGATCCGCTTGGTCCCTTGCCGCCGCTTGTCGGAGGCAAAGCCCCGGATCCCAGCGATAGTTAGTGGATGAACATACCGACAAACAGATTGGCTTCGAAGTTTATGTTTCAGTTCATGGACTTTGAGGCCGGCCGCGGTGTTTGCTTCATCGCTCACTTTAAAATATCGCTACGCCCGCTCCATGGCTTTCAAAATTGTTTTGCCAACTTTGCCGCTT
The DNA here is from genome assembly GCA_037200525.1 of Methylocella sp. Lineage (NCBI taxonomy): Bacteria > Pseudomonadati > Pseudomonadota > Alphaproteobacteria > Hyphomicrobiales > Beijerinckiaceae > Methylocella > Methylocella sp. The sequence goes on along the minus strand of JBBCGG010000001.1, from coordinate 3,485,149 downwards.
GCTTCTTCCCTTCCTCGATCATGTCTTGCGCCCGCCCATCCCACGTGTGCTCGACGGTCATGGCTGTGACATCGCGTACGCCGATAAAGCGCAGCCAGAATTCTACGTAGTTGGTTACATATTCAAAACCAGGCGGTTGGACTGTCTCAAAGCCGGCCTCTTTGCTCTGCCCTCGGACATACACGACAAAAGCCTTGTCGATATTCAACGCCGGGCCATATTGTTTCCCGTCAACGTGAAAAGCATGTTCCGCTGACAAGCAAGATCGATCAGTTGCTTGAGCTTATATGGAAAGGAAAAATTCCACATCGGAATAGCAAGCACGATGCGATCCGCATTTTGAAATCGTGACGCCAGTTCTTTAATCTTTTCCCATGCAGCTCCTTCCGATGGCGTCATTGGCTCTCCGGAGACGCCCTTGTATTTGGCGCCTATCGCTTCGGCGTTAAAATCCGGAAGCGAATCGGACCAAACATCCAATGTGTCGACAACCCCAAGTCCGTTGATCTTCTTCTGGTATTCAAAGAGAAATGCATCGACCATAGCAGTGGATACGGATCGATCTCCTCTTGGTGAGGTTACGATCTTCAAGATGCGCATTCCCAGTTCCTTTCTGCTATAAGTCGCGCCAGCGTTCTCTCGGTCATCCCGGCGGATGGCGCGCCGCTGAAAGCGATGCAACGCGGCCGCGAGAGGGGAGTCTCGGGATGCCAGCAACGTCGTCGGCTCTATTCGGAGGTTACGTCCCTCATCGCTCATTGCGCTGCGACCCAGTCGCGCAGGCCGTTGATGCTGTGAAATGCATCGGTGGCGGAGCTGCGCACGCGATGTCGGCATTGCACAGATCAGCGGCTCAGTTCATCTTGAGGACGACTCTGAACCGCGCCTTGCCGCTGATCATCCGATCGTAGGCCGCCTGGACCTCCTCAAGAGGAAAGATCTCGTTCGTCGAATTGATGCCGTGAAGCTTGCTGAAGGCGAGGGTGTCCTCTGAGTCGACGGCGATGCCAGAATACCAGCCTTTCACGGCGGCGCGCTTCATAAGCAGGGCAAACGTGTCAATGTCGAACGCGCCGACCGCGCCGATCACCATCAGCGTCCCATTCGGCCCGAGGCCTCCCACACCCGAGGCCTCCCACGTCGCCTTCATCGCGTCGGCGTTCAATACTGTCGCGATGATCGCCTTGGGCGCCTCCTCGCGCCAGCAAAGCCTCGGCGACATCGCCGTCTTCGCTGTCGATGTAGTCATGGGCGCCGAGAGAGCGGACGAGCGCTTCCTTCTCCCGGCCGCGATTGACCGCGATCGTCCGAAAGCCGAGGCGTGCGGAAAATTGAATGCCAAGATGGCCGAGACCGCCCACGCCATGGATCACGACGAGATCGCCTGGGCCGGCCCCGCTGTTGCGAAGAGCGTTGAAGGTGCCGCCGTCCCGCGTCACCCCGGTCGCTCCCGAGCCATTTTCGCAAGCGAACTGTTCGCCCCGGCGGCAACGCCGGCAGTGTCCGCACGACCCTCCGAACCAACCGACGCCTGCGCGATTGCCGACGGCCCAACCCTGGACGTTTGGCCCGACGGCGGCTGCGTGATCGCGCGCAGAATGGCATGCTCGGGATCGGGCGTGGCGCACCAAGTGATCAGCGCGTTGGCTTGTGGATCGGTCACGGCGCTGCCGCTCTCGGCGTCGCGATCTTCTGTGCGGGCCTTCGGCCGCTTCAAGAAGGCGAGACCCGCCGCTTGGCTGGCGGACGACGGCGTGAAGAACAGCGGCAGCCGGATATCCGGCGCCTCGGCGTGGGACAAGGCGTCCTTAAGAACCGTCAGCAGGTGCTCTTCGCCGCCCCGGGGGGGGGGTGCCGACGAGGATCACCTTGCGGACCAGTTGTCCGTGCTGAGCCGCAATCAATTGGGCCAGGAAACCGCCGAGGGAGAAGCCCGGCAGGTCGACTTTGGAGAGGCCGAGCAGATTGATAAAGGTGACTGCATCGCGGGCCATCGCGGCGACATTGTCAGGGGTTTGGCCTGAGGTGTGGTCATGTAATCCTCCAGACGCTCCCATCGCGGGCCGGAGTTTGCTCACGCCGTCAAAACAGTTTCCGTCACACATTCACATGATAGCCGGCTCCCGGCGCGCGATGGTACAAATCGAACCGATCAACATCGACCGCCATGACGATGCGGCGGACGAACAAGAGGCGGCCATGATCGACAGCTTTATCGTTCAGCACTGCGAGCATGTCAGCCAGCGTTCCTTCGAGGCCGTCGTCGCCGCCTTTGAGGCCGAACTGGGCAGCGTCACAGGGTTGCCGATGATGCCCGTCGGCCTCAACGTTCCGATCAGGGTTCTGATTACCAAACGGCATCCGGCGAGGTTCGTCTGGCCTATGACCTGCCTTCGTCTTTGAAGAGCCGGTTGCACAACGACGAGGTGTCCGCCGCGGCTCTCAATCTCGACGCCAAGCTCTGCGCTCTGGCGGGGCTCGCTACCGGCGCAACAGCCTGACGCCAAAAGCGGACAAAACCGATCCCAACCGCGTCCCGTGACGATTGCGCGCCGTCAGCCTGAAGTCGGCAGGTCCGCCCGGGGGAGGGCGGCGTGCTGCGGGGAGCAGCCAGCCGAATCCTGGAGCCAACGCCGCGCGCCGATTTGCGCAAATGGGCGTCGTGATAATTGTCATATTTCTCCGACACTTCTCCATTTTCCTTATTGCTTTTGTCATGTACAGCCTTGCATCTTGATGTCGATTGTCATTTTAGTGTGTTATAATTGTCTTTCTTGTGTCGTGTCTCTTCCCTATTAAAGGGCCGCCTGCAACGGATTTTTCGTCCTTCAGTCAGCGGCGCTTAGCCCTTTTCTGCACCATTCAAAGAGAGTTTCATGCAACGACATAGTTACAAGGCGGCACCCGCCTTTTTTTGTCTGCGCTGATCGCCGCCAATGGCATCAGCCCGGCCGTCAGCGCCGAACTCAGGAAGTCGCCTGAGAGCAAGCAGGGCGCGGTTCGCACCGCGACCCCCATCAAGCACCTCGTCGTCATTTTCGGCGAGAATGAATCATTCGATCATTATTTCGGCACCTATCCGAAGGCGACGAATCCGACTGGGGAGCCAGTTTTCAAGGCCCGCGCGAACACGCCGAAAATCGACGGATTGAATGAGGCTTTGCTGATCCGCAATCCGAACCTCAACCCGGCCAACGGCGCTGGCGCCGCAAACCCGTTCCGTCTCGATCGCTCTCAGGCCCACACGGCCGATCAGAACCATGCCTATGGACCCGAGCAGGCGGCTTTCGACGACGGCAAGATGGATCTGTTCCCGAAGAACACCGGCACGGCCGGCACCGGCGGGACCGGCGTCTTCGACACCAAGGGCCTCGTAATGGGTTATTACGACGGCAACACGGTCACTGCGCTGTGGAATTATGGTCAGCACTTCGCGATGAACGATAATTCATACAGCTCGCAATTTGGTCCGTCCACGCCGGGCGCCATCAATCTGATTTCCGGACAAACCAACGGCGCGTTGGGCTTCACCACTGCCGGGATGCAGATCACCAGCGCCAGCCAGGGCAACAACCTCGTTGACGACGGTCAGGGCGGCTTCACGATGTTCGGCGACAGCGATCCATTCTTGGACGTCTGCTCCTCCAAAACCAACCCCACCAGCGAAATGGTTGGCAGAAACATCGGCGACCTCTTGAATGAGCAGAATATCACCTGGGGCTGGTTCCAGGGCGGCTTCGACCTGACCACGGTCAACGCCAACGGCACCACCGGCTGCGCCCGCAGCACGTTCTCGTCGGTCACCGGCGCGAATGAGGGTGACTATGTGCAGCATCATCAGCCGTTCCAATATTACGCGTCGACGCGTAATCCCAACCATACGCGGCCGAAATCAATCAAGGTCATTGGCAAGTCGAACGACGGCGGAGCCAATCACCAGTATGACATCAACGACTTCACCGCGGCTGTGGAATCGGGCAACTTCCCCTCGGTTAGCTTCCTGAAGGCGGCGTCCTTCCAAGACGCTCACCCGGGCAATTCGGATCCGCTCGACGAGCAGAACTTCGTCGTGAGCATCATCAATACGCTGGAGCAAAGCCCCGACTGGGATAGCACGGCGGTGATCATCGCCTATGACGACTCGGATGGCTGGTACGACCACGAAAATCACGTCTTCAATCCCTCGACCAGCGCTCAGGATGCGTTCCTGACTGCGCAGGAATGCGGCCCCATCGGCGACGAGAAGCTGACGCCCGGCAAACCCCCGCGCAATGCGTTGCATGGCGTCAACGGCAGACCCGTCAACGGCCGCTGCGGCTACGGCACGCGTCAGCCTCTGCTGGTCATTTCGCCCTTCGCGAAGCCGAATTTCGTCGATCATTCCTTGACGGACCAAGCATCGATCCTTCGCTTTATCGAAGACAACTGGCTCAAGGGCGAGCGGACCGGTGAAGGTTCCTACGACAACGTCGCCGGATCGATCGAAGGCATGTTTGACTTTAATCAGAAGCCGAACAAGGTGCTGATCCTCGACGCGATCGACGGCACGCCAATTAACTAAGTAACTAAGCGCGAGCGTCCATAGACGCGAGCTTTTGGGGCGGACAGAGATGATTGGTCCGCCCCAATTTGTGACTTTCTCGTTCTCCAATTGACGATCATTTTCAATGAAGCATTTCTTCGAAGGCGCATCGATTTTCAAACGGGCCCCGTCTATGCGGATGTCCGCCTTGCTGTCCGTGGCGCTGGTCATGCCTCTGGCCCTCGGCATCCTGCTGACCGACGGCGAAGGTCATGCGACTCGAGCTACCGGCGTCTCCACCAAGCCGAAGGGGCTTTCCGCGGTTGCGGAATTGGGCCGCAAGATGTTCTTCGATCCTTCATTGTCGGGCTCTGGGCAGCTTGCTTGCGCCTCGTGCCATAGTCCCGCGAATGCATATGCGCCGCCCAACGATCTCGCAGTGCAACTGGGCGGCCCAGAGATGAAAAGCGCGGGCGTGCGAGCGACGCCGTCGCTGCGCTATCTGGAGCACAATCCAAACTTCACGATTGGCCCTAACCCGGCGATACCGGATATGGAAGCCCCCGCGGCGGCGGTCAAGCCAGCCGCTGGTGTCAAGGTTGCTGCGGTCGCCAAGGCCGACAAGGGCAACGCTTTGCTTGCCGCAGCCGAGGCGAACGTTCCGCAGGGCGGCCTAGATTGGGATGGCCGGGCGGACACCATGCAAAGTCAGGCGCTTGGGCCGTTGCTCGACCCGAATGAAATGAACAACAGCAACGCCGATGAGGCGCTCGACCGCCTCAAGCACGCCGCCTACGCGGACGATATGAAGCAATTGTTCGGAGAGCATGTGTTCGAGCAGCCAGACCTCGCTCTGAACGAAGCTCTATTCGCATTGGTTCGCTTCCAGATAGAAGATCCAAGTTTCCATCCTTACGACAGCAAATTTGATGCGTTTCTCGCCGGCAAGACTCAGCTCAGCAAGGCTGAAATGCGGGGCATGAAGCTGTTCGAGGATCCCCTCAAGGGCAATTGTTCGTCGTGCCATATCGACAAGCCGTCACGCGATGGAATGTTCCAGCCGGCGTTCACCGATTATCAGTTTGAGGCGCTCGCCGGGCCGCGCAATCGCGATATTCCGGCCAACAGCGATCCGCATTATTACGATCTTGGGCTCTGCGGTCCGTTCCGTAAAGATTACGCCCAGGCGGCTTCCTATTGCGGCTTGTTCAAGACCCCCACATTGCGCAATGTGGCGACGCGCAAAGTGTTCTTCCACAATGGCTTCTTCCATTCGCTCGACGCCGTCATGCATTTTTATGTCGAGCGTGAAATAGATGCCGCCAAATGGTATCCGAAGCTCGCAAACGGCGAAATCGATGCTTATGACGACCTTCCGCCAGAATATAAAGGCAATGTCGATGTGGCGGACGCGCCGTTTGACCGCGTGAAAGGCGATAAGCCCGCATTGAACGATAAGGAAATCGCGGACGTGATCGCGTTCCTCCAGACCTTGACGGATGGCTATCAGATTGATCGACCGCACGCGGAAGCGGGATCAAAAACCCGGCAGCTAAAATAGCCCCGCGGGGATCGCCGCTTACCCCTTGGGGATGCTCAGTTGGAGGGGCGTATGAGCTCAGCCAACTGAGAGCGGCAGATCGGCGCAAGACAATCCTCGCCTTTAGAACCCCTTACACCGTCGAGTTGCGAGGGCGCTAGGATCCGGCGCGTATCAAAGGCCGGCCAGCCGGCTACGCCGCCGCGGGCGCCCAAACGTCATGACCCCGATTTCAGCTCCACAGCGAATTTAATCAGCGCCGAACTCGTTGGAATTCTCAACTTCTGTTTGATGACGGTGACGGCGTTGGCGACGGTCTTGTAGCCAAGGACGAGCTGAACCGAAATCTCCGTTAAACTTTTGCCCTCGCCCAGAAGGGCTATGATCTGTCGTTCCCTGTCGTTCAATTCGCGCAGAGGACCGTTGGTCCGCGCCAGACTATTCATCGCAAGGTTCTGAGCAACCGCTTGGCCGAGGTAGATGGACCCAGCGCGAACCTTGTCAATTGCCTGGAGGATCGTGTTCGGATCATCGTTCTTGGTGGTATAGCCTGCCGCGCCCTTTTCCAGCGCTAAGGTCACAAAACTGGTTGCTTCATACATCGTGAAGATGACGACCTTGACTTGCTCATTGTCAGCCATAAGCTCCGATATAATGTCGAAGCCGCTTGCGTCGGGCAGCCCCACATCCAGCAGAATCACATCGGGAAGAAATTCCCGGTTCAGGGCAATTCCGATCGCGGCGGACATCGCTTCTTTGACGATAAAATCGGCGCGGCGACTGAGAATGCGCTGACAGCCATCCCATACGATCGGGTGATCTTCGATCACCAGCACTTTCACCTGATCGCTCATGCCTCAAGATCCTCAGGATTCGAATAAACCGGCCATATTGTTTGAGTTGGTGATCCAGCCAGGGGGATGATTGCTTCTATCAAGGTTCCCGCATGCGGTCCGTTGCCGATAGTGAGCCGCCCGCCGAGCTTGCGCACGCGTTCGCTCATTCCAAGAAGACCAAATCCGAATCGCAAATCTGGCGGAAGCCCGATCCCATCGTCCTCAATCGAGACTTGGATGCAATGGATATCGTGTTCGGCTGCCGCGCCCTCTTTGGGACCAAGCCATTGCACGGCGACTCGAACGAATTGTGCTTTTGCATGACGCGCCACATTCGTCAGGCATTCCTGCACTATGCGGTACGTCGCCAAACTGACGTCCTCGCTCAAAGCGAGCCGGTCTTCCGGCAGATCAACATCGCACTCGACATCGCGGTGAGCGGCGCGCCACTGATTGACAAGATCGCCGATGGCGTTGACGAGCCCGATCTGATGAAGGATCAGGGGGCGAATGCGCTCGAGAATGCGGTAGTTCTGCTTTTGGATGGTATCGACCAGCGACGAGATGGCCGCAGCGCGAGTTACGATTTCCTGCATTCGTTCTTCATTCGCCTCCGATGAGGCGTCTTCGATAATGCAGGCGGCGCCGGCCCTAATGCCAAAAAGCGAAGCGCCGAATTCGTCGTGCAGTTCGCGCGCGAGCTCTTTGCGTTCAGCCTCCTGAATGGACATCAAGCGATCGATCAGCAGATGATTGTCGGCTTCCGTGCGGGCGAGGCTACGGGCAAGCCGGTTGAACTGCTCGCCGATGTCGCGCAGTTCAACAATTCGGATTTCGCCGAGATCGTCGAATTGTCCGCGTTGCAAACGGCCCAAACCGTCCATCAGATCATTCAATGGCTTCAGGGTTTGTCGCGCAGTTAGCGCAATCAAGCTCACGATCGATATTGAAACCGCGCCAAGCAATCCGGTCAGAAAGACGAGGCTTCCCCAAATTTCGGCTACTTCATCGGATGGGCGCGTCCACATGACGAGCTGGCCGGCTCTCCGGCCGTTGACAAAGACAGGATAGGATTTGACCAATTTTGGCGCTTGGAACAAATCCAAGAACCACTTTGGAGCCTCGGAATTTTGGGCGCTTGTCGGCGGCGCATCCAGCGCTTCGCCGGGGCTCGGCAGATAGCTGACGGAGATATGGCGGACCTTCGACAATTCGAGTTGCAGTTGCTTTAGCGCTTCTTCCGGATCTGGTGAAACGCTGACGTTGTCGAGCGCATATTCGATAAGCAGACTGCCAAGATTGACGCCCGAGGCGATTTCCGAATCGATGCGGCTTTTTGAATCATAAAGCGTGACGAAAATTGCAATGGCTATACCAAGGCCAAGAAGCGCCGTTGGAATAAGAATGAGCCGCGTTCGCATAGAGGCGCGGGTTCGGAGGAAATTCGACATCTACAATTACAATCTCTTTTGCCGGAGCCGCTCACTACGCAGCAATGGGCATCCTGCGGCATCTAGCCTAGATCGCACAAGAAAGAAAAACTCCCGAAATATCAGGATAAAATCCATGAGTGTATGGAGTAATTGCCGAGTATTATAGAATAGGTACTATATATCGGCCGGTTCCTTGTGATCGATATTGACGGCAAGCCTGATGTTCTTCGTCAGCGCTGCCAAAAATTGTCCAGGCGCTCGACCTGATAGACCCCGACAATACAGTGCAGGTCTGGTCTTACGATAAAGGCGCCGATCGCGATCTCGAAATCGGTCCGACCGAAAGCCCGGAAATGGGCGCGAGATTGTCTCTTGACGGTTTTTGTCATATCGCCAACCGGAGCGCGCGGCGACGGCTTCACGCTACTTCCCAAAGGCCTACGCCCCGAACTTTCGCTGTAAGGGAGCGGCATCGTACGTCATTGCAATCGCCGCGTGGATTGAGCGAAATCTTTGCGTGAAAGGCTCTTCGTTTGGTTTTATTTGAAGCGGCCCGATAAGCATTCCTTATGAAAACGCCGGACAATCACAGAAGGAGTATTGGCATGTCTCTCAGGTTTGGCTTGGCGCTGCTCTGGACCATGGCGATCTGGTTCCCGGTGCCAGCCTTGGCGGATGACGCAAGCGTCTGCGGCTCCAACGCCTTGCCCGCTGATGCGACATTGGCCGCCTGCACGAATCTGATTGCATCGGGGAAGATTTCCGGCAAGGGCCTTGCAGTCGTGTTCGGCAATCGCGGCGCCGTCTACGAGAGCAAGGGTGATCATGACCGCGCCATCGCGGATTTCGGCGAAGCGATCCGCCTCGATCCGAATAATGCCGCCGCATTCATCAACCGCGGCGTCACATTCAGAGCCAAAGGCGACCACGACCGCTCTATCGCCGACTTCGGCGAGGCGATCCGAATTAATCCAAGCAATCCTGCCGCATTCATCAACCGCGGCGTCGCATTCGAAGCCAAGGGCGACCACGATCGCGCCATCGCTGATTACAGCGAAGCGATCCGTCTCAACCCGAGCGACGCCATCGCATTCGAGAACCGCGGCATCGCCTATAAAGCAAAAAATGATCTCGATCACGCCGTCGCCGACTACAGTGAAGCCATCCGTCTCAAACCGAATTACGCAATTGCGCTGAAGAACCGCGCCATTGCTTACAAGGCGAAAGGCGATCTTGATCGCGCCATCGCCGACTACGGCGAAGCGATCCGCCTCAATCCCAATGACCCCTTTGCGCTGAAGAACCGCGGCGTCGCCTACAAGGCAAAGGGCGATCTTGATCGCGCCATCGCCGACTACAGCGAAACGATCCGCCTTGACCCTAAAGACGTCATCGCGTTCGAAAATCGCGGCGTCGCCTACAAGGCAAAGGGCGATCTTGATCGCGCCATCGCCGATTACAACGAAGCTCTCCGCCTTGATCCCAGGGCGACCGTCGCATTTGATAACCGCGGCCTCGCCTACAAGGCAAAGGGCGATTTAGATCGCGCCGTCGCCGACTTCAGCGAGGCGATTCGCCTCGATCCGAAGGACGCCGTGGCGTTTGATAACCGCGGCGCCGCTTATGAAGCCAAAGGCGACTATGACCACGCCATCGCCGACTTCAGCGACGCGATTCGCCTCAACCCGAATTATGCGACCGCATTCATCGGTCGCGGCATAGCATACGCGGCCGGCGGCGATCACGACCGCGCCATCTCCGATTACAGCGAGGCTATCCGCCTGGATCCGAAGGAGGCCATAGCGTTCGATAACCGCGGCGTCGCCTATGAGGCCAAGGGCGATCATGACCACGCCATCGCCGACTTCAACGATGCGATCCGTCTCAATCCGAATAACGCGGTCGCATTCATCAGTCGCGGCGTCGCCTACGCAGCGAATGGCGATCACGACCGCGCCATAGCCGATTATAACGAAGCTATCCGCCTCAATCCGAATGACGGCGATGCATTCCTCAACCGCGGCGTCGCCTATAAGGCAAAAGGCGATATCGATAGAAGCGCAAGCGATTTTCTCGAGGCGAAGCGCCTAAATCCGAAAGACCGCGCCAGCGGCGTCCCTAGGGCCCAGACCCATAAAATGGTTGGCGTGACAGGCGGATTGTGATTCACAGCTTCCGAAAGGAAGCGACTATGAATCGGGATCAATTCTGGCTGACGGACGCGCAGTTCGCGAAGATCGCGCCGCATCTTCCCACGGACACGCGCGGCAAGGCGCGCGTCGATGATCGCCGGGTGATCAGCGGGATCATTCATGTGCTGAAATCTGGCGGACGCTGGATTGACGCGCCGCTGGAGTACGGGCCAAAGAAGACTCTCTACAATCGCTACGTTCGCTGGGCTGCTAAGGGCGTTTGGATCGATCTGTTCCACGCGCTTGCGCAAGCAGGCGGGCCGCCGGCGCAGGTCCTCATCGACTCCTCGGCGGTCAAGGCGCATCGCTCGGCCAGTGGCGGCAAAGGGGGGAGAAGAATCAGGCCATCGGCCGTTCGCGCGGCGGGCGCACAACCAAAATCCACGCATTGACCGATGCGGACTGCCGCCCGCTGTCTTTCATGCTCACCGGCGGCCAAATCGCCGATTGCTCGGCGGGCGCGGAGCTTATCGCGCGACTTCCTCCTTGCGAAATCCTCCATGGCGACAAGGGCTACGACGCAAATGCGATCCGTCGGCAGGTCGAGGAGCGCGGAGCTATGCCGAATATCCCGCCCAAGGCCAATCGCAGGTGGAAGAACTGCTTCTCGCCCTTCCTCTATCGAAACCGCAACGCCATCGAACGCATGTTCTGCCGCCTGAAAGACTTCAGGCGCGTGGCTACCCGCTACGACCGAAACGCCATAAACTTCCTCGCGACAGTCTGCATCGCCGCTACCGTTTGCTACTGGTTGTGAGTCTGGACCCTAATCCTGCTGTGACTGCGCCAGCGCAATAATGCGTTTGCTGTCTTGATGCGCCAAGAACGCTCAAGGCGTCATCGCCAGCCGCTGGCTTGAAATGGCCATACTTGGCGGCGCGCGGACGAAGAACTTTTCGTCATAAGGAAATATAGACAATACAGCGCTGCCCCAAAGGCGACGGTCGCGGCGCAGCGCCAATGGATGGCGAGCATCAGCATTGAATTAGCTGCCTGCGCCACCATCTCATTTGCGGATGCCCGCGCCTGTCCATAACCGTGGCGCGGTGGCGACGCCATTCTTCTGGCGGAGCGGCCAGAGCTATCTTGCATAACCGGGACAAATCTGGGATTGGTTGAGCTATGAAGATCTGGATATGTCTGCGTCTTGCAGCGACAGCCTTGGTGATGATCGGCTTTTTAGCTGGTCCATTTGCTCGCCCGTCAATGGCGGCAGGGGGTGCTGTCCACTGCATGGCGGGCATGGCATCGAGCGCGGCGTCTGTTTTGATCCATGAAGGCTCGTCGTCGAAGACGACGCCCGATTGCTGCGGAAAGAGTTGCCCTCTCCAGGCTCTATGTGTTTCCGCGTTCTGGATCGCCGAACCGGCCTTAGATGCGGCGGCGGTGACTCGCATGCCGGCGAAGTTGGCGGCTTTGGAATTCGAAGCCATTTTGAAGGACGGCCGGTCGCTGCCGCCGTCGCCTCCTCCTCCTCGATCCTGATTCCATTGACCGGCGTTTAGCCGGTCGGGGCTGACGCATGGCTCGCGCCGGCGCACGGCCCTGATTCCGTCGATGCTTGCGACGGAAGCGCTGCCCATTGGGCAATCTGGAATCAAGGATTTAAGGAAACAACATCATGTCGGCTTCCATGTTGAAGCGCGTCGCTGTGGCGGCGTCGAGTGCGCTTGTCTTGATCGGGTCGACAGCCCTCAGCCGCGCAGACATCAAGGATTACGAATTTCAACTCGTGAATAAGGACATCAAGAAAGGAGAGGCGATCCTGTCGGTGCGGCTCGTCCACAAGCCTGATGGGAAGGCCGTTCCCGACGCAGTCATCTTCGCAACCCGGCTCGATATGGCCCCCGAGGGCATGCAGGAAATGACGACGAAGGTGACGCCGGCGCCAAGCGCGGAGCCGGGGATCTACCAGTTCAAGGCGGATGTCAGCATGGCCGGCAGCTGGCAGCTTTCGCTGGGAGCCAAAGTCCAGGGCGAGACTGGAACGGTCGAGAGCAAGCTCGTTCTCGAGGCCGCGCCGTGATCCTCCGCGCGAGTCGCCCGAGCCTGCTCGTATGGTCGGCCCCGGCCATCGGGCGCCTTTTCGTCGGAGCCATGCTGTCGATCGGATCGGCGGAGGGAGCCTCCGCCCAATCCAAACCGGTTTCCCTCGGCGCGGACGTCAAGGGGCTGCTGGCGGCGGCTCACAGGCTCAGCCCGCAATTGCGGGCGGCCTCCCTCGAAACCGCCGCCGCTTCGGCGAAGGCGGAGGGCGCGGGAGCGCTGGACGATCCGACCATCACCGACAGCTATCAATATTACAAAAATCCAGGCGTGTTCAGCGCCCATACGGTGATGGTGACCCAGTTCCTCCCGCTGTGGGGCAAGCTCGACCTGCGCCGGGAGGCGGCGTTCGCGGACGTCGACGCCGCGCGCGGACGCGAACGGGCGGCGCAAGATGCGCTCGATGAGCGCATCAAGGTCGCCTACGCCCAATACTATTTGGCGACCCGCGACATCGCCGTGAACCGCGAGGTCGCGGGTCTTGCGGAGCAAATGAGCGCCGCCGCCAGCGCACGCTACAGCCAGCCCAGCGGAGACCAAGCCGGCGGAGACCAGGCGGGGGTGATCCGGGCGCTTGGGGAAGCAACGACCGCCAAGATCGAGGCGGCGCGGCTCGAGGGCGAAGTCAACGCAGCTCGCGCCCGTCTCAACGCATTGGTGGCGCAGCCCGCGGATTCGCCGCTCGCGGAGCCGCGGCTTCTGCGATCGATGCCGTCGCCGGAGCCGCGGCCTGGTGCGCTGCTCGATCGCGCGCGCGCCGCCAATCCCATGCTGTCGGCCGGCGCCGCCGATATCGCCGCGGCGCGCACGCGCAGCGCGCTCGCGGATAAAGCCTGGTATCCGGACTTGACCGTCGGCGCAGGCCCCTTGATTCAAACCAACAATCGGCCGGTCGGGGGCGCCGCCACGGTCGGGCTCAACATTCCGCTGCCCTGGGGACGCGAGGCGTCTGGACAGCAGGAAGCCGCGGCAAAGCTCGGAGCTACCCAGCAGGCCTATGACGCGACGCGGCTCGAGATCGAAGGCGCTCTGGGTGAGGCGCTCGCAAAGCTGCACGCGGCGCGAAGCGCCGAAGCGCTGATCCGTCGGGAGGCGCTGCCCCAGGCGCATGCAACCTTTCAGACCGTTCTTGCGAACTATAGTCAGGGCAAGGGCGAACTCGAAGCCGCCATTGCCGCCGAGCATCGGATTCACGAGGCGGAGCTCACGCTTCTGCAGACCCAATTGGAGGAGCAAGTGGAGCTTGCCGCGATTGAACGGCTGATCGGGGGCGAGCTGTGACCCGCTCAAGCGTCTTGGCGCTGCTCGCCGCGCTTGCGGGGGCGGGAGCTTGGGTTGGCTGGCAAAAGCCGAGCGCGATGGCGACAGACGCCGCCGCCGCCGAGCCCATGCGGGCGCCGCTCTTCTATCAAGACCCGGATGGCAAACCGTTCTATGCCGCCGAGCCGAAGAAGACCGGCGACGGGCGCGATTACGCGCCGGCGTTCGAGGACAAGGCCGCGTCGGACGACGCCGTCCCGCCGGCGTCGCCCGCCAAGGCGTCCGGCGAGGGTCACCGCATTCGCTATTATCGCAACCCGATGGGCCTGCCCGACACCTCTCCGGGGCCGAAGAAAGACTCCATGGGGATGGATTACATCCCGGTCTACGCCGATGAAGGCGCGCAAGGCGACGCGCCCGGGACGGTTCGCATCACGCCGGGCCGCATGCAGACCCTCGGCGTGCGCACAGAACTCGTCGAGCTCAGTCCCGCCTTGGTTAGCACGGTGCAGGCAACCGGCTATCTGCAATTCGATGAACGTCATCTCGCGATGGTCACGACGAAAGTTTCCGGCTGGCTCGAACATCTCGATGTCGCCGCGACCGGCGACTCCGTCAGGCGTGGCGTGGCGATGGCCGAGATCTACTCGCCGGAGCTGGTGGCGTCCGAACAGGAATATATCGCCGCCGCCCAAATGGGCCGCGCGATGGGCCACGGCGATCCGGGCGCCTTAGCCGCCGCAGCCATCCAGCGCCTGCGCGCGCTCGATGTTCCCGAGAACGAGATCGCCAGGCTGCGCCGCACCGGCGTCGCCGCTCGCCGAATAACGATCCGCGCCGCGGAGGACGGGATCGTCATCGACAAGCCGGCGCAGGAGGGCATGCGCGTCGAACCCGGCGAGGCGCTCTATAAAACCGCCAGCCTCGCGTCCCTGTGGCTGATCGCCGAGGTGCAGGAACAGGATATCGGCGCCATCAAGCCTGGAGAGAAGGCGCGCGCGAATTTCGTCTCCTTTCCGGGCCGGACGTTCGAGGGAACGGTGGACTTCATCTACCCATCCCTGACGCCGGAGACGCGGACCGGGCGGGTGCGCATCGCGATGCCGAACGCTGACCTCGCCTTGCGCGCTTCCATGTACGCCAGCGTGCAGATTGACTCGCCGGCCGGCGGCGAGCCGATGCCGACCGTGCCCGATTCCGCCGTGCTCGATACCGGGGCCAAGCAAATCGTGCTGGTCGATCGAGGCGAGGGTCGCTTCGAGCCGCGCGCGGTGAAGCTCGGCGCGCGCTCCAGCGACCGCGTGCAGGCGCTCGAAGGCGTCAAGGTCGGCGAGCGCGTGGTGGTCGGCGCTAACTTCCTGATCGACGCCGAGAGCAACTTGCGAGCCGCCCTGCAGGGTTTTTCCACCGGCAACGACTCCGAGCAAGGGTCGCCCAAATCAGAGATGCAAAAACCAGGAGCCGCGCAATGATCGGTCGCCTCATTGAACTTTGCGCCCGCAACAAAATGCTGGTGCTGCTCGCCACGCTGATCCTGGTCGGCGTCGGGGTGTGGTCGGTCGCCAACACGCCGCTCGATGCGCTGCCGGACCTCTCCGATACGCAGGTCATCGTCTATACCGAGTATCCGGGTCAGGCGCCGCAGGTCGTCGAGGATCAGGTCACCTATCCGCTGACCACCGCGCTGCTTGCCGTGCCGCACGCCAAAGTGGTGCGCGGCTTCTCCGATTTCGGCCTGTCCTTCGTCTATGTG
Source organism: Methylocella sp. (assembly GCA_037200525.1). Taxonomy (NCBI): domain Bacteria; kingdom Pseudomonadati; phylum Pseudomonadota; class Alphaproteobacteria; order Hyphomicrobiales; family Beijerinckiaceae; genus Methylocella; species Methylocella sp. Next base: position 3,469,567 of record JBBCGG010000001.1, on the reverse strand, counting down.
GTGTTCGACGACGGGACCGATCTTTATTGGGCGCGCTCGCGCGTCCTCGAGTATCTCAACTTCGCGGCCAAGCGTCTGCCGGAGGGCGTGACGCCGGCGTTGGGTCCGGACGCAAGCGGCGTCGGCTGGGTTTACGAATATGTCGTGCTCGGGGCGCAGCGGACCCTCGCCGAACTGCGCAGCATAGAGGACTGGATCGTTCGCTATCAGCTCGTGACCGCCAAAGGCGTCGCCGAGGTTGCGAGCGTCGGCGGGTTCGAGAAGCAATATCAGGTTGTCGTCGATCCCCGCAAGCTGCAAGCCTATGGCGTCTCGCTCGATGGCGTGTCCGACGCTGTTCGCGCAAGCAACCGCGACGTCGGCGGCCGCACGATTGAAATGAGCGAAACCGAATACATGATTCGCGGCCGCGGTTATCTGCGAGGCTTGCAAGATCTCGAAAACGTGGTGCTGAAAGCCGACCCGAACGGGTCCGGCGCGCCGGTCATGCTGAAGGATGTGGCGAGAATCCAGATTGGCCCCGACGAGCGGCGCGGCATCGCCGAGATGGACGGGACGGGAGAGGTCGTGGGCGGCATAGCCCTGAAGCGCGACGGCGCGGATGCGCTGACGACGATCGACAACATCAAAAGCAAGCTTGACGAGTTGAAGCCGGGTTTGCCCGAGGGCGTGTCAATCCAGCCGGTGTATGACCGCTCGCAGCTCATCGACGGCGCGATCCACACGCTCAAGCACACTCTGGTTGAGGAAAGTCTGATCGTCGCCGCAGTGTGCGTCATCTTCCTATTGCACTTCCGCAGCGCGCTGGTGGCGATCCTGACGCTGCCGATCGGCATCCTCATCGCCTTCACGGGCATGCATGCGCTCGGCATCGGCTCCAACATCATGAGCCTTGGCGGCATCGCAATTGCGCTCGGCGCCATGGTGGACGCCGCGATCGTGATGATCGAGAACGCCCACAAGCATGTGGAGCGGCTGAAGCCCGGCGAGCCGCGCGGCCCGGCTCTGATCGCCGCGGCGAAGGAGGTCGGCCCCTCGCTGTTTTTTAGCCTGCTGGTGATCGTCGCCGCCTTCCTGCCGGTCTTTGCGCTCGAGGATCAGGAAGGCCGGCTGTTCAAACCGCTCGCCTATACCAAGACGTTCGCGATGGCGGGCGGCGCCATCCTGTCGATCACCTTGGTGCCTGTGCTGATGCTCTACTTCGTGCGCGGCCGCATCATCCCCGAGGCGAAGAACCCCATTAATCGGGCGCTGATCTGGATCTATCGCCCGGTGATCCGCCTCGTGCTCCGCGTTCCAGTCCTCACCGTGATCGCCGCCATCGCCGTGCTCGCGGTCACGGTCCAGCCGGCTTCGCAGCTCGGCAGCGAGTTCATGCCGAGTCTCAACGAAGGCACGTTGATGTTCATGCCGGTGACGCTGCCGGGGCTCTCGGTGACGAAGGCGGCGGAGCTCCTGCAAACGCAGGATCGCATCATCAAATCGTTCCCGGAAGTCGCATCGGTGTTCGGCAAAGCCGGTCGCGCGATGACCGCGACCGACCCGGCGCCGGTCGAGATGAGCGAGACAATCGTCAACCTCAAGCCCGAGAGCGAGTGGCCGGCCGGAATGACGATTGACAAACTCATCGCCCAGATGAATGCGGCCTTGCAGCTTCCCGGCGTCAGCAACGCCTGGACCATGCCGATCAAGGCCCGCATCGATATGCTGTCCACCGGCATCCGCACGCCAGTCGGGGTGAAGGTGTTTGGCCCGGACTTGCGTGAGTTGGACCGGCTTGCGGCCGAAATCGTGCAGGTGGTTCACGCCGTGCCGGGCACGACGAGCGCTTTCGCCGAAAAGCAGCAAGGCGGCCACTATGTGGAGATCGAGCCGAACCGCGAAGGCGCCGCGCGCTACGGCCTATCGGTGGATGACATACAGAAGGTGGTCGCCGCGGCGCTCGGCGGCGAGACGGTGACGACCACAGTTGAAGGACGCGAGCGTTATGGCGTGAATGTTCGCTATCCGCGCGCGCTCCGCGACGATCCAGAGGCGATCGCGAACCAGGTGCTCGTGCCCACGAAGAGCGGCGCGATGATTCCGTTGGGTCAGATCGCCAAGGTGCGGGTCACCATGGGTCCTCCCAGCATCCGCACCGAGAACGCCCAGCCCGTGGCCTACATCTACGTGGATTTGCAAGGCCGCGATCTCGGCGGATACGTCTCTGAGGCGTCTCGAAAGGTGGCGTCGCAGGTTAAAATGCCGCCCGGTTATCATGTCGAATGGAGCGGCCAGTTCGAATATCTGCAGCGCGCCGCGGCCAAGCTGCGAGTTGTGATCCCGGCGACGCTCGTCGTCATCCTGGTTCTGCTCTACCTCAACTTCGGACGCATTGCCGAGACGCTGATCGTGATGCTCTCCGTGCCCTTCGCGCTCGTTGGCGGCATCTGGCTGATGTGGTGGCTGGACTACAACTTTAGCGTCGCGGTCGCGGTCGGGTTCATCGCGCTGGCGGGCGTGGCGGCGGAAACAGGCGTGGTGATGCTGATCTACCTCGACCATGCGCTGAGCGAAATCCGGCAACAACGGCTGCTGCAAGGCGCGGCGCTCACCCGCGCCGATCTTCAGGCTGCGATCATGGAAGGCGCCGTCGAGCGCGTGCGGCCGAAAATGATGACCGTCGTGGCGATCATGGCCGGACTGCTGCCGATCCTCTGGAGCACGGGTACGGGCTCCGAAGTCATGCGGCGCATCGCCGTTCCTATGGCCGGGGGGATGATATCGTCCACCCTCCTCACCCTGCTCGTCATTCCGGCGATCTTCGCGATCGTCAAGGGATGGCGGCTGCCTCACGCCGCGAAAGCGGTCGTCCCCTCGCGCGAACAGGCGCCGTTGCCGGCCGAGTGAAAAAGCGCGCCATCCTGTTGCCGGTACTTGTCCCGTGAGCTGTGGCGGCCTGCGGATTTCTCCTCTATCTTCGGGGGATGTCTGAAACGCTCGATCTCGATCGGCGCCAGGCCGGCAAAGCCGTGGCGCCGGCGCGGTGAATTTTATGCCGCTCGATTGGCGGATGATCGCGACCATCGCGAGCTTCCTGGCGACTTTAGCGGGCATCGCCGCCGGGCGGGCGCCGTTGCTGCGGACCGACCGGGCGGGGATTGCGCTCATCGGCGCCGCCCTCATGGTCGCAGTCGGGCCGCTTAGCTTCGAAGATGCGCTGAAGTCGGTCAATCTCGACACGATCACTCTGCTTTTGGGTATGATGATTATTGTCGCTCATCTGCGCGTCTCGGGTTTCTTCGAGCTTGCCGGCAGGTTCGCCATCAAGCGCGCGCGCGGGCCGCTGGCATTGCTGGCGGCGATCATCGCCGTAACCGGCTTTTTCTCCGCCTTCCTCGTCAATGATGCGATATGCCTCGTGATGGCGCCGCTCGTCATTGAGGTCACGCGCATCTTGCGGCGCGACCCCGTCCCTTATCTGCTTGCCGTCGCAATGGCGTCGAATGCGGGCAGCGTCGCCACCTTTACCGGCAACCCGCAGAATATGATCATCGGCGTTGCGTCGCATATCCCCTATGCGCAATTTGCGATGCAGCTCGCGCCGACGGCCGCCGTCGCCCTTGCGCTGGCATTTTGCCTCATTGCGCTTGCGCATCGCGGAGAGTTCTCGAGGGCCTTTGAAGCCAATGTCGGGATGCCGCGGCCACGCGTCCATCCTTGGCAGATCGGCAAATCCGCCCTAGTGGCCGTTGGCGTCGTCGTTGGCTTTTTCGCCGGCGTTCCGGTCGCCGAGGCGGCAATTATTGGGGGCTCGCTGCTCCTTGCGTCGCGTACGATCAAGCCGCAAAAAATCTACGCCGGAATTGACGGCGGCCTCCTGCTGATGTTCGCCGGCCTATTCATTGTCGTCGCCGAAGCGGAAAAAGCCATTTTGACGCCGGAAGCGATGGCGGCGGTAGGGCGGCTGCATCTGGACAATGCCTGGATCCTCGCCGGCGTGACCGGCGTTCTGTCAAATCTCGTCAGTAACGTTCCAGCCGTCTTGGTCCTGCAACCCTTGGTTAACGGCTTGTCGGATTCGACCCAAGCTTGGTTGGTCGTCGCCATGAGCTCGACGCTCGCCGGAAATCTCACCCTGCTTGGGTCCATCGCCAATCTTATCGTGGCTGAACGGGCGAGGCGGGCTGGCGTGGCGATTTCCTTCTTTGCCTATTTGAAGGTTGGGCTGCCTCTGACTTTGCTCAGTCTCGCTTTCGGAGCTTGGCGCCTCGCGCACTGAAGCTCTGCTTTAATTCATTGCTAACCTCGATCGGCGACCATCGCCGGATGGTCATTCGTAGGCGCGCGCGTGCAATTCTGTTTCCTCTTTGTCTCTACTGCGTCTCGGGCGCGGCTGGCGGCTATTTCGTTTGGCACGCCATGAACGGCGAGCGCGGTTTGAAGACGCAGGACGAATATCAGCTGAAAATCGCCGGATTGAGCAAGGAATTGGATGGCCTCAAGGCGGACCGCGCCTTGTGGCAACACAGGATTGAATTGATGAGGGGTGCGGTGCTTGACCGCGACCTGCTCGACGAGCAAGCCCGCAGCCTTCTCGGACGGGCCGACAAGAATGATCTCATCGTATTTCTGCCAAAAACCGCTCAGTAAGGCTGTCGGGGCGCCGGTCGTAGCCAGCTAAACCTTTGCATTATTGCCTGTTTCGCTACCGCTCCGTTTAGGGCTCGCTTTTGGTCGACAGCTGCGCTAATTCTTCGGCGACTCTTCTGACCGCTGCGCCGATCGCAAAGAGGCTCTTCATGACCGATGCATCCCCCTCCATCCGCGGCGAGACCGCGCCGCGGAAAGCGTCCAGCGCGCCTGCGACCCCTGCGCCTTTCACCAAAGAGGAGGAGTTGAAGGCCTATCGCAACATGCTTTTAATTCGGCGCTTCGAGGAAAAGGCCGGGCAGCTGTATGGCATGGGCCTCATCGGCGGATTTTGCCATCTTTATATCGGCCAGGAGGCTGTGGTCGTCGGCGTCATGATGATCGCCAAAGGGGGCGATCAGACCATTACCGGTTATCGCGACCATGGTCATATGCTCGCCTGCGGAATGGATCCCAAAGGCGTCATGGCTGAACTGACCGGGCGCAGAGGCGGCTTGTCGAAAGGCAAGGGCGGCTCGATGCATATGTTCTCGAAAAGCAGAAACTTTTACGGCGGACACGGCATCGTCGGGGCGCAGGTTCCGCTCGGCACGGGGCTTGCATTCGCCGATCGCTATCGCAACAATGGAAATGTCTCCTTCACCTATTTCGGCGATGGCGCCGCCAATCAAGGCCAAGTCTACGAGAGCTTCAACATGGCCGAACTCTGGAAGCTCCCGGCGGTCTATATTATTGAAAATAACCGCTATGCGATGGGCACTTCCGTGTCCCGGTCGTCAGCGCTGACGGATTTTTCCAAACGCGGCCAAAGCTTCAATATTCCGGGCGAGCAGGTTGATGGCATGGATGTCCGCGCCGTGAAGGCCGCCGCCGAACGCGCCGCTGAATGGTGCCGCGCCGGCAAGGGCCCGATCATCCTCGAAATGCAAACCTATCGCTATCGTGGACATTCGATGTCGGATCCGGCGAAATATCGGTCGAAGGAAGAAGTGCAGAAAATGCGCGACGAGCATGATCCGATCGAGCAGGTGCGGCTGCGCCTGCTTGGCGCTCATCAGGCCAGCGAGGACGAGCTGAAGGGAATCGACGCCGAAATTCGCGCGGTCGTCGCGGAGGCGGTCGATTTCGCCACGCATGACCCGGAGCCCGATCCCGCCGAATTGTGGACCGACATTCTCGTCTAAGCGGCTCTGGCGGCTTCAAGAATCGATTTTCGAGGAACTCTATGGCGACCAATATTCTCATGCCCGCGCTTTCGCCGACGATGGAGCAAGGCAAGCTCGCAAAGTGGCTGAAAAAGGAAGGCGACGCCGTGCGTTCTGGCGATATCCTCGCCGAGATCGAAACCGACAAAGCGACGATGGAGGTAGAGGCTGTCGATGAGGGCACCCTCGCCAAAATCCTGGTGCCGGATGGAACCGACAATGTCGCGGTGAATACGCCAATCGCCGTCATCGCCAGCGCTGGCGAAGACGCCTCGGCGGCGGCATCGCCTCCGCCCCGCGCCGCGCCCCCCGCCGGCAATGGCGCTGCTCCCGCCGCCGAACAGCCGCAGCCCCTCGCCAAAATGGGGACGGAAGCGCTTGCTGCGCCCGCGTCCGCCAAGGTTGACCGCGCCCCCGAATTTCCCGCTGGAACAGCTATGGTCACAATGACCGTGCGCGAGGCGTTGCGCGAGGCCATGGCCGAGGAAATGCGCCGCGACGACAGCGTCTTCATCATGGGCGAGGAGGTCGCCGACTATCAGGGCGCTTATAAAATCACGCAGGGGCTGCTGCAGGAATTCGGCGACAAACGCGTGGTCGATACGCCGATCACCGAACATGGCTTCGCCGGGCTTGGCGTTGGCGCCGCCATGGCTGGCCTCCGCCCCATCGTCGAATTCATGACGTTCAACTTCGCCATGCAGGCGATGGATCAAATCATCAACTCGGCCGCGAAGACGCTCTATATGTCGGGCGGTCAGATGGGTTGTCCGATCGTCTTCCGCGGCCCAAATGGCGCGGCCGCGCGGGTGGCGGCGCAACACAGCCAAGATTACGCGGCCTGGTTTTCCCATGTCCCTGGCCTACAGGTGGTTGCGCCCTATAGCGCCGCCGACGCCAAAGGGCTGCTGAAGAGCGCGATCCGCGACCCCAATCCGGTAATTTTCCTCGAAAATGAAATTCTCTACGGCCACAATTTCGAGGTTCCGAAGATCGATGATTTTCTGGTTCCGATCGGCAAGGGGCGCATCGCGCGGGCGGGTCGAGACGTCACCATCGTCTCCTTCAGCATAGGCATGGTCTATGCTCTCAAGGCCGCTGAAGAACTCGCTCAGGAAGGAATTGAGGCGCAGGTCATTGATCTGCGCACAATTCGCCCGATGGACAGCGCCCTGATCATTGAATCGGTGAAGAAGACCGGCCGCTGCGTCACCGTTGAGGAGGGCTGGCCGCAGAGCGGCGTCGGAGCCGAAATCATTGCGCTGTTAATGGAGAGCGCCTTCGATTATCTCGACGCGCCGGTGCTGCGCATAACCGGCAAGAACGTCCCCATGCCTTATGCCGCAAATCTTGAGAAGCTCGCGCTTCCAAATGTTGGCGAAGTCATCGCCGCGGCGAAGGCCGTGCTCTACCGTTAAGCCCGTGGCATAAGCAGATTTAACGTTAGCGTCCTGCTCGAAATGTGAGCCCACCATGCCTATCAACATCCTCATGCCCGCGCTTTCGCCAACTATGGAAAAAGGCAATCTCAGCCGTTGGCTGAAGAAGGAAGGCGACAAGGTTAAGTCCGGCGATATTCTCGCCGAAATCGAGACCGACAAGGCGACCATGGAGGTCGAAGCGGTCGATGAAGGCGTTCTCGCCAAGATTGTCGTTCCCGACGGAACCGCCGACGTCGCCGTCAATGACGTCATAGGCGTTATTGCGGGCGAGGGAGAGGATGCCTCGGCGGCATCGACAAAAGCGCCGTCGCCATCGGCTGCGGCCGCCCCTCCCGCAGCGGCTCCCGTCGCCGCGCCTTCGAGCGCCGCTGCGTCTCTGCCCTCAGCCGCGCCCAATTCTCTCAATGGGGAGGCTCGCGTTTTCGCCTCGCCGCTCGCCCGGCGCATCGCCAAGACATCGGGTCTCGATCTTGCGGCGATTGATGGGTCTGGCCCACATGGGCGGATCATCGAGCGCGACGTGAAGGCGGCGTTGGAGCGCAAGCCCGCGCAGACGGCAAAGGCGCCGGCGCCTCTGTCGGCGCCGTCGGCAGGCTCCGCGCCTGTCTCTGCGCCTTCCGACGAAAGCATCAAGAAATATTTTGCGACGGGCTCGTTCGAGGAAATTCCGCATGATTCGATGCGGAAAACCATCGCTCGGCGGCTCGTCGAAGCCAGCCAGACGATCCCGCATTTCTATCTTTCCGTCGACTGCGGGCTTGATGCTTTGCTCGCCTTGCGCGAGACGATCAACGCCGCCGCGCCGCGCGACAAAGACGGTAAGCCGACCTACAAAATCTCGGTCAATGATTTCATCATCAAGGCTTTGGCCTTAGCTTTGATCAGGGTCCCGGACGCCAACGTCACCTGGACCGAAGGCGCTATGCTGAAACACAAGCATGCGGACGTCGGCGTCGCGGTCTCGATCCCGGGCGGATTGATCACGCCGGTCATCCGCGCGGCCGAGGCCAAAACCTTGTCGATGATCTCCAACGAGATGAAGGACTATGCCGCGCGAGCGCGCGTCCGCAAGCTGAAGCCCGAGGAATATCAGGGCGGCTCCTCCGCCGTCTCGAACCTCGGCATGTTGGGGGTCAAGAGCTTCTCCGCCATCATCAATCCGCCGCACGCCTCGATCCTCGCCGTCGGCGCGGGCGAACAGGGCGTAATCGTTAAGGATGGCGCGCCGGCCGTCGCAACGCTGATGAGCGCGACTCTCTCGACCGATCACCGCGCGATCGACGGAGCCCTAGGCGCCGAATTGCTGGCGGCGTTCAAGAATTTGATCGAGCACCCAATGGGGATGCTGGTTTGAGCCGCTCGATCGCTGACCCCTCGCCACAAGGCTAGGCGGAAACAAGAGGCCGCCATGGCTAATCCATACGACATCATCATCATCGGCGGCGGCCCGGGCGGCTATGTGGCGGCCATTCGCGCCGCGCAGCTTGGCTTCAAGACCGCGGTCGTCGAGCGCGAACACCTCGGCGGCATCTGCCTGAATTGGGGCTGCATTCCTACCAAGGCATTGCTGCGCACGGCTGAAATCTTCCACTATATGCACCACGCAAAGGATTTCGGGCTGGCGCTGGAAGGCAAGGCGGGATTCGATCTCAGCGCGGTGGTGAAACGCTCGCGCGCTATTTCAGCGCAGCTCAACGCCGGCGTCGGCTTTTTGATGAAGAAAAACAAGATCGATGTGATCTGGGGCGAAGCCAGGATTACAAAGCCGGGCGAAGTCGCGGTCGGCGCCTCCCAGAAGGCGGCGGTGCAGCCGCAAAACCCGATTCCGAAAGGCGTTTTGGGGGAGGGGGCATACCAAGCGAAGCATATTATCGTCGCGACGGGCGCGCGGCCCCGCGCGTTGCCCGGCATCGAGCCGGACGGCAAGCTCATCTGGACCTATTTCGAGGCGATGAAGCCCGACGCATTTCCCAAAAGCCTGATCGTCGTGGGTTCTGGCGCGATCGGAATTGAATTCGCCTCATTTTATCGGACCATGGGCGCGGACGTGACTGTGGTTGAGGTGTTGCCGCAGATTTTACCGGTCGAAGACGCGGAAATCTCGGCCCATGCGCGCAAACGATTTGAAAAACAGGGCATAAAGATCCTCACCTCGACCAAAGTAACCAAGGTCGAGAAGAAGTCCGATGGCCTCATCGCGACGATCGAGGACGCCAAGGGCGGGACGCAGACGCTTCAGGCTGAACGGATGATTTCCGCCGTCGGCGTCCTTGGCAATATAGAGAACCTCGGGCTTGAGGCGATTGGCGTCGCCATCGAGCGCGGCGTCATCAAGGCCGATGGTTTTGGGCGCACCAACGTCGCCAGCGTTTACGCAATAGGCGACGTCGCCGGCGCGCCGATGCTTGCACATAAGGCGGAGCATGAAGGCGTTATCTGTGTCGAGGCAATCAAGGGCCTCCATCCCCATGCGATGGATAAGACGATGATTCCGGGCTGCACCTATTGCAATCCGCAAGTTGCCTCTGTCGGCCTCACTGAGGCGAAAGCGAAGGAGGCAGGCTTCGAGCTGAAGGTTGGCCGTTTTCCTTTTATCGGAAATGGCAAGGCGATTGCGCTTGGCGAACCCGAGGGGTTGGTCAAAACCATATTCGACGCCAAGACCGGAAAGCTTCTCGGCGCCCATATGGTCGGAGCGGAAGTCACCGAGCTGATCCAGGGTTTTGTCGTCGCAATGAATTGCGAAACGACGGAAGAAGAGCTGATCAATTCGGTGTTCCCGCATCCGACGCTTTCAGAAATGATGCACGAAAGCGTGCTCGACGCTTATGGACGCGTGATTCACACGTAACCGGCGATTTGTTATCCGCTGGTTGGCGCCTTACCTTATGGCCGAGGCTAGGCGGCGACAAAGAGAGTGCGCAATGACGGATGCATCCGATCTCCTTGACCCGGCGCATGTAAAGGCGGCGATCCGGCATCCGGAAAAGGCGCATCGGCCCGATCAGCCGACGCTGCGCAAGCCGGACTGGATCAGGGTCAAGGCTCCCGGCTCGCCGGCATGGGCCGAGACGCAGAAGATCGTCAAGGACCACAAGCTCGTCACCGTATGCGAGGAAGCAGGCTGTCCAAACATCGGCGAGTGCTGGGCGAAAAAGCACGCGACCTTCATGATCATGGGCGACACCTGCACGCGCGCCTGCGCCTTCTGTAACGTCAAAACCGGCCTGCCGCGCGGTCTTGATGCGAGCGAGCCAGCTCGCGTCGCCGATGCGGTCGCAAAACTCGGGCTCGCCCATGTCGTTGTGACATCCGTCGATCGCGACGATCTTGCCGACGGCGGGGCTAGACATTTTGCGGATGTCATTGCCGCGATCCGCAAAGCCAGCAGCAAAACCACGATCGAAATTCTGACGCCGGATTTCCTGCGCAAGCAAGGCGCGCTGGAAGTTGTGATCACCGCCAAGCCCGATGTGTTCAATCATAATCTTGAAACGGTCGCGTCCAAATATCTGACGGTTCGCCCCGGCGCGCGCTATTTCCATTCGATCCGTTTGTTGCAAAGAGCAAAAGAACTCGATCCGACGATCTTCACCAAATCCGGAATCATGGTCGGCCTTGGCGAGGAGCGCCATGAGGTGCTGCAGCTGATGGATGATCTCCGCAGCGCTGAAGTGGATTTCATGACGATCGGGCAATATTTGCAGCCGACCAAAAAGCATCATGCTGTGGCGCGTTTCGTCACTCCAGACGAATTCGCTTCTTATGCGGACATCGCGCGCGCAAAAGGCTTTCTTCTGGTCTCCGCTTCGCCGTTGACGCGCTCCTCCCATCATGCCGGTGAGGACTTCGCCAAATTGAAGGCGCAACGCTTAGCGGTAGGGCGCGCCTAAGAGAGGGGCGTGCGAGGCTGGTGAAACTTGAGCGCAGGCCTAAGCAAAGGCCGCCCAAGTCGGCCGCCTCCTGCTTAAGCGGCGCAACACCAATCATCACGCGAGAAACGCCTAGGTTCGAATGCCGAGGCGCTTTCTGAGATGGCTAGCTTCAAGAAAGAGAACGCACGATGCGATCGGTTTGAGGGGGCCACCAAGCCGTACACAATCGCCTTAGAGCTTATCGTTGAGCTTTGCTTTGATCTCTTCCAGCAGAAACTGGAAGCGGTCCGATTGGCTTTGAACGGTTGGCACTTCAAACACCGTTCGCAGCTTATGGCCAAATTGGACGTGGACCGCGGACCGACCGCGCAATCCAGCGTCGGGCGTCTCGAACCTGCTTAGGCAAGGCGATACCTCCACAGGGAGAAGGTCGCCGTTTTTCAGCATCCTGTTCATTTTTGGTATTTTTCTACCTGCCCATTGTTGAAAGTCTTGCAAATGAGTTTGTCCAAACTACGGTTTTGGGAGGGCGAGATTCATTTTCCAACGCCGCAGCGCACACTGACGCCACAACTTAAAACGCCTTATTTTGTTCCATCTCTAGATTGCGTAAATAAGCTTACCCCAACCCGACGGTGACGGAGCTGGCTCGTCACGTCGGTCGAAAGATGATTTGACCTCTTCCGAAACTTGGCCTCTGTAGCTTCGCTCGTCGGCCAATATCCCTCTGGCCGATAGAAGGAGACATTGAGAATCGTGTCACAAGCAACAGAGCTCAGCGCTGCATCCACCGTCGTTATCATTGGCGCAGGCCAAGCTGGCGGGGAAGTCTCGACGCTGCTGCGACAAAATCGCTTCGAGGGCCGAATCGTTCTTTTTGGCGATGAACCGCATCTGCCTTACATGCGGCCGCCTCTGTCCAAGGCTTATCTCGCCGGCGACATAGGAGCCGACGCGCTGATCTACAAAGCGCCCATCGCTTATGAGACGGCCAATGTGGAGGTCCGGCTTGGTCTTCGCGTCGATAGGATTGATCGAAGCTCCAAACGGCTTCTGCTGGAGGGAGGCCAAACGCAGGCTTATGACAAGTTGGTCATAGCAACCGGCGGAAGGGCTCGCGAACTCGATGTCCCCGGCGCCCGTCTTGGCAATATTTTCTACCTCCGCAGCATTGCCGACGTCGAAGCCTTGCGACCGCAACTTCAGGCGGGGCGCCGCCTCGTCATTGTGGGCGGCGGCTATGTCGGTCTGGAGGTCGCCGCTGTCGCCGTCAAGCGCGGCCTCAAAACAACCGTGCTGGAAGGCGCGCCGCGCGTGCTCGCGAGGGTGACCGCGCCCGAGCTGTCAGCTTTCTACGAGCGATTCCATCGCGAAGCCGGCGTCGAAATCCGCACTGGCGTCGCCGTGAGCGGATTTAGCGCGGGTCCGGATGGCAAGCTGGTTGGCGCGGTGCGATGCGGCGACGATCTGTCCATCCCCGCCGACTTCGTTCTCGTCGGAATTGGCCTTTCTCCCAACACGCAACTTGCCGAACAAGCTGGCCTGATTGTCGATGGAGGAATCCTCGTCGATGATTGCTCCCGCACCAACGATCCCGATATTTTCGCCATCGGCGATTGTTCCGCCCATGGCCGGCATGGATTTTTGCAGCGAAAGGTGCGGCTCGAATCAGTTCCGAATGCGCTCGAACAGGCGCGCACTGTGGCTGCGGTCATGACAGGCAGGCCAAATCCTCCCGCGGTCGCCCCCTGGTTCTGGTCGGACCAATATGATCTCAAGCTGCAAATGGTCGGCCTTTCGGATGGCTATGACGAGTTGGCGATCCGCGGCTCGACGCAAGGGTCTTCCTTCATCGCCTTCTATCTCAAGAATGGCGAAGTCATTGCTGCCGACGCCGTCAATCGGCCGTCTGAGTTCATGGCTTCAAAACGCCTGGTCGGGGAAAGAATGAAGGCGAGCGCGCGAGATCTTGCGGACGAATCAGTTTCGCTGAAATCCCTTCTTGCGGCCGCGGCGTAAAATCTAGCGCTTGCTAAATCTTTGTCGCTTATCGCGTTCACACTCCCAGCGTCGCCTCGTCCGAGGCGACGCCGGCTGGAGTTCGCAGCTAAATTAGCTGTTGAGGACTGGCCGTCGAGCTAGACCAATCGACCACGAAGGCATGAACGGGAGTAGGTATGTTTTTGACCTCCTGTTGACCGATGTCGCGGAAGATCACCGAAACCTTATTGGCCACCGACTCGTGAACTGAGCGAGAGATGCAAATCCCGCCTGGCTCGGCCAAGCTTTCAAGCCGCGCCGCGAGATTGACGCCATCGCCGAGGAGCTCTCCACGGCGTTCGACCACATCCGCGATGGTAATTCCGATTCGGAACTGCAGCCACCGGTTCGGCGGATGAGCGAGATTGCGGGTTCGCAGAGCCTCTTGAATGTCGATCGCGGCGCGCATCGCCTCGACTGCCGAAGTGAACTCGGACATGACGGAGTCGCCTGCGGTATTGAAAATCCGGCCGCCATAGCGATCGACGAAATCCTCGAAAACTTCGCGATAGTCGGCGAGGACGTGCAGCGTCTCTTCCTCGTCCTCGGCGACGAGCCGCGAGTAGGAGGCGACGTCGGCCGCCATTATGGCGGCGATCTTGCGCGTTATCGCCTTTCTATCCTGAAAGACCCCGCGCGAATTCCAGCTTGCGACGCTGGGCCGCGGCCTGGGGCTGACTCGGGGGCTTGGATGCCTGAGAACCGTATGAACTTTGACGAATCCAATATCGCCCCGATCCCGCAACCAACGCGTGAGCGCCAGACCATCCTGGCCCGGCGCTGCGAGATCAAGCACGAGGAGATCGGTCGTCGGCTCAGCGGCGCTGGCGCGAACCCCGGAGCCAGTCTCGTCGGGCGCGACCCTGAAGCCATGCAGCTTCAAATATTCTTCGATGACTTCGCGGATCCCCGGCTCGTCATCAACGATTAGGATATTTACTTTGTCTACCATCCTCGTCGATAGCTCCCACGGCTGACCGCCATTTTGCAGACAAATATCTTAATCCACAATTATACGGAATGAGCATTATTTTCCACGTTCATTAGAGTTTATGCCTTACGGTCTCAAAAATACTGCGGCCTTGCTTGTTTTTGCGCTGGTGGGGGCATAAGTTCATGCCCTTGCGCGCCCAGGCGGCGCAGGTTGGCTTAATTACGGAGTTTGCCCAATGGGCGGTCTTTCGATCTGGCACTGGCTTATGGTGGGCGCAGTCGTCCTTCTCGTGTTCGGCGGCAAGGGTAAGATTTCAGATATCATGGGCGATGTCGCCAAAGGTATAAAATCGTTCAAAAAAGGCATGGCTGAAGACGATGAAAAAACCGAGTCTTTGCGTCCGAGCGAGCCGGCCATTCGGGGCATCGACCATCAAATTGTCAGTGATCCGGCCAAGGTTTCTGAGACTCGCAAGGTAGGCTAATCCTTAGCGCGCAGCTGACATAACGACAAGGGCAGAGTTGTCAGCGATTCTTAGGATCGCGAGCACGCTCGGGCGACGTCTCTTCATGTTCGATTTCGACGCCGGCAAACTCATCATCATCGGGATCGTGGCGTTGATCGTCATTGGTCCCAAGGAACTTCCACGCGTCCTGCGCCAGCTCGGTCAGGCGGTAGGTAAGATGCGGCGCATGGCGGCCGAATTTCAGGGCCAGTTTATGGAGGCCGTGCGGGAGGCCGACCTTGCCGATATTAAGGCCGATGTCGCAAAGCTCGCCGAAGGCGCCAAGACGGATTTGGCTTTCAACCCTGTTTCGGATGTGAAGCGCCAGCTCACGGACGCCATAGACGGAATCGCCGCGGCGAGCCCTTCGGCGGCCGTGAGCGCGCCGGAATTGGCGGCCCCCCATGCCGATTCGTCCCTGAATTCCGTCGCTCTGCCGCACTTTCCTGAAGCATCGGTAGAAGAATCCGACTCGCCGCTTGCCCTGGGCGTCGCGCCGTCAGTTGCCGAATCGGACGCTAGCGCTACGCCGCATCGGGAGGAGCCGGCTGCGAACGCAATTGACGCCGAAATGGAAGCTTTGGCGAGCGCCCTTGAAGCCGAGATGCGGACGGCGCCTCCACTCAACGCCGATGTCGCGAAGGCGAAAAAAACAATATCGCAAGACAACGGGTGACTTTCCTGCTGCGCCGGGTTTGTTATTCTGCGGGCGGGGGCACGGTTTGCGGCGCCCGCCACGAAAGCGCCGATAGGAATTCCGCCATTATGCGTACGCCGACGTGCCCTCGATGACTGACGCCGATATCGAGGCGACCAAAGCCCCTTTGATGGACCACCTGATCGAGCTGCGCGCGCGGCTCATCAAGGCGGTCGTCGCTTTTCTGGCGATGTTCGTCATCTGCTTCTTTTTCGCCAAAGACATTTATAATATTCTTCTGGTGCCCTTTCAGCATGTGGCGGGTCCAGACGCCCGCTTGATCTATACCGCGCCGCAGGAATATTTCTTCACGCAGATCAGGGTCGCGATTTTTGCTGCGGCCTTCCTCGCCTGTCCAATCATCTTCGCGCAGATCTACGCCTTTGTAGCGCCGGGGCTCTACAAGCACGAACGCAAAGCTTTCGCTCCTTATCTCTATGCGACGCCGGTTTTTTTCGCCCTTGGCGCGCTGCTGGTCTACTTCGTAGTGATGCCGAATCTACTTCATTTTTTCATCGGCATGCAGCAGGCCAAGGAGCCCGGCCGCGCTCAGATCGAGCTTTTGCCGCGCGTCAGCGAATATCTGTCCTTGATCATGACCTTGATCTTTGCGTTTGGCGTAACCTTCCAATTGCCGGTGGTGCTAACACTTTTGGGGCAGGTCGGAATCATCGATTCGGCTTTTCTGCGCGACAAGCGCCGCTATGCCGTCGTGCTCGTCTTTGTGGTGGCGGCGGTTCTGACGCCGCCGGACATTTTTTCGATGTTGGCGCTTGCCGCTCCTGCCTTGCTTCTCTACGAGCTCTCCATTTTGACCGTCGCCGTGATGGAAAAGAAGCGCAGCGCAGCGCAGACGCCGGGAACGTGAGGCATTTTTGGAGCGCCCTTCCGATTTGTGGGGCGCGCCAGAAGTTGGATAAATTTAATGTATGATATCAAATGGATTCGCGATAATCCCGATGTTTTTGATGAGGGACGGCGGAGGCGGGGGCTTGAGCCTCTGGCCGAAAAGCTGCTGACCCTTGATGACCTGCGCCGCGCCGCGATCCTCAAATCGCAGGCTGGACAGGAACGTCGCAACGCGGCGTCGAAGGAAATCGGCCAAGCCATGGCCGCGAAGGATGCAACCAGGGCCGACGCTTTGAAGGCGGAGGTCGCCGAACTGAAGACGCGCCTACCAGCGTTCGAAGCCGAGGAGCGGCGCGCGAGCGAGGCGCTCGACAAAGCTTTGTCGGAGATTCCTAATCTTCCCCTCGAGGATGCGCCCTATGGCAAGGATGAAAACGACAACCCCGAGCTTCGGCGAGTCGGCGAGCCGCCGAAGTTTGCATTCAAGCCAAAAGAACATTTTGAGCTTGGCGAGGCTCTGGGCCTTATGGATTTCGGGACTGCGGCCAAACTGTCCGGCGCCCGCTTCGTCGTGAACAAGGGGCCGCTGGCGCGTCTGGAGCGGGCGCTAGGGGCCTTCATGCTCGATCTGCACACGGGGGAGCATGATTTTACGGAGGTCAATCCGCCGATCATCGTGAAGGACGAGGCGATGTTCGGCACCGCGCAACTGCCGAAGTTTCGGGATGATCAGTTTCTCGCAACAAGAAATGAAGCGATCAACGAAGCGATCCATCGAACTGTGGCGGAGCGTTACGAGACGAACGACGAGCCGGCGGAGATTGGCGCCCTTGACGTCAAGTTGGCAGAAAAATACTGGCTCATTCCCACCGCCGAGGTCCCGCTCACAAACCTCGTCCGCGAGTCGATTCTAGACGAAAAAGAGCTTCCGCTGCGCTTTACCGCCTGCACGCCGTGCTTTCGCGCCGAGGCGGGATCGGCCGGGCGCGACACGCGCGGCATGATTCGCCAGCATCAGTTCGCCAAAGTCGAGCTGGTGTCGATTACAACGCCGGAGCAGTCGCTGGTGGAGCATGAGCGGATGCTGGTTTGTGCGGAGGAGGTGCTCAAACGTCTGGGCCTTGCCTACCGCGTCGTCACGCTGTGCACCGGCGACATGGGTTTCGCCTCGCAAAAAACCTATGATATCGAGGTCTGGCTGCCAGGGCAGGATCGCTATCGCGAAATTTCGTCGGTCTCCGTCTGCGGTGATTTCCAGGCAAGGCGCATGAACGCCCGCTATCGCCCGGACGGCGCTAAAAACACCCGATTCGTACACACGCTCAACGGATCCGGGGTCGCCGTTGGCCGTGCGCTGGTCGCGATTCTTGAGAATTATCAGTGCGAGGATGGCTCGATTGTCGTGCCAGAGGCGCTGCGACCCTATATGGGCGGTATGCAACGCATTGAAAAACCAAATTAAAAGCCGAAAGCATATTTTGGCGCCAAAAGGGGTTGACGTGTTATCGTGACGTCACTAAGTTCCGCCCACCTCAGACAGGCAGTAGGTCTTTCGTTTCGGGGCGTCACGTCCTGAACCTTTAAAAACCTAAACGCTGTCGGATCCAGCGACTGAAATGTCACATTACGATTCAAGGCTTGCCTTGGATCAAAGAGAGTCAAGACCGTGGTTTTCTGCGGTCCTCTGCACAAGTCCACAGCGCCGAAAGCCAGAATAGGCTATTGGCGCTGACCGTTCTGCGTTTTTGCACGTCGGTCGGTCTTAGTGGGGCCGAATTTGGCGACGCCGCGTTCAGGCAAGGGCAAACGCGCCCTCGTCTTCAATCGTTTGAGAAAGACTAAGATGCCGACGATCAGTCAATTGATCCGCAAGCCGCGAGTAGACTCAGTTTACCGCGAAAAAGCCCGCCATCTCCAAGCTTGCCCGCAAAAGCGCGGCGTCTGCACGCGCGTCTATACAACGACCCCGAAAAAGCCGAACTCGGCTTTGCGGAAAGTCGCCAAGGTGCGTCTGACCAATGGCTTTGAGGTCATTGGTTATATTCCTGGCGAGGGGCATAATTTGCAGGAGCACTCGGTGGTCATGATCCGCGGCGGCCGCGTCAAGGATCTGCCCGGCGTCCGCTATCACATTCTGCGCGGCGTGCTCGATGCGCAGGGCGTCAAGAACCGCAAGCAGCGCCGTTCGAAATACGGCACCAAGCGGCCGAAGTAACGCGCGCCGAAGCGCCTTTTGGAAGACAAGCGGCTATTCTCAACCGCGATTTGAAGTGAATTTGGACGGAGCCAAACGATGTCTCGCCGCCACAGCGCTGAAAAGCGGGAAGTGATTCCGGATGCGAAATTCGGAGATATCATTCTCACGAAGTTCATGAACTCGATCATGTATGATGGCAAGAAGTCGGTCGCCGAAGCGATTGTGTACGACGCCTTCGACATCATCGGGCAGAAAACCCGCACGGAGCCGCTTGGCGTGTTCAAGCAGGCGCTCGAAAACGTGGCACCGGCGATTGAAGTTCGCTCTCGCCGCGTCGGCGGCGCGACCTATCAGGTTCCGGTTGAGGTTCGCATGGAGAGGCGCCAGGCGCTCGCCATTCGCTGGATCATCACCGCAGCCAGAGGACGCAACGACAAGACGATGGTTGATCGCCTTTCGGCCGAATTGATGGATGCCGCCAACAATCGCGGCAACGCAGTTAAGAAGCGGGAAGACACGCATCGTATGGCGGAAGCCAACCGCGCTTTCTCGCATTATCGGTGGTAGAAAAGGCTTAAGCGTTTCGCGCTTGAAGGGATTTATTCATGCCTCGCACTCACGCTATCGAGGATTACCGTAACTTCGGCATCATGGCCCATATTGACGCGGGCAAGACGACGACGA
The DNA here is from genome assembly GCA_037200525.1 of Methylocella sp. Classification (NCBI taxonomy): domain Bacteria; kingdom Pseudomonadati; phylum Pseudomonadota; class Alphaproteobacteria; order Hyphomicrobiales; family Beijerinckiaceae; genus Methylocella; species Methylocella sp. The sequence goes on along the minus strand of JBBCGG010000001.1, from coordinate 3,450,507 downwards.
CGGAGCGGATTCTCTATTATTCCGGCAAATCGCATAAAATCGGCGAAGTGCACGACGGCGCTGCGACCATGGACTGGATGGAGCAGGAGCAGGAGCGTGGCATTACGATCACCTCCGCCGCGACGACGACCTTCTGGAACGGCAAGCGTCTGAACATTATCGATACGCCCGGCCACGTCGATTTCACCATCGAAGTCGAGCGTTCGCTGCGCGTGCTTGACGGCGCGGTATGCGTGCTCGACGGCAATCAGGGGGTTGAGCCGCAAACCGAGACCGTATGGCGTCAAGCCGACAAATATCACGTTCCTCGCATCGTTTTCGTCAATAAAATGGACAAGATCGGCGCGGATTTTTTTATCTGCGTCGACGACATCAAGACCAAAGTCGGCGGCCGTCCGATCTGCATTCAATTGCCGATTGGCTCAGAGTCCGATTTCAAAGGCATTATCGATCTTGTCCGCATGAAAGCGGTTGTCTGGGAAGATGAAGCGCTTGGCGCCAAATATTCCGACGCCGAGATTCCGGAAAACCTCAAGGAACAAGCCGCCGAATACCGCCATATTCTATTGGAAGCCGCAGTCGAGCTCGACGATGACGTAATGGCTTCGTATTTGGATGGCGTCGAGCCGGATGAGGCGACCTTGAAGCGCCTTCTGCGCAAGGCGGTTCGTTATATTACTTTCATTCCAGTTCTCTGCGGTTCCGCCTTCAAAAATAAGGGCGTTCAGCCCTTGCTGGATGCTGTCGTCGATTACTTGCCATCGCCCGTCGATCGTGAGGCGATCAAGGGCGTCGACGTCGACACAGGCGCAGAGATTTTGCGCCTGCCGAGGGACGAAGAAGCGTTCTCCATGCTCGCCTTCAAGATCATGGATGATCCTTTTGTCGGCACGCTCACCTTCGCGCGCGTCTATTCGGGTCATATCGATACGGGCACGACTGTCCTCAATTCGACCAAAGACAAGAAGGAACGGGTCGGGCGCATGCTTCTTATGCATGCGAACAATCGCGAAGACATCAAGGAAGCCTATTCGGGCGACATCGTTGCGCTCGCTGGTTTGAAGGACACTCGCACGGGAGATACTTTGTGCGATGTTAACAAGCCGGTCATTCTCGAGCGCATGGAGTTCCCGGAGCCGGTCATCGAGATCGCGATCGAGCCGAAATCCAAGGGCGATCAGGAAAAGCTAGGCCTCGCCTTGGCGAAGCTGGCGGCCGAGGATCCTTCCTTCCGCGTCTCGACCGACCAGGAATCTGGCCAGACCATTCTAAAGGGAATGGGAGAGCTTCATCTCGACATTAAAGTCGATATTTTGCGCCGCACCTATAAGGTCGATGCTAATATTGGTGCGCCGCAAGTCGCCTATCGCGAGCGTCTGACCAAGCGCGTTGAGATCGACTATACGCATAAGAAGCAGACCGGCGGCACGGGCCAATTCGCTCGCGTCATTATTGTGTTCGAGCCGAACGCAGCGGGGCAGGGCAATAGCTTCGAGTCCAAAGTTGTTGGCGGTTCAGTGCCGAAGGAATTTGTTCCCGGCGTTGAAAAAGGCATCAACAGCGTGATGGGGTCGGGCATTCTCGCCGGCTTCCCGGTGGTGGACGTCAAGGCGACGCTGATGGACGGCGGCTTCCATGACGTCGATTCCTCGGTGCTCGCCTTCGAAATCGCCGCGCGCGCAGCATTCCGCGAAGCTTTGCAAAAAGGCGGTTCCGTGCTGCTGGAGCCGATCATGAAAGTTGAAGTGACCACGCCGGAAGACTACACCGGTTCGGTCATGGGCGATCTGCTCGGACGGCGCGGCCAGGTGCAAGGTCAGGATATGCGCGGCAATGCGGTGATCATCAATGCGATGGTGCCGCTGGCCAACATGTTTGGTTACGTCAATCAATTGCGGTCCTTCAGTCAGGGCCGTGCGAACTACACGATGCAATTCGATCATTATGAGCAGGTCCCCGCGGGCGAAGCCGCAAAGGTACAGGCCAAATACGCCTAGCTGCGAGCCACGCGCTAAAGATTCTAGAGGAGCCGGACTATGGGCAAGGAAAAGTTTCAGCGGAATAAGCCGCATTGCAACATTGGCACGATTGGCCATGTCGATCATGGCAAGACGTCGCTGACCGCTGCTATTACAAAAGTCTTGGCCGAATCCGGCGGGGCGGTTTACACGGCTTATGATCAGATCGATAGGGCGCCCGAAGAAAAGGCGCGCGGCATTACGATCTCGACCGCTCACGTCGAATACGAGACCAAGAAGCGCCATTACGCGCATGTCGACTGCCCTGGCCACGCCGACTATGTGAAGAACATGATCACCGGCGCGGCGCAGATGGATGGCGCTATTCTCGTCGTCTCGGCGGCTGACGGTCCGATGCCGCAGACTCGCGAGCATATCCTGCTCGCTCGTCAGGTCGGCGTGCCGGCGCTTGTCGTGTTCATGAATAAGGTCGACATGGTCGACGACGCCGAGCTGCTCGAACTTGTCGAGCTCGAGGTTCGCGAGTTGCTGTCGAAGTATGACTTCCCTGGAGACGATATTCCGATCACCAAGGGATCGGCGCTCTGCACGCTGGAAGGTCGCAGCCCCGAGATCGGACATGATGCTGTTCTGGCGTTGATGGATACGGTTGACGCCTATATTCCGCAGCCTGATCGCCCGGTTGATCTGCCCTTCCTGATGCCGGTTGAAGACGTGTTCTCGATCTCTGGTCGCGGCACGGTTGTGACTGGCCGCGTCGAGCGCGGCATCGTCAAGGTCGGCGAGGAAATTGAAATCGTCGGATTGAAGCCCACCGTGAAGACGGTTGTGACCGGCGTTGAAATGTTCCGCAAGCTGCTCGATCAGGGCCAGGCTGGCGACAACATCGGCGCTCTGTTGCGCGGCACCAAGCGCGAAGACGTTGAGCGCGGTCAGGTCTTGTGCAAGCCGGGTTCAGTGAAGCCGCACACCAAGTTCAAGGCGGAAGCCTATATTTTGACCAAGGACGAAGGTGGACGGCATACGCCGTTCTTCACGAACTACCGTCCGCAGTTTTATTTCCGCACCACGGACGTGACTGGCGTCGTGACCCTTCCTGAGGGCACGGAAATGGTGATGCCGGGCGATAACGTGACAATGGATGTCGAGCTCATTGTGCCGATCGCGATGGAAGAAAAGCTGCGCTTTGCTATTCGCGAAGGCGGTCGCACGGTGGGCGCAGGGGTCGTTGCGTCGATTACTGACTGACGCCGAGGCGTTGAAGTTGATGTGAGCGCCGAGGCTGGCGCGTAGCCGCGCCAGCCTACGGAAGCGTCGAGGAACAGCGTTAAGCCAGCGAGCCGGATTATCGGACGCCGGCCTAAAGGGAACGAATTGATGAACGGCCAGAATATCCGCATTCGCCTCAAAGCATTCGATCATCGAATCCTTGATTCTTCGACGAAAGAGATTGTCTCGACGGCCAAGCGGACGGGCGCCCAGGTTCGTGGCCCTATTCCGCTGCCGACGAAGATCGAGAAGTTCACGGTGAACCGGTCGCCGCATGTCGATAAGAAGTCGCGTGAGCAGTTCGAAATCCGCACCCATAAAAGAGTGCTCGATATCGTCGATCCGACGCCGCAAACGGTGGATGCGTTGATGAAACTCGATCTTGCCGCGGGCGTCGATGTGGAGATCAAGCTTTAGCGCGAGCGGGCTTTTTTAGTTGATGAAACCCACAACTGGCTGTGCCGGCGATCGGGTCTTTAAGGATTGAACAATGCGGTCAGGTGTCATCGCACAAAAGGTCGGCATGACCCGCGTCTTCAGCGACGTCGGCGAGCATGTTCCGGTTACGGTTTTGAAGCTCGATGGCTGTCAAGTTGTCGCGCATCGGACCAAGGAACAGAACGGCTATACGGCGCTTCAGCTCGGCATCGGCCGCGCTAAGGTCAAGAACGTCTCGAAGGCGGAGCGCACTCGCTTTGCTGTCGCCAAGGTCGAGCCGAAAATGAAGCTTGCCGAGTTCCGCGTCGAGGAAGAAGCGTTGCTTCCCGTGGGCGCAGAGATCACGGCGGATCATTTCGTCGTCGGTCAATTCGTCGATGTGACGGGAAACAGCATCGGTAAGGGCTTTGCCGGCGCAATGAAGCGCTGGAACTTTGGCGGCCTTCGCGCAACACATGGCGTGTCGGTGTCGCATCGGTCGCACGGTTCTACCGGCGGCCGGCAGGATCCTGGCAGGGTCTTCAAAAACAAGAAGATGGCCGGGCATATGGGAACCGCGAGAGTGACGACGCAAAATCTGCGCGTTGTTCAACTCGATATCGAACGCGGCTTGATTTTGGTTGAAGGCGCGGTGCCTGGCGTTGCGGGTGGTTGGATCTTCATTTGCGACGCCGTCAAGAAGGCGTTGCCGAAAGATGCGCCGAAGCCTGGCAAGTATCGTTTGCCCAGCGTTGAGTCTGGCGATGTCGCCGAAGCCGGGACGGAGGCTCGCTCGTGAAGATCGATATTACTTCTCTCGAGGGCGACGCCACTGGGTCGATCGAACTCGACGATGCAATTTTTGGGCTTGCCCCACGCCAAGACTTGATTGCGCGCATGGTGCGCTATCAGCTCGCAAAGCGGCGCGCCGGCACGCATAAGGTTAAGGGACGCGGAGAGATTTCGCGAACCGGCAAGAAAATGTACAAGCAGAAGGGCACCGGCAACGCGCGGCATGGTTCTGCGCGGGTTCCGCAGTTTCGCGGCGGTGGCCGCGCCTTCGGTCCGCTTGTGCGTTCGCATGCCCATGATCTGCCGAAGAAGGTGCGCGCGCTGGCTCTGAAGCATGCGCTTTCGGCCAAGGCTCAGGATGGCGGCATTATCGTCTGGTCCGATGCGAAGGTTGAGGACGCAAAGACCAAGGGACTGAAGGCGAGCTTCGCCAAGCTTGGGCTGACCAACGCTCTGATCATCGACGGCGCGGAGCCGGAAGTGAATTTTTGCCTGGCTGCTCGGAACATTCCGCAAATTGACGTGCTGCCGGTGCAGGGCATCAATGTTTACGACATTCTTCGCCGGAAAAAGCTCGTTCTCACCAGGGCGGCGATCGATGCACTGGAGGCTCGCTTCAAATGAGCGGATCGAAACTTGCGCTGAATGCGCATCATTACGATGTCATCATAGCCCCGGTGATCACCGAAAAGGCAACGTTGGCGTCGGAAGCAAATCAAGTCGTCTTCAAAGTTCGGAAGAACTCGACGAAGGCGGAGATCAAGGCGGCCGTGGAGCGTCTGTTTGACGTCAAGGTTGCCGGCGTCAACACGTTGATTCGCAAAGGCAAGAGAAAAACCTTCAAAGGTGTGCGCGGCGTTCAATCGGACGTGAAAAAAGCGGTTGTGACCCTCGCCGATGGTCACAAGATCGACGTCACGACTGGTCTTTGAGAGAATTAGGGATTGCGGCAATGGCACTGAAGACGTTCAAACCGACCACGCCGAGCCTTCGCGAGCTCGTGATCGTCGATCGCAGCGCGCTGTACAAGGGTAAGCCGGTGAAGCGGCTTACCGAGGGTAAGCCGTCGACGGGCGGGCGCAACAACACTGGCAGGATCACCGTGCGCTTTCACGGCGGCGGTCATAAGCAAAGCTATCGGATTATCGATTTCAAGCGGCGGAAGCTCGACATTCCGGCGAAGGTCGAGCGGATTGAATATGATCCGAACCGGACATCTTTCATTGCGCTGATTCGTTATGCGGATGATGAGCTGGCTTACATCATTGCCCCGCAGCGGCTCGCTGTTGGAGATGAGGTGATCTCGTCGATGCAGGCGGACGTGAAGCCTGGCAATGCGATGGCGCTCGCCAACATGCCGGTCGGCACGATCGTGCATAATATCGAAATGAAGATCGGCAAAGGCGGCGCGATGGTGCGCACGGCCGGAAACTACGCGCAGGTCGTCGGTCGCGATCAGGGCTATGTCGTTATTCGCCTTAACTCCGGGGAGCAGCGGCTAATTCACGGACAATGCTTCGCAACCGTCGGCGCAGTGTCCAACCCCGATCATATGAATACGAACATCGGTAAGGCCGGACGTAGTCGTTGGCTTGGCCGCATGCCGCACAACCGCGGCATTTCCATGAACCCGATCGACCACCCGCATGGCGGCGGCGAAGGCCGCACTTCAGCTGGGCGGCATCCTGTGACGCCATGGGGCAAGCATACAAAGGGCATGAAGACGCGCTCGAATAAGACCACTGGGAAATTCATCGTGACCTCGCGTCACAAAAGCAAGAAGAAGGGCTGATCATGGCTCGGTCGATCTGGAAAGGTCCGTTCGTCGACGGCTATATGCTGAAGAAAGCAGATGCCTCGCGGAGTACTGGACGTTCCGAAATTATCAAAATCTGGAGCCGGCGCTCTACTATTTTGCCGCAATTCGTTGGGCTGACGTTTGGCGTCTACAATGGCCACAAGCATATTCCGGTGAATGTGACCGAGGAAATGATTGGGCATAAATTCGGTGAGTTTTCCCCGACGCGGACCTTCCATGGCCACGCGGCCGACAAGAAAGCCAGGAGAGGCTAATCATGTCCAAGGAGAAAACGCCGCGGGCGCTCAAAGACAACGAAGCCAAAGCCGTAGCTCGGATGTTGCGGATCAGCCCGCAAAAGCTGAACCTTCTGGCGCAGCTTATTCGCGGCAAGAAGGTCGATAAGGCTTTGGCTGATCTCGAGTTTTCGCGCAAGCGAATAGCTTTCGAAGTGAGAAAGACGTTGGAGAGCGCGATCGCCAATGCTGAAAACAATCACAGCCTTGATGTCGATGACCTTGTCGTCGCCGAGGCTTATGTCGGCAGAGGCTTGGTGATGAAGCGTTTCAGCGCGCATGCGCGTGGTCGGTCTGGCCGCGTCCAGAAGCCGTTTTCGCATTTGACGATTGTTTTGCGCGAAGTCAGCGCCGCTGCAGCAGGGGCCTGAGGAGAGAAGATGGGACAGAAAGTCAACCCAATCGGCCTTAGGCTCGGCATCAACCGGACTTGGGATTCACGTTGGTTCGCAGGCAAAGGCGAGTACGGCAAGCTGTTGCATGAGGACATTGCGATCCGCGCGGCGCTGATGAAGACCCTTAAGCAAGCCGCGGTGTCGAAGATCATTATTGAACGTCCGCACAAGAAGTGCCGCGTGACGATTCATTCGGCGCGTCCTGGCGTCGTTATCGGCAAAAAAGGCGCCGATATCGACAAGATTCGCAAGCTTGTCGCGAAGATGACGGACTCTGAAGTTTTGATCAACATCGTCGAGGTGCGCAAGCCCGAGATCGATGCGGTTCTGGTCGCGGATTCGATTGCGCAGCAGCTGGAGCGACGCGTCGCTTTCCGGCGCGCGATGAAGCGGGCCGTTCAGTCCGCCATGCGGCTTGGAGCAGAGGGCATTCGGATCAACTGCGGCGGCCGTCTTGGCGGCGCGGAGATCGCCCGCGTCGAATGGTACCGCGAGGGGCGCGTTCCGCTGCACACTCTGCGTGCGGATATCGACTACGGCACCGCCACGGCGCATACGGCGTACGGAACATGCGGCATCAAGGTGTGGATCTTCAAGGGCGAGATTCTTGAGCATGATCCGATGGCGCAAGACAAAAAGATGAGCGAACAGGATCATTCGGGCGGCGGCGGCGAAAGACGTCGACGCGACCGCGATGCCGCCTGAGCGCGATTGAATCACCTGAGAGTTTTTGAATTATGCTGCAACCCAAGCGCACCAAATTCCGGAAAGCCTTTAAGGGCCGCATTCACGGCGCCTCGAAGGCTGGATTCGAACTGAACTTCGGGCAATTCGGCCTGAAGGCGCTCGAACCCGAGCGGATCACCGCGCGCCAGATCGAGGCCGCTCGTCGCGCCATGACGCGTCATATGAAGCGGGCCGGTCGCGTCTGGATTCGCATTTTCCCAGATGTGCCAGTGTCGAAGAAGCCGACCGAAGTGCGTATGGGTAAGGGCAAGGGCGCTCCGGAATTGTGGATTGTTCGCGTTGCGCCTGGCCGCATCATGTTCGAACTCGATGGCGTGCCCGTTGAGTTGGCGCGCGAGGCTCTGCTGCTTGCTTCGGCCAAATTGCCGATCAAGACGCGATTCGTGCAGCGCATTCAGGAATAGGAGAGGATCGGTCATGAAAGCCAAGCAGCGTTTGTCCGACCTTAAGGTGATGTCTGGCGATCAAATGGAGCAGGAGATTTTGAACCTCAAGAAAGAGCAGTTCAATCTTCGCTTCCAGCGCGCCACCGGGCAGCTCGAGAACACGGCGCGGGTGCGGTTGGTTCGCCGCGACATTGCTCGATTGAAAACAATCGCCGCGCAATTGCGCACAGGGTCCGTGAAATAAAGGTTCGACCACAGGGTTCGAAAGATAGGTTTGAGAGACTATGCCGAAGCGAATTCTCCAAGGCGTCGTTGTGAGCGACAAGCAGGAAAAGACTGTTGTCGTGAAGGTGGAGCGCCGTTTCACACACCCGCTCTTGAAGAAGACGGTGCGGCGCACGAAGAACTATCACGCGCATGACGAGACCAAAGCTTTCAAGGTCGGCGATATGGTGTCCATTGAGGAGACGAAGCCGATTTCGAAGTTGAAGCGGTGGATCGTGATGTCTGCCGGAACGGCCCGAGGTTGAATATTGCTCTTTGACGCTCAGTAGGCGAGCCTCCTTCAGACGAAGTCCAGCGCGGGTGCGGCGCTCGGAAACCGCTCTGGCAAGAAAGGTATTATGCGATGATACAGGTGCAGACCAACCTCGAGGTCGCCGATAATTCCGGCGCGCGCCGCGTGATGTGCATCAAGGTGCTTGGCGGCTCCAAGCGGCGATATGCTGGGGTTGGCGACATCATTGTCGTCTCGATTAAAGAGGCGATTCCGCGCGGGCGCGTCAAGAAAGGCGATGTCATGAAGGCGGTTGTCGTTCGCACCGCCAAGGATATCAAGCGCGCGGATGGTTCGGTAATCCGTTTTGATTCGAATGCTGCGGTCTTGATCAATAATCAGTCGGAGCCGATCGGCACCCGCATTTTCGGGCCGGTGCCGCGTGAATTGCGCGCCCGCAACCAGATGAAAATCATTTCGCTCGCGCCGGAGGTGCTGTAATGGCCGCCAAGATCAAGAAAGGCGACAAAGTGGTCGTGCTGGTCGGGCGCGACAAAGGTCGTTCGGGTGAAGTGTTGCAGGTCCTTCCGAAGGAAGACCGCGCGATCGTTCGCGGGATCAATCTCGTGAAGAAGCATCAGCGGCAAACGCCGCAACAGGAAGCGGGCATCGTCTCGAAAGAGGCGGCGATTCGATTGTCCAATTTGGCGGTCGCTGATCCCAAGGATGGGCAGCCGACGCGAGTTGGCTTCAAGATTCTCGATGATGGCCGTAAGGTCCGCTTCGCTAAACGTTCTGGAGACGTGATCGATGGCTGATTCCAAAGCAGGGAAGGGCGGCAAGGGAGCCGGGCCCAAGGACGGCAAGGGCGCGCCCAAACCCGCGACCAAAGCAAAAAAGTCTGGTGGAGAAGGGTCTTCGCGCAGCGAGGGCGCGTCGTTCGCGACTGCGTCGGCAGGAGAACTCGGTTCGCCGAAAGATTATGCTCCGCGGCTCAAGAAGCACTATGAAGAGGTCATCCGCGCCCAGCTGATCGAAGAGTTTGGCTACAAGAATCTGTTTGAAGTGCCGACCATCGAGAAGATCGTGCTGAATATGGGCGTCGGAGAGGCCGTCAACGACACCAAGAAAGTGACGTTGGCTGCTGCCGATCTCGGGCTGATCGCGGGCCAAAAGCCTGTCATCACCCGCGCTCGCAACGCGATCGCGACATTCAAGGTTCGCGAGAACATGCCGATCGGCGCCAAGGTGACTTTGCGCGCAACTCGCATGTACGAATTTCTCGACCGTCTCGTGACGATCGCTCTGCCGCGGATCAGGGATTTCCGTGGTTTGAATCCGAAGAGCTTTGATGGCCGAGGCAATTTCGCGATGGGCATCAAGGAGCATATCATCTTCCCAGAGATCAACTATGATCAGACGGAAAGCGTCGTAGGCATGGATATTATTGTTTGCACCACGGCAAAATCGGACGACGAGGCGCGCGCCCTATTGCGCGCATTTAACTTCCCGTTCCGGCAGTGAAACGGAATCGTTTCAGACGCGGCGACCAGAGGTAGAGGTTTATGGCGAAGACAAGCTCGATCGAGAAAAACAAGCACCGGATCAAATTGGTCAAGCAATATGCTGCGCGGCGCGCTCGCCTGAAGGCGATTGCCGCCGATTTGACCTTGAACGTGGAGGAGCGTTTTGCGGCTCGGCTCAAATTATCCGAGTTGCCGCGTAATTCGTCTCCCGGACGCATTCGCAACCGGTGCGAGGTCACGGGTCGGCCGCGGGCCTTCACGCGCAAGATGAAAATGTCGCGCATTGCGTTGCGGGAATTGGGCTCGCAGGGCCTCATCCCCGGTCTTGTCAAGTCGAGCTGGTAGGAGGGACGGATCATGGCGATCAACGATCCGTTGGGCGATATGCTTACGCGCATCCGCAATGCGCAGATGCGGCGCAAAGGCAAGGTGCAAACGCCGGGTTCGCGGCTTCGGGCCCATGTCCTCGATGTTCTGCAATCTGAGGGCTATATCCGGGGTTATGCGACTACGGAATATGGCAATGGCCGGACCGAGTTCGAAATCGAACTGAAATACTTCGACGGTTTCCCGGTCATTCGGGAGATACAGCGGGTTTCGAAACCCGGGCGACGGGTTTATGCCGCCGTCGACGCGATGCCGCGCGTTGCGAACGGGCTTGGCATCACGATCGTCTCCACTCCAAAAGGCGTCATGGCTGATCATGCCGCTCGCGAAGCCAATGTTGGCGGCGAAGTTCTTTGCAAGGTCTTCTGACCGAAAGACCGAGGAAGTTTAATCATGTCTCGTATCGGAAAGAAGCCGGTTGTCATTCCGGCCGGCGTCACGGCCAAGGTCGAGGGCCAGTTAGTCTCGGTGAAGGGCGGCAAGGGCTCGCTGTCGTTTACTGCGCCTAGCGACGTGAGCGTTGCGTTGGGCGAGACCGGAATTGCGGTGACCCCAAGGAACGACACCAAGCAGGCGCGAGCCTTATGGGGTATGACGCGCGCTATGGTCAACAATCTCGTGATCGGCGTTTCGAAGGGTTTCGAGCGGAAGCTTGAGATCACTGGCGTCGGCTACAAGGCGGCCGTATCTGGAAAGAATCTGCAGCTGTCGCTCGGCTATAGCCATGACGTGAATTTCCCGATTCCGGAGGGAATAGCGATCGTCGCTGCCAAGCCCACAGAAGTGTCGGTGAGCGGGATCGATAAGCGCCAGGTCGGGCAGACAGCCGCTGAAATCCGCGCGCTGCGCCCCCCGGAGCCCTATAAGGGCAAGGGCGTCAAATACGCCGGCGAATTTATCTTCCGCAAGGAAGGCAAGAAGAAGTAATTGAATTAAGGATTAGGAGCCAAGCCTATGGCAAAGGACAATGTAGCCACAGCCCGTCGCCAGGCGCGCGTTAGGCGTTCTCTGCGCGCCCGAGCCTATGGCAAGCCGAGGCTTTCGGTTTTCCGTTCGTCAAAGCAGATTTATTGTCAGATTATCGACGATGCCGCAGGGCGCACGCTGGCGGCCGCATCAACGCTTGAGAAAGTCAATCGGGAAAGCCTGAAGACGGGCGCTGACGTCGAAGCGGCCAAAGTGGTCGGCAAGCTGATAGCAGAGCGAGCGGCGCAGGCTGGCATCAAGGAAGTTGTGTTCGACCGCGGAGCCTATATGTATCATGGCCGCGTCAAGGCGCTGGCGGAAGGCGCTCGCGAAGGCGGACTGAGTTTCTGACGCTGAGCTGAGCGGATGGAATGGAAATTGGATTTAAGATGGAACAGAAACATGGCGCGTGAAGGTGAAGGCGGCGGCCGGGGCCGCGACCGCGAAGAGCGCGACAGCGAATTCGTGGACCGTTTGGTCCATATTAATCGCGTCGCCAAAGTGGTGAAGGGAGGTCGCAGGTTCGGCTTCGCCGCTCTCGTTGTCGTGGGCGATCAGAAAGGCCGCGTTGGCTTTGGTCACGGCAAAGCGCGCGAAGTGCCTGAGGCTATCCGCAAGGCGACCGAGGCGGCGAAACGCTCGCTGATCCGCGTGCCTTTGCGCGAAGGCCGCACATTGCACCACGACATCAGAGGGCGGCACGGTGCGGGACGCGTGGTGTTGCGAGCCGCGGCGCCGGGCGTCGGCATTATCGCTGGCGGTCCGATGCGCGCCATTTTGGAGTCGCTCGGCATGCATGACGTCGTCGCCAAATCTCAGGGTTCGTCGAACCCATACAACATGATTCGCGCGACGTTCAACGCCTTGCAGAAGGAAGATTCTCCGCGGTCGGTTGCGGCGCGGCGCGGCATCAAAGTGTCCACTCTTCAGGCCCGTCGCCAAGGCGGCGAAGCCGAAGTCGTCAGCGAAGGGTAGGGAGCGGATTCCATGACTATCATCCAATCCAAGCTTACGATAGAACAGGTTAAAAGTCCGATTGGCCGGCCGCCGGCGCAACGCGCTACTCTGATTGGGCTGGGACTGAATAAGATCGGTCGCCGGTCTTCGCTGAATGATACCCCGGCCATACGCGGAATGATTGCGAAAGTCGCTCATCTCGTGCGCATCGTCGAGAGCGCGTAAGCGCGCCGGTGAGTGAGGACACAACAATGAAACTTAATGATATTGTCGATAATGCCGGTTCATCCAAGGTTCGTATGCGCGTCGGGCGCGGGATTGGCTCCGGCAAGGGCAAGACCTGCGGACGCGGGGTCAAGGGTCAAAAGTCGCGAACCGGCGTTCGGATCAAGGGATTTGAAGGCGGTCAGATGCCGTTGCATCGGCGTCTGCCGAAACGCGGCTTCTGGAATCCTTTTTCGACCGATTACAACCAGGTCAATATTGGCCGCATTCAAGAAGCGGTGGACGCCGGCAAGCTTGATGCTGCGGCGGTCATTACCAATGAAGCGCTGACGGCGAGCGGCGTATGCGCAAAAGCGCGCGGCGGCGTCAAGATTCTCGGCGTCGGCCAGCTCAGTGCGAAGCTGACGTTCGAAGTCGCCGCAGCGTCAAAAAGCGCCGTGGCTGCGATCGAGGCGGCCGGCGGTTCCATCAGGCTGTTGACGGTTGCGCCTGAGGCTGACGCTGTTTAAAGCTTTCTGTCGCGCGTTCGGTTCGCAGTCATTGCGTGACGTTGCGCAATGAGGAATGTCAAAAGAGAAGCTGTGAACATTGGTTCGATCGGCAAGCGGCCTTTCAGTACTCTTTCCGTTGGCCTATAAGGGTGTTGTTGAGCTGCTCCGACAAGCGCCCGCGGCGTCCGCGGGCTTTTTGTCAAGCTCCTGCAAATCGCTGGGCGAGACTTTGGCTGAAAATAAGCATTCTGGCGCTTGCGGCGCCTGAGGAGCGATGAATGGTATCGGCGGCAGAACAGCTTGCGGCAAACGTAAACTGGGGCGCGTTCGGCAAGGCCGAAGAACTAAAAAAGCGCATCTGGTTTACGCTCGGTGCGCTAATTATTTATCGATTTGGCACCTACATCCCGCTGCCGGGCATAGATCCCGCCGCCTTTGAGGCGAATTTCACCGGCAATAAGCAGGGCGTGCTCGAATTATTTAATATGTTCTCGGGCGGAGCCGTGCAGCGCATGGCCATCTTCGCGCTGAACATCATGCCTTATATCTCCGCCTCGATCATCATTCAGCTTTTGACTTCTGTCTTTCCGACGCTGGAAACGTTGAAGAGGGAAGGCGAGTCGGGGCGCAAGGTCATCAATCAATACACCCGCTATCTGACGGTCGTTCTTGCGGCATTCCAGGCTTATGGAATATCGGTCGGGCTCGAGAGCCAGGCGGGCGTCGTGACAGAACCGGGATTTTTCTTCCGCCTGTCTACAGTGCTGACGCTGATGGGCGGCACGATGTTTTTGATGTGGCTCGGCGAGCAGATTACGTCGCGCGGCATCGGCAACGGCTCGTCGCTGATTATTTTCGCCGGCATTGTCGCGGCTTTCCCTGCCGCCATCATCAATACATTGGAGCTCGGTCGGCAAGGCGCTATCTCGACTGGTCTGATTATCGCCGTACTGGTCATGTCGGTCGGCGTGATCGCCTTCATCGTCTTTATGGAGCGGGCGCAGCGGCGCTTGCTGATCACTTACCCAAAACGGCAACAGGGCAATAAGGTTTATGAGGGGCAGACGTCGTTTCTTCCTCTCAAGCTGAACACGGCTGGCGTCATTCCGCCGATTTTCGCTTCCTCGCTTCTGCTGCTGCCGACGACTATCGCCAATTTCTCGCAAAATCAGAGCGGCGTCATCGGGATCATCTCGACATATCTCGGTCATGGTCGGCCGCTTTATCTGATCTTCTATGTGTCGCTGATCGTCTTTTTCTCATTCTTTTACACCGCGATTGTGTTCAATCCGGTCGAGACCGCGGACAATCTCAAGAAGCATGGCGGCTTCATTCCCGGCATTCGGCCCGGCGAGCGAACTGCCCAATATATCGACTCGATCCTGATGCGGATCACGGTTATCGGAGCCGCCTATCTCGCATTGATTTGTCTTTTGCCTGAAATGCTTATTTCTTATGCGGCGCTTCCGTTCTATTTTGGCGGGACATCGCTTCTCATCGTTGTGAGCGTCACTATGGATACGGTGGCGCAGATCTTGGGTCATCTCCAGGCGCACCAATATGAGGGGTTGGTCAAAAAAGCCAAATTAAGGGGGAGACGTAGATGAGGCTTGTATTTCTTGGACCGCCCGGGGCTGGAAAAGGCACGCAATCGACGCGACTCCAGGAAAAGTACAAAATTCCTCAACTATCTACCGGCGACATGCTGCGCGCGGCGGTAAAGGCGAAGACGCCGATCGGACTTACGGCAAAAGCGGTTATGGATGCGGGCGGCCTTGTGTCAGATGAGACCGTCGTCGGGATTATCGCTGAGCGCATCGATGCGTCGGACGCCAAAGCTGGATTTATTTTAGACGGATTCCCGCGAACGGTTAAACAAGCCGAAGCTTTGACCGCGATCCTTCATGCAAAACACATGGATCTCGATGCGGTGATCGAGCTCAAGGTCGATGATGCAGCTCTGCTGGCTCGGATCGAGCAACGCGCCAAGGATATGACGGCAAGCGGGGAAGTCGTCCGCGCGGATGACAATCCAGAGGCCTTCAAGAAACGCCTCGACGCTTATCATTCGCAGACGGCGGCTGTCTCAGCCTATTACGCCAAGAAAGGCGCATTGAGATCCGTGAATGGCATGGCGCCGATAGAGGCTGTGTCAGCGGCTATCGATCAGGCGCTCCAAGCCTGAAGCCCTCGCCTCGAGCGTTACCCGGCGGCCGTCTCGGGCGCTGCAGACCTCAAATATAGTACATCAAATGTGCTTCATCGCTTTCGCTCAACGCTCGCATCTCTGCGAGCGTACGATTATCGAGGACGGTCGCAATCGCGTTGCGCGCTTCGAGCATGATGAGTCGAACGCTGCAGTGCTTCTCGTCCGGGCAATCGTCGCAGCGCCGATAGGAGGTCTTGCTCGCGCACTGGATTGGCGCGAGCGGGCCATCTAGAACGCGAACGATGTGGCCGATGCGAATGTCGCGCGGAGGCCTTGCTAAGGTATAGCCGCCGCCCTTTCCTTTTTTCGAATTGACGAAACCCGCATTGCGCAGTTCGCCCAGGATCGTATCAAGGAACTTCTTGGGGATTTCGTTCGACACGGCGATATCCGTAACGAGCGTCGCTTCCCCCGGGGGACGTCCGGCCAGATGAACCATGGCCTTCAGACCATATTTACCTTTTTTGGTAAGCATCCGAACTCCGATGGGATTTCTGCGGCGCTATCCAAATCAGGCGCGCAGCGCATTTTTATCCCTTTATCAGCAAATATTAAGGCTTGTCGCAAATGTCCATTATTTTTGTAGGCTTTTCATCTTAAACCACTCATTTTCTACGCGTCGAAGCGTACAGCTGTTTCCATCAGCCAGTTCGGTCGGACGCGGTGGAATGCCAATCAAATGATTGTAGTCAAATAGATGAGCAAAGCGGCGAATGTTAGCCTTTAAGTTGTGGCGAGCTTTGGAAATCGAGATCTTGGCGACGAGACAGGGACGTAGCCATGGAGTGATTCGCAGGCCGCGGTTCCCGAGGGCTTCTTGAACCGAGCCATAAGAAACTTGCGGTCGATTCAGACGCCAGCTTGGTTGAGTGGCTTCTTGACTTTGCAGGCGCGAGAGTACAATCGATCTTCCTTCGGGAGCTTCCCCAGCCGCGCTTGTTCCGACCTCGCGGATACGTCAAAAAGGCGTCGCGCAGGCCTGCGGATTGGGGGACGAAGCTGCCTTCGTGGAAAGATCTGGAGAGCCGGCCGCACATTGATCCTCGTTCCCTCGCGTGGCGGGGAAAGACCCAGCCTTTAGCCGCTATTGGCTCTTCGATTTAAGGCCGCAAAGCAAACCGACTGGACCGTAATGCAAACACATGAAAACGTTTCGAGCTTCCGTAAGGTCGTACTCGGCTCAAATCGGAAATTCGGCCTCACTCTTGGCGCTATATTTGCGCTTTTAGGGGTCTGGCCTGTGGTGCATGGGAATTCGCCGAAATGGGTCCTTCTCGCGCTCGGCGTTGCGCTCGCGGCGTCTGGCTGGCTTAAGCCTGATTGGCTGACGCCACTCAATCGCGCCTGGTTCAAGCTGGGCTTGCTTTTGAACCGAATCGTCAATCCGGTCATTATGGGGCTCATGTTTTTTGTCGCGGTTACGCCGCTTGGCTGGTATCTGCGCAAGAAGGGCGCCGATCTGCTGCGCCTGAAGATGGAGCCCGAAGCCAAGACCTATTGGATCGAACGTCAACCGCTGAGCCCTGGGCAAGGCGCACTGACGAAACAGTTTTGAGGTCAATAAATGTCGATTTTTGCCGAGCTTTTAGAATTTTTGGGCGCGAGAAAGAAATTCTGGCTGCTGCCCCTGCTGGTTCTCTTCCTGATTTTCGGCGGCTTGTTCGTGCTGAGCCAAGGCTCAGTCGTGGCCCCTTTCATCTATACGCTGTTTTGATCGGTTCGCGATGCTGGTCCTTGGCATTTCGGCCTTTTATCACGACAGCGCAGCGGCCCTGATCCGCGATGGCGAGATCATCGCAGCGGTTCAGGAAGAGCGATTCACGCGCAAAAAACATGATCCCGGCTTCCCGGCCAACGCCGTTGCCTATTGCCTCAAAGAGGCAAAAGTTGACGCGGGTTCGGTTGATCGGGTGGTTTTTTACGAAAAGCCCTTTCTGAAATTCGAGCGGCTCATCGAGACGTATCTGGCCTTCGCGCCGGATGGTTTTGCGTCTTTCCGCAAATCGATGCCGCTATGGATCGGAGAGAAGCTGTTTCAGCGCGATCTACTCTTGCGCGAACTCAAAGGCATCGATCCGGCGCTCGGCGACAAGGCAAAGTTGCGCTTCAGCGAACATCATTTTTCGCATGCGGCTTCGGCCTATTATCCGTCGCCATTTCAGTCGGCCCTGGTTTTGACGATGGATGGCGTTGGCGAGTGGGCGACGACCTCGGCGGCGATCGGGGAGGGCGATGCGCTGCGCATCACCAAGGAAGTTCACTTTCCCCATTCCCTCGGATTGCTCTATTCGGCGTTCACCTATTACACCGGGTTCAAGGTCAATTCTGGCGAGTATAAGGTGATGGGTCTCGCGCCGTATGGCGAACCCAAATATGCAAAAGCCATCCTCGAGCATTTGATCGACGTCAAGCCGGATGGTTCATTCAGGCTGAACCAGGATTATTTTGGCTATTCGACCGGCCTCACCATGACCAATAAGCGGTTTGACGCGCTTTTTGGCGGGGCACCGCGTCTTGCGGGTGAGCCGCTTGACCAGCGCCACATGGATCTCGCGGCCTCCGTCCAGGCCGTGACGGAAGAAGTGGTGCTGCGCTTGACCCGATCGCTTGCGGCGGAAACGGGTCTGCGCAATCTCTGCCTCGCCGGAGGGGTGGCGCTGAATTGTGTTGCCAATGGCAAAGTCTTGCGCGACGGACGGTTCGACAAAATTTTCATCCAGCCAGCGGCCGGCGATGCGGGAGGGGCGCTTGGCGCAGCTCTGGCGGTCTATTATAGCGAGAACAGCGGGCGCGCGGTCAAAAGCGTCAAACAACCCGACTCGATGCAGGGAGCCTATCTAGGCCCAAGCTACGCCCAGAGCGATATTGAACAGAGGTTGAAGGCTGCCGGCGCGATTTTCAGCGTCGTCGACGACGAGCAATTGATTGAGGAGACTGCGGCCGCGCTGGTCGGCGGGCAGGCGGTCGGCTGGCACCAAGGGCGGATGGAGTTCGGCCCGCGCTCGCTGGGCAATCGCTCGATCCTTGGCGATCCGCGCTCGCCGACCATGCAGAAAGCGCTCAATCTTAAAGTGAAGTACCGCGAGAGTTTTCGTCCCTTCGCGCCGTCTGTGCTGCGTGAGCGCGTCGTGGACTGGTTCGAACTCGATGCGGATTCGCCCTATATGCTGCTTGTGGCTCCGGTAGACTCCGATCGATGCCGCAAAATGTCTGACGACGAGCAGGCGCTTTTTGGCATCGATAAGCTGAATGTGCTGCGCTCCGACATTCCGGCGGTCACCCATGTCGATTATTCGGCGCGCGTGCAGACCGTCCACAAGGAGACTAATCCGCGCTACCACGCGCTAATCAGTCGCTTCGAGGACCTGACCGGATGTCCTGTGCTCATCAATACGAGCTTTAACGTCCGCGGCGAGCCGATCGTCAATACGCCCGAGGACGCCTTCCGCTGTTTCATGGGCAGCGAAATAGAGTTTCTCGCGGTCGGGAACTGCATACTTCATAAGGATCAGCAAAACCCTGAATTGAAGCTCGACTATAAGAACGCCTTCGAACTCGACTGACGCATTTTTGGGAGTTCATCTCTCGCGCTGAAGTTCAGGCTGCCTGACTTGGACTTTCGATCCCGGCGTTAGCCGAGATCGATGCGCTTATCAGCATAAGGGGCTCGGGTTTGTCGGCTCTAGTCGAGTTGTGACAACAGCGCCCCGGACATGTGCTGTTCTATATAATGTTTCAGCATCAAGGCCCTGAGATGATTGGCTAAAGGCGTTGGATGGCCGTCGCCCGGAATGCTGATCGTCGCGCCATCGGCCTGTTCTTTGAGCAAAGACACATCAATGACGTCGGCTCCGCCCTCGCGCAGACGTTCGATGATCGAGTCATTGCTGAAGCCTGTCCCGCGCAGGTAGCCTTCAGGAGCCTGAATAAAAGGAATCAGCGTCGGGACGCCATATTTTTCTTTGGCCAAGGTCACGGCTGCTAATAAGATTCGAAGATAAACGTCGATCTCGTCGTGACTGACTTTTTGACGGTAAGGGTCTAGGATCGCGCGATAAGCGGCGGAGTTCCACAAGAATTCCCTTAGCTGCAGGGCGGCTCCTTCAAAACAAGGCCCTTTGAATGCGACCTCGCCATTCTCGAGCGCATAGCGCGGCGCGCTTAAAACCCATGAGGCCTTGCACGAAGTTCGCTCAGCATGCCACGGAGAAGTAAGGAAAATAAAGAGTTTTGGCTGTGGACCAATGGCGGCGTCATAGAGGCCTGTTTGCATTTCACGCAAAAAATGCTGCGGACCATAACCGGAGAAGGCGAGATTGATCACGCGCTCCTTGGCGCGTAGCGAATCGGCGAAGAGTTGCGGCAGCGTGTCGGCGTCGTTCAGGCCGACACCGAAGGTGATGGAGTCGCCGAAGAAGGCGATTGTCGAATCGGTCTGGCTCGAATCCGTTTGCCGAAGCAAGTTTTGGTCGATGGTATAGTCGGCGCTGTAGATTGTCGCGCCAGTGTGCGGATCGGTTTTTTTGGAACTATAGCGGCCTGCGCGCTCGGGGCCCCAACCAATGATAGGCCGATAAACCGACCACCCTTGCGTCGAGACGATCTGTTGCGTTGGCTCCCATAGCGCTGCCGCAGCCTCGATCAGGCAGAGGCCGAAGGTCAGCGACGCGAAGATCAGCAGACAATCCCGTGCGATGCCGCGCGCCAAGGACGCCAGATCGACGACAAGCAAAAAAAACAGGGAGAAAGTGATCAATCGGAACAGGCCAAGAGACCGCGCTTTCTCCACCGATATGATCAAGCAAACCAGAATTGGAATCGCGGCGAGACGAATCCAAAAGCCGAGCTTGCTGGCCGCAGCCGGGTCGAACTTTGGACTGCGCGGCGAGGCAAAAATATTCAGATTGGTTTACTCCAGCTTTGACAGCAGAACGTCTGAGATGTGCTGTTGGATGAAGGTCTTGAGCATTCCGGCCCTGATGCGATTGGCGAGCGGCGTCGGGTGACCATCGCCCGGAATTTTGAGCGGGCTCTCATTGCCCGCCTTTTGGTCGATGGAGACATCGATGACGATGGCCCCGCCATCCGTCAGCCGCTGAATGATTGCCTCATCGCTGAAACCTGTCCCGGCGAAATAGTCTTCTTTCTCCGGGATGTAAGGGATCAGCGTCGGAACTCCGTATTTTTCCTTGGCGAGTTTCACCGCGGCTAATACGATTCGGATGTAGAGCTCGATATCGTCATGGCTCATTTTTTGACGAAACGGCTCGACGAATAAGCGATACGACGCGC
Organism: Methylocella sp.; assembly: GCA_037200525.1. Lineage (NCBI taxonomy): Bacteria > Pseudomonadati > Pseudomonadota > Alphaproteobacteria > Hyphomicrobiales > Beijerinckiaceae > Methylocella > Methylocella sp. The sequence continues at coordinate 3,429,879 of JBBCGG010000001.1, read as the reverse complement.
TATTCCATAAAAATTGTTGCGCCCAAAGCCCTAGCCCTTCGTAGCAGGCACCCTTGAATACGAGTTGGTCGTTCTCAACTGCATAGAGCGGCGCATGGGCTCCCCAGGAATATTTGCAAGCGGTGCGTTCCGCATGCCAGACGGCCGTCATGAAAATAAATAGCTTCGGTTGCGGGCCGATGACGGAATCATAGAGACCCGTCTGCATTTCGCGCAGAAACTGCTGCGGTCCAAAGCCGCCGACGCCGAGGTTGAGAACGCGCTGCTTGCGATCCAGCGAATCGGCGAACAACTGCGGCAGCGTATCGGCGTCGTTCACGCCAAAACCAAAAGTAAAAGAATCGCCAAAAAAAACAATCGCAGGACCGGTCTTGGCCGAGTTCGTCTGCCGCAGCAAATTTGAATCGATTGTGTAATCGGCGCTGTAGATCGTCGCGCCGGTCTTCGGATCGGTCCTCACAGCATGGTAGCGTCCTGGGTGTTCGGCTCCCCATCCGGTGATCGGTTGGAAAACCGACCAACCTGGGGTCACGACCAGCATTTGTTTGACCTCCAAGGCCGTTGCGGCGCCTTCGATGAGAGAGAGACCGAAAACGAGGGAGGCGAGCGCAAGCGCCAAGTCTCGCGATTTGCCGCGCATGAGCGAGGCGACATCGGCGAGAAGAAAAAAAGCCAGAATGAGGCTGACGAGCCGAAAGAATGTGAACGGCTGCCTCGTCTCGATCCATGCGATCAGGCCGATTATAATCGGCATCGCCGCGAAGCGGAGCGCGGTTGAAGGCATTTTCGGCATTGCTATATTCGATTTTGAGTCAGGCATTTGACGACTTGTCCATCGCGCATCATTCCAGTTTGGACAGCAATACCCCTGGTATGTGCTGCTCGATGTAATTTTTGAGCATCTCGGCCCTCATGCGGTTAGCCAAGGGCGTTGGATGACCATCGCCGACGATGCTGAGCTTGGCCCCTTCGGCTTCTTCTTTCCTGAGCGACATATCGAGCACGATGGCGCCGGAGTCCTGCAGGCGTTTGATAATGATGTCATCGGTGAAGCCGGTTGCAGTCAGGTAACTGCCCCATGCTCGAATGTAAGGGATGATCGTCGGGACGCCGTACTTCTCCTTGCCGAGCTTCACGGACGCCGCCAAGGTCTTGATATACAGTTCGATATCGTCATGGCTCACGCCTTGGCCAATGGGCGCGACGAACCGTCGATAGAACGCCGCATTCTCGAGCCATCCGCGCCACCAAAGAGCGACGCCTTCATAACAAGGCCCTTTGAATGCGACCTCGCCATTTTCGAGCACATAGCGCGGCCCGGTCGACACCCAGATCGGTCTGCAGGTCATACGCTCGGCGTGCCAGGGCGCCGTCATATAAATGAACACGCGCGCGCGCGAACCAATCAGCGGATCGTAAATGCCGGATTCGAGTTCTCGCAAAAAGTGCTGGGGACCATGGCCGCCAAAGGCGACGTTCAGAACGCGCTGCTTCGGGTCGAGCGAATCGGCGAAAAGTTGCGGCATCGTATCAGCGTCCGCAACTCCAACCCCAAACGTCATGGAATCTCCGAAAAAGACGATCGTCGGCTCTCTGTCGCTGGAGTGCATCGCGCGCAGAAAATTGGAATTTATGGTGTAGTTCGCGCTGTAGATCGTCGCTCCGGTCTTTGGGTCTCTCTTCTCGTCATGGAATACCCCCGGATGGTTTGGTCCGGCGCCGATGATTGGCTGCTTTCCGTACAAGCCTCTGTCGATCGAGATCCATGTTCTGGGCTCCAGAATATTTGCCGCAGCTTCCACCAGGCAAAGTCCGAAGACGAGCGACGCCAAGACCATCACGCCGTCGCGCGCCGCGCCGCGCGTCAGCGAAGCGATGTTGGCGACGAGGAGGAATAAAAGAACGAATGAAAGCAGCCGAAACCCATGAAAGGCGCCGGCCAACTCGTTCAAAATGATCAGCCCCACCAGAACAGGAGCTGCCACAAACTGACGCCTGCGGGGAAGCCTTATGACCATGACAAAAGGAACCGTGCTGTGTGCGAGCGATGCGGACGAACGGAAAACGTCACTTCAGTCCCGAAAGGAGAGGACCGGACAAGGGCTGCTCGATATATTTTTTGAGCATTGACGCCCGGAGGCGATGGGCGAGGGGCGTCGGGTGGCCGTCGCCCTTGATGCTGATCGTAGCGCCATCGGCTTCCTCCGCCTGGAGAGAAACGTCGATGACCGCGGCGCCGCTATTTTTCAGGCGATCCATAATGGCTTCATTGCTGATGCCTGAAGCGCGCAGATATTCTGGCGGCGTGCGAATGTAAGGAATGAGCGTTGTTACGCCGTATTTATCTTTCGCCAGTCTCACCGCCGCCTCCAGGATGCGGACATAAAGATCGACGTCATTGCGATTAACCTCATGGCGATAGGGCTCAATAAAGACGCGATAAGCCGCCGTGTTCTCGAGCCATTGCCGCAACCATAGGCTCGCTCCTTCGTTGCAAGCGCCTTGATATGCGACCTCTCCGTTCACAAGCGCGTAGCGCGGCGCAAAGGGCGTCCAATAGGCTTTGCATGCGGTCCGCTCGGCATGCCAGGGAGCCGTCATGAAAATGAAAAGCTTCGGATCCGTACCGATGAGGGCGTCGAAGCGGCTTGTCTCCATTTCGCGCAGGAATTGCTGCGGTCCATAGCCCGTGAATGCAAGGTTGACGACGCGTAGCTTCGGCTCCAGCGTGTCGGCTAGAACCTGCGGCATCGTTTCGGAGTCCGACACGCCGTCTCCGAACGTGTAGGAATCACCAAAAAAAACGATCGCCGGACCAGTTTGAATCGAGTGAGTCTCACGCAGCAGATTCGAATCAATCGTATAGTCGGCGGTATAGATAGTCGCCCCGATGGTCGGGTCCCGTTTCTCCGCATGGAAACGTCCTGGACGGTCCGGCCCCCATCCCATGATCGGCTGGCGCACCGACCAGCCTTGCGTCATGTTGATCGATGACTTCGGCTCCAAGGCGTTGGCCCCGGCCTCGATGACGCAGATCCCGAAGGCGAACGAGGCGAGGATCAGCAGGAGATCGCGCGATTTGCCGCGCAAAATGAAGGCGAGGTCGGCGAGCAGCAAAAACACGAAGATGAAGGTCAGCAGCCGAAATAGCGGGAGAGGATGCTTCAATTCCATCAGCGTTATAAGGCCGACCAAAATAGGCAGCGCGGCGAACCTTAGCTTGGTGAAGAGCCGCTTATCCATAGGCGAAGGATCCTGATTCGCTCATGATTTTAGGATGATCTAATTTTGCTGCCGCAGTCCAGATCCTGAAAGCGAAACGTCGGCTAAGCGCTGTTCAATATAGGTTTTGAGCATCGATGTCCTGAGACGATTGGCGAGAGGCGTTGGATGGCCGTCCCCGGGGATGCTGATGACCGCCCCGCCGGCTTGCTCGTCGAGAAGAGACGCATCAATGACGATCGCCCCTGCATTTTGCAGGCGCTCGATGACTTCCTCATTGGTGAATCCCGTCGTGCTCAGATAATCCTTCGATACTCGCAGATATGGGACAAGCGTTGCGACCCCGTATTTTTCCTTGGCGAGCCTCACCGCCGCCTCCAAGATCCGTATATAGAGCTCTACGTCCTCATGATTGATGGCGGTGCGATAGGGCTCGATAAACATGCGATAAGCCGCTGTGTTCTGAAGAAACTCCCGCGCCAGTCGGCTGGCTCCTTCATTGCAAGCTCCCTTGAAGACGACTTTGCCGTTCTCCAGGGCATAACGCGGCGCATGTGGCGTCCAATAGGCTTTGCAGGCGGTGCGCTCGGCATGCCAGACAGCCGTCATGAAGATAAATAGTTTGGGATGAGGCCCGATGACGGAATCGAAACGGCCAACCTCCATCTCCCGCAGGAATTGCTGCGGTCCGTAACCGGTGAAGGCGAGATTGACGACGCGCTGCTTGGGGTCGAGCGAATCGGCCAACATCTGCGGCAGCGCGTCGGCGTCATTGACGCCATCGCCGAATGTGTAGGAATCGCCGAAAAATACGATCGCCGGACCGCTTTCGATTGAATGAGTTTGCCGCAGCAGATCCGAATCGATCGTGTAATCGGCGCCATAGATGGAGGGGCCGGCTTCCGAATAGCGCTTGTCGGCATGAAAGCGTCCGGCATGCTCTGGCCCCCACCCCATGATCGGTTGGCGAACCGACTCGCCGGGGGTCACCTGGAGCCAAGTCTTGGCGGCCAAGATATCCGCAGTCGCTTCAAGGATGCAAAGGCCTAAGACAATTGAGGCGAGAACGATCTGAAAATCGCGGGCTTTGCCGCGCGTAAGCGAAGCGATGTCGACAAGCAGCAAGAAGACAAAGATGAACGTGAACAGCCGATAGAATTGGCCAAGATGTTTCACCTCCATCAGCGCGATGAGGGCGATCAAAATAGGGATCGCCGCGGCGCGCAGCGGGATGGAAAACCTTCTGGCCATATGCGGCTGCAGCCCTGTTCCAAATTAGTGAGCGGAGCGCGCTGATACTATGTTTGCTGGTCTTGTGTCCACCTAGCTCAACTTGAGTCTGGTTCAATTTTTGTTAAGATTCGTATTAGAACACCAATCCCGAAAGAAAAAGCGCAGCCTTTTTGCGATCATGCGTTGAAACAGAAAGATGCGGCGCGCGATCAATTTGACTTGAAGCTCTGTTCCGGGTCGCGTTCCCTTCGCTTTGACGCGGCATGCGCCATCGTTTCCAAAAATCCCGCTCGAGCTTTTTTAAGTCATCCACACCTTCCTGCGCTTTCCGGCTGTCGCTATGGCGGGGCGATGATATCCTGCGGAGAGTTGAGGTTTGCCGGCGGATGATTCGGCTGCGCCGCGCAATTTTCGACGCCGCGCCAGCGCATTCTTGGGAGATTGCTCCTTGGACGAAAAATGCTCCGCCAAAAATCCGGGCTCATTTCTGTTCGATTTGGACGCCAAGGCTGCTCCCTTCGAACCGCACGATCTTTTCGAGATTTCCGGCCGGATCAAATGGTTCGACGTGGTCAAGGGCTATGGCTTCATCGCCCCGGATAATGGCGGTCCCGACGTCCTTTTGCACATCACGACCTTGCACCGGGACGGCTTTGCTAATGCCGCCGAAGGAGCCGCGATTGTTTGTGAGGCGGTTCGCCGCGCAAAGGGACTTCAGGTGCTAAAAATCGTTTCAATGGATCGATCGTTGGCGCATCCTTCAGAAAGCCAACCGCGCACCCACGTCAAGGTGACGCCGACGAGCGGCTTCGAAATCGTCGTGGTCAAATGGTTTAATCGCGTGCGGGGGTTCGGATTTGTCACCCGCGGCGATGGGACCACAGATATTTTTATACACATGGAAACCTTGCGCCATTATGGCATTGCGGATTTACATCCGGGCGAAAGCCTCCTCGTGCGTTTCGGCGACGGTCCGAAGGGATTGATGGCGGCGGAAGTGCGGCCGCTGAACGCCGCGCCGTCTCTGTCGCATTGACCTGGCCCCTTCAAAAACGCAAAACCTGCTAGGGCCGAGTTCGCGAGGGTAGATATTTGAAAAAACAATTGACCTTGGGGAGCGGCCGCGGCGCTCCTGCGCGGTCTTCTTTTCGGACCATTCTGTTGGCGTTGCTGGCGATTTTCTCGGCTTTGGCTGGGCGCGTTGAGGCGGAAGATGCGCGGGCGGCGCTGGAGAAGCTCGAAATCGTCACATCGAGCGGGGCGCATCAATTTTCTGTCGAAGTCATGCGCACGCAGGCTCAGCGCGAGCGGGGCCTCATGTTCCGCAGGAGCCTGCCGGCGGATCAAGGCATGCTGTTTGATTTTCAGGTCGAGCAGCCAGTTGCAATGTGGATGAAAAATACATTTTTGCCGCTCGACATGGTTTTCATCTCCAAGACGGGCAAGGTAGTGGCGCTAGCGGAAAACACCGAACCTTTGTCGCGGGCGATTATTCCTTCCGGGGGGCCGGTCTATAGCGTTCTTGAGGTCAACGCCGGCTCCGCCGCCAGAATCGGCTTGAAGATCGGCGATAGCGTGCGGCATCCGCTTTTTGGCAAATGATTGCGAAGTTCTCCACAGCCGCGCGTAAAACTTGTTCGCAGTAGAGCCGCGTGATAGCGAGAAGCGCGATGGTGCCGAAGGGCTTTCGATGCGGGGTATAGCGCAGTCTGGTAGCGCGGAAGTTTTGGGAACTTCAGGTCGCAGGTTCGAATCCTGCTGCCCCGACCACTATGGAACCGTGCCGTTGCGTTTAGGATCAGCGCCGCTTGAGGCAGCCGCATAGACGCCTAAAATGTTCTGAAGTGGGAACGCTCGATATGACCGCACGCATTTACCGTCCCGCCAAAACAGCGACCCAGTCGGGAAACGCGCGAACCAAGCAATGGGTGCTGGAATTCGAGCCGGAATCGGCGCGCCAGATCGATCCGCTGATGGGTTGGACGAGTTCAGGCGATATGAAGAGCCAGGTGCGGTTGCGTTTCGGCGACAAGGAAGAAGCGATCGCCTACGCGCAAAAGAATCGCCTCGCCTATCGCGTCGAGGAGCCGAAATCCGATCCCCGTAAAATCCTTTCATATTCGGATAATTTCAAATCTACCCGGCTCGGCCAATGGACTCATTGAATTCGAGGCAAAGGCCGGCTTGACTCCGTAGCTCAGCTGGATAGAGCAGCCGCCTTCTAAGCGGCAGGTCGCAGGTTCGAACCCTGCCGGAGTCGCCATAAAATCAATGACTTAGCCGATTTTCTCATTTTACTTTTCCACTTTTTGGCGGAAGCTTTTCCACTTTTAATCACTTTTTGTTCGCTTCGCGCACTGCTTTCCGCCCCACAATTCGTGCTGCGTCGGCGCGGCGAACGTTCGCCAAATCAACTGGCTGATAGGTTTTTTGCAACTTATCGGACGTGTTGATGCTGTTGCCCATTTTGTCGGCAAGTGCTTTGGAATCGACGCCGCCGGCGGCGGCCTCCATCGCGCCGGATCGACGGAGATCGCGAAGTTGGCGCAGATCGCCGGCAAAGGATGCTTTCATAAGCGCACGGAAGTCGTCGGGGAGGGTGTCTTCCCGATATGGCGCGCCGGATCGATTGCGGAACAGGAACGCTTCGTCGAGCAGCTCGACGCCGCGCTCGGCGAGGTAAGCCGAGACGAGCCTGTCGGTGCGCTTGGAGATCGTTCCCATGACCGCGACACCCGTCTTCGACCGGCCCTCGATCGACAGATCGAAGTACCGACCGCCTGCCGATTCGACCATATGGCGCTTCCGCAGCTTTCGCACGTCGCCGGGAGAAAGCTGGGAATCCCAGCAAATGGCTATGATGCAGGCGAGCCCTTTATAGCCGGACCGCCAAGCCTGTTTGACCCGGAGAACAACCTCGCCGTGGACAAACCTCTGGTTTCTAGCTTTGGGAGCATGATTTCGAATCGCCAGCGAAGGGTCCTTTGTGGCGTCGCAATATTGCATCGCGGCCATGATTTTCCACAGGCGCCGCCAAATTTTGATCGCGCGGTGCGCCGTGTCGAGCCCGGAGTCTTCCAGGATAGCCTGATGCCACGCGGAGAGGGCGTCAAAGCCAATGGTGCGGGGATTTGCGCGGCCGAACACCGGCTCGATCCTAAAACGCCAAGCTGGCCACCATTCACCATTGCGGGTTTTGGGCGAAAGGTCCGCCCATTGCTTTGTGAAAATCCATTTTTGGAAAGCCTCACCCATCGATCCGGGCGGATATCGCTTTCCAGCCGTCGCTTGGTCGCGGCTGACCTTTACGTTCGGAGCGGTATCCTCGCCCCGCTTGTAGCGGCACCAATGTTCGTAAAGCCGCAGCGCTTCTTGCCGCGCTTTCTCAAGATCCGTTCCCAAAGGCTTTTGAAGAAAGCCTTCGGCCTGCATTTCCGGTTTGGGAATCCAATAATAGCCGCTGCGGCGCGTTTTAAGGTACGGGATTTTCACGCTTTTTGCCACTATGTCGCCACGAATTAAGGTTCTCCTGCCACATTCTGGAAGAATCTTCTGCAGATTGATCTTTTGTCAATCCCGAAATGGGATTTATATTTCTTGCCGCCGGCCAGCGGTCTATCGCTAAGAGGTCGTACTAAGGCGTGGACTCATTAGCGCGCAGCCAAATCCGGATTGATGCGAGCTTGATGAAGGCCAGGTAGTTGGTCGCGAGTTTGTCGTATCGGGTCGCGACACGCCGACACTGCTTGATCTTGTTGAAGAACCGTTCGATCAGGTTTCGGGCGCGATACAGATAAGGGCTAAAGCAGATCGGGTCTTTGCGATTTCGTTTCGGCGGGATGTTAGCCTATGCTCCTTGCCGGCGAGCAAGCTCCCTGATCCAGTCTGCATCGTATCCGCGATCCGCGAGCAACATCGTTCGTGGAAGCAACCCGCCGAGAAGAACCGAACACAGCCGATTGTCGTGTGCCTCACCGGGCGTCAGCGCGAGATGGACAGGCAGCCCGTTGGTGTCCGCGACCGCGTGAATCTTGCTTGTCAGACCGCCTCGCGACCGGCCTACATGTTGCTGATTGTTATCAGTGATGCAGGCTCCGTGCTGGTGCACGCGCACGACGGAAGTATCGATCATCTACACCGCCGCATCATGACCGGCGGCGAGCGTATCCATGATCCGGTCCCAGACGCCAGCCCGCCGCCAACGAACGAAGCGATTGTAACAAGTGGTGCGAGGACCGTATATCTCGGGCAGGTCGCGCCATGGCGCACCTGAACGAAGAACCCAAAAGATGCCATTGAGCACGCGACGGTCATTAACACGCCGGACGCCGCGCGTCTTGTTCGGCAGCATCGGCTTGATGGCGGTCCATTCACAATCGCTGAGTTCGTAGAGCATGATTCGAGGCTCCGGTTTCGGAGCTTGAATCACGTCTCAGACAGCGCCATCAACCTGCCATGGCCCTATAGCGTTGCCGCTAATGCTCTGAATTTACTTCCGCTCAGCGTCATAGCGGACATAGCCGGACTTGCTACTGGCTCGACCGAATCGCGAAAGACCCAAAGCGGAAGTCGGGTTTATTGACGAACCGCCGCTATCACCGGCACGGATTGAATCAAAATTTCCGACTGTCGTAGGCCCAATGAAGCAGGGCCTGTCGTTGACGTTTGCGGCAGGTTTGGTCACCTCGCTCGCAGTTAAGTTCGATCTGTCTGATGTGTCTTCGCATTGCCTTCCACCGCCTAATCTGTCGAAGGTCTTCCTGCGGCATTCGGCGGCCAATATAATATCGACAGTACCATTGAAACCAGCCGCGTGGATCATCGGGGTGTATCCATCCCTTCATCCGCCATACAGACAATGGTTGGCTGGCATCGATGCCGAAGTAGTTGAGCGAGGGGTCGGGGGCATTTCTGGCAAGTTTTGCATTTTCGAACCAACTCTTGGGGAATTCTTTTCGTGTGTCGGTCATGTACTTGCCACAGAATACACCCAGTCGTAACATCTCTTTGGGAGTTAACTGTGGACCGAACTCCGGATCGAAATTGCGGCCTGGCCGTTTCGTAAGTTGATAGCGGTATCCCCTTTGCATCTTGTCATTCACTATAACCGTTCTCATTCGGCACCTTTGCGCAAAATCCCGATATCGCAAGCTTCGCCAATGACTGCTGTTGGCACATCGTGTCATTTCGCTGCGCCGCGGAATTTGGTCGCTATCGGAGCATAGCGGACTCCGGCGAGCCGTCCACCCGGCAGATTTATGAGTTCACGGCCTAGCTTGGCCTCAAGCACTTCCCTCTCAATGATCTTTCTGTTTTAAATCCATCCATCGAAATCGTAGTGCAACATTTCGGATTGCCAACCGCCAACCGAATGATTGCTGAACACATTCGGCGTCGCCTGATGCTCGATGGGCAAGCGAGCACCGGCGGCGGTCCAACAGCAGATCGTAGCGCTTCAGCTCGCCCTCGAGCGAGCCGTGTCCGTCAAACGGTGCGTAATAATGCGGCGCACCGCGCGCGGGGCCTTTTTGTGGATGTTGATAGCCCGTCGTCTCGCAACGCGGCGCTAGCCCAAGCAAAACTGTTTTGCAATGAGATTCCATAAACGCCGTAGCAGATTTGTGTTTCGAAGGATTTGGAGGCGCCCAACCATTGCGGTCAGCCGAATCCGTAAAACCCGATCGTTGACGGCTCGAGAAACGCGCGATCGAGGTAGGATCCTGAAGACCGGAGCGGCGCGAGGAGCGAGCCGGGCAGAAATTCACTGTTCGCGACGCGCCGCCGCAGGCGGTATAGAGAAGCGCGCCACGGGACTTTCGAAGCCGAACGCGGAGGCCAAAAAGTAGAGAAAAATTGGGGGGGGGAAGGATCCGATTCCTAAAGCAAAATCTTTTTACATAGCAAAACTGTTTTGCTTAGCGCTTGTTAGTGTGGCTAATCATTTCGCGCGCGTAAGGGATTAGCGAACCTAGAGGGGGTACATGGGAGTGTCCTCTGGGAGGACACCCTCACATGTACCACCCGCTGATAGGTCTTATGCATCTATTGGCCTGCCCCCATGGGGTGATCCAGTTTGAATGTTAGTGCATTGTCGGCCCTGGCGCTATTGCTGGCGTGGCGGGCGAAGCTGGTCCGGATTGCGAAGCCGGCCATTGCAGGGTCTCCGGGGCTGGCGGCTTGTAGCCCAGCGATGAGTGCGGGCGCACGGTGTTGTAGTGGCGTCGCCATCGCTCAATGACGACCTTCGCCTCCTTGAGAGTGTAGAAGATTTCACCATTCAAAAGCTCGTCGCGCAGCTTCGAGTTGAAGCTCTCGCAATAGCCGTTCTCCCAGGGACTGCCCGGCATGATGTAGGCGGTCTTCGCGCCGACGGCGGCAATCCAGTCACGCAACGCCTTGGCGATGAACTCCGGGCCGTTGTCGGAACGAATGTGGACCGGAACCCCTCGCAAGATGAAGAGGTCCGAGAGAACGTCGATGACGTCCGCTGCCTTCAGCTGCCGGTTAATCCTGATCGCGATGCATTCGCGGGTAAATTCGTCGATGATATTCAGCATGCGATATTTCCTGCCATCATGAGTGCGGTCCTCGACGAAGTCATAGGACCAGACGTGGTTGGGGCATTGCGGGCGCAGCCGGACGCACGAGCCGTCATTGAGCCAGAGACGCCCGCGCTTGGGTTGTCTGGCCGGAACTTTCAGCCCCTCGCGTCGCCAGATCCGCTCGACCCGTTTGACGTTGACCTTCCAGCCTCGCTCCCACAACATCGCCGTGATGCGGCGGTAGCCATAGCGGCCGTACTGGATGGCGAGCGCCGTGATGTCGGCGGTCAATGCCGCTTCGTCATCGGGCTTGGTCGGAACCTTGCGCTGCGTGGAGCGATGCTGACCGAGAACCCGGCAAGCGAACCGCTCGGAAACGCCATGTTCGGCGATCACATGCTCCACGCAGGCGCGACGACGCGCGGAGCTCAGAAGTTTCCCGAGGCAGCCTCTTTCAGGATCAGCTTCTCAAGCGTCAAATCGGACACCGCTCGACGGAGCCGCGTATTCTCCGCCTCCAGCTCCTTCAGCCGCTTCACCTGATCGCCCTTCAGGCCGCCGTATTCCGACCGCCATCGATAGTATGTAACTTCCGTCACCCCTATCGAGCGGATCGCCTCCGCGACCGGTCGCCCTTGCGCGCTAAGCACTTCGACTTGCCGTAGCTTCGCGACGATCTCTTCCGCCTTGTGTCTTTTCCTCGGCATTGCGCAGTCCTCCATCAGGCTCATAAGCCCATACTTCACGGAGGATCACTTTTCAGGGGGCAGACCAGTGAAACGCGGGCACAATCCGGCGGCCCATATCGAGGCCTTCCGCGAGCAGCGCCGCGAGCGCTTCCTCACATCAGAAGAGCTTGCGCGTCTCGGCGACGCCGTCCGCGAGGCGGAAACCACAGGGATCCCATGGCAAATCGACGCTACGAAGCCAACGGCCAAGCACGTTCCGAAGAAGAATCGCGTGACCAACATTGGTCCGCACGCCGCGGCTGCTCTCCGGCTCCTTATCCTCACCGGCGCCCGTCTACGCGAAATCCTCGAGCTTAAGTGGGATTATGTCGATATCGAGCGGGGTTTGTTACTGCTGCCGGACAGCAAGACTGGCCGCAAAACCATTGTGCTCAACGCACCAGCTATGAAGGTGCTGGCGGACTTGCCGCGGATGGGCGTCTACGTCATCGCCGGCCAAAGCAGCGGCGCCGATCGCGAAACTCCACGCGCTGACCTCCATCGTCCTTGGATTCTCGTCGCAAAGCGCGCTGGCCTGATCGGCGTGCGCCTCCACGACCTGCGGCACACATACGCCAGCTTTGGCGCCGGCGCTGGGCTTGGGCTGCCGATTATCGGTAAATTGCTTGGCCACGCGCAAGCGACGACAGTCGCCCGCTACGCTCATCTTGACGCAGACCCACTGCGCCGGGCCTCGGAGCAAATCGGCGGCATGTTGATCACCGCAATGGGAGAGTCGGACAAGGGCGCCGCAGATGTGGTTGTGCCGCTGAGACGCGTGGACCGAATGTAAAGGGTGAACAGGGCGTTGAAGCGGGAGCTGGTCTCCTGGCGGAGTCCGCGACACATGCCATTTCCGCTGATAAATATAATGCTGTGCGGTTGTTGCCGGAAGCGGACTGGCGGCGGTTCAGGCGCTACGGCGTGTTGGAACGCCATTATCTGCGCGAACCGTGAATCGCAAATTGGGAGTCCGATCTACAGGGCTTCGCAGGAGGCAATAGGGCGATTCACAAACTTGAGAACTTGTTGCCCGGCGAGCGCGGCCTATCCGGCGTTGCGCGCGCGACGCCCGAAGACCAGCGGAAGCACGAAGCGGATGAAATCGCGCCGGACGCGGGCGAACTGTCGTGGATAAGGCCCGGCCAAGCTACGCCACAGCCTTAAGCGAGCAATACAAAAAGAGGCGGGGGCGGCGCATGGCATGGCTTAGCGCAACCCAAGGAGACTCTGATCTTCCTGGGACCATCTGGACTTCGCAGACTTTGCGCAGGAGCGCGCTTGAAAACTGCTTCGCGCGCCTGGCGCCTCGACGCTCAGCAGATGCGTGGAAGCTGCTCGCCCGACAACCAGTCGATAATCCGGCCGCCGCCGAATTCGGTCGTCATCTGTACGAAGTGATGATCGTCCGCTAACACTACGCCAACAATCGCCGCCTCGAGTCCGAGCGGATGTGCGCGCATTGCCGCGACCAAAGACTCTGCGGCCTCTGGCGCGACGATGGCGACGAGCTTGCCCTCATTGGCAACATAAAGGGGATCCAGGCCCAGCAGTTCACAGGCGGCCGCGACCTGCGGTTTTACCCGGATTGCGCTCTCCTCGAGGCAAAAGCCGACGCCTGATTGCTGGGCGAGTTCATTGAGCGTTGCGGCGACCCCGCCGCGGGTGGGATCACGCATGACTCTAAGCGCGTCGCGGGCCGCGCCGACCATCGTTGCGACAAGGCCATGCAGGGCCGCCGAGTCGGAAACGAGATTCGTATCGAAGGTCATATTCTCGCGCTTCGACATGATGGCGACGCCGTGGTCGCCGATCGACCCCGAAAGGATCACGCGATCACCAGGCCGCGCCTTGTCGGCGGAGAGATTGAGGCCTTCAGGCACGATTCCCACACCCGTGGTCGAAATGAAGACGCCATCGGCCTTCCCGCGCTCCACCACCTTGGTGTCCCCAGTGACGATCGGGACGCCGGCAGCGCGAGCCGCGCTCCCCATGCTATCGGCAATGCGTTTCAGGTCGACGAGCGGAAAGCCTTCCTCAATGATGAAGCTTGCCGCCATGTAGAGTGGTCGCGCGCCGGCGACCGCGACATCGTTGATCGTGCCGTGGACGGCGAGCGAACCGATGTCTCCGCCCGGGAAGAACAATGGGGAGACAACGTAACCGTCGGTGGCCATGACCATCCGGCCCGCTGCGATGTCGAAGGCCGCCTGGTCGTCGCCGCGCTTCAGCCATTCGTTGTCGAACGCCTTATGAAAGACCTCGCTGATCAGTTGCGACATCGCGCGGCCGCCGGACCCATGCGAGAGATCGATAAGACCGTGCTTGAGGTCGAGTCGACGCGAATAGGTTTTCGCGCTCATGAAGCCCTGCGGGCAAGGTCACGGAAACGCCCGTAGGTCCAATGGGCGGCACAGGCACCCTCCGAAGATACCATGCATGAGCCCATCGGGGCGTCCGGAGTGCAAATCGTTCCGAATAGTTTGCAGTCGATCGGGTTCTTGACGCCGCGAAGGATCGCGCCGCATTCGCAGGCCGGGTTGTCGCGCCCCGGCACGTCCTGCACATTGAAACGCCGCTCGGCGTCGCAGGCGGCGTAGGCCTCCTTCAACCTCAGTCCGCTTCTCGGTACGAGGCCGAGACCGCGCCATTCGAAGCTTTCGCGTAGCTCGAATATATCGGCCATCTCGGCCTGAGCCTTGCAGTTGCCGGCGCGCGTGACGGCGCGCGTGTACTGGTTTTCGACTTCGTGCCGCCCATCGTTGATCTGCCGAACCAGCAGTAGAATCGCCTGCATGACGTCGAGCGGCTCGAAGCCCGCGACGACAACCGGCTTTTCGAACGCCTCGGCGAATGGAGCGAAAGGTTCCGTACCGATGACGGTGCTCACATGCGATGGGCCGATAAAACCGTCGACCTTCACGCCGCCAAATTCAGGCATATCCGCGCTCGTAAGCACAGCCAGAATTGCCGGAGGCGTAAGGACATGATTACAGAACACACTGAAGTTGGTCAGCTTCTTCCTGAGGGCAAGTCGGATCGCCAACGCTGTTGGCGGCGTCGTCGTCTCGAAACCGACCGCAAAGAAGACGACTTCGCGACTCGGTTCGCTTTCAGCGATGCGGATGGCGTCTAGCGTCGAATAGACCATGCGGATATCGGCTCCAGCAGCCTTGGCTTTGAAGAGTGATGTCTCCCTCGACCCTGGAACGCGCATCACGTCACCGTAGGTGCAAAGGGTGATCTCGGGACGTTTGCTAAGCCGGATCGCGGCATCGATCCGGCCAATCGGCAACACACAGACGGGACAGCCCGGACCGTGGATCATGCGCACGTTCGCGGGCAGCAGATCTTCGATTCCGTAGCGTGAGATCGCGTGCGTGTGACCCCCGCAGAACTCCATGAACCGGTAGTCCCGGTCTAATCTTACCGTGCGCGCGATCGTCGCGCCGAGAGTCCGCGCGATACGGCCGTCGCGATACTCGTCGACGTATTTCATCACACGAGCTCCGCGGCATTCACCCCGATCTCGGCGAACAGGTCAAGCGTTCGGCGAGCCTCTTGCGGGTCGATTTTGCTCAGCGCGAAACCGACGTGGATGATCACGTAGTCTCCGACCTTGAGACCATCGACTAGCATCACGGAAACGACCTTTCCGACGCCGTCGATGCTGATGCGCGCCATGTTGTCGTCTAGGAGTTCGACGATTTCGGCTGGAATGGCGAGGCACATGGCAGCGTCTCCTGAGCGACCTGATCCGGTCGTTAGCGTACAGGCCCGGAGGGCGCGGAGGATAGGACAGTCGTTCGTTGACGCCGACCCGAGTTCATCAGCGGGCCGGCGTCGTGCCGGGCGCAACGACGCCGCGCGCCTTGTGGTAGATCGCGTAGTAGACTAGGCCCACGAACACGCTCCCCCCAACGATGTTGCCGAGGGTGACGGGGATGAGGTTTTCAATCGCGCCCTCCAGCGTCAGCGACGAGGCATCAAACCCGGCGGGCACCGAGCCGAATGTCGCCACGATCATGGCGAGGGGAATGAAGTACATGTTGGCGACGCTGTGCTCGAAGCCGGCCGCGACGAAGGCAGAGATCGGGAGTACCAACGCCACGATCTTGTCCGTCACCGATCGGCCGGCCATCGCGAGCCACACCGCCAGACAAACCAGCATATTGCAAAGGACGCCTCTGAAGAACGCCGTGACAAAGGGTAGAGCCACTTTGGTTTTGGCGATGGTGAGCGCGGCGATTTCGATCTTGCCGTCGTTCATGTCGAGGTGATGCGAGAAAAAGACCAAGAATGCGAGGCCGACGGCTCCCACCGCGTTCGCGATATACACGACGATCCAGTTCCGTAGCAGCGCCGCAAGGCTCACCCGGCCGTCAGCCCACGCCATCACGACGAGATTGTTGCCCGTAAAAAGCTCCGCGCCAGCGACGATCACCAGCGTGAGCCCCAGGCAGAATGCCAAGCCGCCCAATAGATGGCTGACGCCGAAACTTAACGAGTCGTCACTTGCGACTATCGTGTAGTAGAGCGCGCCCAGCCCGATCGACCCGCCGGCGACCATGCCCAGCATGAACATCGGCAGTAAAGGCAAATTCGCCTTCGTCACACCGGACTGCTCGATCTTGTCCGCGATCTCACCCGGCGCGTAGGCGTCCAAGCCGAAAATCTCCGTCTTCGGCGCGCGGATACGCTCACCTGGGGTCTGCTGCTGGTCCATATGCCTCTCCTCGGCCCGGTATCTTAGAAGATTGTGGTTTGACCTCAAACCTAGATTCGAGATCGTCGGATCAGGATTCGCTTTGGTTCGCCTCGATTGTCTGTAAACCTTGCGCGGGTCTACAAACGTTCGAAGGCATCGAGCCCCGGTCCCTCTCTGAGATGCCGATGGATTCTCTCGACGGCTTGCTTCACCTCCGGCGAGAGAGGGTAGTAGAACGCCACCAGAGAGGGCTGAATCCCGAGCAATCGCACGTCCGCTACGAACTCGCGGAGCAGCGTCATGAGAAAGGTCAACGGCATGGCGTGCGTCGTCATGAAGAAGCGCTCTGCGATGATGTCGTCGTCGACCAGGCGAAACTCGCCCGGCGGCAAATCCATCTCGGCTGCGTCCACTACCAGCACGCAGTCCGGCCGAAGTGCGCGCACGTGCCGCACCTCGGTCTCGGGCGTCGATCCACCATCAACCACGTCCCAGCCCATTGCTGGCATCTCGGCCAGCAATTCGCCGAGCAGCGGGCCGGCGGCGTCGTCGCCCATAAGGCTGTTGCCGACGGTTAGGATGACGTTCCGGCTCATGGTCGGCGCCTGACCATCAGATAGAGCGCCGGCTCCTCGACAATGTCTTGGAGCATGTCATTTAAGCGGGCCGTCCACTGCGTCTCCTGGGGCAACATATTGTCCAGTCCCCTGTTGAACGCGTTTTGGAGCATGCCGGCGTGGGCCACAGAGATCTCGATCTCTCCAAAGCGCATGAGACCCTCCAGCTTCTTGCGCCCCTCACTGTCCGGCAACTGGGCAACCCAGTGGATATACTCGTCCAGCGTCATTTCGAGCTTTATGTCAAAGCAGTCGATGACTCCTATGTGGTGGCCGATGGCGAGCGTGTAGTGGACGACCTGCTTGGGCGCCGCGGCCACAGCCGTCCGGCTGTCGAGAAACTTGCGGCTCAACTGATAGAAGACCACGTGTTGAGGCATTGTCCGCATCGCGGTCACGGGTTCAGCACCACGTCGTTGAGACGCTCGAAGATCTCAGCCAGACGGGGGTCGTCTTCGTGGTCAAGGTACCGCTGCATACGCTCCGCGGTTGGCTCTATATCCTTGGACCCCAGAAGACGCATATAGCGGTCGACGATGATGCGGCCCAGGCGATAACCCGCCATCCGTCGGGCTTCGCGCTCCAGCGCGACACGCAGTCGCAGTGGGATTTGGGGATAGGTGGGGATGACCGCCTCGTCGGCGCCCTCCCTATGATGGCGGCCCTTGAGCTTCTGCTCCAAAAGGCCAAGCGCCAGCGCAAAACCATAGATGGTCGCCGCGGGAGTGGGTGGACAGCCGGGGATATAGAAGTCCACCGGGATGACAGGTTCGGTCCCGCCCCAAACGCAGTAAAGGTCATGAAATATCCCGCCCGTGCAGCCGCAGGCGCCGTAGGAGATGACGATCTTGGGGTCGGGCGCCGCCTCGTAGGCCCTGATGCCAGGCAGACGCATGGCGCGGGTCATCGCGCCGGTATAGAGCAGCACGTCGGCGTGGCGCGGCGAAGAGACCAGCTTGATCCCGAAACGTTCAGCGTCGAACACCGGGCTGATCGCGGCGAAGATCTCAATCTCACAGCCGTTGCAGCCGCCGCAATCAACGCGAAAGACATAGGCCGAACGCCTTATGTCCTTCAAAAGGGTCTGTTTCAGCTTGGCGATCTGTTCGGTTTCGCTGATGGCTCCAGGCGCGCGCTGAGTGTTAGCGCCGGCGTGGGTGTCTGGATGGATCATAGGGTTACTTCCGCAAGTCGTTCGACCGAAGTCACGCTCACCTTGGGCACATCGAGGCGACGCCGACATTCGGGACAGGTCTCATACAGGTCGCGTCGTCGTTCGGCCTCGGCCTCAGGCAGTCCCGAGCGGATCAGAAGGGCGATGACGTAGTTCACCTCTTTGGTTGGCGCGAAAGGCGTCTCGCATGTGCGGCAATTCGTGAGCGTGAAGTCGGCGGCGACCATCAGGTCCGCCTTGGCGTGCACCGCCAGCTCGAAGTCGTCTGACAGGACGATGGCGCCCGTCGGGCAGACCTCCTCGCACCTAGCGCAAAAGATGCAGCGACCGTAGTTGAGCAGCCAAGTCCGGGTTCCGGCCACCGGGTCGGTCGTCATGGTCAGGGCGTTGGCGGGACAGGCGATGGTGCAGGCGGCGCAAGCGATGCAGCGCTTGGAAGCGAATTCTGGTTTGCCCCGAACACTGGGCACGGTTGGAAGCGGCGCGGAAGGGTATTTCAACGTGGCGTCGCCCGTCTTCAGAATCTCCTTCAGCAGCTTCAACATAATTGGCCTCCTAACTTAAGGGTGAAAATGTTCGTTCGCGGCAATACCGCTCCATTTCTTTATAAGGCACCGTTGTAGTCTTCCTTTTATTCACATCCACAACTGTTACGCGATCGGTGCAAGAATAGCAGGGATCGATGCTAGCGACGATGAGCGGCGCATCAGCGATCGTATTGCCTCGCAACATGTCGCGTAGCACCGGCCAGTTCGCATAGGTCGGCGCGCGACAGCGCCAGCGATAGAGCTTCTGGTTATCGCCAAGCATGGTGAAGTGCACATCTTCGCCGCGAGGCGCCTCGGTGTAGCCCAGGGCGAAACGGTGCGGCGTATAGGTGAAACCTTCCACCAGAATCGGCCCCTCCGGCATTTGATCCAGGCAGTACTCGACGATCTGCAGGGAATTGAAGATGTCATCGCAGCGGACAAGAACGCGCGAGAGAACATCGCATCCGTTCTGGGTGTATATCTTGACCGGAGCGGCCCCGTAGGCGGCGAAGGGGTGGCTGACGCGCACGTCGCGGGCGAACCCGCTGGCCCGCAACACCGGTCCGACCGGGCTGTAGTCTCGGGCGGTTTGCGGCTCGAGCCGCCCGACATTCTTCATCCGCGACTGCATATTGGGGGTGGAGATCAAGATGTCGAGCAGCTCAGTCACCTCTGTCCGCAGCTCAGCGATGAGCTGCAGTGTGCGGATACGCTCGCCCTTGAGCACGTCGCGACGCACGCCGCCGATCAAATTTATCGCATAGGTCTTGCGCGCGCCGGTCAGCAGCTCGGCTATGGTCATGGCCTTCTCGCGCACGCGGAAGAACTGCATGAAGCCGGTGTCGAACCCGACGAAGTGACAGGCCAGACCGACATTGAGCAGATTGCTGTGTAGACGCTCCACTTCCAAAAGCAGGGTGCGGATGAATTGTGCGCGCTTAGGAACCTTGATGCCCAGGGCCGTTTCCACTGAGCTGGCATAGGCGGTGCTGTGCGAAAAGCCGCAGATGCCGCAGATCCGGTCTGCAAGGAAGGTCACGTCATTATAGCCCATCCGTGTCTCGGCGAGCTTTTCCATGCCGCGGTGGACATAGAACATACGGTAATCGGCATCGACGATGCGCTCGCCGTCCACGAACAGACGGAAATGCCCCGGTTCGTCGGAGGTGATGTGGAGCGGCCCGAGCGGTACCTCCCGCGTCTCGCTGCGCGCAGAATTGATGAAAGTGTAGGTCTCCGACTCCGCCGCCAGCGCAGGCCGGTTGCGGTAATCCATGGAGTCCTTGCGCAGGGGATAAAGGTCGTCGGGCCAGTCGTCGGGCAGGACAAGCCGCCGCTCGTCGGGCAGGCCCACCGGCCGCAGACCGAACATGTCGCGCACCTCTCGCTCGGCCCAGCCCATAGCGGGCACGCGCGGCGTCACGGAGGGGAATTCAGGCCGGTCCGGCGGCACGAGGCCGCGGATTGTCACGAAGCTTTTGACCGGCCCTTCCATGTTCAGAATATAGTAGAGAGCATAGTTTCCGTTTAACTGTCGCTCGTCGTTGGCCGCGATGGTCGCGAGCCAGCCTTCATGTTTGTAGTAGAGGGTCTCGACGATTTCCGGGAGGTCATTCAGCTTGACGGTGATCGTCACCTGATTGTCGGCCTGAAACGATTCCTCCAGAATGGAGGCGCCGTAGTTTTGACGGACCACATCCAAATAGACTTGGCCTGGTCGCGTTACACCTACTTCGGACATGGGGTTTCCTTTACCAACCGATCAGAGGCGCAACCTGGCGCTCCCTGGACGACGCTGTGGCGGGACTGGGCCGCGGGCGCATTAATGATCTCGCCAGCCTGGGTGATGAGTTGCACGACCGGCCCGGGCACGTGCGCGCCCATCACCAGCATGAGGGCGACGGTCAGGAAGAGGGGCGCGAGCGTCAGCGCGTCCGCGTCGCCCTTGGCCATCCCGTCCGGCGCCGGCCCGAGGATGGCGCCGCTGATCATGCGGACAAAGGAAGCGAGCACGACGGTCAGCAGCACCATGCAGATCGCCATCAGCCATCCATAGCCGGCTTTCACGCCCGCGACGATGGTGAGGAATTCGCTGATAAAGACGTTGAAGGGGGGCATGCCGCCCAGCGCCAGCGCGCCCACCAACACCAGAAATCCCGACACGGGCGCGACGCGAAGCATGCCCTTTATCCGGTCGAGGTCACGCGTGTTGTACTTCATCAAGATATTGCCGGCGCCGCAGAACATCAGCGTCTTGGCCAGGCCGTGATTTATGGTGTGCAGGAGGGCTGCGGCCACGCCGAGCGGACCGCCGATCCCCAGGCCGAGCACGATCAGGCCCATGTTCTCGACGCTACTATAGGCCAGCAGCCGCTTCACATCGCGCTGGACGAAGATGAAGAAGGCCGCCACGCCAATCGACAGGGTTCCAAAGATGAGAAAGAGTGTCTGCGGAAAATGTGGGCCGGCCGTTTTGGCGGCGATCACCGCGTAACGGATGATGACTAGAAGCGCGCAGTTGCTCAGCGCTCCCGACAACAGGGCGCTGACCGGGCTGGGCGCCTCGCTGTAGGCGTCGGGCATCCAGGCATGCATGGGAAAGAGGCCGGCCTTGGCGCCAAACCCGATCAGCACAAAGACGAAGGCGATGGAGATGGTCGCCGGATCCAAGGCAGTGGAATGCTTCACCACCTCGGTCCACAGGATGGCTGCCTCCGCATTAGCTAGCACCGCATTGGCGTTGGAAAAGACCAGCACCGTGCCGTATAAACCAAAAGCGACGCCGACCGTGCAGATTACCACGTATTTCCACGCGGCTTCCAGCGAAGCCTTGCGGCCGTGGAAGCCGAC
Source organism: Methylocella sp. (assembly GCA_037200525.1). NCBI lineage: Bacteria > Pseudomonadati > Pseudomonadota > Alphaproteobacteria > Hyphomicrobiales > Beijerinckiaceae > Methylocella > Methylocella sp. The sequence goes on along the minus strand of JBBCGG010000001.1, from coordinate 3,408,275 downwards.
CAGGAAGACCGATCCCAAGGTTGTGGCCTCGATCCCCACCCACATCATGATAAGATTGTTGGAGGTTACCGCCAACACCATCGTAAACAAAAACAGATGGAAGAAGCCGTAATAGATGCTCAGGCTTCTGACGGTGATGTCGCCTTTGGCCAGTTCGTTGCGAAGGTATCCAATAGAATAGGCTCCGGTCAGGAAGCCCACCACGGCCACCAGACCGACGAAGATGCAGCCGAGCGCGTCGGCAAACAACCAGCCGCCAAATACGATTACCGACTGCCCGTCAAGCACCGCCGCCGCGAGAGCAACGGCGAACAGAAGCGCAAGGCTGATTCCGGCCAAATGAATTACCGCGACCGCGTGCTCGGTCCATGCGCCGAACCAGCGCGTCGCAAAGGCGGCCGCCGAGGCGACCAGGAAGGTCGAGAGCAGCGCGCAAAGGACCCAAGACCCGGTCATTCATCTAGCCTTTAAGCGTCATGAGGTCGTGACTATCGAGGGAGTGGACCGTGGCCTGGATGCGGGTAGCGATCACAGTCATGACGATGACCGCAAAGATCGCGTCAGTGGCCACTCCTATCTCCACCAGTTCTGGCGCCTGGTGCGCCAGCAAGGCCAGGGTCAGGTGAGAACCGTTCTCCATCAAACAGTAGCCGAACACCTGCTTGAGAATGTTCCGCTGAGTGATGATGCAGACCAGACCCAGAAAGAAGTGCGCGAATGACACCATCAGCGCCGGCTTGAACGCCGCCGCGCCCGGCAGATTGATCCGCATGACCACTACCGCCGACGCAGTAAGCGCCACGGCGGCGAGCACGATTGAAACCGCCGGCTTCATCATGCTCGGAATCGGCGCGGCCTGATCGAATTTACGCAGGGTTAGATACAGAATGGTCGGAACTAGGACGACCTTTGTCGCAAAGCCGGTCAGGGCCCAAAGATAGAGCTGCCGCGCGCCCGTGAAGAAGGCCAGCGCGATGAAGACCGAAACCAGAACCAAGGACTGAAGACTGTAGAGCAAAGCCGCGCGGCTTGGTCGCTTCGCATCGATCACCAGGATGGAGGTGACGATCAGGAGGGCCGCCAGACCGTTGACAATGTTTGCGCCGTTCACCGCTGCATCTCCTCTTGTCTAGCCGAGCCACGCGGGGGCCACGAAGCCGGAACATAGTGTCAGGACGATCAGGGCCGCGAGCGCCACCTTCATGCCGAGCGGCAGCGGCGTAGCGGCCGCCACCGTCGGCGATGGCTCGCCGAAGGCGGCAAAGCCGAACTTCTTCAGGAACCAGGCAAAGGTGCCGACAGACTCGGCGATGGCGATGAGGACCGGGATGAGCAGAAGAGGAAAGAGCCGCGCCGCCTCAAAGCCGCCGGCGAAGATGGCGAACTTGCTGAAGAAGAGGTTCATTGGCGGCGCGCCGCCGATCGCCAGTGCCGCTACGCCAAAAGCCACGCCGACAAGCGGCAGATGGGTGAGCAGGCCGCGCAGCAGCGGCATCATGCGGGTCCCCAACGTAAAGCTCAAAGCTCCCGAGACCAGGAAGAACAAGCTCTTGGCGAAGGCGTGATTGAAAATATGCGCCACGCCGCCCTTGAAAGCCAAGGGCGACCCAAATATCGAGAGCGACAGGGCCAAGAAAATATAAGATAACTGCGCGATGGTCGAATAGACTAGAAGACGTTTGATGTCCTTTTGCGGGAAATACATCGCAAAGGCATAGATCAACGTCACCGAGGCCGCGACGACGCCAATAACGCCCACCACATGCGGCGTCTGTCCGGCGGACTGGATCGCGCGGGCGAAGATATAGACCCCAATATTCACCATGGAGCCGGCATGGAGGTAGGCACTGACCGGCGTCGGCGCCTCCATCGCGCCGGGCAACCAGGTATGGAGCGGGAATTGCGCCGACTTTCCCCAGGCGGCGAACAGGATGCCCAGCATGATCGCCGTCTTGGCCGGCGCGCTCACTGCGCTAAGCGCCGACAGTGAGAAGCTGCCGGTGTTGGCGAACAGGATAGCGGCGGCGAAGTATAGGCCTAGCGACGCGATATGAGTCACGACCAGGGCCTTGGCCGCTCCGTTGAGCGCCTTGGGGGTCTCATAGTAACCGATCAGGCCCCACGAGCAGACGCCGGTGATCTCGAAGAAAAACAGCTCGCCGGTGAGGGTCGAGGAAAACACCAGGCCGGCCATGGCGCCGACGAAGACCTGCATGAAGAAGAAGTACCTCGACCGACCCGTATCTGGGTGCTCCTTATTAGCCATGCTCATATAGCTGAGCGAGTAAAGACAGACGAGCAGCCCAACCAGACTCACCGCCGACGCGATTAGAAGGCTGAGATTATCGACCGTGAAACCAAGGAGGACGACACCGTCGACGCTGACGAGCGGTTGGGTGAACTCATGCCTGCCGTCCAGGACAAACTGAACCAGCGCGGCCAGGATGGCGAAGAAGGACAGGACGGCTGACGCCAAGCAAACATATCGGCTCGGGCGTTGGGGCAATAGCAGGGTCATCGCCGCTCCCAAAAACGGCAACGCCACGCCGGCGATCAGGATTTGCATCATCCCGATCATACTCCGGCCAGCGAGAAGGCGAAGGCGAGCACCGCGGCGCTGGCGGCCACGAAGGTTAGCCGCGAACTATCAAGGAAGCGTATGCGCGCCACCGTGTTTTCGATAAAGCTGATGGCTACGAAGACCACGACCAGCTTTATCCCGAGCACAAGAAAAGCTAGCGCGAGGGAAAGCGGCGACAGCGACGCGGATGCGCCGAACGGGACGAAGACTGCGATGAACAGGGTCACCGTAACAGCCTGTTTGAGGTAGAGGCCCCATTTCATCAATGCGAGCGAACGCCCGGAATATTCCGTAAGCGGCCCCTCCTGAAGTTCCTGCTCGGCCTCGGCCAGATCCAGGGGAAGCTTTCCCATCTCCACAAAGATCGAAAAGCCGAAGGCCAGCATGGCCATAGCGGTCGCGGCGTAGGCGGGCGTCTGGCCGGCGAAGATCGTGGCGGAGATGACGCCAAGGTTTGTCGAGTGCGCCAACAGCGCGACCACAAATAGCGACAGCATCATTACCGGTTCGTTCAATACCGCCAATGTGGCCTCGCGGCTGGCGCCGATCCCCGCGAATATGCTGCCCGAGTCGATCCCGCAGAGCGCGAAGAAAAATCGACCCAGAGCGAAGAGGTAGATGACCGTAATCAGATCACCGGCCGCCGCCATCGGTGAGCGCTCGATCAGGGCCGGTATGACCGCGGCTACCAGCAGCATGGAGGTCAGCAATACATACGGAGTGATGCGGAAAATCGGTCCCGCTTCGGGGGGAATGATCTCCGGCCGCGCCAAAAGCTTGCGCAGGTCGCGATAGTCCTGAAAAACCCCCGGCCCCCGTCTGGAATGGAATTTGGCGCGCAGCATCCGCGACATGCCCGACAGGAGCGGCGCTGCGGCCAGGAGCAGCAGGGACTGCAGCAGGCCGACGAAGAACAAGAGGACAGTTTCCATGGGCTATCGCACCACGGCCAACAGAACAGCGGCTAGCGCCACGAAAATATAGAGGCAGTAGATTTGCAGATCACCGCTCTCGAACCTCTGAATGTGGCGGCCCAAAAACTGGCTGCCCCCGACCGTCAGACTTGTGGTCACCCGGTCCCAGATCGGCTCCACCCGCTTGGCGAGGAAGGTCAATTCCTCCACAGAGGCGTTTCCAGCGTGGGCGACAGGAGCGGCGCTGGCGCGAAGCCAATAGAGCCAGCTGAACATGCCGCGCAGAGGTTCGGTGAACCCGGCCGATGAGACGCTCATCTGCCCCGTGTGCTGATAACCGCAGGCCCAGTCATCCTTGGAAATGCGACGCGTCTGATCGCGACGGCCGCGATAGGTCGCCGCAATCAGAAGCGGCGCGGCCAGCAGGCCCAACATCATCACGGCGAGAAGCGGGGTAGAAAGCATCGCCTGATTTGGATCGCCCGGAAATACGACCGCCCCGCTGGCCACGGGCGCTTGAGCCGCGCCGATCAGAGCTGAGACCACCCCGCTCAGCAGGGGCGCAACCAGCGGCGCGCAGAGGCCCAAAAGCACGCACGCTAAAGCAAGACCGCCCATACCAACCTGCATGGATCGGGGGACTTCGCGCGCTCGGGCCGCAGGAACGCTGCGCGCCGCGCCGCCGAATACCAGCCCCCAGACCTTGACGAAACACATTACCGCAAGCGCGCCGGTGAAGGCGAGCATCACCGCGGCGATCGGCCCGAGCAGACGGCTGGCGAATTGCGCGTCGCCGCCGAGGGCAAAGAAGGCTTGATAGGTGAACCACTCGCTGACAAAGCCGTTCAGCGGCGGAATCGCTGAGATCGCCAGGGCGCCGACCAGGAAGAACACGGCGGTCCGCGGCATCCGCCGACCAAGGCCGCCCATCTCTCCCATGTCTCGCGTCGATACGCTGTAAAGCACCGACCCTGCGCCCAGAAACAGCAGACCTTTGAAGGTGGCGTGGTTCAGCAGATGGTAGAGCGCGGCAAGCAGACCCAGCGATGCCACGACAGGCTGATGATTGGCCATGCCGATCATACCCACCCCGACGCCCATCAGGATGATGCCGATATTCTCCACGCTATGGTAGGCGAGCAGGCGCTTTATATCGTGCTCGGCAAGCGCATAAAGCACGCCAAGCACAGCTGACACGCCGCCGAAGGCAAGCACCAGCCAGCCCCACCAAGCCGATCCGGCGCCTAAGAAGTCCATGCCCACCCGGATGATGCCGTAGATGCCGAACTTGATCATCACGCCAGACATCAGGGCCGAAGCGTGCGAAGGGGCCGCAGGGTGGGCTCTCGGCAGCCACACGTGCAGCGGCATCATGCCCGCCTTGGCCCCGAAGCCAATGAAGGCGAGTAGGAATATGACGGATGCGAGCCAGGTCGGCGGCCCGGCGAGCCTGAAAGCGGCAAACTCCAGACTGCCCGTCTGCATGAACAGGAGCAGAAAGGCGATCATCGCCAGCATGGAAAAGCCGTGGGCGATGAAGAAATACAGAAAGCCAGCGTCGACCGCCTCCTGGTCCTCGTCAAACACGACCAAGAAGTAAGAGGCTAAAGTCATCATCTCCCAAAATAGCAGGAAGTAGAAGGCGTTATCGACAATCGCGACCATGACCATGGAGGCGATGAACAGGTTCAGAAAAAAACCCATCACGCCGACGCCCCGGCCCCCGTACAGCTTTACGTAGGATATCGAATAGATGCTGGCCGGTATGGTCACGATGGAGATGACCAGCACCATCAGGGCCGCCAGGGGATCGAGGCGCAGGCTGAAGCTAACGAAGGGAAACGGTCCCGCCATCGCCAGAGTTGACCCGCTGCCGTTGATCAGCACCGACAAGGCAGCGGCCCCGCCTAAAACGCCGCCCGCTGCCGCTGAGACGCCTGCGACAAGGGCTGCCCATCTGTCTGACCGCCCAAGCAACAGCGATCCCACGCCCCCGGCCAGGTAGAGGAGAAGCGATATGGCAAGGAGGGCGAACACGGTCACTTCAGAGTCCGGGATGATGCAGGGCGAGTCCGTCGCCGGTCGCAATCGCCTCTACGGACGCCGCACGTCTTTCGGCGTTTGAGGTAATGACCGTCTCCTCGTCCACCAGCCGTAGGGCGTTGGTGGGGCATACGCGGATGCACTCGGGCCCCTCCGGCAGGAAATGGCAGAGGTCGCATTTCACGGCAACCGTGCGCTGGCCTACCGTCCAGGCCAGCAGGGCGTGGACCGGGGTCTCCGTGACCGGCGCGGGCGTCGGCTGCAGGAAACCGCCATAGGTCATCGACGTCTCGCCCTGCGGCAGGGCGCCGTAGGGGGTGATCACGCCAAACGGACAGGCCAACGCACACATCTTGCATCCGATGCAGACGCTTTCATTGAGCTGGATGGACCTATCCTCGAAGGTGATCGCCTTGACCGGGCAGACCTGTTCGCAAGGGGCGTCGTCGCAATGGCGACACTGCATGGGCATGGTGCCCGCGACCGTGTGCGTTACGGTCAGCCTTGGAATACCCACGAGGCCGACCTTGACGTGCACCTCAACGCAGCCGACTTCGCAGGTGTAACACCCGATGCACAACTTGGGATCGGCGATGACGAAGCGGTTCATGCCGAAGCCGCCGCGTGCGCGCGCATCTCGACAATGGCGGCGGTTTCGACGTCCTGACGGTAGTACTCCCGCTTCGCCGCCACGCTCGCCTGAGCGTCGGCGGCCGAACTTTTGGTCACCTGCGCGGCGGAGACCTTGTATTCCGGAATGCCCGACAACGGATCAAGGTTGTCGGCGTTGGTCTCTTCGTTGCTCGACGCCTCCCAGAAATGGAAGGTGGAAAACACCACGCCGGGGGGCACGCGTTCTGTGACCCAGGCCTTGGCGATGACCGAGCCTCGCCGCGTGTTGATCTTGATGTACTGGCGGTCGCGTACGAAAAGGGCGTTGGCGTCCGCCGGGTTGATTTCAATCAACTCCTCCGGTCCGATCTGTTCGAGCAGCGGCGCCCGGCGCGTCATGGTGCCGGTATGATAGTGATAGACTCGCCGCCCGGTCGTCAGCATGAACGGATATTCGTTGTCCGGCCGCTCGGCGATGTGGCCGATGATCGGCGCGTCGAATGCTTTGCGCTCCTCCTCCGGCACCGAAATGGGATGAAAAAGGACCGGCTTGAGGGCGGCTTTTCCGGAGGGCGTGTGGAACAGACCGCCCGCATGCAGCACCGGCGTGCCGGGATGGTCCTCCGCTGGGCAAGGCGAGCACAGGCCGTGGGTCGTCTCGAGACGCTCATAGGTCATGCCGGCATAGGCCGTCGGCGCCATGCGCCGCACCTCGTCCCAGATGTCCTTGGGGCGGTCGTACGCCATGCCCTGATAGCCCATACGCTCCGCCAGCGCCTTGAAGATCCACCAATCCGCCTTGGCCTCTCCGGGCGCGAGGACGGCGGGCCGGACGCGCTGCACACGACGTTCGGTATTGGTGAAGGTGCCGTCTTTCTCGCCCCAGCCGCCTGCCGGGAGCACGATGTGGGCGCGCCGCGCGGTTTCAGTCATAAACAGATCGATCACGACCAGTAGGTCCAGCTTCTCCAGCGCGTGGGCGAAGTGCTGAGTGTTCGGATCGCTCATCATCGGGTTTTCGCCGTCGACGATGATGGCGCGGACCTTGCCGGCAAGGATGGCTGCGGGAATTTCCGTGATCTTCACGCCGACTTTCGGTGACAGCGCAACGCCCCAGGCTTCCTCGAAACGAAGCCGGTCGGGCTCGCTGGTGATGGGCCTGCCGCCTGGATAGACGTTGGGCAAGGCGCCCAGATCGCACGCGCCCTGGACATTGCTCTGCCCGCGCAGGGGACAGACGCCCGCCCCCGGTCGGCCGATCTGACCGGTCACCACCGCGAGATTGGCGATGCTGACCACGTTTCCGGTGCCACAGCTGAACTGGGTGACCCCCATTGCGTAGAGGGTCGCCGCCGCCTTGGCGGTGGCGAACGCACGTCCTGCGGCGGCGATGTCGGTAGCCGGGACGCCGGTCATCTGCGATACCCGCTCGGGCGAATAGTCCTCCACCGCCCGGGCGAGATCATCAAATCCGTTAGAGTGATCGCGGATGAAATCGGTGTTCTGCAGACCTTCTTTGATGATGACGTGAAGCATTGCGTTGATCAGAGGGATGTCGTGGCCCAGCGGAATGCGCAACCACAGGTCGGCCTTGTTGGCCATGTCTGTCATGCGCGGATCGGCCACGATCAGCTTGGCGCCGCGGGCCTTGGCCTTCAGTACGTGTTTGGCGATCAGCGGGTGACATTCGGCGGTGTTGGAGCCGATGATGAAGATCAGATCGGAGACATCGCCGAGTTCCGGGATCGAGTTGGTCATGGCGCCGTCGCCCAGCGTCATCGTAAGCCCGACGGTTGTGGGCGCATGGCAGAGCCGCGCGCAGTGATCGACGCTGTTAGTGCCAAGCACCGCGCGTGCGAACTTCTGTGCGACGTAGTTCTCCTCATTGGTGGCCCGGGCCGAGGAGAATACGGCGAAGGCGTCCGGTCCGCTCTCCTTTTTGATCACGCCGAGCTGATCGGCGATGGCGTCGAGCGCTGTGTCCCAGTCGACCGCGACGAAGCTGTCGCCGCGCCGCATCAGCGGCGTCGTGAGACGCCCCGGGTCCGCGACGTGCTTGAAGCCGTACATGCCCTTGAGGCAGAGCTCTCCCTCGCTGACCGGGTGGGTGGGATCGCCGTTGATATCAATTATCTTATTGTCCGTCACAGACAGACTCATGCTGCAGCCGGTTCCGCAATACGGGCAGATAGTCATCACGTCAGCCATGATCGAACGCTCCATGCATATCGTTGGATGTCGGCGTATCTGGGTGGGCTTCGGATCCTGGTCGTGATCGACCGGGATCCATCGGCATTCGATTCGAGGCGGTTTGGCTGTGAGGAAGCGAGGCGCTTCGGCGCGCCGCATAGGCCTGTCCGAGCGAAAGGCCGCCGTCATTGGCGGGCACCGCGCGCGGCAGCCATGGCGTCATTCCGCGCGCCCGAAGCGCCGCGGCAAGCCCTTCCGTCAGGACGCGGTTCATGAAACAACCTCCGCCGAACGCCACTTGCGTCAGCCCATCAGGCGATGCCGCCTCGACCACCCACGCGGTCAGGCCCTCCACGAGGGTGCCGTGGAATAGCTCTGCGCCTAGGCAAGGATCGCCATTCAGGTCCGGCAGCGCCGCGAGCAATGGTCGGAAATCCAGAACGCCCGCGTCAATGCGATATCCGCCGAAGAGGCAGCGGGGGACGCGGACCAACGCCTCGAGCTCCATGGCCGCTTGGCCCTCGTAGCTCTGGTGGGTGCGCAATCCCAAAAGTGCGGAGGCCGCATCGAAAAGGCGGCCCATGCTGGTGGTCGTTGTCCCTCCGCCCGGCCGGGACCACGCGCGGGCGAGCGTATCGGCTAGCTCGATTTCGGGAAAGCGTCCTGCCGCTTCGCCGGCTCGGCCGAGCGCAATGAGCGCCGCGACGCCCATGCGCCAGGGTTCAAGAGCCGCGCGGTCGCCGCCTGGTAAGTCAAGCGGCGCGAGGTGGCCAAGCCGCCGCCACTTCGAGCCATCAAGACGCATGAGCTCGCCGCCCCAAGCGCCGCCATCGTCGCCCTGCCCATGACCATCCAGCGCCACCCCAATCATCGGTCCGCGAAGCTGCTGCTCGGCGACGACAGCGTCGAGGTGGGCGGCATGGTGCTGAACGGCGAACACGGGGACGCCCGCGGCGTCCGCCAGATGCGCCGAGAAGCGCGTCGAAGGCAAATCCGGATGGAGGTCGCAACCAATTGCCTCGAGCGCGACGCCGAGGTTTTCGAGGAGACGCCGCGTCGTCTCCTCGTAGAGGCGAATGGTCGCGGCGGTATCGAGGTCACCGATATGCTGCGACACGAAGGCTTCGCGTCCGCGTGTGACCGTCACGGTGGCCTTCAGCAGGCCGCCCACGCCGAGGGTGGACGGTCCATCCTCTCTTAGCTCTATCGGCTCGGGGACGAAACCCCGCGCGCGCCGGAGGTAGACGGGGGCGTGGTCGATGCACGCCATGACGGAATCGTCGGCTCGCACCGCGATCCCTCGGTCGTGAGTGACGATGAGATCGGCGATGCCGGCAAGCCGATGGCAAGCCTCGCCATCGTCGATCACCAGCGGTTCGCCGCCGAAGTTGGCGCTGGTTGCGACCAGCGCGGTTTGGTCACCTCCCAGCGCGCGTAACAGCAAATGGTGCACAGGAGCGTGGGCGAGCATCACGCCAATCCTGTCGAGGCCCGGCGCGACGGACGGCGCCAGCAGCACCGGGCCACGCCGCATCACCACGACCGGTCTCGCGCTGAGATGGAGAAGCGTGCGCTCGGCTACGGTCGGCGCGGCGATCAGATCGACCGACGCCCCGTCGGCCATGACCGCGAAGGGCTTGCTCTCGCGCCTCTTACGCCGACGCAGCTCGGCCACCGCGGTTTCGTTGTGCGCATCACACATCAGATGGAATCCGCCGATGCCTTTCACCGCGACGATGCGCCCGTCCTTCAGAGCGTCGGCGATACCATCGATGGGATGGCTGAGCCGCGGCCCACAGACGCCGCAGGCGATGGCTTCGGCATGGAAGCGGCGGTTTGACGGGTCCCGATAGTCCTGGGCGCACGCCCCGCAAGGCGCAAATGCCGACATCGTGGTTTGCGGGCGGTCGTAAGGCAGACGCCGGGTGATCGTAAAGCGCGGCCCGCAATGAGTGCAGGTGACAAAAGGATAGAGGTAGAAGCGGCTAGTCGGGTCGAAAAGATCCTTGATGCAGGCATCGCAGGTCGCGGCATCCGGGACCATCCGTGTTCGCGGCGCACCTGTATGGCTTTCGCGTATCTCGAAGTCGCGGCTGCCTTGGAACGGTACTGCGGTGACCTTAAGCCCATCGACACGCGCGAGCGGCGGCTGCTCGTGCGCCAAAGCCTCGACAAAGTCGTCGACGTCGCGTCCCTCCACTTCCAGAAGAACGCCGTCGCAATCGTTCAGAACGAAGCCGGCGAGCTTGTATCGCGTCGCCAGCCTATGAACGAAAGGCCGAAAGCCGACCCCCTGAACCGCGCCACTCACTTGAACTCTCAGGCGCGTCGGCTTCACGCAGGCCGTGGCCGCCAGTCCGGAGTCTGTCCGTGTTTCCATGACAAAGGCCTGCATCATGGCGTCGCTGCGTGGCTGGCGTGGGCATGCTCTTCGATCCAGCGGTAGAAGGCGTCCAGGCCTTCGCCGGTTCGGGCCGACACCGGGAGGATTTCGATGCGTGGATTGACGCGCCGCGCGTATTCGAGACAAGCGGTCATGTCGAAATCTAGATGCGGAAGCAAATCTGTCTTGTTCAGAAGCATCAGGTCACTTTGAGCAAACATGTCGGGATATTTCAGAGGTTTGTCTTCACCTTCCGTCACGGACAAAACGACGATCTTGTGGGCCTCGCCGAGATCGAAAGCCGCGGGGCAAACGAGATTTCCGACGTTTTCGATGAAGAGCAGGCCACCCGCCGCGAGCGTAAGCCGATCAAGGGCGTGACCGACCATGTGGGCGTCGAGATGGCAACCCTTGCCCGTGTTGATTTGGACAGCGGACACCCCCGTCGCTCGAATTCGATCCGCGTCGTTGGATGTCTGTTGATCCCCTTCGATCACGATGATGGGAAAGCGATCATACAGATCTGCGATCGTATGCACCAACAGCGATGTCTTGCCGGAGCCGGGACTGGAAACGAGGTTCAGGGCGAAGACAGATGCAGCCTTCAACCGATTTCTGTTGACGTGTGCGAAACCGTCGTTCTTGGAAAGGAGATCTCTTTCGAGATGGATGATCCGCTCTTGGCTCGCCCCAGTCAGATGGAGTCCCGCTGGACCGGCGCCGAAGTCGATCCTGTCGCGAATCCGGTGACCGAGATCATGCGGCCCATCTGAGTGATGATGCTTGTGACGCTCGTCGGACGCGTGATTCTTTTCGATTATCGCCGTTCCGCAACCACAGACTGTGCACATTACTCGACCTCCAGTTCCGACAGCCTAAGCTCATCGCCCGCGGTCATCTCCAGCTGCCCTTGCCCACATTCGGGGCAGAAATCGTAGCGCGCGGCGATCGAAACATTGCGATCGCATCGCGGGCACCAGGCTTCGCCCGGCACGATATCCAGCTCGAGGCGAGCGCCCTCGGCGAGTGCGCCCTGACTCACCACACTGAAACAAAAGCGCAGGGAGTCCGGCTCGACATGGCCCAACGCGCCAACTTTCACGCGAACTTTTCGCACACGGGAGAAACCCTGCGCGCGGCCCTCTTCCTCGACAATGTCCACCAAGCTCTGAGCGAAAGCCAACTCATGCATGCCGGACGCCGCAGGTGGAAAAACCAACAAAATTGGAAAACTCACGAAGGATCGATGGGAGGCAGATGTGAATCGCTCTGATCATGTCTTGGCGCTTTCTCGACCCCGGGAGTGTTCGGGACGCGTTCACTTTGAATAGAGCTGAAAAACGGAGTCGCATTGATCGAAATCAAACGAGGCGCAGGCCAAAACATTCGGAAGCAAAGCGTCAGGCGCTTTGTCAAGTCCTCATCCGGTCAGACGTCGTAGGTCGGTCGCGGAGGCGGTCAACGCGGGAAGGTGACCTCTTCACGGTCAGACCATCGGGTTGCGATGCAGAGTTTGGTGCCGTCTTAAAATGGTCATACCCAGCCGGGGTAAGCTACCGGGCACGCCACGTCATGTCGAACTGCTTGAGGAGCACAAACACGAACCACAGACAGGCCTTTCAGAGACGCCGCGGGCTCGCAACATAAAAGCCGACCCGGTATTTACAGTGGTCATGGGAAGCTGACCCGCTAGTGATGCTAACATAAGTTAGCGTTGCGTCGACAACTCAATGGCTCCGGCGCTTCACTTATTAGGTGATCGACGAGAGTCCGATCAGGACTGACCGTTCGGCGTCGAGATCGCGCCCGATGTGATGGGATAATCTGTCCCCTACATCGACTGGCGTTGACCACGCGGGTTGAAACTGGCTGCGGCCAAATGACACTGGTCACCCCTTCGACGCCATCGCTCAGCCGGATGCTGGCTGGTCAGAAGGCTTGCCAGACGCTCTGATTGTTGCGTCAAGGCGTTCCGCAAAGGCTATCTATCTTCAGATTTCACAAACTCAGTGATGCTAAACTGGACGCCAGCGGCGAAGCGGCTGACTCGGATCAGCGTAGGTAGCCACACTTTGGAGTCTACGACTAAGAGGCGCACGTGAATGTTTCCCATGAGCGGGGGAAAGGCCGCTTACGGACAGCTGCGAAAGTTACGCCGGCGTTCGACTTGGGCGCGAAGCGGTTATTCATTCGCGGCGTGAACTTCGCATATGGGTCCCAACTCAGGCTGTTCCCCGTTCGGTGCTGAACTTCGGTTTTGGGGTAGATGATCGCCAAATTGCTCTATATGGGCGTCGAGGACGGGGAACTGGTCGCGACGCTTTGGCAATCCGGACTGAATGTCGTGGCGGAGGGGCATTGGACGCCGCCATCTCAGAGATCTGGCGGGCGGCGGACGCCGGACGACTGAGAGTGATGGGCATTGGCGGTAATTCCCGCAAAATCGTTAAGCTTGACCCCGGGGATCTCAAAGGAATTCCCTTCCTCAGGAGTCCACGAGGCGGCAATTTCCATTTCCTTCGCCCTTCAATCAAACTCTACGGACAAGGCGCTGCACCATCTACCGCACCTTCTCATGGGTCAGGCCAAAGAGGCCGGCTATTCTGCTCCGGTCAAGGCCGCGGTGCGAGCCCAGATGGCGGCAGCGATCCGGATTCTCAATGTCGCGCCGATTCGCCGCGCCAACCTCCGGCAAATTCGCATCGGCGAAAATCTCATCCGCAGCGGCGGCCCAAAAGCGCCTTACCGGCTCGTTTTCCCCGGCTATGACGTCAAGAACCGCGTGACTCTCGACTTTCCCCTCGACGCCGAACTGACGACGCTGATCGACGACTATCTGTTCAACTATCGCCCTGCTCTGGTCGACCCCCCGGGTGGTTCATGGCTGTTTCCGGGCGAACGGGACGACCACAAATGTCTTGCGACGCTGAGCTGTCAGATCACCGCCTGCATCGAGAAATCGATCGGCCTTCGCCTCACCGTTCATCAGTTCCGCCATTTGTCGGCGGCGATCATCCTAAAACACCAACCGGGTAATTACGAGCTCGTCCGCCTGCTTCTCGGCCACCGTACCGTGCAGGTCACGATCCGCAATTATATCGGTCTGGAAACCACGCACGCCAGCGAGGTCTATGGCGATCTCGTCCGCAATCTGCGCGCTCGGCGCGCGGAGGAGGAAGACGATGCATAAACTAGCGACCAATCAACCCTCTTGTGGAGAAGGACGTCTGATCATCTCTCCGCCGCACCGTCCTCAAACGCCGCAAATCCGCTCAGCGCCGATCGCCGATGGTCGATTGCTGACCGCGCAGCCTGGGCGCGCGCGATCGCGCCGGGCGTCCGCCTCCGCAAGGGCGGCGCCGGCGCGCATCTGGCTCGCATTACGCAGGGCGATCTCGCCCGCCGTTATGGTTATTTTGTCGATCATCTGATGCGGACCGGTCGCTTTGAACCGGACGCTGCGGCCGCTGGGCAAGTGACCCCCGACCACATTGAGCGTTTTCTAGAGGAGCTCCGATCGCGGATCGGCTCGGTCACTCTCGCCGGTACGATATATAAGGTGCGACGGGCCTCCGAATTGCTCGCGCCCGAACGAGACTTCGCGTGGCTCGGGGAGATTGAGAAGGACCTTGTCCTGGTGATGCAGCCCCTCTCAAAAAGCCATCGCATCGTTGATCCTGATCGCCTCGTTGAAGCCGGGCTCGCTCTCGTGCAAGAGGCGAACGACAACCCGACCCTCACGCCGCTGCGCCGAGCCCGTCAGGTCCGCAACGGCGCGATGATCGCCCTTCTTGCGCTCTGTCCGATCCGTCTTAAGAACTTCGCCGCCCTCGATCTGCAGACCAGTTTTCGCAGAATTGGATCGAGGTGGTGGATTGTGCTCGATCGCAGGCACACCAAAAGCGGTCGGCCGGACGAACGCCGCGTGCCGCGCGACCTCGACGCCGCGATCGCTTCGTATCTTTTGATCCACCGTCCTGTGCTGAGGGCGGTTGCGAGAAGGAAGAGTGACGCGATGTCTGACATCGGGCAGTCCCCCGCCGATACGCTGGACGCACCGCAGGCCCGCTTTGGTTGTCGTCAAACTCAGGCGAACGCATGAGCTATTCCAGCGTCGAGCAAGAGATAACCGCGACCACTCTCCTGACGCTCGGTGTCGAAGTCAGCCCACATCTGTTTCGGTCCTGCGCAGCTACCGCGATTTATGCCTACGCAGGAGACAACCCGAACCTCGCCAGCGCCGTCCTGCAACATACCGACCGAAGGGTAACTGAAGAGCACTATAACCGCGCAAGCAGCGTCCAGGCGGCGCGACAATATGCCGAGATCGTGAAAAGCGCCGCTCGTTAATAAAGCCGTGAACTGTCATGGCGTACTTCGTCGAGACGGTTAGGTTCTTATCCGGACTCCCTACACGGCTCCGCTGACACGACAGCGCTAGGTCCAATGAGCCTCAGACGACGACGTAAGCCCGGCAATGGGGGGCAGCGCCAGAGCGTTTTTCCACCCCCGGTGTAAGGATTCTGCAAGCAGGCGGGGGCGAAGTCGGGCGTAGATTGGGAGCTGCACCCGATCTTGTGGGCGCTCGTCGCGCAGTTGCGCCCTCTCCCGAGGCTCACTGACCACCCCGGTCGTAGGTCCAAATCCTGCCCCCGCAACCACTTCCGTCATAACTCGCTTACCGTCCCGATTTGACCGCCGGGGTGGCGTTGCCATGGCAGGATGTGTTTGAAGCTACCAAGTTTATCGCGGATGGCGGCACGGCTGACGATGATGAGGACTATGTCTACGGCCCTATAGTGGGGTGCAGATTCCTAAGAGAGCTTACCTTAATAAGCTCGACTGAAATGCCCGACCTTCCGCAGCTTGAAGCGACTTGATCAAATGCTCCGCGATTTCAGGCAAGGATGAAACATCCAGACAGTCTTGTGCCCACGCCTGATCCAAGAGTTCATCGCCGAGGAACGGGTCGAACTTCTCGACCTCCTTGTTTTTGACCATTCCGGCCAGTTCCACGGCGCTGGGCACATGACCGTAGGCCAAAGCCCCGAGGACATTTTCCAGGCTGGCATTGTGTTCAACGCCTACGCCAATCGCGATGCCAAGTGGCTCTGGCTCCAGATCGGCATTGGTGAGAGCCAACACCAGCGCCTGCTGCTTCTTCTCGCCCACCCAGGGGAACAGGAGAAGCTGTCCTTTGTGCCGAGCGATCAAAGAGTGTCGAAGGCCAAGCCTGTCGTAGGTTGTGCGGGCCTCGGAGACAAGTCGTTGGGCTGTGGGATCAACGAAAGCGGGCAACGTCAGATCCTCCCAAAACCGACGCATCTCCGCGACGACGCCGTCGGCCAGAGGTCGGGCCTCTCCTCCAAATGACTGCGGCACGCCTCCATGAGCCGGTCGAACAGTCAGTTCCCGGCGTTGGCCGTTGACCTCGATGACCCGCCACCGCCTGCCGGCTAGTATCAGCATCTGGCCTGGCGAGAAGGGGTTCACGCCCGGAACCTGCCCGACCGCGCGCCCACCCTCGGCAACGACCTTGTATTCTTCCGGGGACATAAACACCGCGAAAATGTCCCTGCCCTCGAGCAGGCGCTCGCCGGCGGGGCCCGGGAGCAGGGTGCCATCCAGGGCCTGCTCCAACAGGCCGACTTCCGGGTTCCCCATGCGGCGCAGCAGGGTCTTGAACAGGCCGATATCCACTCCGGTGAATGTCCCCGAACGGACCAAGACGTCCCAAGCCCTTGCGGCGGTGACGCCGCCATGCTCGGCCACCAGGGCCATCACTTGATGTAGCAGGGTCGAAAGGTGCAGGCGCGACGCGTCTGGCTCATTCCATCTCCTGAGCATGAGGTTGATCATCGCGATTGCTTGGACCGTCTGGGGTCGGAGCGCGTCGAGCGGATGCGTCTGGTTCGCCAGTTCGGATTCAGTCACGTAAACCCGCATTACTGCGGCGTGGCCTGGGCGACGGCCGGAGCGCTCCAGCCGTTGACGCATCCCGGATACTGTGTGGCCGGGGCCGATTTGCGCGACTGCCTCGATATCGCCGACGTCGATCCCGAGTTCCAAGGTGGTAGTGCAGATGATGGAGGCCGGTCGACTCCTATCCTTCATCCGCCGCTCGGTATGCTCACGATGCTCGCGCGGGAGATTGCCATGGTGAGCAAAGAACTCATCCGGCACTCCCATCGCTTCGGTCATCTCAGTTAGCCTGACCGTGGTCAACTCAACGTTCTGCCGCGAGCCGGCAAAAATCAGGCTGCGGTGCCCGCGGTGGGTTTCGAACAGGTGCCTCGTGAGGGCAATGCTTGCGGGGTCTTCGGGAACAGCCATACCACCAGCTTCAGACGGCGCAGCTGGAGGTTTTCGGACCTTGAAGGCTGGTTTGATGTAGCCCCGCAGTTGCAACTTGATTTGTGGCCCTCCAGGGCCCGGGGGAAGCACGTCAACTCGTCCTAACTCCAATGGTCGGAGGAAGGCACGAGCGGCGTCTTCGTCTGCAAGAGTGGCGGATAGACCGACCCTGATCGGCTTCACGTTGGCCGCGATGTCAATGCGGTGAAGGATGGACTGCAACTGCTTGCCGCGCGGGTCGTCAAGAAAGACGTGCATCTCATCGATAACCACGTAGGACAGCCCGCGGAAAAGTCGGGACACCTCTTTGCCGCGCCGCACCAG
Organism: Methylocella sp.; assembly: GCA_037200525.1. NCBI lineage: Bacteria > Pseudomonadati > Pseudomonadota > Alphaproteobacteria > Hyphomicrobiales > Beijerinckiaceae > Methylocella > Methylocella sp. The sequence continues at coordinate 3,390,874 of JBBCGG010000001.1, read as the reverse complement.
GATCGCCTCAAGAGACTCCGGCGTGATCAGCATAATGCCAGAGGGTTTCTTGCTGGCCTTTGCCTTGATGCTGGCCGACACGTCGCCGTAGCACTTAATCACCTCGATGTCCATCTCAGAGCACAGGCTTTCCATGCGACCGAACTGGTCGTTGATCAGCGCTCGCATGGGCCTGATATAGATAGCCTGAAAGCCGCTGCCGCGCACCCCTCCGTCGGTGGCAAGGCGGGATACGATGGGCAAGAACGCAGCCTCGGTCTTCCCGCCAGCAGTCGCGGCCATAATGATCAAGTCTCGCTCACCCACGAGGAGGTGCGGGATGGACCGTTCCTGAACGTCGCGCAGCCCTTCCCAGCCCTGCTGCCAGATCCAGCGCCTTACCTTCTCGTGCAGGCCGTCAAAGGCGGACATGCGCGCGTCAGAGACTGAAAGTGGCTAGGCTATCATCACCATCACCCTCTATCGCCCCCGCTGCCGGCAACTTTGCGTCCCGGGGCTCGTCGGCGATGTCGGCCTGAGGCGTTGGGCGGTCAAACGTGATGTCGATTGCGCCCAGAAGCGTGGCCCACTCGGCGCCTGGGTTCTGTTCGAGGATCGCCATCAGGTCCAGGAACGCCCTGATTGTGTTTCGAGGCGTTCGGAAATAATCGTCGCCGATCTTCTTGGAACAGTGCTCCAAAAAAGAACTCAAAGCCGAATCCGGGACGGGCAAGCGCTCTGGATCACCACCCGCCCACAGCAGGCACAACCGCTCAACGAGCACCTGCATCTCTTCAGGCGTCAGGCTCTGCAGCCGGATGACCGGGCCGGACATGTCAACGAGACCGCCGCGGGCGAAGGAGTTCTCGGCCAAGCGTGTTCGCTGTCCAGGCCGGTCAACGGGCTGTCAAAAGCAGGGGTTGCCTCTTCCGGCTCGGGTTCCGCCTCAGTGAAGATGCTCGCCAGCATGGCCGAAACGCTTTCCGTCTCCGCGCGAATTTTCGTGAGTCGATCAACATCAGGGCCGACAGGTTTCGCGGTTGGGGCTGGCGGGATGGGGTGGACGACCTCGACGGCGAGACAATCTCGCTAAGTCCGTCGATCGGTAATTGGACGCTGAATTGCAGGTCACACTATGTGATTGACCGCGGCAAGGTGATCGAAGCCGGCCCTTGGTGCGACGAGCAGGTCGAAGCCGAGCGTCGTCGTGATCGCGCCGCCAAAGTGCGCTTCTACGGGCAGTCGTCAAAGGTCGAACCTCCTGTTCAGCCCCATCCACCCAAAGCAGCACCGAGCTTCTGGCGCCGCGTCTGGGACAGGGCATCCGGCAAAACGCAATGATAAGCCCGAGGGTCACATGCCGTCGGGCTTAGCGGACTTCGGGGTTGCATGGTTAGGCTGCCGCTTCGCAGACCCCACGAAAGCTATTGACCGCCTTCGCGAATGGCGGCCTCGGGAGGCATGTCGTCGATGGACCGCTCGCCGGCCACGTCGGCTGGGAGAATCTGGCTTCGCCACTCGTCTTTAAATACTATGCCTGAAGGCGTGCTCTTCATGACCCTGGAAGACGAAACGTGCATCTCCAACTTCGTCGCCCGGACGAAGGTATTCGAGGCCAACCGAGCGCTGTCCTGCCGGCGAGCATGATGGCCCTGCGCGGACGCATCCAGCGCGAGGGCGACGTGGTCCACCACTTGGTCGCCCAGCGCATCACGAACCTCTCGGCCGATCTCGCCAGCTCCGGCAGCCGGGAAGTGGCCTTTCCGTTGCCTCATGGTCGGGGCGATCAGGTTCGCAACGGCGGGCCGGGGCCCGACCCGCGTGAACTGCCGCCCAGAGGTCTTCGCACCCGTCGACAGCTACGCTCTCGACCCGTCAGCCGACACGATCAGGGTGAAGGCGCGAGATTTCCGGTCCACCATGAGGCGGATGAGCATCTGCGTTTAAAGTCCGGGCGTCGGGAACGCGATCCGGCAGGCGAAGGCCGAGAACCGCATGAACGACAGGCGATCGTTGATCAGAAACCCGGCGCGCTCGTCCGACAGACTGCTGGCGGCCTGGATGAACAGAATTTTGAACATCATCACCGGATCGAACGGCGGCCGGCCGCCTTGCACGCCGTCCGAATAGCCCAGCACCGCAAGGAGCTCGGCGCGCAACACCTCGAAATCCACCGCGGCGCTGAAAGCTTCAAGCTGGTCCCCAAGATCGCTCAGCCGCCGCAAACGATCATCGACGTCGAAAAATCCCGGCTCGCCCCGCATCGATCCGCCTCCTGGCCACTCACAGCAAGAGAATCACAAATCATCGCCAACCGATATGTTTTGAGACGCGTCCAGCTGGACGCTTCTAAAAACCTCGCCAATTCCTGCGATTTTTGATTCCATCGTCTCCGTTGGATCGGAGGTGATTCGATGCGAAGCCAGCCCGGATTTTTCGACGTCGATGATCGTTTGCGGCGGCTGAGCGATCTTGGGGACCAGCTCGAGGCGTTCCGTGCGGCGGTGGATTTCGAGATGTTCCGCCCTGGCCTAGTCGCGGCGCTTTCTTATTCCGATGGTGCGCAAGGCGGGCGTCCGCCATTCGATCCGGTCATGATGTTCAAAATCCTCGTCATTCAGGCGACGAACAATCTCTCGGACGAACGCGCCGAGTTCCTGATCAATGATCGCCTGTCGTTCATGCGTTTTCTCGGAGTTGGATTATCAGATCGCATCCCCGACGCGCGGACGATTTGGCTGTTCCGGGAGAAACTGACGAAAGCCGGCGCCATTGGGCCTTTGTTTGAGCGTTTCGATGCGACGCTTCGGCAATCCGGCTACATCGCCATGTCGGGTCAGATCGTTGATGCGAGCCTGATCGCCGCGCCACGCAACGCAACACCATTGAAGAGAAGGCGGCGATCAAGGAAGGGCGGGTCCCGGACGGACTGGAAGGACAAGCCCGCGAAACTGCGCCAGAAGGATCGCGAGGCGCGTTGGACGGTCAAGTTCACTAAGGCCAAGCTGCGCGAGGATGGCTCGACGCCGCCGGTCGATCTGGCGATTCCTATCTTCGGCTATCAAAACCACATCTATTGATCGCGGCTTCGGCTTTATTCGCAAATGGAGCGCGACAGACGCCGCCGCCTATGAAGGCCGGCGCCTCCGTGAAGGACTTCTCGACAAGACCAACACGGCGAGCGCAGTCCGGGCGGACACAGCCTATCGCTCGAAAGCCAACGAAGAGTTCATGGAAAAGAACGGCTTCGTCAGCCACGTTCATCGCAAGAAGCCGAAGGGCTGCGCCATGCCAGAGGCTCTCTCCCGGGCGAACAACGCCAAATCGAAAGTCCGATCCAAGGTCGAGCATGTCTTCGCCGAGCAAAAGGACCGGATGGACTTATTCATCCGCACCATCGGGATCGCCCGGGCGAAAGTGAAGATCGGAATGGCGAACCTCGTCTACAACATCAAAAGATTGCTGTTCCTGCGGCGCATCGCCCTGGCCTAGCGCCTTCAATGCCGCCGCTGACGGCACAAAACAAAACGTCGACCAGGAGCCTTTCTTCAGAGAAAGCCCACGTCGAATCCGATCAATCCCGTCCAATTAGGGCAACGGAGGCTGTTGAATAGAAGCGTCCAGCTTCGTCTGAACGGTCGGACCTCTTAGATCCCCGGAAGCGACGGCGTCGAGCAGGTTATCGATCCGACGCTCGAGATCCTTCTGTTCCCGCGCGAGCGCTTCGCGCCGTGTATCGCGATCGCGACGGCCTTGATTGATCTCCTTGTTGAAGGCCCGGACAAACTCCTCGACGAGATCGAGCGCCAGCAGCTGGCGCTGCAGAGCGTCGATAATCCAGCTGTCGATTTCGCTTCGACGAACGCTCGCGCGATTGACGCATGTTCCTTGCCTCCGGGCGGCGGAGCAGGCGATATAGTCTTTGCCGATTGGCGCGGCTGCCCCGCCGCAAACGCCGCAAACCGCTTTTCCAGTCAGGAGATGGCGAGGCCGCCGGCGGGTCCAGAACTCGGTCGCGCGCGCCTTGACGACCGGGCCGCTGGTCCTAATGGCGCCGAGCCGCGTCTGGACGCGGTTCCAGAGATCATCGTCCACGATGCGCAGGTCAGGGGCATCGTGACAAATCCACTCCTCAGACGGATTGAGCCGCGAAACCCGCCGTCCCGTCGCTGGATCCTTACTGTCATTCAAACTAAACTGCCAAGCTAAACTGCGTTCGCCGCCAGGGACCGCAGCCTGTTTTTCATCAAGGCCCGATTCTGGGCAAGCCGCTGGCTCGCTTTGATCCCATTGGCCAGATTGTAATGTCGCTCGCCGACCTCGGGCGAAGCGTGCTGCAGTAGGCCGGGGATGAGGCCGATCCGCTCGGGAGCGTCCATCGCCAGATAGGTGGCGGCCGATCGCCGGAAATCGTGCAGACACATGTCCCTGCCGAACCGCTTCATGAGATGCGCCCGGGCGATGTCATAAAGGCGGCCGGCCGACAAAGCGCCACGCCTGTGCGAGACCCACAATCCGTCATTCGGGCGAGACCCGAGGAGACGCGGCCGTATCTCTTTAAGATAGCGTTTCATATAAGGGGCAAGCGCCGCTGGTACGGGAAAGCTCTCAGAGCGCCCGGACTTCGTGTCAGCGGGATGCAGAAGCAGGTTGATGTCGCCGCCGTCGATCTCGATGTGCCGATCGACCGTCAGGGCCGCGAGACTTCGTCGCCGGATCGGCCAGAGGCTGAGCAGGGGGAGGATCAGCCCATCCCGGTATTGCAGTTCGCGCGTTCTGCGGCTGGTCGCCGCCATGGTGAGAGCCTTGTCCATCAGTTCGATGCCGAAGTCGAGCGTCTGACAGGGCGGCGCCAGCCGGTCAAAGCGGTCGGCCGGCCGCGCGCGGGTGAGGAGGCGGCCTTTGATCGCGGCGAGCCATCCCCAGTCGCGTTCGCCGGCGATCAGGCGGGCCGAATAGCAAAGGCTATGGATCATCTGCGCGACCGAGGAAGGAACCATGTCCAGGCTGAGGCGGGCGACATAGTCGCGTACGCGTTCGAGGGAAATGCGATCGGCCGGCAGCCTTAGAAGGTCGCCCGGGTGAGCGGCGTGCAGGAATCCCAGCCAGCGACTGTATCCCATGCGGATGCTGGTTCGGGTGCCCTCCGCGAGGTGATCCCCACCCCCGCTTGTTTCGTCGAACAGATCACCGCCCTTGAAGGCCGCCTCGAACGCCTGACGATCCGCGGCCGGCCACTGCAATTCGGGGAGATGTTTCATGACGCGCCCCCCACCTCGCGACGCCCGATCCGCTTGATCGCCTGTTTCGCTCCGGCTTTCTTGCCGGGGCGCGCCAGCTGGAGCTTCTCGCGCTGTCCGAAGAGATGTTTCGCGTAGGCCCGGCTGGCGCGGCGGCTGCCGGAACCGGCATAGATCAGCGTGGTTTTGGCCGATGAATGGTGAAGAATCGCCTGCGCCGTCTGATGGTCCTCGGGGTTCGCCTCGAGATAGACGCTCGCGGCGAAGTGGCGGAACTGGTGCGCAGTCATATGGACTCCGACGTGCTTCTCGATCATTTCGGTGATCTGGAGAGAGAGCGTGCCTTGGTGTTTGGGGCAGCCCTTTTCCGTGACGAACAGAAATTCGTTTGGATCGGCGCCGACGCGCGGCAGTAGGTGACGCCGGTACCAACGGAGTCGCCGTGCGACATCCGCCGGTATCTCGACCGTCAGATCCTGGCGCCTGGCCTTGGTTTCCTCGGCGGGAATGTGCAATAGCAATGGGCCCCTGGACCCATCCGGCTCCACGAAATGGCGGCGCCAATGCAAGGCGTACAGATTCTGGGGTCGGAGAGCGCAGGCTAGGCTCAGGACTCATTGATTGAGATAGAAGAGGACGGCGGCTGCGATGCAGATGGCGGAGAAGAAGGTGTGGGCGCATCGATCATAGCGGGTTGCGATGCGCCGCCAGTCCTTGAGCTTGGCGAACATGTTCTCGATTTTGTGACGCTGGCGGTAGAGCGTCTTGTCATAGGCAATGGGAAGCTTGCGGCTTCTGGTTGGCGGGATGCAGGGCTCGACGCCCCTGGCCTTCAGCGCGGCGCGGAACCAGTTGCTGTCGTAGCCCCTGTCGGCGATCAACATTGAAGCGGGCGGTAAAGCCTTGAGCATCAGCCGCGCGCCCTTGTGGTCGCTCATCTGGCCCTCCGAGAGCAACATGACGAGGGGCTTGCCGGCGCCGTCGCAAACGACGTGGAGCTTCGAGTTCAGTCCGCCTTTCGTGCGCCCGATACGGCGGGGAAGAGCCCCTTTTTGAGCAGGCTCGCCGCTGTGCGATGCGCCTTCAGATGCGTGGCGTCGATCATGATGCGCTCGGGCTTTGGACCTTCGCCAGCGAGCGCGGCGAATATGCGGTCGAAGACGCCGAGCCGGCTCCAGCGGATGAAGCGATTGTAAAGCGTCTTGTGCGGCCCGTAATCCTTGGGCGCATCTTTCCATTGCAGGCCGTTGCGGATCACATAGACGATTCCGCTGACCACCCGACGGTCGTCAACCCGCGGAACGCCATGCGACAGAGGAAAATGCGGCGCAAGCCGCGCCATCTGCCGCTCGCCCAACAAAAACAAATCACTCATCCCAGCCTCCCCATGCGGAGACCAGGAATCACATCTCAGGCAAATTTAATAGGTCCTGAGCCTAATTGGATGTCGATCGCAATCGCGATTTGCGCCTCGACGAACGGCAGGCCAGGCGCTCCCTTTTCTGAAGCGGCTTTGGCGAGCACTGTTTCGGGGAGGAACAGAAGCTTGGCGCGGAGCCCTTCCGACTCGAGCTGGCGCAAGAGCGCCTTGTTCTTCGCCGTCAGATCGAACGGGATAGCGGGCAACTTGGCGGCGAGAGCCTTGAGTTCGGCCACCCGCTCCACGGACGCGCCCGCGTGATGCTTGGCGGCCTGGATGAGCGTTTTGGCGATGCCGACGGCAAAGGCGCTCGGTTTTCCGTCCCGCGCCCCATGATAGTGGCGCAGAATGGTTTTGAAGCGCTCTCGCTCGACAAGATCCGCGAGTGAAGCGATGTCCGCTGCATCGATCCCCGATTCGACGAGCACCGACGCCGCCAGACGCAGATGCTCACGTTGCTGTCGCAGCGTGCTCGGCGCTAGGTCCTAGACCCATTATCAGGATTCCCGAATCGGCCGTTGCGTGATTCAATCTTCCGATCATGGAGGTTGAGATGGCGCGGTTTGATCTGACGGATTTCGAATGGTCGGTGATCGAGCCGCTTCTGCCAAACAAGCCGCGGGGCGTTCCGCGCGTTGACGACAGGCGTGTGCTGAACGGGATATTCTGGCGCTTGCGGACTGGCGCGCCCTGGGCGGATATTCCGGAGCGCTATGGTCCGCACACGACCTGCGTCAATCGTTTCAACCGGTGGCGCAAGGCCGGCGTCTGGGATCGCATTCTCAAAACAGTGTCAAAGGCTTACGACGGCGACATCCAGATGATCGACTCGTCCTCCATCCGCGTCCATCAGCACGCCGCCAACGCCCAAAAAAAGACGACGGATCCCGTTGCATGGGTCGCTCGCGCGGCGGCCTGACGACAAAGATCCACGCGCTTGTCGACGCCGAAGGCTTGCCGATCGACCTGAAGCTGACCGAAGGCCAGGCGCATGACGGACGCAGCGCCTCCGACATGCTGGACGCGCTTGTCCAGGGGCAGATCCTTCTGGCCGACCGCGCCTATGACAGCGACGCGCTGCGCCAGAGCCTCGACGCTCGCGGCGCATGGGCCAACATCAAGCCGATGCCGAACCGCAGGAACGTCCCGCCGTTCAGTTCCTATCTTTATCGCTACAGAAATCTCGTCGAGCGCTTCTTCAACAAGATCAAGCACTATCGCGCCGTCGCCACGCGCTATGACAAGCGAGCCGATAATTTCCTCGCCGGGGTCAAGCTCGCCTCAATCCGCATCTGGTTGCGCTTTAATGAGTCGATGACCTAGAGGCCGCCGCGGGGCCGCGGCGGCCTCGTCAAACAGGTCCACATCGGCGCGGCTGGCGAGATAGGCCTCGGCGTCGGCTCGGAAGCTCTCGCTGAGATCGTCCCAGCCGAGCCGCTTGCGCGGCGCTCGGAAGGAGATCCGCGACAGCTTGGTCTTCGGCCAGCCTTCGACCGTCGCGGCGGCCTCGTTCCAAAGAAGTGGCGCTCTGCGCACGATATCGCGGGGCTTGGGGCAATGTGTGCGCGTCTCCAACCAGATCGAGAACCGCTGCACGGAATCGTCGGTCACGGCATTGGGCGGGATTTCGTTCATGGCGCACCAGTTCATGAATGTGGCGAGGCCCTCGGCGAGCCGCCTGTTCGCGCCTATGCCTTGCAGCAGCGGCGCCCAGTCCGGGTGACGCCGCGCCACCAATCCCCGCCCCATGTCGTCGAGCGCACCGACTTGCTGCAGGGCGGCCGCAACGAGGCTTCTCTGGTTTGAGAACGTCTTGGCGCTGACTCCAAACTTCGCCGGTCGGATCTTGCGCAATTCCGCCCGCAATGCGCAAGCGTCGGCCGGGATGCCCGACGGCGAGCGGCCGGCCATTTCGCAGAGGCGATTGATCGCCGAGATCATGTCACGACGTCGAGCCGGATCGAGGTCGGCCGAAGCCACAATTGCGAGCACGTCCGCCAATGTATTCGTCTTGGTATTCAGGGTAGTCATTTTTACGTCCAAGTCTCATAATTGACGAAGCGGCGAAAAGACCCCGTTGAAACTGATCCATTCGGGAAACATATCATAACGTAGATGGAACGATTACGTTGATAACGGTTTCCCGATACTGCCTTAGGCTTCCATTTTTTCTTTTGATTTCAACGTTGATCTCATTTTGCTGCGTTAGGGTTGGCGCGAGCGACCGGGCGGCGCTCCGACGCCACGCCGTCCTCACCAAGACTGCGGGCAGGCGAGCGATTTCGCTGGCGTGCTAATGTTCGCGGGCTGGCGTCGCTTGCCGCCCTGCGGTCGACGTCGTTCGTGGTTTCAGGGGGCGCCGGCGTCTGGCCCAGACATTCGCGAGCCGTCTGCCGCGCCAGCAGGCGCACGAGGGCGATCAGCGCATCCGTCGCCGACGTCTGATTCGTTAGGGATGTTGTTGCGCCACGGGTCTGCATCTCGACACGCTACTGGGGCGGTCGGGCGACGCTCGCATGGCCAAATCGTTGTCAATCTTGCGGAGACGCGCCCCTCAGCACGGTGCGCGTCCGGCTGCGCCAGGCGTCCTCGAAAAGTTCCAGTTCCAGTTGCAAGGGCTCGCTCGCTGCGGCGAGGAAGCGAATAAAGGGGCCTCCGGATATCCCCTCGTCAGGTCGGTCGGGTCCCCCGACGGAGGTTGCGGGCTCCTTCCCGGTGATAATGCGATGGACGCTCATCATCGCAGCCACCCAGTCGTTGATCGCAACATCGCCGGAATTGCCTTCCTCCACCATCATCTTTCCGACTTCTGCGGCCTCGGTAGCCGCCTGTTCAGCGCGCCGGCTCAATTCGGCTGCGGCTGCGGCGGCTTCCACGATCTCCACCAAACGGGCGACTCGCCCTGTCGCTTGCATGACCGGCGTCGTATCGCGCTCGCCCAGCAAAATCAGGGCGTCGAAAATCTCAGGATCGCCAGGACCGTCGACTGCCTCATCGAGATCGACGACGCCGAGGCTCTTCAAGAGCCGGCGGCCGCTCTTCGCAATTTGATCGAGCTTCCGGCGCAAGCTGGATGGAGGGGTGCGGGCTAGCCGGGCGCTGTCGAGCCGATACCAACGGGCCGCCGCTTCGAACAGCGTCGCATGCTTATTGATCTCCTCGACCTGCACGCCGACGGCGGCGGCGATCTGCTCGAAATTGACTTGCCCATATGCGGCCGCCAGCACACGGGGTTTTGGAGCTAAATCGACTTGCCGCCTCATGCACCACCTCCGGTCTCATCAAACACCTTTTTCTACCCGCACCCCTATTCGAGCAGAACGCACAAACGTTTGCCGAAGAGAAAAGGCCGCTTTGCCCTCCGAAGGCAGAGGCCAGGGATTCGAATCACTTCTGTCGGGCCAATTTAACTCATTGAAACACATAACATAATTGATTTATGTCCGTAACCTTAGTTTTCATTCATTTCGCCGGGTAGCCACCCGACAGCCACCGCGTTGAATTTGGGGGTTTGCTGATAAATACCAACTTGCCCTCCGCTGCGCCGTTCAAGAATGTACACGGCCTCCAAATGGCGCGACGCAGTTGTGCCTCGGCAATGCCGGGTGATCAGCGACGCAGGCATTCCAGGCGTGGGATGATTTTTCGCTGGACCCGAGGCGAGATACTTTCGGCTGCGTTAACAGCGCGAGCGTCTGCATGGCCTCCTCGGGGTATCGCTTCGTCTCACCTAAAATATCAGCCATTGGCTCCAAGTGCGCCCCCTTCTGCTTTACCCTAAGCGAGGAGATCGGCCCTGCGCGAGACGGTGTCGACACCCTCAAATTTCAAACTGAGACACTACCGCAAATCGCTAGGATGCTGCTGTGCCAGATGAAGAAGAAAATTCCGACTCGGGCTCCAACGAAATTACGAAAGAGTACAAGGCTGGTCCGACGATCCACAAACGAACGTAGTTCTCCGACTAAAAGCCGGGGCGCACGCGGGAAGAGGCCATTCAAATTTTTGGCCGGGAATATTGCTCACTACGATAAAAAAGCTTCTCCGTTAAGGTTAGGAGGGATAATGCCAACCGGACCCAAGAACCAAAAGCGCCCCGCCAACGTAATCGGCAAAGCTATTATGGTCGCCAAGATTCGCGACTGGTGAGATTGAAGAAATTATCGAAGACGACGGCAAAGGCCCGGCCGCGAGAGCCCTTGCAAGAAGGGCCGCGCGGCGCGGGCTAAGTCACTTACGCCAGAACGCAGATTGCTAAAAAACGCCGCCGAGTCGCACTGGAAGAATCGCTAGCACGACTTGGCAGAATTATTTCCAGTGAACCTTGGTGCGCACTCGGCAGTGGGGACATCGTTGGAAGGCTTGCTTGCTGGATAGCGCCTTGATGACGGCGCGTCGAACAGCTGGCAAGGTCGGCTGCGGCCGCCCGGGATGGATTGTTTTCTTTCCGTTTCGCCTGCTTGAGGCGCTGCTGTTGCAGGAAGGCTTAGGCGATCATGGTCAAGAGCGCGTGCCGGTGCTGCCCCGCCATGATCGCCCTTCGAAGTGATCGAGGCCGAGTTCTTCCTTCATCTGCCGATGGGCCTGCTCGCAGACAACGGGCACATCTGTCGCCGCTTCTCGTGGCCAAGTTTCTCAACAAACGGCTTTAGCCAGTGTCCGTCAGCGCCGCATCCCAATTCGCCATCGCTCGCGCTCCCATGAGAGCGCGAAGCCTCGCCAATCAAGGTAACCAATCCGTTAATCCGCCAAAGTAGCGGTAGGTCCGCATGGCTATTGCCGGGCCACAGATGACGACGTTGAGAAAGCATTGCCGGGTAGTGGGTCAGTTTGAAATTTGCTGAGATTGACAGGGCATGGAAACAGCGCCGGGCATGTGCCATATTCCCGGTATGACAGCACGCGATCGCTTCCCCGCAAATTTGAAATGCCCGCAATGCGGCCGCGAAGGCATAGCGCGTCTTTCCGAGGAGGACGGTTATTCCTACGCCTTTGGCAGTCAGGACACGAAGGTTGACCATCTGCCGGAGGGCTTCCTGGTTGTGGAGCAGAAAAGCCCTGTAGGTAGCGTCGATCTTTTCTGCGCAGGCTGCAACGTTTCGGCAGTAGCAAAATGACCAAAACGCCGAAGCGTCCCCGCGACCCGAGCCAGCTCGCCAAGTTCGTTATCGACGCTGCAACAGGCGAAGCTGAGGCTATAGAAGATAGTCCGGAGCAAACCCGAGCAAGTAAAGGCGGCACAGCGGGCGGACCAGCACGGGCGCGCGTCTTGACGCCCGCGCAGCGCTCGGAGATCGCGCGCGTTGCCGCTGAGGCTCGTTGGAAGAAGAACTAGGCTGCGTCCTTATCGCCCTGATTCCGACGTTCTTCAACGTCATCTCGGAAATCAAAGAGCATCGGGATTGGCGACTGTTCAGAGTTCATGTCGTTATATGCGTCTACGTCCGTGGATAACTGGACGCAGTCGCCCACGATCTGCTCTCGCCGTTGTATGAATGCCTTTTGCATGTGCTGTCTGGGGGCGTCTTTCATCATCGCCCAGAAGGTGAACTGAACGCCAGCTTTAGTCACTCTTACAGCATGGTTTACGCGATAGCGGCGACCTTTTGCATCGGTCGCATACTCCTCCCGCAAAGCCGTTGCCATGTCCTCAGCCAATTTGGCATAAGGATCTGTTTCCGGGAGGGCGATCAAGCCTTCCCGGACGCCCCACTGTACTGCATCCCGCAACGTTGCGGGTACAGCACCGTGTTCCCGCTCATATGCATGCCAAATGTGCTGGAGATTTTCTTTGTACGCGGCCATAGTGGAACCTCACAAAGAAGCTTGGGCGGCAACGCCCCATCCATCCACGTTCGCGGCGCTGACCACGAAATGACGGACTTTGGTCTTGTATTTAGATAACCAGTCGTATCTTTTCATCTTCCGTTGCAATTGCCCGACGACGATCCCCGGGTGCCGCTGCACTCTCTTTGAGAAACCAAGCAAGTCCTTCTCCGAAATATAGGGAAACTTCCGAATATAGAAGTTCTCAAGTTCATCGATCGGTACACAGCAATTAGCCGCCGCCTTGTTGGCCTTCAATTCTTCTGGCGGGAGATCACCATTATCAACTTCAAGGTCCAAATCGACCGTCTCGGCAGAGAGTTCGCCTTTGCCATCTCTGTTCAGGACATGCTCAATTTCATGTCTCAGCACGAACCAGAAGTTATCAATTCGATCATGCCGAATCGTCATCCCGATGACTGGAGAGCTATCGTCAAGCCAGAAGCACACTCCATCTATATTCGCCTTGGGCAACGTTTCGACTATTACATATCGAATCCCGCACTCCGATAGGACCTTTGGGATATGCCTAATTTCCTCTGGATCAACCATGAAGATCGGCATATTTGCTATGAATGACCGAAGCGCGCTCTCGGAGTAGTGCGTCACTACCATCTCGCTCGCCATCTGACGAACGCGAAATAGCCACGCAAGTTGAGACGGAGTTGTCTCCGCGTAATCGGCCTTCTTAGCCGCGTGAGCAAGATAAGGAATCTCATCGAGACTATTTTTGCGGAAGAACCGCATCATTTGCAGTTCCAGAAGCGGAATGTCCGTATCCGCCAACCATTCGCGCTTAATCATTTCCCGGACCGGGAAGACGCTTTGAAGCGTCGCGCGACGCGAAATCCCAGGATCGGGCGCCCTTGCTTTCGCCATTTCGTACATCTTTTGAAGATTGGCGAAATACTCCGCAGACACGTCAAATGCCACGCCAAGCGCTTTCGCCATCTCAGGGCTAATTCCTCGCTTGCCGGACACGATCACGTTCACAGCCTGCTCGGCCACTCCCAAAATGTAGGCCAAATCTCTTTGAGACCAACCACGCGCCTCCAATTCATCTCGGATAAACTCACCGGGATGAGGAACGTCAGTCAGACAAGATGCCATCGCCATGCCGATCCTCCTCAGTGTGTGTCGCCAATTTTGATGATGCGGATGATTGGAGGGTTCTCCTCCTCCGAAAGAACAAAGACGATGCGATATTGGTCGTTGATGCGTACCGACCGCTCATTCGCCCGTTCACCTTTCCCCTTCTTGTAATGCAAGCCTTTCAAGTTCCTCAGGTCGCGTTCGTCGCGCGCCGCCTCTAATTGGATGAGCCTATTCCGAGCGGACCGGATAACGGCGACAGGCAGACCAAGCCGGTAAGCTTGGTCTGTGCATATCTGCGCCAAATCATCATCGGTAAACTCGACCTTCATGAAGAATCAACATATAGCATTCTCTCCGCACCGTCAATCATCGACTGAACGCCACGCGTTAAACTGACCCTTAATGCTTGACTTATGATGGCAAAAGCGCCACCATACATTTATGAACCGCCTTACCTCCAATGACCGCGCTCGCATCCTTCATCTTCTCTGTGAAGGCCAATCGATCCGTGCCGCCACCCGCCTCACGGGCGCCAGCAAGAACACGGTCACGAAGCTACTTATCGATGCCGGCAAGGCGTGCATGGCGTACCATGACGCTGAAGTTCGGGACGTGAAGGCCAAGCGCGTTCAGGTCGATGAGATTTGGTCATTTACCTACGCCAAGCAAAAGAATGTGGCGGCGGCGAAGGCCGCGCCGAGCGGCTCTGGTGACACCTGGACATGGACTGCAATCGAGGCAGACACGAAGCTAATCGTCTCCTATTTCGTCGGCGGTCGCGACGGCGAATGCGCTATGTGGTTCATGGACGATCTACGCTCGCGTCTCGCCAATCGCGTCCAGCTTACGAGCGACGGCCACAAGGCCTACCTTGAAGCCGTCGAAGGAGCCTTTGGGGCCGATGTGGACTATGCACAGCTCGTGAAGATCTATGGCGCGTCGCCTGAAAGCGCTAAGGGCCGTTACAGCCCCGCTGAATGCACTGGTGCACGTAAGGAGCGGATCGAAGGCAATCCTGACTTCGAGCATGTTTCAACGTCCTACGTCGAGCGCAGTAATCTAACGGTGCGGATGCACATGCGCCGCTTTACTCGGCTGACTAATGGCTTCTCAAAGAAGATCGAAAACCACGCCTACGCCGTTGCGCTTCACATGATGTATTATAATTTCGTCCGCATCCATTCGAAGCTGCGCATGACGCCAGCTATGGCCGCTGGCATATCTGACCGGCTTTGGGAGATCGGCGATATTGTCGCGCTTGTCGAAGCCGCCGAGGAAAACCCCGCGAAACGCGGCCCTTACAAAAAGTCGGTTGAAGAAATTTCAAACTGACCCACTACCCATTGCCGAGGGCACTGGACAAACTTTTTACATCGTGGCTAGGCCGTGGTGACGAATTCGGCGTTTGGGGGATTCTCGCGAGGATCTTTCCATGATTCAAGGCTGATTTTTGGAGATCAGCCTTGATGATTCGGGATGTCGATGCGCTGCGAGACGATCAATGGGAGCGGCTTTGTGATCTTGTGCCAGGCGGAAGAGCCGGCCAGCGCGGGCCGCGCTGCGACAATCGACGCTTCGTCGACGCGCTGTTATGGATGGCCCGCTCGGGCGGCCGCTGGCGCGATCTGCCCGAACGCTTCGGCGACCATCAGGCGGTGAAACGCCGCTACTATCGCTGGATCGAGCGCGGCGCCTTGGACGGATTTCTTGAGGCATTCACCGCCGAGGCCGATCTCGAATGGCTGATGATCGACTCAACAATCGTGCGCGCCCATCAGCACGCGGCCGGCGCAAGGATCGCCAAAGGGGGGCGGATGCCCAAGGCCTGGGCCGCTCTCGCGGTGGTTTGAGCACCAAAATCCACGCCGCGACAGACGCACTCGGCAACCCCGTTCGGCTCCTTCTCGGACCTGGGCAGCGCAACGACATCACAAAAGCGCACGCCCTGATCGAAGGCTTTGCGGCCGATGCGATCATCGCCGATAAAGGTTATGACGCCAATCACTTGCGCAAGGCTGTTCTTATGCGTGAGGCTGAGCCGGTGATCCCATCAAAATCCAATCGCCGCGCGCCGCTCCCCTACGACAAGGCGCTCTACAAGGAGCGCAATCTCGTCGAGCGTTTCTTCAATAAACTGAAGCAGTTCCGGCGCGTCGCAACCCGATACGACAAGCTCCTCGCAAACTACCGAGGCTTCGTATTGCTCGCCGCTATTGCTATCATGCTCAGGTAATTCGTCACTACTGCCTAGAACCGCACGTTGGTGCGAATCCCCAACACGAGCGCGTTGCGAAAGGTCGTCGTGGCGCCTGGTTGCATAATGTATTGAATGTCGGGCATTATGGTGACCCCGGGATAAACGCGGGCCGTGTAGGCGGCCTCCAAGACCTCTTCGTGCGTCTGTATGCCGAAGGCGGGCCCGAGCCCCCCGTTGCTGAGCGGCAAACCAAGCTCCTGTTCGAGTTCCTGCGCCTGCGTCAGCGCGGCGCTCATTTTTAAATAATCGAACTTTATGCCAAAGGAATCTTCCGGGCGACCAAGAAGACCTGCGCTAGTTAGCAAGCCAAGGTAGGCATGGTCTGACAGGGCGGATGTCGCGCTATCGGCGTGGATGTAGCCGCCCAGTAGAATGAGGCCGTCGGTATCGCTGGGACCGGTCCGCGCCAGCATTTGGTCAAGCAGGACGTAGTACTGCCGCCGTCCGGATGCTTGCGCCGCGGCATTGCCGCTAATCAAAGCGGGATGGCCGGCCGCGTCATTCAAAAGATTGGGATAGGGCGAGGTGTCCTCGTCAAAGCCGATTTTGTAGTGACCCACAAGGTTGTCGTCGCTAAATCTCGGCTCCCAGCCCACCTCGATCGGTACGCTGACACCGGTCGCGCCCGGCTCTCCCCATGACCAGCCCGATATGCCGCCATTATTCGGATTCACCTCGAACAAGCCCGCCATGACATAGGTGCTGAGGGTTGGCAGCGCCCTGATCTGGCCGCCCCAGTTTGCTGCTGGCCATTCCGTTATTCCCGGATACTCCGCCAATGGCTGCGCATTGCCGCAGGCTATGACGTTCATGAAATAGCAGTTCAGCGGCGAGGCGGCGAAATATGTTAAAATGGGCAGCCGCCCTGCTGCAATATCGATGCGGCCGTCAGCCAGCTCCTGCTCGCCGTAAGCGTACACCAAGTGAGCGAGAACATTGCCGCCGCCGCCGAAGATCTCCTGCGCCGTCGCGATGTTATCGCCGATGTCGTCCGCGCTCAGATTTCGGCCGTTGCGCTGCACGATCATCATGTGGTTGGCAAAACCCTGCCAACCAGTGATTTTCGCAAAGTCGAGATCAATTTCCAGCCCGATCTGTCCGGCCGATTCAATCCCCTGTCGACGGCCGCCCAACGGATTGCCTGCCGATTCCGTTAGGTAATCAAACTCGACATTGACGCCGTAGCTTAATAGCGATGTCCGCAAGCCGCCCCAATCTCCCAGCAGATGATCCCTGCCAAAAGGCGCCTGAAACAGAGGGCCGATTCCCGAAGAGGCCGTCGGTTGGCTGGGCCCTGGGCCGTTAACGAACTGCGGTGCCGGTGCCGGCGTCTCCTGCGACCGTTCCTGCGCGCATGCGGCGAAAGCCGGGAACGCGACCGCGCCAACCATCGCCAATACTGCCAGAAACGATGACCGCACGCGCGCCGCGGCCAGCGCATGGCGCCCCAGAGCTGCAGCAAAATGTTGCAACCCCATCGGATACAGGGAGCCGCGTCGGCTGGTATCGGTCAGCGGGCGCCCGCGCATCTATCGTCTGCCTCTACCCATTGGTTGCGACGTAGGGTTTGACCATCTTCACCGGGTCGACCACGCGGTCGAATTCCTCTTCAGTGACGAATCCGAGTTTTAGAGCCGCAGCTTTTAGCGTGAGGTCATTGTCCATCGCGTAATGCGCGATTTTCGAGGCCTTGTCGTAGCCGATCACTGGCGCCAGCGCCGTCACCAGCATCAACGAGCGGTCCACATACTCCTTGATCTTCTTGAGATTCGGCTTTGTTCCCTCAACCAGATATTTGCGGAAATTCACGCATCCATCGGTCATGATCGTGATTGAATGAGCGATGTTATAGATCATCAGCGGCTTATAGACGTTCATCTCCAGATAGCCGCCGGCCCCGCCGAACCCGACCGCCACGTCATTCGCCATCACCTGCGCCGCGATCATCGTCAGCGCTTCGGCTTGCGTCGGATTGACTTTGCCCGGCATGATCGAGGAGCCTGGCTCATTCTCCGGAATCAGCAGTTCGGCGAAGCCTGCGCGAGGGCCGCAGGACATCAGCCGGATATCGTTGCCGATCTTATAGAGCGATGCCGCCAAGGTGCGGAGCGTGCCTGAGAGCTGCACCAAAGCATCATGGGCGCCCTGCACGGCGAACTTATTCGGCGCGGTGACGAAAGGCAGGCTCGTCAGTCTGGCGATTTCGGCGGCGGCCGCTTCGGCAAATCCCGGCGCCGCGTTGATGCCGGTGCCGACGGCCGTACCGCCTAGCGCCAGGCGGTAGACGCCTTTCAGCGCGTCGTCGATGCGCTCCAGATCGTCCGCGAGCATGGCCGCATAGCCAGACCATTCCTGTCCGAGCGTGATCGGCGTTGCATCCTGCATATGAGTGCGGCCGATCTTGAGATATCGGCCCAATCCGCGGCCTTCGCCGCAATGGCGTCGCGCAGGGCCTTCACCGCGGGGATCAGGCGCTGCGTGACATTGATCGCGGCGGCCATATACATCGCGGAGGGAAACGTGTCGTTCGACGATTGCGACATGTTGACGTGATCGTTTGGATGAACCGGAGTCTTGCCGCCAAGCGGCGCGCCGGCGAGCTGGCTGCAGCGATTGGATATCACCTCGTTCACATTCATGTTGAACTGCGTGCCGCTGCCGGTCATCCACACGTGCAGCGGGAACATGTCCTGATGCTGGCCGGCTAGAATCTCGTCGCAAACCTCGACGATCAGACTATGGGCGCGATCGTCGAGCCTCTTGCCGGCATGGTTGGCGTTAGCCGCCGCCTTCTTCAAGATCGCGTATGCGCCGATCATTTCCCGAGGCATCAGATCCTTGCCGATGCTGAAATGCTCCAGCGACCGCTGGGTCTGCGCGCCCCAGAGCTTGTCGGCAGGCACGCGAACCTCACCGAGGCTATCGGTTTCGGTGCGAAAGTCAGTCATGGTCATTCTCCTGATTCATAGGATCATCTTGCAAATGGAAAAGCGTCCCGTGTGCCTCACAGGAGATGCTCCGCGAGGATGATTGCGACAGTTATGGTCACAACCGATCCGACTGTGCTCACGAGTGTGGAGGCGGCGGCCTCGTCCGCGTAAGACCGGTAGCGCAGCGCGAGCATGGATGCCGCCGTCGCGGTTGGGATCGCGCCGGTTAGAAACAGCTCGCGGGCCGGCGCGCCATGGATTCCAAGCAGCAACGTTAATCCGAACATGGCTGCCGGCTGCCCGATATTCTTCAGCAGAGCGTTGAACGCGATGTCGCGATCCAGACGCAGCCGCTGGCCGTAGAGGATAAGTCCCAAGGTGAACAGGGCGACGCCAGCGGCGGCCTTGCCGATGAGGTCGAACGAAAGCTCCAGCACCTGTGGAAGATGGACTCCGCCGAGCGCCAGGACGGCGCCTGAAATCGGCAGCCAGACGACGGGTTGCTTCACCGCATCAATTAGGCTCCTGGCGATGAGAGGCCCTACGTTCTGTTCCGCCTTCCCTGCGCCGAGCCCGATTTGAACGAGGACCAGAGTCAGCGGGATCATGATTACGCTGGTGACCAAATTACCCACCACGACCGCCAGCAGTCCCGGAGGACCTACCACGGCCTCCAGCACCGGCAGCCCTGAATACGCCATGCTGGGGAAGGCGCAGACCAGCGCCTGCAGAGCGCTTTCGCTCAAACTGCGGCGGAAGATCGCCTTGCCGATGCCGAACGCGACGGCGTAAGGCGCCATTAAGCCGACGACCATCGAAATAAGATAGGGGCCGTTCTCGATTGTGACGGGAGAGATCTTTAGGACACCTCCGAGAAGCGCGAGCGGTAGAGCGAAGCGTACCACGAAGTCGGCGAAGACAGGCGCCGACTTCTTGTCGATGATGCCGAGATGAGCCGCCAATAGTCCGAGAGCGACTACGAAAATGACGGGAAGCAACGCCGCCAGGATGGTCTGCGTCATGACAAGAAACTCCCCTCGCGACGGCGCAGAGTGGCGGCCGCCGTGTTAAAGCGATATCAATTGAGGTCATCTGAAGCCAGTAACTCGTCAGCCGCCGTCGACCTTGGAGAGGCCGAGCAGCTTGATGAAAGTGACTACGGCGCGGGCCATAGCCGCGACGGCGTCGGGGGTTTGGCCGGTCGAGCGGCCGACGCCGGCGTTGTCGAAAGCGATCACCCGGCGATCGGCGGCGAGGGCGTTCACGACGGCGGGGTCCCGCGCATCGATATTGCCCGAGAAACGCCGCGGCAGAATCAGCGGCGTTCCAGTCGATGGCTTAGGCTGGCGATAAGTGAAGCGGATCCCGCCGCCTTTGACGTAACGGGTGGGCGCGGTTTCCCGCGTGGAGCCGTCACGGTTCGCGGGCGAGGGTTCGGTCATGTCATCCTCCAAGCGCTCTTAAGAAAACATCGCGGACGATGACATGACGGCGATCGGATCGAGTGTTACAAGGCATAAGGCAGTGCAAAGCCCTGTTACCAAGGCCGCTCGGATGAGCGAGCAGCCGGCCGGCGCGTAGAGCGCCCACGGAACCTGACGGGCTCTCGTGGCGTCCGCCAACCGCCTCGCAAGCGGCATAAGAGTTTTGCATTATAGACGCAGACTCACCATGCGAGTAGTCCCCGCACGGGTACAGGCTAACCGAGGCCGCCCATCGGAGATGCACCATGGCTCTTTATGTTGTCGCATTACTCACCGGCATCATCGCTGGACTGCGAGCGGTGACTGCCGCTGTCAACTGGGCGGCTGAAAGTTCTCCTCGCTTCCATCCCCGCACTGGGCCATCTCAATCCCCCTCGTAAAGATTCATCGAAACCGGTCCGACCCCCAAGGCGCCAAAAGGTTGTTGAGATGACGGCCTGCAGGCCCAAAGACGGCCGCTTCGCTTTCCTTAGCGCTGGCGATCCGGGATGTGCTGGACAAGCCTAATTATCATTCGCGCGCGATGGAGATGGCCAAAGAGTTCAGCCGTATCGACACGCGGTCCGAAATACTCCGGATTCTCGAACAGGTCTCGCAGGCTTCAGATGTTCAAGGGGCGCCGGTTTACGCGAGGTGACATAGGAATTGCCGCGGCCATGTCGATTGCATTGTCTTGCTGTTCCATTCGGTAGGACGCGCGGCGCCATCACGCTAGCCGCGCATCCGCTTTCCGCCGTTTTGAACACCTTTCCACATCAATCTCCAACTGCCTTCTATCGGAAGAAACTTCGCTTGACGCGGTCCGGCGAAGGGAAGCATCGAGGATTATAAGATGAACGAATTTAAGTTATTGATCGGCGGACGGCTGACATCAGGCTTCACGACCTTGGATGTCATCAATCCCGCGACGGGGGAAGTGTTGGCGCTCGCCCCACGCGCCGACCGGGCGCAGCTCGATCAGGCCGTGTCGGCCGCGAAAGCGGCCTTCCCTGCATGGGCGGCGAAGCCGATCCGGGAGCGGGGAGCGCTGTTAGCCGCCCTGGCCGACGCCCTCGAAACGCAGCAAGGCGACTTCGCCAGACTTCTCACAGAAGAACAAGGCAAGCCGTTGCCGCAGGCGCTGTACGAAATCGCCGGATCGATCGCCCTGATCCGGTACTTCGCGTCGCTCGATCTCCCCTTGAAAGTGCTCAAGGAGGACGCAACGCAAAAAGTGGTGCAGCAGCGGTCGCCGCTGGGGGTCGTCGCCGCCATTACTCCATGGAATCTCCCAATGCTTCTTCTGATCGTAAAGGTGGCGCCGGCGCTGCTGGCCGGCAACACCGTCGTGGCGAAGCCCGCGCCCACGACGCCGCTTACGACGCTCAAATTCGGCGAGATCTGCGCCAAAATTCTGCCGCCTGGCGTGATGAATATTATCGTCGATGCGAATGATCTGGGCGGCGCGCTAACCAGCCATCCCGACGTCGCCAAGGTCGCCTTCACCGGCTCCACGGCGACAGGCAAGAAGGTGATGGAGAACGCCGCGGGCACGTTGAAGCGGCTGACGCTCGAACTTGGCGGCAACGACGCCGCTATTGTTCTCGACGACGTCGATGTGAAAGACGTGGCGTCCAAAGTCTATGCCGGCGCTATGCTCAATGCTGGGCAGGTCTGTCTCGCGATCAAGCGACTGTACGTCCATGACTCGCAATATGACGAGATTTGCGAAGAGCTCGGTCAGCTCGCGCGGGAAGCCGTGGTCGATGACGGGCTGAAGCAGGGCACGCAGATGGGGCCGCTGCAGAACAAAGCCCAGTTCGAAAAGATCAAGGGCTTTCTCGAAGACGCGAAGCAGAACGGGACGATCGTCGCGGGAGGCGAAGCGCTCGACCGCAAGGGCTATTTCATCCAGCCGACCATTGTCAGGGACATCTCCGACGACGCACGACTGGTAAGGGAGGAGCAATTCGGCCCTGTGCTGCCGGTACTACGTTATTCTGAAATCAATGATGCCATCGCACGCGCCAACGACACTGACTACGGGCTTGGCGGCACCGTATGGTCGAAAGATTCCGATAGGGCGTTCGAGGTGGCCTCGAAGATCAATTCCGGAATGGTCTGGATTAACCAGCACATGGCCATTTCACCCGACGTCCCGAGGGGCGGCGCCAAGCAATCTGGCTTCGGCGCGGAGCTTGGGCAAGAAGGACTTGAGGAGTTCACCCAGGCGAAGATCATCAACATGGCGAAGTGACGCCTTCGACCAGCTGGATTGGGCGGGGTCAGCCGCTTTTGCTGATTGCCTATGCGTCCACCAATTCGGATGTATCCCGCTGCATCGCGGTGGCCGGGGCCCATTCAGCGCCCCGCCAAAGCCACACCCGCTTAACGACGTAATTCCGAAAATCCTGGTTTGCAGCGGCCTGACTCATGGAATTGTGAACCGGCCCGCGCCAGCGACATTGCAACGATGCTATGGGGTTGCGAAAGGAAGTCGGCGGCTTCCCCACTGTCCTCTGACGGTTGCAGACCTACGGCCGGAGCTCCCCCAGCATTGTCGGGATCAGTTCCGACACGGTCGGATGGATCGGGACGGCGCGTTGCAGGACGGTGTAGGGCGCTTTGGCGTTCATCATGTCCAGCACGCCGTGGATGGCCTCGTCGCCGCCTGTGCCCAGAATCGACGCACCAAGGATTTGCTCGGTCTGCGCATCGACGACGATTTTCATGAACCCTTGCGTCTCGCTTTTCTCGACCGCGCGCCCGACCCGCGTCATCGGGCGCATGCCGACGCGAATCGGCCGCCCCGATCGGCGCGCCGCCCCTTCGGTGAGACCCACCCGCCCGAGCGGCGGATCGATGTAGAGCGCGTAGCCGGTGATCCGGTCGCTCACGCGACGCGCTTCGCCATCGAGAAGGTTTGCGGCCACGATCTCGAAATCGTTATAGGCGGTGTGGGTGAACGCCCCGCGACCGTTGCAGTCGCCCAGCGCCCAGATGCCCGGCGCCGTTGTGCGCAACGCATCGTCCACCACGACGAAGCCCTGCGCGCTCACGGCGACTCCCGCCTTGTCCAGGCCGAGATCGTCGGTGTTGGGACGGCGTCCAACCGCCAGCAGAACATGGGACCCCAGGATCTCGGGCGCGCCGAGCGTACAATCGACGCGGACGGCAATATCCTCGCCGCGCGGTTCAAAGCGGATGCACTCGGCGTCGAGGCGGATCGCGATCCCCTCCCGCTCGAGAATGTCCTTGACCGCGGCGGACACATCCTCGTCCTCGTGCTGGATCAGGCGCGGCGCCTTCTCGACGACCGTCACTTCGCTGCCGAAGCGGCGATACATTTGCGCGAATTCCAGCCCGATATAGCTGCCGCCAATCACAACGAGGTGGCGCGGCAGGACGTCCAATTCGAGGATGGAGGCGTTCGTCAAACAACGGACTCGATCAACGCCGGGCATGGTTGGGATGTATGCGCGGCCGCCCACATTGATGAAGATGCGGTCGGTGGTCATCAGGTTTTCGCCGACGCGGACCGTGCGCGGCGATTCGAACCGGGCGTGACCTTCGTAAACGGTGCAACCGGCCATGCCCCTCAGCCACGTCTCGATGTTCTTGCGCGCCGTGCCGGAGACTCGGTCTTTGCGCGCCTTCACCGCTGGCATGTCCACGGCGACCGGAGCACCGATCGTCACGCCGAACTCCGTCGCACGGCGCGCCAGATGCGCGGCATAGGCGCTCGCCGCCAGCGCCTTGGTCGGCGTGCAGCCCGTGTTGACGCAGGTGCCGCCGAACAGCTTGCGCTCGATCAGGGCCACGGTCATGCCCGCCGCGGTCAAGCGCCCGGCCAGAGGCGGCCCGGCCTGGCCCGCACCGATGACGATGGCGTCGTAGGTCCCGCTCACAACAGCAGCATCACCAGAGCGGCGCCCCCGACGGCGACGATATCTTCGATCAAGGCGGCGGGGAGATCCCGCCCGATCGCTCCTGCCAGGCGAGACCGCGCCTCGGCTCCGCCCAACGTGCCTACGGCTGCTCCGATCAAGCCGGCCACGAGCCCACCAACCCAAGCGTCGCCCGCCAGCCCGACGGCCGCCCCGCAGAACGCGCCGCTCACCAGACGGGCTCCGAACTGCATCGGCGCCTTCCGGCTCGGCGTGTTCGGCAGTTTGTCGGTCGCCAGTTCGGCGATCGCGAGCACCGTGAAGATAATCGGCGTGATCGCGGCGCCCAGGAAGGCTAACGGCGTATTCGACAGATTCAGCCAGCCAAGATGAGCCGCCCAGCTGACAGCGGCAGGGGCGGTCACCGCTCGCAGTCCAGCGATGATGCCGATGAGCAATGCGACAAGATAAAGAGCCATAATTCACCTCCGATGGGCGGGCTACCTGTGCCCTATGTGGGATAGAAGGGCGCGGCCAAATTCGGCCGCTCCCAGCGACGCTACGGCTTGGCTCCAGGAGCATATGAATGTGCGCCCCTGCCAGCGAACTTGCCACCCTCGACCATCAAGTATTCATCGCGAATCGGCTTGCCGGCGAAGAAGCTTTCGAGAATCTCGCGGTACCGGCGGCATAGCGCGTCTGTGCGGAGAGACTTGCGCCGGACGTGTGTGGCGTCATGCCGTTGT
This sequence comes from Methylocella sp., assembly GCA_037200525.1. Taxonomy (NCBI): domain Bacteria; kingdom Pseudomonadati; phylum Pseudomonadota; class Alphaproteobacteria; order Hyphomicrobiales; family Beijerinckiaceae; genus Methylocella; species Methylocella sp. The sequence continues at coordinate 3,366,031 of JBBCGG010000001.1, read as the reverse complement.
GCGGCATGGTGCGCCAAGGATGACTTGCGGACGCAGGCTGCGGATACCAGACATCACCCGCATAGCCGGCGAGTTGACTGCTCTTCAGCGCATCCACCAAGGCGTTGGTGTCTGGAATAGCGGGAAATGGTCGGGATGCTGTCACGGGCTTAACTGGTAGGATGCCCTTTACTTGGCGTCGGGGAAAAGCACGCAAACAATCTTTGCCATAACTCGGCTCCTCAGGCGTTTATTTTTACGGATAGATCAGCCGAAGCTCCCGCTCCAACGGCCACAGACGCAGTCAGGCGACGGTTAGCCTGTACCCGTGCGGGGACTACTCGAATCGTGAGTCTGCGTCTATAACGCAAAACCCTTATGCCTCTTGCGAGGCGGTGGACTTGGCGGGCAATCTCGCACCCCTACCGGTGATCTTCCCAAACGCGATGGCGCAGATTAGCCGCGTGGCGTCGGATGCAGGAAGCCCTTGGGGGCAGCCAAAAAGATTGCATCCGTTCTGCTCTGAAATATCCACGCGTTGCGGAGTTGGACCAATGAGGGGAACAGCTCTGGGGGTGGCCCGGGGGGCTTTCGACCCGCCCATTGCGCGCTCTGAAGGCTCCCCATGAGCGACCCACGCAACGTTGCAGCGTCGAGGCGTTGGAGACAATCGCTGGGAAGTCCCGTTCGAGCTTCTGCGAACGTTCCGACTCTGGCAGGTCGCTCACCGGTACGCCACCGCAATGAAAAGCGCCCGACGCTGGCGCGAGACTTGATTGCCAAGCGCTCGATCACCGCTATTGCTCGGGACTGTACTTTATACAGGACACGCGGCGAGCGGCACCTTCTTAAGCGTGTAGCGCACGGTCTGTAGCCGAATGAAACCGTCCCGAAAGACAAAAGTATCGACGCCGTCGTCGGCATAGGTCTTGTCCGAGCAAGCTTTCCACTCAAGAAAAAGGGAGTCTTCCCCATAGAGTTCGGTCGGCAGCTCCCAGCTGGCCTTCGGCAGATCGGCGAGCAGTCTGGCAAAGGCCTCGCGAACGCCAGCCTTGCCCCGCTTGATCCCACCTGCTGAAATGAACTCGGCATCGTCGCCGTAATCGGACACGATGCCCTCGAGGTCGCCGGCAACGAGCGATTGGGCGTGGTGCTGAAAAATCTGCTGTGGCGTGCGCGTCGACATTTTAGGCGGCTCCTGCGGCGATCGGACCTTTTATAGCGCTCATGCTATGCGGTCTGTTTATTGACTTGTGGCGGCAAGCAAGTCTAACCGCCGTTGGACAAATAGTCACTATTTGAAATCTTGGCTACGCCTTCGGCACACGCCGGTGCGATAGGAACGTGACCGCGCCGCCTGAAGGATGACATGACCGAAGTCATACTCGCGAGCTGTCGGGTCGTCGCGCTGGAAACAGCGCCCACTCTTTACGACGAAGGCGCAACGGGATCCGTTTCCGGCGCGGAGCAGCGCGCCAAAGATTACGGATGCAGCAACTTTGCGTCGCGCGAACATAATGCCGACATGGGGACGTTGGCATGTTGGTCGCTGCATTTTTCAACAATCGGAGTGATAGGACCGCATGAAAGCTCTCATTGCTTCAACTCCCCTGATGGGGCACCTCAATCCACTGCTCGCCATCGGATATATGTTGATCAAAGAGGGCCACGAAGTAATAGGCTTATCAAGCAGCGTTATGCGCAGCCGCATTGAAGGAGTAGGCGCGGAATTTCGGCCCTTTCCGGAGCAGGCGGACCTTGATCTACGCGACATCGCTGCGGCGTTTCCCGAGATTAAGAACGTATCTCCAGGGGCTGAAATGTCGCGCTTCTATATGGAGCGCGTATTCATCGACCCCATACGGGCGCAACACTCGGGCCTGCGGGAGGTTTTGCGAAACTTTCCAGCCGACGTCATCATCGCCGACAATGGGTTTTTCGGGGCTTTCCCGATGCTGCTTGGACCGCGCTCGGAACGTCCCGCCATCGTTTTTTGTGGCGTATCGCTTCTGCTCTCTCGCCGCGACGACGGAGCGCCGCATTTAGGCGGCTTGCCGCCTGCAAGCAGCGACGTGCAGCGCGAGGAATATGCCGCTGTCTACAATGAGCATGAAAAGGCGGTCTTTGATCCGATCGCTCATTACTTGAATAAATGTCTGGCGGACCTGGGCGTCCAACCACTGCCGATGAATTTTTTCGATGCAATGGTCGCTCTTCCGGACGCCTATTTGCAAATGACGGTTCCGAGCTTTGAATTTCCACGGCGGAATTTGCCAGCCTCCGTGCATTTCGTGGGGGCTCTGCCGATCATCCCAAATCAGGCCCCGCCGCCACCCTGGGCAAAGGAGCTAGATGGCTCGCGCAAGGTTGTTCTCGTAACTCAGGGGACCCTCTCAAATCACAATTTTAACCAATTGGTGGCCCCAACGCTTGCGGCGCTCGCGAATGAGCCTGATGTGCTCGTGGTCATCACCGCTGGCGGCCGTCCCATCGACGCCATCCCCGGTCCTATCCCGAGCAACGCACGCTTGGCCAGCTATTTGCCGTTCGAATGGATCCTGCCTAAGGTTGATGTATTTGTAACGAACGGCGGTTATGGCAGCGTCAATCAGGCTCTGAGCTTTGGCGTTCCCCTTGTCACCGCCGGGCTGACCGAAGACAAAATTGACGTGAACGTCCGCGTCGCTTGGTCCGGGGTAGGCATTAATCTCGCGACCAATGAGCCAACGTCAGAAGCCTTACGCGAGGCGATCCGGGCGGTACTGGACAAGCCGAACTATCGCGCGCGGGCCTTGGCCATGGCTAAGGAATTCGGCAGCATCGACACCCGCTCCGAAATCCTGCGGATCCTGACGGAGGTCTCGCATGTTCCAAATGATCGGGGCGCCGAGCCAAACCTCCGCGTTTAGGACGAATGACCCATTCTCAGCGATGTCTCGGACCAATTGACGCGCCGGCTCGACGCGCGCTGCCGTCAGCGAAACGGATTGATTGTCATCGAGCCCTGTCTCGCGAGCGGTGCGCTTTGGGTCTACGCCCAATTCGCGAACAGCGGCGCGAACGCCGCCGTCATTCGCTGTTCTTGAAATAGCTCAGCGGTGGAAAAATTTAGAAGGGTTCGCGCGGCTCCCCTCGCCGGATCATTCTTCGGCGGGCTAATCCGTTCGCTCGCGCCCTTCGCCACCCAGCGCCTCCTAACACTGCCTAACGACGGATAACATTCAACTTCCGAAATCCCGAATATGGATAACCAAGGAACTTAGCCGGGGATATCGATCTAAGGGCAGGGGAGGCTATCGCTTCGACACGTGAGACCTACGCGATCGCTTCTAGCGAGATGCCTAGTAGTTCGATCATGGCCAATAATTGCCCCACTGAACATATCAACCCGCCGTTCAGAGCGTGTAACCACATGGAAATGCGCACCTTCTGAAAGAACCGCAATCGCTTTTCTGCTTCAAGTTGCTTTGATCGGAAATGTTCCGATCTTGCGGTTTGCTCGCTATGTTGAGAGGACAATCCGATGAAAATGCTTACTGTCGGCGCAGCCCTTGCCGCCGTTTTGGCGATGGGAACTCCCATCGTCGCGTCCGCCGCGACCGCCCATAATGTGGTGCTCGTGCCCGGCGCCTTTACCGACAAGTCCAGCTGGGACAAGGTGGCCCATTTGCTACGCAAAAAAGGCTTCAAGGTCACTGAAGTCGATATTCCGATGACTTCGCTCGATGCCGATGTCGCCGCGACTCGCAAGGCGCTGAGGGCCCAGAAGGGAGCAACTGTCTTGGTCGGTCATTCTTGGGGTGGCGTTGTGATCGGAGAGACCGGGGACAGCCCCAAGGTCAAGGCGCTTGTCTACGTTGCGGCCTTCGCGCCGGACAAGGGCGAAAGCGTCCAAACGCTTTCGGCCAACGGACCGCCGACGGAAGGTCTGAAAGCGGTCCATCCGGACGCCAAGGGCTTCCTGTCCATTGACCCCGCCGTCTACCCGCATGTCTTCGTCGGCGACGCGGCGGTCGCGGAAGGAGCCGAATTGGCCAAGAAGCAGCGGCCGATCAGCGGCGCCGCCTTCGGAGCCGAGGCCACCGTCGCCGCCTGGCATCTGAAGCCGACCTACTACGCGATTTCGGCCAACGATCTTATGATTCCGCCGCAGGCCGAAGCCTTCTTCGCCGATCGCATGAAAGCCACGACCGTTACGCTGCAGTCGAGCCATGCGTCTCCGGTATCGCATCCCAAAGATGTCGCTGCGCTCATTGAAGAGGCCGCCAAGGGGCAGTGATCCCGGGCCGGATGACGGGAGGTCCGAACCCGGCCGTCGTCCGGCGCAGCTTCGCTCGCGCCATCCAGCAGAAACAAGATCTTCGCAATGACCTGCGGACTGGTCGTACGCTCGTGGCCGGAGCCGGTCTACGTTACACTCACCCGCGGTCATGTTCCCGAGCTTTACGGTGCGTTACCCATCGCAAATTGGTGTGAGCGAGACCCGCTGCAGGGTTGAATCGACGTTTCGCCCACTCGCCTCATGTCGAGCCGCGTCGTATGGTGAAATGGCTAAGAGCGCTCCTCGGCGCTGATGACCTGGCCAATTGATCGTCGGAACCAGTCCTTATGAAAACTGCAGCAATCGGGATCGAGGAAAAATGTGCGCTCAACCCTTGACCGCGCTTTGCGAATGTCTCCTGCGCGGCGGCGTGGCGACGCTAGTTCGGAGGCCGCTGTGCAGTTTCGCGCCAGTTCGCGCTCGAAGCGGCTCGCGCCGGCGTCGCGGTCAAGTCAGGCCTCCCGCAGTCTTTGCTTAAAAGTCTTAGGATTGACAATGATCGTCTTCATCAACGTTTTCCATGTCGATCCCACCAATCAGCAGCGGCTTGTCGACATATTGACCCAGGTTACGGAAGAGATCGTCAGCAAGGCGACGGGCTTCGTCTCTTCGACACTTTACCGAAGCACGGACGGCTCCAAGGTCACTATGTACGCACGGTGGAGCAGCCTCGCTGATTACGAGGCCATGCGCCGGGACCCGGCTCCGCGCTCGTTTCTCGAAGCGGCGCTTTCTATCGCCCGATTTGATCCCGGCATGTATGAAGTGATTCAGGAGTTCAAGCCCCCCAATCCATAAGCGACAGGCATCGAGCCGGTCCTCAATGTCTTCGGTAGACCTAGGCCGTGGTGACGAATTCGGCGTTTGGGGGATTCTCGCGAGGATCTTTCCATGATTCAAGGCTGATTTTTGGAGATCAGCCTTGATGATTCGGGATGTCGATGCGCTGCGAGACGATCAATGGGAGCGGCTTTGTGATCTTGTGCCAGGCGGAAGAGCCGGCCAGCGCGGGCCGCGCTGCGACAATCGACGCTTCGTCGACGCGCTGTTATGGATGGCCCGCTCGGGCGGCCGCTGGCGCGATCTGCCCGAACGCTTCGGCGACCATCAGGCGGTGAAACGCCGCTACTATCGCTGGATCGAGCGCGGCGCCTTGGACGGATTTCTTGAGGCATTCACCGCCGAGGCCGATCTCGAATGGCTGATGATCGACTCAACAATCGTGCGCGCCCATCAGCACGCGGCCGGCGCAAGGATCGCCAAAGGGGGGCGGATGCCCAAGGCCTGGGCCGCTCTCGCGGTGGTTTGAGCACCAAAATCCACGCCGCGACAGACGCACTCGGCAACCCCGTTCGGCTCCTTCTCGGACCTGGGCAGCGCAACGACATCACAAAAGCGCACGCCCTGATCGAAGGCTTTGCGGCCGATGCGATCATCGCCGATAAAGGTTATGACGCCAATCACTTGCGCAAGGCTGTTCTTATGCGTGAGGCTGAGCCGGTGATCCCATCAAAATCCAATCGCCGCGCGCCGCTCCCCTACGACAAGGCGCTCTACAAGGAGCGCAATCTCGTCGAGCGTTTCTTCAATAAACTGAAGCAGTTCCGGCGCGTCGCAACCCGATACGACAAGCTCCTCGCAAACTACCGAGGCTTCGTATTGCTCGCCGCTATTGCTATCATGCTCAGGTAATTCGTCACTACTGCCTAGGAGGGCTGAGCGGCGGACCTCGGCTGGCGGCTAAACCGCGCCGATTGAGCGGCGGCCGATGCGAGAGCCTATCGTAGCAAAGCGCAAGAAGGCCGGCGAAAAGGAGACGAGGCTGACCAAGGTTGACCAAGGTTGACCGGAACGTCATGTAGACGTCGTTCCAACGCGCTGCAGCACCCCGGCGACGCGATGGCTGTCATCGAAGCTGTACCGCCATTTTCGGTCACAACGATGCATCTATTGCGGCAATGTGCCTTCTTGCCGATTTCAGGCGATGTATTTTAGAGCGTCTAAGGGTGACAAATCCATGCCTGAGTGAGTGCAAAGGAGACGCGTATCATCAATGGCGCGGCTAGCAGACTTCGGCGCTTGATTGCCGAAGCGGCCCGTTACAGGGGATGTCGTGCCGCCAGCGCGCCCACCCCTCGCCTCACCAATCTCGCCAAGGCTTGTCCTTCTTCGCACGCGGCGGCTGCGCACGATGTGCGGGATGCCGGGAAGGCGCAGACTGGCGTCGATCTCGCTGTGAAAACGTTCTATCGCGTTACGTTGTCAGCAAAGCCGGATACGGGGACAAGCCGCGCGGGTGGGCGAAAAGCGCGAGGGCTCCGACCGCGTGATCAGAAGTACGGAACGGTAATCTGGAGGGGAGGCTCTAGTGGAAGCGAATCAACCCCCTCAAGCAGGTCTGTGAGTTTGAAGCTGCGGCGTTTGTCGATCGCTCTTAAGTTGATGCTCCACCGTGGCTGAAAGCGTCATCTCGTTCGGACCCTACAGCCTGATGCCGGCGCGCCGCCTTCTGCTGAAGGACGGTGACACCGTCAAGGTCGGCAGCCGAGCGCTCGACGTGCTCATTGCACTGACCGAGTCCGAGGGTGAAGTGGTCGGCCGGCGCGAGTTGTTGAAGCGCGCGTGGCCCAATGTCGTGGTGACCGAGGGTAGCCTTAGGGTGACCATTGCGGGTCTCCGCAAAGACTTGGGCGATGGGCGGAACGGGGTTCGATACATCACGACTGTGACCGGGCGAGGCTATTGCTTCGTTGCGTCAGTGACCCGCTCGCTCGCTGAGCCGCTTGAGCCGGCCGCGCTCCGCCACCCCCAAGGCGCAGCGGATCATAGGCTCCCGGCGCGACTGGCGCGCTTGGTTGGGCGAGACGCCGCCGTTAAAGCCTTGTCGACGCTGCTGGTGTCGCGGCGCTTCGTCAGCGTGGTGGGGCCAGGGGGGATGGGCAAGACCACCGTGGCCGTCTCTGTCGGTCACGCCATGCTCGATGCCTTCGGCGACGACGTCTACTTCGTGGATCTCAGCGCCGTCGCCGACCCGGCCCAGGTCCCGAGCGCGGTCGCCGCGGTCCTCGGCGTCTTTTTGCAAACGCAGGACCCGCTCCCGAGTCTTCTGGCCTTCCTGGCCGACCGTCGGGTTTTGCTGATCCTTGACAACTGCGAGCACGTCATCAACGCCGCTGCCCTGTTGGCGGAGCGGCTCTACAATGAAGCGCCGCTTGCGTACATTATGACGACGAGCCGCGAAGCGCTACGGGTGGAAGGCGAACACGTCCACTTCCTGGCGCCTCTGGATTATCCGCCCCCCGGCGAACAGCTGACCGCCGCCGAAGCCCAGGCGACCTCAGCCGTACAGCTTTTCATGGAACGCGCTTTTGCGGCCGGCTACACAACTGAACTGACCGACGCCGACGCGCCGATTGTGGCCGGCATCTGCAACCGGTTGGACGGCATCGCGTTCGCGATCGAACTAGCCGCCAGCCGGGTCGGCGCCTATGGGCTCCAGGCCACGGCAGACCTACTGAACAACCGATTCAAGCTTCTTTGGCAGGGTCGCCGGAGCGCTCCGCCCCGCCATCAAACCCTAACGGCAATGCTGGACTGGAGCTTTAATCTCTTGTCCGCCCGAGACCGGCTCGTGCTCGCACGCCTCTCGATCTTCGTTGGCGTGTTCACGCTCGAGGCGGCGCAGGCCGTGGCAGCCGACGATCAAACTGAGGCGATGGAGGTCGCGGACGCGATCACCAGCTTGACCGATAAGTCGCTCATCTGGGTCGCGCCGATCGACGGAATCGGACACCATCGGCTGCTCGACTCAACGCTGGCCTTCGCGGCCGAAAAGCTCGCACAAACCGCCGAGGTGAACGCGGTCTCCAAACAACATGCGCTGTACTACGCACAATATCTTTCGAGCCGCGCAGGCAAGAGGGTTGCAATCACCATTGAAGACGTAGCGGCGGCCGGACCATACTTGGGCGGGATACGTGCGGCTCTGGAATGGAGCTTTTCCAGCGTCGGTGAAACGGCGATCGGCGTACGGCTGGCCGCGGCGTCTGCGCCATTGTTCTTTCAGCATTCCTTGTTCGTCGAATCCAGGCGGTGGTGCGAACAAGGCCTGGCGGCGCTGGAGAAGAGCGCCGGCGACGACGCGACGCGCTTGGCGTTGCAGTCGACCTTGGCCGCCTCTTCGATGTTCACGCTAGACAACAGCGACGAAGTCCGGAGGTCCATCGACGACGCGCTGAGCTTGGCCGAGGCGCTGGGCGACCAAGAGTATCAGATGCACCTCCTGGTTGGTCTGGGTATCTTCCTAACCCGCATCGGCGATATCCGGGGCGCTCTCGCGGTTGCCCAACGCAACATCACAATCACCCAGACGATCGGCTCGCCTAGCATGATCGCCACGGGAGAGTCGGCGTTAGGCGCCGCCTACCACTTGATTGGAGACCAAATGGCCGCTCGGCGGCACTGCGAACGCGGCTTAACGAAAGCTAAGGAAGCGGGCGCCAGGCAGGTCGCCTTCTTTGGGTACGACCACAGAATTCGCGCGCTCGGAGCGCTCGCCGGATGCCTCTGGCTTAGCGGCTTCTCGGATACTGCCGTCAAGACCGCGCGCCTGGCGATCGATGAAGCCCTCGAGCGCAATCACCCGGTCGGTCTCTGCATCTCAATGATCTACGCCGCCAGCGTGTTCCTCCAGCGATCGGACCTTAATGAGGCGCAGCAGCTCATCGAACGAATTATTGCGCATGCCACGCGACATGCTCTCGTTCCCTATCAGACGATCGGCCGGGCCTTGACCGGCGAACTGGCTATTGCGCGTGGCGAGCCGGCCGTTGGAGCGTCGATCCTACGCCGCGCCCTGGGGGACATGCAGGCGGTCCAGCATCACACCCTGGCGGCGGCTTTCCATCGGGCGTTGGCGGAAGGTTTGCTGCAGTCCGGCGAGGTCGATGAGGCGGCATCTGTGATCGACGGCGCGGTGGCCCGCAGCGAGACCCTTGCCGAGCCCTCGGGCCTGCCTGAGCTTTTGAGGGTCCGCGGTGACATATGGCTTAGCGTCACCCCTGATGACCCTGCGTCGGCCGAGCGGGCGTTCCAGCAGTCCCTGCAGCAGGCCAAGGCCCAATCGGCCCTCAGCCTGGAGCTGCGGTCGGCCATGGGGCTCGCGCGGCTCTGGTCAAAGCAGGGCAAGACAGCCGCCGCGGCTGACCTTCTGGGGGGCGTCCGTCAACGATTCACCGAGGGCTTTCAGACCGCCGACCTGATGCGAGCCGATCAATTCCTCGCTGCGCTCAGACAGGACAGTGCTGCCGCCTCGATTCGACGCCACCGTCGCGCGGAGCCGATGAAAATTACGGCGTTTAACGCGAGATAACATTCCCTTTGGGACAACGTCGGCGAAGATTCTTCGTAGTTGAGGAAGGAGAAGCTGTTGACCGAAGTCCCCGCTCCGGACGGTCTTAGCGAACCCGCCTCAGGGATGGGCGCTTGCGCTCTTCTGATCTCGCAACTGCCGCCGGCGGCAGCCGCCTTTTTTTTCGCGACCAAGCTCGGAGATCTCGACGCCCTGGTGGCGACGTTCGTGGATAACGCCCCCGTCAATGACCAGCTTCGGGACAACCGGGGCAAAGAAGCGACTACCTCATGGGCAGCACGCGACGTCATCGGCGAACGGCTAACCCTGGGTGTTCATCATAAGTGAGTGATTTCAGTGGCGCTCCCTAGGCGGTAGTGACGAATTACCTGAGCATGATAGCAATAGCGGCGAGCAATACGAAGCCTCGATAGTTTGCGAGGAGCTTGTCGTATCGGGTTGCGACGCGCCGGAACTGCTTCAGTTTATTGAAGAAGCGCTCAACGAGATTGCGCTCCTTGTAGAGCGCCTTGTCGTAGGGGAGCGGCGCGCGGCGATTGGATTTTGATGGGATCACCGGCTCGGCCTCACGCATAAGAACAGCCTTGCGCAAGTGATTGGCGTCATAACCTTTATCGGCGATGATCGCATCGGCCGCAAAGCCTTCGATCAGGGCGTGCGCTTTTGTGATGTCATGGCGCTGTCCAGGTCCGAGAAGGAACCGAACGGGGTTACCGAGCGCGTCTGTCGCGGCGTGGATTTTGGTGCTCAAACCACCGCGAGAGCGGCCCAGGCCTTGGGCATCCGCCCCCCTTTGGCGATGCGGGCGCCGGCCGCGTGCTGGTGGGCGCGTACGATTGTTGAGTCGATCATCAGCCATTCGAGATCGGCCTCGGCGGTGAATGCCTCAAGAAATCTGTCCAAGGCGCCGCGCTCGATCCAGCGATAGTAGCGGCGTTTCACCGCCTGATGGTCGCCGAAGCGTTCGGGCAGATCGCGCCAGCGGCCGCCCGAACGGGCCATCCATAACAGCGCATCGACGAATCGCCGGTTGTCGCAGCGCGGCCCGCGTTGGCCGGCTCTTCCGCCTGGCACAAGATCACAAAGCCGCTCCCATTGATCGTCTCGCAGCGCATCGACATCCCGAATCATCAAGGCTGATCTCCAAAAATCAGCCTTGAATCATGGAAAGATTCTCGCGAGAATCCCCCAAACGCCGAATTCGTCACAACGGCCTAGCTTCGTCTTGGTGCGTGGAGACAAGCAGCGAAGCGCTTTGCAAAGCGATTCGCATCGTTTGACAGCGCAGTTCCGCGTCTTGCGCGATGCTAAACCCCGCCCGAGAACGCGGCGTAACTTTTGTTCGCGATCGGGACTGAGAGGGGCGAGCTACATCGTAGCCGGCGTATGTGGACGCGGGGTTCTCCCTTGGCTACGGTCAGGCGACGCTTAAATCTCGAGCCGCGTTAAGAGGCTCGGGCGAAACCCAGGCGCCGACATCGAAATCGCGTTCGAGAAATCCGTGTCCAAGCAGAAACGTCTTCTGTGAGTCGAGATGGCCAAGACGCTCCGCCGAAAGGTCTGGACGGAGGTGGAGATGAAAGTCGGAGCCGTAGACGTCATCTAGTTGCCCGACCGTCCCGCGCGTTTCCCGCGCGACGACTTCTCGCGTCTCAACCGGATTTTGCGCGGCCCATTGCGCGGCACGCAATGTCTGGGCCAGGAAAGCGACAACCCAATCGGGACGTTCGGCCAACAGCTGCTCGTGGACGGTCAGCGGCCGAGGCGTGCCATTATTTACGCGCGAGCGCGCATCGGAGGCGCGGTCCAGATTGATGGCGATTGTCAGGCCGGCCGCCGTCGCTGCCTGGGCGGCTTCAGCGCTCTTCACATAAGCGGCGTCGGCGCGTCCATCGGCGACAAGCCGCAGAGCGGGCCAGCTTTCAAGCCCTTGGGCCTCACGGAGCCGCCCCGGAGGTAGAATATCGCCAAGTGGGACGTTCGCGATGTCCACATCGCTGAGCGATAACCCGCCGAGAGCCAACGCGTTCGCGAATCCATGCAGCGCCATCGCGCGCCATGCTTGTCATTCGCGTATTCGTCCAGGATGGCACCGCGATGCGAGCGCCCGCAAGATCGCGCGGCGTCGCGATTTTGCTGTCGGGCCGAACGACGATCGCCTGGCGTTCGTCGATCCAGGTGAGGCCGACAAGCCGCGTCCGCGATCCGTTGGAGCGCGCAACCAGCGCAGGCACGTTCCCGCCTTCACGAATGAGGCTTGGCAAAAGGTGGTCGTAATGGCTTCGCGCGATGTCAGCGGGCGCATCCTGCAACGCGCCGATTGTAACGCCGTCGGCGGCATAGCGTTCGCTTAGCCAACCGAGGTTGAAAGCAATCCCGCTCGCTGTCGGTACGTTGCAGCGCGTATACCAAAGATGCCGTGTCCTGTCGGAGTCGGCGCTCTCACGTTCGCCCATGATGAACCTGCGTCTCCTTTTGTGGGCTCAAGGGTCAGCCCTCCGACGCGACGCGGCCGCATTGCGATCCCGGCCGACGTCCCAATGAAGCGCTACACGCTCCGTCAGGACAAAGGCTGCGTTAAAAATATAGCCAATGACGGCGATGCTAATGGCCCCGGCGTACATCTTCGGAATATCGAGCGTTTGCTGCGCCGAGATCACATAATAGCCCACGCCTGCATCGCCCGCGACCATCCCAGCGGCGACCGCGATCACAAGCGACTTTGCAAGCGCCAGACGTAAGCCGACAAAAATCTGCGGCGCGGCTGCGGGAAGAATAATTTCGCGCAATGTTTGCCACCAGGACAATCGGAATGTCGCGGTGGTGCTCAGCAGAACAGGCGAGACTGACCTTGCGCCGCTGAATGCGTTTAGGACGACGGCCTCCGTCGCCGTAATCGCAATCACAAGGATATTCATGGGATGGCCGAGGCCGGCGTAAAGTATGAATACGGGAATGAAGATGACGGACGGAATGGGACGCCAAAACTCCACGAACAGCTCAAGAAGCGCGTACAAAATGTCGACGCGCGCCATCAAGACCCCGATTACAATGCCAACGATCGCCGCCGCGCTATATCCGCACGCCATGCAGTAGAGCGTGTCGAGCAACTGGGGGCCGAGGTCGCCCTCAAAGAACTCCCGCAGCCAGACATTCCAGATCTTCGTGGCCTGCCCCCATGGGGTGATCCAGTTTGAATGTTAGTGCATTGTCGGCCCTGGCGCTATTGCTGGCGTGGCGGGCGAAGCTGGTCCGGATTGCGAAGCCGGCCATTGCAGGGTCTCCGGGGCTGGCGGCTTGTAGCCCAGCGATGAGTGCGGGCGCACGGTGTTGTAGTGGCGTCGCCATCGCTCAATGACGACCTTCGCCTCCTTGAGAGTGTAGAAGATTTCACCATTCAAAAGCTCGTCGCGCAGCTTCGAGTTGAAGCTCTCGCAATAGCCGTTCTCCCAGGGACTGCCCGGCATGATGTAGGCGGTCTTCGCGCCGACGGCGGCAATCCAGTCACGCAACGCCTTGGCGATGAACTCCGGGCCGTTGTCGGAACGAATGTGGACCGGAACCCCTCGCAAGATGAAGAGGTCCGAGAGAACGTCGATGACGTCCGCTGCCTTCAGCTGCCGGTTAATCCTGATCGCGATGCATTCGCGGGTAAATTCGTCGATGATATTCAGCATGCGATATTTCCTGCCATCATGAGTGCGGTCCTCGACGAAGTCATAGGACCAGACGTGGTTGGGGCATTGCGGGCGCAGCCGGACGCACGAGCCGTCATTGAGCCAGAGACGCCCGCGCTTGGGTTGTCTGGCCGGAACTTTCAGCCCCTCGCGTCGCCAGATCCGCTCGACCCGTTTGACGTTGACCTTCCAGCCTCGCTCCCACAACATCGCCGTGATGCGGCGGTAGCCATAGCGGCCGTACTGGATGGCGAGCGCCGTGATGTCGGCGATCAATGCCGCTTCGTCATCGGGCTTGGTCGGAACCTTGCGCTGCGTGGAGCGATGCTGACCGAGAACCCGGCAAGCGAACCGCTCGGAAACGCCATGTTCGGCGATCACATGCTCCACGCAGGCGCGACGACGCGCGGAGCTCAGAAGTTTCCCGAGGCAGCCTCTTTCAGGATCAGCTTCTCAAGCGTCAAATCGGACACCGCTCGACGGAGCCGCGTATTCTCCGCCTCCAGCTCCTTCAGCCGCTTCACCTGATCGCCCTTCAGGCCGCCGTATTCCGACCGCCATCGATAGTATGTAACTTCCGTCACCCCTATCGAGCGGATCGCCTCCGCGACCGGTCGCCCTTGCGCGCTAAGCACTTCGACTTGCCGTAGCTTCGCGACGATCTCTTCCGCCTTCTGTCTTTTCCTCGGCATTGCGCAGTCCTCCATCAGGCTCATAAGCCCATACTTCACGGAGGATCACTTTTCAGGGGGCAGACCACTCTGCACCACGGAGGCGCGACTTCTCGCAGCGGACGAGGCGCTGCCCGGGACGGGGGCGATGTATACGTCCGTTCAGTCCGTAATTGTCCGGGAAGAGTTCGACGCCTCCATGGCCGCCGACAACACGGTTGCTGATGTCATCGGAATCGCCCGCGGGATGACTGATATGGCTGGTCGAACTGGAGAGGTGAATGCCGACGAGCTTGCCGGACGCGTGCGCCGGGCCGTTTTCGGATATCTGCTGGGAACTTCCACGACTTAGCAGCCGGCGCGGCAAAGCTTTTCTCGCCTATGTCCATGCCACAAAGGATCGACTGAAGCGACTCAAGATCAACGAGAAACTCAAACTCGCGGCGCTAACTCCAACGCCACGGGGAAAGGTCCGCCCAACCCAATTGAGTCGGGCGGAGTCTTCGGGGTTGCTACTCGGCGTAGGCGACGCCGCGATAAACGGTGCCGTAGGTCGGTCCAGCGAGCGTTTTGAATGATTCTTGCGCCACACGGCCCGTCAAGGTCGTGGCGGCCAGATCGTCGGTGATCCGCACCACTTTGTTGGGATCGGCGCCGTTATCGCCCGAAGCGCTCGACGTGGATGTCGTCGCCCACAAGGTCACTGCGCCATCTGGAGAGACGACTCCCGTCATGTTGCGCAGACCGACGGTCGTCACGTCTGGATATTGCCCATCAAAACCATTCAGGTTTTTATCCACCACGCCGATCAAACCTTTGGTCAGCACGTAATCGAGCTGCCAAACGTGGTTGACGAGGCTCCATTTCTCGAGACCGGCATGGCTCGCTGCGTCGGTATCGTTTCCCGAGCCTTCGTCCGTCACATACATCGTGGTCGCATTGGCGAAGAACAGGGCGAAGGGCGTGAAATCGCCGCCGGTCGATTTCGCCGAATCGGTGGGGAAGCCCGGCGCGATGCTGATCGTCGCCGCGGCCGCATTCGCCACCGTCGGCAGCGAATTGACGGTATAGACCGTATCCACGCCGTTGCTGCCGCTGCCTTTGGTGAAAAAGAGCGCGCCGTCATGCTCGGTCACGCCGCGATAATTATTATCCTTGCCCGGCTTATCGGCCTTGGCGCCGAAAGTCATCTGGAGCAGGGAATCGACTTCGGCCGAAGCGCCGGGCCTCACGCTCGACCAGGGCGCGTCGATTGGAGCGACGGCTTCGAGACCCGTCGTCTCCGTGACGTCGGGCTTCGTGCCGTTGCTCGCGCCGAACGTCGCCGCATTGCCGTTATTGGAATTGCCGACGGTATAATAGAGCCCGTTCGAGCCGAGCAGAGCGGACCGGCCGTTATTGCCGCCATAATTGACCGTTGGGGTATAGTAGAAGCGCCCGTTCTGGTCGACGGAGACGATCGTGCGCGGGAACGCATAATTCGACCCGAAGGCGAATGTCACAGGATTCGTCGGATCCTGCCCTGCGACGGCGTCCGAGTTCGACACATCGAGCGCGCCGACGCCGGACCCAGCATAGCCCATGAACACCAGATGAGGGCCGCTCCGGTTCTGGGCGATATGGAGGGCGAGCTCCGATTTGGAGGAGAAGCTGGTTACGACCTTATCCGTCGGAACCGGAAGCGCGCTGAAGACGCGGCCAGTGAAAGGGTCGACGTCGATCAATTGAATCGCCGAGGTCGCGCCGAAGCTGGCGTCGACCGACTCATTGTTCCAGACAGTGACGTAATTATTGCTCGCAACGGCCTTCGTAGTCGCCGTGGCGGAATCAGGCAAGGTTGCGCCGACCGCCAGAAAACGAAGGGCGCCCTTCGTTCGATCGTAGCTGCTGCTGATGATGACCAACGAATCATGCTGGAGAAAGGACCGCCCATCGTGACCCATTTCCTGGCCAAATCCAAATGGGCCGTTTCCATCAAAGGGGTCGGCAAGGCTTCCAGTGGCGGCGGTCAACAGCGCCGTTCCTGCAAGAAGCGCGGTACGCGACGAAGCGTGGCGCGCGGTTGCCCGCACGCGATCCCGGTCGATTAGCATTATGGCAATTCCTCTAGAAAAACGATCGAAGCTCGCCGACGCTATCCGCGGTATATGATGGATAAGTGACAGACGCTCGTGGACGCACGGAAAACGGATTGCCGTTTGGTCACCCGCTTTGCCGGCCGGACAAGCGGATTGACAGGAGAGACCGCCACATTCTATCGCGACAAATCCGCAACCATCACGAGAAAAGGCGTTGCGTTTACAGAGTTTCGCCGTTCGTGATTTGACGTTATTAAGGCCCTGCCTAAATATCGCCACATACAAGAACGTAAAAATTTATCAATGAAGTGGGGGAGTTGGCTGGCCTCGATTGCCCCCATTTTCATCTCAAATCCTGACCGGCGACACGATTTGCGCCGGCGGCGATGCGCAATTTGAACGGAGCCGATCGCCGCGAAGATCGCACGAGGCGAAGAACGTTCAGCAAAAAACAACGCGCATGGTTGGCCGACAGGTAATTCACAATTAAGCTTATTGCCTGTCCGCTTCATCTCCGCCTGCAAATGGCCCAGCGCTTATTTCGGCAAAACTTCGCGCCTGATCTTCACGAATCTCGAATAAAAAAGCTGCTCGCGCGAAGAATAAAAAGGGAAGACGTAATGAAATATATATGGCTCGCGGCGAGCTTTGCGCTGCTCTCATCGCCGCTTCACGCATTGGAAAATAGCACGGTGGTCGTGACGCCTGTGCTGTCGACCACCGTCACCGCAAGCGGCCAACCGATCATCCTGCCGCAGAAGGATGCGCAGGTGCTCGCCTCAATCTATGAAATAGCGCCGGGCGCGGTTTTGCCCGAACATAAGCATCCCTATCCCCGCTACGGCTATGTCCTATCGGGAACGCTCCGCGTCACCGACACGGAGACCGGAAAGAGCGCCGTCTACAAAGCCGGTGATTTCATCGTCGAGACAATCGGACATTGGCACCAAGGCGCCAACATCGGCGCAGAGCCGCTCAAATTGCTGGTCATCGATCAGGTCGAAAAGGACCAAAGCAACACCATATTGCGCGAGTAACCATTCTGGATCCCGCGATCGACCGCCGATGCACGCCTCGCGACCTATTTGCCGTTTGAATGGGCGCTCGTGAAGGCTGATGCATTTGTCGCCAACGGCGGTTATGGCGGCGTCAGTCAAGCTTTAAATTTTGGCGTTCCAATTGTCACCGCAGGGCTGACCGAAGACAAAGCCGACGCGAGCGCTTGGTTCGGCGTCGGCGTTACCTTTGCACCAATGAGCCGACGCCGAAGGATATAGCCCGGCGTGGCGCGGCGGGGCGGCGCCCAATCAGAGCCGCCGTCCTCGCCAGGCCAGGCGCTAGTTTTTGCGGCGCATCCTCCCAGTTACGAGAATCGCGACTGGGGGTGGTGGGGTTATGACGACGAACGGCTTAGTTCTTGCATTGGGCCGGACGGAACTGCTAACAGTTTCAAACGGAGAATGTGATGCAAAAACTAATCGCCTGCGCAATCGTTACGACAAGCCTCCTCTTCGCCGCCACCGCGGAAGCAAAACACGGCCACAAGATGATGGTGGAGGTGCTCAAATCTCAGGAGGTGACAATGGCGGGCGGCGTCAAGGCGACTGTCGATCTTGTCAAGATGCATGGCGGCAAGATGATGGTAGGCATACCGTTGGATAAAATCCCCCCGGAGATGTACGAGCAGCTTTGCGCGCGCGGCTACTGCCACGATTTGTAGGTCGGGCGGCATTCCCGGGCGCTTACCCTTCCGCCACATCATGGTCTGGTCAGGGCGTTGTGCTTGCGCTCCCCGACGATGATGGGGCGGAGGTTATAGACACCGTGACTTAGCGTCCAGACCTATCGAGGCATCGGGGGATTATGGAGCGCGGCCAGCTTGCGCCGCGAGAATTTCGCGGTGCAGGAATCGCAACACGCGGGTGAGCGCACATTGCTCCCCGCGTTATCCGGTTCGCGATCTTAGGACTAAGCGCTCCGCGGGACGGGCAATCAGCAGATATGAAATCACCGCAAAAAGCGAACATAGAGTCATGACTGCGGTCATCGAGAGCGCCGAGCGTCCATCAAAAAGGACTGCGACGAGGCCGCTAGATCCGGCGCCCGCCAATATCTGAATGCACCCGGCTGCGCCGCTGGCGACGCCGGCAAATTGAGGCAACGGCTGCATCACCCCGTTCGTAGCGTTCGGCGTAATCAGTCCAAAGGCCAGGGTAGCGACGATCACAAGAAAGATAACGAGGGGAAGGGGCATCCAGGCTGCAAGAGTCATCGCCAGCAACGTGGCTGCTGCGATCGCCAAGAGCGCTAATCCAATCATTAATGGGTATCGCGGCGATATTCCCCAGCCGCTCAAACGACCATCGATAAAAGCGCCGGCCATAACCGCCACAGCGCTTGCGCCAAAGATGAGGCCGTATTGATCCGGCCTCAGCCCCGCGACATTGATGAAGAATAGCGAGGATCCGGTGGCGTAGGCGAAGATCGCCCCAAATGCGGTAGCGTTTATAAGAATGTACCCGAGTGAAATAGGATGGGTCAGGACGCGGATGTAAGCGCTGGCGATGGCTGAAGGCATAAGGCGCTTGGTCGGATCGATTTTTGCGCTCTCCGCAAAGCCCAGCAATATTGCCGACAGCAAAACGAGACCGAACGCGACAAGGGTCGCATAGATAAGGCGCCAGCCGCCGAGCGCGAGCAGCGCGGCTCCCACGGTTGGCGCGATCATCGGGGCAATATTCATGGAGATGATGACGATAGAGATTTTCTGACGCGCGACCGGCCCGTCGAACAGGTCTCGGATGATCGCCATGGCCACCATCGCGCTCGCAGCGCCAGCGCCCTGGACATACCTCCACGTCAAGAGCGCCGACAGCGATTGGGCAAGCGCGCAGCCAAGGCTGCCGATGACAAAGAGCCCAACGCCGAACAGCGCGACGGGTTTGCGTCCGTATCGATCGGAGATTGGCCCGGAGATCAACGGCGTCGTCGCGAGGCCCAGCATGAAGATGCTAATCGTCAGCCCGATCTCGGACGCCGAGACGTTGAGCGCGGCGCCTGTGGCCCCCAAGGCCGGCAGACTCATGTCGATGCCGAACGTCGGGACCGCGGCAAGAAGGCCGAGCAGAAAATTGAAGCCGATGGAGGAGGGTTTAATAAGCACGCGTCCAATATCCATTCTTTTGCGGCAGTTATGCGCCGCCAATGAACGCCGCGCGGACCTGCAATTTACGACCTTCTCTCCACCAGAACTACTGGACCCGCCAATGGCGGCGATCTTTATCCGGCAAGCCGTTGGCGGGGTTCGAGCAGCGCTGAATCTTGCGAACCATCCATCGTTCTTATGGCGGACCTTCGCTGTGGAACGCGATCCGCGCCAAGTCAGAACTTCGGATGCGCGTCTAGGCGCACGCCGCGATCAGTCGCTGTTCTATCAAATTCAAGAAGGACGGAAGAGGACGATAGCTGGTGTGCAGCAGCGTAAGCGAACCATTTACCGTTGCGACTCCGATTTCTTGCTCTCCCTCGAAGCCTGCAAGTATTGACGGCCCCCACAGCGCCTTGAATGTAAGCGCCCCAAAGCGCGTTTCAATCGGCAGAACGCCCAGATTGCTGATGTTGATGTCGAATCTAAACCCAGCCATTAGATCGGCAGCTGTTTTCGCGTCGGGTCCGTCGGCCAGAACCTGTTCTAACGATTCCATCATATGAAACATCGCTTCAGCAGATTGCGACGGCGCAATCTCGCGTTTTGCCAATCGCGCCGTTTCCCAAAATGCGCGGGAGTGCGGCTCGATCGAAACCGACGCGCCGGCGGAAAGCAACGCGACGTCCTCGCCGGCTCCCATCATTGTTCTTGCATCGATAGCCGAGCCGACGCTGATCGTCGCTTCTCTGAGCTCGCTCGAGATCTGTCTTGTGGCCTCGGCTGCCGCTGCAATCAATGCGCCATGAACTGTCGTTTCTTCGCGGCGACTCCGTCGCCGCAGTTCGCTCGTCAAAGCAGACGTCAGCGTTAGGCTTTCTATGTGCGGGAAGGAGCCGTCCGGCGTTCTGAACACGTCTTGCTTACCGGCCGCAGCCGGAGCCAAAGCCTCCCTCGGCGCATCGTCCGCATTCGGACGGGCAACGCGCGTGAGCAACGCCTCAAACGAATCGATCGGGGCGAGCGAGTCAAGCGATTCGCCCGCGAGCGCCTTAAGCGCATCCCGTATCGCGAAAACTAAAGACTTGGTATCCGCTATCGAATGATGCGCTGCGACGATTAGATATGAACGTCGCGCTTGATGCAGGAGGACATTCCGCACGAGAGGAGCCTTCTGCGGGTCGAACGGCGTGCCCATCTCTTTTCCGAATTCGGACTCCCACCGCGCGTTGTCGCTTGCGACGACCCGGAGAGAAATGCGCGCGTCCGGATCATAGACAAAAGAAGGCTTGCCAGCCTGGTCCAGCTCGATTTTTACGCGGAAATTGGGATGACGCCGTTGCACCATGTCGAGAGCCTTGCGCCAAGCCTCGACTGTCGTTGGTCCTTCTATCTCGGCGCAGACGGCAAAGTGATACGGCATATGTAGATCTTTGAGCCAGAACATGTGCTCAATGCTTCCAAGCGGCCGCATTGCCGTCATAGGCTGAGACAAATAATTCATTAGCTCCTCTTCCATTCTTCACCGGGCGCTGGCCCGTCTTCACGGCGCTCTTTTTTGACTCGCCGCAACGCTTCAAAAAAGCGAGTTTTGCCGATCTTTGGGCGGTTCTCGCAAATTCAGGTTCGAAGCAATCGCCTGCGCATGGCGCGCTCTTTGGGACGCCACGGCACGGCGATGGCTTCCATTTCTCTGACAAGGCCGACCGAATCGATATCGGCGGCGATAGCCTCTCCCAACCGTTTGGCGGCGACGCGGAAATGCGGCTCGGTGATGAGGCGCTTCAATGCGGCCGCGATCTCCGTTTCGGAGGCCGTCGGCGGCAAGGTGAGCCCGACGCCTCGGGCCTCCACCCGCAGCGCATTGTCGTTCTGATCGCGACCCATTGGCATCACCAGAAGCGGCAGGCCGTTGACCAGCGCGCGAGTCACCGTACCGTGGTCCCCGTGCGTCACAACCAGCGATATCTCCTTCATCACCGCATCGTGGGGCGCGCTGTGGAGCAGCGTCACGTTCTTGGGCGCAAGCAGACTTGCGCCTTCGAGCGCAGGGCCGGTCGTCACAACGGCATCTATTTCGATTGCGCCCAGCGCATTCAAAACCTGCTGCAGCGCATCAGTCTGGCCCTGGAAGGTCGTGCTGAACGATACCAATGCGCGAGGCCGATCGAATTGCTGGGGCCAGGGCGCGGTCCATGGCTTCGACCAGCCGGGCTGGTCGAGCAACGGCCCGACATACCGCACATTATCGGGCAGATAATCAGCCGGAAAGTCGAACGCCGAACTGATCGCGAGCAACACCCGTTGGGGCCGGTCATATTGATCAAACACGTCGTCGAGGGGGGCAAGGCCTTGAGTTTCGCGAGCCTCGTTCAGAACGGGCAGCCACTCATTTATGACAACTTTGAATCGGCTTTTTGCAGCATCGACTTCGGCTCGCTCTTCGGGCGTGTGCGGCGACGTCAACCCGCTGCCGACCGTCGGGACCCCCGGCAGCGGTCGTATGCTGATATGAGGCGAAAGCATCGCGCATGGTATGCCGGCGGCCTCCGCGGCTATCGCGGAGCCGAGCAGGACATCATTGGTGAGGAGCGCATCCGTCGGCGCTCTGTCGAACTCATCCCGAGTGTCGGCGGCATAGGCCGCAGCGGGACCGAACACGACGTGATCGCAAAAGGCTCGCAGGTCCGTCGGATCGGGTGCGTTGGAGGCGCTTCCAAGGTCGGAATAGCTCGGCGCCCGGCTCCAAGGAGTGAAGGGGAACTTCGCCGCCTCGACCTCATCGCGGGTCTCCGGATCAGCTATGACGCGAACCACATGACCATTGCGGCGCAACTGGCGCGCGGCGGTCAGCAGCGGGGCGAGGTTACCGGGGCCGCCCCAAGAGGCCAGTAGAAAACTGTGTGCCAAGAGTCTGCTCCATACGGATCTCGTACAGCATGACTATCGGAGCGTGAAGCTACTGCTTCGTGTCATAACAGGGACAAATTGTTACGCTTGTAATATTGCTTTTCAGCAGCGACTTTGGCCGTTCTCTGGAAGGGGGAGGGATAGCAACGCGTCGGGATGGGCGCGCGCCGTGGCCGCAAGCAAGCTCGTCGACGGAGATCCGGGCGCCGGGAATGATTCTGGCGTGGGAGCCGAATCGATGAAATTTTTAGGATTAGCACGAAGCCATACGTGTTATCGGATCATCGAAATTAAGAGCATTCCGTCGAACTACTGGCACGTGGTTTGCTTGAAGCCGAACGGGCGCCTCGGGTTCGCAACATGCCTGCTGAAACAAGTGTGTTTCCTCACCTCTCCTTCAAATTCGCTGGCGCAAATGACCCGCTTCATCACGGCAAAGCCCTATCCCTGGCCCTACGACGGCGATCTGCGCCCGGACAATACGGCGCTTTTCATCATAGACATGCAAACGGATTTCTGTGGTTACGGCGGTTACGTTGATAAGATGGGCTACGACTTGTCGCTGACGCGCGCGCCGATCGAGCCGATCAAATCCGTGTTGAAGGCGATGCGCGAGAAAAATTTCACGATCATTCACACGCGGGAGGGGCATCGTCCCGATCTCTCCGATTTGCCGGCGAACAAACGCTGGCGCAGTCGTCTCGCCGGCGCGAACGGCGTCGGAATCGGCGACGATGGCCCTTGCGGCAAAATTCTCGTGCGCGGTGAAGCGGGGTGGGCGATCATCGACGAACTCGCGCCGATGCCCGGCGAAATCATCATCGACAAGCCCGGCAAGGGCTCCTTCTGCGCAACCGATCTCGAACTGATCCTGCGCACGCGAGGCATAGTCAATCTTGTGCTCATCGGCATCACCACGGACGTCTGCGTCCATACGACGATGCGCGAGGCAAACGATCGCGGCTTTGAATGCACCATCCTCGCCGATTGTTGCGGCGCCACTGACAAAGGCAATCACGACGCGGCGTTGCACATGGTCACGATGCAGGGCGGCGTATTCGGCACAGTGTCGCAATCAAGCGCGCTGCTGGCTGCGCTTGGGAAATGAGCGCGGCAACCGCGAAGCGCCAGCCGGGATTGCCGGCGTCTGACGTTGAATTGCGACATGGCAAAGACTTCCACGATACTGTGCGGGGCTCGAACATGCGCGGACCTTTGCAGGAGATGATTTGATGAGCACAAGCGGACTGGGCGGACTGAATAGGTCGCCCAACGGTATCGTGATCGGCCTTGCGCAGTTGCAGAATCCGAACGTCGCGACAATTGCAGACCTTGCGGCCCAGACAGCGAAGATCGTCGAGATGGTCGGAAAGGCGCGGCGCAACAATCCGGCGATGGATCTCATCGTATTCCCGGAATATGCGCTGCACGGCCTTTCGATGAGCATTGATGACGCGATCATGTGTACGCTCGATGGTCCCGAGGTTGCGGCCTTCAAGGCTGCGTGCGTTGAGCATCATATCTGGGGCTGCTTCTCGATCATGGAGCGCAATCCGCGAGGCAATCCGTTCAACAGCGGTTTGATCATCGACGATCACGGCGATATCCAGCTCTATTATCGCAAGCTTCATCCGTGGGTGCCCGTCGAGCCGTGGGAGCCGGGCGACATCGGGGTGCCGGTATGCTCGGGACCGAAGGGCGCCATACTATCGCTGATCATTTGTCACGACGGCATGTTCCCCGAGATGGCGCGCGAGGCTGCATATAAGGGCGCCGAGGTCATCATCCGCACGGCGGGCTACACCGCGCCGATCCGGCTTGCCTGGAAGATCACCAACCAATCGAATGCGTTTCAGAACCTTGCGCAGACCGCGAGCGTCTGCCTGTGCGGTTCCGACGGCAGCTTCGACTCAATGGGCGAGGGCATGTTCTGCGACTTCGACGGCACAGTGATGGTCGAAGGCAGTCACCGCCCCGACGAGATCATCACCTGCGAAATGCGGCCCGATCTCGTTCGAGAGGCGCGCGTTCATTGGGGCGTCGAAAACAACATCTACCAGCTTGGACATCGCGGTTATGTCGCCGTGAAGGGCGGCGCGCAGGATTGCCCATATACTTTCATGCAGGACATGGTGCGCGGCGAATATCGTTTGCCGTGGGAGAAAGAGGTGCGCGTCGTTGACGGCTCCTCCTGCGGATTTTCCCCGCCAAACCGCAAATATGGCGCCTAGACGTTAGGATCGCCCCGCGATTAGGGCGAGGCCTCTGGGCTCGAGCCTGCCGCTTGGTTTCAATACGTCAGCACCCGATCCCAAAGATCGCACTTATGCTCGGCCGAAAATTCCTCGTCTGTGAACGCCGATAAAATCGGAGTGTTCTCCGACAGGTAGGCAGCCGTCGCCGGCTTGTTTTCATAGAGCGGCCAAGGAACGTTGCCTTCGCCGTTCGGATTGCCAGTCCGGGCAAAATTCGCCCAAGCTGATACGAGTTCGTCGGAAAGCTGCTCCTGTTGCTTGTTGAGCTCGTGCCGAACGCCGAGCGGTCCCCCGTGGAACAGCGGAAATAGATACTGGATGTCGCCTGTGCGGTAGGCGAGAGAGGAGAACCCAGGCATTTTGGGGAAGTAAAACGGAGCCATCCGGTCATCAAATTCATAAGCGTAGAGCGGCACTTGGCTGGCGAGCAATTTGTTGATGTTCCGACTGGCGCACGCATCAGCATCCGTCTCGACCGCGTCCTGGGCCAATTGCGGCGTCGGATAGGCATAAAGCGGATAGCGAGCCAGAACCTTATCAACGGTTCCCGCCGGATAAGCTGGCAAGGAGCCGCCGGGTCCGGCGTTGCCGCTATAGGTGGCTGTGACGTAGTTTTTGAAATCCGCTGCGGTCGGCGGCGCGTGGGGAGCGCTGGAGAAATATTCGGCGACGGCGATGGAGAAATTGCCTTCGTCTTGGACGGTCCCATTCATGACGGGCACATGATTGAACTGGCCGTTCTTGAAGGCCGTCGCAAATCCGGCGCTCGGCAAAATATGGCCGTCCGCTATAAGCAGAGTTGCGTCTGGACCGCTAACTCCTTTGGTCGAGCCCTGCAGCGCCATAATCTGCTGAACCGTCAGATTGCGTAGACATTTGGCGACCGCAGCGGTTGCTCCCGAGCCGCACCCTGCAGCGACCGCGAAGGCCGATCCCTGCGTCTCGGCGAATGACAATGGCGTCGGCTCGAGAACGACGCTTTGGAAGATCGCTCGTTGGAACAGGCCAGCGGCGAGCGGCGAAATGACGTTGGCTTCCGTGTCGATGGAACCCGCAGCTTGGCCGCCAAGCGTTACGTTGGTCTCATCGCCGCCAAATTCGGCGATATTGCGCTTCACCCATTGAAGCGCGAATTGCTGGTCGAGCAGGCCGTAATCAGCAAAGAAATGGTCTTCGGCATCTAAAGCCGGGTGGGCCAGCCAGCCAAGAAGCCCGAGGCGGTAATTGATGGTGACGACAACCGTGCGGCCTTGGGCGGCCAGCTTGCTCGCGTCGTAATCGTTGCTCTCTCCGATGATGTTGCCGCCGCCGTGGATCCATACAATGACCGGAAGTTTCTCCTTCGCGGACGCATCGAGGCTCGGCGCGAAGACGTTCAGATAGAGGCAGTCTTCGTTGCTGTTCGCCGGACCCGCGAATATTCCGTTCGTTGCGGTCTGCGCGCAGTTAAGACCATACGCCGTCGCCTCCAGAACATTGTTCCAGGCCGTGTGGCTCTGGGGCGGCTGCCAGCGCAAATCCCCGACAGGCGGCGCGGCGTAGGGAATGCCGAGAAACTCTGCGACGCCGTTGTTGAGGAAGCCCTTGACCGGGCCCTCTTTGGTCTCGACGCGCGGCGAGCTGGCTGCCTTGGCATGCATGGGCGCCATCAGCGTTCCCGCTGCGGCGACAGCCACCAGCGCAACGCCGATTTTTATGGAAGTTTTTGCTTTAGCTACGCGCGAGAGCACTGATAGCCACAGCTTTAAAAGCTTTGACACCGTTCACCCCGCTTCTGTCTTCGGATTCATTCGAGATGCAGCGATTTGTATAGTTAGGTCATTTCATTACGGATTTGTAATGTCAATCTATGACAATGAGCAGTCGATATTACGAAGATTATGTGACGGTCTCGCTCGCCGCTACGGTGAAGGCCGCGCCGAGCCAAGCTTCAAACGGGGGCGGGAATTCCAAGCAATGTCTGCGACTTGTGGGGAGCCTGTTGCGCCGCCTCAACGCCAACTGAGCGAAAAGCTGCAAGCCGCGATCACGCTGTAGCTTTCACAGGCAGGAATTGGTGATTTGACAGGATGCCGAACCTGCCCAAGAATTGCCACATTTCAGCACCTAGCAATTTTATTAATTTCTTCGCTTTGGTGGCTGTCGCCCAATCCCGGATAAATTTGACTGGGACGTCGACCCCGGCGCAAAGGGGGACCCAGCCGGACGCTGGATTTCGCCCGTTCTATCTTTCAGATTCGTGTGAAAGCTTCAAAAGCCTACAATCCAAGCAGGCAGCAATTTTTTGTGATCGCTATGATTGACGCAAGCCTTGCTGCAGACGATTCTCCAGGCGCAAATCCTTGCGAAGAATCTTGCCGACGTTCGATTTCGGCAAATCGTCGCGGAAGACGACGGATTTTGGCACCTTATAGGCGGCGAGCCGGGTCTTGCAGAAAGCGCGGACGGCCTCAACTGCAAGCGCTTTATCTTGGCAAACAATGTAGGCCTTCACCGCCTCCCCGGTAGCGTGATCTGGAACGCCGATCACAGCACATTCCTTGACGCCGGAAAGCTTAGACAGCGCCGCTTCGACCTCGTTTGGATAGACATTGAATCCCGATACGAGAATCATGTCCTTGCGTCGGTCGACGATGGTGAAATAACCATCGCTATCCATCGTTGCGATGTCGCCAGTATAAAGCCACCCCCCGCGCAACCCGTCTTCAGTGTCGGCGGCTTGCTTCCAATAACCCGCCATGACCTGTGGCCCGCGCGCGATCAGCTCTCCCGGTTCGCCGATCGGAACTTCGCGACCCGCGTCGTCGACGCATTTTATCTCGGTCCAGGGGAGCGGCACGCCGATCGTTCCAGATTTGACGTGGCGCGTCGGATTGAAAGTCAGCACCGGCGAGGCCTCGCTGAGGCCATAACCTTCGACGAGAGGGCTTTTCGTGACCTCGGCCCATCGCTGTGCGACCGTCTCGAGCAGTGGCATGCCGCCGGCTACGGACAAGCGCAATTGATGCGGGGGATTCTCCCTGAACCATGCTTCGTTCAGCAGGCCATTAAAGAGGGTGTTGACGCCCGTAATGAAGGTGATGCTCTGCTTGGCGAAGGCTTTGCGCATATTGGTGAGCGGGCGCGGGTTTGGAATGAGAACATTATGCGCGCCGCGGAAGAAGAAGCCGAGGAAATTCACTGTAAAGGCGAAGCAATGATAGAGCGGCAGCGCGGTCAGTATATGATCGGTCTGCGCTATTTCCGAACCCGTAAAACGCAAGAACTGCGCGACGTTCATGATCAAATTGCGATGCGTCAGCATCGCCGCCTTGATGACGCCCGTGGTGCCGCCGGTATATTGCAGGCAGGCGACCGAGGAAGACTCTAAACCCTTAGCGTAGGCTTTGATGTCGACGCCCGATTTGATTTTCGCCGCGCCCTGGGCGAGCGCGCGCGCCAGCGATGTCGAAGCGAAAGTTGGACGTGGGAGTTCCTTACGGACGTGTTTTTGCACAAAGCCTATGAGGCGCCGATGCGGCAGAGGAAAGAGACTCGCGGCTTGGGTCAAAATAACATGCGGGATCGGCGCTCTTTCCATCGCCGCGCCAAGCTTCTCGGCGAACATATCGATGGCGATGATCGCAGACGGCTCCGCGTCCTCGAACAGATGCGTCATTTCAGCCGCGGTATAGAGGGGATTTACGTTGACCAGGACGCAGCCTGCCTTGAACACGCCGAAAGCCGCGACCGGATAGGCTAGGCCGTTGGGCATCTGGATCGCCACGCGAGCGCCGGTCTTGAGGCGAAGGCATTCCCGGAGATAGGCGGCGAGGGCATCGGACAGGCGGTCAACATCGGCGAAACTTAAGCTCCCCGCCATCCCGTTCGGCATGACGGTGGTGAAAGCCTTGACGTCGCCGCGACGGCTGGCGAGATCCGGCGCGATATCGCCGAGCAATCGGTAGGGCGGCGCTTCGATCTGCAGTGACGTTTCTGGAGGGTAGAAGGAAAGCCAGGGCAGGTCTGCGGCGCATGGAGGGCTTGAGGTTGCGGCCTCGTTGCTCATTATCGGTCCCCAGCTTATTCTGAACGTTCCCGGCTCGTTCTTGCCCGGTTCGGCGCGGATGGCCTGCGAGGGTCCGGATCCGGCGTTTTGTCGATCGCCTTCGCCGCAGGTCAGACGCTTGCTCCGCGCCCGTCTATGATATAGTGGCCAATCGGCTCTGCATATCCATTGCTTTCGCGTATGAAATTTGGTGCCGAAACGGAGAAACCGCGACTTGGCTCAAGACCTCGCTCAACCAAAAGATTCGACCCAGCGGAAGCCGATCAATTGGCTTCATCTCTCGACCCTCATCGCTGTCGCCATTCTGGTCGGCACCGAAATGGTCGGGGCCTCCTGGGCGGCCGGATGGGCGCTCGGCGGCCTCCTGCAGCTCGATCCGCTCGTCAGCCGCATCATTGAAGTCGGCTTCACCCTGTGCGGTTTCGTGCTGCTTCATTATTTCATGCGCACGGCCATCAAGCACGAGCAAATCCGCACCTAGCTCCCGTCGCGGCGGCGCGTCTCCCCAGAAGCACCCCCAAACGCGCAAAAATAGACGCGAAGGAAATTGCATGACCAAAGCCTTTGACCGGAGATCGGTGCTGATGGGGGCTGCGGCGATTGGGCTCACAGGGGCCGATTTCAACGAGGCGTCGGCCGTCGAAGGGCTAAGACTCGGACCGGCCCGGCCGTTTTCCTTCGAGAGCCTCAAGGCTGCCGCCAAACACATGGCGCGCGAGCCCTATGTCGGACCTGCGCGGCCGGCCGCCGATATCGTCGGCAAGATTGATTACGAGGCCTGGGGCAAAATCAGCTACGACATGGATCACGCGCTGTTCGCGCAGGGGGCGGGGCGTTTTCCCGTCAGCTTCTTCCATCTCGGCAAGTTCTTTCAAAAAGCCGTCGAAATGAACGTGGTTGAAGGCGCCAGCGCGCGGGAAATCATCTACGACCAAAGCTATTTTACGATGCCGCCGGATTCGATCGCGAAAAAGCTGCCGCAAGGCGCGGGTTTCGCCGGCCTGCGCATTCAGGAGCCGAAAGGCGGCGCTCTCGATTGGCGCAAGAATGATTGGGTGGCATTCCTCGGCGCGGCCTATTTTCGCTCGATCGGCGCGTTGCATCAATATGGGCTCTCGGCGCGCGCGGTCGCGATCGACGTCGCCGTCCCCGGCAAGCCGGAGGAGTTTCCCGACTTCACCAAATTTTACATTGATGGCGCCAGCGCCGAAAATTCACTGACGATCTTCGCATTGCTGGAAGGCCCGTCCATCGTCGGGGCATGCCGCTTTGTGCTGACGCGCGGCAAAGGCGTCACCATGGATATTGATCAGTCGCTTTTTCTGCGAGCGGATGTAGCAAGATTTGGTCTTGCGCCGCTGACTTCAATGTATTGGTTTTCCGAGACGAAAAAGGAAACTGGCGTCGATTGGCGCCCTGAGGTCCACGATTCCGATGGTCTCGCCATGTGGACAGGGACGGGGGAGCGGGTGTGGCGTCCGCTCAACAATCCTCCGAGAATTATCGCCTCATCCTTTGCGGACGAAAACCCGCGCGGCTTCGGGTTATTGCAGCGCGACCGGAATTTCGATCACTATTTGGATGGCGTCTATTACGACCGCCGGCCGAGCCTTTGGGTCGAGCCGCAAGGCCATTGGGGCAAGGGCGCCGTTCAACTCATCGAAATTCCGAGCGATGACGAAATCCACGACAATGTCGTCGCGATGTGGGTTCCCGAAAAGCCAGCGACCGCAGGCTCGGAGGTCGATTTGTCATATCGTCTCCATTGGCAGGCCGACGAGCCGTTCCCGACCGATCTTGCCCGCTGCGTCGCCACGCGATTGGGCAATGGCGGTCAACCGGGCCAGCCGCGCCCCAAGGGCGTGCGCAAATTCATGGTCGAGTTTTCCGGTCCGCCTCTTGAGAGCCTACCTTTCGGGGTCAAGCCTGAGGCGGTGCTCTGGGCCTCGCGCGGAACATTCTCCTATGTGTTCACCGAGGCAGTCCCCGACGATCAGCCGGGCCATTGGCGGGCTCAGTTCGATCTGACCGCCGGCCCCGGCCCGGATCCCGTCGAGATACGGCTGTTTTTGCGCTCGGGCGAAAAAATTCTCAGCGAAACCTGGCTGTTTCAGTATCATCCATTCTGAGCCGCCGCCGCGTCGCATCGTCGCCGTTTTGCTTGCCTAACCGTGCGCCTCCGTCGATATTATGCGCCGCGCGGCAACTTGGCTGACTGCGCGTGTCGCGTCCTTTCGTATGACTCCGGCTAGATCAAAATCTCTCCCCGTCCATCGCGAGGTCCCATGCTCCGCTTTCACTCGACGAACGCCAAAGGGGACATCGCCGTCGGTCTTGACGCAACTGCGCTTCCCGTCGAGGTGAACTGGATCGACGCGTTTCTGGCGGACGAGCAAGAGATCGCCTTTCTGGAACGCATATTGGGAATAGCCTTTCCGAGTTTGGAGCGGCTGTCTGAAATTGAGACATCGAGCCGGCTATATCGCGATAAAGATCATCTGTTCATGAGCATGCCGATGATCTACCGCCCGCCAAGCGGATTGGCTGAGATGTCGCCTTTAGGTTTTATCTTGTGCAAGAGTTATGTTTTGACGGTGCGCTACAAGCCGATCAAAGCGTGCGAGGACCTCCACTACGCCGATGTTGTTGAAAATCACCGAGTCGCGGACGGTCCTGGCGCTTTTATCGGCTTGCTCGAAGTCATTATCGATCACGCCGCCGACGAGCTGGAAAAAATTAACGCCGATCTCGATCGCCTGTCCCAGATGATATTTGACGTCAATGGCGGCGCGAGACCGCGCGGCCCGCGCCAGGATAATAAGGATTTACGCCGCGTGTTGAGCCTGATCGGCCGCAACGGCGACTTGGCTTCAAAAATCAGCGACGTGATCCTCGGCACGGGACGGATGCTACCTTTCGTTACGAGCGAGGCAGTCGACTATCTGTCCCCCGAAGCGCGCAAAAAACTCAAAAGCCTTGGCAGCGACATCAGCTCCCTCAATGAATATGAAACGCGTCAAACCGATAAAATTCAGTTTCTGCTCGACGCGACCCTAGGTCTGACCAACATTGAGCAGAATAATATTTTCAGGATTCTGACCGTCGTCTCTGTGATCGGCATTCCGCCGACCCTCGTCGCCAGCATGTACGGCATGAATTTCAAGAACATGCCGGAATTGGAATGGCACTATGGCTATGCCTATGGGCTTGCTCTCATTTTCCTGAGCGCGATCATTCCGGTCATCTGGTTCAAACGGCGGGGCTGGTGGTGAGCCTGCTCGAACCGGCTCAGACTGCGATCACCGAGGCCGAGTTGAACGCCCGGTTGCTCTATCGCGATGGGCTGATGCTGGTTGTCGACAAGCCGGCGGGAATCGCGGTTCACCGGGGGCCAAAGGGCGGCGAGAATTTGGAGGCCGCCTTCCACCATCTGCGGTTTGGCCTGCCGCGCAACCCCGCATTGGCGCATCGGCTCGATCGCGACACCTCCGGCTGCCTAGTGCTTGGGCGTCATCACAAGGCGCTGGAAAAGCTCGGCCTTTTATTCAAACAAGGCAAGATCAGCAAGATCTACTGGGCGATCGTCGAGGGTCAGCCGGAGGAGGACGAAGGTTTGATCGATTTGCCGCTCGGGCGCCTCGACGAGACCCGCGGCTGGTGGATGAAGATCGATCCTTCGGGACAACCTGCGCAAACGAAGTGGCGCGTCATGGCGCGGGCGGCAGGCCACGCATTTCTGGCGCTGACCCCATTGACCGGACGCACGCATCAATTGCGCGTGCATTGCGCCGCGCAAGGCTGGCCGATCCTCGGCGATCCGATCTATGGCGGTGGCGGCGCCATGGGACTGCAGCTGCATGCGCGGTCGATCACAATCCCGCTGTATAAGAACAAGGATCCGGTCAGCGTCGAGGCTCCGGAGCCGGAGCACATGCGCGCGGCGTTGGCGGAGTGTGGATTATCCGCCGAAAGATAGCTCTTTTAATTCCCAACATAATTGTGCAAAGCGGCCTGGACCTCAGCCTTCTCTTTCGGCGACAGCTTGTTGAGCTCGCCGTCGAGCCAGGGGTCCTTGATGCCGGCGGTGCGCGCCAAGAGATGCCATTTCATCGCTTCGACTTTGTCTTGCGGCAGGCCGCGTCCCGCAGCGAGGAGACGCGCGACGCGGTTCTGGGCGACGGGATTGTCCCGCGCCGCAGCCTTGAGAAAGAGCTTGGCCGCCGCAGTTTCATCCTTCGGGACGCCAATTCCATTGAAGAGCATAATGGCGTATTCGACTTCGGCGGCCACATTATTTTCCTTCGCCGCGAGGCCGATCCATTCCGCAGCGCGCTCATCGCTTTTCTCGACGCCGCTGCCATTGCGATAGAGCAGCCCTAAAGCATAGGCGCCGTCGGAATCGCCGAGATTGGCGGCTTGCTCGAAGTCTTTCGCCGCCTTGGCGAAGTTGGAAACAATCCCATTATTTGCGATCGCCAGGACGCCGAGGTTATAGAGCGCTCCGGGATGACCTTGCGCCGCGGCCTTTTCAAAAAGCGCGGTTGCGCCGGCGCGATCCTCCGGCACGCCATCGCCTTTCAGTTTCGCCATCGCCAAGGCGAATGTCGCCTGCCTCTCGCCGTTATCGCTGGCCAACTTATACCAGCGCGCGGCCTCAGTGGGATCGCGGCGCACGTCAAGACCCTGCGAATATAGCTCCCCCATGAGGGTCATGGCTGGGCCATCGCTGGGATTGGCGTCGATTCGCTTCATCGCCTCGCTTAAGGCTGTGGCGTAAAGCCCGCGCTGGTAGGCTCCGAAAGCGAGGTCTGGAGCGTTGTCGGCGGTCGGAGCGGCCGCTTTCGCTGGCTCTTGCGGTTGAGCTTGAAGAGCCCCAACGGGGTGGAGCAAAAAAGCGATGCCGGCGCAGAGCGCGCCGAACGCGCGGGGCGAGGCCAGACTAAAGCGCCGATTCACGTTTCAGCGCCAGCAGCGAGACAACATCCGCCAACGCGGCGGGGGCGCCGCGCGGATCCTCGAAAACAGCGTCGCCAAGCGCAATAAAGTCGGCGCCCGCCTCGACCAGATCGCCGACGCCAGCCAATTGATGCGCATAGCCAACGCAGGGAAGGTTGAAGATCTCCGCCCACCACGCGACGCGCTCGACCACGGCGTCGTGCGGGTCATCGCTCTGAGGGCCGCCGAACATCAGATAATCGACGCCGGCTTCGCCGGCAATCATGGCTGCGTCGCGGGTGGTCAATCCTCCAACGCCGACAATGCGGCCAGGCCGCAAGGCGTCCAAGGCTTCTTTCAGCGGTTCTCCGGTGGACTCGACATGGCAGCCATCGGCGTCGCTGCGGATCGCCAGCTGAGGGCCATCAGAGACGAGCAAGGCGACGCCGCGCTGCTGCGCCAAAGGCGCCAGAGCCCGGATAATCTTTTTTCTGTCGCCGTCGTCCCGCGCGTCGGTCCGCAACAGGACGCAAGCGATCTCGCAAGCGCCGAGCGCGGCGTCGAGAATCGGCGTAAAGGCCGCCACATCGGAGACGGGGGGCGTGATCAGAAACAGGCGTGGCATATCGATGGACATTGCGCGGACAAACTCTGGTTGCGCCTTCATGTGGCCCCTAGTTAGACGATTTTCCGCGGCAAGGGAAAATGCTTTGAGCGGCTCAAAAAAATTGCCGCTGCAATGAGGCGGCGTGGCGCCGAGGCTTTGGTCAGCTTGTCCCCGAAAGCCTTCCGTGCTACCGGCAGCCGCGGGAGATTTTACGATGGCTAATGGTAACGGTAATGGTAACGGGGCTGCCGCCCTCGACGCGGCCCCTGCGATTAATGCGATGGTGCAATATACCAAGGATTTCTCGTTCGAGAATCCTAACGCGCCGAGTTCTCTCGGACCGCAGCAAAATCCCCCCAATATTTCGATCCAGGTGAATGTTAACGCGCGTCAGGTCGCCGAAGCCGACTTCGAGGTCAATATTTTACTCGAGGGTTCGGCTCAGTCGGAAAGCGAAGTCTTGTTCAAATTCGAGCTCGACTACGCGGGTCTCTTCCGGATGCGCAATATTCCGCCAAATGACATGCATCCGGTCGTCATGATCGAATGTCCGCGTCTGCTATTTCCATTCGCGCGTCAGATCATCGCTGATGCGGTGCGCGGAGGCGGCTTCCCGCCGCTCTACATAGATCCGATCGATTTCGCCGCGCTGTATCGCAAGCGCCTCGACGAAGTCGCAGCCACTGCCGCAACTCCGCCTGTCGCCAACGCCTAAAGCGCGATCTTAGGATCCAGCCAAAAGTTTGCGGACTTAATATCATGAGGGCTCTAAATCGAAGCGTCTCATACGTCTGCAGACGCGCCGATTTTGCCCCTGCCAAAGCGGAGCAAGCCTGAGCCATGCGCCTTGAGCCATGCCTCGGCGTCCGCGACATCAGGGGATAATCGCCCGACGACGCTCCAGAAAGCGTCGGAATGGTTCATATGCTCCAGATGGGAAACCTCATGCGCGGCGAGGTAATCCAGCACGAAATGCGGCGCCATGATGAGGCGCCAGGAAAAATTCAGCGCGCCTGAAGCTGAGCACGAGCCCCAGCGGCTTGTCGTGTCCCGCAGAGTGATTTTGCGAATCTTGACGCCGAGCCGGGCGGCATGGCGCGCGACGGCGGCCTCAATGTCGCGCTTTGCCTCTCGCATTAGAAAATCCTGCACTCTCCGGTGCGCAAAGGCGGGATCGCCGCTGACCCAAAGCAAAGGCTCCGCTCCTTCAGCTCGCAGCGGCATTTCAACCGAGACAATGCCGCGGAGCCCAGGACGATGCGCGATTCTATGCGGAACGCCTCTAAGGGGCACGCTTTCTCCGGGCTCGAAACGCATAGCCTCAGGCACTCGGCGCAGTTTCGCGCCAATCCAGGCGGCATGCCGAGCGGCGAATGATTTTGCCTCGCTGAGGCTGCCTCTAGCCGGGATGGTCAAGACGACATCGCGCGCTGCTGTCCGGACTCTTAATGTGAAGCGGCGCGCCGCGGCGGTGCGCCGCAAATGAATGCAGTAGGTCTCGCCCGCATGGGAGACCTCGATAAAGGCGGCCTCCGAAGGGCGAGGCGCATCTCTTTGGAACAGGCGCAACATCCGGGCAGATTAGCGGCAGGCTGTGCGAGTCGCCACCCGCGACGTCTCAGTCACAGGCCTTTTCAAATGCTATCCACCGAACTTAAGGTTTGCGCGGAGTGAAACTCACGAATGCGCGGCGCGATGTGTTTGCGGAAACGCGAGCCGTTGAATACGCCAAAATGACCGACCTTTTCCTGTAGATAGTCAGCCTTCATCGATGCGGGCAGATTGTAGCAAAGATCATGGGCGGCCAAGGTCTGGCCAGCCCCCGAAATATCGTCGTTCTCGCCTTCGATCGTCAATAAGGAGACCCGGCGGATGGCGCCGAGGTCGACCTTGACGCCGCGATGCGTCATTTCGCCCTTCGGCAGCGTATGTTTGACGAAAACCTCATCGACGGTCTGCAGGTAGAACTCGGCCGTCAGATCCATTACCGACAAATACTCATCATAAAATTCGCGATGTTTCTCCGCCGAATCGCCGTCGCCTTCGACAAGCTGGTTGAACAGATCAAGATGGGCGGTGACGTGCCGGTCAAAGTTCATCGCCATAAAGCCGGCGAGCTGCAAAAAGCCGGGATAAACTTCGCGGCCCGCCCCACGATAGCCAAGCGGCACGGTGCTGATGCAATTGCGCTTGAACCAGTAGCTGCCGCGCTCCTGCGCCAGCAAATTCACTTTGGTCGGGCTGCGCCTCGTGTCGATCGGACCGCCCATTAAGGTCATCGAAGCAGGAACGTGCGGGCTGTCTTCCGCTTCCATCCGGGCGACGGCGGCGATCAACGGCACGGCCGGCTGGCAGACGCCGAGCGCGTGCAGCGGGATGCCATCGCATTGTTTGCTTAGACGGCCGCAGATCGCGATCAGGTAATCGACGTAATCGTCGAAATCGAACCGTCCGGCCGACGGCGGCATCGTCCGGGCGTCGACCCAATCGGTGATATAGACATCATAGAAGGGCAAGAAGGCTTCAACTGTGCCGCGCAAAAGCGTTGCGTAATGGCCGGACATCGGCGCAGTGATCAAGAGCTTTGGCTGCGGCGCATCAGTGAAGGCGAATTCGCGCTTAAAGTGGAGCAGCTTGCAAAAAGGCCGCTCCCAAATCACCTGCTCGACGACGGCTGTCGGCTTGCCGGCGATAGTCGTTCTGGTCAATCCAAAGGCCGGTTTAACGTAACGCCTGGTCAATCGCTCAAAAAGCTCGGCCGAGGCCATGATGTTTTTGCCGACGTGCGTGTAAGAGAGCAGATTGGCCGGGCTCCGCAGCCATAGTTGGGCAAGGTCGGAAACGGCCCGGGCTGGCGCGAGGGCGTAATGGGAAATCTCATGTAGTTCATACGTAAACGGGGGCATTTTTAACTCTTTTCCCCGGCAATCCGGCCCAAATGAGAAAGTTCAACACCCTTCAAAACATCAGACGCTGTCTATCTATCTCGTTTGCATATGAATAACATTTGGTGAACAGAGTGTGCGTGTAAATGCGTCAATTGTTGAAAAAGTCCCCATTTTTTTGATTATTCTGTGACCAAAAAACATCGGGAATCATTTGGGCTACGCCTACGCTTGCGCCCGGCAGATATCGCTGCGAAAAGCAGGGCCTGCAGCCAAATTGAGCTCATTGGCAAACTGATCTCATTTGGAATGACACCATGGCGAGGCGGACATAAGGCCTGAATGAGCCATTCGCGGGGCCATTCTTAAAAGGGACGGAAAGAAACAGCGCATGACGACGTCGCTTGCACGAGCGGCGCGCGAGCGTAAAACGAAACCATGGCTGATTTTTTAGACATTGACCTTGGCCGTCATTCGCGACGCCTGAACGTCGACACGCTCATCAAATTGCGTTGGCTGGCCCTCTCCGGGCAGGCGGTAGCGGTTGGCGTAATCCATTTTGGCTTGCAATTTTCGCTTCCAGTTGGCCTTTGCCTTTCCGTCATCGCCGTTTCAGCCGGCTTGAACATCGGCTTGCGGATGCGTTTTGGCCGCGTCGATCGGCTGGAGGATCTGCCGGCTGCGGCAATCCTTGCCTATGACATTCTCCAACTGACTGCATTGCTTTATCTGACCGGCGGCATCGAAAATCCGTTTTCGATGCTTTTCCTTGCGCCGATCATGATTTCCGCCGTCTCGCTCTCGGGTTGGATTACCGGGTTTTTGACGCTCCTCATGATCGCCGCCGTATCAATCTTGACGATCAAGCATCATCCGCTGCCCTGGTTCCCCGGCGAGACCTTCCGACTGCCTTTCATCTATGACGCCGGCTTGTGGGCCGCCCACGTCATCAGCGCGACCTTCATCGCAATCTATGCGTCCCTCGTCGCAGGAGAGGCGCGCAAGCTTGGCGACGCCCTAGCCGCGACCGAGCTTGTGCTGGCTCGCGAACAGCATTTGACCCAATTGGATGGTCTCGCCGCGGCGGCGGCGCATGAACTAGGCACGCCGCTCGCGACCATCACCCTCGTCGTCAGAGACCTCGAAAAGCAGTTGCAGCCTGCGGGGCCATTTGAGGAGGACCTCGCCTTGCTGGTCCAGGAAGTCGCCCGCTGCCGCAATATTCTCGGTAAGCTCACCTCCCTCAGCAGCGATTCCGGCGATATCCTCGACGAGATGACTTTGAACCTCGTGCTCGAGGAAGTCGTTGGTCCGCAGCGGGATTTCGGCGTTTTCATCACCATCGCCCAGAAAGGCGAGGGCCGCGAACCCGTATGTCGCCGCAACCCCGGCATTTTGTATGGACTCGGCAATCTCATCGAAAACGCCATCGATTTCGCGGGTTCCGAAGTTCGCATCATTGCCCGCTGGGACGCGGCCGCGGTTACGGTCATCATCGAGGATGACGGCCCCGGATTTTCACCCGAGATTATCGGCCGCATCGGCGCGCCTTATGTTACGACCAAAACCGATCGGCGCGCTAAGTCCGAGGAAGGCGCGGGACTGGGGCTCGGTTTGTTCATCGCTAAAACTTTGCTCGAACGCTCGGGCGCAACCGTTGCCACGAAAAACGTCGCCGCTCCAAAAAGCGGGGCCATCGTCACGATCTCATGGCACAGAAGCGCTTTCGAGCGTGGCGCGAAGGCGGCGACCCTCACTACAGCAGAGGGCTTTGGCGCATGATCGGGAAAACCCGAAGACTTTTCAGGCTCATGTACCTGACCTAGATAGAAAGATGATTAACTCCATCAGAGCGATCATGCTCTAGATGTAGGCTGGCGCGCGATTTTTTCTTTCCGGGGAATGAATTCTCGCGCAAGTTGGAAATCCCTTTGGAATGGCGCTAAGGTGCTCGTCGCTTTAGCGTATTTTGTCAGCGCGAATCGTCCTGAATTCGCTAAGATTGCGCCAAGCGAGATAGATGACGATGAAAAATGAACAACCAGAAGCCATTAGGAGCGAAACCCCAAGCGAAGACGCGGGCGGCGATCCCAGCGCGATCGGTCCGGACCGGTCGCTTCTGATTGTCGATGACGACAAGCCTTTTCTGACGCGCCTGACCCGAAGCATGGAGACCCGCGGATTTAACGTGACCAGCGCGGAGTCGGTGGCGGAGGGGCTCGCTGCGATCGCGCAGAACGCGCCAGCCTTCGCGGTGATCGACATGCGGCTTGGCGACGGCAATGGCCTTGACGTGATCGTCGAATTGAAGGCGAAGCGGCCAGACGCGCGCGGCATTATTCTGACCGGTTATGGCAACATCGTCACCGCGGTCACCGCGGTGAAGTTCGGCGCTTTCGATTATCTGGCCAAGCCTGCCGACGCCGATGAAATCTATCATGCCTTGCTGGCCACTCAGCATGACAAGGCCGAACTGCCGGAAAATCCGATGTCGGCCGACCGCGTGCGCTGGGAGCATATCCAGAGGGTCTACGAGCTGTGCGGCCGCAACGTCTCCGAAACGGCGCGCCGCCTCAACATGCATCGTCGCACACTCCAGCGCATTCTGGCGAAACGCGCGCCGCGCTAGAGGTTTCTTCAAGGCGTCATGGCGGCATGTTTGGCGTGCGCTGTTATTTGCCGCGGCGGGACCTCGATGTCGAACCCGCCTGATTGCCGGTCCCATGACCTCGAATAGGCGCCGCCCGCCGCAAGCAGAGCGGCGTGAGTCCCTTCCTCAATCACTTCGCCGCGCTCCAGCACGATCAACCGGTCCATTTGCGCGATGGTTGAGAGCCTGTGCGCGATGGCGACGACTGTGCGTCCTTCCATCAATTGGCTGAGCTGCTCCTGAATCGCGGCCTCGCTCTCGGAATCGAGCGCCGAGGTCGCCTCGTCAAGAACCAGGATTGGCGCGTTTTTCAGAATTACGCGCGCGATCGCGATGCGCTGGCGCTGGCCGCCTGAGAGTTTGACGCCGCGTTCGCCGACTAGAGAGTCGAAGCCGCGCCGTCCGTAATTATCTTCGAGGCGCTCGATGAACTCCAGCGCGTGCGCCGCCGCCGCCGCCTCGCGTATTTCTTTTTCGGTGGCCCCGGGACGGCCATAACGGATGTTGTCGCGGATCGAGCGATGCAGCAATGACGTATCTTGCGTCACCATAGCGATTTGGGCGCGCAAACTCTCCTGCGTCAGGCCGGCGATGTCCTGGCCATCGATGCAGATGGCGCCTGATCCGATCTCGTAGAAATGCAGCAGTAAATTGACCAGCGTCGATTTGCCGGATCCCGAGCGGCCGACGAGACCAACCCGCTCGCCGCCGCGAATGACGAGGTTCAGATTGTTCAACACCGGGCGGTTTGATCCGTAACTGAACGACACACGCTCGAATGCGATCTCGCCTTTGCTGATCTGCAATTCGCGGGCGTTCTCCGCGTCGGGCATCTGCTGTGGAACCGCAATCGAGCGCATGCCGTCCTGCACAGTCCCGACCGCCTCGAAAATCGCGGTCACATTTTGCGCCACGGACCATGAAAGGCTATTGAGCTGCCAGGCGAGTTGCAAGGCCATCGCCACCATGCCGACCGCAACGACGCCATTGCTCCAGAGCAGAATGGCGATCGCGCCAGAGCCCGCGAGGAGCGAGCCATTCAACAAGGACAGCAGCAGCCCGAACAAGGTCATGAGCCTTTGCTGATGGTGAAAGGCGGCGGTATGCTCGTCGAGCGACTCGCGCACGAAATTATCCTCGTCGCGGGCGCGGGCGAAAAGCTTCACCGTCAGAATATTGCTATAACTGTCGACGATGCGGCCGGTCAGCGCCGAGCGGGCTTCAGAACTCGCGCGCGAGCGGTCGCGCATGCGCGGCACGATTACTCGCAAAAGCGTGATGAAACAGGCGAACCAGATGACCGGCGGGATCGCCATTTTCAAATCGATGGCCCCCAGCAGGATGATCGCGCTGATCCCGAACACGAGTACATACCAAACCGAATTCGTCACCGCGATTACTGATTCGCGCAGCGAAGCGCCGGTTTGAATGATCCGCCCCGCGATGCGTCCGGCGAAATCGTTCTGGAAGAAACTCCAGCTTTGCCGCACGACGTGCCAATGGCTCTGCCAGCGGACAAGATTGGTCAGGCCCGGCGTCAGGATTTGATTGCTCACCAAGTTTTGCGCGAGAAAAGCGAGCGGGCGCAACAGGA
Organism: Methylocella sp.; assembly: GCA_037200525.1. Classification (NCBI taxonomy): domain Bacteria; kingdom Pseudomonadati; phylum Pseudomonadota; class Alphaproteobacteria; order Hyphomicrobiales; family Beijerinckiaceae; genus Methylocella; species Methylocella sp. Next base: position 3,324,905 of record JBBCGG010000001.1, on the reverse strand, counting down.
CGAGCACGATGCCCATGCCGGCGAATTGCTGCCAATTGTTGCGCAGAATTTCCTTCGCGTCGCCTTGGCTGACGAGGGTCATCACCCGGCCGATGAAGAAAGAAACCGAGATATCCAGCATGGCGACGGCAAAGCCGATCACGAACAGGGCAGCGAGGTAGCCGCGCGCCTGCTTGGCGTAATGCCAGTAGAAAGCTAGGAGCCGCTGCGGCGGCGGCGCGTCCGGGGGAGGGGAAGTCGGCTTCAGAATGCGCTCGAAACGACGGAACATGAGTTTTCCCAGCAGAGGCCGAACGCGTTCGGCAATTTTCCGGCAAGGCTCAAAGAAGAGCCCACACGAGGGAGGACGTCATAAAAGGCGCGGAAAGTCTTATCCCTTTTGTTTGATCCGGCCTCCATAAGCCATTGCTTCGCGGCGCGAAAAAGGTGTAATTCCGCTTCCCCGGCCAGATTGGTCTCAAGCTACGGTCTCATTGAGACCGCCGGGGCCGGTAGCTCAATGGTTAGAGCCGGCCGCTCATAACGGTCTGGTTGCAGGTTCGAGTCCTGCCCGGCCCACCAATAAAATCAAATAGTTAACTGATATCTTGAAACTAACTAAAATCAATCCCCACTAATTGCCCCACTAATTGCTCATTTCCTCCCAATCTTGTCAGCCGCTTCGTCAAGCGCCCGTGGAGTTCAACCCGGCTCGAACCCGCGACAGCCAGGCTGATCGCGATGTCTGAGAAAATGTCGCGAGCTATATAGTCTTTATTTGTCAAATGCTCCGGCCTTAGCAATTTATAGGCAAATTTTCTGCCCATTGCGCGAATCCAATCCTTTTCAGCTATTATTGAACTCTCGCATCGGCCTAAACATCAGGACAACCGCCGCATCAGTGCGATGGCAGCCCTGCGGGCGCGCATCATTCGTGGTGCGGCTGACGCTTGGCGATCGCGATCTCGCTCGCCGCCTGCCAGCAGCACCAGCGAAGCTGCGATCTTTACCCAGTATGTCAAAGCGAGCCGCATCATTCGCCAAGTCATGCTGCGAATGCAGGCCATTCTCAACTACGTCATTCCGTATTAGGCCTGCTTCCGCTTGATTCAGCAGAGGGCTTTAAGAAGCGACGCAAAACAAATCGATTTAGAGAGCCTCGACCGTAAGCGGAGCAACCGCCGGCGATAGATCAGGCCAATAAATGGAGGAGGGCGCGATGCTAATGAGAAAGCTACTGGCTTTGATTGTCATAGCCGGAATCGGCCTCGCAGGAGCCGTAATTCCTGCGCTGGCTCAGCAGCCAACGCCAAATGCGCCGCAACAGCAGCCAGCGCCAGCCAAGAAGCCGAATATCCTAGTGATCTTCGGCGACGACGTCGGGCAATCGAACATCAGCGCGTACACATTCGGCCTGATGGGCTACAGAACGCCCAACATCGACAGCATCGCCAAAGGCGGCATGATCTTCACAGATTATTATGCTGAGCAGAGTTGCACGGCGGGCCGGTCAACCTTCATCACTGGCCAGGCGACGCTGCGCACCGGCCTCAGCAAAGTCGGCGTGCCGGGCGCAACGGTCGGGCTGCAAAAGGAAGACATCACCATCGCGCAAGCGCTGAAGCCGCTCGGCTACGCCACCGGCCAATTCGGCAAGAACCATCTCGGCGACCGCGATGAATATATGCCGACCGCGCATGGCTTCGATGAGTTTTTCGGCAATCTCTACCATCTGAACGCCGAGGAGGAACCCGAGCAGAGGACTTATCCGGCCGACCCTGAGTTCCGCAAGAAGTTCGGACCGCGCGGGGTGCTCAGATCCACCGCCGACGGCAAGATCGAAGATACCGGTCCCTTGACCAAGAAACGAATGGAGACCATCGACGACGAAACGACCGGCGCGGCGATCGATTTCATGCAAAGGCAGACCAAGACGCAAAAGCCGTTCTTTGTCTGGATGAATACGACCCGCATGCACTTCCGAACCCACGTCCGCGAAGAGCACCGCAGTCCGGCCGGGCTGACCTCGCTCACCGAATACGCCGATGGCATGATCGAACATGATGGGAATGTCGGTCAGCTGCTGAAGGCGCTGGACGATCTCGGGATCTCCAATGACACCATCGTCATCTACACCACCGACAACGGTCCGCACGCAAATTCGTGGCCGGATGCCGCGACGACGCCTTTCCGCAGCGAGAAAAACACCAATTGGGAAGGCGCCTACCGTGTGCCATGCATGATCCGATGGCCAGATCACATCAAGCCGGCGTCCGTCGCCAATGGCATCGTCTCGGGTCTCGATTGGTTTCCGACGCTGCTCGCCGCTGTCGGGGATACCGACGTCAAGGAACGGCTGCTGAAAGGCTGGACCGTAAACGGTCAGACTTTCAAGAATCATCTCGACGGCTACAACCAGCTTCCCTATCTCACCGGCCAGCAGCCGAAAAGCGCACGCAATGAATTCTTCTATTTTAATGATGATAGCGATCTGGTCGCGATGCGCTACGAGAATTGGAAGATCGTCTTCGAGGAGCAGCGTGCGCCCGGCACGTTGAGGGTATGGGCCGAGCCGTTCACAACGTTGCGGGTGCCAAAACTTTTCGACCTCCGAGCCGATCCCTATGAGCGCGCGGACATCACGTCGAATACATATTACGATTGGTTCCTCTCGCAGCCTTACTTGATCTTCGCGGCGCAGACGGAGGTCGCTAAATTCCTCGCCACCTTCAAGGAGTTTCCGCCGCGCCAACGCGCCGCCAGTTTCTCGGTTGACCAGATTGTCGAGCAAATGCAGCGATCTCTGGCAAGTCCGAGCGGCGACTGATCTGTTGCCAATCATGCGTGGGCGGTTCGAAGATTCGTCCGCCCGCGCGACGCATCTCTATCTGTCCACATCGAACTATCGTCGCCGTTATCGCTCCACGCCCGTCACGCCGATTCTGTCGACGCTTCGGTGGGTTGCATCGCCGTCGCTACGTCCGGCGGCTACAACCAGAATTCCAAAACTGCGTCAGAGCCTGATTACGGCCGTCACATAAACGTAAAGATAAAGCTGTAGATGCGCTCATCGCTCGACGTTGCCGCGCTCGGTTTCGATGGAAACCTGAAAGTGCGCCAGCGCCTTTTAAACGGTTGCCAGGCAGACGAATTGGCTCTCTTTATGCCGGAAATTCACTCGACCTCAACGGCGGAGACAGCCTGAGATGCAGCAAGAAGTCGCCCTATGATTCGTCGTTCTCTCGACAGAGCCTGCGTCAGCGCGCCCGTGAACATTAGATGCTCGCGCTTGGTCGGGACCTTGGCCCTTCTCGGCTTGTTTATGATGGATGCCCGGCTCGGACAAACCTATGCGGCGGCGCTCGATGAGGCCGTGGGGCGCTATCGGAATTATCTCATCGAGGATATCGACCGGGCCTTTGCGGGCGCCCGGCAGTTGCGCGAATGCATTGTCGCCGGCGACATCGAGTGCGCGAAAAAGGCCTGGATATCAGCCCGGGGCGGTTGGGAGCGCTCGGAAGTGTTTACGAGCGGTCTTGCGCCGGAGCTCGACGAAAAAATCGACACTTGGCCGGAATCCACCGCTGGCTTTCATGCAATCGAGGCAAAGCTGTTCGGCGCGAAGCGGACCGATGTCATGACGGAAACCGATGCTTTGATCGCCGATCTCGCGGAGCTTGATGCGAAGCTTCGCAAGATGCCTTTGCCGGCGCAGGATCTCTTGAATGGCGTGGCGCGACTCGCCTATGAAGTCGGCCAGAGCAAAGCGGACGGCGGCGAATCGCGCTTCAGCGGCACGTCGCTGGATGACATGCGTAACAATGTCGCCGGCATTGAACAGGCCTATAAGACCATATTTGCGGCGGCGCTCGTCGCCAGCGATCCGACTCTTGCAGCGAAGACGCAGGCCGAAATCGACTCGCTGAATGCGCTGCTCGAAGGGCCGAGCCTTAAGGCCATTGATCCGGACGAGCTTCGCAAAGCGAGCGAGGAGTTCGTCGTCACCCTCAGCGGCGCGGCGCCGAAGATAGGCCTGAGAAAACCGGTGCTAGAGGATCCCACACAATGATGACGAGATTCGCCTTTGCGAGCGGGCGCGCGCGGGTAGCTGCGGTGGCGGTCTCCTTGTTGCTTCTGTTTGGGCTCGAGATTTCGACTGGGCGAGCATTTCCGGTGGATGGCGATCAGACCGCGCTCCCGGTTGGAAGCGAGCTGAATGAGGACGCGCTCGACCGGCCGCGCGAAGTTTTCGAGTCGGAGTCAATCGGCGGCGGCAAATCCTACCTCGTCAATCTGGGAGATTTGGCCTTCAACGCGCCGACCATTCTTGGCGGAGTGGCGCGTCGCGCCGGGATCAGCTGCAACACTTGCCACGTCAATGGCGCTTCGAATCCGAAGCTTTATGTTCCAGGTCTCTCGACGCGACATGGCAACTTCGACACGACCAGCGCTTTATTCAACGCCAAGGCCGATAATGGCGTTCTCGATCCTGTTAGGACGCCGAGTTTGCGCGGCGCGCGCTATTTGGCTCCGTATGGCCACGACGGCCGCATGGCCTCGCTGCGCGACTTCATCCGCAACGTCATCGTCAATGAGTTCTCCGGTCCGGAGCCGTCGCCGGTGATCCTCGACGCCTTGGTCGCCTATGTCGATGACATTCGCTTTCTGCCGAACCCCAGCCTTGACGCCGGAGGCCGTCTTGTGCCGCAGCGAAGCAATGACGCTGAACGCCGCGGCGAGATGCTGTTTTCCAAACCCTTTCCGCACGATCCGACCCTGAGTTGCGCCGCATGCCATGTGCCGACAGGAGCCTTTGTCGATCATCAGCAGCATGACATTGGGTCCGGCAGCTTGGTCAAGACGCCGACGCTCATGAACGCGGACTTCAACGCTCCATACTTCCATGACGGCCGCTTCGACACGCTCGACCAGGTGGTGGGACATTTCGATAGATTTTTTGATCTCGGACTCTCGGCTCAGAATCGGCAGGATCTGGTCGCTTATCTCACCGCGATTGGCGATGGCGCTCAGCCATATGAACGAGAGGGCGCCGTCGCGAACGTCAAGGAAGTGACCGATTTCGGCACTGTCCTCGCCACCGCGATTCCCGCCCATGATCGGGAGGTCATTGGGCTTGCCGTGGAAACCATCAGCGCCGAACTGCGTGAGATGACCGAGGCATTTCCGGAGCGCAAGGACACGAGCGTTTCCGGCGGCCGGCAAGAGCGCAGCCTTGCGCGCGTCGCGCTCAAGGAACTGGTGCTGACCTTGCGGCGCATCGACGTCGCCGCAGCCGAAGGCCGGTTTGACGACGCTGCGGCCGATTACAAAAATTATCGCTACCTTATCTCGGCGGCCGTTCCGACGTTGATGATAAGAGCCGAACAGTGGTCGTTGTTTAATCCGGCGGTCCATGATGCGCATTACGGGGCTTTGCAGCAGACCGTCCAAACTGCGAAGCGCGCCTTGCAATGATCTATCCTATCGCGGCGCAGCGCGTCGTGGGGTCAAAACAGTCACAATAATGTGAGGCTTTTATGAATTTTCGTTGACCAGCGGGAGCCCGTTCGTCTCCATCAGGTCGAAGCAACATTCAACCGTCGGTTAAATCGCTGGCTTGTCTCGCCAGTCCGATGTAGCCGACCAGGATTCTCGTGCAGTGTGTGACCGGTTCTTACGCCGACCTCGGAGCTTGGTCTTCTGTGGACAATCAGAGCTCCATTGTCCCTCAACAGAATTTTTCTTTTTCTAAAGTAATTCTTACGTTTGAAATAATCTCGTCATGAATATCCCCTAAGTTGAGTTGGCCTTGAATTAAAATCAAGGTAAGTAACCTGGGGGTATTATGAAGTCTAACATTCATGCTCGCAGAATGTTGCGGTTTACCGCTGCATTGTGCGCGCTGTCGACGTTCGCGTCGAGCACCACTGGCTATGCGGCCGGAAAAGACGCTGCGGCGTCGGTCGCCACCAAGAGCCCGATCAAACACGTCATCGTGCTGATCGGCGAAAATCGCGGTCTCGATCATACTTTCGGCGTCTACAAGCCGAAGGGTAAAGGCCAAACGATCTCGAACCTTCTGTCGAAGGGCATCGTCAAGGCAAACGGCAAGCCGGGCCCGAATTTCGCCTTGGCTCAGCAGTTCTCGGTTTCGCCGCAGAAGGCCTTCTACATCGGCGCGCCAGTGGCTGATAAAACCGCTTACGGTTCGTCCAATTTGATGCCGCAACCCAACACCAACGGTGCGCCATCGGCTCAATCGACGACCGGAGCGCCGTTCACCAACACGACCATCGCCAGCATTGAGGCGGACATCGAACAGCAAGACCTCGCTCTGCTGACGACCGGCGCGACCGGCGAGGCGCAGGGCGTGCTCGACAAGCGCATTCCGGGCGCCGGATCGTTGAATGGTCCGTTCCAGTTGCTCGGCGCTAACATCAGCGATGATGATTACACCGGCGATATGACACACCGTTTCTATCAGGCTTTCCAGCAGCAGGATTGCAAGCTCTCGCAAAAGACGAAGGAAAATCCTTCGGGCTGCCTCAACGACCTGTTCCCCTTCGTGATGGCGACCTATTCGGCGTCAAACAAGAGCGAAGGCAACGAAATGGGGTTCTATAACGCCGAGCAGGAAGAAGCTTCGTCGTTGAAGGCCCTCGCTGACCGTTTCACCTTGAGCGATAATTTCCATCAATCGGTCCTCGGTGGAACCGCCGTCAACCATATCATGCTCGGCACGGGCGACGCCGTCTTCTGGACCGATGGCAATGGCAACGCCATTACGCCCCCGGCCTCGCAGATCGCCAATCCGAACCCAGTCAAGGGAACGGTTAACCAATATACTGCTGACAACAACTTCAGCAATTGCTCGGACACGACCCAACCTGGCGTCAAGCCGATCGTCAACTACCTGAATTCTCTTCCTTACGCCGCTGAGCCGAATTGTAAGGAAGGCCACTATTACATGCTGAATAATACCAACCCGGGCTTCCTGCCGAATGGCGCGCTCGCCGGGGCCGGCAACCTTCCGCCTTCGCCCGTCAGGACGATCGGCGACGCGCTGAACGACAGCAAAATCTCCTGGGCGTATTTTTCGGGAGCCTTTAATGACGCCGTCATCCTCTCCAACGAGGCTGTCGCTGCCAATCCGACGAGCCCTAATCTGGGTGCAGCGGCTGTCAACGATCCGGCCCATGCCCTTGGCGAGACCATTTGCTTGATCTGCAGTTTCGAAATGTATGCGACCTCGATCATGGCCAATCCGGCTGTCAGGACCGCGCACATGAAGGACACTGTTGATCTCATCGCCGACATCAACAACAATACGCTTCCGTCGGTATCGTTCGCGAAGCCTGACAGTCTGCTTGACGGTCATCCGTCCAGCTCCAAGATCGATCTTTACGAAGCTTATGTGCAGAAAATCCTCGACGCTCTCGACGCCAATCCGAAGTTGAAGGCCACGACCGCCGTGTTCATCACTTGGGACGAGGCCGGTGGCTACTATGACTCGGGCTACATTCAGCCGATCGACTTCTTCGGCGACGGCCCGCGCATTCCGCTGCTGATCCTCTCGGCCTATTCGACGGGCGGCATGGTCAACCACACCTATACGGACCACGTCTCGATCCTGAAGTTCATTGAGCGCAACTGGAAGCTCCAGCCGCTGACTGATCGCAGCCGCGACAATCTGCCCAACCCGACCTCTACCAAGAACAATCCTTACGTTCCGACCAACCCGCCGGCGCTTGGCGATCTGTTCGACGCGTTCAACTTCGACGCTGCTCCGAACAATCAGCCCTACAGCGAGTGAAGATAGTCAGGATCGCGCGTAACCCGCTTCGGCGTCAGTTAAGCGCGGCTTGATCACGATGATAATGACGATGGCGCCGATCAAGCCGAAAGGTTTGAGCGGCGCCGTTCGTTCCAACAAAGGATAGGACTATGGCCCGACTCGCGGCGCTCAGCATTTTCGCATCGCTCGCCTCTTTCATCACCTGCGCCGATGCGGCTCAATTTTCAGCCGACATCGTCAGCTTGAACGCCAATGGCGACCCGGCTGGCCCGGCGGGAAAGCTCTATGTTTCCGATGGCAAAGCGCACATCGAAACACCCGATCTTGCGAATGGCTTTTTCGTTGTCGACGCTACGACCAACGCCTCCCTTTTCGTGCGGCCGGCGAAATCGATATTTATGGAAGCGAGGCAAACAAACTTCCTCACGCAAATCCTGGTTCCGGTCGATCCTGACGATCCCTGCCGGACGTGGCAGGCGATGTCGGCGAGCGCGGAAGCCGCGGGGCAGGGCGGCCAATGGCGCTGCGATCGGATTGGCGAAGAGACCATCGATGGGCGCAAGACCACCGCCTATTCCGCCGTGTCTCCGCTGAATAAGCGAATCACCGGCTGGATCGATCAAGACCTTAAAATCCTGCTCAAGAGCCAAATCGAAGGCGGCGCGACCTTTGAGCTGAAGAACATAGCAGAAGGCCCGCAGCCAGAGGCCTTGTTTGAGATTCCAGCGAGTTATCAGAAATTCGATCCGCAACGCCTCATCGAAATCGTCAAGAAAAGCGATGTCTGGGTTGAACCAATTCGTTAAAGCCGCTGACTGACCGCAGCCGCGACAATCTGCCCAACCCGACGGCCACGAAGAGCAATCCTTACGTTCCGACGAACAGCCCGGCGATTGGCGACTTGTTCGACGCGTTCAACTTTGACGCTGCACCGAACAATCGGCCTTCACCGAGTAGGGCGCTCATGATCGCGCCTAGATAACTGCGGCGATACGCGATGTGATCTGAAATGCGATGGCGCCGGCCAAACCGAAACGTTTGAGCGGCGCCTTTTATTCATTATAACAATGATCCAAAGATCGCTCGTTGACCAAGGACAGCCTGGATCGATCAAGAGACCTTAAAATCAAGAAAAGCCATGCCTAGCTTAAGCCGGTGCAGCGACATCTGGAGAGCGTCTTGATAGCGAAAATCACCTTGGCCTACGTTGGGCGGGCCCTGACCCTCACAATTGCCGTTTTGATCGCCGCCGACGTTTTCTGCATCGCTCCGGTCAAGGCTCAAGAAGAGACAGCCGATGCGCCAAACCCGTCTCAAAATGAAGCCGCCGATGAGCCGGAGCCGGCTAAAGCGGAACCGACCCGATCGGAAGACGTCGAACCGCCGCGCTTATCGCTCTACGGGACGATCCTTTATGGCGACGGAGACAAAGGAGTCGCTCTTGTCCGTCTTGAGGGACAAACCAAAGTCGTGAGCATCGGCGTCGGCGACGACGTGCTTGGCTGGAAAGTCGAGCATATCGAGACCCGGCAACTTGTGCTTTCGCTGGATCACCATTTAGCCTCCTTCGCCCTGAACTACGCAGTGGGCTCGGGTGAGCAGCCGACTGCCGTTCAGCAGCGCGACAAACCGGGCGATGACGGAGAACGGCCGGTCTTCCATCATCGCGCGCCTCGCATATACGAGAGGAACGCAAAGGGCGTTTTGCGATCGCATGCCGCCAACATTCGCCACGCAAATAATGATGAGTGAAGCGGCGGCGGGATTTTCGGGCGCGCCGTTGGTCTTGCGACGCGCATCGCTCTCTAGAGCCGCCTCGCTGTCGGCCGAATGACTATTCGCCAGGCGCCTTGGCGTCGATCGAAAGCGCGTGGACTCCCGCCTCGAATTCCGTGGCCAAAAGTGCGTTGATCGCGCGGTGCCGGTCGACCCGGCTCTTGCCTTTGAAGGCTTCAGAAACCACTTTGACCTTGAAATGAGTTTCGCCGACGCGGCCCGTCGCGCCTTGGCGCGTCACCACGTGAGCATGGCTGGCGTGCTTCTGCGATTCGTCAATGATCTCGAGAGAGATTGGAGCGAAGGCCGCCTGAAATTTTGCCCTAATCACGTCCGCGACAGCCGTTTGGTTGGCGCCCGCCGCCGCTCCGCGTTGCCCGCTCATCTGGTCCTCCCGCGCTGTCTTTCCAAGAAATCCAGCGGTTTATCGCCACGCTTAAACTCAATTGTCATTTTAGCGTACGGATGCGCTTGCGGCCACCTCAAAGACATTGATAATGCCTAGGTCATGAATTTGAACTCTCGCATCTTCGATCGCATCAGGGTGAAGCGCGAACCCAAGCAGGGTCCGCAGCCGGAACGACAGCCGCGGTGCGATCACCCTGGCTGCACTGAGCTCGGCCTGCATCGCGCGCCAATGGGCCGACTACGGGAGGGGCAATATTTCTCCTTCTGTCTCGAGCATGTCCGCGAATACAACGCGACTTACAATTATTTCAACGGCATGAGCGCCGAAGATGTGGCGTTATATCAACGCGACGCCTTGGTCGGACATCGCCCGACATGGTCGATGGGGACAAATCGCACGGACAAGAATTTTCGCGAGGACGGCGACGATCCGTCGCACCCCGGCGACACGCTCGGCATGGCCAACCCGAGGGCCAGGCGCGCTTCCTGCGCCGAGCCGGCAAAACCTCGCTATGGACTTGCGGCCCTGCGCGCACTGGATCAACTGGGTCTTGACGAAACTGCGGATGCGGTCGCGATCAAATCCCGTTACAAGGATCTGGTGAAGCGCCTTCACCCCGACGCCAATAGCGGTGACCGTTCGAATGAAGATAAATTGCGGGAGATTATTCGCGCTTATAGCTATTTGAAGTCGGTTAAGGCCGCCTGAGGTTGGTCTTGGCGAGCGCGCCTTCGGGTAGGCTCGCCTCAAAGAAGCTTTCTTAGAGACGGGGCCAGATCGGCTCCAAAACTCTTATAACCGAGCCAAGCGGCACGGAGGATGAATGCAAATAATCGGCGAAGTGGCTGTCACCCCAGGCTTGCCCGACATGAAGATCTCGGTGCGCCAAGTCTTCGGCATCGACAGCGACATGGAGGCGCCAGCCTATTCCACCGGCGATCCGCATGTTCCAGACCTCGATCCCGATTATCTGTTCGATCGCGACACGACGCTCGCCATTCTGGCCGGCTTCGCCAAAAACCGTCGCGTCATGGTCACCGGCTATCACGGCACCGGCAAGTCGACTCATATCGAGCAGGTGGCCGCCCGCCTGAATTGGCCCTGCGTGCGGATCAACCTCGACAGTCACGTTTCGCGCGTCGATCTTGTCGGCAAAGACGCCATCGTCCTCAAGGACGGCAAGCAAATCACCGAATTCCGCGACGGCATCCTCCCCTGGGCGCTGCAAAACAATATCGCGCTTTGTTTCGACGAATATGACGCCGGCCGCCCGGACGTCATGTTCGTCATTCAGCGCGTCCTCGAGGTGTCCGGCCGCCTGACGTTGCTCGATCAGAGCCGAGTGATCCGGCCGCATCCGGCGTTCCGTCTGTTTTCGACGACGAACACCATTGGCCTTGGCGATACCTCTGGCCTCTATCATGGCACCCAGCAGATCAATCAGGGCCAGATGGACCGCTGGTCGATCGTGGCCACCTTGAATTATCTGCCCCACGACAAGGAAGTCGAAATCGTGCTGGCCAAGGTCAAACGTTTTCAGGCGACCAAGGAAGGCCGCGACCAGATCAATAAGATGGTTCGCGTCGCCGATCTCACCCGCAACGCTTTCATCTCCGGCGACCTTTCCACGGTCATGAGCCCGCGCACGGTGATTACCTGGGCCGAAAATACCGAAATTTTCAGCGACGTCGGCTTTGCCTTCCGACTGACCTTCCTCAACAAATGCGACGAACTGGAGCGAACGCTCGTCGCCGAGTTCTATCAGCGCTGTTTCGGCAAAGACCTGCCGGAAAGCGCCGTCAATGTCGTGATGACCTGAGAGGCAGGAGGTCGACGGGAGCCGCCTTGACTAGCTCGAATCAGAAGCCGCCGTCGAAAAACGAGAGTCCGCAGGAGCCGCTTAAGCGGGCTGTCGCCGGCTGCATGCGCGCTCTGGCGAAAACGCCGGGGCTCGAAGTGGTCTATGCGCCTGAGCGACCGAGCCTCATCCAGACCGCCGCAGGCGCCAAAGCGCGGTTGCCTGAACCGCCGCGGAAAATCGACGCGCGGGAGGCGGCGATTTTGCGCGGCCACGCCGATTCGATGGCGCTGCGTCTCGCTTGCCACAACAGCGATATCCACCGTCGCCTGACTCCACAGATCCCGGCCGCGCGGGCGGTTTTCGACGCCGTGGAGCAATCGCGCGTGGAGGCGATCGGATCGCGCCGGATGCAGGGAGTGGCCGCCAATCTAGACGCCATGCTCGACGATCGATTTTTGCGCGCCCATTACGCCGATGTCGCGAGCCGCGCGGATGCGCCGCTCGAGGACGCGCTGGCGATGATCGTGCGCGAGCGCCTGACCGGGCTGAAGCCGCCCAAGAACGCCCAGCGCGTCGTCGATCTCTGGCGTCCCTGGATCGAGGAGCGGGCGGGCCCCGATCTCGACAAGCTTGGCTCGGCGATCGAGGATCAACGGGCTTTTGCGCAGAGCGTCCATAAGCTTTTGACCGCGCTCGAAATGATTGATGAGGGGAGCCTCGACAGTCCTCCTGATGAGGAAAACAGCGTCGACGATTCAGACGACGGCGACGCCGAAAACCAGGCGGAGGAGGGCGCCGAAGACCAAACGGATGACGCGCGGGAGCTCGAAAAATCCGAAGCCTCCGCCGAGGCGATGGAGGACAGCGACCTTGATTCCGCCGACGCGCCGACAGGCGAGTTTGAGGATGATGCCGATTTTTCAGACTCGGAACAGGCTGCCGATCCGCGCCGTCCGCCAACCCCAAGCAGGGCGGAACAACGCGGATCCGAATACAAGGCTTTCACCAAGAAATACGATGAAGTCATCGCCGCCGAAGATCTTTGCGATGCGGAGGAACTGGAGCGGCTGCGCTCTTACCTCGATAAGCAATTGCACAATCTGTCCTCGATCGTGGCGCGGCTCGCCAATCGTTTGCAGCGCCGGTTGATGGCGCAACAGAGTCGGTCCTGGGAATTCGATCTGGAGGAAGGGATGCTTGACCCGGCGCGTCTGCCGCGCGTCATCATCGATCCGCAGCAGCCGCTTTCCTTCAAGCGCGAAAAGGATACGGATTTCCGCGATACGGTGGTGTCGCTGCTCATCGATAATTCCGGCTCCATGCGCGGTCGTCCGATCACCGTCGCCGCTACCTGCGCCGACATTCTGGCGCGCACCCTTGAGCGCTGCGGCGTCAAGGTCGAGATCTTGGGCTTCACCACACGAGCCTGGAAAGGCGGCCAGTCGCGCGAGGCTTGGCTCCAGGCGAACAAGCCTGCGGCGCCTGGACGTCTCAACGACCTGCGCCACATCATCTATAAATCGGCTGACGCGCCGTGGCGGCGCTCGCGCAAGCATCTCGGGCTAATGATGCGCGAGGGTTTGCTGAAAGAGAACATCGACGGCGAAGCTCTAGACTGGGCGCATCGGCGTCTGCTGGGGCGGCCTGAGCAGCGGCGCATTCTTATGATGATTTCAGATGGCGCGCCGGTGGATGATTCGACCTTATCGGTCAATCCCGGCAATTATCTTGAAAAGCATCTGCGCCACATCATTGAAGAGATTGAGTCGCGCTCGCCGGTGGAGCTCATCGCGATCGGCATCGGGCACGACGTGACGCGCTATTATCGCCGCGCGGTGACTATCGTTGATGCGGAAGAACTCGGCGGCGCGATGACCGAAAAGCTTGCCGAATTGTTCAGCGAAACGGCGGAGCCGAGGCGGGATGTCGAGAAAAGCTCAGCGCAAAGGGCGATGGGCCGGCTGCACTGAGTTTTTGAGAGGGCAGCAGCCGAGAAAGTTCGGGGAGCGTTAACCAGCTCCGGAGCGGCTTCGTCCTTTGCCTTTCGCCCCTTGGTGGCGGGGCTCTAAATTCGCGGTCTCAATAATATCTGCGACGAACAACGACGCCGCGGTGATACGGCCGGTGGATTGGGCGGTGGGCGACGACTCCGCCGCGCGGGCCGACGCAGCCGGCGCGATATACGCCGCGAGCGCAAACGACCGCATTCGCCTCCGTCATCGAGACGATAGTTGCGCCCACTGTGATAAGAGCGGCTGCTGAAATTATGAGTGCCTTCTTCATGCCGGATCTCCTGGAGACGGTTGGCGTCCAAGCTTAGTTGGCGCATCCTCTGAAGGGCAAAGCTCCGTTCGAAAACGGAGCGAACCTTTAGAGCACAGTCATTCCAGGTTTGATAGCTCGCGCGACGAGTTTCGCGCGGGGACCAGCAAGGTCAGCGATATTTTAAAATCGCGCAAGCTTCAAGGGAAGCCGCTAATCCTAAAAAAGATCATCTTCTCAAGAAGATAAGGCGTTGTCCTAACGCGCTATCTTATGTCGAAGCGCGCGTTCTAGAATCAGGCGCTGACGCTAGCGTCCGCCTGCTTCTTGAGGATCTCGCGCTTGATCACGAGCGCGCCAGGCGACAACTCTGCATCTTTGGCTTTGATCAGAAACGCGTCGAGGCCACCGCGATGTTCGACCGAACGGAGCGCGGCGGCGGCGACGCGAAAGCGAAGCTTGCGCTGCAAAATGTCCGAGATCAGCGTAACGTTGCAGAGGTTCGGCAAGAACCGCGTCTGTGTCCGGCGGTTCGAATGGCTGACCTTATGGCCAGTTTGTACGGCTTTGCCGGTAAATTCGCAGCGGCGGGACATCTTGCTTCCTCTTCGTTCCAAACGAAATGCGCTCGACCATCCCACCCAAGGGGAACCGAGCGCTCCTTCCACTATGCAGTACAGGAAGACGAAGCTCTTAGTTGAGCCGCCGCACTGCGTCAAGGTCCGCGCAAACCGGGCTTTACGGCGGGGCCGAAAGATGAGAATTGGCGCAGCCCCCTTTTGGTTAAAACAGATTTAACCGCCGACCGCTAATTTGCTGTTCATTCGCTGCTTTTCGCGGCCGAGTTCTTCGCGCCGCTTTCCCGTCGGCGCGGGCGGCGGGGGAGGTGGCGGCGGTTACGGCAGCGGTGAGATGGATGCGAACGACGACCAGCATGAAGATGCTCGACCATATCCCCGAATCGCTGCGCGCCTTCGCTGCGAAACGCGGCGCTGAACTCATTGGCCTTTGCCTTATCGCTGCAACTATCGCGATAGCTTTGGCTTTGCTTTCATGGTCAGTGGAGGACCCAAGCTTCAATCACGCGACTGCCGGGCCGGTGCGCAATCTCCTTGGCTCAACAGGCGCCGTCGCCGCCGACCTCATCATGCAGATGTTCGGCCTTGGCTCGATTGCATTCCTGGTCCCGCTCGGTTTTTGGGGCTGGCGCCTGCTCACCGCGCGACGGCTCGAACGAGTCAAGACGCGGCTTATCTTGTGGGTTTGCGGCGGCGTCCTGGCGGCCGGATTGAGCTCGCTGCTGCCGATCACCGCACGCTGGCCTCTACCTACCGGGCTCGGCGGCCTCATTGGCGATGCGATTCTCGTCGCGCCGAACAAGATTTTCGGCGGATTTAAAGTCGGAATGCTGCTCATCGGCGTCATTTTGGCGGCCGGTTCGATCCTATCCCTTTCGGCCAGCATCGGCCTGCGCGATCAGCCAGACGCGTTCAATGAGGACGACGAGGAAGAGCCGCCAACGCGACGCGCCAGTTCAAAAGCGGAAGACGATGACGCCGGAGCCCCAGGTCTGGCGCTGATCTTCCTTGGCGCGCTGATTCACGCGGGATTAAGCCTCAAGGCCGCCCTGGCCCGACAAATCGCGCAGCGGCGCGCCCGCGCGCCGGAGCCGCGCCGGGCCCCCTGGCAAAGCGCATCGCACCCCAATGCGCCAAGCTTCGACTCGCACCCCCAAAGCGATCTCGATCAGCCGTTCGATTTCGATGTAGAGCCGCTGCAATGGCCGGAGCCGGCGCTGGTTGAGCCGGGCTTTGACGCAGCGGCCTATGCGCCGCCGGCGACTCGCGCCGCCGCCCAGAGAAACGAGGCGAGCCAGGCAGGCGCCGCGGAGGCGTCCGCGCCTCGCCGCATCGTGGCGCCGCCCCCAACGCCGCTGAAGCCGGGACAGCGCGCCCAAAAAGAAGCAAATCTCTCGTTGCGGGATCGTCTCAGTCGTGAGGCCTATGTTCTGCCGCCGCTGCAAATGTTGGCCGAGGCGAAGAAATTGACGACCACTAAAGTTTCGGAGGACGCGCTTACGCAAAATGCGCGACTGCTCGAGGGAGTGCTCGAGGATTTCGGCGTCAAAGGCGAGATCATCAACGTGCGTCCGGGTCCGGTCGTTACTCTCTATGAGCTAGAGCCGGCGCCCGGAATTAAATCCTCTCGGGTGATTGGGCTGGCCGATGACATCGCCCGCTCGATGTCGGCGATTTCCGCTCGCGTCGCCGTTGTGCAAGGCCGCAACGCGATCGGCATCGAATTGCCGAATCAGCGCCGCGAGACCGTCTATTTGCGTGAATTGCTGGGTTCGGAGGATTTTGAGAAGAGCAAGCACAGGCTTGCCATAGCGCTCGGAAAAACCATCGGCGGCGAGCCGATCATCGTCGATCTCGCCCGCATGCCGCATCTTCTCGTCGCCGGCACGACAGGATCAGGCAAGTCAGTCGCGATAAACACGATGATCCTTTCGCTCCTCTATCGGCTTCGGCCGGAAGAATGCCGCATGATCATGGTCGATCCGAAAATGCTTGAATTGTCGGTCTATGACGGCATCCCGCATTTGCTGACGCCGGTCGTCACCGATCCGAAAAAGGCGGTCGTGGCGTTGAAATGGGCGGTCCGCGAAATGGAGGATCGCTACAAGAAAATGTCGAAGCTCGGCGTTCGCAACATCGAGGGATTCAACGTTCGCGTCACCGAGGCCGCCGCCAAGGGCGAGACGCTGATGCGGACGGTGCAGACCGGCTATGATCGCGAGACCGGCGAAGCCATATATGAACACGAGCCGATGGAGCTGTCGCCGCTGCCGTTCATTGTCGTCATCGTCGACGAAATGGCCGACCTTATGATGGTCGCGGGCAAAGACATCGAGGGCGCCATCCAGCGGCTCGCCCAGATGGCGAGAGCGGCCGGCATTCACCTTATCATGGCGACGCAAAGGCCGTCGGTCGACGTCATCACCGGCACGATCAAGGCGAATTTTCCGACCCGCATTTCGTTTCAGGTCACCTCGAAGATCGACAGTCGCACCATTTTAGGCGAGCAGGGCGCTGAACAACTGCTTGGCCAAGGCGACATGCTCTACATGGCGGGAGGAGGGCGCATTTCGCGCGTGCATGGGCCTTTCGTTGCCGATGGCGAGGTCGAAAAAGTGGTCGCCCATCTCAAAAGCCAGGGCCAGCCGGAATATCTCGAGTCGATTACCGCAGACGATGACGCGGGCGGCGGCGACGATGTCGACGCTCCGGCGGCTGGCAGCATGGACGCCGAGGAATCCGGCGATCTCTATGATCGCGCCGTCAATATTGTGCTCCGAGACCGCAAATGTTCGACAAGCTATATTCAACGTCGGCTGTCGGTCGGCTACAATAAAGCGGCGTCCCTGGTGGAGCGGATGGAGAAAGAAGGCGTCGTCGGCGCGCCGAACCATTCGGGCAAGCGCACAATTCTCGTCGGCGGGGGCGTCGATCGAGGCGCTTTTGATCCGACCGTGGAAGGGTAGACTTAACATGCCTTACGTGGCTCAAGAGTTGCATTTGGTCTACGCCCTGTTGAACCCAGAAGGGAATTTTAATGGCGCCGATGATCGAGGCTATGTTTGCAGGTGAGCCCCGCGCGCTCGGGCCGCATGGAAAAATGAGCTCCATTTTCAAGGGCCCCATCGCGGGTCCGTGGCGCATCACGCCAACAGGGCTTCAAGGGGATGTTCAGGCCGACCCCGAGCATCATGGCGGCCGCGATATGGCGCTGCATCATTATCCACGCGACCACTTCGCCGCCTGGATCGCCGAGACGCCTGAGCTTGCCGAGCCGCTCGCGCGGGCTCCAGGGTTCGGCGAAAACATCTCAATGCTCGGGCTGACCGAGGCGGATGTCTGCATCGGCGATTCAATGCGCGTCGGCGAGGTGATTTTGCAGGTTTCGCAAGGGCGTACTGGCTGGTATTACCGCGTGCTAAAGGAAGGAGCCATCGTCCAAGGCGATCGATTCGAGATTATCGATAGACTTTATCCAGAATGGCCGCTGTCGCGAATCAACGATCTTCTGTACCATAGAACCAAAGCCTATGACGAACTTGCCGCCTTGACCGAACTGCCGGAGCTGGCGGCGGAGTGGCGGAAACTTGCCGCGCGGCGCGTGAGCAGCCGGTCAGTTGAAAGCTGGAGCGGCCGTCTTGAAGGAGCGTGAGCCTACAAAGCGCCCGCTCGCGGTGAAGAAAGTGTCGAAAGCGTGGACTAAGCGATTGATTTTACGTCGTCTATAAGGGTCGAAAAGAAGCGCGCGCAAAATTTTGGCGTGGCCAATGTCGTATTAACGCCATATCAAGTTCCTAGCCGTGAACATTCACGATCTGCGAGGCGAATTTTATGACGCGCACGACAGCATTTATTTTCGCATTCATCCTTGTTCTTTGCAGCGCGGTCGCGCCTCGCGCCGAAATCGCTCCGGCCAATCCAAAGCCGGCCAAGCCAGCCGCCGTCCCCGCGGTTCCCGCGCCGAAGCCTTTCGTTCCGATGGACCCTCTCGTGGCCATTCAAAAGGCCAATGAATATTTCAATGCGGCGACCACCATGGTTGGCGATTTCGTGCAGCTCGGCCCGGATGGAAAGCGCTCTGAGGGCAAGATTTTCGTTCAGCGGCCCGGCAAATTGCGCTTCGAATACGCTCAACCAGCGACACTGGAAATCGTCGCCGACGGCTTGTCCGTGGCGGTGCATGACCGCAAAACCGCTACCAAAGACGTTTATTTCATCAGCCAGACGCCGCTGAAATTTCTTTTGAAGGATCACGTCGATCTCAATCAAGACGTCAAAATTGTTGATGTTACAAGCGATCCTAACGCGGTGACGATCCAGGTGGAAGATAAGGCGACGTTTGGCGGCACGTCCGAGATCAAACTCGTATTCGATCCTGCAAAGTTTACGTTAAAGCAATGGGAGGTTACGGATCCGCAAGGTTACGAAACTGTGATCTCATTGTTCAATATTGATCTGACCAAGAAACCTGACCCCGGCTTATTCCAGCTTACTCAAGAGAGAATGCTGAACACAAATAATTGAGGCGCGGCTCTACGGCTTGAAACCGGTTCAGGGGTGCTTAGCTTTGTAGACATGCGAGCGATTAGCTGACAGGGCGTATTCCCCCCCGTTTCGTCCGACTCAGTTTTTGCCGGTCCCCCTCCCGGTAATGTTTCGCTCCTAGGGCGTCCGGCGCAAGCTGGGCGCCCTTTCCTTAAGCGGCTTCGCTTGGCTGTCCGACAAGCCCGATAATCCGATATTTCTGTGGGCTGTATGCGCTTCGCACTTGCTGCGTGATCTTCGGCGTGGTCAGTCGCGGGCGGAGTATGAAATGCGCCTGACGATCGCCACATGGAATATCAACTCTGTCCGCTTGCGCATCAATCTCGTCGGGCGTTTCCTCAAAGAGCAGTCGCCAGACGTCTTATGCTTGCAGGAGACGAAATGCCGCGACAGCGAGTTTCCGCTCGCCGAATTTCATAAGCTCGGCTACGCGCATGTCGCCATCAACGGGCAAAAAGGCTATCACGGCGTCGCGATCGCATCGAAATTGCCCTTCGCCCAAATTGACCGCCGCGCTTTTTGCGACAAGGGCGACGCGCGCCATATCGCGGTGACATTGACGCCCGTCGGCTCGGGGGAGCGGCCGGTCAAGCTGCATAATTTTTATGTGCCGGCGGGCGGTGACGAGCCCGATCCGCTGATCAATCCGAAATTCGCCCATAAGCTCGCGTTTTTAGACGAGATGGTCGATTGGATGAACGCTGAGCGGATCGACGGCCAACACACGATCATGGTCGGCGATCTCAATATCGCGCCGCTCGAGACCGACGTCTGGAGCCACAAGGCGCTATTGCGGGTGGTCAGCCACACGCCGATCGAGGTCGAGAAACTTGGCCTTGTGCTGCAGGCCGGCCCCTGGATCGACGCAATGCGCCATCATGTGCCGGCGGAAGAAAAGCTTTACACTTGGTGGAGCTATCGCGCGCGAGATTGGGCTGAATCCAACAGGGGGCGCCGTCTCGATCACGTCTGGGTCAGCGAGAGCCTGAAGCCGCGCCTCGGCGGCATGCAAGTCTTGACTGAAAGCCGCGGCTGGGACCGTCCGTCCGATCACGTGCCGGTGATGGTCCATTTCGACTTTTGAACGTGGTTTCGGGGCGCGCTTGCGAAGCAATCCTCATCCCGAATGGCGGACGAGGAGAGGCTTCAGTTCATTCGCGCTCAAGGAGCTGATTTTCCGCGGGCCCCGGCGCGCCGTTCCATGCGGCGTCGAGGTCGCCGGTGAATTGAGTCAGCCTTTCCGCTAGCGAGTGCCGCAGATGCGCTGCGCTGGCTGGAAATTCGGTCAGGACGCGACGAAAGAGCTGCCGCGAGATGCGCAACACGCTCGAAGCTTCGCGAGCAATCGCCGTAGCTGGCCGAGTGGTTTGCGCCAGCAAGGCAAGTTCGCCGATCAACGCCGGGGGACGCAGGATTCGCGCCGCCGGCGCTCCGCGGTCCGAAACATCGAGCGCAATTGACCCCGAAAGCACGACAAATCCTCCGTTTGAGGGTTCATCGCGGCGGAACAAAATGTCGCCTGCGCGTAAGATGCGGGTTTCCGCCGAAAAAGCGAGAAGACGCAGCGCATCCGGTTCAAGCGCCGCGAAAGTTGCGTTGCGCGCAAGCTTGGCGACATCCTCATCGAGCCCCATGGCGACGCTCCTTCCTCCTGAAGGAAGCCGTGATCAAGGCATCAGCTTGTAACCGCCGGCTTCGGTGATGAGCAACTGCGCTTTGGCCGGATCGCGCTCGATCTTTTGCCGCAGCCGATAAATGTGCGTTTCGAGCGTGTGGGTTGTGACGTTCGAATTATAGCCCCAGACTTCCCGCAGCAGCACTTCCCTGACGACGACGGCCTGACCGGCTCGATAGAGGAAACGCAGGATCGCGGTTTCTTTCTCGGTCAGGCGCAGTTTTTCGCCTTTTTCGGCAATCAGAAGTTTTGCGCCGGGCTGAAACGTATAAGGCCCAATGCGGAACAGCGCCTCTTCGTTGGTTTCGTGCTGACGCAAATGCGCCCGCATGCGCGCCAACAGGACGGCGAAGCGGAATGGCTTGGTTACATAATCATTCGCCCCGGCGTCGAGACCTTGCACCGTGTCCCATTCGCTGTCATGGCCGGTCAGCATGATGATCGGATTTTTGAAGCCGCCTTCGCGCATCAGCCTGACCGCCTCGCGCCCGTCCATGTCGGGCAGGCCGACGTCCATGATCACGAGGTCAGGCGTCTCCCGCCGCGAAGCGCTAAGCGCGCCCTCGGCAGAATCCGCGTGCACCGCCGCGAATTCTTCATGCAGCGCGAGCTGTTCGGCCAAGGCGGCGCGGAGGTCCGCGTCATCGTCGGCGATCAGGATCTTCAGAACCTGGGTCATGGACATGTCCTTGATAAATCTTGCATCGTCTTGGCCCGCTCAACCTTAGAAAATTCAACCGGCGCATTTTGATTCGAGAAAATTGTCTTCACACTCTACCAAGCTTTCGCGCAAACGCCTCATTTGCTTTCCTGCGGCTCGCGAGCGCTAAAACTTCCTTGCGCTGTTCAGTGCGCAGTAAAAGCATAGGCTTCTATGAAATATCCTGCAAAGAACCTTAAAAACCCCCCACAACCTCGACTAGAGCTTGGGCGTTACTTGACGTCCCTCACGGCGACGCGCGTCGCGGGACCAAACCTTCACCTTGGCAGGCTGCATGCCGGTTCGCTCGTTTTGCGCTGCGCCCTCGGCGGGGGCGGAATCAAGCGCGATAAGAGGGAAGGCGATCATGCGACTCCGGCCGGAAGCTGGCGTATCCTCTTAGGGTTTTACCGTTCGGGAAGGCCGTTAAGGCGACCCGCTTTTCTGCCGATGCGGCCAATTCGCCGCGGGCAAGGCTGGTGCGATGACCCCCACAGCGGGCTGTATAATCGGCTGATTGTGGCGCCTTTCCGGCCATCACATGAAAATTTGTGGCGGAACGATCACCTTTACGACATCGTCCTTGTGCTGAATTATAATATCTCTCCTCGCCGGCAAAATCGCGGAAGCGCGATTTTTATCCATTGCGCGCAGCCGGGTTTTGCCCCGACCGAGGGCTGCGTTGCCCTGCGCTATGAAGATTTGCGCCGGCTGCTCCCGCGTCTTTCCAGCAAAACGGTGCTGACGATCAAGTAAGGGTTCTTCTTTTGCCGAAAATCGCGCTGCCGACGCGGACATGGGTCGCGCCCAATTGAATCGCCAGCTCGAAATCGGCGCTCATCCCCATGGATAGAACGCTGATCCCGTTGCGGGCGGCGATCTGGTTCAGCAGCGCGAAATGCGGCGAAGCTTGTTCATCAACTGGCGGGATGCACATCAGGCCTGTGATTTCAAGGCCGTGCTGCTTGCGGCAACTGGCGATGAAGGCGTCGGCCGCAGTCGGCAGGATGCCCGCTTTCTGCGATTCGGCTCCTGTGTTGACTTGGACATAAAGGCGCGGGTGACGTCCGGTCTTCTGAATCTCTTCCGCGAGCGCCTTTGCGATTTTTTCCCGATCGACGGTCTCGATGACGTCGAAAAACCGCACCGCTTCCTGCGTCTTGTTCGATTGCAGCGGGCCGATAAGGTGCAGTTCAAGGTCTGGATAGCTTTGCCGCAGCGGCGGCCATTTTTCGAGCGCCTCCTGAACCCGGTTTTCGCCGAAAATCCGTTGTCCCGCCGCGAGCACAGGTTCGATGTCGGGGGCGGCGAATGTTTTCGAGACGCAGACAAGGGCGACGTCCTGCGGCCGGCGATCGGCGTCGCGAGCGGCGCGTGCGATATGTTCGCGCACCTCGTTCAGCCGATCGAGGGTGGTTTTCGATGTTTTCACACTTTGGTGCAAAGCTTTTGCCTTTCATTCAGGCCTCGGAGCGCGCATCTAATGTTTGGGCGCGGAAACGGGAGCAGGGGCCGAGGCAAGGCGATTGACCGAGTTGGCCAAATAATGCTGTGTAGCCGCAACTTGACAACTTTTTCTCAACGCAATCGATAATCGAACATCATGGACTTCGAGCGCTACAACGCCCGCGAAGCGGAACCCAAATGGCGCAAGCTTTGGGATGAATCCGCAACGTTTAAAACCTCCAACGCCGATCCGCGTCCGAAATATTACGTGCTCGAGATGTTCCCCTATCCCTCGGGGCGCATTCATATGGGCCATGTCCGCAATTACACGATGGGCGATGTGATCGCGCGTTTCAAGCGCGCGCGGGGGTTCAACGTTTTGCATCCGATGGGTTGGGACGCCTTTGGTCTGCCGGCTGAAAATGCGGCCGCGCAGAACAATAGCCATCCCGCGGCTTGGACTTACGCCAATATCGCCAGCATGCGCCGCCAACTGCAGTCGATTGGCCTGTCCCTCGATTGGTCGCGCGAAATCGCCACTTGCGATCCGAGCTATTACAAACATCAGCAGAAAATGTTCCTCGACTTTCTCGCCGCCGGTCTCGTCGACCGCAAGCAGTCGAAAGTTAACTGGGACCCTGTCGATCATACCGTGCTCGCCAATGAGCAGGTGATCGAGGGACGCGGCTGGCGCTCCGGCGCGCTCGTCGAGCAGCGCGAACTGACCCAATGGTTTCTGAAAATCAGCGACTACGCTGAGGATCTGCTGCACTCCCTCGATGACCTGACGCGCTGGCCGGACAAAGTGCGCCTGATGCAGGCGAATTGGATCGGCCGCTCCGAAGGCTTGCTGGTGCGGTTCCAACTTGAGCCCGCACCAAAGCTCCGGGAGAGCGAACTCGAAGTCTATACGACGCGGCCGGACACTTTGTTCGGCGCGCGGTTTATGGCCATTGCGCCCGACCATCCCTTGGCGGCGGCCTGCGCCAAGACGGACCCCGCGCTCGCCGCATTCATCATTGAATGCCAGCAAAGAGGCACGTCGGTCGCCGTTATCGAAACCGCGGAAAAGAAAGGCTACGACACCGGCTTGAAAGTCCGTCATCCGTTTGACGAGAATTGGCTGTTGCCGGTCTATGTCGCCAATTTCGTGTTGATGGAATATGGCACGGGGGCGATCTTCGGCTGCCCCGCGCATGACCAGCGCGATCTCGATTTCGCCAACGCTTATGGCCTTGGCAATACGCCGGTGGTGTGCCCGCCCGGCCTCGATCCGGCAGGCTTCGTCATCGCCGACACGGCCTATGACGGCGATGGTCTCCTCATCAATTCGCGCTTTCTCGACGGCATGACGATCGCGGCGGCGAAGGAGGAGGTCGCGCGGCTTCTTGAAGCCCAAACAATCGGCAATCGGCCGCAGGCCAAGCGCCAGATCAATTATCGGCTGCGCGATTGGGGGATTTCGCGCCAGCGCTATTGGGGATGTCCGATTCCGATCGTTCACTGCCCGGAGTGCGGCGCCGTGCCGGTCCCGGCCGCTGATCTGCCAGTCGCGCTGCCGGCGGACGTCACTTTCGATGAACCCGGCAATCCGCTCGATCGGCATCCGACCTGGAAGCACGTGGCTTGTCCCAAATGCGGCGGTCCTGCGCGGCGGGAGACGGATACGATGGACACTTTCGTCGATTCGTCCTGGTATTTTACGCGATTCACCGATCCCTGGAACGAGCTCGCGCCGACGACTGTGAGCGATGTCGAGAAATGGCTGCCCGTAGACCAATATATCGGCGGCATCGAACATGCGATCTTGCATCTGCTCTACGCTCGGTTTTTCACGCGAGCGATGCAGACGACCGGCCATGTCGGTCCCTTGAAGGAGCCTTTCGCCGGCCTTTTCACGCAAGGCATGGTAGTGCATGAGACTTATCGCTCAACATCGGGCGACTGGCTGTTTCCGGAGGAAGTTCGGCTCGTGGCTGGCGCGGACGGCCGGCGAGCGATTCGCATCGACAGCGGCGAGGAAGCCGTGATCGGCGCAATCGAGAAGATGTCGAAATCGAAGCGCAATACGGTCGATCCCGACGAGATCATTTCGACCTACGGAGCCGATACCGCGCGATGGTTCGTGCTTTCGGATTCGCCGCCCGAACGCGATGTGATCTGGACCGAGGAAGGCGTTCAGGGTGCCGGCAAATTCGTTCAACGTTTGTGGCGGCTGATCGGCGAGCTGATGTCTCTTGCGGCTGAGCGCGACGCGCCGGCCCCCACCGCGTTTTCGCCTGCCGCCGCCGCTATTCGGAAGGCGGTCCACTTCAGTCTGCTCAAGGTCGAGGAAGACATCGAGCGGCTGCGCTTCAACCGCGCCATCGCGCAGGTGCATGATCTCGCCAATAAATTATCCGCAGCGGTGGGCGCGATCGAAAACGAAAATGTCGAGCCGGATCTTCGCTACGCTTTCCGCGAGGCGGCCGAAATTCTCGTTCCGCTTTTCGCGCCGATGATGCCGCATCTAGCGGAAGAATGCTGGGCGCGACTCGGCCACAAGGATCTGATCGCGGACGCGCCGTGGCCTGTGGCCGACAAAGCTCTCATCGTCGAAGACACAATGGAATTGCCGGTGCAGGTCAACGGCCGCAAGCGGGCCGACCTCGTGATCGAGCGCTCCGCGGACGCCGCCACGATCGAGGCGGCTGCGCTGGCGCTCGATACGGTCCAGCGCGCGCTCGAAGGGCGCCCGGTGAAGAAGATCATTATCGTTCCGCAAAGGATCGTGAATGTCGTCGCATAACCCAACCCGTCGCCAAGGCCTTCTCGGCGGCTCTGCAGTCGTTCTGGCCGCGTTGCTCGGCCTCCCGCTGTCTGGATGCTTCCAACCGGTCTACGCGCCCCTGGCGGGCGGCGGCAATGTCAGTGACGAGTTGCAGGCGATCGCGATCGATCCGATTCACGACCGCATCGGCCATTATCTCGAGAATGAGCTGATTTTCGCCTTGAACGGCACTGGCTCGAAAGTTGTGCCGAAATATAGGCTTATCGTTAATTTGCGGGAGAACGTGCAGACGCCGCTGCTCGATACGGTGACCGGCTATCCAAGTTCGGCGACAGTCGTCGTGACCGCCGACTATGCGCTGACGCCGTCTCAAGGCGGAAATGCGATCTTCAGGGAATCGGCGACGGTCGTCGCGAGCTATGACCGCACGTCGCAGCGCTTCACCAATATTCGCGCGTCGCGCGACGCCGAGATTCGCGACTCGCGGCTGCTCGCTGAACAGATTCGCACCAATATCGCCGCTTTTTTCGCCGCCCGAGGATAAGCGGCGCCGGCCAACTCCGGGACATGCGCTCAATGGTCGCAGTCAAAACTACCGAGGCAGACCGTTTTATCGGCCGCCCCGCGGCGCATATTTTTATGTATCTCGTCTTTGGACCGGACTCCGGGCTTGTCGCCGAGCGGGCGCAGACGCTGATATCGCGCGCGGTGGATGATCCAAAGGACCCGTTCCAACTGCTGCGCATAGGCGGCGACGATCTTGCCGCCGATCCGCTCCGCCTCGCGGATGAGGCCAATACGATTCCGCTTTTTGGCGGCAGGCGAGCGATCTGGATCGACGCCCAAGGCAAAGCCTTCATTACCGCCCTTGAGCCCGTTCTCGCCGCTCCGCCGCGCGACTGCACCATCGTCGTCGAGGCCGGAGCGCTGAAGAAAGACGCCGCCTTGCGCAAGCTCTTTGAGCGCGAGAAAAATGCCGCCGCGCTCGAATGCTATCCGGACTCACCCGAGCATATCGCGCAGCTGATTGATGCCGAGGCCGCCGCCGCGAAGCTTTCGATCTCGCACGAGGCCAAGTCGTTGCTCGTGTCTCTACTGGGGCAAGACCGGCTTTCGACTCGCTCCGAACTGGCCAAGCTCGTGCTTTATGCGCATGGAGCAGGCGAGATCAGGCTCGATCACGTTGAAGCCATAGTCTCCGACGCCTCGAGCCTCATGCTCGATCACGCAGTCAACAGCGCGTTCGGCGGCGATTTCGTCGCCCTCGAGTCCAGCGCCCGCCGCATCTTCACGCAAGGGGGCGACGCCAGCGCGCTGCTCGGCGCGGCGCTCCGCCATGCCTTGATTCTGCATCGCAGCCGCCTCAATACCGAAGCCGGAGCGCGGGCGCATGACGGGCCGCATGAGAGGCCGGCATTCGGTTTTAGGCGGTCGGACGCTTTCGATCGGCATTTGCGCGCATGGACCGCCGCCCGGCTCGCTCGCGCCATTGAGATTCTTGGCGAGGCCGTCGGCAAGACGCGCCGAGAGCCGAAACTGGCCGAGGCTACCGCTTTGCGCGCTCTCTGGACAATCGCTCTTGCAGCCCGAGCGAAACCAACGTCCCATTGAGGCGATCCGCCTTCGTCCTGACGCGGTCGGCCAAGCCCAGCGTAATTGTAGCCGAGCTTGCGTCGGTTTGCCGCTGGCGTCTTCGCATTCGGCGCCGCAGGGTTGCGCCGTAAAAATGTCTATGTTAGCAAACCTCCGCCTTCAGGGCGTGGCCGCGTTCCTTCGCGTCGCTCCCCGTTTTCAACTTCAGTCTCCGTCTTGAGTTTGGGGCATGACCGTCAAGATTCGACGGACTCGGGACGCGCAGATGTTGGGCATGTGGATTTTGGGGTATAGCGTTGGCGAAACAAGAGACGCTCGTTTCCGGAATGGCCGGCCGCTATGCGGAGGCGCTGTTTGCGCTGGCGCGGGAAACCTCCGCGACTGAAGAGGTAGCGGCGGGCCTTGCAACTTTTAGCCGCCTCCTTGAGGAAAGCGAAGATTTGCGGCGCTTCGTCAAGAGCCCGGTCTTCTCCGCCGAAGAGCAGGTGAAGGCGCTTGAGGCGCTTCTCGACCGCGCCGGAATCGGCGGCATCACGGCCAAGTTTCTGAAGCTGGTCGCGGTCAAACGCAGGCTCTTCGCCGTGTCCGATATGATCCACGATTTCAATATTCTGCGTGACCATGCGCGCGGCCTCAGCCGCGCTGCGGTCACTGTCGCCGAGCCGCTGCGGTCCGAGCATGTCGAGGCGTTGAAAGACGCCCTCGCCAATATTTGCGGCAGCAAGAGCGTCGAAGTCGACATCAAGGTCGATCCGGCGATCATCGGCGGCCTCATCGTTCAATTGGGCTCGCGCATGGTCGACGGCTCGCTCAAGACAAAACTCAATTCGATCCGCACACGTATGAAAGAGGTCGGCTGATGGACATCCGCGCCGCAGAAATTTCGGCAATTCTCAAGAACGAGATTGCAAGCTTTGGCAATGAAGCTGCGGTCACCGAAGTGGGCCAGGTCCTCTCGGTCGGCGACGGCATCGCTCGCGTTTATGGCCTCGACAACGTCGAAGCCGGCGAAATGGTCGAGTTCGAAAACGGTATCCGCGGCATGGCGTTGAATCTCGAAATCGACAATGTCGGCGTCGTGATTTTCGGCTCCGACCGCGAAATCGGCGAAGGCCAGACGGTCAAACGCACCGGCGCGATCGTCGACGTCCCTGTCGGCAAGGAATTGCTTGGCCGCGTCGTCGATGCGCTGGGCAATCCGATCGATGGCAAAGGCCCGATTAACGCAACGAGGCGCGCGCGGGTCGACGTCAAGGCGCCTGGCATTATTCCACGCAAATCCGTGCATGAGCCGATGTCGACCGGCCTTAAGGCAATCGACGCGCTGATCCCGATCGGCCGCGGTCAGCGCGAGCTAATCATCGGCGATCGCCAGACCGGCAAAACGGCTGTCGCCCTCGACGCCATTCTCAATCAGAAGTCCCTGAATCAGGGCACCGACGAAAGCGCCAAGCTCTATTGCGTTTATGTCGCGATCGGCCAGAAGCGGTCGACCGTCGCGCAGTTCGTGAAGGTTCTGGAGGAGCAGGGCGCGCTGGAATATTCCATCGTGGTCGCCGCGACCGCCTCTGACCCCGCTCCGATGCAGTTCCTTGCGCCTTTCGCCGGCTGCGCAATGGGTGAATATTTCCGCGACAACGGAATGCACGCCTTGATCGTTTACGACGATCTCTCCAAGCAGGCGGTGGCCTATCGGCAGATGTCGCTGCTGCTCCGCCGGCCGCCGGGCCGCGAGGCCTATCCGGGCGACGTATTCTTTCTGCATTCGCGCCTTCTCGAGCGCGCCGCCAAGCTGCGCGACGCCAATGGAGCCGGCTCTTTGACGGCTCTTCCGATCATTGAGACCCAAGCGAACGACGTCTCGGCCTATATTCCGACCAATGTGATCTCGATCACCGACGGTCAGATCTTCCTTGAGACCGATTTGTTCTATCAAGGCATCCGGCCTGCGGTGAACGTTGGTCTTTCGGTGTCGCGCGTCGGTTCTTCGGCGCAAACGAAATCGATGAAGAAGGTCGCGGGCAAGATCAAAGGCGAGCTCGCGCAATATCGCGAAATGGCGGCCTTCGCGCAGTTCGGTTCGGATCTCGATGCAACGACGCAGCGCCTACTTGCGCGCGGTTCTCGCCTGACCGAGCTTTTGAAGCAGCCGCAGTTCTCGCCTCTCAAGATCGAGGAGCAGGTGGTCGTGATTTACGCCGGCGTCAACGGCTATCTCGACGCATTGCCGCTCAACCGAGTGCGGGCATTCGAAGACGGCCTGCTGGCTTTGGTCCGGACGAACCACGCCGATCTGTTGCAGACGCTCCGCGTCTCGAAGGATCTGTCCGATGATTCAGCCAAAAAGCTGAAATCGATCGTCGACGCCTACGCCAAGAACTTTGCTTGAACAGCCAAGCGCCGTCGGGACATAGCGAAGCGGAAAAAACATGCCCTCGTTGAAGGATCTCCGCAATCGGATCGCCTCCGTCAAGGCGACGCAGAAGATCACCAAAGCCATGCAGATGGTCGCGGCGGCGAAGTTGCGGCGCGCTCAGAACGCCGCCGAAGCCGCTCGGCCCTACGCGGAGCGCATGGATAACGTGCTGGCGTCTCTCGCCGCGTCGATCGCCCCGGGGTCGCCGGCCCCCGCGTTGCTTGCCGGCAATGGACGCGACAATGTTCATTTGCTCGTTGTTTGCACCGCCGAGCGCGGCCTTTGCGGAGCTTTCAACGCCTCGATCGCGCGGCTCGCGCGCGATACGGCCCTATCACTGATGGGGCAGGGCAAAAACGTCAAGATCATTTGCATAGGCAAAAAGGGCTATGACGTCCTTCGCCGTCAGTTCGAGCCGCAGATCATTGAATTGATCGATTTGCGCGGCGTGAAGACCCTCGGTTTCGGCAATGCGGATCCGGTCGGGCGCAAAATCGTGGCGCTGTTCGAGGCGGGCGAGTTTGACGTCTGCACCTTATTTTTCTCCCGTTTCAAGACCGTCATCAGCCAGATTCCGACGGCGCAGCAATTGGTCCCGCTGAGCATCCAGAGTGACCGGCGGACCGCCGCCCCGCAGGCAATTTATGATTATGAGCCGGGCGAGGAAGAGATTCTGACGACGCTGCTGCCGCGCAATATATCGATCCAGCTGCTGCGGGCGCTGCTCGAGAACGCCGCCTCCGAACAGGGCGCGCGAATGGGCGCGATGGACAGCGCGTCGCGCAACGCCGGCGAAATGATCAAAAAGCAGACCATGCAATATAATCGTTCGCGCCAGGCGATGATCACCAAAGAATTGATCGAGATCATCTCTGGCGCCGAGGCGCTTTGAGCACCAAAGACATCAAGAGGACGCACCATGGCTGACGCCGCAACCAACATGCCCACGGGCCACATCACGCAGGTTATCGGCGCCGTCGTAGACGTGAAATTCGACGGTCACTTACCCCAGATCCTCAATGCGCTTGAGACCAAGAACGGCGGCAATCGACTGGTGCTTGAGGTCGCGCAACATCTCGGCGAAAATTCCGTCCGCTGTCTCGCCATGGATGTTTCCGAAGGCTTGACCCGCGGACAAGCGGTCAGGGACACGGGTGCTCCGATTACGGTGCCCGTCGGCGATGCATGCCTTGGCCGCATCATGAATGTGATCGGCGAGGCGGTGGACGAATTGGGTCCCATCCAGGCGACCGATCATCGCGCGATTCATCAGCCGGCGCCCTCTTACGCCGATCAAGCGACCGATGCGCAAATTCTGGTGACCGGCATCAAGGTCGTCGATCTGCTGGCGCCTTATGCGAAGGGCGGCAAGATCGGCCTGTTCGGCGGCGCAGGCGTCGGCAAGACCGTGCTGATCATGGAGCTCATCAACAACGTCGCCAAGGCGCACGGCGGTTATTCGGTTTTCGCTGGCGTTGGCGAGCGCACGCGCGAAGGCAATGACCTCTATTACGAGATGATCGAGTCCAAAGTGAACGTCGATCCGCACGAACATGGCGGCTCGGCCGCCGGCTCGAAATGCGCGCTGATTTATGGCCAGATGAGCGAGCCGCCGGGCGCGAGGGCGCGCGTCGCTCTGACCGGACTGACGATCGCCGAGGATTTCCGCGATAAAGGTCAGGACGTGCTGTTTTTCGTCGATAATATTTTCCGCTTCACTCAGGCGGGTTCGGAAGTGTCGGCGTTGCTTGGCCGCATTCCCTCGGCGGTGGGGTATCAGCCGACGCTGGCGACCGACATGGGCGCCTTGCAGGAGCGCATCACGACGACCAACAACGGCTCCATCACCTCGGTGCAGGCGATCTATGTGCCCGCCGACGATTTGACCGACCCGGCGCCGGCGACTTCCTTCGCCCATCTCGATGCCACGACGGTGTTGTCGCGGTCGATCGCCGAAAAGGGCATTTATCCCGCCGTCGATCCGCTCGATTCGACGTCGCGGATGCTGTCGCCGCTGATTGTCGGGGAAGAGCACTATGACGTTGCGCGGCGCGTCCAGCAGCTTCTGCAGCGTTATAAGGGTCTGCAGGATATCATCGCCATTCTCGGCATGGATGAACTTTCGGAAGAAGATAAGATCACCGTCGCCCGCGCGCGGAAGATCGAACGCTTTCTGTCGCAACCTTTCCATGTCGCCGAAGTCTTCACCGGCTCGCCCGGCAAGCTCGTTTCGCTTGCCGACACGATCAAGGGCTTCAAGGGACTCGTCGAAGGCAAATATGATCATTTGCCAGAAGCGGCCTTCTACATGGTTGGTTCGATCGAAGAGGCTGTCGAAAAGTCGCAGCGGCTCGCCGCCGAAGCGTGATCCCGAAAAGTTGCAGATTTTTCGGACAAGATCATGCGGAGAATCGGGCAACGGCATGATCCTGGTAAGCGGCATGGGCGCTTCGGCTTGAAGCGATCGTGCTCGAAGGATCATCTTCGGTAAAAGTCTGCGCGCGGCCAGTTATTTCGCGCGCGACCTGCCTCCCGTCTTGTGGGCTGGCGCGAAGCGCTCGCAAGGCCGCCAGGCAGGAAATGGAAATCAGATTCGGGGATGCGCAATGGCAGCTTTTCATTTTGAACTCGTCTCACCCGAGAAATTGGTATTTTCGGGCGAGGTTGAAGCTGTCGTCGTACCCGGAACCGAAGGCGAGTTCACCGTCCTCAAAGGTCACTCGCCGTTGATGTCGACGCTGAAGCCGGGCATTGTCGATATCGAACAATCCGCGGCGCAAAAGTTGCGCTTTCTGGTGCGCGGCGGTTTCGCCGATGTGGCGCCGGGAGGCCTGACCATTCTTGCCGAACATGCAATTCCGCTGGCTGAATTTGATGCGGCGCAGTTCGCTTCCGACTTCAAGGATGCTGAAGAGGATGTCGCCGACGCAACGACGGAAGAAGCTCGGTGCCTCGCCGCTGAAAAACGGGACCAGCTGCTGGAGTTGAAGGACGCGCTCAAGCTTTAAGTTGCGCGACTCGCTCCTGAGGCGGACCAAAAACCTTATATCTGAAGATCGGGCGCGTCTTTATCTTCGCCGATCATTCCCATGAGGCGCGGAACGTCGAGCAGCACGAGAGCGCCCCGGCTGCTCTCGACGAGGCCCTCGCGCTTCATCGCGCTTAATTCCTTTGTCACCGTTTCGCGGCGCGTGCTGATTCGGCCGGCAAGATCGGCGTGGATCGGCGGCGGCGAAACGATCGCCTGGTTGGGGTTTGCGCGGTTCGGCCGCGAAAGCCGGAGCAATTCCGTGTAGAGACGCTCGCGCACGCCAAGCGTCGTGAACTCATTGACGCGATTGGCCAGCATGCGGACCTGACCGGTTACGATTCGAAGAAGCCGCAGACTGACGTCGGGATGGGTTGTCACGACCTCCAGAAAGGTCGGGGCGGTCATTTTCGCGATCGTCGCATCAGTGACAGCCAAGATGCTGGCAGACCGGGTTTGCCCATCAATCGCGGCCAGTTCGCCGAAAAATGCGCCGGCGTCGATGTCGCGCAGGATGGTTTCGCGACCGGAGATCGAGCGAATCATCACACGCGCCACGCCGCTGATCAGGAAGAAAACGTCAACGCTTTCGTCCTGATAGTCGATGATCCATTCTTTGGCGCGCGCACGCCGCCAGACGCAGCGCGTGTCAAGTCGCGCAATCACATCCGGCGTCAGCGAGCTGAACAGCTCGATGCGGGACAAAGTTTCCGATTGTCTGGGCGCAATCATGATGATCTGTCGAGGGAAGAGATCAAACCATCGAGATCGCGCGGCGTCCGGAACGCGATCATCTCGATTTCCGCAGTGATATTCTTGATGCGGACGCGATGGCTTTCGACGGCCGGCATCGAAAAGCCGGCGCGCTCAACCACCTCGCGCGAGAGAAGGATTGTGCATTTGAGCTCCTTCGTCAGGCCCTCGAGTCGCGCTGCTATATTGCCGACCTCGCCAAGGAAGTGGGCCGTATGACGGCTCGCGAGTTCGCCGACGATGGCGAGGCCAAGATGGCAGCCGGCGCCGAAACGAAGCGGAAAATCGAATATCTCCTCGAATTCAATGCTAAGCGCCGCCAACGCCTCCCACATGTCCCGCAGCGCGAACACGACCCGTCGCGACGCTGTCGCAGGATCGCAATCGGCTCCAAAGAAGCACATGACCCCGTCGCCGGCGATGCTGGTTACCTGTCCCCCATTGGTTGCAACGGCGTGACACACCGCGCCAATATAACGATCGATCACGTAGAAGGCGTCATATGGCAGGCGCCCGTCCGCAAGGCGGGTTGAATCGCGAAGATCGACAAACAGCGCGGCGATCTCATGTTCCGTCGACGAGTGAAGGCTCGTCGCCAATGCTTTGACGTCAACGCGTCCGAAGGCGAGGAGCGGCATAACGTCAACGTCGTCTTGCGGCCGCACCTGACAGGCCAATCGAACGTCCGGATTGGCGCGAATCGCCGAGAGCGTGTTGGTTTCTGCAAGATTAGGGGCGGGGAGGCGCTCAAGGCCTTCCGTGATCAGCACGCGACAGGTCGAGCACCGCCCGCGGCCGCCGCACATCGACATATGCGTGACGCCGGCCCAGCGGCTCGCTTCCAGAATCGAAAATCCGCGCGGGATGACCGCTTGCTGTCCATTCGGATATTTGACCGTGATCGTCCCAAAGCGATGTTGGCGCCATTCCCGCGCGCCGAGCAGCGCGAACAATGCGCCGACGAGGCCGAGGTAAATCAGAATAAGGTCCTCGCCGATATTTGCGAGCAAGGCCGATTGCGCAGGGGTTTGCACTTTGTGGAGTTGCTCGATGACGCCTGGATCCAGCGCGGCTCCGGCGTCGAAATCGCGGCCGGCGTCAATGATGCCGCTCACCGCGAGAATCGGAACCAAAGCGGCGAGCGCGGCGAGAACCGGGGCCCATTTTTGATACCACGGCCTGAAGCGCAACGAACTGCGCAATCCGATGCAACCGTGAATCCACACGACAAACAGCAGAAGGAACTGTCGCGGCACGCCGACGAAAGGCGATAACACCCAGTAGCGATAGATCAGCCAGGGGTAAGTCACCGGCAGGCCGTATAGAATATGGCCGAGGCGAACGTTGGTCACATGAATGATGACCAGCGGTATGATCGAGAGGCCGAGGAGAATTTGGAACAATTCGTTCGGGGGAATGCGCAAGTGCCGGCGACGGTAAATCGCGTAAAAGCCGAGACTTCCGTGAACGAGGAAAGAGCCATAGAGTAAAATCTGGCCAACCGGCGTGCGCCAGGGCCACAGCAGCACGAGCCTGATCGCCTCCATCGCCGGCAGACGGAGGATGCCGCAGGCGTGGTTCAGGAAATGGCTCCCAGCGAAACTGAACAGGATGAGTCCGGTCGTCATCCGCAGCGTTCGCTCGATCGGTGGAAAGCTCGCGCGTTTGGCCGGCGGCGCGATCTCCACGGATGGGCCCTCAACGCTCACTTTGGTTCCTCCAGTCGGCGCCTAGTTCCCTGTTTGTCGACCTAGATGGTCTCAAAGCCCCCGCCGCGCAACCTTTTTGGCTGCTCAGCTTAAGCCCGCATGCTTGGGCGACGCTCTACTGCGAATCACCGATGGCGTCGGTTTGTCGCACCCGGCGCGGCGCGCTTAGAGCGGGAAGGCTCAGCCGGGAGACGATAGCCGGGTCTCTTTTTTCTCTAAAATGCTATAGACCGTCGCGCATACCTAATGCGTCTCATCTTCAAGGATTTTTGGCTTCATGGCGCCCCCTCTTCTGCTGTTGCAGAATATCTCGCTCACACTCGGCGGACGGCCTTTACTCGAGGCCGCCGATCTCTCCGTTTCTGCCGGGGAGCGTCTCTGTCTCGTCGGCCGCAACGGCTCCGGCAAATCGACGCTCCTAAAGATCGCCGCGGGCCTTCTCGAATCCGATGGCGGAACGCGCTTCATGCACCCCGACGCCAACGTGCGGTATTTGCCGCAGGAGCCCGATCTCTCCGCCTTCGCGACGTCTTTCGCCTATGTCGAAGCCGGGCTAGGTCCAAACGATGATCCATATCGAGCGCGGAGCCTCTTGAACGAACTCGGCCTCAGCGGCGATGAAAATCCGGCGAACCTTTCCGGCGGCGAAGCGCGCCGGGCGGCGCTGGCGCGTGTTATGGCGCCGGAGCCCGATGTTCTGCTGCTCGACGAACCGACCAACCATCTCGATCTGCCCGCCATCGAATGGCTGGAAGCCGAACTCAAGAGGCTGCGCTCCGCTCTCGTCATCATCAGCCATGACCGGCGGTTCTTGCAGAACTTGTCGCGAAGCACCGTTTGGCTTGATCGTGGCCGCACCCGCAACCTTGCACGAGGCTTCTCCGAGTTCGAAGCCTGGCGCGACCAAGAACTGGAAGAGGAAGAACGGCAACAGCATAAGTTCGACCGGAAAATCGTCGCCGAGGAACATTGGCTGCGCTATGGCGTCACCGCGCGGCGCAAGCGCAATCAGAAACGACTCTCGGGCCTCAATACGATGCGTACGGAGCGACGGCAGCGCCAGGGCGCCACGGGCGAAGTGAGGCTCGTCGCCAGCGAAGGCAAGGTTTCCGGTAAGCTCGTCATCGAGGCGGAGGCGATTTCGAAATCTTTTGGCGAACGACCGATCGTCAAAGGGTTTTCCACCCGTCTCCTCCGCGGCGACGCCATGGGAGTCATCGGCGCCAACGGAGCCGGCAAGACGACGTTGATCAGCATTCTGACCGGCGTGCTTGCCCCTGACTCCGGAACCGTTCAGCTTGGCGCCAATCTCCAGATGGCGACGCTGGATCAGGGCCGCGCGAGCCTTGATCCGAAGACGCTCCTGAAAGATGCGCTGACCGGCGGCGGCAGCGATTTCGTGGAGATCAACGGCGAGCGCAAACACGTCATGGGCTACATGAAGGATTTTCTATTTGGTCCCGAACAGGCTCGCACGCCAATCGGGCGCCTGTCGGGCGGCGAACGCGGACGGTTGATGCTCGCGCGGGCCTTAGCGCGGCCCTCTAATCTCCTCGTGCTCGATGAACCGACGAATGATCTCGATCTCGAAACCCTCGACCTGCTGCAGGAGATGCTGGGCGACTACAAAGGCACTTTGTTGATTGTGAGCCACGACCGCGATTTTCTCGATCGAGTTGCTACCTCCGTCCTTCTCGCCGAAGGCGCTGGCCACTGGGTCGAATATGCCGGCGGCTATTCCGACATGGTGGCGCAACGCGGGGCGGGCGTCGGGACGGCTCCGATTGGGTCTCCGAGCGCGATCGGGAAGCCGAAGCCGTTGCCCCCTACTCGCGCCGAAAAGCCCGCTGCGAAGCCGAAGCTGAATTTCAAGGAGAAACACGCGCTTGATAATTTGCCCTCGCGCATGGACGCCCTGCGCAAGCAAATGGCCAAGCTGAAAGCCTCGCTCGACGACGCCAATCTTTATGCGCGCGACCCCGCAAAATTTGCACAAGCGACGGCGGCTTTCGCCAAGGCCGAAGTCGAGCTGGCGGTGGCGGAAGAAGACTGGCTCGCGCTCGAAATACGCCGCGAGGGGTAGAGCGTCATCTCGCCTGCAATCAGTCGCAAAGCGATGTTGAGCCAGCGTTGCAGGACCCGTCTTTCCCTGCGCCGGCGCGATCTCTTCCTAGATCGCGTCGAGCGCCGTGAGAATGGAGGAGATTTTCCTGGACAGGAGTGAGCGCGTAGGGTCGCGCAAGCCATGTGACAGGATCAGTGAAATAGGCATCAGCGCGATCGCTCTCTTGGCCTAAAATCTGCTTCACGGAATCCGACCTCGCGACGAAGGTCGCGGCTGGCCTGTCGATTTCGACCGAACATAAAGAATTAAGGGAAAATACCGGTGATTGAATTTAAAATTGCGGCGCGACGGCGCGGTCTGCGGTCTTTGGCTGCCCTATATCTAGGCGCGATCGCGACGATCGGGCCTGCCGCGTCCGCCGCGACTCTCGATGAGATCAAAGCCCGCAACGAGATGGTTGTGGCGACAGAGGATAATTACAAGCCATTTGAATTCGTCGAAGACGGCAAGCCGATGGGTCTCGACCATGACCTTTTGGCGTTACTGCGTAAGCAAGGGCCGTTCACGATTCGGCAACAGATCATACCCTGGACAGGCCTGCTCGCGGGGGTCTCCACCGGCAAGTACGATGTCGCTCTGACGGCCGCCGTGATCACGCCCGAGCGACTGAAGGATCTCGACTTCACCATGCCGATCGCGGACGCGACGCATTATTATGTCACGCGGGCCGACGATGCGAGCATTAACAGCGTCGCCGATTTGTCCGGCAAAACGGTAGGCGTGCAGGCCGGCGGAGCGTCATATTCGGCTTTGACGGAACTGACGCAGATGCTGGCCAAAACCGGCGGCAAGCTCGGCAAAGTGGTGCAATATGCGTCCTTTCCCGAGGCGTATCAGGACCTCGCGGCAGGCCGGCTCGACTATGTCGTCAACGGCGTCGTCAATCTGGTCAGTCTCACCAGGGAGCAGCCGAAGCGCTTCAAGCTCGGCCAAGCTGTGACGGCGCCAACCTACGCGGCTTGGGCGGTCGCCAAGGGAAATGACGCGTTGCTGAATTACCTCGACGATTTTCTCGCAAAAACGCGCAAAGACGGCCAGCTTTACGCGCTCCAGACGAAATGGTTCGGGCGAGCGTTCGAAACCATGCCGGACACTCCCAGCAAATGATGATGCGCTGGCGCATCGGCTGGAGATGGATCGACGCAAGGCCCGGCGCGTAGTTCAATGAGTTGGGCGGCCTATCAAACCTTGTTGGCGGGCGCCGTTACGACGGCGGCCTTGTCATTTTGCGGCATCGCGCTCGGGCTTCCGCTCGGCCTTGCCCTGGCGCTGATCCGATGGGGGCGCGTGCCGGTCGCCAATATCGCCGTCGCCGTCTACGTCAGCCTCGTGCGCTCGACGCCGCTCGTCACATTCACCTTGTTCATCTTCTTCGTTCTCCCCGGAGTGGGATTGGAGCTTGAACCGATACCGGCAGCAATTCTCGCCCTGACGCTCAATACGGCGGCGTTCAACTGCGAAATCTGGCGCGCCGGTCTGCTGAGTTTTCCGCGCGACCAGATAGAGGCGGGCAGGGCCTGCGGCATGACAAGCCCAGTGTTGTTTCGCCGCATCGTCTTGCCGCAGCTCTGGCGCAGTAGCGTGGGGCCGCTGGCGAATGAGATGACGGCGATGCTGAAAGGCACGCCCGCGGTCGCAGTCATCGGGGTAGTTGAAATCACTCGGGCGGCGAGTCGCATCGGGGCCGCGACCTATGAGCCCCTGCCGCCCTTTCTCGCCGCAACCATCATCTACACGCTGCTGGTCGCCGTCATCGTGCACGGCCAACACATCATCGAGCGGATCATCGCGCGGCGCTATGGATATGCCGCGGCATGAATGGGTTCGCCGCCGTCTGGCAAGAACGCGACGTGTTCTTCGTGGGGATCGCCAACACCGTATCGTTGGTCGCTTTCGCCACCCTGGCCAGCATCCCGCTTGGCGCTCTCGGCGCGATCGTTATCGTCGAGGCGGCCAAGCCGGTGTCCCGGCTCGCGCAAGCCTTGGTTGATTTCCTGCGCTGCGTGCCGTTTCTGCTGCTGGCCTATCTCGTCTATTATGGTCTGCCCGGATTGGGGCTGCGGCTTGATGCATGGGGGGCCGGGCTGCTCACCCTCGTGGTCTATACCAGCGCATATCTCGTCGAAATTTTCCGCGCGGCTTGGATGGCGCTGCCTCGGGACGGCATCGAGGCGGCGCGGGCCTATGGCTTTACGCGCGGTGCGCTATACTGGCGCATTATATTCCCGCAGATCGCCGTGACATCCGCGCTGATGGTGGGTAATCAGATCATCGTAATGATCAAGGACAGCGCCCTGTTGATGATCATCACCGTGCCCGAAATCACGTTCGCGGCCAATTTTGTCAATGCGAACAATTTTTCGCCATTCGCACCCTTTATCGTGGCCGTGGGATTG
This sequence comes from Methylocella sp., assembly GCA_037200525.1. Classification (NCBI taxonomy): domain Bacteria; kingdom Pseudomonadati; phylum Pseudomonadota; class Alphaproteobacteria; order Hyphomicrobiales; family Beijerinckiaceae; genus Methylocella; species Methylocella sp. The sequence goes on along the minus strand of JBBCGG010000001.1, from coordinate 3,285,149 downwards.
TACTGGATGTTATCCTTGATCATCGAGGCGGGCGTGCGCCGTTTGGGAGCCGTGGCGCGGGTGCGGCGTGCTTAAAGAGATCCCCGCCGCCATTTCGGCTCGCATGGTTTGCAAGCAATTCGATGGCGTCGAGGTTCTTCGCGACGTATCCCTCGATGTCGCCAAGGGCTCGACGGTATGCATCGTCGGGCCGAGCGGCTCGGGCAAATCCACGTTTTTACGCTGCATTAATTGGCTCGAGGAGCCAACCTCCGGCGCGATCCAGCTCGGCGGCGCGCTGATGGGCGTCAAGCCGGACGCCAATGGCAGGATGCAGCGCATGTCGCCCCGAGAACTGGCCGCGGCGCGAACCCACGTCAGCATGGTGTTTCAACACTTCGCCTTGTGGCCGCATCTGACAGTGCTTGGAAATGTGATCGAAGCGCCGATCCACGTCCTTAAGCGCCCGCGCGGCGAGGTCATCGCAGAGGGCCGAGTCCTTCTCGATCGCGTCGGACTGCTCGATAAGGCCGACGCCTTTCCTCATACCCTCTCGGGCGGTCAGAAACAGCGGGTTGCGATCAGCCGGGCGCTCGCCATGCGGCCGAAGGTGCTGCTGTTCGATGAACCGACGAGCGCTCTCGACCCTGAAATGGTCGGCGAAGTTTTGAACGTCATGCGCGATCTCGCGGCCGAAGGCCTAACAATGCTGGTCGTGACCCATGAGATGGCTTTCGCGCGCGAAGTCGCCGATACAGTCGTATTTTTCGATGGCGGGCGCATTATCGAGACTGGGGAACCGGAGGCTTTCTTCACGGCGCCGAAAACCGAACGAGCCCGCCGTTTCCTGACCCGCTATGCAACTTGAGGTCTTCATGCCATCCGACGCCAATGCGCTCGCCCTCCGTCGCATCGCAGAGGCCGATCCGGTTCTGGTCGGTTTCGAGCGCGCCGCCGACGCGCTCAATCTCGGACAGGGCGAACTCGGCCACGCGGGCGCGCCTTTCGACGCCGCGGATGCGATTCCGCCAGTCGTGCTCAACGCGCTCGCCGGCGCTGTTATCCATGAAGGCTGGGCGGGAACCATTGATGAAGCGCGCGCGCTGATCCGGGCCGGATCGATCCGGTTGCGGTCGAACCACGATCTTGGAACCGTATCCCCGATGGCGGGCGTCGTGCGTCCGAGTCAAACTGTGATGCGCATCGAAAACCGCGCCGGGGACGGGATCGCTTACGCCACTCTGGCCGAGGGCGGCCGCAAGGCGCTGCGTTTTGGAGTCTACAATGAAGGCGTCGCCGAGGGTCTGCGCTGGCTCGATCAAAAGCTTGGGCCAGCCCTAAGCCGCGCGTTGCCGCCGGGCGGCTTGCCTATCCTCCCGCTCGTCCGCGATGGCGTCGCTTTGGGAGACGATGTTCATCAACGCAATATTGGCGGCATGGCGAGTTTCATCCGCGCGCTGGGAGATCTGGACAGTCCCGAGAGGGCGTGGCTCTTCGCCAATCCTCAGCACTTTCTCAACTATGCTATGGCGGCTGCGAAACTTGCCCTCGACCGCGCCGACGGAATCGCCGATTCGACGATCGTGACGGCGATCTCCCGGAACGGCGTCACCTGCGGAGTTCGCATTGCGGGCGCTGGCCGGCGTTGGTTCACGGCGGCCGCCGTTGTGCCGCAGGGCGGGTTCTTCGCGCCCTTCACGCTTCGCGACGCGCAAGCGGACCTTGGCGACAGCGCCATCATGGAGGCATATGGTCTTGGCGGAGCTATAGCGCATGCCTCGCCCGAACTGGCTGGCGCTATGGGAAGGCCGTGGGACGAAGCAATCGGGGTCGGGCTGGCGATGCGGCGTCTGTTTGTCGAGCGTCATCCAACGATCGCGCCCGTGCTGTGCGGCGAGGCCGGCGTCGGGTTGGGCCTTGATGCGGAGCGGGTGGTCGAGGCAAACATCTCTATGCGGATTCACACTGGCATTGCGCACAAGGACGGCGAGACGGGCTGGATCGGGCTTGGCGTCGCCGAGGCGCCTGTGGCCTGCTTCTCGGCGGCGCTGGCTGCGCTGAAGGGTAAGATATGACGTATGGCGCTTTTAGTTCTGTCGCTCCGCTCCGCGTTGTCGTGATCGGGGGCGGATTCACCGGCGCGGCGCTGGTCATCCATGCTATTCGCGCCAACGACCGTCCGCTCGATATAGTCGTCGTCGAACCGGCGGCGGAACTCGGCCGCGGGATTGCCTATGGGACCGATGATCCGGCGCATCGCATCAACGTCCCAAGCGATCGGATGGGGTTGTTCCAGGACGATCCGACAGGTGCGACGCGCTGGTTCTTCGAGCATGGAGTCTTGCCTGATGCGGGCAGCGACGACGGTCAAGGCAATTTCTATGCGCCGCGCCACGTTTACGGCTCCTTTGTCGGCGACATGCTCCGGCAGACGCTTGCGGCTGCGGGTGAGCGGGTGCGCTTCCGGCACGTGCGCGCCGCCGCTACCTCCATTGCCCGGCAGGGCCAAGGCTGGATAGCGTCGCTGAGCGACGGCGCCCGCATCGAAGCGGACCTTGTCGCGCTTTGCTTTGGCCATGCCGCGCCGCTCATCCCTGCTCTGATCGAAGCGGATGTGAAGAGCGATCCAAAGTTCGCGCCCGACCCATGGGCGAGGGACGCGCTGGCTGCGATTGCTCCGTCGGATTCTGTCTTAGTCGTTGGTACGGGCCTCACCATGGCCGATGTCGTCGTCAGCTTAAGGGAGAAGGGACATTTAGGGCCGATCACTGCGGCGTCGCGGCGTAAGCTGCTGCCGCGCCAGCATGGATTGTTCCTCGACGCGATCGATATTTTCGATGGGCAGCCCCCTCCCAAAACAGCGCTAGGCCTCGTTCGTCTTTTGCGCCGACGCATTCGCAGCGAAGGCCCCGTTAAAGGCTGGCATCCGATCGTCGACGCGCTCCGCGCCAAGCTCCCGCTGGCTTGGAACGCCTTGCCGCCGAACGAAAAGGCTCGCGCGCTTCGACGACTGTTGCCATTCTGGGAGGTGCACAGGTTCCGGATCGCGCCGCAGGTGAACGCAGTTCTGGTCCGCGACCGACAAGCAGGCGACCTAGTCGTAAAACAGGCGGGATTGACGCATCTGGCGCGGCGGGATGGCCGCTTTGTCGCGACGCTCAGGCAGCCGGGAAATCGAACGGAAGACTGCGCTTTCGACGCCGTCGTATTGTGCACGGGACCCGAAAAAGACCTCCGCGCCAACCCGCTGGTCGCCGCTTTGCTCGCTGCCGGGATCGCGCGGCTTGACGACGCCAACCTCGGCCTCGCAGTCGACCAAAGAAGCCGCGTGCTGGATCAAGTTGGGCTGCCTTGGCCGAACCTGCTTGCTTTCGGCCCAATGACGCGCGGCAGCTTCGGGGAAATGACCGGCGCGCCCGACATCGCGCGACATATTGAGGCGCTATCCGGCGGCCTTTTTGACGAGATCACCGCCACCAAAGGGATCCATTCTTGACCGGCAAAATCCATCATATCGCCGCTGACGCGAGCCCGCCGCCGCCGTCATCGCTGTATTCACACGCCGTTCAGGCGGATGGATGGCTGCATGTCACTGGACAATTGCCGACCGATCCCGACGCACCCGCAGTTCCCCTGCGGTCAGGCATCGAAGCGCAGAGCGAGATGTGTTTCGAGAACATCCATCGCATCTTGCGCCACGCGGGCTATGCGCTGGCCGATGCGGTGTTCGTGCGCATCTATCTGAGCGAGTTCGAGCGGGATTTCGCCGCCTTCAACAGCGTTTACGTCCGCCATTTCCCGCAAGATCGTCCTTTGCCGAGCCGCACTACAGTCGGCGTGGCGGCGCTCGGCCGACGCGCTTTGGTCGAGATCGATTTAATCTGCTTCAACGCATCGCTTCGTTGATCCCGACCGGTTTGGCCTCGGCCATGACCAACTAGCGCCAACGGCGCACTCGACGTCCCCTATGCCGCCAGCACACTCTGCGGCCGGCCGGCGCCCAGCGCGTATAGCGATGAACCCCCTCTTAACAATGACGCAACTTGTCCGCGCAAGCACGCAGCGATGCGGGTCGGGAGTTTGCTCATCGGGCGTCCATGCTATAAGCTGCGCCGTGTTGCGCTGTTACTCAAGCAATGACTTCTACGGGGTTACATGCCCACAGAGTCGTCCGAGACCGCCGTTAGGCGCGCGCCTATTCTTGTCGATCTGGCTCTCCAAGGCGGAGGGGCTCATGGCGCTTTCACCTGGGGCGTGCTGGATCGGCTGCTTGAAGAGCCCTGGCTCGGGATCGACGGCATTTCAGGTACATCAGCCGGGGCCATGAATGCAGCCGTGCTGGTAGACGGCCACGCGAAGGGCGGCCCGGAAGCTGCCCGCGCAGCTCTGGAGCAATTTTGGCGTCGCGTCTCCGATGCGGCTCGCTACAGTCCGTTACGGCGCGGACCGCTCGACATTCTTCTCGGCCGCTGGACGCTCGATTCGTCTCCCGTCTATGTCGCAATGGATTTGATGTCGCGTTTGTTTTCGCCCTATGACCTCAATCCAAAGGGAACCAATCCCCTCCGCGCCATTCTCGCCGAGTCGATTGACTTCGAACGATTGGCGCAAGCGCCGATCAAGCTTTTCATCACCGCTACAAATGTTCATACGGGTCGCGGTCACGTGTTTAGGAATCGCGCGATTACGCCCGACGTGTTGCTGGCCTCAGCCTGCCTGCCGACGATGTTTCAAGCCATAGAGATCGACGGCGAGCCTTACTGGGATGGCGGTTACTCCGGCAATCCCACCATCACGTCTCTGGTGAGAGAATGCAAATCGCAAGACACCATTCTCGTCCAGATCAACCCGGTCGAACGCGAGGGTTCGCCCCGCACGGCGTCTGAAATTCTCAATCGCCTGAATGAAGTGTCTTTCAATTCGGTTCTCTTGAAAGAATTGCGCATGATCGCCTTGCTCCGGAACGTCGCCAATCTCGGCGACAGCGAAGGCGCGCAATGGGCCGGCATGCGCATCCATCGCATCGCGAGCGATATGATGGTTGGGCTCGGCGCGTCCTCCAAGCTCAACGCGGAATGGGAGTTTTTATCGATGCTGCGCGATGAGGGTCGGCGTTCAGCCGAGGTCTTCCTCGAAGCTCACGCGGAAGATCTGGGGAAACGCTCCTCTCTCGATCTTGACGTTTTGCTGCAAGAGGTCTGACGTCATGGGACTTCTCGGCATTCTCGTCGCCCTGGGGCTGCTTATTTTTCTGGCGTTCCGGGGCTGGAGCATCCTTTTGCTCGCGCCTGCCGCAGCTTTGCTCGCCGCCGGGCTTGCAGGCGAGCCACTGCTGGCTCACTGGACGCAAACGTTTATGGACAGCGCCGCGCGCTTCGTGATGCAATTTTTCCCAATATTCCTTCTTGGAGCTTTGTTCGGCAAACTGATGGAGGATAGCGGCTCGGTTTCGTCGATCGCCAACTTCATGACGGACCGGCTTGGCCCGCGGCGGGCAGTGCTTGCTGTCGTGCTTGCAGGAGCGCTGGTCACTTATGGCGGCGTCAGCCTCTTCGTCGCTTTCTTTGTTCTGGCTCCGATGGGACATGCGCTGTTTCGCGCGGCGTCGATTCCAAAACGGCTAATGCCGGCGGCGATCGCGCTTGGCACGTCTACCTTTACAATGTCGGCGCTGCCGGGAACGCCGGCGATCCAAAACGCAATTCCAATGCCGTTTTTTGGCACAACGCCTTTCGCAGCGCCGGGTCTTGGCGTCATCGCCTCGGCCATTATGCTGGGGTTCGGCATGTGGTGGCTCTCTCGCTCGGAAACCGCCGCGCGCAATAGGGGCGAAGGCTATGGCGAAGATGCGGCGGCCGCCGTCCCCGCGGAGGACGACCTCACCGTCCGCGAACGCGCAACCACAGCGCGCGAGTTCGACCCCGCCGAGATCCGCAACGGCCATCAAAGCGAGACGTCGCCGCCGATCGCCTTGGCGATGCTGCCGTTAATCATTGTGGTAGGCGTCAATCTCGCGATGTCGCTATTTATTTTGCCGCGTCTTGATGTCTCTTTTCTCGCCGAAGAAAAGTGGGGCGCCGCCTCGCTGTCCACTGTCGGCGGCGTATGGGCGGTCGTCACCGCGCTCGCCGCAGCGATTATTGTCTTGATCGCCATAAACCTACGTCGTCTCCCGGCGTTGCGCGCCACGATGGATGCTGGCGCCAACGCTTCCGTCCTTCCCGCCCTCAGCGTCGCTAGCCTCGTTGGTTTCGGCGCGGTCGTCGCCGCGCTGCCGGCCTTCGCCATGGTGCGCGACTGGGTGCTTTCGATCGAGGGCGGACCGTTGGTCTCGCTGGCTGTTGCAACCAATGTGCTGGCCTCGCTCACGGGCTCGGCCTCAGGCGGCTTGACCATCGCGCTCGATGCGCTTGGGGACACATATATGCGGCTCGCCGCCGAGCAAGGCATCGATCCCGCGCTGATGCATCGCGTGGCGGTGATTGGCGCCGGCACGCTCGACAGCCTGCCGCACAATGGCGCCGTGGTGACGTTGCTCGCGGTCTGCGGCTCAACCCATCGCGAAAGCTATTTTGACATTGTGATGGTTGCGATTGTCGGCGCGCTTCTGGCCCTGGCCGCGGTCATCGGCCTCGGAACGGCTTTCGGGTCGTTTTGAGGCTGGTTTGCGCCGCGATCGGCCTTTGCCACGGAGCCGCAGCAACTCAGGTCGCTAGCGCCTCACCGCTAGGCTCCTTGACGCGGAACCATGTCACATAGAGCGCGGGCAAAACGATCAGCGTTAAAATCGTTGCGATGAAAAGGCCGCCCATTATGGCGAAAGCCATAGGTCCCCAAAACACGGTTGGCGCGATCGGAATCAAACCAAGAACCGTCGAGATCGCGGTCAGCATGATCGGGCGAAAGCGGGAGAGGCTCGCCTCGACCACAGCGTCCCATATCGGCTTTCCGGCCGCCCGTTCGGTCTCGATCTGCTCGATGAGGATGACCGCGTTGCGGGCGATCATTCCAAGCAGCGCCAGAATGCCGAGGATGGCGACAAAGCCGAGCGGCTGACGGAATATCAACAGCGCCGTGACGATGCCGATAAGGCCCATGGGCACGACGCTCAAAACCATAAATAGCCGGCTGAAGCTGTGCAGCTGAACCATCAAGAAGGTCACCATCAGAAACAGCATGAGGGGAATCATTGCGAAGACCGAGGCTTGCGATTGGGCGCTTTCCTCGACGGTGCCTCCAACATTGATGTGATAGCCCACCGGTAGGCTCTCGCTCAATTTCGCAATTGCTGGAGCCAGCGCGTTGACCGCCCTTTCTGGCGAGGCGCCGGACGCGACATCGGCCTGGACCGTCAGAGTTGGAACCCGCTGGCGGCGCCAGATCAATGGATATTCCTGCTCAAAATCGAAGGTTGCGACCTGGCTAAGCGGGACCGTGCGGCCATTCGGCAGCGGCAACTGAAGGTCGCGCAGAGTCGAAAGCGAAACGCGCTGTTCGTCCGTCGCCCGCGCGATGACATCGACCAGATAGATGCCGTCGCGCACTTGCGTGATGGGCGCGCCGCTCATCGTTGCGTTCAACACGACGGCGAGGTCCTGAGAACTCAGGCCGAGAAGCCGCGCCTGGTCCTGGTCAATATTGATGCGCACCTTGCGAGCCGGCTCCATCCAGTCAAAATTGACCTTTGCGACATTGGAGTTCGCGCCCATGACTTGCGCAAGACGCAGCGCGATCGATCTTACCTCGGATATGTCTGGTCCGCTGACGCGGTATTGCACCGGCCAACCGACGGGCGGCCCGAGCTCCAGCGGAGATATGCGAGAGACGACGGCGGGGAGTTGCTCCGCCAATGCGGTCTCAAGCTTCTTGTGCAGGCGCTCGCGCGCAGCGACATCCTTTGCGACGACGACGGTCTGCGCAAAGAAATCATTCGCCAATTGAACATTAAGCGGCAGGTAGAACCGGATCGCGCCGCGCCCGACATAAGCGCTCCAGCGGTCGACGTCCGGGTCTCCTTTGAGCAGATCGTCCAGAGTGGCGGAGGCCCTCTCGCTGGCGAAAATGGAGGCGTTCTGCGGCAGGGTCAGATCGACGACGAGTTCGGGCCGATCGGAGGCCGGAAAAAACTGCCGCGGCACATAGGGAAGCGCCATAAGCGCTGCGACAAAACAAGCCAACGTCGCGCCGATCGTAAGCCAGCGCACGCGCATCGCGCCGATAAGAATGCTGCGGAAGAAACGCAAGGTTGGTCGAGGCTCGCTCGACGCAGCCGCTTTCGGTTTGGTGAGAAGGGCGACGCCCAGGAGGGGAGCGTAGAGAACGGCGACGAACCAGGAAACGATCAGGGCGATTGTAACGACGGCGAAGATCGAAAATGTGTATTCCCCCGCGGCGCTCCGCGCAAAGCCGATCGGCACGAAGCCCGCGGCCGTGACAAAAGTGCCGGTCAGCATCGGAAACGCCAATGATTTATAGGCGAATGTCGCGGCCTGTTCCTTGTCGTCGCCTTGCGCCAAGCGCGAGGTCATGACATCGACGGTCGTCATGGCGTCGTCGACGAGCAATCCCAAGGCAATGATCAGGGCGCCGAGCGAAATGCGCTGCAGGTCGATGCTGAAAAATTGCATAATCGGAAAAACAATGGCGAGCGTCAGGGGGATCGACAGAGCGACGACGGCTCCAGCGCGGAAGCCGAGGCTGACGATGCTCACCGCCATGATGATGGCGATGGACTGCCACAGCGAACTCATGAAGTCGCCAATGGCGGTCTTGACGACGACGGGCTGATCGGAAACCAGCGTCGGCTCGATGCCGACCGGGAGATCGATTATCGCTTGGTTTATCGCTTGCTTCACATTGCGGCCGAGCGTCAAAATATCGCCGCCGTTCCGCATGGCGATGGCGAGACCAATTGCCGGCTTGCCATTGACGCGAAACATCGGTTGCGGCGGATCGGCATAGCCGCGACGGACTTCAGCGATGTCGCGCAGACGAATGAGGCGTCCGTTCGATAGGAAGTTGATGGCGAGGATGTCGTTTTCGGATGCGAATGCGCCTGACACTTGAAGCGAGAGCTTCTCGTCGCCAGTCTGGATGGAGCCGGCGGGGCTGACCGCATTCTGCGCCCGCAACGCCGCGATCAGGGCGAAGCGATCGATCCCGAGCCCCGCCAGTTGCCGCGTCGAAAACTCAACGAAGATTTGTTCGTCCTGGGCGCCGAGAATGTCGATCTTCGACACGTCCGGAACATGCAGGAGTTTCGAGCGAATGTCCTCGACATAATCGCGAAGCTCGCGATAGCTGAACCCGTCGGCGGTGAAGCCGTAGATCAATCCAAACGTGTCGCCGAAGTCGTCGTTGAAGCCGGGGCCGACGACGCCCGCCGGTAGCGTATGGCGTATGTCGCCGATATTTTTACGGACTTGGTACCAGATGTCTGGAACGTCGGCGGCCTTCGTTGAGCCTTTAAGAGTGACGAAGATGGTTGCTGCGCCGGCGCTCGTATAGCTGCGCACAAAGTCGAGGCCTCTCGTCTCTTGCAGCTTGCGCTCGAGGCGCTCGGTGACCTGCTGAAGCGTGTCCACGAGGGTTGCCCCAGGCCACGCCGCTTGCACGATCATCGTCCTGAAGGTGAAGGCGGGATCTTCGTTTCGGCCAAGCTGAAAATAGGATGCGACACCGGCGACAATCATGGCGATCATCGAAAAGATCATGAATGAGCGGTGTTTCAGCGCCCATTCCGAAAGATTCGGCCCGATCATGAAGACTGCCCGAGGAGACGGACTTTCTGACCCGGATGCAGCGCCTGTACGCCAGCCGTCACGACGATCTCGCCGCCCTGAAGCCCCTCGGAAATGACGATCGTCCCCGGATCGAAGCGGGCGACCTCAACGTTGCGCATAGAGACGGTCGACGTTGACGGGTCGACGATCCAGACGGCCGGTTGCCGGTTGAAATTCGTGAGAGCGCTTGCGGGGATGGAGATCGCTTCTGCGGCATCCAAATCGATGCGCCCCGAAACGGTCGCGCCAAGCATCATGGAGGCGGGCGGATCGATCAGGCTAACCCGCACGCGAAACGTTCGCGTGACCGGGTCGGCCTGCGGATCGACCTGCCGCACGCGGCCCGATGCTTTTACGCTCGGATCATCCGTCAAGGCGACGATGATGATCGGCTCTGGCGGCGCGGAGCGGAGCACCTGCGCCGGCACCTCAAACACGGCGTCTCGACCATCCTGTCGCGCGACCTGAAAGACCATTTGGCCGGGTTGCACAACTTCGCCCGACTCCGCTCCACGCGCCGTGATCGTTCCGGTGACATTCGCCTTGAGCTGCGTATAGCTCACGCGGTCCTCGGCGATTTCCAATTGGGCCTTAGCGTCATCGACCTGGGCTTGAGCCGTCTGGAGCGTCTGCTGCGCTTGATCGAACAGAACTTTGGTGGTGAAGCCTCTCGCCAGCAGCGTCTCCTGCCGCCCGAAATTATTGCGCGCTTGGACCAATTGCCCCTCGCCAGCGGCAAGAGCGGCCTGCGCCGAGCGCAAGGCGTTCAGCTCATTCTGCGGATCAAGTTTCGCGAGCACTTGATCTGGTTCGACATGATCGCCAACTCCCGCCAATCTTTCGATGATCCGTCCGCCTATACGAAATGCGAGAGCCGCCTCGTTCTCTGCTTGGATGTGGCCTGTTAACACCACGGGGTCGCCGACATGGCCTTTTTCGGCGGTCACCGTCCGGACAGGGCGCACGACGGGCGACTGGTCTTTCGTCTCGGGCTCGCAGCCGGCGATCAATATGGCGAGGGAAGGCAAAACCAATGTGGTCCAAACCAGGCGCCGTCTTGCTTTCACATCATTTGTGCTCAAGCCCAAGGCGCTATCCCCCATTTGACGACGCTGGATCATAAGATGCCGACGGCGGATCAAAAACGCAAATTTGCCTAAATTTTTAGAGGGGCGATTAAGCTCACAGCCCGCGTAGAAGATCGCCGATGCGGTTAGCGTCGGCATTTTAGTTGGGTTAGGAAAACTGAGCCTAAAGTCGTCTCTGGACGACGCGGCTATAGCGGTGTTAGCTTAGACAGCAGCGTTCGTTGACACATTGAATTCAGGCGAATTCAGGGATGGCCAGCCGCACGGACAAGCGTCGCGAAGATCTCCCGCGCAAGTCTCGACGCCGTTGTTTTCGGACCTCGGCGCACTTGGTCTCGCAGCCATTCCATGGTCTCGCTCTATGAGCGCCCCGGAGGCTGAACCCCAGCCTCGCGTCAGACGCGCCGCAGCCGTCCGCGCGGCGATTTTCCTCGCTTTCTGGCTGATGATCTCGGGCCGCGATCTAGCCGGCCTCCCGATCGGAGCTGCAGCCGCGGCGGTCGCCGCCTGGACAAGCCTGCGCCTTCTTCCTCCGGGCGCATCGCGGCTGCGGCCCCTTGCCCTCGCGCAGCTGACGATGCGTTTTCTAGGCCAGTCCGTCGTTGCAGGGACCGACGTCGCATGGCGCGCGCTCGACCCAAAGCTTCCACTGCGTCCGGGCTTTATATCCTATCCTTTGCGCGTGCCAGCCGGCGAAGCGCGCAACGCGTTCTGTGCGCTATGCAGCCTGCTGCCCGGAACGCTACCAACAGGGACCGATGGCAACGGCGCGCTCCTTGTCCATTGCCTCGACGTCGATCAGCCCGTGGTCGCGAATTTGGCCGAAGACGAGGCTTTGTTTGTCCGAGCGCTTCGCCATGAATGAGTTTCTATTCGCGACTGCCGGCTTGACGTTGGCTACGGTGGCGATGGGCTTGTTCCGCATCCTCGCAGGACCCGGCGATGTAGACCGCATGATGGCGGCGCAATTGCTCGGAACCGGCGGCATTGCGGCGCTGCTTCTGGCGGCTGCGGGGACGGGCGTGCGCGGAGCGGAGGACGTCGCTCTGGCGCTGGCATTGCTCGCCGCCTTTGCTTCAATGGCTTTCGTCAACAGCGCGACCTCGAACTCGAATGCAGATGATCCAGAGGGAGCTGACGGCCGATGAGCGTTGCCCTCAACATCTTCTCCATCATCGCGATTGCAGCGGGCGTCTTCTTTTTTTTCGCGGGTTCTGTTGGCTTGCTCCGCTTTCCGGACCGGCTAACGCGCATGCACGCCCTGACGAAAGCCGACAATCTCGGCCTCGGCCTCGTGGTCCTTGGCCTTCTGCCAAGGGCGGACAGCCCGCTTGGAGCCTTGAAGCTGGTCGCGGTCTGGCTGCTTGTTCAATTGGCCGGCGCGACCGTCACCCAGCTCATGGCGCGCGCGGCGCGGCGGGAAGAGTCCGCGCCAAGGTCCTCGCCATGATAGTCGTGACGGCCGTCGACATAGAACTGGCGGTCTTGGTTCTCGCGGTGGCTGCTTGGACCATCGCAGCGCGGCAGGCCTTTCCCGCGGTCGTCGGTTATGTCGCCTATGGGCTGCTTCTATCCCTTGTCTGGGTGCGCCTCTATGCGGTGGATGTGGCGTTGACGGAGGCCGCCATCGGCAGCGGCGTCACCGGCGTAGTGCTGATCGGAGCGGCGACGCGTCTGCGAGGAACCGAGGCGGAAGCTGCGGCCGAACAGCCGAGAGCGTTTTTGCGGCTCGCCGCCGCAGCCTTATGCGTCGGGATGACGGTTGCGCTCGCCGCGGCCGTCTTGCTCATGCCGGACCCAGCGCCGACGCTGGCCCCGGAAGCGGTCGCACATCTGCCTTCAACCGGCCTAGGCAATGCGGTTACCGCAGTTCTCCTCGCTTATCGCGTCGTCGACACGATGTTTGAATCAGTTGTGCTGCTGCTCGCGCTGGTCGGCGTTTGGTCGCTGGCCCCCGATCGGGATTGGGGCGGGGCGCCGAAGTTTCCGCGCCCTGCTGGTCAAGACGGCGTTCTCACCTTTTTCGCTCAGCTGCTGCCGCCCGTGGGAATCGTCGTCGGGATCCATATTGTTTGGATTGGCGCGGATGAACCAGGCGGAAAGTTTCAGGGCGGCACGATCCTCGCCGCCATGTGGATCATCGCCATGACGGCTGGACTTGTCGATGCGCCCCAAATCAGTCGGTGCTGGCTGCGCCTGGTTCTGGTGGCGGGTACGGCTGCGTTTCTTGTGATCGGGGTTGCGGGCTTTGCATGGGCTGCCGGATTTCTGGCCTATCCAGAGGGTTACGCCAAGCCGCTGATACTCGTCATCGAGGCGTTTATGACGCTTTCTGTGGCTGCGACCCTCGGCATGCTGGTGGGCGGGCCGCCGCAACAAGAGCTGCGGCGATGAGCGCCGCGACCCTGGCGGGGCTTTGCGGCGCAGCGCTTGTCGGCCTTGGGCTCTATGGCCTCGTCACGAACCCCGAGTCGCTGCGGAAGATTTTATCTTTCAACATTCTCGGCAGCGGCGTGTTTCTGCTTTTCGGCATCATAGCCCGCAGGGGCGCGGCGGCTGGCCTTGCCGCTGATCCGGCCCCGCAGGCGCTGGTCATAACGGGCATCGTCGTCGCATTCTCGGCGTCGGCGTTAGCGGTCGCTCTTTTGCTGCGATTATTCAAAGAAACCGGCAAGGTCACGCTGGGAGCCGATCCGCCGACGAAATCGCCCGCCGACGGAACTGGCGTCTGATGCCGTCAATCGCTCTATCCGATTCAACGACGACCGCGAGCGGGTATCTCCTGGTGCTGGCGGTCATCTTGCCCGTGATTGGGCTACTGCTGGCGTTCCTGCTCGGCGGACGTCGCGCCGAGCAGATCGCTCTTGGCCTCATGCCGATTGGGCTTTGCCTTGCGGCCGCAATTGCATTTGGCGTTTGGCGCGCGGACGGCGTTCTGGTCTATGTCCTCGGCGGATGGTCGCCGCCGCTCGGCGTGGCGCTGCGCGCGGATGGATTTTCGGCGGTCATGCTTGTGACGACCGCGTTGATTGTCACCGCAGCCGCATTTTTTGCGCGGGCCAATTTTTCGACGCCGCTGGATCTCACGGAGGCGCGCGCGCCGCTGTCGTTTTGGACGCTCTTGCTGGCGCTTTGGGCGGCGCTGAATTGCGTTTTCCTCGGCGGCGATTTGTTCAATCTCTATGTCGCTTTGGAGCTGCTGACCTTCGCAGCCGTGCCGATCGTCTGCCTTGACGGCCAGGCGGCGACGCTCAAGGCAGCGCTGCGCTATCTGCTTTTTGCGCTGTTCGGCTCGGTGCTCTATCTGCTTGGCATAGCGCTTCTCTATGGCGCTTATGGCGCGCTCGACATCGTTGTGCTTTCGCAGCGAGTTCGGCCTGAGGCCGCCCTATGGGTCGCGATGGCGCTGATGACGGCCGGCCTGGCGGCAAAAACAGCGCTTGTTCCCCTATATCTGTGGCTGCCGCCGGCCCACGCGGGAGCCCCGCCCGCCGGCAGCGCCATGCTCTCGGCGCTGGTAGTCAAGGCGTCGTTTTTCATTGCCGTTCGACTTTGGTTCCATGTGATGTCTCCGTTGCCGAGGGAGGCCGCGATGCAGATCCTCGCGGCCTTGGGGGCAGGGGCGATCATATTCGGCAGCGTGCTGGCGCTGCGGCAAGAGCGGCTGAAGCTGCTGATCGCCTATTCGACAGTCGCGCAGATCGGCTATCTATTCCTGATGTTTCCTCTGGCGGCCGGGGAGCATCCTTGGACCGACGCCGCCTGGACGGGAGGCGTGCTCCAAGCCGTCTCGCACGCTTTCGCTAAGGCCGCTATGTTCCTTGCGGCCGGCCTCATCGCCGAAACGCTTGGTCATGACCGCATCGCGGGGCTTCGCGGAGCGGGACGCTTGATGCCGATGACTATCTTTGCTTTTGGCCTCGGCGGCTTGTCGCTCATGGGCCTGCCGCCCAGCGGCGGCTTTGTGGCAAAATGGCTGCTGCTGACGGCGGCGGTTGAAAGCGGTCAATGGCTTTGGGCGTTGGCCATGCTGGCGGGCGGGCTGCTGGCCGGCGCATATGTGTTTCGCGTTCTCGCCCCGGCCTTAGCCAGCGCGAATGCGAACGAGCCTTCGCCGCGCCCGTCTCCGGGGCGGGGCAGGGAGGCGGCGGCGCTGGCGTTGGCCCTCTTCGCCATGTTGATCGGCTTCGCGCCGCCCGCGCTGTTCGAGCTCATTCAAATTGGCCGCCCGCAAATCGCCCGCCCCGTCACAACGATAGTCACTTCGCGATGAGCGGCGCCGCGTCCTATAGCCCGGAACTGCTGGCGGCGGCGCTGGGCCTGCCGGTCATCATGCTACTTGGCTGTCTGTCGCCGCGCCTCCGCGACCAAATGGCCGCCCTGCTAGCGCTGGCCCCTGCGCCAGCTCTGGTCGCAGCATTGCTTGCGGGAGGCGGTCCGCCGTTGGTGATCGGCCAAGCGCTGGTTCCCATGGTCTTTGCGCTCGATGCGGCGGGAGCCATGCTGCTTGGGGCTGCCTCGTTGCTCTGGATCATAGCGGGCGCCTATGCCTTCACCTATATGCGCGGCAAGCCAAATAGGGGCCGCTTTACGGTGTGCTGGCTGCTGACGCTCATTGGTAGCATCGGGGTCTTTATGGCCGCCGATGTGATCAGCTTTTATCTGGTCTTCGCACTGGTCAGCCTCCCGGCTTATGGGCTGATCGTGGATGACGATACGCCTCGCTCCGAGAAAGCCGGTCTGGTCTACATCGCGTTCGCAGTGCTCGGCGAGGCTTTTCTAATCATAGGCTTTGTACTGCTGGCGTCAGGCGCGCCAGGCCATAGTCTGCTGATCCGCGATGGCGTCGCTGCTCTCTCGACGTCGCCGTGGCGCGATCCGGCGCTCGCGCTTCTGATCGCGGGCTTTGCAGCCAAGATCGGTCTTGCGCCATTGCATGTCTGGATGCCGCTGAGCTATCGAGCCGCGCCCATTCCTGCCGCTGCCGCCCTGAGCGGAGCGGCCGTCAAAGCCGGCGTGATCGGGCTCATCCGCTTTCTACCTTTTGACGCCGCATTGCCGGCTTGGGGCGAGGCGCTGGCTGCGCTCGGAATGTTCACGGCCTTTTATGGCGTTGCAATCGGCCTCACGCAAAGCAACCCAAAAACGGTGCTCGCCTATTCGAGCATAAGTCAGATGGGTGTCATCGCCGCTGTGCTCGGCATGGGCGTCGCCTCCGGCGATCAGCATGCCGCTTTGGCTACGGCTTTCTATGCGGCGCATCACGTTTTGGTTAAGGGCACCCTGTTCCTAGCGATTGGCGTCGCGGCGGCGACAGACACGCGCCGCTTGTGGCTAGTGCTGCTGCCCGCGGCGGTGCTGGCGTTGAGCCTCGCGGGCCTCCCTTTTACTGGGGGCGCCCTGGCGAAGCTGGTCGTCAAAGGGCCGCTCGGATACGGCGTCATCGGGATGCTCTCGATGCTGTCGGCGGCTGCAACGACGCTCCTGATGTTGCATTTTTTGCGGCGGCTCGCGCTGATTGCGGCGGACCAAAGGGATACGGCGGCTCCGGCCGGTCTGACGCTGCCCTGGTTGGCGGGCGCGGCTGCGTCCATCGCTGTTCCCTGGGCGCTTTACCTTCAGGCGACGGGCGGCGAAACGGACGTCTTTGATGCTTCGACGCTGTGGGAATCGTTCTGGCCCGTCCTGCTCGGCGGGGCGGCGGCGCTCATTCTGCGTCATTGGAGCGACCGCCTGCCGCATGTTCCAGAGGGGGACGCGCTTCTTCTAGGCGAGCGCGCGGCCGAGAAGGCTCTCGCCTTTGGAGGCCCTTTCGATCGCGCGGACGTCGTCTTACGCCAATGGCCTGCGGCGGCTCTCGCTTTGCTCGCGTTGGCCCTGCTGCTTGGGGCGGCAATGCTGGCCGGGCATTAAGGCATACCGCACAACTTGCGCGGCGGCCGCCTGGTTTGCGACGCCGCGATTGGCGTAGCTGCATCACTCTTGGCTTAATCCTGAAATTGCTTCCAGAGCACCATTCGCTCTTGGAGATTGATGGTCCTGCCGTCGACCGTAAAGGTGCCGTCGCCATTGTGGTGCAGCGTGCGTCTTTCCTTGCGCTCGGGGTCGATCCAGATCCGCACCGCTTCCAGAATGAAGAGGCTATATTTTTCAACCAGCGTTGTGTCCGCGACCCGACATTCGATATTCGCAAGACACTCGGCGATCAACGGCGCCGAGACGATTTTGCCAGGGGCCTGCGTCAGCCCGAATTTCGAAAACTTGTCGACCTGATCGCCGGAGCAATTGCCAATATCAACCACCTTCCGCGCGAGGTCGACTGTCGGAATGGCGATCACGCACTCCCCGCTCGCGCGCAAGGCTTTGTAGCTGTGATCCCAGGGGCCGATGACGCAGCCGAGCAGCGGCGGCGCATGCTGGACCACCATGTGAAAGCCCATAGTCATGACGTTGGGCCGCCCATTATGCGTCGTCGTCACCAACACGATTGGGCCGGCCTCGAGCAGCCGATAGGCTTTGGACGCCGGCATTTCCTTCATCATTTGCTCTCTTTGGCCGGTGGCCTAGCGGGACCGGAAAGTTCAAGAAAGACCAGCCACTGGAGTCAAGGATCGATCATTCCCGGGAAACGCGGCGCTCTGGAGGAAAGCCTAGCCTTGAGCGATGGCGCGCGGGGCGCGCAAACCCACGCTCTCTCCGCCGCGTATCAAAAACGGGCGGATTAGGTGGAGCGCCAGAGCTTACTGATCGCAAACCGCAGAGGACACGCAGCCCGTCCCTGCGCCAATTGCTGGATTGAAAGGAACTTGGCCAGCATCGCCGCGCGACGCGTCACTTCCGAAGGGGCAGACTGCCGAAGAAATGCAGACCGTTCCCTTTCCGGTGGCGGGATTGTAGGGAACGTTGTCGTCGGCCACCCTGCGACCTTCCGCCGCCTGGATTTCAAAATTATTCACGCTGTCGGCAAAGACTGAAGCAGGACAGCTACAAATAACAGCCACGCCCAGGGCGACGGCGCTCGCTGACACGCCTATGTGTTTCATGGCATCCCCTCCTCGCGATTGTTACAAGGAAACGCGCGCCGCCCGAGCAGGTTCCCGGAGAGCTCAGATCCAACAGCCTCCGTCACCGCCAACCATCACATGGTTTGCTAATTATAAAACTCGCATGTGCGGTAGGGATAAGCGCCGAAGTCGTAGCACGGATCATAGCCTCCCCTATAGAATGCGGGTTCGCTGCGCGTGCGGAATGGGTGATCGAAGTCGGCGCTTCGACCTTCGAAAATACCGTTTTCGAAGGCACCGCCATAAGGCGCCCCCCCTGCTTGCGCCAAAGCAGGGCCGCCCCATGCAATCGAAGCGCCAAGCATAGCTGCGCTCATCAATAAGCCCGATCGCATCATGATTTGATCCTCACGCTTCCGATTAGCACCAACTCCGCTTTGCAATTCTAGTTCCGGGTGCGGGCAGGGCGGACTCGTGACGCCAGCTCCGCTTGGTTTGCGCGGCGCCCGCTGGCAGCGTCAAACAGCCTGGTCCGGCACGATCAAGTTGGCCAGCGACTCGCGGTCATGAAAACGCCTTGCGATCCCTTGCGCGCGCACGAAAAATAACGGCCTGGCAAGCACATATTCCGTACTATACGCATGGGACAATTGCGTGCGAATCCGGCCGATTAGTAGGCTTCGGCTGGAAGGCGCATGATGATAAATCGAAGCGAATATCGAATCCAAGGCGTGCGCGTCGAGCGCGCCTCGCCATCGGGACGCCCCGCGCGTCAACATCCACTCGTCTTCGTCCACGGCGGATGCCACGGCAGCTGGGTCTGGGAGCATTTTTTGCCCTATTTTTCCCAGGCAGGCTGGGACTGTCATGCGTTGAACTGGCGCCAACATAACGGCTCCAAGGAGCTCCCGAACGACCAACTCGTGCGACGAGGGATTGCTGACGTCGCTGAAGAGATTGCGCATGTCGCTGAGCAGTTCGAGCAGCCGCCAATCCTGATAAGGCACAGCATGGGCGGACTGGCGAGCCAGAAATACGCGGAAGATCAGCAAGTCGCTGCTCTGGTTCTCCTGGCATCGGTTGTGCCGGCGGAAGTTGGCGGCGATCTTGCGTACGATTAGCGCCATGCCCGAATCGCTTCCCCGCGTCGCGGATCACCGATGAGCGCGAAACCGAGCGCAGGTCGCGTTAAGAACCGGGCCTTTTGAACAAGAACCCCCGCCGGCCAGTGAAGACGCGGCGGGGGCAGCCGGACAGAAGCTACCGGATCACGATCGTTGGGCCTTGGACCAAGGGGCTTCGTCGATCTAGCTCCAAGGGGGTGGCGAAACGGCCGGCTCCCTCGCGGGTACGAGGATCCCGCGATTTTTTGGCCAGGCTAAACCTGCTGTGAACTCCCTGGCCAAACGTAGCTTTGGACGGGGCGTGTTACCCGGCTATTTCACCGCGAGAGAAATGTGTTGCGGGTGTAATTTTCCGATGATCGCGAATGCCTTCGCGGCCGCCGCGTCGATCGAAGCTTGATGCAATCGGATTGTAATATAATTGTTCCACACTCCGAAGACCGTCGATCAAATTCATCATGTTGAACACCGAACGTGAAGGCGGCGCGTCGAAATCTTTCGAGGTCGTCGCATTCCTTAGCGACATGACTTCTTTAGCAAATAGGCAAAAGTGCTATGCGCATCACTACCTTTCTCTCATTGCTGTTTCTTCCGGCCCTCCTGGTTGGAGAGGCGCAAGCCGACGACTTGCTGGCCAAGACGGCCGCTATCTGCCGCACTCATATTCTGTTTCGTTCGCCGAACGGCAGCGCCGCGTTTGACCCGGAGTGGCAGCATTGTCAGGCGATCCTCGCCGCCGAGGCGCAGGGTCAAGCGGCAAGGGCCGAGGCGGCGCGGGCCGCGAGGGATGCAGAGGACTTCGCTGCGACCAAAGCTGTGGCGGACCAGTTCGCCAGATAGACAGCGATTCGTGGGCTGCATCCCACATCCCTTGGTCTTGCGTAGATAACTAAAGCTGGGCTCTTCGCCTATGATAGGCGCTTAGCGGCTAGGATATCTGGTCCGCCAGCGACCGTCTAATGCGTCAATACCTAACAGCTTGACTATCCAACTTGCTGCCAAGCAATAGTTACGCTCTATCAAGACCGCGTGATTTACTGAATTCTTGATAGATAAGGGCATTGGCGATCGTCGAAGCTCTTCACGGAGGTCGAAAGCTGTGGTCTGCTTCCAGCGTCGCGCGCCATGACTACTCCGGTGCGCGTCCAATCAATCGGGAAATCTCCCGAAAGCAAGGGGACTGGACCATGGCCACTACAAAACATCCGTCCATAGAGCACCACTATCAAGCCGCAGCACACCACGAAACGGCCGCGCATCATCACCGGCAGGCGGCGCACCACCACGAACACGGCCGGGATAGCGAGGCCAAAGAGCACGCCGTGTCGGCAAACGAACACAGCGCGGCTGCTCACAAGCACACAACCACCGCCCACGAGCATTCAAAGAAATAGCTGTTTGAAAGACGTGCGGGCTCCCTTGTCGCAGGCGGGGACATGCGAACCCGCGCGGGGACGCGCCTGATCTTAAAATGAGCGGGCGCGCATAAAAAAAGCCCGGCGCTAAGCCGGGCTTTTAGTTGGGGAAGCAGGGGACCGCAAAGCGATCTTGGACCAGGAACTTCCTGGCTTTGGAAAAGCAAGAGTCGTGCCGCGGGCCATCGCTTCTTGAATTTGATCGTGCCCGAAGGCGGCCGACCGCCAACTATTGCGGCCGAGCCTTCCTGCGCCCCGGGGGAAAGAAAGACGACGAATTGGACCTCAGTACTTGGCGACGATCGGCGCGGGCGGAGCGAACGTGTCGAACTTGTAGCTGAATCCGACCTGCACCTGGTTTTCAATGAGGTGACGATTAAAGAAGCCGCCGCCCCCGACAAGCGGATCGTTGAACGAATTGGACCCGAAGATTGTGGAGTGACCGAAGTCGGAATAACGGTATTCCCCCCGGACCGACCAATTGTTGGTGATGGCGTATTCGACGCCGCCGCCGACCGTCCAGCCGACGCGGGTGGACGAAGCGCTGTCAAAGCCAAATGGAGTCGAAATGCTGTTGTCCACTCCAGCAAAGGCGACGCCGCCCGTGGCGTAGACCAAAATGCGATCCCAGGCGTAACCGACGCGGCCGCGGACCGATCCCTGAATGTCGGCGCTAGAGGTGAAAGTGGCCGGCACGAAGCCGCCGACATCACGGGTAACGCTCTTCTTGATGCTGGAGCCGTCAACGCTGCCTTCAAGACCAATCACGAATTGGTTTAGCTGCAGATTATAGCCGACATGTCCGCCGCCGATGACGCCGTCATTGTTCGAGCCAAAGCTGTCAAAGCCGAAGCCGGTGTTGGAGCTAACGTTTTGATCGCCCCAGGCGAAGCCAACTTGCCCGCCGATGTAGATGCCAGTCCATGTGAAGATCGGCGCCGGCGGCAGATAGACCGGCGGCGGAGCGTGCGAGGGGAGGTCAGCCGCAAAAGCGGAGCTTGCTAGCGCCACAGCGCCGACAGAAGCTAGTAGAACACGTCGAAACATAACTTATCCTCAGTAGGTCCGAAGCTCTCATTTGGACCTGATTTCCATTAGAGAACAACCGCAAATCAACACGGGGAAGGACGAAAATCGCTTCTCGTGGCCGGAGAGTCACACAACCTATAGTTGCAATGCCTTCCGCCAGCGGTGCGCCAACTGCCGACCTAAGCAAGACCTGGGCCGCAATGCGTGTCGCGCCATCGCCGCCTAATGCCTTTGGCTTGGCGATCGGGCGGATGGTGCGTTGCACAAAGGTTGATCTCGAATGCCCTCGTATCGGGCAATTCCACGCATCCCTTTTATACAACACAGAGCCGCAAGCCTTGCCTGAGGATGGCATATTTTTTGCTCCGATATAGTTGTCAGCCAGGGCTTTGGCTGTCCAAGCGTCGCGCAACGGCGGGCGACGCTGAGAAAAGTTGGTTTTGCCTCGGGCCAACGGTGGTTCGCATTCTGTCAATCTGGCGGCACGTCGTGCGCCGATTTTCGAGCCAATGTCATGTCGCGCGACGCTTCCGCCTATTCCTGGATCTTTGACTCTATAGCTTGTCGCCGCCAAAGCGCTCGGCCGCGTGTGGTCTATCCGAGTATCGCGACCTCGCGTCGGCGATCGAAGGACGACGGCGTTGGCGTCGTCGTCCTGTTGGCGGGGCGCGCATGACCAAGAAAGCCGTCAAAAGCGCTTGTCCCTACTGCGGCGTGGGGTGCGGCATCGTCATGGAGGTTGACGGCGGGAAGATCGTGAAAGTGTCGGGGGACAAGTCCCATCCCACGAACTTCGGCCGCCTCTGCACCAAAGGCGCGACCTGCGGCCAGCCCGTCGCAGCATCCGGCCGCGCCTCCAAGCCGTTCGTCTCCCGTCAGGACGGGTCCGACGAGGGTTTGACCATGGACGAGGCCATTACCCGCACCGCTGGGAGCCTGCGCGCGATCATCGACGCCCATGGCCCCGATGCGGTGTCCTTCTATATTTCTGGACAGATGTCGATCGAGGCGCAGTACCTCGCCAACAAATTGTGCAAGGGCTTCGTCGGCACGAACAACATCGAGTCCAACTCGCGGCTTTGCATGGCGAGCGCGGCGAGCGGCTACAAGCTGTCGTTGGGTTCGGATGGGCCGCCCGGCTCCTACCAGGATTTCGACAAGGCGGACCTGTTCTTCGTCATCGGCGCAAACATGGCCGACTGTCACCCGATCCTGTTTCTACGGATGATGGACCGTGTGAAGGCCGGCGCGAAGCTGATCGTAGTCGATCCGCGCCGCAACGCCACCGCCGACAAGGCCCATTTGTTCCTCCAGGTCCGTCCGGGTTCGGACCTGGCGCTGCTGAATGGCCTGCTGCACTTGTTGGTAAGGGCGGGCAAGATCAATGAGACATTCATCTCCGCCTTTACCGAGGGCTGGGAGGTCATGCCGGCCTTCCTCGAAGACTATCGGCCGGAGAGGGTCGCCGAGTTGACCGGCGTTCCCGAAAATGACCTTCGCAAGGCAGCCGAATGGATCGGCGATGCTCCCGAATGGATGAGCTGCTGGACGATGGGGCTCAACCAGAGCACCCACGGGACCTGGAATACCAATGCGATCTGCAACCTGCACCTCGCCACAGGCGCGATCTGCCGGCCAGGCAGCGGTCCGTTCTCCCTGACGGGACAACCCAACGCCATGGGCGGTCGCGAGATGGGCTATATGGGCCCCGGTCTGCCCGGCCAGCGCTCGACGGTGAGCGAAGCCGATCGCGCCTTCGTCGAAGCGCGGTGGGGCGTGCCGGGGGGAACGCTGCGCGCCGAGTCGGGCGGCGGCGCGGTCGCCATGTTCGAGGAGATGGCCGCGGGCCGGATCAAGGCCTGCTGGATCATGTGCACCAACCCGGTAGCGAGCGCGCCCAACCGCAAGACGGTGATCGCCGGCCTCGAAGCGGCCGAACTGGTCATCACCCAGGACTCATATCTCGAAACCGAGACCAACGCCTACGCCGACATCATTCTGCCGGGCGCGCTCTGGGCCGAGGCCGAGGGGGTGATGATCAACTCCGAACGGAACATGACCTTGATGCGCAAGGCGGTGGAGCCGCCAGGGGAGGCGCTGCCGGATTGGCTGATCATCGCCCGAGTCGCACGCGAGATGGGTTACGGACGCGCCTTCGCCTATCAGTCGGCCGCCGAAGTGTTCGAGGAGATCCGCCAATTCTGGAATCCGAAGACCGGCTACGACGTTCGCGGGGCCAGCCACGCGAAGCTAGCGGAGACCCCGCTGCAGTGGCCGATCGCCCCGGAGGCAGCGAGCGAGCGCAATCCGATCCGCTACCTCAACAACGGCGTCAGCCAGTCCCTGCGCGTGGAGGACGGACGCCGGCCCCAGATCGCCTTCGCCACCGAGCGCGGCAAGGCGTTTTTCCTACCGCCCCCCCACATGGCTCCAGCGGAGATGCCCGACGCCGACTTCCCCTTCGTGCTCAACACTGGCCGCCTCCAGCATCAGTGGCACACCCTCACAAAGACCGGGAAGGTCGCCACGCTCAACAAGCTGAATCCCGGTCCCTTCGTAGAACTGCATCCTGATGACGCCCGCGCCCTCAAGGTCGCCGACAAGGACCGGGTCGAGATCCGCTCGCCTAGGGGACGGGCAGTGTTGCCGGCCGTCGTCACCGACCGGGTCCGGCCGGGAAACTGTTTCGCGCCGTTCCATTGGAATGATGTTTTCGGCGATGACCTGGCGATCAACGCGGTCACCAGCGACGCGGTCGATCCGGTATCGTTGCAGCCAGAGTTCAAATTCAGCGCTGTCGCTTTGACCCGTGTCGGCGGGCCTGCCGAGGTCGCCCCCGCAGACGGGGGCGGACCGGCTGTTCCGAGCGCGGCTCCGGCCCCCGAGCTTGCGGCCGTCGCGCCGCGATCCGAAGTCGCTGCGGCTGAGCGCGCGGCCATGGCGAGGGTGGAGTTCGCCACCATCGCCGGCGCCCTGGCGACGCCCCACGCCGCGGTCGAGGCGTTCGCCCAGCTTGTCGGGGTGCAGTCGGGAGGCGCGCCGCCGCTGGGGGCCGACGACCATTTGTACCTCCAGGGTTTCCTCGCCGCGCTGCGTTCAGATGGCTCTGCGGTCGGTACGGTCCCCGTGCTGCCGGCGACCGCGCCGATGGACCCGGGCAAGCGCCACTATCTGAACGGTTTGCTGGCGGGTCTCTTCTCTCGGACCGCAGCGCCCGGCGTAAGCCCGCTCCCGCCTGGATCGAGCGCACCGAAAGTCGAAGCGCCGGCGCCCGTTCCGGTTGTTGCCGGCGAGGCCGCGGCGAGGACCGAACGTCCGGAGGTTCTGATCTTGTGGGCGTCCCAGACCGGCAACGCCGAGGAAGCCGCTAAGCGTTGTGAGCGCCGGCTGCGGGCAAAGGATTATCCGACCCGCCTCATCTGCATGGAAAACGCCAGCCTAGCCGACCTCGCGAGCGCCGCAATCGCTTTGGTGGCGACAAGCACCTTCGGCGACGGAGATCCGCCTGACAACGGCTCGGCGTTCTGGAGCGCGCTATCCGGCGCCGCGGCGTCCTCGTTGGCGTCCCTGCAGTTCGCCGTTCTCGCGTTCGGGGATTCCAGCTACGACCAGTTCTGCGGGTTCGGCCGCAAGCTCGATGCGCGCCTGGCGGAACTCGGCTCGCGCCGCATCATCGACCGCGGCGATTGCGAGCCCGACGACGAGGAGACGCCCAGCGCCTGGCTCGACCGCGTCTTGGACGCCTTGGGCGAGGGCGTCGACAGCCAAGCGCCGTCGTCGGCCAAGCCTCATCCTCTCGCGGCGCCGCTAGCGCCCCCTCCGTCCGGCGCGTCGGCCTCGATCGCCATGCCCTCGAACCCCTTCATTGCGGCACTTGAATGGCCGGCCGTCGGGGCTATGACCTACTCCCGCAAGAATCCGCTGTTCGCCCGTCTTAAACTCAACCGCGTCCTCAGCGGTCCCGGCGCGGCCAAGGAAGTCCGGCAGTTCGGCTTCGACCTCGCCGGCTCAGGCATGGCCTATCGGGCGGGCGACGCTCTGGGCGTATGGCCGACCAACTGCCCCGAGTTGGTGATCGAGCTGTTGGACCTGCTGGACCTGACCGGCTCAGAGGCCGTCACCCTCAAGGGCAAGGGGGAGATGCGGCTTGCCGAGGCCCTGCGCCGCCACCTCGAGATCACGCGGATCACCCGCGACTTCCTGGAGTTCGTCCGCGGCGTCTGGCCAGAGGCGCCGTTTTCGCCATTGCTGAACGATGATCGCAAGGGCGACCTGCAACACTGGATCTCGCGCCGCCAGATCGTCGACGTGCTGCACGATACGCCCATTCGCGTCGATGCCCAGGCCTTGGCGTCGGCCCTAAAACCCCTCCAGCCGCGCCTGTACTCCATCTCGTCAAGTCCGATGGAGCGCGCCAACGAGGTCCAACTAACGGTCTCTACCGTTCGGTTCGGCAGCGGCTGGGGCCGGCGAAAGGGGGCTTGCTCCACTTTCCTCGCGGACCGGGCCGAGGATGCGACCCTGCCGATCTTCGTGCAGCCGTCGCCGCACTTCCATCCGCCCCATGACCCGGCCGCACCCATGATCATGGTCGGACCGGGGACCGGCGTTGCGCCGTTCCGGGCCTTTTTGCAGGAGCGTCGCGCGACAGGCGCATCGGGCGATAACTGGCTTTTCTTTGGCGAGCAGCACGCGGCGAGCGATTTTTACTACCGCGACGAGATTGCCGGCTGGCGCTGCGACGGACGCCTCAGCCGGCTCGACCTCGCGTTCTCCCGTGATGACGAGGAGAAGATCTATGTCCAACACCGCATGTTGGAGCGGGGGGCCGAACTCTGGCGATGGCTCGACAGAGGGGCGCACTTCTACGTCTGCGGCGATGCGGAGCGCATGGCTAAAGACGTCGACATCGTCCTGAGGATGGTGGTGGCGCAGCATGGCGGCCTCAGCGAGGCCGATGCGGACGCCTATGTGAACCGGATGGCGCAGGAAAAGCGCTATGTGCGCGACGTGTATTGAGGCGGCGCTCCGCGCTCCAGTTAGGATTAGCCAGTCGGCTCTCCCGGAGACGGGAACTATCGTCAGACCCATTGATCGCTAAAAACTCTTCGGTTTAGCAAAGCCGCATGCGGCAACCGCATTAGCCGGAAGACGGTTTTGCCGCCAAACTACTGAAGGAACTATGGACAGCTATGTTGGCGCAGACGTCGCAATGCTTCGGGTTTCGTCAAACTGACTCGCAGAAACGTAGCGGCCGATGACGCTTAGGATATTGCTCATCGATGCTCAGGCGGATCGCGCGCAGGCGCTGGCGAAAAAGCTTTCTCAGTCTGGTTTTGCGACGATCTTGCGCGCTCAGGACGGTGCCGACCTCGCCGCGACCGTCAGGCAAACGATGCCTGACCTGATCATAGTCGATATGGCGCTACCCGATCGCGACGCTCTTGAAGACATCCGCGTTGTATCGGGACAGCATCCGATTGTTATGTTCGCCGGTAGCGACGATCCAGCTTTTGCCGAAGAGGCAATCGCTGCTGGCGTCTGCTCCTATAACCTGTCCGGCGTCGCTTCGCGGGATCTACGCCCCATTTTGGCTTCAGCCGTCGCCCTTTTCCGGCGCTACCGCCATATCGAGGACGAACTCGCGGCCGCCAAGGCCAAACTTGAGGAACGTCGGCTTATAGAACACGCCAAAGCGATCTTGATGCAGGGTCGTAAGATGACGGAGCCAGAAGCTTATCGTTGGCTTCAGAAGCGGGCCATGGACGAGAATAGAAAACTCGCGCAGGTCGTCGCCGAAATGGTCGAGCGGCATCAGATCGGAGATGAGGCGGAGCAGACAAAGAGGAAGCAAACATGAGCGCAGTGATCTCGCTCACAGCTGTCCGTAAAGCCTCGGCGCCGAAGATGCGTATTGGCCTGCTCCGGCTTACCGATAGCGCGCCCGTGATCGCGGCTTACGAATTTGGCTTTTTCGCTGACGAAGGCGTCGATGCCGAGCTGATTGTTGAACCCTCTTGGGCCAATATCGCCGATAAGCTCGCCTACGGCTTCTTCGATGCAGCTGTGATTATCCCGCCGCTTGCATTCAATATTCACCTTGGCGTTCGCGGGGCTTTTCAGCCTCTGATCATTCCATGCGGAATTAGCTCCGGCGGCAATAGCGTGACGGTTGTCCGCTCGCTTGGACATGATCTGCAAACCTGCGCGAGCGCCGAGGACGTTTCGCTGGCTGAGGCGTTGGGGCCCATGCTGCGGGGTCGTAACTTAACGTTCGGGGTCGTTCATGCTTATTCGAACCACAGTCTCCTCCTGCGCTATTGGCTCGCGACTGTTGGGATCGAGGCCGGGCGTGACGTCGCTCTGACGGTCGTGCCGCCGGCGCGCGCGGTGGAAGCCTTGGTCTCCGGGCAAATCGCCGGTTTCTGCGCAGGCGCTCCATGGGGAGAGGTCGCTCGCCGCGCCGGAGTTGGGCTGCCTATAGCGAGTTCGAACGACATCTGGCGCAACGCTCCAGAAAAAGCGCTTGCCGTACGTGCGCGCTGGGCGGAAGAAAAGCCTGAGACGCTTGCCGGAGTCGTCCGGGCCATAGTGCGCGCAGCGAAATTTTGCGACGAGCCGGAGAATGCTGCATACGTCGCGGCGCTGCTCTCGCGGCGCAAATATGTGGATATTGAGCCGCATGCGATTCTCGCGGATCTGCCCGGCGGATCGAACTCTGAGAACGGGTGCGGCTTTTATGGCGGGGCGACGCTTTTTCCCTGGCGGTCCCAGGGACTATGGTTCCTCAATGAGATGCGCCGTTGGGGTTTGATCGATTCGAGCGTCGACCTTCATCGGCTCGCCCTGCGAGTCTATCGCCCTGATCTCTATCGTTCAGCTGTGGCCAGCTTAGGAGAACCGGTTCCGGTGACCGACTCTAAGATTGAGGGCGCCCATAAGGCGGCATGGACGGTTGAAGCTTCTCCTTTCCTCATCGCGATGCGCGCGGACAATTTCTGCGACTCGGTAGTTTTCGATCCCGATCAGGTCGCGCCTCCGTCAGCGACGACGCGCAGCGCGGCGCACAATTTTTAGGGCGAAATTACTCGATATGCGGCAGGCTCCGAAAGAGAGGGCCGAAACGTGACCCGGCCCTTCACAGCACGTTATGGGCGCGCATTCGGATGGCCTATCGGATTGCTGATGACCTCGCAGCCATTAGGCTGCCTGCTCGCGATCGTTGGGCCTTGAAGATATTCTCATCAAGACTTCAACGGAGTGGAGAAACGGTCCGGCTCCCGCGCCGAAGGGTCCCGCGTCTTTTTGACCGATGGGCGCAGGACGCCTGAGGCCAGAATTGCCTATGCCGAGAACTTACACATCGCTTTTACGTGGCGATTTTGTCGCTCTGTAAAGATTATGCGAGGCCGCAATGCAAACGGGAGCCGGTTTGGTTGCCGGCTCCCGTCCTCCTCTGGAGGGTACGTCAAAACAGTCGAGCACCCCAAAAATTCGCTGTTATGACGCCCCACGGGAGCTGCAAGCAGATACCTCCGGCCACGCCGGGGCGGCGCCAAAATCAGGCGACCCGGCTAGCTCAGCCTAAGCAACGGAGGGTCGGTGAGTGCGCCGATGATGTCCGCCAAAAATAATTGAGGTATGGCGGCCCCTCGATCAAAGTGGGAACCTAAGTCGCCCGGCCATAGTTCCCTCGGATATGACATCAATCAATAATTAAAAAATGAAACGAGGAATTCATGCTCAGATTTTGGAATAAATGGCTTGCGCCATTTTCTTATTTTGAGTCCAATGCTGGACATGCGATTGGCATAAAAACCAGTCGTTTGGCAGATATACTGTATCAAAGCCACAAAGAGACTCGACGCCATGAAACAGACGCAATGGATTTAATTGCGAAGTTTGCTGGTCAAGCTTATTACGAGGCGGATCAACTTTCGAAAGGCTATGGGGTTAGTGACCAGCCCCGTTCGCACTGGGCGCGCGTAAAGATTGAGATAGCCCGTCGACGCGAGGTCGACGCCGGATTGAGCGGCTCAATGCAATGGGACTGAGCTACATAGCCGCCCTCGGCGATATTTGATCCCACCGCCAGTTATTTCGCTATCCTAATCGACCATAGGTGTAACTTGGCGGCGAAGGAGTCACGCCGTATTCCAGCTCCAGTATCAGCCTCGGATTCTCACGACACCTCATACCTCTGTGAAAGAGGAAAGGATCCTCTGCAAAGCCGAAGCCCTCGTCTCCCGTGATCGTTACGAATTTCGTGGCGTCGTAGTACTCTTCGAGCTCAGACGTTGGGCGAGCGACCGTGAAAGTCAGTTGATGCTTTAGCCGTCTGCGTCGATGGCTGCCCGGAATACATTGATGCGGCCCAGCTAGCTCGTCGGTTGGAGTGAGGTAGAAGAAATATTTTAGCGTTCGCCAATCGTTCATATCGAAGTGGAAATTATCCTGTGATGCGGCATGAAGATCCTCATCGGAGGCTCTGCTGGAGGGAAAGGTCCACCATAGGCGCGTTCGAACCGGAAAGGCCTTTTGACCAAGGTACGCGGTCGCTATGCTATAAAGCCCCGGATCGCTGCGCAGTTGAACTATTGCAGGACAATTTTCCGCGCTCTCAAAGTAATAACCGGCAAGCACATCGCGAGCGCTTTCCCTATTCACCTCGCTGTATTGGTGGGGGAGAAAACCATTTGACTCGTGGTCTCGCGAGAAACATGGGTTTCGTTCGGCGAAGCTACGGACCTCGCCGGCAATATTCTCGGGCAGGTTCAGCCCCAAGTAACAGCCATCACGAGCCAGGGACGAGACTACACTGGGCGCATCGAGCGCTGGAAACATGGACCCGCTCACTCTCGCCGGAATCCGAACAGGCGCCGAAGCGAAAAATCTTTCAATTCGCCGGGCGGCTAAAGTTCGGGCCAACAAGAACATTATCCCCCAGCCGGGCTTTTCGCGCATGTACTTCCAATAAGTGGGCGCGCGCATGCGGACCCGCTGGACCAAGGACATTTTCGCCATGAGTATTCCGTTCGTGAGTGCTGCATCTGCGCTGCGATTTGCGCCATGCTGCAACGTCGTTGAGGAGTAACATTGCCACGAAGACCGGCGCTAAGCCGGGCGTTAGTTGGAGGAAGCAGGGGCGAGACACGCTGAACCACGACTATGCTTCCCAGCCGAAACGTGTCCTGTCACTGGATCGGCGAGATCCGGCTTAGGCAGGAATTGGGGTATCTTCAAGACGCCAGCATCTCATCGAAAGGACGGGCAGCTGGCGCTAATGTTCGGCAGATACAATTGACGAATTCTGAGAAAGGCGCGATCAGTTCAATGTGAGGGCTCGGTGTTCGTCATATGAACGTCGTATATTCCGGTGCAATACGAATGCGGTAGTCCACGCGCAGCGGCGCGACACTCGAAATCGTGACGCGCCGTAGTAGGCCCTTCTTGGCGTGGATATAGATCTATTCTGAGGCGGCAATGACGAGCTTAGCCAAAATTCTAACAATCGCTTGGATATTCCTATGGATCGTTAGCGCCGGCGGCGTGATGATCGCCTATCTATTGTTTCTCCGCCACGATCATCGGGAACTATTGTTCGATTGGCTATGGATCATAAGTGGGGTCTCTTCCGTTCTGTTGGCCTACGCCGCCGACAGGGTTGGCATGAGCGGACACAGAAAAAGTCACGAATCCGAGAACTTAATTGTACCGGAAGACCGATTCGTTGAAGCCTCTAATCCTCGGGGAACCGAAGTACGCGGCCCGTTTAGGGCGAATGGCGCGTATTCCAACGCCACCCCTGCGGAATAAATGCAGTCGCGCTGACCTTGCCCCCTGAGGCTTATCCGGTTTGAAGTTAGTTCTGACCAAAGTTGAGCTGCTCCCGGATTTTAGGCCAGCCGCTGCTGGAATTTTCGCCGGTTTTGGCTCATGTCGGCAGCGATGCCGGTGAGCCATTGATCAGCGATATCGGGGCTTGTTTCCGATCGCGCTGTGGGGCCGGATTTCGTTGTAGTCCTTACGCCATTCCTCCATTTTCGAACGGGCGTCGTCAAGGCTCATGAACCAGTGTGCGTTCAGGCATTCCGCCCGAAACTTGCCGTTGAACGACTCGATGAACGCGTTGTCGGTCGGCTTGCCGCGCCGCGAGAAGTCGAGGACGACGCCGTTCTGGTAAGCCCAAAGATCAAAGTCGCGGGAAATGAACTCCGATCCCTGATCCACCCTTATGCTCTTGGGGTAGCCGACGACCTTGCAGATGCGCTCCAAGGTCAAAACGACATCCTCGCCGCGATAGCTAAAGCGCGGATCGACCGCGGGCGAGAAGCGTGAGAAGCTATCGACGACAGTGAGCACGCGGATTTTGCGCCCGGTCGCCAACTGGTCGTGAACGAAGTCCATCGCCCACGTCGCATTGGTCTCGATGGCGGCGCAGCGATCGTCGCGGAGCTTGGCTTTCACCCGTCGCTTTGGCGTCTTGTTGCGCAATTGCAGGCTCAGTTCCTTGTAGAGCCGATAGATCCGCTTTGCATTGACGAGCCAGCCTTCGCGGCGCAGCAGCACATGGATGCGCCGATAGCCGTATCGCACGCGCGTCTCGGCAAATCTCCTTGATCCGCTGTTTGAGGTCGGCCTGGCCGCCGCGCTTCGACTTGTAGACGCAGAGCGCTCGATCAACCCTGAGCGCGGAACAGGCTCGCCGGATTGATGCCTTCCAATCCGATCGGACCTCGTCGACAAGCTCCAGCTTGCGGCCAGGCGTTAGTGCTTTTTTGCCAGCACGTCCTGCAGCATGGCTTTGTCGAGAGACAGGTCAGCGACGATCCGCTTCAACTTGGCGTTCTCTTCCTCGAGTTGCCGCAGCCGCTTCATCTCGGAGGGCATCAGGCCGGCATACTTCTTCCGCCAGTTGTAAAACGGCGCATCCGAGAGTCCCGCCTTCCGGCAGACTTCGGCGACCGCCACACCGTCCTCAGCCTACCTCAGAATGAAGGCGATCTGCGCTTCCGTGAACTTGGTCTTCTTCATGGAACTCTCCTCGTCCCCAAGCGGGGACCATAAGTGGAAAATTCCAGCTTCAGATGGACCGATTTACCCGGAGCACGTCAATCCGAGGCCGCCTCCTTTATTTTATCCGCGTGTTAAGATCCGGCGCAGGGCGAACAGTGGCGAGCGGAGATTGCGAACGTGGAAAAGAATGACCGTGCGCGAGCTCGCGCCAACGGCCCTGAGGCGCTGACGCTCCGGCAGTTTCGCTATTTTATCGCTGCGGCGGAAACTGAGTCCGTGTCGCGAGCAGCCCATCAGATTGGCATTTCACAGTCGGCTATCACGGCGGCCATTCAGGCTTTGGAAGAGGAAACCGGCGCCGTTCTTCTGATCCGACATCAGAAAGGCGTGCGGCTCACTCACGAAGGGCACCAGATGCTGCGTCACGCGCGCCATATCGTGGCCGCGGTGGCCGATGCGCGTCGAGCCGTCAGCGTCCGACCGGGCGAATTTTCGGGGGACCTCAACCTCGGGGTTACCCGCATGGTTTCGGGCTATTACCTCGCCGATTTCCTGGCGCGATTCCGGCGTGTTTTTCCGCGTGTCGAGGTGCGCGTCACCGAGGAAGAGCGCAGCTATCTGGAACATCTTCTTCTTAATGGAGAGATCGATGTCGGACTGCTTCTCATATCCAACCTTGGCGATCGTCAGGCGCTGCAGACCGAATTGCTGATGCGCTCGACCTGGCGCGTTTGGCTCCCCTCGCAGCACCCGCTGTTAAGCTATTCCGTGCTGACGTTAGCACAGGTCGCGGCCGAGGGGGTCATCATGCTGACCACCGATGAACTCGCTGAAACGACGACCCGCTGCTGGGCCGACGCGGGCTTGCGTCCCAACGTCGTGATGAAGACCTCTTCCGTGGAGGCCGTGCGCAGCCTCGTCGGGACGGGGGTGGGCATCGCGACATTGCCGGACATGACCTATCGTCCATGGTCGCTTGAAGGGGATCGTTTGGAAGCCCGCCATTTGAGCGATGTTATTCCAAGCGTCGATGTCGGCTTGGTATGGCGTCGTGGCGCGGCGCTGCGCCCAGCCGCGCAGCATTTTGTTGAAATGTGTAGCGAGTTCAGCTCAAGGCGTTAGCAATTGGTTTTTCAGAACGACGGCGCCCGAAATTCTGACTTTCCTTTCTTGCGCAACGTTCTAGCATCGCGCCTGAAATTGCGGGAAAGTATCCGGGGGCGCACGATGCAGACAGAACTGCTCATCGGCGGCAGCTTCGTGGCAGGCCAGGGCTCTATAGAATCGATCGTCAACCCTGCCGCTGGCGCCGTCTTTCACATCATTGCCGACGCGAGCGAAGCGCAGGTGGATCAGGCTGTGCGCGCCGCTGAGAAAGCCTTCCCGCAATGGTCCCGTACAACGCCCGCCGAGCGTTCGGCGGCGTTGCTGAAGATCGCCGAGGCAATAGAAGCCAATGCGGAAGAATTCGCGCGCCTCGAGAGCCTCAATTGCGGCAAGCCACTCGCCCGCGTGATTGCCGACGAGATTCCGGCAATCGTCGATTGCTTCCGTTTCTTCGCCGGTGCTGTGCGGTGCATGCACGGCCAGGTCGGGGGGGAATACATCGCCGGTCACACCAGCATGATCCGCCGCGATCCGATCGGGGTGGTCGCCTCGATCGCACCCTGGAACTATCCGCTGATGATGCTGGCTTGGAAGACGGCGCCGGCTATCGGGGCCGGCAATACGATCGTGCTGAAGCCTTCGGAACATACCCCGCTGACGGCGCTGAAATTCGCGGAAGTTGCCGCCAACATCCTGCCAGAAGGCGTATTCAATCTTGTTCTTGGCCGTGGCGACACGGTGGGAGCGACCCTGATCTCGCATCCTGCTGTGCGTATGGCGTCGCTTACAGGCGACATCTCCACTGGGCGAAAGGTACTCGAAGCGGCGTCGCGCGGCATCAAGCGCACCCATCTCGAACTCGGTGGCAAAGCGCCTGTGATCGTGTTCGATGACGCTGACCTTGATGCGGTCGTCGCCGGCTTGCGCACCTTCGGCTACTATAATGCTGGCCAGGATTGTACGGCCGCCTGCCGCGTCTATGCGGGCCCTAAGATCTACGACAAGCTCGTTGCCGATCTTGCCTCAGCCGCGTCAACGATCAAGTTCGGCCCGCAGGACATGACCGATGCCGAGATCGGCCCGCTAATCAGCGAGCGGCAGCGCGGACGCGTCGCGAGCTTCGTGGAACGCGCGCGAGCGCTTAACCACGTTGAGGTAGTCACAGGGGGCAAGTCGGCCAGCGGCGCTGGGTTCTTTTACGAGCCGACCGTGATCGCCGGGGCGAAACAGGCCGACGAAATCGTCCAGCGCGAGGTTTTTGGTCCCGTCGTCTCGGTCACGCGGTTCGGCGACGAGGAAGAGGCTGTCGCATGGGCCAATGATTCCGAATATGGTCTCGCTTCGTCTGTCTGGACACGAGATGTCGGCCGCGCCATGCAGACGGCGGCGCGCCTGCAATACGGCTGCACCTGGATCAACACGCACTTCATGCTGGTCAATGAAATGCCGCATGGCGGCGTGAAGTCCTCAGGTTACGGCAAGGATATGTCGATGCTTTCGTTGGAAGACTATACGGTCGCCCGCCACATCATGGTCAAACTCTGAGCCCGGCCGTGAACGCCCATGCCCAAACGCCGGCTGGATCGCGACTTGAGGTCAGACCGGACGTGCTTCTACGCTTGTCCGGCGTTCGCAAGAAATACGGGGGAACGACGGCGGTCGACCATGTAGATCTTGAGGTGCGCCGCGGCGAGTTTTTCACCCTGCTTGGACCGTCTGGGTCGGGCAAGACTACAACTCTGCGCCTGATCGCAGGGTTTGAGCGTCTGGACGGCGGCGCCATCGAACTTGAGGGCGTGGATGTCGCCCGCACGCCGCCTTTCGATCGCAACATCAATACCGTGTTCCAGGATTACGCGCTCTTCCCGCATATGAGCGTCGCCGACAACGTTGCCTATGGGCTGAAAGCCAAAGGCATCAGCGGAGCGGTTTGCCGCGACCGCGTTGCCGAAGCGCTCCAGACAGTGCGATTGAGCGATTTAGGGCGCCGTCTGCCCGCTCAGTTATCGGGCGGGCAGCGGCAGCGTGTGGGTCTTGCCCGCGCCATCGTGAACCGTCCGGGGCTGCTCCTGCTGGACGAACCCCTAGGCGCGCTTGATCTCAAGCTGCGGCGCGACATGCAACTCGAGCTGAAGCACATCCAGGAGCAGGTCGGAATCACCTTCCTTTACGTCACGCACGACCAGGAAGAGGCGCTCTCGATGTCGAGCCGCATCGCTATCTTCAACCGGGGCAGGATCGAGCAGATCGGAACTCCACGCGAGATCTACGACCATCCGGCGACGGCTTTCGCTGCCGGCTTCGTCGGGACCTCAAGCCTGGTGAAGCGAGGCCGAAGCATTCTCGTGCTGCGGCCGGAGAAGGTTCGATTGGCGCCGGCCGGAACCGCCATGACGGAGCCGGGCCTCCATGTCGAAAACGGGCGCCTCGAGGACGAGGTCTATTTCGGCATGTTCACGAAATATGTCGTTCGTCTTGGCGACGGCGCCTGTGTTGAGGCCGTTCAGCCGAACGCAGAAACGTCGTCGGGGCGTCTGGCCAGCCGTCGCGGAGAAGTGGTGTTGGTCGGCTGGCGGCCTGACGCGGTGTGCACGTTGGACGACGCCGGTTGAGGCTATGTAGGAGGGCAGGATGGGGAAAAGAATTGCGAGCGTCGCGACAATCATCGCGTCTCTAGTTGCGCCGACGGCGGGTTGGTCCGCGCCGGCCACGGCGAACTATCCCAAAGCAATCGGCAAGGGGGAGGGCGCGCTCAACGTCGTGGCGTGGGAAGGCTATGCGCAGGACGACTGGATAAAACCTTTCGAAACTGAAACCGGCTGCCAGGTGAACCGCAAATATGCAGGGTCCTCGGATGAGATGGTTGCTCTCATGCGCCAAGGCGGCGGCGGCGAATACGACCTCGTCTCCGCTTCCGGCGACGCCACGCTGAGGCTCATTTATGGCGGCGACGTGCAACCCATCGCAGTAGATCTCATCCCGGACTACAAGGATTTCGTCGAGGATCTGAAGTCGCCCCCGCACAACACCATCAAGGGCGTTCACTACGGCCTATCTTACGAGTGGGGGCCGAACGTCCTCTTATGGAACACGGACAAAGTCAAAGACGCGCCGACGAGTTGGGGCGCCATTTACGATCCCAAATATCAGGGCCAGGTGAGCGTCCCGGACAATCCCATCCAGATCGCCGATGCGGCGCTTTACCTGTCCAAGACCAAGCCCGAACTCGGCATCAAGGATCCGTACGAACTCACGCCCCGGCAGCTCGACGCCGTTGCCGACCTGCTCAAAGGTCAGCAGAAGGTGGTCAAGAAATATTGGGGGCTCGCATCGGACGAGATCGAGCTCTTCAAGAATGGCGACGCCGCAATCGGGGCCGCGTGGCCCTACATGACCAACACCCTGAAAGACGCGGGGACACCTGTCGCCGAAGTCATTCCGAGCGAAGGGGCCACGGGCTGGGCGGATAGCTGGATGCTCTCGGCGAAAACCAAGCATCCGAACTGCGCCTACAAATTCATGAGCTATGCCTCGACGCCTAAAGTGCAGGCGCAGCAGGCGATCTACTTTGGGGAAACGCCAGTCAATCTCAAAGCTTGTTCGGAAATGAATGCACAGCAAGCTGGCTCCTGCGAGAAATACCATCTGAACGCCCCAGCCTCTTATTTGCAGAGCATCAAGTTCTGGAAGACGCTTCTGCAGCAATGTTCGGATGGCAGCAAGACTTGCACGAGCTATACCGACTGGCAGAAGAAATGGCAGGAGATCAAAGGGTAGCGCTCTCGGCGCTGACGGCAGTCAGGGTCATATTCGCTTTCATCTCACCGGGCGAGAAGGAGGGCGGCAAGCCCCCGCCGGGCTTCCACGAGACTCCGGCAATTCGCGGCTAATCAACATGACCCTTTCCGCTCCCGTCCTTCATCAACGCCCGAGCCTCGCGCGCCGCATCTCGGCGGCGCTGTGGCGCAACTCGACCCTGGGCCTTTGGGCGGTTCTCGGGCCGCCGTTTACCTGGTTCGTCTTGATCTATCTTGCGGCGCTAGTCGCGCTCTTCGTCACGGCCTTCTGGAGCGTCGACGATCTTACGGCGAAATGAACAGAACCTGGACGCTCGACAATTTCCGCCAGATTGTCGGAAGCGAAACCTATCGCGCCATCGCGCTGAGGACGATCGGCATGGCCGCTGTCGTCACTGTCACGGATGCGCTGATCGCCTATCCGTTCGCCTATACAATGGCCCGGATCGCCGGGCCGAAACTCCGCGTGACGCTGTTCACGCTGGTCCTGCTGCCGCTTTGGTCGAGCTATCTCGCCCGCATTTATGCTTGGCGCCTTATCCTCGCCCACGACGGCGCTCTCAATTGGGTGCTGAACGCTTTAGGCCTGCCGGGCCTCGAGATCGGCTATTCGCGATGGGCGATGTGGATCGTTTTTTCCTACATCTGGCTGCCGTTCATGATCACGCCGCTCTACACCGCGCTCGACCGCATTCCGAATTCGCTGTTTGAAGCATCGCAGGATCTTGGCGCAAAGGCGTGGCGGACGACCGTCAAGATTGTGCTGCCCCTCAGTCTGCCTGGGCTGATAGCCGGCTCGATCTTCACGTTCTCGCTGACTCTTGGCGATTTCATCACGCCGGTTCTGGTGGGAGGCCCGGGGTCGGATTTCATCGGCAACGTCGTCTACGCCAATGTCGGCATCGCCAACAATGTGCCCTTTGCGGCCGCCTATGCCGCCGTGCCGCTCGTCGTCATGGCGCTTTACCTCATCGTCGCGCGCAGGCTCGGCGCCTTCGAGACAATGTGAGGCGCCATGCATTCGCTAACGACTCGCATCATCCTCGGCCTTTGGGCCGCGCTGGTCTTGACCTTCCTTTTCGGACCGATCGCGGTCATCGCCGTTTATGCCTTCAACGCGTCCAACATTCAGACTTGGCCCATTCCGGGGTTCAGCCTGCAATGGTTCGCCTCGGCCTGGCAAAATCGCGAGATACGCTCGGCCTTGGTCCTTTCCCTCGAAGCGAGCGTGATCGCGACCGCCATCGCGGTCGTGTTGGGCGCGGCGGCGGCTTTCGGGGTTCACCGCTTCCGCTTCTTCGGCCGCGAAACCGTTTCCTTCGTGGTGGTTTTGCCAATCGCGCTGCCCGGCATCATCACCGGTGTGGCGCTGAATTCATTCTTCACTCTCTGGAGCGTCGGCCTGTCGTTCTGGACCATAGTGATCGGCCATGCGACCTTCTGCATCGTGGTGGTCTACAACAACGTCCTGGCGCGGTTGCGGCGCATGCCGGCGTCGCTTGCCGAAGCCTCAATGGACCTCGGGGCCGACAGTTGGCGAACTTTCCGGCTGGTTACGTTGCCGCTGATCTCAGGCTCGCTGATCGCGGGCGCCATTCTCGCTTTCGCGCTGTCTTTCGACGAAGTAATTGTCACGACCTTCACTGCAGGCGTGCAAAATACGCTGCCGCTCTGGATCTTTGGCGCAATCCGCCTCGGTCAGCGCTTGCCCGAAGTGAACGTTGTGGTTCTTTTCGTGACTGCGATCACCTTCGTTCCGGTGCTCGTCGCTTATCGCTTCATGCAGCGATCCGAGTAACGTCGGCGGCTTGGCACAGATTTGCAGGACGGCGAAGCAGAATCGGGCAGAAGAACGAGATCGCCCGCCGTTAGGCGGGGCGTGGAACCAGACTTCCCGCGCCGCTCGACCGGAGGACGGCGCAGGTTTACTTACCTTTTCGGCGCGGTCGCGCCGGTAAAGCCAAAGGCGACCGGCCTCGTCTCGCCTTCCTGCGACAGCCAGGCCATCGCCCTGCATCTTCAGGAAATCTCGATTTACGCTGGCGCCCGCAGCGCATGCCATCCTCCTCGTCGCTCAGGCGGGATGCGGCGGGCGAAGCCCGGACTGCGGCGTATGTCGGATTTATTCAAGACTTTCGCCGCTTGCATTCTCGCCGACCGTGTCGAATTCGTGCAACTATCCGCGATCCTCAAATCAGGATCGCAATCGGTCATGCAGAGATATTCGGCCTTTTCGCTCTTTCTCCAGGGACTGCGCGGCCATGAGGATTGGCGTCCGCAATGGAGGTCGCCGGAACCCAAGCCTGCCTATGACGCAATTATAATCGGCGGGGGAGGGCACGGCTTGGCTACTGCCTATTATCTAGCCAAGGAGCACGGGCTGGCCGAAGTCGCTATCCTGGAGCGCGGCTGGCTTGGCGGGGGAAATACCGGCCGAAACACGACGATTGTCCGCTCGAATTATCTGTTCGACGAAAGCGCGGTCCTTTACGACCATGCGGTCAAATTGTGGGAAGGTCTGTCACAGGACTTGAACTACAACGTCATGTATTCTCCGCGCGGCGTGCTGATGCTTGCTCATAACGTTCACGACATCCAGTCCTTCAAGCGGCACATTCACGCCAATCGCTTGAACGGAGTCGACAATGAATGGCTCAACGCCGAAGAGTGCAAGGAATTCTGCCCCCCGCTGAATATTTCGTCCGGCGCGCGCTATCCCGTCGTTGGCGGCGCCTTACAGCGACGCGGCGGCACAGCGCGGCACGATGCCGTCGCCTGGGGCTACGCCCGCGCCGCTGACGCGCGCGGCGTCGACATCATCCAGAACTGCGCGGCGACCGCGATCCGTCGCGACGCCGGCGGCGCGGTGGAGGCGGTCGAGACCACGCGCGGCGTGATCCGGACCAAGAAGATCGGCGTTTCGGCCGCGGGCAACTCCAGCGTCGTCATGGCGATGGCCGGCGTCCGCGTTCCGCTTGAAAGCTATCCGCTGCAGGCGCTGGTGTCTGAGCCGGTGAAGCCCGTCTTCCCGTGCGTCGTCATGTCAAACACCATCCACGCCTATATCAGCCAATCCGACAAGGGCGAACTGGTCATCGGCGCCGGGACGGACGCCTATGTCTCCTACAGCCAGCGCGGAGGTCTCCATATCGCCAACCACACACTGGAAGCGATCTGCGAATTATTCCCGATGTTCCGGCGCATGCGCATGCTGCGCAACTGGGGCGGCATCGTCGACGTCACGCCCGATCGCTCGCCGATCATAGGCAAGACGCCAGTGGCGGGACTGTACGTCAATTGCGGCTGGGGCACTGGCGGCTTCAAAGCGACGCCGGGAGCCGGCCATGTCTTCGCCCATACCATCGCGAGAGATGAGCCGCATGCCATCAACGCGCCTTTCACGCTCAATCGCTTTCGCGACGGTTTGCTGATCGACCAGGCCGCCGCCGCCGCGGTCGCCCATTAGAAGGCCGAAATCAATGTTGGCGATCAACTGCCCCTATTGCGGCCCGCGGCCGGAAATCGAATTCCAGTATGGCGGCGAGGCTCATATCGCTCGACCGGAAAACCCCTCTGCGCTGAGCGACGACGAGTGGACGGAATTTCTCTACATGCGCCGCAACCCGAAAGGTCTCCACTTCGAGCGTTGAAGACACACCCATGGCTGCGCGCGGTTTTTCAACGCCGTGCGAGACACAGTCAGTGACTTCTTCGTGACCACATATAAGGTCGGCGAGCCGCGTCCAGACCTCACCAAGCTGAAACAAGAGGCGGGTCGATGAGCGCGCCTTTTCGTAGCCTCGAGGGCGGCCGGCTCGATCGCGCGCGGCCGTTGCGCTTCACCTTCGATGGTCGAACTTATTCCGGCTGCCAGGGCGATACGCTCGCCTCGGCGCTCTTGGCCCATGGCGTTCACCTGGTCGGCCGTTCGTTCAAATACCATCGGCCGCGCGGCATCCTTGGCGCGGGAGCCGATGAGCCGAACGCCCTCGTTGGCGTCGGCGTTGATTATGACGGCCTGATTGCGGAGAGCCAGAATCGCTTCCTGTCGCTCGCCTTTGATGTCGGCGAAATAAACGACAAGCTATCGCAGTTCATCCCGGCCGGCTTCTACTACAAGACATTCATGTGGCCGAAACGCGCCTGGAAGAGTTTTTATGAGCCCAACATTCGCGCCATGGCGGGGCTCGGAAAGGCGCCCACAGCGGCGGACGGAGATCGATATACCCAGCGCTACGCCCATTGCGACGTGCTGGTGGTTGGCGGCGGCCCCGCGGGACTGGCGGCCGCTCTCGCCGCGGCGTCAACCGGCGTCAAGGTCATCCTCTGCGACGAGCAGGCCGAATTCGGCGGCTCGCTGCTGGCGGACACAGGCGCGACGATCGAGGGCAAACGCCTCTCGCAATGGACGGCGGAGGCGGTCGGGGCCCTGGCCGCGCACGGCAACGTGACCCTGCTGCCGCGAACTGTCGGCTTTGGCTATTTCGCCCACAATTTTGTCGGTCTCGCGCAGCGCCTCGCCGACCATTTGCCGACGCCAGACCCCGGCCGGCCCCGCGAACGGCTCTGGCACGTGCGCGCCAAGCAAGTGGTTCTGGCGACGGGCCCGCTCGAGCGTCCGCTTGTCTTTCCGGACAATGACCGGCCGGGCGTCATGCTCGCCGACGCCGCGCGCACCTATCTTAAGCGCTATGGCGTCAAGCCCGGCAGCCGCGCCGTCATCGCGACGGCGCATGACGAAGCCTATCGCGCCGCGATCGATCTCGCTCAGGTGGGCGTCGTCATAGAAGCGGGCGTCGATCTGCGTCAGGAGGCGAATGGCCCTCTCCCGGCCGCGGCAAAAGCCGCCGGCATCAAAATCATGACCGGGACCGTCGTCACCGAACCAAGGGTCATTTGCGTGTATCAAGCGTCAGGCTGGGAAAGCTGCGGCAGGACGGCCTCGTCAACGACGATGTCATCGATCAGCGGCTCCAGCACTTTGCGGGCGTTTGGCCCCTGCAGCGCGATCACTGCCCATTGTTCGGTGACTATCCACCGACCCGCGGCCCGGCTGTAACGGACGGCCTCGGCTATTCCTGGCGGTCATCGGCACGAGCAAAAGCGCCTATGGCAGGAAATTCGAATGTCATCAGTTGTTGGGTTCTTGGATCAAGATAAGACCAGATGCGCCTGCGCCGCCTGTTCCCACACCAGAACCACCGTTACCGCCTACTCCGCCGCCGCCGGGAAAGTTGCCTGGAAGGCTCAGAGTGCTTGCACCACTACCGGTGCAGCCGTAAGCCATAGACGTTCCAAATACGGCTCCTCCGATCCCAGAGAAATTGTCGTTGCCGTTGGTCGTGAACCCAATGCCGCCGGTGCTGCCGGGGAATCCGAATCCTCCCGATCCGCCAGTGCCGCCGATGCCTGGAACTCCCGATGCCGCGCCATGCCCCGGCATAGAAGTCATGAAAGACCCGAAGGATGACAACGTACCATTGAGGCCTGGCGACCCGCCTCCGCCAACGGCGACGGATATCCCGACTCCTGGAGTAATGGAGAAGACTCCCTGTCGATATTCCGTTCCGCCGCCTCCCGCGCCCGCGACGTGACTGCCTGCCCCGACGCTCTGCGCCCCTCCGCCACCACCCCATGCCTGAATATAGACTCTCGTGACGCCGGGCGATGGGGTGTAGGTTCCTGATACAGAGAAGCCAACGATGGTATTAACAGTCGGTGTGATCGTTGGATTTGGCGACTGGATAACTTGGATTTGGCGACTGGATAACAAAGACAGACCCGTTGTAAACGACGGTCGCGGTGTTGGTGGCGATAAGCTCTCCGCCAGTGAGAGCGACGAGACCTGCGCCAGTGATCTTCTGGACTGGAATCGTCGAGAGACCATTGACGGCGATCGTCGCCGCAGCCGTGTTGCTCGCAGAAACGACATTTGGAACGCTTAGCGCGACGGCATTAGCGGTACCCGTGGATACGCTGACCCAGGTCTGTTGGTCTGAAAAGCTCACTGCGAAACTCCGTTATCTGGCCAGCTCTGTTTTGCTGATCAATACATGCGCCGTTGGATGATGGGGCGAGTCGATCTCGGTCTGGAAATGCACCGTAAAGCGCAGACCAGAATCGTTGACATCGACTCCGGCTTCCTTCGCCGCTGCTTCAGCGATGAACTGCTCCAGTTCCTTCCGACGAAAGGCGATCCGCCGCAATCGTCCTTCTTGTTGTCATAGATGGGCAGCACAGCATCGGGATCACGGCTCAGAGCCGCGAAAGCTTCCTGCCACGCGATGTGATCCTCGTGCCGCCGCCAGTCGATAATTTCCACATGGCTTATGCCGCCGGGGAGCAAATCATCACGAAGGATTTTGCGAATTCTATCCTTGTCGGCATCGGTGCGATACAAATAATGCAGCTGGTCGCGACGCCGCACGACCTCCGCCTGCATCATGTCCAAATCCTTCGTCAAGCAAGCGACGGCTCCCGACGCCTGGATGACTTCTCGGGCCGCGATCTCAACACGGCGCTTTGACTCACTGACCTCACGTTCCTTGTCAGGAATAGCGGCCTCGCACGCGATCTGCGTTTTTCTCCAGTTGTCAACTTCATACGCGGCAGCCTCCTCCCGCGCCCGCTTCTCAGCAGCGGGGCGATCAAGTGTCGACACATCGAACGCCTCGCCGCCACGCAACGACCCCATGAGGCTAACCGCGAAATCATCATCACCAGATGCCGCGATTTCATCCCGGACCTCATCGAGCACATGAATCGCTGCGAATTTGTTGTCGCTTGCGATCCGGCAGGCGTCGTGAGCAACCTTGAGGTCTTGCTCGGCATCGGCGAGATCATTGATCGCTAGAGCTAGGGCCCAGACCCATAAAATGGTTGGCGTGACAGGCGGATTGTGATTCACAGCTTCCGAAAGGAAGCGACTATGAATCGGGATCAATTCTGGCTGACGGACGCGCAGTTCGCGAAGATCGCGCCGCATCTTCCCACGGACACGCGCGGCAAGGCGGGCGTCGATGATCGCCGGGTGATCAGCGGGATCATTCATGTGCTGAAATCTGGCGGACGCTGGATTGACGCGCCGCTGGAGTACGGGCCAAAGAAGACTCTCTACAATCGCTACGTTCGCTGGGCTGCTAAGGGCGTTTGGATCGATCTGTTCCACGCGCTTGCGCAAGCAGGCGGGCCGCCGGCGCAGGTCCTCATCGACTCCTCGGCGGTCAAGGCGCATCGCTCGGCCAGTGGCGGCAAAGGGGGGAGAAGAATCAGGCCATCGGCCGTTCGCGCGGCGGGCGCACAACCAAAATCCACGCATTGACCGATGCGGACTGCCGCCCGCTGTCTTTCATGCTCACCGGCGGCCAAATCGCCGATTGCTCGGCGGGCGCGGAGCTTATCGCGCGACTTCCTCCTTGCGAAATCCTCCATGGCGACAAGGGCTACGACGCAAATGCGATCCGTCGGCAGGTCGAGGAGCGCGGAGCTATGCCGAATATCCCGCCCAAGGCCAATCGCAGGTGGAAGAACTGCTTCTCGCCCTTCCTCTATCGAAACCGCAACGCCATCGAACGCATGTTCTGCCGCCTGAAAGACTTCAGGCGCGTGGCTACGCGCTACGACCGAAACGCATTAAACTTCCTCGCC
Organism: Methylocella sp.; assembly: GCA_037200525.1. NCBI lineage: Bacteria > Pseudomonadati > Pseudomonadota > Alphaproteobacteria > Hyphomicrobiales > Beijerinckiaceae > Methylocella > Methylocella sp. Next base: position 3,240,161 of record JBBCGG010000001.1, on the reverse strand, counting down.
ACAGTCTGCATCGCCGCTACCGTTTGCTACTGGTTGTGAGTCTGGACCCTAGGCTCAGGACCTATTAAATTTGCCTGAGATGTGATTCCTGGTCTCCGCATGGGGAGGCTGGGATGAGTGATTTGTTTTTGTTGGGCGAGCGGCAGATGGCGCGGCTTGCGCCGCATTTTCCTCTGTCGCATGGCGTTCCGCGGGTTGACGACCGTCGGGTGGTCAGCGGAATCGTCTATGTGATCCGCAACGGCCTGCAATGGAAAGATGCGCCCAAGGATTACGGGCCGCACAAGACGCTTTACAATCGCTTCATCCGCTGGAGCCGGCTCGGCGTCTTCGACCGCATATTCGCCGCGCTCGCTGGCGAAGGTCCAAAGCCCGAGCGCATCATGATCGACGCCACGCATCTGAAGGCGCATCGCACAGCGGCGAGCCTGCTCAAAAAGGGGCTCTTCCCCGCCGTATCGGGCGCACGAAAGGCGGACTGAACTCGAAGCTCCACGTCGTTTGCGACGGCGCCGGCAAGCCCCTCGTCATGTTGCTCTCGGAGGGCCAGATGAGCGACCACAAGGGCGCGCGGCTGATGCTCAAGGCTTTACCGCCCGCTTCAATGTTGATCGCCGACAGGGGCTACGACAGCAACTGGTTCCGCGCCGCGCTGAAGGCCAGGGGCGTCGAGCCCTGCATCCCGCCAACCAGAAGCCGCAAGCTTCCCATTGCCTATGACAAGACGCTCTACCGCCAGCGTCACAAAATCGAGAACATGTTCGCCAAGCTCAAGGACTGGCGGCGCATCGCAACCCGCTATGATCGATGCGCCCACACCTTCTTCTCCGCCATCTGCATCGCAGCCGCCGTCCTCTTCTATCTCAATCAATGAGTCCTGAGCCTAGGTTTGCGCGCACCCCATCACGCGCTGAGGGTTGTATTTTCGCCATCTTGCTGACCCTCAAACGTTTCGAATGCGAGCAGCTTCGGGATGCTTCTCAGCGAAGCTCTGGATGGCGCGGTCGCGCTGATCGTGAACCGCCCGCTGGGCCTGCTGGAGAATGTCCGTGGGCAAGTTATCCATTGCACCTTTCTGCCCATTGCGGCCGACGCCGGTCACGACGAAGGGTACAGGCTGACTTTCCTTGCTGTCGTAGGCGCCGAGCGGGTTATTGGGGCTGCCGCCTTGAAGCCTTTGAGCTAATCATTGGTTAGCATCTGACTCACCTTTCGTTTTGTGATCCGAAGAAAGAACGTGTTGGTTGACGATAATTGTGCATTGACCCCGGCATCTTCGATCGCGCGAGAAGCTCGTCGCCGATAACCATGTAGTCGGGGTTAATCTCAGTGGAGCCAAATATACGCTGGCGGTGCCAACCTACACCTATGACAAGGGACTCAAATCGTTCAAGGACATCGCGAAATTCAAGGCGGCCTTGAAGGGGAAAATTTACGGAATCGAACCAGGCAATGACGGCAATCGTCTGATTCTGGGGATGATCAAGGATGACACGGAGCTACTGTTATCGACAGCTTGCTCGTTGAGCTAGGCCTGGACGCGAGCGGTTCCGTAAAGGGTCAAAAGGCGGCCACCGGGGCCTTTAAGCAGACCACAGAGGCGGCCCAGAAATCCGGCAAGGATATTGAGGACTCTGTGAAGAAAGCGCAGCAGGGCCTCAAAGGTCTTGCCCAGGCGGCTATTGCGCTATTTGCTGTGTTCACCGTAGGTCGTGGCATTAAAGAGTTCGTCCAGGATATCGTCCAGACCGATGCGGCGCTTGACCGGTTGGCGCGGAATATCGGCGAAGCCCCGCGAACGTTGTCGGCTTGGGAACAGGCCATTGAGCGCGCTGGCGGTTCTGCCGATGGCGCGGCGTCATCCTTTGCGTCTTTCAGCGACGCCATTCAGCAGATTAAGATTTCGGGCGAGTCCGGCCTCATTGAGCCGCTGGCTAAGCTCGCTGGCGCGACCCATAGCTCCATCGTCAATCTGGCTCAGCCAGTTGACCAGATCTTCAAACAGCTCAACGTTCAGCTTAATGCGCTGAGCAAGACTGACCCGCAACTCGCGACCGCGTTCGCCAAGCGCCTTGGATTGGATCAGGGCACCGCTAATTTCTTGACGCAAGACCCGGTCAAGAACGCCGCGATCATTGACCAAATTACAAGAACGACAGCCGTCACTAAGGCGATGGCCGATGCCGACCAGAAGCTCCAAGAATCCACTTGGGACGTAATACACGCCTCGACGAACCTTGGCCGTTCGATTCTCCTAGATTTGTCGCCCTATCTGCTCGATGTTTTGCAGCGGATGAAGGACTGGGTTGCTGCGAATCACGAATGGCTTGAGAGCCAGATAACCGAAAAGGTCAAAGAGTTCGGGGACTGGCTGAAATCGATCCCCTGGGATGAGGTTGCCGCAGGCTTAAAGACTTTCGTTTCCGGCGTCTCGGCCGTCGTTCGCGCTTTGGGAGGCGCACAAAATGCCGCAGAGATCTTCCTGGCCTTCTGGGTTGAGACAAAGCTCATTGCCGCGCTATCCGGTATAGCCAGAATAACTGCCGCCGTCCTAGTCCTTGGCAGGGCGATGACGACAGTGGGAAACAACACCGCCATCGGCCGATTGATAAATCTTCTGGCCATGCTCGGCACTAATCCGGTCACGACGGGGCCGGTTGATGATAGCCTGTTCACACCTCCGGCGGACACTCGGAATCTTTGGCAGAGGTGGGTGCCGGAGATCCAAGGTGGCCGACCTGCGCCAAGCCGCTCATCGACTTCCTCGCCACGCTCTCCGTCGGCTGGCGGCGCCCATGGACCCGCCAATGCTGGGACGCACGGGTGGGTGGACGCCGGAGCGGCAAGCACACGCCTACGACGTTCTCACAAAGCAGGGGGCCTAACCGACCTCGGCGCCAGGGCGCTTATTAGCCGATGGAAGAATGTTGAAGCTAACGGCGGTCCGGCATCATTGAACAGCACCGGACATTTCGGCATTGCCCAGTGGAGCAATTCCAGACAGCAGTCCAGCGGTCTCGGCAGAAACACCGACTTCGACGCTCAGCTTCAGGCTGCAATCAGAGAGTTGAATGGCTCAGAAGGGTCAGCCAAGGCCGTCCTGAACAATGCGACTACTGCCGCAGAGGCCGCGCGAGGGGCGTCTCTTTATAAGAGAGCTGAGGGATTTGCGCAGAGTGGCGGATACACAGACAACTTCCAAGGAAAGACTGTCGCAGGCATCCCTGGGATTTCGACATCTGTCACGGCGGCGGATAGCAAATATTCGGCAACTCGTGTTGTTGGCGGGATCAGGAAGGGCTTAACGCCGCAAGGCTGGGTTGTCATCGGTCCGGCCGCAGGGCATGGGTTGCTCGATGCTGCACAATCGGCCCGGAGAGCAGCCCGCGCCAGAGCGCTATCGGTAGGCGCCTCCGGAGCCGCCAAGGGATCGACGAATAACAACAGTTCGACGACACATACGTCGTCCGCCGAAACCAACATCAATGGGCCGATCAGCATTCACACGCAGGCAACTGATGCAGGAGGCATCGCTAAGAGTCCGTTTGACAACTATGGGTGGGTTATCCGGCGGATCAACAAGCCGGCCATAGCGACCTCGATCATGGCGTGAGAGACGTCTATCCGGGCCTCGTAGTCTCGGACGAGACGCCTGTGGCGGGTCATCCATCCGAAGGTCCGTTCGACGACCCATCGTCTCGGCAGAATCACGAATGCGGCCTCGGTACGCCGCACGATCTCGACGGTGAAGTCGAGAAAAGCCGCTTTGTCGAGCAGTCGCTGGCGATCGTAGGCGCTGTCGGCGAACAGGTGTTTGACCCGCGGCCAGCGTTTTTGGATGGCCTCAAGAACGGCTTGCGCGCCTGTGCTGTCGGCGATATCGGCCGTGGTGAGATTGACCATCAGCAGACGTCCGTCGGCGTCGACCGCGATATGGCGTTTGCGCCCGACGATCTTCTTGGCGCCGTCGAACCCGCGTGTTCCCTGCGGCGCCGGAGCTTTGACGGACTGGCTGTCGAGCACCGCCGCGCTCGGTTCGGCGTTGCGGCCCGTCCGCGCGCGGTCGATCATCAAGGCGACATCGTGAAGGGTGCGAAACATCAGACGCCGGGTCAGGCGGCGAAACCACCAGTACACCCTCTGCCAGGGCGGGAAGTGAACCGGCAGCATCCGCCACTCACATCCCGACCGCACCAGATACCGGATAGCGTTCAAAACTTCGCGCAGGTCTGTCCGTCGGGGGCTTCCGGTCACTCCCGCCTTCGGCAGAAACGGCTTGACCGAAGACCATTCCTCATCAGTCAGGTCGCTCGGATAGCGCTTCGTCTTCTTCTCAATCTTGGCCATTCGGCCACGGCTCTTGGCTGTCCACATCGAAAGCGTGAATCATAACCAAAGAACCATGTCAAAGTTGTCAAACAGACTCTTAGGACTTGAAGCGGGCTTTGGCGGTTAATTCGCGGGCGGTCCCCGCCAACTATGGGCGGGCATAATCACAGCTTTTAGAAATGCCGCCGCGTCGGCGGCATTTTTGATTCCTTAGTGTGGTCAGGGCGGGCGTCTATCACGGTCCGATGCCGAACACCGCAACACAGAACCATACTTTCAGTGGACGGATACGGGTGTAGTGTTGGCGACATGAACGGGAACAAGATGACGTGGGGGCCGGACGGCAATCGCGTTCACGACAGCCCAAGTGACCTGCAACGGCAAGATTATCGCGGGCTTCGGAACGGGCGATCAGGTTAACGTCCAGACGCACCTGCACACCGATTCACAACCCGGCGATGGCCTCACAGGCAAGCCCGAGGCGGGGTCATCAGACTTGAAAACGTAGCGATGGAATAAAGTCGCGAAGTTGGCGACTCCAAAACTGACGCCCGCCACGCGACCAGAGACCGGTCGCACCTTGGGTGGGTGGCGATCAACTGATGTCAACACCTGACCTAGCAGGAAAACTACCTTTACTTCGGTTGCAGCGGCGCGCAAAATCGCGAAGCAATTTTCATTTATTTCGAGTGATTTCAATGCATAAGCCTAAGATGATTTCATCGGCAGCCGCGCTGACGCTGTGCTTGATGCCAACCTTCGTTGCATCCACAAGGGCTGCCGAGACGTGCGTGCAAAATCAGTTCAGCCGATGAGTTTGGCTGACTTTGGTTGGGTTCGTGGAGTCCCGAGCTTATCTGGTAATGGCCTCTGGAAGTTAAGCCAAGGGTCGACCGTTCAATGGTGCGGCCTCATCCGGACTGACTTTCGCGGAATCACGTGGGCTTGGGTTAGTTTTAAATCGGTTCAAGAGCCTTGGGACCAAAAGGGCTGGATGAGCTCGCGCATTCTGTCTCCGTACAATTCGGTGCAGAGCACACCTGCACCCGCAGCACCGGTTGCCTCAGTCCCCATCCAGAACGGACGCTCCGCCTATGTCCCGCCAGCGGGTTACACGCTTCCACTTACAGAGACACCCGAATCTACCGAAGACAGGTCAGAGCTTGGACGCCCGCAAGATATCCCGGCGGAGGAGTTCAGGGAAATCCGCAGTAACTGCGCAACCAAGTGGAGTGACCAGGACTATGCCTACACGATGAGGGCAGATTGCGAGAAAACCGAATTCGACGCGATTCGCAAAATGCGAAGCAGCAACCGCTGACCTCTAAGAGCGTCAGACAAGTGACTTAACGCCCGGCAACCGTCGCAATTAGTGATTTGACAGTTGTAACATTCCGCCTAGAAATTGCCACATTATATAACGGTGCAATTTTCAGGGTGGGGGCGGTGGCCGAGCGGACGGCGGTCACCCCCCTACAGCCGAGACTGGCTATACTGTAATGAAAGCCGTGATTTTGACGGCTGCCGCCGTCCCTTCCGAAACTGTCGCAGCTTGCGACAGTTTATCCGGGCGATGACCAATACCTTTCGTCTCAACTTGAGATGAAAGCCTATCAGTCAGCAGGATCCACTCTGCGACGTGTTCATCGTACAGTCGCACCCCGCGCGACTGTACAGAAACCAGCGGGGAAGATCATAAATCTGCTTTCACAATACGCGTCAAACTTCGCGGCTGCGACGATCGTCTTCTCAATGGGCGGTGTGCCAGCGGGAGCTGCCCGTTTAGACGGCGAGTGGGTCGACAAGATTTGCCACTGGCAAGCACCGAAAGATCCGGAATGGGCTGGGGAAGTTCCCGGCTCAAATTGGCGCTGTCTTGAATCTTATAGTGACCGATGCAATTACGAAGGCCGCGGAAGGTCAACAATGCAGGGCGTCAAATGGCGCCCTGCGACGATCCTTTGTGACCACGCCGATAAGCCGATCCGGCTCGAAGACTGAACATTGAGGGTTGGCGCCGCGTGCGAACCCTCTTGGCCGGATAGATTATCTAGTGCGTGCTCCTCGCAGAAAATGCGAACGGCGGCCTGATGGCAGGGCATGCCCGAAGCTTTCTCGGGAAGCCTAAGGTCATCAGGGGCGGGAAGGGTTAGTGATTTTGCGGCTCTGCAGCAGATGCCGCAGCGATTGGCTGTCTTCCTATGAACGCCAACGCGTCTTTAATCGTGAACGCGTCATCTCGATTCGCAAGATCGAGTTCGGCAACCTCTGCCTCGCTCAGAAGATACGGCGTGTGATGCCCTTCGGCGAAAATGACCGCTTCGTCCATAGTGCCAAAGCCATACAGATCTTTGCGGCCAACAGATGTGAATTTAAACCATTTCTCGGTCATCTCTGCGGCTCCTATTCGTATTGAGCAACATGGATAACGGTCGCACGCCGGCCATTTGGGTAGCCGAAAACCACGCTTCAAGAGGGGCAAGAAAAACTTTTGGTGAGGTACTACTGCCAGCGTCATGTCGGCTTCCTCAGCCTGACCCAAGCCCCGCCGCCGCTAGTTCATTGCTCGTGGCCTTTTGCTGATGGTGGAGCGTGTCGAGTCCGGCTTTCGGCGCAACTTGCGCCGAAAGGCATTGGACGCTAACCGAATTTGGAAAGCTGCAAAAACTGCGACTTTCCAGAATCGATGTGAATTCGAATCCTGGGGTGCTGGTCGCCGTAGCTGCGGTCAATGTGGACGACAATTTGTCATCCACATGCCCTCCAAATGCAGACGCGAGAGCAGCTATAGCCTTGCGGGGTTAGCTGCGAAGCGCTCAAGCGAACGTGAATACTTTTGGCGAGAATGTACCGGAGCCAAAATCCATCTCACGCGTTCAGCTCTCGGTTTAGATGATCAACTCTGAGGGGGATAGCAAATGGTTAGGATCGGCATAACGGCGGCGTTTCTCGCAGCTTTAATGGCTAATTCGGCGGCTTCTGCCCAGACTGGACGGGGCTCGTCGTGGACCGACCCAGAATCTGGGACTGCGGAACATTTGGTAAGGCAGGACTTTATAGTTTCCACTGGCGCGACAGTCCCTCATCCCGGCCTTTCTCAAAGTGCTGGCGAGACTCCCCTAGATCTTAACGTCCGAGCCATTGATGACAACGCCGTAGAAAAAAGCATTTGCAGCAACTGCTCGGAGCCGTGAAGAGTACTGGGCATTGTGAAAGAGCCTACCGGTGCCGGGATGTTTGTGTCACGGAGTCCGTCACAGTGACGGCTAATCCTCAGCGTCAACGTTGCGGACTTCGGAGGCTGAGCCAAAGCTACCCATGCGGCGCAATCGATATCCGGCGTGTTTCTTCGCTGTCCATTTGGTCGTTGCGAGATGCCGCAACTCTGGCGACAGCTTTTTGACCGCCTTCGCCGCCCGCTTTTTAAATGCCGCTTTCATCCGAGGTTCTTTCCATCGCTATGCGTTCGGTATGCGGTGGCATTGCGCCACGGGGATTTTGGCGAAAATTTTCGGCGGGACCGCCCGCATAACCCTTGGTGAATGTTTTGGTGAAATCGGCATAGGGTGACCATCCTAGCGGGATTGCGCCGGGATAGTCCCTAAGCCTAATAACCCTCGGAGCCACACTTCGGAGCCATCGGCATCTCGCTGCCCCGCGACGGGCGCCAGACTAGCTTGCAACTTCTCGGCAGCAATCGCGGCTGCCGGCGGCGCATGGGCTTCAAGCTCTAGGGCTGCCCTTCCGATTTATCGCCGCAATCCCACAGTTCGGATTCGTTCGATGCCCTGCCGTTAGTTTCACCCGACGACGTCAACCGCTAGTGCATCATAGCGAAACCAATACAAGATGTTGTGGCATCGGTCACATTAAAGTTTCGTAATTTACTTGCCCTTCCTCAGCCTCACGCCAGGCAACCACAATGCCGAACAGCACAGTTCCGGCAGCCGATACCCGCTTGCCAAATCTCAACCGCAGATCAGCGCTTGCCGCGCTTGCAATGGGGATCGCTGGCGGCGCCACACTCGCCACAGGCGCCAGCGCAGAGACACCGGTCTCGCACGAACTTACTCGGCTGATCGAACGACCATCGTGTGGCTCATGCTGCTCTCCAAGCCATTATTGCGAAGGAGGGTGAAGCAGAGGCGGTCTATCAAACAATCCGTTGGAAGGGGCCCTTACCTGTAAAGGGGCATGCCAAATCAGTGCCATTAACATTGGATATGGGTATCGAGAAATGCAGGAAGGAGTTGGCGGCCGGCCTTGAGTTTTCCGGTATGATGTTCGAAATTCTTATGAGTCGGGCATCTCCGAAGCTCCAGAAGCGAGGAAAAAATTTCGCTAAAGCCGTCGAGGAGGAAAATAAGGAGATCCTTGAGAAAATCTTCGCCGACGATGACGCGGCGAGGGAACGCAGCGGCCTCAAGTCTCTAGAGCTCGACAATGATCGCGCCGATGACGCCGAACAGGACGCCTTGATGGCGCTATGCGCTTACCGGTGCACGACGCCCCACGAGGCCCTCAGCAGGCTTCAATATCTAGCGTCGCACGATCCAGAGACGCGGACCGTGGATCACGTCGGTGTGCTTTTCGAGGCCACCCGCGACGCGGAGGCCTGACATGGCGAAGAAAGCCCCGGCAGCCCGCGCCATCGCGGCGACCGATCCAATCTTCGATATAAACAAGCGGGTTGAATGGCTGATGCTCACACTCGCCGACGAGCTCGTCGAATTGGGCATAAGTCAGATCGAAACCCTTCCAGCTTGGCATCCCGATAGAAAACTCCTCCTTGAATACTATGCTAAGCGCGGCAAGGGTGGTCTGCCCCCTGAAAAGTGATCCTCCGTGAAGTATGGGCTTATGAGCCTGATGGAGGACTGCGCAATGCCGAGGAAAAGACACAAGGCGGAAGAGATCGTCGCGAAGCTACGGCAAGTCGAAGTGCTTAGCGCGCAAGGGCGACCGGTCGCGGAGGCGATCCGCTCGATAGGGGTGACGGAAGTTACATACTATCGATGGCGGTCGGAATACGGCGGCCTGAAGGGCGATCAGGTGAAGCGGCTGAAGGAGCTGGAGGCGGAGAATACGCGGCTCCGTCGAGCGGTGTCCGATTTGACGCTTGAGAAGCTGATCCTGAAAGAGGCTGCCTCGGGAAACTTCTGAGCTCCGCGCGTCGTCGCGCCTGCGTGGAGCATGTGATCGCCGAACATGGCGTTTCCGAGCGGTTCGCTTGCCGGGTTCTCGGTCAGCATCGCTCCACGCAGCGCAAGGTTCCGACCAAGCCCGATGACGAAGCGGCATTGATCGCCGACATCACGGCGCTCGCCATCCAGTACGGCCGCTATGGCTACCGCCGCATCACGGCGATGTTGTGGGAGCGAGGCTGGAAGGTCAACGTCAAACGGGTCGAGCGGATCTGGCGACGCGAGGGGCTGAAAGTTCCGGCCAGACAACCCAAGCGCGGGCGTCTCTGGCTCAATGACGGCTCGTGCGTCCGGCTGCGCCCGCAATGCCCCAACCACGTCTGGTCCTATGACTTCGTCGAGGACCGCACTCATGATGGCAGGAAATATCGCATGCTGAATATCATCGACGAATTTACCCGCGAATGCATCGCGATCAGGATTAACCGGCAGCTGAAGGCAGCGGACGTCATCGACGTTCTCTCGGACCTCTTCATCTTGCGAGGGGTTCCGATCCACATTCGTTCCGACAACGGCCCGGAGTTCATCGCCAAGGCGTTGCGTGACTGGATTGCCGCCGTCGGCGCGAAGACCGCCTACATCATGCCGGGCAGTCCCTGGGAGAACGGCTATTGCGAGAGCTTCAACTCGAAGCTGCGCGACGAGCTTTTGAATGGTGAAATCTTCTACACTCTCAAGGAGGCGAAGGTCGTCATTGAGCGATGGCGACGCCACTACAACACCGTGCGCCCGCACTCATCGCTGGGCTACAAGCCGCCAGTCCCGGAGACCCTGCAATGGCCGGCTTCGCAATCCGGACCAGCTTCGCCCGCCACGCCAGCAATAGCGCCAGGGCCGACAATGCACTAACATTCAAACTGGATCACCCCATGGGGGCAGGCCAAAGGCAGGGCTATGCTCGCCGGCACCCATCAAGCCCCGCCCGGCTGCGTGAGACCTCAGGTTCGTAGGCACCGAAAACGAAAGCCCGACCTGGAGGACTTTGAACTGCCGGGTGCGATTTGGGGAAGGGCATAGCAATGACCCAGCCGCTTCACCGCACGTTATGGGCGCGCATTCGGATTGGGGTCGTCACGAGCTTATTGGTTCTGGCCTCTCGGATCACTGACGACATCGAAGGGAAGGGCAGCTGGCGCTAATTTCGGCAGATAAAAGGTGCAGTGCGGAACGGAGCGGATGACGTGAGACCGAGCCCTTTGAGTGGGAACCCCCGCCAGCACGGAGAGCGGCGGGGGCAGTTAAACTTAACATACCGGATCACGATCGTTGGACCTCGAAGAGAGTCTCATGCAAAGACATCAAGGGGGTGGCGAAACGGTCTGGCTCCCCGCGGGTGTGTGAGTCCCGCGATTTTTGGCCGGGCGAGACCTGCTGTGAGCTCCCCCAGCCAAACTTGCTATGCGGCCAGCATCCATGGCGTGCGTAGCGGCAAGATTTCACCGCGAAGGAAATGTGTTGCAGATGTCGCGTTTCAAATGCTAACCATAAGTTATGATATAACGTTACGTAGGCCATTACCGACAGTGAGGCCAGGGCGGCGGACGCGCCCTATAGGCGGGAGAATGCAATGAAACCGGCGGTTACAGGCCTCAGAATAACATCAACGGTCCTGTATGTGCTTTCCATCGGGGCCGCACTACGCGACCTTGAATTATCTGCGGTGCGCGGCGGTCCAAAGCCGTGGTTGGATTACTTTTGGATCGGAAGCGGCATACTGTCCCTGTTCTTGGCATTCTGCGCTGAAAAGATGGAACAGAGAATCGCTGTCAACGGCCAGGACGAACAGGCTGTTGAATCGAAAACTGCTTTATTCGCTAGATTCATAGCCCTCCCCGGCAAAAGTAGTTCGGATGCAGCCTCTCCCCACGCCACTCCTGCGGAATAAGTGGAGCGGCGTCCCAGATGACATCGGAAGAACGGGCAGCCGCCGTTGACTAAATAGAACCTGCTACAATTATTTGTGTCTCTCTTTGCTGCAGTCTTGAAGATCCGGGCCGGAACCCGCCGCCACGGCATCAGTTGGCCCTGTGACGCTGAGTATGGCGGCAAGGAGAAATCATGAAAAAATTAGGAATATTGGCCAGTGCGATCGCGCTTAGTACAGCCGTCATTTGTAGCGGCCCCGTTCTAGCGGCAGGCGGTTCCGGTGGCGGAGTTGGCGCTGGCGGGGGGTCAGTCGGCGCCAGCGGAGGCGGAGCAGGCGTCGGCGGCGCTGGAGGCCACGGCGTGGGCGCCACCGGTGGCATGAGTGGCGGCGGCGTGCACGGCTCGGGCAGCGAGGGTATGGAAGGCCGCAGCGTGGGTGTCGAGCGTGGCTTGGGCAATGGAAACGGGACGGGCTGCATCCCACCAAGCACTTGCAATCAATAGGCGGGTCAGGGGCCTAACTAGAAGCTTCTTTTTGCATTTACGACTGGAGAAAAAATCAATGAATCATTTAACGTTCGTGACATCCGCTGTTTTAGCTGCGGGAATTTTCATCGCCGCTTCGGGGGTCGCTAGCGCGCTCCCAGCGTATGCCCCCGCTGCCGCCGTGCGCCCACACGATGGCAATATTGAATCCGTCCGTTGGCATCGCGCCGGCGGCTGGCATCACCATAGGGGCTGGCATCACGGGCGCCGTTGGTGATCGAAATCGCCTCTCATTGGCGTAGGTGATAGACAAAAATGGCCCGGCGTTAAGCCGGGCCATTAGTTGGGGAAACAAGGAAGAATCCGCAAAGTCGCGACGGCGATTCTCGGCCGAGGCGTGTCCTATCTGCTTGGATTGGGCCGACCAGACGGTCCGTAGCGCTACCGTTTACGATGTCGAGAGAGGCGGGCATCGAAAATGCGTTCGCCGGGTCCGCGTAGGGTCCACACGGTTCCAAAACCCTCTGCGGAAACCCTAAAATATCATCTAGTCATTGATTTTGATGGTGGGCGCACACAGGCTCGAACTGTGGACCCGCTGATTAAGAGTCGCGTGATATGCCATTTCAGCAGCTATCAGCAGCGCTCTTATACAACCCATAACCTATGAAAATCACTTGAGTTTTATCCAATTTGTTGTATCGTGTGGTCTCAGGCAATATCAGTGATTGCCACCGATTTATGTTGTCCTGCTGTTGTCCGCAACGGTCTTGAGACAAACAATCAAGGGATCCGCAATGACGGCGAAGCGCGACTTCACCGACCGTTTTTTGAAGGCGATCAAGCCGGCCGAAACGGGCAAGCGCCTGATTGTGTATGATGCCCAAGTTCCTGGCTTCGGTATCCGCATAACGGATCGGAGCAGTGAAGAGAGCAGGGGCGCCTTCGTCCTCGTCGCCCGGTTTCCCGGCAGCCCTAATCCAACACCCCGCCGGATCGGCGATTATCCCGCCATGTCTCTCGCCAAGGCCAGAGAGATCGCGCGGCGTTGGCGCGAGGATATCCAGGAAGGAGTCGACCCGAAGGTCAAAGAGGCGGAACGGTTGCGGCAGGAAGCGCGACGACGAGCGGATACCTTTTCTTCCGCGTTCGCTGTTTTCGCCGACGACCATCTATCGACGCTGAGGACGGGCGATTTTGTGAAAAAGGTGGTGGAGAAGCGCGCCTATCCCCACTGGGCAGAACGGCCGATTTCTGAGATCAAGCGAGCCGACGTGAATGAGCTCATTCGCTCGTTTCGTAAGGAAGCCCCCATCGGGGCGAATCGCTTGCTGGCATATCTCAAGACCTTCTTCAGCTGGGCCGTTGATCAAGAGCTTATTGAAGCGTCGCCCGCTGCGGCGGTCAAACGGCCGGCGAAAGAGAATAAGCGCGACCGAGTTTTAACTGAGACGGAAATTCGAGCAATCTGGCAGGCATGCAGCGAGATCGGCGTATTCGGGAGGGCGTTCAAGCTGATGCTTTTGACAGGCCAGCGCCGCGCCGAAGTCGGTGGAATGACTTGGACCGAAATCGATCGCAAACAAAAGCTTTGGACTTTGGGAAGAGAGCGTACCAAAGCCGATCGCGCGCACGAGGTACCGCTGTCAGAGTTAGCGTTGGCTATTATAGATGAGTCACCCAGGATAGGGGCCTTCGTCTTGTCCACGGGACGGACCGCGGCGACGCCCGTGAGTGGGTGGAGTAAAGCAAAGCGTAAGCTGGACAGGCTTGCTATCGAGAAGGTTACGGCAGCTCAGGAGACAGATGGTTCGCCCATCATTGGCGAATGGCATCTGCATGACCTCAGGCGCACCTGCGCTACGTATCTGGCAAAGTTGGGTGCCGACCGAATCGTGATTTCGAAGATTTTGAACCATGCTGAGGGTGGCGTCACTGGCGTTTACGACCGCCACCGGTACGACCACGAGAAACGCCGTGCCCTGGAGCTGTGGAGCGAGCGGTTGGCTGCGATCGTGGACCCAAAAGAAACGACCAACGTTGTGACACTGGTGACTCGGAATGGATAAAGAAGATCCACTTAAAAGCCTGCTTCACGAGTACGTGAAGCCCGACGTTTGCGTAACCGAGGTTTTGGAAGTGATCGACGACGCTTTGAGGCGTTGCGCGCACGATCGGCCAGCCCGAAAAGACTGTTCTCCCGCAGTCAAAAGGATTGGTGCCGCGGCCAAAGAACTCGCCGCGGCGATCGAAGGGGCCGGAGGGGCCACCGGCGATGCATGGTTTAATCTGCGCGTTGCCAAAGCTATTTCTGGTGGTTCGCACGGGGCTGACTATCTCGCCGAAGGTCGAAACTTTGATGTCGAGGTAGGGTCTGCCGCCAATCTCGTCGCGGCGTCTCGCCGCCTGTCCGATTCGGCGAGCATCGTGGAGGCCGTTTTGAGGCGCAATGGCCGGCCCCCTAATGACCAAAAGATAGGCCTGGGGCTAGAATTAGTATCAATCTGGCGCTACGCGACTGGTCTAGATCCAGGCTATTCGCCTCAAATCTCGATTGATAACCCAGCAACTCTATTCAGCCGCTTTGTATTGTTTTCTATTGAGCGGTCTTCGCAAAAAAAAATGCTTGAGAGTAACTTCGCGGGATGGATAGAAAAGAGCATCGTTCTTTCGAATCCTCGGCTCAATTCTCATCGAGAACAGTAATACTACTTGTGTGGGTAAAAGCAGGCCAAAAAAAGTAGGCTTTTGCCCTCATGAAGTGGCGATCCCAAAAGCGTATCTCTTCCTCACGAGCGCAGCTGATATTCGGCGAGCGCATATGTGAGGCAAGCAGATGAAGTTGATACGCTACACTGATTTGGTCGCGAAGGGTGTCGTCAATTCGCGCATGACGCTTAAAAGGATGATTGATCTTCAGGGATTTCCGCCCGGCCGACTTGTGACGCCAAATTCACGCGCCTGGACCGAGGCAGAGGTCGACCAATGGATTGAAGGTCGCCCAACCGCTCGTAAAACCGACGCCCGCTCCTCGATGGCGGAGGCGATATAGTCGATGACTTTTGAAACAGCGAACCCCGCGCGCGATGGCGTCGCGGCGGGGCTCGGGGATGTCTCTTGCTGCCAGGCGATTGACTACCGAGATATAGCACTTCCAATCGCAGAAGTCCAAACGGAATTCATCGCTTCGTGCTGCTACGTCGCCGAGTTAGGCGGTGACGCATGAGCGCCGCTTGCAACGAAGTTTCGTCACCCGTTAATGGGAACAGCATCGATAGTGTCGATGACCTGCTCGATCGCATTTTCGAGCGGATGAATCACGTCGACCATCAGGTGACGCTGATAAGGACGTTTTGCAACATCAATGACATTGCCGGCGTTGCGCGACAGCTGAAATTTCTGTCCGCGCACGTGACGTCGGCAGCGCTCGCGAGTCAGCGTATCGCGGAACTCCGAAATGGAGGCGCCGCATGACCGATATCTTAACCGGTTTAGAGCCCGAGATTATCGATGAGGTTGTGAAAATGATGGCTGGCGATGGTGACACGTCGCTTCGCCATATTCTCGCAGCCGCTCGCTGTGGCGCGGTCAACTATATCCCCATCTACCCTGAAGACCGCAAATTCGACGTTGAGTTTGACCGGCCGACGATCTGCCACGTACTCGATTTGGCTCCCCGTTGCCGCTGGGCGCCGGGCTTCCATGATCTGTCAGTTTCAACCATTATCAAAGCGGCGGACACGGTAACTGTCATTATCACACCGGCAGAAGGTCGCTTCTTCGATATTGCGGTTAAGATCGCCCGCGATTTTCGGCAGCACAGTCTGGTCATTGAAACCCAGCCGCGGCGAAAACGCGCATGGGTAGAGATGGTCGCGGAGCACCGCGGCAAGAACACGCCTACAGTGATTTGGGACCGGGGCGAAGAGGGGATGCTGCATTGAGCGAGCAGACCCACGATCCATACTTCGATTCCCTCATAAATTACGGTGATCCTGTCATGCAGCGCACCGATGAAATGCGCTCGAGATTCGGCGTTGCCCCTTGGCATTTTACCATCGACGGCGAGGGTAGAAACACCCCAGCGCCGTGCCTTATCAAGGGACTCGTTCCTGCAGATGGCATTTGCTTTCTCGCTGGACAGTCGGGCGCAGGAAAGACATTTATCGAGGTCCATATGTCTGTCTGCCTAGCGGCCGGCAAAAGCTTTTTTGGACATAACGCCAAGGAGCGCTGCGGATCGGTCATTCTTGCTGCCGAAGGGGCCGGAGGGCTTCAGAGCCGAATTGACGTCGCCAAGCGCGCCATGGAGATTACAGAGGCGCTCCCAATTGCTTGGCGCGCCGTAGACGAAAACCTACTACGCCCCGACGTTCTAGCGAAGACGATAGCGAGCCTTGAGGCGCTCAACACTCGCTTCAGGGATGAATTCGGAGTCCGACTGGGGGCCATCTTCGTCGACACCATCGGAGCGGCCTTTGGCCTGGAGGATGAGAACGACGCAGCGAAGGTCAATGCCGCAATGCGTGCCCTGCGCACCATCGGCAGCCAGGTCGGCGCCGTCGTGATCCCTGTTCACCATTACGGCAAAGCCGCATCGACTGGCCTTCGAGGGTCGAGCGCGTTCCGGGGCGCCGCCGATGCAATCCTCTCGGTGCTTGCCGACCGAGATGAGATCACGGGAGAGTCAAGCAGACGATCGCTTTGCCTTGCAAAATCGCGGGACGGAGAAGAAGGGGCAGTCGCGCCGTTTGAACTTAGTTTCATCGCTCTAGGCGTTGATGAAGATGGTGACTCGTTCGGTTCGTGCGCGGTGTACGCCGGGGACCCCGGCCAGAAACCATCGAAGAAAGACTCCGGCGCTAGGTTGACAAAGGGCGCCAGGATCGCGCTGGCCGCACTTCAGGAGGCCATCGGTGAATGCGGAGAAATCCCGCCGGCGTCCAACCACATTCCGGCAGGCATTAGATGCGTCACCCTCAGCCTATGGCGAGATCGCGCTTATAGGCACGGCATTAGCGCGTCCGACGAACCTCGCGCTCGTCAGCTCGCATTTCAAAGGGCAAGCGAAACCTTGCTGGCCGCCAAGCAGGTCGCCGTCTGGGAGCCCTTCACTTGGATGGTCAACGGATAAGCGAACAGAACAAAGGCCCATAGGCCTTTTGTTCGTTTTGTTCGCCTCTTTCCCGCGAACATTCCGAACATTGTTCGCTTTGTTCGCTTTGTTCGCCTCCTCAGACGCGGGATTAAAGTGGCCCAACTTGGGCCAGTTTACAAAGGGGCTAGGCGCGGGAACGAGGGTGGCATCCTGATTTTTTTCTAGGCTGCAGAATCTGCTTGCTGGACTAGACCATGCGATATCTTATCGTGTGCTCAGAGCAATATTTTTGGAACATTATATCCAATGATATCAAATGAGTATTGCTGATAGTCTTGCATGTTGTCGCTGGATAAACGACAATGAGGACAACGTAGGGACAACAAATGGAAACCGTTTGCCAGCCAATGCAGTCTGAAACCAATCCACTCCGCAACGTCGACGCCACGAGGCGGAAGCGTTCGGCGGTGACGAATGGAACTCGCGCCTTCATCGAGGGCGACGGCAACTCGCCGTGGTACAGGCGATGGAAGGATTTGCTCGCTCTTCATGTCGACGACCTCGGCGGCCCAGAATCGCTGTCCGAGGCACAGACCAGCCTATGCAGGCGCGCCGCGACTTTGGAGGTCGAGCTGGAGCGCATCGAAGGGCAGCTGTCCCTAGGCAACGATGCAGACCTGGATGCCTACAATAGGCATGCTGGCGGCCTGAGGCGCATCTTGGAAGGCCTTGGCCTTCAGCGCGTGGCTAAGCCCCTGAAGGGCGACGACGCCTTCCTGACGACCTATTTCTCCAGGCCTCCGACTGGTCAGTCCGAGTGAAGAAGCTCATCACTGCGCGCAAGGCGCTGACAGACAATGGCTGGCTTGGGACGGTTCTTGGGGGCGACTCCTTCGCCGTCATGCGGGTCCTGCTTATTGCCGCCATGGGCGAAAAGCTCACAGCGAGCGAACTGGCCATCTACACCGAGGTAACGAAGCGCCTAGAAGCGCCAGCGGAGCCCGTGGAGGAGTGCCACGTCATCGCGGGACGTAGGTCAGGCAAGACGTTGGGAACGGCAGCCATTGCGGCTTATATCGCCGCGTGTTGCGATCACCGCGATGCGCTGGGCCTTGGCGAGCGCGGAGTGCTGCCGATCCTGGCGGCCTCGATGCAGCAAGCGCAAACCCTGATGAACTTCGCGCGGGGCATCTTCACTGACATACCGCGCTTCGCAGCCATGGCTGGGAGCATCACGGCGGACACGATTTCATTAAAGAACCGCGTCGATATCCAAATCCGGCCGGCGTCCTTTCGAACGATCCGCGGCTTCAGCGCCGTAGCGGTTATCGCCGAGGAAGCAAGCATGTGGCAGTCGGACGACAGCCGCAACCCCGATAAAGAGATCCTCGCCGCAGTCAAGCCAAGCTTGGCCACGACCGGAGGCCAACTGTTTTGCATTGGCTCTCCGCACGCCAGGCGGGGCGAGATGTGGCGAACCTACCAGAAGCACTTCGGCCCCACCGGCAACCCGGCGATCTTGGTCGCCAACGGCCCGACGAAGCTTTTCAATCCGACGATCAAGCAGTCGGTTATCGACAGGGCCTACGAAGATGACGCCTCGGTTGCCGCAAGCGAATGGGGAGGTCTCTTCAGAAATGACTTAGAGTCATACGTATCGCCGGAAATCGTCGACGCCTGCACAGTGAAGGGCGTTGCCCAAATCGAGTTCGCGAAGGGCAGATCATATGTTGCTCACGTTGATCCGTCGGGAGGCGGACAAGACAGCTTCACATTGGCGATAGGCCACGTCGAAGACAATGTGGGCGTCCTCGACTTACTGCTTGAGAAGCGACCGCCATTCAGTCCTGAAGAGGTCGTCATTGAGTTCTGCGAGGCTCTCAAGACGTATGAGCTTCATGAGGTGACGGGTGACCGCTACGGCGCCGGATTCACTGTGGAGTTGTTCGGCAAGAACGGCGTCACCTACCGCCACAGCGAAATGACGACGAGCGACTATTTCGGCGGCTTCCTGCCGATCCTTAACAGTCGCCGGGTGCAATTGCTTGATCATCGCAGGCTCGCCGCTCAGCTGTGCGGGCTGGAGCGCCGCGCCTCCCGCGTAGGCGCGAAGGACAGTATCGGACACCCACCTGGCGGACATGATGACCTTGCAGCCTCCGTAGCGGGATTAATGGCCCGGATTGTCGGCAACGACAACTGGTCCGAGCTATGGGGCAAATTCGACAAGGCGTTGGGCGGCGATTCTCCGCTGCCCGGACGAGAGGACCTCGACGAAGACACCAGGGCGGCTTTGCAAGCGCGGGCGGCGCGCTTGCGGGCGCAGCACACATTCATTGGATAGATTTTGAAAGGCAGACCAGCATGAAAACGAGAGTGATTAAGAACGTAATGACCCATGACAAGCCAGAACCCCTTTGCGGCGCCAGAATGCGACATGTAAAGGACGGCGACCCGGCAATTGAGATCCTGCGGGGCTTCCGCGGGGCGTCACACACCGGCCTTGAGTATGCCGGCGAACTCGGCGGGACGATGCCCACGCGTGAGGACGGCGCCACACGGGCTGTTTTGTGCAGCTGGACGCAGAACTGGGACGTCGAGATCGTTGAGGAAAACGGCACGAAATATTTCATCGCGTGGGTTCCGTTGCAGGGCGGCGAAGGCAGCCCGCAAAGCATGTTCTCGGTCGACCCTATTACCAAACGGGCAACGTCCGTCGTCGGCGATAGGGTGCAGCGCAAGCCACGCGTGGCGCAATCGAACGTCGCTGCCGTGACCATGACCAAGTCGGCGAAAAAGGCCCTGGATGCGATCGGCAGGAACACATCAGAGATGCGCTCGATTAACGAGATGAACGCCAAATTTTACGGTGTGAAATAATGGACAACGCGAGATACTGCATCGATGAGCTCGATACCGAGTCTCCATATCCTGCCCGTGACCGCCTTCGCGAGGCGCAGACGGCGCTGAAGACTGCGAGTGCTTCATTGGAAGCGGCGGAAGCTGCATTGGAACGCGGCAAGGAACGGTTGGCCCTTCTTTCGGAGGAACGCTCTGCGGCTTTGGAAGCAGAGACCGCCGAGGCCCGCGCTCGGGCCGTCCACTTTGAGCACGGTGTGGCCGCTGTGATCCTCACGGGTTCAAGCCGTCGCCGCCGCGATCTGGATGACCAATTTCAAAGCCTTGAGGCCACGATTGCCCACCTCGCCGTCAAGCTCGACGAAGCCCAGCGGAAACGTGCTGATGCGGAAGATGAATTGAAGCGAGCCGTCCAAGCCGCAGTCGACGAAGAGGCATCACCATTGCTTTCGCGCATGCTTGATTGCGAATTGGCTGCGGCCAGCCTTCGCACGGAGCTCCGAGCGCTGGCGTATAGCTGGGGGATAGCGCCAAGCGGTCTGGCCGACAAGCTGGCGCGCCGACCCGCAAATTACATTGACAACGCCCATCCGCTCTCGGCGGCGACGCAAAATCGTTCCGAAAAATGCAAGGTTGCATGGGCCGCGTTCGCCGCTCGCTTGCGGGACGATGCTGGTGCTCGTCTTGATCTTCCGTAATTCACCAGATTCGCCGCCGTGGGTGCACCTGGCAGCGATAGTCGCCGGCGAGTGGTGTCAGAGAAGCGGCGCTCGTCGGCGACGCCAATTCAGTTCCGGCCCGGATGATAACCGGGCACACCACGCGGAAGCCGGCGTGCGGATCGATAGGCTAGCCGAGGCCGTTCCTACTCCGATTGGGACCGCGGGTCGGCGACAGAGACGGCGTCGGCGCATTACAGCGTCGGCGTCGTCCGTTTCGATTACGAGAGAAGGAACGGAGTAACATGGCTTGGCTTCGCAGTTTGAAACTGACGGTCACCGGCAGTAGCGGCGCCCTCGATTTGTCCGATTTGCGCGTCAAGTTCTCCATCGAGCAGGACACGGTTCAGGCCCCCAATACCCTGGAATGCAGGATCTACAACCCGAACAAAGAGACGGCGCAAAAGATATTCAAGGGCGACCACGTCGAATTATATGCCGGGTATGAAGACGAAGGCGCCGGGCTTATTTTCAAAGGCGAGGTAACCCAACCACGGATTGGCCGTGAGAATCCCACCGACACCTATGTCGATATTTTCGCCAAGGACAGCGATAGCGCTTACAACTTTGGCGTGGTCAATATCACGTTGGCGAAGGGCAGCACGCCGCTGGACCACTACCAGACGGCGTTGAAGGCAATGGCCCCATTTGGGGTAACGCACGGCTATATTCCGCAAGGCCTGTTCGATACGCCGAAGTATCCGCGGGCAGTCTCCTGGTTCTACGGCGCCAAGGATTTGCTTCGCACGCTGGCGCAATCGAAGGGCTGCACCTGGAGTATGCAGAACGGTCAGCTTCAAATGGTTCCGGAGAATACGCCTCTTCCGGGTTCAGCATTCATCGTCAATTCTAAAACCGGCATGATCGGGATGCCGATCGAAACCCCTGGCGGAATCATTGTTCGGACGCTGATTAATTCGCGCGTCAAAGTGAATACTCTGCTTCAGATTAATGACCAGGATATCCAGCGCGCCCAGCTAAGCCAGCTGCATAACAGCGCTCAGGCCAACGATCAGGTTCTTCGTCTGGGAACCAACGATGGGGTTTATAAAGTCCTCTATATGACCCGTACCGGCGATACCCGCGGGTCCGAGTGGTATCAAGATATGACCTGCATCGGCGCTAAGCCGGGCTCGGCCCCTCCTGATGCTTTGACGCAAAAACTAACTGGCGACCCCAGCAACGCTCCGCAAACGGCGCCCGGCCCCTAAGCAATCGCCCAACCCTCACACACAGGATTTAACAATGAAACTGTCCGAAAGCGAAACCGATCTTATTGAGTTTCTGAGGTCCGATGCGGTGGACCGCCCCGTGACGAGATAATCATTGCGTTGGCGGAGCCAACGAGGCAGGAATTTGCGCTCCCGACGTCGACCACTGATCATAAGTTTGGAATTTCACGCCGATCTTGTCGTAGTCAACCCGCAAATAGCCGTCTCGACCTCGAAAAACCGCTTCAGGCATGACGCCTCTCACTTCTTGCGCGATCACTCCGACGTAGGCCTTGCTGCCGCCGTTGTAAACAAAGCGATAGAAGCCGAGGCCATTGGGGATGTGGCCGAGCAGAGTGATATCGTGCTTCAAGCGGAAGTCCGATCTCCGTCCGCCCCTTCCGCCCCCGCCGCGATAACCGCCGCGATAACCGCCACGGTAACCGCCATGATAACCGCCGCGATAACCGCCGCCGCGATAGACGCCGCCGCGATAACCGCCGCCGCGATAGACGCCGCCACGATAGACGCCGCCACGATAGACGCCGCCACGATAGACGCCGCCACGATAGACGCCGCCGTAGTAGGCCCCGCCCCGGGGCACACATTGCCCGTAGGGGCCCGGGTAGTAGCCAGGGCCGCAACCGCCAAGGACCAGAAGAACGTCGGACTTGAGTTCAGGTAGTGGAGCGGGAGAAAAAGCGTTGGCGTTGCCGGTCATGAGACCAGTCCCCAGGGCCCCGATCACGGCGAGTATGGAAAAAGACTTTCTCATGGCTCGTTCCCCCTCAAAAGTGCGATCGACGTTGTTTCCGCTCTAATACCCGCTGCGTCCACCATACCAGAACGGACGTTGGCCGCGCTCCGTCCCGCGGTGTGAAACCGCCGGACCTCAGTCCTCGTCCTCATCTTCTTCCTGTGTCCGGCGACTCATAGCAGCCGCCTTGAACTCATGAAGGACATGCATCGCGACAAAACGCATGCGCCGCTTCTGGTCGGAATCAAGGGTGGCGTAGACCGGCTGCCACGCTTCGGCTAGCTTCTTCAACGCTTCGGCTCTTTGAGCCATCGAAATCGGCTGCGCGCGCATGCATGAATTCGACAGGCTGAAACTCGGTCCCTTCAGCAACTCGAGTCTTGCATACTCCATTCGAATTGAATTTCATCAAAGCAGAGTGAGCGGCGCATGTCCAGCGTCGACGATCGGCTGGATCGAATCCGCGGCAGCAGGTTGACTTCGCCCTGGACGAGGCAGCAAAGGGCGGCTGGGGACCATGGCATGGCGCTGCCAATACCGGCATCGGCTCACGACAGGGCTTGGCTGGTGCGCGGCCCATCGGCGTCAATATGGCGAACCCGACGGCGGTGGCTAGCGGCGGAGCGCTTCCTCCCGGCGTACCGAAACCCGGCACCGGTTATCGAGCGATTCCTGGACTGGAGAATTGGGGGATAGGCGGCGCGCAGGCCGCTGAGGGTAAAAACCCCTTTGGCGGCCTAGACGTCGGTGGATTGCGCGACAAGTTCAAGACTGGAGGCCTCGGCGTTTCTGGGGCCAGCAATGCTTGGCACAACACCACCAACAACAGTTACTCGCCGAGCCAGAATGTGACCATTCATGTCGATGGAGCGGCGAGCCCGACCGACACCGCGCAGGCGATCGGTGGCAATCTTCGCAAGTCTGGAAGCGATCTCGTCCGAAATATGAGCCCTGCAGCGCAATAGCGAGGATTAGAGTCGCAGAATCTGCGACTCTAATTCCTGTCGCGCTTTGGGTGATTGGTGATCAACTGATGTCAGCAGCTGACCTAGCCGGAAAACTGCCTTTACTTCGGTTACGGCGGCGCGCAAAATCGCGAAGCAATTTTCATTTATTTCGAGTGATTTCAATGCATAAGCTTAAGATGATTTCATCGGGGGCCGCACTGACACTGTGCTTGATGCCAACCTTCGTTGCATCCACAGCGGCTGCCGAGACGTGCGTGCAAAAATCAGTTCAGCCGATGAGTTTGGCTGACTTCGGTTGGGTTCGTGGAGCCCCGAGCTTATCTGGCAATGGCCTCTGGAAGTTAAGCCAAGGGTCGACTGTTCAATGGTGCGGACTTATCCGGACTGACTTTCGTGGAATCACGTGGGCTTGGATTAGTTTTAAATCGGTTCAAGAGCCGTGGGACCACAAGGGCTGGATGAGCTCGCGCATTCTGTCTCCGGACAATTCGGTGCAGAGCACACCCGCACCAGCACCGGTTGCCTCGGTCCCCATCCAGAACGGGCGCTCCGCCTATGTTCCGCCAGCGGGATACACGCTTCCACTTACAGAGACGCCTGCGCCTACAGAAGACCGGTCAGAGCTTGGACGCCCGCAAGATATTCCGACGGAGGAGTTCAGGGAGATCCGCAGTAACTGCGCAACCAAGTGGAATGACCAGGACTATGCCTACACGATGAGGGCAGATTGCGAGAGAACCGAATTCGACGCGATTCGCAAAATGCGAAGCAGCAATCGCTGATTTTCGGAGCCTGATGCTCGTCGCAAAAAACGCGGCGAGCACCAGGGAGAAGCCCAACGTCATCAGATGGGCAAGAACTAGCGATTCTGAGATATCTCAGCAGGACCCGCCTGGGAAAGTGGCTGTCTCCCCTCGGGGAGCGGCTGTCTTCCTATGAACCCTAGCGCGTCGCGAATCCTGAACGTATCGTCGCGATTTGCAAGATCGAGTTCAGCAACCTGGGGATCGCTCAGAATGTATGGAGTGTGATGTCCTTCGGCGAAAATGACCGCTTCGTCGATAGTACCAAAGCCATACAGATCTTTGCGGCCGATAGACGTGAATTTAAACCATTTCTCGGTCATCTCTGTGGCTCCTAGTCGGATTGAGCAACATGGATAACGGTCGCACCGCAGCGATTTGGTTAGCCGAAAACCACGCTTCAAGAGGCGCCGCTAAAAACTTTCGGTGAAGGTGCTACTTCCAACGTCATGTCGCAGATTCTGCGACATCATTTGCTATCACCACCCAAGGTGTCTGACGGTGAGACACCTGTTGCGATGCTTCGGCGCGAGCCGCTGTCAGGAGCGCGGATCTATTGTCATCCAGGCCAACCTCTCTAGCAGCGTCTTTAGCCTCCGAAGACAGACCGGCGACTTTAACGGCTCGATGAGCGTCGTTGCGCTCGACACCCAATTCGCGGGACGCTTTGTTGATTCCACCCTCCGGCCGATGCCCAATACCTTTCGTCTCAACTTGAGATGAAAGCCTATCAGTCAAAAGGATCCACTCGGCGATAAGTTCATCGTGCTCCAGCGCGGTGAGCTCAGCTCGGTGCAGATTTTCAGCTATTTCCCACAGGCGGGCTTGGTCGTCCGGCCGGTACGGGACAGTTCGAACCTTTTTCGGAGGTGTCAGTTATCACCTGTGCAATCGAAGAGGAGCAGTCCATGAGAACTATTGCAGTAGCATGCGCGACCATTCTGGTGCTCGCGCCAGTAGCAACTTATGCCCAGCCCGTCGCCGTGCCCAACAACGACGCCGGCATTACGCCCGGCGCGCATGGCGGTTCGCGTCCCAATATCGGCAACGGCACGGGTAAGGTGCAAAACTCTGCTGCGGAGGAATCAGGACGTTCCGAGTCCCAGGATGATGCTTCAACGTCTCGTTTCACTGGTCAGGGAAGCGAGACGGGCCAGAGCAGCAAATAGGGTTGGTCAAACCTGCGCTTCCGCCAAACGGCTAAGGGAGAAGGCCAATGTCGGATAGAGGCGCGATCGACTTTAATCCGGTTCACCGCGCCTGCGAGAATTTGCCCCACGTTCACCGCCAACTTCGCCGGCCCTATTCGTCCTTCTGGCTGTTGAGATCCTCGGGCGGCAGAGACGCCGTCCTTCCGTTGGCGTTCATTCTCAGCCTCGCGCCTATCCCTTCGCCATTCTCTCCAATGAATTCCACGCCTGCGGACTCAAGTGCTCTTTGAACAGCGTCCAGGTTAGCTATGGTGATGGGTGGCTCTCCAGCAGTACTCTCCGCGCGTCGGATGGCCGCAGGAGCGACCTTCGAGCGGGCAGCTAACTCTGAAATGCTTATGCGTAAAAGGGCTCGCGCGGCACGGATTTGGGATCCGGTAATCATTCCGCCGCCCTTTTAAGCCTCACTCCAGCCCCTCCGCCATTCTCAGGGATGAACTCGACACCGCCGGATTCTAGAGCGCGACGCATAGCGTCGATACTGCCTTCTCGTGTATTTCCCCCACCCTCAAATCGATTGACGGTATTCAGCCCAACATCGGCAATATCCGACAGTTGGCGGGTGGACCAGCCTATAGCGGCCCGTGCCATTTTGCATTGCTCTGGAGTCATATGGGGTTTTTATCACCTTTTTGCTTGACGCGAAAGCGAAACACGCCTATCCCGATACGGTGACATTATCACCATTCGGAGGTAAATCAATGCCGAACAGCACAGTTCCGGCAGCCGATACCGGCTTGCCAAATCTCACTCTCGAATCGAAAGACCGGAAGCCGTCCACGCCCCAAACCGCGCCGCCCGTGCGTCAGTGGCCCGATTACATTGACGCCGAGCTCGCCATCGACCGCACTCAATCGCTGATGCTCATCGGAGGACTCGCGGCACGAAGCCTCGAAACCACTTTCGGCGGCGAGCGGGAGGCGATGGAAGAGCTCTTCACCATGGCGCTGGACCAAATCACAACGGTTAAGACGTGGTTCCACGAATTCATAACCGAAGCCAAACGGGAGGGGCTGTGACCATGGCGAAGAAAGCTCAAGCGACCCAGGTCGACATTGACGCCTTAAAAAGAGAGCTCAGTAGCATCAATGAACTCATAGACGGCGCACAGATGATCTGCGCTACCGGGGGCATGCACGAAACTGACTGCGCCTCCAAAGTGCTCCTGATGACTTCTGACAGGTTGTACGACGCCCGCGAGAAGCTCGACAAATTTCTCGCCGGCCTTATTCGTGAGAGGGCCGTCGCATGACCCAGCCGCTTCACCGCACGCTATGGGCGCGCATTCGGATTTGGGTCGTCACGGGACTATTGGCTCTGGCCTCTCGGATCACTGACGACCTCGCGAGATCCAGAAGCTGTAGGTAATGGTGCCACGACGCGGGTGGCTGGCTACCTAAACAAAAATCAGGCTACTTGGATTGCCCGTCATAAAGAGTAGAGAGAACAGCCAGCCCGACAGCAACCGCCGCCAATATACCAAGGCCGATCAACCAAATTTGATCTACATCATCCATACATTACAACAAAAGCATACTTACCAAGTCGTTACTGACTCTGAACCGGGACGAGACTCTCGTAACCATAAGAATGAGTTCGCGCCAAGACAACTTATTGTGCTCTCGGAGACTTCTACCTTGTTCAAATGGGGGCGAATTCAATTTGTGATGTTCCATGCCGTTGGTGATTTTTTGTCCCGGCGCCGGGACAATGCTGACTAAACAGAACCTGCCTACAATTAATTGTGTGTCTCTTTGCGGCCGTCTTGGAGATCCAGGCCGGAACCTGCCGCCACAGCATCAGTTGAGGGTGTGACGCCCGATATGGCGACAAGGAGAAATCATGAAAAAATTAGGAATATTGGCCGGTGCGATCGCGCTTAGTACGGCCGTCATTTGTAGCGGCCCCGTTCTAGCGGCAGGCGGTTCCGGTGGCGGAGTTGGCGCTGGCGGTGGGTCAGTCGGCGCCAGCGGAGCTGGAGGCGGAGCAGGCGTCGGCGGCGCTGGCCACGGCGGCGGCGCAACCGGTGGCATGAGTGGCGGCGGCATGCGCGGCCCGGCCGGTAACGAAGGTATGGAAGGCCGCAGCGTGGGCACCGAGCGTGGCTTGCGCGAGGGAAATGGGATGGGCTGCATCCCACCAAGCACTTGCGGTCAGTAGGCGGGTAATTATGAACCTCGAACGGCCGGGCATGTCCCGGCCGTTTTTGTTTGGCGGCTTAGGCTAGCCGCAAGGCGAAGGCCCCAGATTATCAGATACGTACGACCGCCCGGCTTCAGCCCCATTTCGCATTTAACAAAGTAAACGTTCGATAACGGACAGCTGGGGGGCAGTCGGATGGCAATTCAGACCTGGGTGGTTGAAATATATGACGCTGACGCCGCAGGGCCGGCGTGGAGATCTCGCGGCCTAGATTTTAATGGTGTGACCGCGGTGGTGAAAGAAGTTCTGCAAAGGAGAGCGGGAGAGATTTTCAAAGTAAGAACGCCCCTAAACGCCAAGGAAGAGGAATTGAAGACATTGCATGATCTCGGCGTGCTTCTGCTGTTACCGCCGGAGTGAAGATAAACAGGAGAGGCGCCGCCTTGGTTCGCAGTTTTTGTGAACCCTTCCCCTGCATCTTCGACCGACATTCAGCAGTTAACGAGAACCCCCGCCGGCCGGAGAGAGCGGCGGGGGCAGTTTGATCTGCCAGATCACGATCGTTGGGCCTTCAGCGGGCAGCAAGAAGGGGGTGGCGAAACGGCCCAGCTCGCGGCGGTATTGGGTCCGCCTTTTTTGACCGAGGAGAGCTGATGCCCCAGCCATACGCGATTTTTGGAGGAAGCGTGTTACGTGACGATTTCACCGCGGAGGAAGTTCGTTGCGGTTGAAACGATCGGATCAGAGAAGCGTTTGGTTCAGACGCCGAGCACGGGCGCCGGCTGTAACCGGTTCGGCCTGAAGGGTGGGAATTGTCTGAAAAACGCCCGCGACGCGCCCAAAAAAGAGGCCAGGCAATCGCCCGGCCTTCTAAGTGGAGAAGCGGGAGGAGGGAACCGCAACGCGGCCTTTGACCAGGAGCTTCCTGACGTTAGCAGAGCAAGAACCGAGCCATGTTGAAGATGCCAGCGTGCAGGCCAACTTTGCGGGCCACGGGCTAAGGGTGTTTCTCCGTCTCCGATGCCCGATCGCCAGCCGCTTGTGCCTCAGTCTCGCACATAAACGCACCTTCCTTTGTGTGACCGTAATTGTGCGTACCGGCGAAATGATAAACCTTCGATTTTGTGTTGACCCAAACCACCGTCGCGTCGCGACAGTGAGCCTTGGCAGACGCTTCGGTCGCAAATTCGTCCGGCGCCGCCCCAGGAGGCATATGAGAATAGGTGCTGTCACCTGATGGTGAGGCGGTGTTCGTGGGCCTCGGCGCAGGTGATTGAGTGCGCTTCGTGGGCGCAGGCGCCTGCGGTGGTACCGTCGTTTGCTCTGGAGCGGGAGCGGTTGGCACAGGAGCCGGAGCAGCCGGGGTTACAGCTGCCTCTATTGGGGTTGGTGTGCCTTCGGGCAGCGAGCGGCAAGCCGAAATGAAGTCTTTCTTCTTTTCCTTGGCCGCCCTAATGGCTTGCTTCTGGGCTGAATATTCTTCGCCGCAAACCTTCGCGGTTTTCAGCTGCGCTTGAGCCATAGCAGTCGGGACGGTAAGTAGAAAAGCAAATGCGGTGATGGCCGCGGCCAAGCGTTGAACTGTCCTAATCATGCGTCCTCCAGTTAGTGTCGATCCGCGCGTCCTGCGCTGATCTATGCCTGCTTTTAATGCGGGCATACGTGACCCGACAAACAGGAAACGTTTATTGTGCTATGGTGCTCCGGAGTTTTTGGCGGATCGGCTGAGGGCTCGACCAAGGCCGCAATAAGAACCAGGCTCGAAAGCCTGGTCCAAGTCAGAAGAAATCGGAGTCGTAGCCGTCAGGTAGCCTGATCGGGGACACCTCTGCTAACTAAGACCGCGCGAAGGTCCCCACCAGCGCAGTCGTAGCTTTAGCCACAGCCACGGTTCCCCACTGTGGCTGTGGCCCACAGTGAGGCCTCACTGTGGCGACGCTGACGTTAGCACAATTGTCAATCGTCACAAGTGTCGCAATGCCTCTTGCTCCACTATCAAAATTTCCGGGATGTTTTACACTTGCCACGCGGCGGAGGGTCTCGGCCGGCGGATAGAGTGGGACATAAAAGAAGCATCTCGGTTCAGGATCGAGGCGGCCGTTCACAGCATTGTGATCAACAGCGAAAACGCCTGAATGTTGTCCGGGACGTTGTCCCGGAAGCAATTCTCCGCTTCGCCAAAGCTCAAAATATCATCTAACTCATTGATTTTGATGGTGGGCGCACACAGGCTCGAACTGTGGA
Organism: Methylocella sp.; assembly: GCA_037200525.1. Lineage (NCBI taxonomy): Bacteria > Pseudomonadati > Pseudomonadota > Alphaproteobacteria > Hyphomicrobiales > Beijerinckiaceae > Methylocella > Methylocella sp. The sequence continues at coordinate 3,210,264 of JBBCGG010000001.1, read as the reverse complement.
CCCGCTGATTAAGAGTCAGCTGCTCTACCAACTGAGCTATGCGCCCATCAAAACGAACTCTTTTTCAGTGCGGCGAGCCGCCCAGAAAGAGTGCAGAGGCCGCGTTTAGCAAACCTGCCTCCCGCTGTCCAGCGGGATTTCTTGCTCAACAGACGCGCGCACTCTCTTATAATCGAGCTATTTATTTCGTCGTCTTCATTCCAAATTGACGCATATCTGACCTCGCGTGCGGGCTATCATTCCCACCGAGGGGGTCGGGAAATCCAGAACCTCGCCGGTTGGTTCAACGTCGATGGGAAAACGGCGAGACAGGCTCCTTCCGCTTTCCATGCCGACTCAACCAGCCAGAATTTTCGGGCGCGATTTACCGCGCTTGACCATCAGTTTGTTCAAAGAGGCGATATAGGCTCTCGCCGACGCCACTAGCGTGTCAGGATCGGCGCCTTTGGCGGTGACCGAATTGCCATCTTCGGCTAACCGCACGGATACTTCGGCCTGCGCGTCGGTTCCTTTCGTCACTGCGTGAACCTGATAGAGCTCCAGCACGGCGCTGTGCGGCACCAAGGCGACAATCGCATTGAAGATCGCGTCTACCGGTCCGTTGCCAGTCGCCTGATGCGTATGAGCGACGCCATCGATGTCCAGCGTCAATGTCGCCGACTGCGGTCCTTTCGTGCCGGCGATCACGGTCAAGGCGACAAGCTTGATTCGCTCATGCGCGTGAACGATCTCGTCATCCACCAGGGCGATCAGATCTTCGTCGTAGACGATTTTCTTGCGATCGGCGAGGTCCTTGAAACGGATGAAAGCGTCGTGAAGCGCGTTCTCGCCCAGTTCATAGCCCATTTCCCTCAGCTTATCCTTGAAGGCGTGGCGCCCCGAATGCTTCCCCATCACCAGCGACGTCTTGGTGACGCCGACCGTTGCGGGAGTCATGATTTCGTAGGTTTGCGCATTTTTCAGCATGCCATCCTGATGGATGCCGCTTTCATGTGCGAAAGCGTTCCGTCCGACGATCGCCTTATTGTATTGCACCGGCGAGGAGCTGACCGCCGACACAAGTTTCGAGGCTCTTGTCAGCATCGTGGAGTCGATCGCGCTGTGATAGGGCATCGCATCGCCGCGCACCCGCATGGCCATTACGACCTCCTCCAATGCGGCGTTGCCGGCGCGTTCGCCAAGCCCGTTGATCGTGCATTCAATCTGCCGCGCTCCGCCGCGAACGCCGGCGAGCGAGTTCGCCACGGCAAGACCCAGGTCGTCATGGCAATGGACGGAGAAAATCGCTTTATCGGCGCCTGGAACGCGCTCGCGGACAGCGCGGAACATGGCCTCATACTCCGCAGGCAACGCGTAGCCGACGGTATCCGGCAGGTTGATCGTTGTGGCGCCGGCCTTGATCGCCGCTTCGACGCAACGGCAGAGATAGTCGATCGGAGTGCGCGTCGCATCCATCGCCGACCATTCGACATCATCGACGAGGTTGCGCGCCTGACCAACGGTCCGCGCGATGATCTCCAGCACCTGCTCTTCGCTTTTGTTCATCTGATGTTGCAAATGAATGGGCGAGGTCGAGACGAAGGTGTGTATGCGGGGTCGCCTCGCTTTGCGAACAGCTTCGCCGCAACGGGCGATATCGCCTTCGATGGCGCGGGCGAGGCCGGCGATCACGGCATTTTTCGTGCGTTCTGCGATGGCCGAGACGGCCTCGAAATCGCCCTCAGAAGCGATGGGAAAACCGGCTTCGATGATGTCGACGCCCATCGCGTCGAGAACTTCCGCGACTTGCAGCTTATCTTCGAAATACATCGTCGCGCCCGGCGACTGTTCGCCATCGCGCAATGTGGTGTCGAAAATCAGCACGGACTCGGAATTGGGCCGCGCATTTTCCACGCGTGAAACAATAGGATGTTCAGTCATTGCTTTATCCGGAAAGGGGTTGTCTTCACTGCGGCTGCATCCCCTGAGCGCCCAGGCTAATCGCCCGGCCGGCCCTCAGGGGCGGATAAGCGCAAAGAGTCCAGCAAGCAAAGCCCAACCTGACGCGGACCCTGCATCGTTCGTCCGCGGATTGCCGAAGCCCGAACTCACGTTGGCGACTCGCCTTAAAACACGCTTCTGAACCGAGATTTTAACCTAGGTGAGGCATGGCCAGAAAGCAAGCAATTGCAGTTTCGCCACCGCGGTAGCGAATGGCATCGCTTCCATTTCTCGTTATTCCACAGGATCTTCTGCAGCACTCCTAATATCTTTGGTGAAGCAAAAGGTTTCGCATCAAATGGAAGTTGGGCCTTGCAAAATCTCCTTTGCTCGCGCCGCATCGGATTTGATTTGCTCCGTCAGCGCATCGAGCGACAGAAACTTTACCTCTTCCCTAATCCAGCCGAGGAAAAAAACTTCAATCGTCTTGCCGTAAAGATCGCCCGAAAAATCGAACAAATAGGCCTCAAGCAGGGGCTGGCCATTGTCCACGGTGGGACGGCGGCCGAAACTGGCGACTCCATCATAAAGCGCATGGCCGACTTCGACGCGGACCGCATAAATGCCGTGGCGAAGGCGACAGTTCGGACCCGGCTGTAAATTCGCGGTCGGAAAGCCGAGCGTGCGGCCAAGCTTCTGGCCGTGCAGGACCTCGCCCATGATCGAGAAAGGGTGGCCGAGCAATCGCGCCGCGTGCTCCACATCGCCGGTCTCGAGCGCGGCTCTGGTGGCGGTGGAGGAAGCCGCTTCGATGGCGCTCGACCCTTCCGCGCAGACGCGCTCGACGATCTCGACCTCAAATCCATGTCGGTCGCCGGATTCCTTCAGGAAGGCCGGCGTGCCTCCGCGCTTGGCGCCGAAATGGAAGTCATAGCCCGCGACGATGGCCCGAACGTCAAGCCGACGGAGCAACACTTCCTCGACGAACTGTTCCGCCGTCAGAGCGGCGATGACCTTGTCGAAAGGGATGACGATCATCCCATCGAGTCCGAGGCGCTCGAAGGCCTTCGCCTTGGCCTCGAGCGAGGTGAGGCGAAAGATGGTGTTCTCGCCGCGAAAGAAATCCGTCGGATGCGGCTCGAAGGTGAGAGCGGCGCAGGGTCTTCCAAGCCGCAGCGCAAGGGCCTCCGCGCGCTTGATCACCGCGAGATGACCGCGATGAACGCCGTCAAAATTGCCGATCGCCACCACGGCTCCTTCGAGCCCGCGCGGCGGCGATGGCGGATCGACGGCCAGAATGAAATTTTTAACGGAATGGGAATTGGCCAATGAGATCAGACTGTCTGTAACCGCCGAAGCCAGATTGCGCATAGCGCCGCGACCTTGCTTAAGCTCGCGTCATTATGTTCGAGTTCACGTCATTGCGATTGTCGAAAGACGGCCGGAGAGGGCGAACGACGACAGCCCGCAACGCGCGCCTTATGACCACAGGTCGGCGCGAAATTGACGCGCGCGGCCGCCCACGTCAAGTAGTCTTGCGGCCGCAAAAGAAACGGGCTTTACCAAACCAATTCGGCCAAGGCCGCCGTCGGCGCGACGCCGCCAGCCTCCACGAATTGCCGCAAAGCGGCGGCGTCGAGGGCAGCGCCTTCTTCCGCCCCGTGCAATTCCGCGCGATGAATGCCTGAGGTCACAAAGAGGCTCGCAAAGCCCTGCTCAAACGCGCCTTTGATGTCGGTGCGCATGGCGTCGCCTATCGCCAGAACGCGGGAGCGCTCGATCGGGCCCCCTGCAAACTCGCTCGCCAGCGCGAGCGCGCGCTCGTAAATCGGAGCGAAAGGCTTGCCGGCTTGAATGACCTTGCCGCCGATTTGCGCATAGCGCTCGGCGATTGCGCCCGCGCAGTAGGACAGCGAGCCGTCAATCTCGACGACGAGGTCCGGATTGGCGCAGATGAAATCGAGTCCGCGCTCGTAAATTCGCGCAAGTCTCTCGTCGTAGTCCTTGGGGGTCTCCTGCCAGAAGTCGATGAATCCCGTGCAGAGGACAAAGTCCGCAGTTTCGATCGGAGCCTGAATGAGTTCTTTTCCGCGCGCGGCCAAAACCTCTTCAAAGATCGCGGTGTCCTCCTTCGCGCCGATAAAAAACAAGGTTTGGTCAGCGCGCTCGAGGAGCAGGGAGACGGTGACGTCGCCTGACGAGACAATTGCGTCATAAGCCTCGCGAGAAACGCCAAGACCATCAAGGAGAGCGACGACGACTCGGCTTGGAGCAGGCGAATTGGTCAGCAGCACGACCCGGCCGCCCTTGGCGCGAAAGCGGCTCAGCGCCTCTACGGCGGGCCCGAAAGCAACCGAACCATTATGCAGCACGCCCCAGACGTCGCACAAGACGACATCATAGCCGTCGGCGATTTCGGCCAGTCCAGCAATAAGTTGAGGCAATCTCGCCACCGTTCTGTTGAGCGTCTAACTGCGGGCTAGGCCTGCGGCCGGCCACTGTCAAGCCCTCGGCAAGCGAAGGGAGCGTCAGAGCGAAAAGATAACTTTTAACGAGAGTTAGTTGCCTAGGGCATTTTCAGCTGGCTCTATGCAGTAAAAATGTGGCGTAATCGCTGATAATATGTTTCAATCATAAGGAGACGATCGCTATCGCCTCAGCGGAGCGTTTGGGGGCGTTTCGTTGCGTATCCCGCGTCTTTCCCGAGTATCCGTTTCCGGCTCATTGCTCACTGCCGGCTTGTCAGCATTTGCCGGATGCGCCCTTGCCAGCGCATGGCTTGAGCCGCCTGGCTCGGGTCAAGTCATTGCAAACGCAACTTTCTCTGGCTCCTGCCGCGCATTCAACGCAAACGGACGGATTATCCCGGTTTCGTCCTATGATAAGTTCGAACTCGGCGCCTATATCGAATATGGGCTGACCGACTGGATGACGCTTGTCGCATCGCCCGCATACGATAGCATTCGGCGGGGGGAGCAGCCCAATCCTACGACGGAAGCGGCGAGAGTGAAATCGGCGCAAGGTTTGGACTCTACCGCTCCGATGCCAGCGTCGCGTCGTTCGAGGTAGATTTGCAATCTCCCGGCGTGTCTTTAAACGATGGCTTTGGACGATTTAAGCCGCGCCGAGCTGGCGCAATCGGTGTGGGCCTGATGGCCGGCGAAAATATCTTTATCGCGGGAATTGCGGAGGCGGGCTACCGTTTTTATGGCCAAAACCAGCCCGGCGAGTGGCATGTCGATCTGACGCTTGGCCTTCGCCCTACGCCGCGGTTGCTTGCTCTCCTGCAAAGCTTTAGCACCATATCGAGCGGCGAGGGGAGGGGCTTTATCCAAAGCTCATGGCACAAACTGCAGACGAGCCTGGTCTATGAGCTATCGCCAGCCTGGTCGGCGCAACTTGGCGCCTTCCTGACCGTTGTGGGCGTCAACGCCGGACGTGAGTTCGGGCCCCTCGGCGCGCTCTGGTATCGGTTCTGAACCTTTGGATCTATGGCGGCGCTTGCATCAAGCTCGACGAGGCGCCAGCCCTAAACTATGACGGAATTCGAAGCGTCGGATCGCAACGGGAAGGCGCGAGCGGAGGCAAGGCTCGGGGATGACTGAGAGCTGTTTTGGCATTCTGCTTGCGGGAGGTCGCGCGCAGCGCATGGGGGGCGGCGACAAATCCTTGCGGCTGATCGGGGGGGCCTCCATTCTGGAGCGCGTAATCGCGAAAATGGCCTTGCAATGCGCCGGGCTCGTCTTGAACGCAAATGGCGATCCGGCAAAATTTGAGGCCTTTCATCTGCCAATCGTCGCCGATGATCTGCCCGGCTTCAAAGGCCCGCTCGCCGGGATTCTCGCCGGCCTCGATTGGGTCGCGGAGCGCCGGTCGGACCTTGCTTTTGCGGTGAGCGCGCCAACCGATACGCCGTTTTTACCAGACGATCTCGTCGCTCGCCTACAGGCGGCGCGCGAGGAAAATAGTGCCGATATCGCGTGCGCTGCTTCCGGCGGCGGAACGCATCCGGTGGTTGCGCTCTGGCCGGTATCGATCAGGACGGATCTTCGCCGCGCCCTCGTGGATGAGGATCTGCGCAAGGTCGATCGGTTCGCGCAACGCTACAAGATCGCCTATGCGGAATGGCCGACGGAGCCGTTCGATCCATTTTTCAACGCCAATGCGCCAGCCGACCTAGCTGCGGCGGAGACCATTGTCGCTGGCCAAGAAAAAACCCGGCATATAGGATTGTGAAATAACAGGAAACTACAGACTGCGACCGCATATCTTTTGCATCGCTCAGAATCCAGCCGGAAAAGACCAGGAGAAATTATGTCCGCCACGCTGAATAAAGTCGAAAACGTTGCGATCGACGAACTGAAACAAGGATTGGCCGATGGATCAATCCGGCTCATTGATGTGCGCGAGCCGCACGAATTTGCGGACGGCCACATTCCCGGCGCCGCGCTGAACCCCTTGCAGAGTTTCGACCCCAAAGCTTTGCCGGAGAGCGAGCCGGGCAAACGAATCGTTCTGGCGTGCCGCACCGGCCGACGATCCCTCGCGGCCTTGGCTCTCGCCCAGCAAGCCGGCCGCACCGATATTCAGGCCCACTATCCTGGCGGCTTTGTCGAATGGTCGAACCTTGGCGAAAAGGTCGAATATTAGGGCCACACGTTAGTGCGTCGCAATAGATGACCCCGGTACGCCGCGGAAATCGCAGCGCATTCTGGGCACAGAGAATTCAATTTCTTCGGGTCGGCGGCATTAAGCGCTTCGAGCTAGTGCGGCTTTCGGCCAGTTCGTCGCCCGGGGCGCGGGTTGATTCGTCGCGCCTCGGTTGCGCTGCCCCCTTGCCGCAACGCCTGCCGCTTGCTAGATAAGCGGGTCAACCCTGCTTCTTTCCGCCGTCCCAGCGCCGGCCCGCTTTCAAGCGGTGGTCTCTCACTTACCCGATGGACGCCGGCGGCAAGAAGCGCAACCAACTTAAACCACCGGCGCGGCCCGAATTCGGGCAACCAGGAGACCAAATGGCATCTACCTCCACCTACGCGCCCTCGCGCGAGGATTTTGCGGCGCTTCTCGATGAAAGCTATGGCCAGAACGAGGCTTTCGAGGGTTCCGTCATCAAGGGCATCGTCGTCGCGATTGAAAAAGACGTCGCGGTTATCGATCTCGGTCTGAAGACCGAGGGCCGCGTGCCCCTCAAAGAATTTCAAGGACCCGGCCGCGAAGGTCCCCTCAGCGTAGGCGACGAGGTCGAAGTCTATCTCGAGCGCATCGAGAACGCGCTCGGCGAAGCGGTGATTTCGCGCGACAAGGCCCGCCGCGAAGAGAGCTGGGTCAAGCTCGAAAAGGCGTTCGAGAAGCAGGAAAAGGTCGAAGGCGTGATCTTCAACCAGGTCAAGGGCGGCTTTACGGTCGATCTTGACGGCGCCGTCGCCTTCCTGCCGCGCAGCCAGGTCGATATTCGCCCGATCCGGGACGTCACCCCGCTGATGCAGGTGCCGCAGCCGTTCCAGATCCTCAAAATGGATCGCCGCCGTGGCAATATCGTCGTGTCGCGCCGCACCGTGCTCGAAGAATCCCGCGCCGAGCAGCGCCATGAAATCGTCGCCAACCTCGAAGAAGGTCAGGTGATTGAAGGCATGGTGAAGAACATCACTGATTACGGCGCCTTCGTCGATCTCGGCGGCATTGACGGCCTGTTGCATGTGACCGACATCGCCTGGCGCCGGGTCAATCACCCGACCGAGGTCCTGACCATCGGTCAGACGGTCCGCATCAAGATCATCAAGATCAACCACGAGACCCACCGCATTTCGCTCGGCATGAAACAATTGCTTGAGGACCCGTGGCAGGGCATCGAGGCCAAGTACCCCGTCGATGCGCGGTTCCAGGGCAGGGTGACGAACATCACCGATTATGGCGCTTTCGTCGAGCTAGAGCCCGGCATCGAAGGTCTGATCCACGTCTCGGAAATGTCTTGGACCAAAAAGAACGTGCATCCTGGCAAGATCGTCGCGACGAGCCAGGAGGTCGAAGTTCAGGTTCTCGAGGTCGATCCGGTCAAGCGCCGCATTTCGCTCGGCCTCAAGCAGACCCTCGCCAATCCGTGGCAGTCGTTCGCCGAGAAATTCCCGGTCGGTTCGGAAGTCGAGGGCGAGGTCAAGAACAAGACCGAATTTGGTCTTTTCATCGGACTCGACGGCGATGTCGACGGGATGGTTCATCTCTCCGACCTCGATTGGAACAAGCCCGGCGAACAGGTCATCGAGGATTACAAGAAGGGCGATATCGTCAAAGCCAAGGTGCTTGACGTCGATATCGAGAAAGAGCGCATTTCGCTCGGCGTGAAACAGCTTGCGACCGATCCGTTCGCGGCTAAGTCGAGCGACGCGGCGGCGAAGTCCGGCGAAGATCCGACCGAGCTGAAGAAGGGCTCCGTGGTCACCTGCGAAGTCCTCGAAGTGAAGGATGGCGGGCTGGACGTGAAAATCGTCGGCACCGATTTCACCGCCTTCATCAAGCGCAATGAACTTGCGCGGGATCGGGCGGATCAGCGGCCGGAGCGTTTCGCTATTGGCGAAAAGGTCGACGCCCGCATTACCTTGTTCGATCGCCGCGCGAGAAAAGTGTCGGTCTCGATCAAGGCGCTGGAAGTGGCTGAAGAGAAGGAAGCCATCGCGCAATACGGCTCCGCCGATTCGGGCGCCTCGCTGGGCGATATTCTCGGCGCTGCGCTGAAAGCTCGCGAAGAGGTGCCGAAGAAAGGCTCCAAGACCGCGGCTGACGAATAGACTGCAACGTCCGGCCGCGTTGCCGCGCGGCCTCTCTAAAAATAAGCCCGTGCGGAGATGTCCGTGCGGGCTTTTTTTCGGCATGGCTTCTTCATCACATGTAAGGATTTCTCGATGCGCGACAAGAATGCAGGCGCTCCGATCGGCGTTGGCGTCGATTTCGGCACGACCAATAGCGTCGTTGCGTTGGCTTTCGCCGGCGGCCATGTCGAAAGCCTGACTTGGCCTTCCGCCTTTGGCGCGACCGATACGTTCCGCACCGCGCTGATGTTCTGGCGCGACGGTCGCAGAATCGCCCATGCCGCCGGCCCGCAGGCGATCGCCCGCGCCATTGCGGAAGACGGCGAGCAGCGATTCATCCAGTCGATCAAGACCCATCTCGCCAGCCGCTTGTTTACGGAAACGCGGCTTTACGGCGAGCGCTTCACCATCGAGCGCCTCATCGCAACATTTCTTGGCTCTCTGTTTGACCAGGATGCGCTGCGTAATTCAAAGTCCGCTGTGCGGTCTTTGCCCGTCATGGCCGGGCGCCCGGTGGTTTTCGCAGGCGAACGGCCCGACGAGGAACTCGCCGTCCAGCGGCTCAAGAGCGCTTACGCCCTTGCGGGAATGGATCAGATCGAGCTCGTCTTCGAGCCGTTGGGGGCCGCCTATTGGTATGCGCGAAAGCTCGAACGCAATGAGACCGTTCTCGTCGCCGACTTCGGCGGCGGCACGAGCGATTTCTCGGTTCTGCGCTTTTCCCGTAAAGGCGCGACCTTGGAGGCGCAACCGCTCGCCCATAGCGGCGTCGGCGTCGCCGGCGACACTTTTGACTATCGCATCATCGACAATGTGGTGGCCCCAAGGCTGGGCAAGGGGAGTTTCTATCGCTCCTTCGGGAAGCGGCTGCCGATCCCGGCCTATTTCCATGCGGCCTTCGCCCAGTGGCATCAATTGTCCTGGCTAAAGACAACGCAAACCCTCAATGAATTGCGCAAGCTGATTTTGAGCGCGGAAGAACCTCGGATGCTGGAGGATCTTCTGACCGTGATCGAGCATGATCTTGGCTTCGAGCTTTATCGCGCAATCGGAGACGTGAAGGCGAAATTATCGGCTGAGGAGGAGGCGCGCTTCACCTTCGCCCGCGAGGGGATCAAGATCGACGCGCTGGTCCGACGCAAGGATTTTGAGAGCTGGATTGAGGACGACCTTGCAAGAATCAGCGACGCCATGGACGAAGCTATCACTGGGGCGGAGCTAGACGCCGCCGAGATCGACGCCGTGTTCTTGACGGGCGGAACCTCGTTTGTGCCGGCGGTGCGCAAGATGTTCGTCGAGCGCTTTGGCGACGCGCGCGTGCATATCGGCGACGCGTTCCAGTCGGTGGCGTCGGGGCTGGCGCTGATTGCTGCGGATCGGGCGCGGGCGGCTTAAAAGAGTTCTGGCCCCCTCCTATCGGCGGCAATTATCCTCCCCCGCACCCAATCCCCAATAAGCGCGATCGCGGCGTCGGCCTCGGGAAAAACCCCGGCCCAGATCGGGTAGACGTGTTGCATTCCGGCGGTGATGACCGCGGTCGCATCGACGCCTTCTATTGCGGCCTTGCGTACGAGACGCAGCGCATCGTCGAGCAAAATTTCGTCGGCGCCGGCGATGCATAGGATCGGCGGCAGACCCGCAAGATCTGCGAACAGCGGCGAGGCGAGCGGATGGCGGGGATCGGCGCCGCCCATGTACAAGCGCGCCGTCTCAAGCAGCGACGCGCGGGTGAATTCGATGTCGACCGCCGCCCGGCTTGCATAACTCTCGCCGCTGCAGGTGAGATCGGTCCAGGGCGAGATTGCGACGATACCGGCGCACATCGGCAAGTCGCGATCCCGCGCGGCGAGGAGCGTCGCGAAGGCGAGGCCCCCTCCCGCCGAATCGCCTGCGACCACTGTCTTTGTCGGGTCCGCGCCTTGCGTCAGCAGCCATTCATAAGCGTTGACTGCGTCATCGACCCCGGCGGGGAAGGGGTTTTCCGGCGCAAGGCGATAGGCTGGGATCAACACGCGGGTTTTTGCCGCGATTGCAATGTGCCCGGCTGTCTTGCGGCGAGATTTTGGCGAGCCGAGCACATGGCCGCCGCCATAAAGATAGAGGATCGCAGCGCCGGGTTGCGGCTCGGGCGGCTCGGCCCAAAGGCCTGCGACCTCGGGGGCGGGGGAGAACGCAATCCCCCGCGGTTCGGCGGTCAGACCCTCGGCGCGCTCGCCGGATCTCCGCCGCAGATCGAGCGGCATCTCGCTCAGTTTGGGGCTATTGGCGGCGAACGTCCAGAATTGCTGCGCTTGCCGGCTGATCACGCGGCGCTCCCGCGTGGCGCTTTGCTACTCGGCGCGCGAGCCGAGCGCGAAAATAGCGTGCTCATCTTAGCTCTCTGGAGAGGGGACGGAGCCGATTGGCGAGCGCGCCGACGCCGCGTTGGTTATCAACGCCGGCTTATCTTGGAGCACGTTATATTGATCGTCGACCGCCCGCCGGGCTTCGTCAATGGCGAGCCGCAGCGCGGCCAACCCCGCTTCGTCGAAGTTATGGTCCCGCGCAAAGCGCAGGCCTTTTGTCGAAAGATCTTCGATCCCGCTCTCCAATTCGGAAAGACGCGCCGGCGAAGTCGTTGTATGGGCCATCTGCTTCAGATCAATCAATTGATCGATCAGCGCCAAGGCCGATCTGCGCGCCCGGGCGCGAGTTACGCTGAACATCGCCGCGAGTCCCGACCCGAGCCCGCTGAAACCCATCGCGGCGATATAGATCCAGTCGCCATAGAGGTCCATAAAGCTCTTTTCATTATCGCCGTAATAGGCCGCTGCGCCGGGATGCACTGCATCTTGCGACCCCTTATCGGTATCGGGCTTGTCGATGGCGATGGCGATCGGCGCTTCCTGCTGCAAGGAGCGCCGCATGGCAAAGAGCCGTTTGGTCAGATTAGTGACGACCTCTTCCGAAAGACTTTGCCGCGCTTCGAGGCGGTATGCGACCGCGAGCGTCGCAAGATCGTCCTTTGGAAGCGGAGGCGAACCGGGAAAGAAGCCTTGCGGCACATCGACCTTTTGATAAGCGGGGCTTCTCGCCGCCATGCCCGCGGCGGCGTCGATTGCGATCAAGACCGGATCATGCTTTCGCGATACGAGGGCGGCTATTGCGGCTTCAATCGGCGGGCTCCGCATCGCCCCGACGGCGAATATCGCGTCGGCTCGCTTGTCAGAAATGAGGGTTGGCAAATCTTCCGCCGATAGCATGACATGCTGCACCGTCGCCGGGACTATGTCGTATTCGGCGAGAAGAGCGTCAAGGAGCGCAGCGTTTGCGGCTGTGGCTGGAAAAATGCCGACCCGCTTGCCGCTTAGTTCGCCCACCTTGGCGAGGGCGGACGTTCGCGGCGCAGCGAGCGCCACAATGTCGGTATGCAGGACGACGACGGTTGCGCCATTGGGCGGAATGGCGACGTCGGTGCGAATCACGGCGAGATCCGCGCTCGCGTCTTCGAGCGCTTTCGCGCTTTCCTCCGGGCCAGCGACAGCGCGAATGGAAAATCTCACTTTAGCGCCGTCGCGCTCGAGGCGCCGCGAAATGGCCGCAATCAGCTGCGCGTCCTCGCCATCGGCGGGCCCAACGGCGATGGCGAGCATTTGCGGCTTCTCGGCGAAGCGCAACATCAGGATGACGATGGCGACCAAGGCCAGCACTACCGCCAGAATAGGGAACGCCGACCCAAACACCACCTGGGAGAAAGCCATCGAACGGCGCAGCATCATGGCTTTTCCGTCTCCGCCTAGTCAGCGTTTTTGTCTCCTCGCCAGCCGAGGCAAGAAGCCGTTATGTGTGACATCAAATGCGCGGGACTTGAAGCGCATCTTGCAACAAGCGAAATCTTGAGGCGAAATCTTGAGGCGGAACTTGGCCGATAGCCCGGCTGACCTTGCCGAAAATAATCTCGTTTGCAATCGACAGAAATCTACGCCATCTTCACCATGCGGCCGGTCGTTCGACCGGCGCCCAAAGAGGATCGAACACTGATACCCACGACTTCAGGACGGGCGGCGACACAGCCGCTTCATCCGGTTCACGGTCTTTCAGGACCGCAGGCCGGCGCACTCGTGCGGACCATCTTGACGAGTCTCGATGATTTGAAGGCCGAGGATCTCGTCTCCATCGATCTGCACGGCAAAACCACTCTCGCTGACGTCATGATTATCGCGACAGGCCGCTCCAACGTTCACGTCGGGGCGCTGGCTGATCGCGTCATCAAGGCGTTCAAAGAATTCTACCATGCGGCGCCGCGCGCCGAGGGGTTGCAGACCTGCGATTGGGTTCTGATCGATGCGGGCGATGTTATCGTCCATGTCTTCCGGCCCGAGGTGAGGCAGTTTTACAATCTCGAAAAAATGTGGGGCGTCGACAGGCCGGGCGAATTGCGCGTCGGTTGAGTTCAGCGCCATGCGTCTTCTCTTGGCTTGCGTTGGCCGTTCAAAGGCCGGCGCCGAGCGCGAACTTGCTGACCGCTACATCGAGCGCGCCCGCGCGGCAGGGCGACCCATCGGCTTTACGAACGTAGAGCTGCGCGAGCTTGAGGAGAGCCGCGCGCGCCGGGCGGACGATCGCAAAGTCGAGGAGGCCAAGGCGCTGACGGCGGCGCTGATCTCAGGGACCGAGGCGATTGCGCTCGATGAGGGCGGCAAATCCTTGTCCAGCCGCGAATTCGCTCTTCAGCTTGGCAGACGGCGCGATCAAGGCGTTCCTGCGCTGGCGCTGGTAGTCGGCGGCCCCGACGGTCTTGACCCTCGTTTTCGGGATTCGGCCTCGCTAGTTCTATCCTTCGGAGCCATGACTTTTCCGCATCAATTGGCGAGAATCATGGCGGCCGAACAGATCTATCGGGCCGTGACGATTCTTTCAGGCCACCCCTATCACCGCGATTGATCAATATCTTCGTCGCGCTTCGGCCATGTTCGACTGTTTTCATGGAATTCTTCAAGGTTAGAACGAGTGGCGGCGATTCCGGCTGAATCTGGCGACCTAGGCGCAACAAAAGCGACAAGCCTTACGCTTGCGCTGACTGTGCTTTTCGCGCTGTGTTCGCCGCAGTTAGCCGCAGTTGCGCAGACTGGACCGCAAAAGAGCGCCGACAAGACCGAGCTGCTGAGCGGCCACAAGCTCGAACTGCGCGGCATGCAGGATACGCTCGAGGCCTCGCAAGAACAGCGAGCCAAGATCGAAGCCGAAGTCGCTTCAATCCGCACGGATCGGGCCAAGCTCTCCGCCGCCCTCGTCGATCTCGTCCAAACTATCGATGAGCGCGAGCGCAAGATCAGCGAGGCGGAGAGCCGGCTGGATACGCTGACAGGAAGCGAGGAGGCGATCCGGCGTTCGCTGGCCAGCCGGCGCGCGGTGATCGCCGAGGTTCTCGCCGCATTGCAGAGAATGGGCCGCAAGCCGCCGCCAGCTCTGCTGGTCGCGCCGGAAGATATGCTGGCCGCAATTCGCACATCGATGATGCTGGGAGCTGTGTTGCCGGAAATGCGCGCGGAAACTGAAGCGCTCGCCTCCGATCTGTCTGACCTTCTGCGATTGCGCCGCTCAATCGCCGCCGAACGCGACTCTCTTGCCGACGACGTAACGAGGCTTGACGTCGATCGTCAGCGCCTGGCCGCTCTCATAGACGCCCGCCAATCAGCGCTCGCCTCAGCCGAACAAGCGCTTGGGGCCGAGCGCGATCGCGCCGCCGATCTCGCCAAACAGGCGGCCAATCTCAAAGATCTCGTCACCCGAATGGAATCGGAGGTCGCCGCATCGGCCCACGGCGCGGAGGCCGCTCGCCTGGCCGATGCGGCGCAAAAGGCCGCCGCAGCCGCAAGCCCGCCCGAAGCGAGACGCAAACTGGCTATGGCCCCGTTTCAGGATCCGGCGCGATTAGCGCCGGCGACCGCTTTCGTCGATACCAAAGGCCTGTTGCCGATGCCGGTCGCCGGTTCGCTTCAGCGCGGCTTTGGCGCGTCAGACGGCTTCGGCGGCGCCGAAAAAGGCATGCTAGTCGCCACCCGGACCGGCGCTATCGTCTCCTCTCCCTGCGATGGCTGGGCGGCTTATGCTGGGCCATATCGCACCTATGGCCAACTTTTGATCATCAATGCGGGGCAAGGCTATTATATTGTCCTTGCGGGGATGGATCGGATCAACGTAAACCTAGGGCAGTTCATTCTGGCCGGGGAGCCGGTGGCCGTCATGGGCGACGGTTCGGCTAAGACGGCTGCGGCCATCGCGATTGGCGCGGCGCAGCCCATCCTCTATATAGAGTTTCGGAAAGACGGGGCGGCGATCGATCCGGGCCCATGGTGGGCGAAGCCGGAGTTGCAAAAGGTTCGCGGATGATGCGCAGGGTCTCATTTGTATTGCTTGGCGCCGTGTTGGGCGCCTCAGTTGTTACGCTCGGAACTCAAACCCGGGTGTTTTCGGGTGGAATGGCGCGCGCCGCCGCCTCCGATACCTATCGCAACCTCAATCTGTTCGGCGATGTCTTTGAGAAGATACGTTCGGACTACGTCGAGAAGCCGGACGAGCAAAAACTCGTCGAAGCGGCGATAAACGGCATGCTGAGTTCGCTCGATCCGCATTCAAGCTATATGGACGCCAAGAGCTTCCGCGACATGCAGGTCCAGACCCGCGGCGAATTCGGCGGCCTCGGCATAGAGGTGACGCAAGAAGACGGCATCATCAAGGTCGTAACTCCGATCGACGACACTCCTGCTTCCCGCGCGGGCATTCTGTCGGGCGATATCATCGCAGCGATCGACGATGAAAATGTGCAGGGGCTGACCCTCAACCAAGCCGTCGACAAGATGCGCGGCGCTCCCAATACCACCGTCACCCTGAAAATTCTGCGCGGACCCGACAAAACGGCGCAGGACGTCAAGCTCACTCGCGCCGTGATTCAGATCAAATCCGTCCGCGAGCACCAGGAAGGCGACGATATCGGCTATATCCGCATCACCCAGTTCAACGAACAGACGGGTGAAGGCGTCCAGGAAGCGATCCAGAAGTTCCAGGCCGACATACCGGCCGATAAGTTCAAGGGCTATATTCTGGACCTGCGCAACAACCCCGGCGGTCTGCTCGACCAGTCGATCGCGGTCTCCAACGCTTTCCTCGATCGGGGCGAGATCGTCTCGACGCGCGGCCGCAACGCCGATGAATCGATGCGATACAACGCTCATCCCGGAGATATTTCAAAGGGCAAGCCACTCGTGGTTCTGATCAATGGCGGCTCTGCGTCGGCCTCGGAAATCGTCGCTGGAGCCCTGCAGGATCACAAGCGCGCGACAATCCTTGGCACCCGCTCCTTCGGCAAAGGGTCGGTGCAAACGATTATCCCGCTCGGCCAGAATAATGGAGCCGTGCGGCTGACGACGGCGCGCTATTACACGCCTTCCGGACGTTCGATCCAGGCCAAGGGCATCGATCCAGATATTGTCGTGTTGCAGGACGTGCCGGATGACCTTAAGGGCAAGGACGACACCAAAGGCGAAGCTGCGCTCAAGGGTCATCTGAAGAATGGCGACGACGAAAAGGGCGGATCGCAGGCCTATGTCCCGCCGAATCCGAAAGATGACAAGCAACTGATTGCCGCGGAAGACCTCCTGCGAGGCATCACCAAGACGTCGAACAACAAGGCCCCGGCTTCGACGCCGGACGGAGAACCGGTCAAAGTTCCGAATTAAGGATGATGGCCGGTCGATAGAATCTCCCCCGGAGCGCGCGGTTCCTCTGGAAAATCGCGCTCTGGAGGTGTCTGTTAGATAATTTATGAGCCCTTGTCGCAGGCCTAATGCCTCGAGGCGACATGGAGCTTCGCGGATGGCTGGGCTGCATCTCGCGACGGCCAAATCAAATCAGCGGGGCGCGGGGCTGTAGTCGCTCCGGTCGTCGGTCAGGGCAAGCGGCGGGGTTGTGAGGTGATGCAAGCCGGAAATTATCGTCCGTGCGTCGGCATTATGCTGCTCAATCGCGATGGGCTGGTATTTGTCGGGCGCAGGCGCAAAAAAAATCTACCGGAGCATTTGCGCCAGGGACATGAATGGCAAATGCC
Organism: Methylocella sp.; assembly: GCA_037200525.1. Taxonomy (NCBI): domain Bacteria; kingdom Pseudomonadati; phylum Pseudomonadota; class Alphaproteobacteria; order Hyphomicrobiales; family Beijerinckiaceae; genus Methylocella; species Methylocella sp. The sequence continues at coordinate 3,193,455 of JBBCGG010000001.1, read as the reverse complement.
TCAAGGCGGAATCGACGTCGGCGAAGATCCCTTGCAGGCGGCATTGCGCGAGTTGAGGGAGGAAACCAACGTCCTGTCCGCAACGCTCCTCGCCGAATCCCCCGGTTGGTATACCTACGATCTGCCCGACGAGTTTTCCAGAAAGTCGTGGAAAGGGCGGTTCCAGGGCCAGCGTCAGAAATGGTTCGCGCTGCGTTTCGACGGCGACGAAAGCGAGATCAACATCGAGACGCCCGCCGGCGGACAAAAACCGGAATTCGACGCATGGCGGTGGGAGCCGATCGACCATCTCGTCGACCTGATCATTCCCTTCAAACGCGCGGTCTATGAGAAGGTGGTACAAACCTTCGGCCATCTCACCGCGCCCGCTGTGAGAAACCGATAGGGCAGGGCGGACGCCTGGGGAGAAAAGCGACCAAGTTGAAGGCCGCCTCCTCAGTCCGTCTGGCGTGCCCGCAGCGCAGACCTCTAGGGTCGTCGCGGCTAGCGGTTATTTCGGGGCCAGAACCATCACCATCTGACGCCCTTCCATTGAGGGCTCAGCTTCGACTTTGGCGATCGTCGTCGTCTCGGTCTTAACCCGCTCGAGCAAGCGATAGCCGAGATCCTGGTGCGCCATTTCGCGACCGCGAAACCGCAAGGTGACCTTCACCTTGTCGCCCTCTTCAAAAAACCGGCGCACGGCCTTCATCTTGGTATCGTAGTCATGTTCGTCGATACCGGGGCGGAGCTTGATCTCCTTGATTTCAACGATCTTCTGTTTCTTCCGCGCTTCAGCGGATTTCTTCTGCTCAAGGAAGCGAAACTTGCCGTAATCCAAAATCTTGCAGACCGGCGGGTTGGCGGTCGGAACGATCTCGACGAGATCAAGTCCCGCGTCGTCGGCGATTTGCTGCGCTTCAAGGGTGTCTATAACGCCGCGGTTCTGGCCTTCTGCATCGATTAACTGGATTTCGCGAGCGCGGATATCTCGGTTGATGCGTGGCCCGTCCTTCTGCGGAACCGGGGGAGCTTTCATCGGACGGCGAATGGCATTGTCTCCTTTACATTGGTTGATCAAATCCGGCAGGGCGACGAATCGCGCAATTTAGGATCGCAATCCATACCGGACTCAGATAAAACATCGGTTTATTATCCTCCGAAGTCAATGAGATTGACTTCCAGGAGCGCTCTTGCTTTTCCAAATTAGCCCAACTGGGTGAAAGCAGCGGTCATTGTCCGCCGCCGCGCGCGGCGAGATAGACCTCGAGCGTCTGCGCCCAAATCTGCTCGATCGAAAAATTCGCCTCGACATGCGCCCGCGCTCGCAACGAAAACCGATCTCCTGCGGCGGCCCCGAGGCTGAGAACATCCATCAAGGCGTTAGCGAGAGCCTCCGCTTCGCCCGCCGGGACGGCCCAGCCGGTGCGCGAGGACGGATCTACGTCGGGCGGCGCGAGAATGGTTTCGCGCGCGGCCCCAGCATCGGCGACGATCACCGGCGTGCCCAGCGCCTGCGCTTCGAGGGCTAATCCAGCGAAACTCTCTGACCGCATCGAAAGAGCGACGACGACCGAGGCTGCGAGAAGCGCCGCCGGCCGATCCGCGCCAAGGCCGCCTCGGCGCATGACGTCATGCAGCCCGACCCTGGCGATCGCGGCGTCAATCTCTTTGGCGAACGCGAGGCCGCCATGCTCATCGCTGCCGAGGATGAATTTCAATCCGCCGAGGCCTGCGTCCTGCGCTGTCAGCAGGCGCACGGCCTCAATGAGGACCTTGTGGCCGCTCGACGCGCGCGCTCCCGCCGCAAGGAAGACGACCCGTTCGTCCGGGGCCGAGCCCCAAGCCCGCCGCAGAGCCTGGACCCGCGCCGGCGCCACCGCTTTGGGCGCGAATAGCCTGCAATCGACGCCGCCGCGAATGATGTGGATTTTCTCTTTTGTTGCGGGGTAAAATTTGGCCACAAACGCGGCCGCGAAGGCCGAATCGACGATAATGGCGTCTCCCCGCGCCATGATCGAATTATAGCGCGCCGCGAGCGCGCCCCCGCCCGCATAGGCTCCTTGAAAATTGGTCACGAAAGGCGTCTTGGTCAGACGCGTCGCGCCGTAGGCGACCCAGGCCGGGGCGCGCGAGCGGGCATGCACGACGTCGACCCGCTCGCTCTTGATCAATTGCGCCAGCCGGCGCGCATTCAAAACCATCGCGAAAGGGTTTTTGGTTTTGGCGGGAAACGGCGTAAAGACGCCTCCCTTGGCTTGCAGTTCGCTCACCATGCGACCGCCTTGACAGGCGACAAGAGCCGTGGCTCCGATGCGGCTCAAGGCCGCCGCCATGTCAATCGTCGCGCGCGCCGCCGAGCTTGGCTGCAAATCCGGAATGATCTGAAGCACGGTGACGCCAGCGAGAGGATGCGCGGCTCTGTCGCGGAAAGGCGCGCCGGACGCTGGCGACATCAGGCGAGGCTGCGTTCAAAGAACGAGGGCTGCAAGGCGGAACCACATTCTCGAGAAAACCCAGGATCGAGCGAGCATAGACGCGCGTACGGAACGGTGGAAGAGCAGCCTCTACAAATCGATGGCGCCTTAGCGGACGGCCCACCAAAATTCCTCACGGTGGGGGAGGCCGCGCTGGCGCGCAGCATCGCCTATTTGCGTCGCGTTTCGCATGGAGATGGCGCAGCGCTGCCGGGCATCGTCTGGCTTGGCGGATTCAACTCAACTATGCGCGGGGAAAAGGCGAGCCATCTTGATTGCGCGGCGGCGGCAAACGGGCGGGCATATCTGCGCTTCGATTATTCCGGGCACGGCGAATCGGAGGGTCGATTTGAGGCGGGCGCGATCGGCATATGGCTTGAGGAAGCTCTTGCTGGCCTTCGAGCGCTGACCAAGGGCCCGCAAATCCTTGTTGGGTCGTCTATGGGCGGATGGCTGGCGCTGCTCGCCGCGCGGGCGTTATTCGCCAGCGGTGAAGCGGGGAGATTGCGCGGCCTTGTGCTGATCGCGCCGGCCGTCGACTTCACCGAGGCGCTGCTCTGGGCATCCATGACTGATGAGGCTCGCGTCAAAATTGAAAATGAAGGACTTTGGTTGCGGCCATCGCGTTATGGCATTGCCTCATATCCGATCACGCGCAATTTGATCGAGGAGGGCCGCTCCCATCTCCTGTTCGAGTCGACGATCCGCAGCCATTGCCCCGTCCACATTCTGCAAGGGATGCAAGACGAAGATGTACCCTGGCGTCATGCTTTGACCTTGATTGAGCATCTGCACGGCGATCCGGCGACGCTAACGCTTATCAAGGATGGCGATCACCGCCTGTCGCGGCAGGAAGATCTGGCGAGAATATGGGCTGCCGTTGAGGGGATCGGATAAGATCCTGAGATCGAGGCGCGTTATCGTTCCAAGGCGGCGGCAAAGCCTGCGTCACGAGGGCAAGCACATGTCAAAACGGCTTCTCGGCAGCCTCGACAAGCTCAATTGTCTCGTGTAGATACTTTCTTTCCAATTGAAAACAGCGTGTCGAAACGCTCGCCGGAAAAATCTGGCGGAACGACAAGGTTTGAACTTATGGACATTATCGCTCAACTCGAGGCCGAGCAGATCGCTAAGATTTCGGCCGGAAAAACGATCCCGGACTTTCAAGCGGGCGACACAGTGATCGTCAACGTTAAGGTGAAGGAAGGCGACCGCACGCGCGTGCAGGCCTATGAGGGCGTCTGCATCGCCCGCACCGGCGGCGGCCTCAACGAGAGCTTCACGGTTCGCAAAATTTCCTACGGCGAAGGCGTCGAGCGCGTATTCCCGATTTTCTCGCCCAATATCGATTCGATCAAAGTGATCCGCCGCGGCAAGGTTCGTCGCGCAAAGCTGTATTATCTGCGCGATCGTCGCGGCAAGTCGGCCCGCATCGCCGAGAAGATGGAGGCCCCCGCCGCCAAGGCTGCGCGCGAGGCCGTCAAGAAAGAGGCCAAGGCTGCGGCAAGGCTCGCCAAGGAAACTCCGCCTGCGGCAGAATAGACGCCGGCTCGCGGGTTGCCTTTCAACTAACGCGAATTATATCGCCTGTATGCGTTGACCGGCTCGCTTAATTCATTTCAGCGGGCCGTTTAATATCCAGCGGTGGCCGAACGGATCGCGAAAGGTCGCGACCCTGGTTCCCCAAAACGATTGGGTTGGGCTCGTTTCGCCCTTGGCGCCTAACCCTGTCGCCTTGGCGAAGACGTCATCGACGTCTTTGGCCTTTGGATATTCGAGACTGACGGAAGTGGTCACAAGTTCGCCTGGGACGGACATCCGCGTCTGGCCGAACTCTGGGAAGGCGTCGGCCAACATGATCGAGCCGCCATTGATCGACAGCTCGCAATGCATGATTCGCAACCCGTCGAAAGACGGCATGATGGTTTTCTGTGTGGCGCCGAAGACAGTTGTGTAATAGGCGATTGCCGCCAGGGCGGGGGAGACAGTCAGGTAGGGCGCAACCGGCGGGCGCATGGGTTTCTCCGAACTTAGAACTTATATGTCCTGCAGCAGATCAGCGAAGGTACTTCTCCGCATGAAATGTTGCGAGTAAGAACTGTCGCTTCCATCTTTTTTTAGAAAACGCGCGTCCGGCGCATCATAGGTTCGTCAAATGGCAACTTTCCGCACGCTCTATGACAAGATTTGGGACGATCACCTGGTTCATCAGTCGCCGGATGGCGCGTGCCTCATTTACGTCGATCGCCATCTCGTTCATGAAGTGACGAGCCCGCAGGCGTTTGAGGGGTTGCGTGTTGCCGGCCGTTCCGTTCGCGCTCCGGAAAAGACGCTCGCCGTAGTCGATCACAATGTTCCGACGACCGATCGGTCGCAAGGCATCCACGACCCCGAAAGCCGCATTCAGGTCGAGCAGCTGGCGACCAATGCAAAAGACTTCGGCATCGAATATTTCAACGAACTCGACCAGCGTCAGGGCGTCGTTCATATCATTGGTCCGGAACAGGGCTTTACGCTGCCAGGCGCAACCATCGTGTGCGGCGATAGCCATACATCGACGCATGGGGCCTTCGGCGCGCTGGCGCATGGCATCGGCACGTCCGAGGTAGAGCATGTGCTGGCTACCCAGACCTTGATCCAATCCAAGGCCAAAAATATGCGCGTCACCGTCGATGGCGTTCTGCCCGATGGCGTGAGCGCCAAGGATATCGTGCTGGCGATCATCGGCGAGATCGGCACGGCGGGCGGCACCGGCCATGTCATCGAATATGCCGGCGAGGCGATCCGCGCGCTGTCCATGGAAGGCCGGATGACGATCTGCAATATGTCGATCGAGGGCGGCGCTCGAGCCGGGATGATCGCGCCCGACGCCAAAACCTTTGCTTATCTCGAGGGTCGGCCCAAGGCGCCGAAGGGCAAAGCCTGGGACGATGCCGTGGCTCATTGGGAGACTTTGCATTCCGATGAGGGCGCGCATTTCGATAAGGAAATCCGCCTCGACGCCACAAGCCTGCCGCCGCTCGTCACTTGGGGCACCAGCCCGGAAGATGTTGCGACGATCAACGGCGTGGTGCCAAAACCAGACGCTTGCGATAGCGAGAGCAAACGCGCCTCCATTGCTCGCTCGCTCGCCTATATGGGACTGAAGGGCGGCGAGAAGATCACCGATATCGCAATCGATCGCGTGTTCATCGGCTCATGCACCAACGGCAGGCTCGAGGATTTGCGCGCCGCCGCCAAAATGGTCGAGGGCAAGCATATCTCGGCCCGTGTCAACGGCATGGTCGTGCCGGGCTCTGGCCTCGTCAAGCATCTGGCTGAAGCCGAAGGTCTCGACGTCATCTTCAAGGCCGCTGGTTTCGAGTGGCGCGAGCCTGGCTGCTCGATGTGTCTTGCGATGAACCCGGACCGTCTCGCGCCGGGCGAACGCTGCGCTTCGACTTCGAATCGCAACTTCGAGGGGCGGCAGGGTTTTCGCGGCAGGACCCATCTCGTCTCCCCGGCGATGGCGGCGGCGGCGGCGATCGCCGGTCACTTTGTCGATATCCGGGACTGGCGCTAAGCGGTTGCGCGGCCAGGCGCAGTCGCAAAAATTGCGCTCGATCTAGCGCGCCAGGTTGCGGGGCGGATCACAATCCGATAACGGAAGAGCGTGCGAAACGCGTTGAACCTTTTTGAGTCGATCGAAAAGGTTTAGCGAGCGGGCGTGGTGGAACTGGTAGACGCGCCGGACTCAAAATCCGGTTCTGGAGACAGAGTGTCGGTTCGATTCCGACCGCCCGCACCACCTTGGACATTGCAATGCAAACGCCTGACGCGATTCGCTCGAAGGCCTCAGCCAAGCCCTGGGCCGTCGCGCCAAAGGCGGGCGCCTCCGACTCCAACCAATAAAATGCCCATGCCCTCGATCAAAGCAGCGCCCGAGCCGGCGGGATCGATCGGGCCTGGCCCCATCGTCATTTCGATCCAAAGCCAGGTTGTCCACGGCCATGTCGGCAATAGCGCCGCGGCGCCGCCGATGCAGATGCTCGGGCTAACCGTCGCCGCCGTTCCGACGACATTGCTGTCGAATCAGCCGGGTTATCCCACCATGCGCGGTCGCGTGCTCGATGCCGATCTCGTGGCTGACCTGCTGCTCGGCGTCGAGGAGCGCGGCCTGGTCGAGGCGGCTCAAGTTTTGGTGACCGGCTATCTCGGCTCTCATGAGATTGGGGTCGCTGTGGCTGAATTCGTCGACCGCGCGCGGGTCCGAAATCCTGATCTTATTTACGTCTGCGATCCCGTCATCGGCGATGACGATCTTGGCGTCTTCGTTTCAGCCGGACTGCCAGACTTGTTCCGCGACCGACTTGTCCCGGAAGCTTCGATCATCACCCCAAATCAATTCGAGCTGGAGCTTTTGGCTGGAATGCCCGCACGAGATGTGGGCGCGTTGCAGATGGCCGTAGCGCTGCTGCGCCGCCGAACTGGGCGGGCGGTTGTGACGGGATGCGCGCTCAACGACACGCCAGCGGGGCACGTCGAGACCATCGTCTGTGATGGGGCCCTCGTTCACCGCATTGCGACGCCGCGTCTCCCTATCAGACCGTCGGGCACCGGCGATCTTTTCACTGGCCTGCTCGTCGCGCATCTTTGTAATGGAGGCGATTTGATCAGCGCTAGCGACAAAGCCGTGGCGGGAGTCTTCGCGGTTTTGCAAAGGACCGAAGCCGATCGTTCCTATGAGATGCGGATTCTGAGCTCTGATCTTAAGATAAGCGGCTGAGAGGGCGTCCCGCCGATTGCGGATCATCGCCGCCCCGATCAAGGTCAGGAACATTCGCCCCATGGTAGGCGCTGGAACAAATCATACAAAAACTAATCTCGAAGGCGGCCCAACGATCATCTTGGTGCGGCCGCAACTCGCCGTGAACATCGGAATGTGCGCCCGGGCCATGGCCAATTTCGGCCTGTCCGATTTTCGTCTCGTGTCGCCGCGCGAGGGCTGGCCCCGGACCGGAGCCTTGAAGAAGGGAGCCAACGCCGCCGCGGCCGGAGCTGTGCATCTCCTCGAGGCTGCCAAGCTTTTTGACACGCTGGAAGAGGCGGTCGCGGACCTCAATTTCGTCTATGCGACGACGGCGCGCGAACGCGGCCAGCATAAGCCAATTCTGACCCCCGTGGAGGCCATGCCGGAAACGGCGCGCGGGATCGCGCGGGGAGAAAAACACGGCGTTCTGTTCGGCCCCGAGCGCACCGGCCTCTCCAACGACGAAGTGGCGGTTGCGGATGCGATCATCACCTTTCCCGTCAATCCGGCCTATGCTTCGCTCAATCTGGCGCAGGCGGTGCTGTTGACGGGCTATGAATGGATGCGAGCCTCGACGGCGGCGGAGGCCCCTTTCAAGATGGACGAGCGCTCTCCCGCCGCGCCGCGCGAAATGGTGCTTTCGTTTTTTCAATATCTCGAAGACGAACTCGATCGCGCAGACTTCTTTCGGCCGGCGGGAAAGGGGCCGGTCATGCGGCGAAATCTACGCAATATTTTCCATCGCTTCAGCCTCAGCGAGCAAGACGTGCGCACCTTGCGCGGCATGATCGTGCGGCTGGTGGAAGGACCGCGCGTTAAGGGCAAGCGCGGCACGCGGGACATAACCGAAGCCGCGGATCGCTTAGTCGCCGATGAGGAAGGCTGAGTAGCAGCCTCCAGCAGCCCCGATCGAACCTCAGCGCGTTGTTTTGGCGACATTCGCCATCTTTGCGTCTTGTTTCATTCCGATCAAAGGTCCTTTAACCATTCGTGCGCTTGCATGTTCAGCTCGCGGTTGGCCCTGCGAGTCGATCCTGTCGCCGGAACAGGTTAAGGAAAGCGCTGAAAAATGGATTCGGTTGCCGGCATGGCTCACTCGCCCAAAATTCTCGTGTTCGATTCCGGCCTTGGCGGCCTGACCGTGTTCGCTGAAATCGCGCTGTTGCGGCCTGATGCGAAATTCATCTACGCCGCCGACGATGCCGGCTTCCCCTATGGCGCCTTGCCGGAAGCGGCTTTGGCGCCGCGGGTTATAGCGGTGATGCAGAGGTTGATTGCGAACTATGCGCCCGATGTCGCGGTCATCGCCTGCAACACGGCCTCGACCCTCGTGCTGCCGCATTTGCGGGCGCGCTTTCCGCAATTGCCCTTTATCGGCACGGTGCCCGCAATTAAGCCGGCGGCGATCCAATCGCGCTCAAAGCTGATTTCGGTTCTGGCGACGCCCGGCACCGTCGCGCGCGACTACACTCGCGACCTCGTGCGCAGCTATGCCGCCGATTGCAGCGTGACGCTGGTCGGCTCTTCCGCCCTCGCCAGCCTCGCGGAGGCATTTATGCAGGGAGACGCGCCTTCGGACGCAGCGATCTTGAGGGAAATCGTCCCGGCCTTTGTCGAGGCCGAAGGACGCCGAACCGACGCCATCGCGCTCGCCTGCACCCATTATCCCCTATTAATCGGGCAGTTGGAGCGGCTGGCTCCCTGGCCCGTGACCTGGATCGACCCGGCGCCGGCAATCGCCCGCCGCACCGACCATGTCCTTTCCGAGGACCTCGGCCTTCGTTCAAATTCCGCCCGTTCGCCGACGGAGGCGCCTAATTGCGCCCTTTTCACCGGCGAGACGCCGCCGGGACCGCAACTCGTCGAGGCGCTGCGCCGTCGCGGGATCGGGAAGATCCACATGGAGCCGATGCCGCTGGTTTTTGCGTAACGCACGCGCAAGGCTAACGGCCGCATAATTGAGGAGTTTGCAAGATATGGCTGCAGCCGCCAAGAACATCGTCTGCGTCCACTGTCAAAGCGTCAATCGCGTTCCAGCGGATCGGGATGCGAAGCAGGCCATTTGCGGCCATTTTCGACAAACAAATTAACCGCAGCGACATCCCTGTGGTGGTGGATTTCTGGGCGGATTGGTGCGGACCCTGCAAAATGATGGCCCCGGCCTACGAGCAAGTCGCCGCAGAGCTTGAGCCGAGCTTTCGTTTCCTGAAGGTTGACACGGAGGCGGAACAGCATCTCGCCGCGCGCTACAACATCCGCAGCATTCCGACACTGATGGTATTTCGCCACGGATCCATCGTCGCTCAGCGCGCGGGCGCGGTCGACCGAAATTCCCTGCGCGCTTGGCTTAAGCAGATTCCATCGGCGTAACAATGCGGATTGCCGCGGCGCAACGCCTAAAACAACGATCCTTGCTCACGTTTTTTCGTCTCGGTTCCGCCATTCGAGACTTTGCCTCTACCGCGTCCCGGCGCGCCTGCCGCTGGCCCGGCGACCGCCGCCTTGTGACCATCTGAGAACTCAATATCGAGAACCGCGCCGTCGGCTATTTCGGCGGCCATCCGCAAAGGCCGCTGATCCGCGTCTCGAACTAGAGCAAACCCCCGCGCGAGAACCTGTCGATAGCCGAGGCTGCCAAGCAATTGATCGAGAGTTCTGATTTCAGCCCGCCGCGCCGCAATCTGCGTGCGAAAACTATGCGCCAGGCGCTGCGCCAGGCCATTCAGACGATGGCGCGCCGCTGCGATTCTTTCGCGCGCGATTTTGGCTCCTGCAAAACGCGCATTGGCCAGTCTCAATCCGGTTTGCCGTACAGCCTGCGCTCGCCGGTCGTTGCCGATTTCGAGACAGCGGCGCATTCTTTGTTCGAGCGCGATGAGCCGTTCGCTGGCGCGGCCCATTTTGGCTTGCGGCGACTGTTGGGCGAGGCGATGCGAGAGTCGCGCGAGGCCAATGCGCTGGCGATCATGCCCGCGCAGAATCGCGCCTGAAAAGCGATTGGCCGTATTGTCGAGACGTTGGCGGGGCAGGGCGAGAATAGCCTCGCTTTGCGGCAGCGCGCGCACGAGAGCGCGGAATTCGCCGCGGCGGCGATCGAGGAGACGGAACGTCGCCCCATTATGGCGGCGGCTGAGATCTGCGAGCGCCGCCGCCAACTCCATGCGCACGGGAACGGCCTTTTCCGCCGCTCCCGTCGGCGTCGGCGCGCGCAGATCGGCGGCGTGATCAATCAAGGTCCAATCCGTCTCGTGTCCAATCGCCGAAATGATTGGAAGAAGGCTTTGCGCAACCGCGCGCACCACAATTTCCTCGTTGAAGCTCCAGAGGTCCTCCAGCGAGCCGCCGCCCCGCGCGACGATGATAACATCGGGCCGCGCCAACGGGCCGTGGTCCGGCAGCGCATTGAAGCCTTCAATCGCCGCCGTGACTTCGGCAGCCGACGTCTCGCCCTGAACGCGCACAGGCCAGACCAGAACCGGACGCGGAAAGCGATCCGCGATCCGGTGCAGAATGTCGCGGATGACGGAGCCCGTCGGCGAAGTCACGACGCCGATCCGCCGGGGCAGAAACGGCAGCAATTGCTTGCGCGCTTCATCGAAGAGACCTTCGGCGGCGAGTTTGCGGCGACGCTCCTCGAAAAGCGCCATAAGAGCGCCGATGCCAGCCGGTTCAATCGCCTCGATTACGATCTGGTACGTCGACTTACCGGGAAAGGTCGTGATTTTTCCGGTGGCGATAACCTCGAGGCCCTCTTGCGGCTTCACGCGCAATCGACCGAGGACGCCCTTCCAGACCACGGCGTCGATACGTGCGGTCTGATCCTTGAGGCAGAAATATGCGTGACCGGAGGAATGCGGCCCGCGATAGTTGGAGATCTCGCCGCGCACCCGCACGAAGCCAAAACGATCCTCGATGGTTCGCTTCAGGGCGTTGGATAATTCGCTGACGGTCAGTTCCGGCGCATTGGTCGCCGCAGGTTCAGGCATGGCGCGACGATGCAGGATTTTTGCGGCGGAGAAAAGCCTTCGCCTGATGTCAAAATTCGATCCCGATCGTGAGCTCCGCCTTGTTCCGCGAGAAATTAGTGAGATCGAGATGATTTGGATCGCCCGCGGCGTTGCCTGCGATCTGCGTCGAGATGGCCGCCCCGACGAAAACTGTTTTATTAACCCGAACATATAAGGTCGGGCCGAAATAAAGGGCATTGCCGGCGAAAGTCCCGAACGTCAATCCATTATAGGCGCGGAAATATTCGAGTTCGGCGCCAAGCAGGACGTTGGTTTCGAGAGCGTAGGCCAAAGCGCCGCTGACGCCAAGATCGGCGCTTCTCGTCCAGCCCGGCGCGCCGAAATCGTGTGAGATTTGCGGCGCGTAGATGAGGTTGAGCGCCGCGAACAGTCGATCCGGGACGAGTTCGGTATCGAGAATAATCCGCGTCTCGGCCGAAAAACCCTTATTCAGTTTGCCGGCGTCATCGATGCGCGTCCAGGCTGGCTCGATCCAAACTGTTAGACCTATGGGAGAGCTTGGGCTGCGTTGAACGAAAACATAATTGAATTTCGTCGCCAAGCCGTCGAAATTGGCCTCGGTGCGATTAGCTAGTCCATCGACGCGGGAGATCTGATCATAGGCGCCAAGAAGCGTGGCGTCGATTTCGAACGCGTCGCTAGGACTGAACTCGAAGATGACGTTCTGCTCGACGGCGTTATACGACCCGGCGCGTTTTTGGAACGCTAAATCGGTCTCTAATTCGAGCTCACGTTCGCCCGCGAGCCCCACATCCGTGCCAGATGTGAACCCGAACATGTTTTTGGTGTCGATGCCCCTCTCGGACTGGCTTTCCGGCTCCTGCGCTTTGGCCCCGGCGGACGAAACGATCACGAGAACTGCGGCGATGCTCGCGGCAATCAACCGGCGAGATAGGTCGGCGAGGCGGCTCGTTTGACGATCGGCGATGACAGGGTTTGCAAGGCATGGCTTTTCAATGCTGTGCAAAACGACTTTCCTCCCCCTGCGCATTGCGCATATTGAGGGAAAAAATCTAACAAGAAAGGGATTTTGTTCCAGATAAAGCGCAAACAATCACGCTATGTGATGAATTTATCTAGGCAATAGAGGGGGTAAATCGCGAGGGGGCGTGACGCGCCTTATCGGCCGTAAGCAAACCTCGCCAAAACACGATTCAAGACAAGCGGGGAGGAATGGGCATTTGCCGTGTGAACCGCCGGTCAGACGGCTCACTCTTTGATGAGCTGTCCGGAATAAATGACTGGGCCCGTCGGATCGCCCGTGGGGGAGCCGCCTTCGGGCTCAACTGTCACGGCGAACGTCGCCTTCTCCAGCGACAGTCCGGCAGGCAACGGCATTTTGATCGCGTCGCCGGCCACGACGCCCATTGATTTTGGTGCCTTGCCTTGGTCGATATACCAAAGCTCCAGGCTTTTGCCGGACGGGGCTTCGACAGCAACAGGGCGCACGAACACATTGCCGGAGCCAAGATCTACGCGAACGATAAGCGCTGGGTGATCGCCGCCGCGATTGACCACCGCCACGTATGAAGGCAACACGCTTTTGTGGTGGAATAATTCACGGTCGGCGACGAAAATCGCCAGCAAGGCCGCCACCGCGCCGACGCTCAGCGCCGCTCCGCGCCACCGATTGAGCGAGCGGCGCAGCGCCGCCATTGTCGGACGCTCGGTCAGGCCGCCTTCGATCGCGGCAAAAGACGGCGCGAGGAACGCGCGGCTTTGCGAAGGCGGAAGGGCATTTTCGATCCGCTCCCAGATCACTGGCGGCGGCGCTACGTCGGCAATAGCGACGCTGAGCGGCGCAAGGCGCTTTTCCCATTCGGCGACGGCCGCGCGCGCCGCTTCATCATGCGCGAGCACGCTTGCAAAAAGCGTTCGCTCATCCACGTGCAAGGTGCCGAGCACATATTCCGCCGCCAGAATTTCGCGTTCCTCGCTCATTGGGCCGTTTGCAGGCATGCTTTCAAAGCAATAAGGCTTCGATGCAGCCATGTCTTGACCGTATTCACGGGCTTATCGAAGCGGACGGCAAGTTCATCCCGAGAATAACCTTCGTAATAAGCCAACAGAACGCAGCTTCGGGCCGGCTCTTCTATTTCTCCGAGACAATGGCGCAAAGCCGCGATGTCCATGATGTCCGCCTCGCGATCGCGCGGCTCGGCGATTTTGTCGCCCCAGTCGCCATCTTCCAAGTGATCGGGGAGAGATGTCAGATTCTTCTGGCGCAGCACATCGATTGTACGATTGCGGGTAATGGAGTTGAGCCAGGCTTGGGGCGGCCCCGCCTCAATAGAAAAAGCGCCAGCGTTGCGCCAAATTCTAAGAAAAACATCTTGGAGAATATCTTCCGCCAGAGATCTGTTGCGAATGATACGTAATATTATCGCGAAAAGTTTCGGCGATGTTTGATCGTAGAGCTGGCGGAAAGCAGCGCGATCCCCGCTCCCCACAGCGACGAGGAGCTTTGCGAGGCCGGCTTGTTGCTCAACGCTTTGCAAAAATGCTTCCCCCGGCCCATCTCGGACTATCGCAACCTTAAATTCAGGGGACTCTAGCAAAAAAAGCCCCCTCACGTCAGGAAAACCGCAAGACTCTCGGCATTTAGTGAAGTTATCTAAACCTTAGCGCGACCTAGGCGCTCAAGGACATGGCGCGCCATGCCGACGGCGAGTTCGCGCTCGCCCAGAAATACAGTCCCCGCGTTCTCTTGCTCCAGCAGGGCCGCCTCGTCTTCATTATGGCTGCGGACAACCGTCTCAATGCCCGGATTGACCCTGCGGGCTGTGCTGATCATCTGACGGGCGTTCAAGGTATCCGGCGTCGCGACGACGAGCATGCTCGCTTTGGCGATATGAGCCTGGATCAAGACAGGCATATCGGCCGCATCGCCCCATACTGCCGGGATCCCTTTTTGCCTGCATTTTTCGACGATTTCGCGATTTTGGTCGACGACCACATAAGGGATGTTTTTTTTCGCTCAAGGCCGCGCCGATGCGCCGCCCAACCCGGCCATAGCCCACGAGCACGATCTGTTTGGCCAGGTATTTGTCTTCGGTCGACATCGGAAGCTCAGCCAATGGATCATCGGTACGCTCGGCCATCCGCGCCAGCGCCGATCCCGATTTGATCCAATCCTGGAGCGGCTCCAATGCGCTGAAAACCAGCGAGTTCAGGGTTATGGAGATCAAGGCGCCCGCCAGGATCAGGTTCTGACCCTCGCGGGATAGCAGTCCGAGGCTGACGCCCAGTCCCGCTAAAATGAACGAAAATTCGCCGATCTGCGCAAGGCTCGCCGAAACAGTAAGAGCGGTATTCCAGGGATAGCGGAATGCCGCGACCAAAAGTGCGGCTGCGAGCGATTTGCCGACTATGATGATTAGGAGGACGCCCAGCACGCGCCAAGGATGCTCGACAATAATGCTGGGATCGAACAACATGCCGACCGAGACGAAGAACAGCACGGCGAAGGCGTCGCGCAGCGGCAGAGATTCTTCGGCGGCGCGGTGGCTGAATTCGGATTCCCGGATCACCATGCCCGCGAAAAATGCGCCGAGGGCGAAAGACACTCCAAATAGCTCGGCGGCGCCATAGGCCAGACTGACGGCGGCCGCCACCACGCAAAGGGTAAAAAGCTCGCGCGAGCCCGTGCCGGCGATCTGCCAAAGCAGCCAGGGAAACACCCGGCGCCCAACCACGAACATGACCGCGACAAAACCCGCGATCTTCACGAATGTGAGGCCGAGCGTCCACCAAAGGTTAGCCTCGGCCCCTTCGGGAGCCCTGCCGCCGAGGGCTCCCGCCAGAGGCGGCAGCAGCACCAGCACCAGCACCATGGCGAGGTCCTCGACGATCAGCCAGCCGACGGCGATCCGCCCATTCGTCGTATCAAGCAAATTGCGCGTCTCGAGAGCCTTGAGCAACACGACGGTGCTGGCGACCGACAGAGCCAAACCAAACACCAGGGCGGCGCCAAGTCCCCAGCCCCAGGCAGAGGCAAGACCAGCGCCGAGGGCGGTTGCGACAGAGATCTGCAAAATCGCGCCCGGCAAGGCGACTTTCCGAACCTCCCAGAGATCTTCGAGCGAGAAGTGCAGGCCGACGCCGAACATCAGCAGCATGACGCCGATTTCGGCGAGTTCGGCCGCGATCTCGCCATTGGCGACAAAACCGGGAGAGAAAGGTCCGATCAAGATTCCCGCGAGAAGGTAACCGACCAAAGCCGGAATCTTCACCTTCGCTGCGAAGAAGCCCAACACAAGCGCAAAGCCGAAAGCTGCGGCGATGGTGGTAATCAGCGGGACGGCGTGATGCATCGACGCTTCCTCTTCGATTTCCGCCCGAATCGCGCGCGATTCATAGGTACCGGCCGGGGACGCTTATCAATATCCCGGTTTCCGCAAAGCGGCCCGCCCGAAATTAGGGCAACTCGATGCAATCGAAAAAGACCTTACGCCGTCTCAGGCAACGCATCCGAAAAGCCTATGGTTTTTCGCGATGATGCTCTAGCCGGGCGCGACAAAACTCAGCACGCGGTCTTGCGGAAAGTCATACAGCTTGCCGGTCTGCGTCCAGTTTGGCCCGCAAAGGGCGACGATTTTGGGCGCAAGATCTTCCGGCGTCCGCAAGCTCATCGGATCTTCGCCTGGCATCGCCGAGGCGCGCATGCGCGTGCGTAGCGGACCGGGATTGACGGCCATCACTCTGACCGCCGTGATGTTCTTCGTCTCCGCCGCATAGGTGCGCACCAAAGCGTCGAGCGCCGCCTTCGATGCCACGTAAGGTCCCCAGTAAGGGGCGAAATCAGCCGCATAGCCTGCGCCGGCTGAGATGAATACCGCGCGCCCCGCCTCAGAAGCGCGGAGGAGGGGATCGAGAGAACGAATGAGGCGCCAATTGGCGGTGACATTCACCGCGAATGTATCCTCCCATTGGCGCGGCTCGACATGGCCGAGCGGCGTGACTGGCCCTAAAACGCCGGCGTTGCCAATGAGGATGTCGAGCTTTCCCCAACGCTCATAAATGGCCCTACCGAGACGATCGAGCGCGTCGAAATCCTTAATATCGCAGGGCGTTAGAGTGGCTTCCCCGCCCAAGGCGCGGATCGCGTCATCGAGTTCCTCGAGCGCGCCCTGAGTGCGGGCGAGAGCGATAATATGCGCGCCAGCCCTCGCGAGCTCCAGAGCAACGGCGCGGCCAATGCCGCGTGAAGCGCCGGTCACAAGAGCGATGCGGCCGCCAAGAGAATCAGACATGAAAAGGATTGCTCAAAAGGAACGCGACGGATGGCGAATCTTATCCGCTTCGAAGAAAAGCGGAAGCGGGCGCGCCGCGACTTTGGAGCTGGAACAGGCCTAGCTTGCCTCGGCTAGGAGCGAAAGCTGGCTTTTCGTTTCACCGCTAACATCGGTCAGATGGGTTGGATAATCGCCGGTGAAACAGTGATCGGTGAACTGCGGACGCATCGGATCCCGGCCGTTCTCGCCCATTGCGCGATAGGTGCCGTCAACCGACAGAAACGCCAGCGAATCGCAGCCAATATATTCGCGCATTTCCTCGAGCGTATGCGTTGCGGCGAGCAGATTTTCGCGCACCGGCGTATCGATGCCGTAATAATCTGGATGAGTGATCGGCGGCGAAGAAATCCTGAAATGCACTTCGCGCGCGCCTGCGTCGCGCATCATCTGGACGATTTTGACCGAGGTCGTGCCGCGTACGATGGAATCATCAATCAGCACGATGCGTTTGCCGGCGACTACGGCGCGATTGGCGCTGTGCTTCAGACGAACGCCCAGTTCGCGGACGGATTGGGTCGGCTGAATGAAGGTGCGGCCGATGTAGTGATTACGGATGATGCCAAGTTCAAACGGAATGCCAGATTGCTGCGCATAGCCGATAGCGGCAGGCACGCCCGAGTCCGGCACGGGCACCACGACATCCGCCTCAACGCCCGACTCGCGCGCAAGCTGCGCGCCCATCGCCTTCCGCACATCATAGACAGGGCGTCCATGGACAACGGAATCCGGCCGCGCGAAATAAATATATTCGAAAATGCATGAGCGCATTTGTCGCGGCGGAAATGGGTGCAGGCTCTCGATGCCGCTTTCAGAAATGACGACGATTTCGCCGTTTTCGATATCGCGTACGAAACGCGCGCCAATTATGTCGAGCGCGCAGGTTTCAGAGGCAAGAATGTAATGTCCGTCGAGTTCGCCAAGCACAAGCGGCCGGATGCCGAGAGGATCGCGGGCGCCGATCAGTTTCTTGTTCGAGAGCGCGACGAGCGCATATGCCCCTTCGATGGCGCGCAAGGCCTCAATGAAGCGCTCGACCACGCGCGGGCGCCGGCTCCGCGCCATGAGATGAAGGATCACTTCGGTATCGGAGGTCGACTGATAGATCGCGCCGCTCTGCACAAGTTCGCGTCGAAGCGAAAGCCCATTGGTGAGATTGCCGTTATGAGCGACCGCAAAACCGCCGGAGTTCAATTCCGCGAACAGCGGCTGCACATTGCGCAGAATGGTTTCGCCCATCGTCGAATAGCGCACGTGGCCGATCGCCGATTCGCCGGGAAGCCGCTGTATGGTTGAAGCTTTGGAAAAATGATCGCCGACAAGACCCAGCCGGCGCTCCGAATTGTATCGCCGACCATCGAAAGAGACGATGCCCGCCGCCTCCTGACCGCGATGCTGCAAGGCGTGCAGACCAAGCGCTGTAATCGCTGCGGCGTCCGGGTGGCCGAATATGCCGAACACCCCGCACTCTTCGCGCAATCGATCGCCGTCGAGATCGAAATCCATCGAATCCTGGTCGGAATTCCCAGCATCGGCCATGAACTGTCTCCCGAAAATGCCCGATCGAACGACGCAGCGCCGAAAACATTTCGCCCGAAGGTAGAAACCCAGCGTCGGCGGTTATCTAAATCAGAAAGCCATTGGCTTTAGCGGGCGCCACAAAACCTACATAGTCTACCCTGGACGATTCGTCGACCCGGCCTTGGTAGGATTTTTTGCGACTTTAGGTCGCCATCGCGGTGCGGATGGTCAGGTCTTTTTGCCGCCGCCGGTCTTGTCCGCCGGAGCCGGCGACGCCGGCTTCTGCTCGATATCGCTGTCCGGCGCAGGCTCTTCGCTGGGCCCCGCTTTGGGTTTCTTGAGCTTGGCGAGAAGGCCTTCCGGATCATCGGGAAGAAAGGCCATGAGCTGGTCGCCGGTCGCTCGCAAAAGCGGCCGCATGCGCGCCGACTTCACCCATTCGGGCTGGGTTTTTTCGGGAACGAGCCAGCTGAAAAAGACGAAGGCGATAACGCAGAGGAGCAGGCCTCGCGCCGCGCCGAAGACAAATCCGAGAGAGCGATCGAGCGCGCCAACCTTGGAATCGAGAATTGCATCAGACAATTTGATGGTGATCAGCGAGACGATGATCAGGGTCGCGAAAAACACGGCGGCGGCTGAAACGGCGAGCGCGACCGGCTCCTTGCTGATGTAGGGTTTGACGTAAGGAAGAAGCAGCGGATGAAGATAAATCGCCGCGACCGCCGCCGCGCCCCAGGAGGCGATGGCGAGAACCTCGCGGGTCAACCCGCGCAGCATTGCGAGAAAAGCTGAAATCAATACGACGACGATCAAGCCTAGATCGAGATAGGATGGCATTATCTTCCGGCCCCTCGCTCGCAAATCCACGTTTCATGCTGGCCGGCGCGCCCCAAAGCCGCGATGATCGCCTGGGCCGCCGGAGGCGGGCCGCAAGTTGCGGATTTTGCTGCCCGACTCTGCAAAGCCTTATAGCGAGGCGGCAAGCTACAGTCACCCCGCAAAGAGAAAGCTTGCGAAGCGCCGCGCCACATCTTCTTGAGAGGCGCGCAGCTCACGCGTTCAACCCCGCTTTTGCCGTGCGTCCGACCTCGGCTTGTTTGCGCCGATTTCCGCGACCAAACCTGAAATATGCTTGCAGCTGCTCACAATGAGATCTTTGGAAGACCCGTTTCCGCGCTCCGGCGGCCCTTGAGGTATCGTCGCGCGGCAAAATCCGAGCTTGGTCGCCTCCTTGAGCCGCGCGAGGCCATGCGCCACCGGACGGATCGCGCCCGATAGCGCGATTTCGCCAAAGAATACCGAATCGGCGGCAAGGCTGATGCCGCTCAAAGACGAGACCAGAGCCGCCGCGGCGGCAAGGTCAGCCGCCGGCTCGCCAACTCGCAAGCCGCCCGCGACGCTGAGATAAATGTCATATTGACCGAGCTTCAGCCCTGCGTGCGCTTCGAGAACGGCGACGACCATCGCGAGGCGCGAGGCGTCCCACCCAACCACGGCGCGGCGCGGCGTCCCGAGCGAGCTTTGCGCGACAAGGACCTGAAACTCCACAAGAAGCGGACGTGAGCCTTCCATCCCGGCGAAGACTGCGGCTCCGGGGGCCACGGCGTCTCGCGCCGATAGAAAGAGCGCTGACGGATTGGCGACTTCGGCAAGCCCGCGGCCGGTCATCTCGAAGACGCCAATTTCATCGGTCGGGCCGAAGCGGTTTTTGACCGCGCGGAGTAACCGAAGATCGCGGCCGCCTTCGCCTTCGAAAGAAATCACTGCATCGACCATATGTTCGACTACGCGCGGTCCGGCGATCTGACCGTCTTTCGTGACGTGGCCGACGAGAATTACCGCTGCGCCCGTCGTCTTCGCAAAACGAATCAGGGCCTGCGCCGCGCCGCGTACCTGACTGACAGTGCCGGGCGTCGATTCGATGAGGCTCGTCCACATGGTCTGGATCGAATCGATCACCACGAGGGTCGGGCGCTTGCCGTGGCTGAGCGTTGCTATGATGTCTTCGACGCTGGTCTCGGCGGCGAGCTCTACGGGACTTGCACCGAGGCCAAGGCGCTGGGCGCGGAGGCGAACCTGATCCACCGCCTCCTCGCCTGAAATATAGACAACGCGTTTGTCCGTTCCGGCGAGAGTGGCGCATGCCTGAATGAGTAAGGTTGACTTGCCGATGCCCGGTTCTCCGCCGAGCAGCAGCACGGAGCCGGGGACGAAGCCGCCGCCGGTCACGCGATCAAGCTCGCCTATGCCCGTCATGATGCGCGGCGGCGCCGGACGGTCGGTCTCGATCAGGTTAGAGAGGTTGAAAATCCGGCCTTTGCGGGAACCGAGCGCCGCCTGCGCGCCGATCCCCGACGCAGCGTTCTCCTCAATAATGGTGTTCCATTCGCCGCAGGCCTCGCAGCGTCCTTGCCAGCGATTGGTGACCGCTCCGCAATTCTGGCAGACGAATGAGGGGCGCTGCTTAACCATCGGTCGGCTGGCCTGCGTCGTAAATCCAATATTCTATATAGGTATCATATAGATGAGAGATTTTCCTCAGATAACTCATCATCTCGTCGCTCCGCGGCGACAATGACGCCGCCCCTTGTTGAGGACCGAGCCTCGCGCGGAGACTTTGGAGAGAAGAGCGTGATTCATCGATGCTCCGGCAGGGCTTCCTCGCGAGCGAGGTTGGAAAATCGCGTCACTTCCGCCTCGAAAGCGAGTTCGACGGAGCCAGTCGGGCCGTGGCGCTGCTTGCCGATGATGACTTCGGCTCGACCATAGGCGCGCTCCATTTCGGTCTGCCACGCGACAAATTCTTCGGTCCCTTCGCGCGGCTGCTTGTTCTTTAAATAATATTCCTCGCGATAAACGAACATGACGACGTCGGCGTCCTGTTCGATCGAACCCGACTCGCGCAAATCCGACAATTGCGGGCGCTTATCGTCGCGGCTTTCGACCTGCCGCGACAATTGCGAGAGGGCGATTACCGGAACATTCATCTCTTTCGCCAAAGCTTTCAGCCCGGTCGTGATTTCCGTCACTTCCTGGACGCGGCTGTCGCCCCGGCTTTTTGAACCGCCGAGCAATTGCAAATAATCGACGACGAGCAAATCAAGTCCGCGCTGGCGCTTGAGGCGGCGCGCGCGTGCGGTCAATTGCGCAATAGAGAGACCGCCGGTCTGATCGATATAAAACGGGATGGACTGCATTTCCCGCGCGGCCTCGGCGATGCGATGAAATTCGATCTCCGTTATATCGCCCCGGCGGATTTTATAGGACGCGACGCCTGATTGTTCGGCGATGACGCGGGTCGCCAATTGTTCGGCGGACATTTCGAGCGAGAAGAACCCGACGATCCCGCCATTGGTGGTTTCGGGAACGCCATCGGGACGCATCCTGAACTCATAGGCCTTGGCGATATTGAAGGCGATATTGGTGGCGAGCGCGGTCTTGCCCATGCCCGGTCGGCCAGCCACGATGACAAGATCGGAGGCCTGCAATCCGCCCATGTAGCGATCGAGATCAGTAAGGCCGGTGGCGATGCCCGAAAGGCGTCCGTCGCGCTCAAAAGCCTTCGCCGCCATGTCGACCGCTATGGTCAGCGCGTCGGAAAAGCGCTGGAACCCTCCCTCATAGCGGCCAAGTTCGGCGATCGAGTAGAGCTTGCGCTCAGCTTCCTCGATTTGCTCGCGCGGCGAATCGGCGACCGGCGCATCATAGGCCGCGTTGACGATATCCTCGCCAATTAGGATCAGATCGCGGCGCACCGCGAGATCATGGATGGTGCGGCCATATTGCTCCGCGTTGATAACGGTCGTCGCCTCAGCGGCGAGGCGGGCGAGATATTGCGGCACGGTGACGCCGCCAAGGTCGTGCTCGCCGAGAAACGTCTTTAACGTGATTGGCGAGGCGAGCTTGCCGGCGCGGATCAATTGCGCCGCAATATCAAAGATGCGCCGGTGCACATCTTCGGAAAAATGCTCGTGTTTCAGAAAATCCGAGACGCGATCGAAGGCGTCATTATTGACAAGGATCGCGCCAAGAAGGGCCTGCTCGGCCTCGATATTATGCGGGGCGAGGCGAAAGGCCGGCTCCGCCGTCGTTTGGCGCATGAGCCTTTGAGCGAGATTTTCGGTTGGCGGCATAGGGCTATCTCACTGCGTCGCGCCGCTGCGACGGCGGCACCGAATCAGGATTTTAAGCGAACTGCCCTTGTTGCACGCCGGAGGAAAGAATCGGAAAGAATCTTTGCTGGGGCCGCCCAGGGTCCCACTATTCACATAGGGTAGCCAATGAGACGCTTGTTTGCGCCGGCGCCGTCGAATAGAGCTTGACAGCTGGGAGAGCGGCTCCCCTGGCCGAGCCAGCGCCTTTGCTTATGGCGGCCCCATGATCGATCTTCTCGGTTGCAACGCGGTTAACCCGAGGACCGTCCGCACTCAATGGGCTTACTCGCGCCCGATGACGGACGGGATTTCCGAACTCGGCATTTTGCGCGGGCGCGGCTGCGGGCTCGCCATGCATTTCCACGAAGAATTTCAGATCACCTTCGTTCTTGCCGGCCGCCGCGCGCTGCAATTGGGGGACGACGTCATCGAACTGACGTCCCGTCAGTGCGCCTGCATCCCCGCCTGGACGCCGCATCGCTCCCTCGAGGGATCTTCCGATCTTGTCAGCGTCAACGCCTATCTTCCAGCCGGCCACTATGCTGCGACGGCAATGCTGGCCGAGATCGAACGCGAATGGCGCATGGTCGAAGGATTTGAGTGGCGCGAGCTTGCAGCTCTCATCCGCGCCCACCGCGCGGACGAGAGCGCCGCCGACCGATCGATCGCGGTCCTTTCTCGCGGCTGCGAATCCGTAAGCCGCCGCGCCTCGCGGACAGGACAGAGCCGCGAAGGGTTTTCGCGCGCCTTCGCCAAGCGCTACGGCATGCCGCCGCACGCTTTCGAAATTGTCTGCCGGCTCAATCGCGCGCGGGACTTGCTGCGGGCCGGAGAAGCAGTTGCGGCCACGGCGGCGGAGACCGGCTTCGCCGATCAAAGTCATCTTGGCCGATGGTTTCGGCGCGCTTTCGGCGTAACTCCGGGCCGCTATCGCCTCGGCTGAGGCACGATCACAAATGTTCCAGACCTGCCCTGTCCGGCTCTGCTTAAATGCTAGTGGATGGGAGAACAGGCATGGATTTCGGACTTTATTTGCTGGTTGTCGGGGCCGGGGTGAGCCTTGTCCTGCAGCAGGCGCTCAACTCCAATTTGCGCCTCGAGCTGGGGTCGCCGTGGTGGGCTGGATTGGTCAGCTATCTTGGCGGCGGTTTGGCCATGCTGGCGATGGTCATCGCGCGGGGCGAACCGTTATCGGCGAGCGCAGCGGCGCAAACATCCTGGCATTCATGGACCGGCGGCCTGTTTGGGGCGATCTTCATCGGCGTCGCGATATTCATGGTTCCACGGCTTGGCGCCGCGACTGTCGTCGCTCTGATCGTCGTCGGCCAGATGCTCGGATCGCTGACTTTCGATCATCTCGGTTTACTTGGCGTGCCACAGCATGACGCCAACCCCATCCGGCTAGCCGGCGCGGCCTTTTTGATTCTCGGCGTGGTATTGATCCGCTATTGATTGGGGCGCCGCAGGCATTGTCGCGCGCGAGCGCAGCCTACCATTCCTCATCCTGCTTGCCGCCGCACGCCTTTCTTTCGAGACATTGGCAGCGGCCGGTGTTTTGCTGGCAATAGGGTTTACGGGTCGGCGCGCAGCCATAGCTGGCGCGGTCCTGACCAGCGTAAGAGCCGCCGCACGCGCCTTCGGAATCCTGCGCCCTAGCGACGTCAAGCACAGCGAGGCTCAGAAGAGCGCAAGCGAAAATGAAAAAAACTCTGTAGATCATTCCGGGTCCTGCCGTCGTATTTTCTAAATATTTCGCGCCTTGAGGAGGGCTTGGCGCTGGTCGGCCCTCACCCGTTCTGCAAAAGCCGCGCCGCGCGCGGCGCGAAATAGGTCAGCACGGCGTCGGCGCCGGCACGCTTAAAGGCCATCAGGCTTTCGAGCATCGCTTTGTCGCCGTCGAGCCAACCATTATTCACGGCGGCCATGATCATCGCGTATTCC
Organism: Methylocella sp.; assembly: GCA_037200525.1. Taxonomy (NCBI): domain Bacteria; kingdom Pseudomonadati; phylum Pseudomonadota; class Alphaproteobacteria; order Hyphomicrobiales; family Beijerinckiaceae; genus Methylocella; species Methylocella sp. The sequence continues at coordinate 3,169,275 of JBBCGG010000001.1, read as the reverse complement.
CCGGACACCTGATAGGCGAAGGTCGGAAGGCCGAAGCCATCCTTCACCCGGAAAATAATGTCGAGATAGGGTAGGCCGGGCTTCACCATCACGATATCGGCGCCTTCGCTGATGTCTTGCGCGACTTCGCGCATCGCCTCATTCGAATTGGCCGGGTCCATTTGATAGGTGCGCTTATCGCCAATGAGCGTCGCCCCGGTTCCGACGGCATCGCGAAACGGGCCATAGAACGCCGAGGCATATTTCGCCGCATAGGCCAGGATCTGCACCGATTGAAAACCTTCCGCGTCAAGCGCGGCGCGGATCGCTTTGACGCGCCCGTCCATCATGTCCGAAGGCGCAATCATGTCGGCCCCGGCGCGGGCCTGATTGAGAGCTTGTTTGACCAGAACCGCGACGGTCTCGTCGTTCAGGATTTCGTCGCCGCGCAGAAGGCCATCATGGCCGTGGCTCGTATAGGGATCCAGCGCCACATCGGTGATGACGCCGAGCTGCGGCGCTTTCTCTTTGATTGCAGTCACTGCGCGGCAAATCAGATTATCGGGATTGAGCGCCTCGCTGCCGGTTTCATCGCGCAGAGTTGGGTCGACATAAGGAAACAGCGCGATCGCCGGAATGCCGAGTTCGATCGCCTCACGCGCGGCGTCGACGACCCCGTCGATCGAAAGCCGCTCGACCAGCGGCATGGAGGCGATCGGCTCGCGCAGATTAGCGCCCTCGATCACGAAGATCGGCCAGATCAGGTCAGCGGAGGTCAGCGTATTTTCGCGCACAAGGCGGCGCGTCCAATCCGATTTCCGATTGCGGCGCAGGCGCAAGGTCACGCTAGGCGGTTGCGCGGGCGATCGCTGCTCGGCGGGGGACGCCTCCAGCGTCGATGGCCTTGCGAGGGCTAGAACCTCCCGCAGGGGGGGGCGCTTTGGTTTTGGCTTGAGTGGCCAAATCATGCAAAACTCTTTCGCGTCAATATGCCTTAAGACCAGCCCGATCTGTAAGCCGCGCCATGATTCCAAGCAAGTTGGAGACCCTGCGGCAAAGCCGACTTTCGCGCTAAATTAAGTAAAACAGAGGTGAAGAATGGGATTGCTCGTCGATGGCGTATGGCGCGACCAATGGTATGATACCGACGCCGCGGGCGGCCGCTTCGAACGCGACGCCGCCAGATTCCGTAATTGGGTGACGCCCGACGGCGCGCCGGGGCCGACAGGGCAGGGCGGCTTCAAGGCGGAGCCTGGGCGCTATCACCTTTATGCGGCCTATTTCTGCCCTTGGGCGCATAGAACTTTAATCTTTCGCGAACTCAAAGGCCTTGCGCCTCTTATCGGCGTTTCAATCACGCATTGGCTGATGCGGGAGAATGGCCTCACCTTCGCGCCGGGCGATGGCGTCATCAAAGACCCTATTCATCACGCGCGTTTTCTCTACGAGATCTATCGCGCCGCCGCGCCGGACTATTCCGGCCGGGTCACCGTGCCGGTCCTGTGGGACAAAGAGCGCGGAACGATCGTCTCGAACGAATCCTCCGAAATCATTCGCATGTTCAATTCCGCTTTTGGCGACGTCGGGGCCAACTCCATTGACCTCTATCCGGAAGATCTGCGCCCGGAAATCGACCCCCTCAATGCGCGCGTCTACGCCACCCTCAACAATGGGGTTTACCGGGCCGGTTTCGCCACGACGCAAACGGCCTATGAAGAGGCTATCGGCCCGCTGTTCGCGACCTTGGATTTCCTCGAGGAGCGGCTGGCGGACCGCCGCTATCTCTGCGGCGATCGCGTGACCGAAGCCGATATCCGGCTGCTGACGACCCTGCTACGGTTCGACATTGTTTATGTCGGCCATTTCAAGTGCAATATCAAACGCATAGCCGACTATCCAAATCTATCCGGCTATGTCCGCGATCTCTATCAAATCGACGCCGTCGCGGCCACGTTCCGCCCCGATCATATCAAAAATCATTATTATCAGAGCCATTTGAACATCAATCCGACTGGCGTGACGCCGGTTGGGCCGCAGATCGATTTCTCGGCGCCTCACGAGCGGAGCCGGATCGGCTCTTTGACGGGATAGACGCGCTCAGAACGTCGGTTCCGGCGGCTCCAGACTTTGCCTCGCCTTCACGACGACTGAGGGATCGCGTCCAGCATTTGCCGCGAACGCGAGCAAGAGCGCTTCATCGGAAGCGATAAAATCAAGGACGCCCGAGAAAAACCCGGGCTCCGCCGCGGCGGCGCGCAAATCATCGACCGACAGACCGGACAGCGCCATGAACCGTTCGAGTTGAACCGGATCGGCGGCGATAAAGGTCAGTGCGTCGATCGCGAGACCTTCTGCCATTTCCGTCGATTGGGCGGATTTGCCCCGAAATGGCCGATTCTCCCCGCTTTGCATATTGGCGGTTTCCCTTTCGTCAATTTCTATCCGTTAAAGCTTACGCGTATGATTAGGCGGCTCCGGGGGTGAGAGTCGTCCACCGCCCGCGACGGCGGGACAGGTCTTCAATGAAAAAAACGATTCTGATCGTAGAGGACAATGAGTTGAACATGAAGCTGTTCAACGACCTTCTCGAGGCGCATGGCTTCAAAACCGTGCAGACCCGCAATGGATTCGATGTCGTCGAGCTGGCGCGGTCGCACAGGCCCGATCTCATATTAATGGATATCCAATTGCCCGAGGTCTCGGGACTCGACGTCACCAAATGGCTCAAAAGCGATGAGGACCTGCGCCATATTCCAGTGATCGCGATTACCGCTTTTGCGATGAAGGGCGACGAGGAAAAGATCAGGCAGGGAGGCTGCGAAGCCTATCTGTCAAAACCGATCTCGATCGTAAAGTTTCTGGAAACCGTGCGCAATTATTTACATGAACAATGAACCACGCACGAACAATGAATTCCGCATGACGCAAGGCCCCTGCGCCAGTGGTGCGCGTCAATCTTCCGGAAGGGGGCGAGCATGACCGCTCGGATTCTGGTCGTCGATGACATCCTCCCCAACGTCAAGCTGCTCGAAGCGCGGCTGACCGCCGAATATTTTGAAGTCATCACCGCCACCAATGGACCCGACGCATTGAAAATCTGCGGCAAGGGCGATTGCGATATCGTTTTGCTCGATGTGATGATGCCGGGAATGAATGGATTTGAAGTCTGCCGCCGGCTGAAACTTGATCCGACGACAGCCCACATTCCAGTCGTCATGGTGACGGCGCTCGATCAAGCCGCCGATCGTCTGAGGGGCCTTGAGGCGGGGGCGGATGATTTCCTCACCAAGCCGATCGACGAAATTGCGCTTCTTGCGCGGGTGCGTTCGCTGTCTCGAATGAGGCTTACCCTCGACGAACTCAGAACAAGAGCCAAACGCACGGCAAAACTCGGGATCATCGATCCGCTCCCCGACGCGATGGCGGAAAGCGGCGCAAACGGCCGCGTCATGGTCATTGACGACCGTCGCTCCTCTGTCGAGAGGATCGCGCAAGCATTGAGCGCGATCCATGACGTCGAACTCCAAACGGACGCAAAAGAGGCGCTGGCGAGGAGCTCCAACGAAAACTACGACCTATTCATCGTGAGCCTCAGCCTGACAGGCTATGACGGTCTGCGCCTTTGCGGCCAGATCCGTTCGTTCGAGGCGACCCGTCAAATCCCGGTGCTCGCCGTCGCGGAGCCGGAGGATCGCGATAGAATCCTCCACTGTCTCGAGCTCGGCGCGAACGATTATCTTTTGCGGCCAATTGATCGCAATGAACTTCTCGCACGGGTGCGCACGCAAGTGCGCCGCAAACGCTATGCTGATTGTCTGCGTCAGAATGTAGAAGCTTCCATCGAAATGGCTGTCGTGGACCCACTGACAGGGTTGAACAATCGCCGCTATCTGGATGCCGCTCTCGCCACGCTCGTCGATCAGGCGGGGCGCAGAGCCAGGCCGCTTTCGCTGATGATGCTCGACATCGACCGCTTCAAGACGGTGAATGATATTTACGGCCATGAGGCCGGCGACCATATCCTGCAAGCGTTTGCGGCCCGGGTCAAACAGCTGATAAGGAGCGCCGATATTTTTTGCCGGCTCAGCGGCGACGAATTCGTCGTCGCAATGCCAGGCGCCGATCTTGATATCGCCATCAAAATCGCCGAGCGCGTCCGCGCCGGAGTGGCCAGCGACGGTTTCGCCGTTTCAGCCGATAAACGGGCGCTTTCCGTTACGGTCTCAATCGGGCTCGCCGAAAGCGCCAGTGACGCTTCCGAGCTTCTGCGCCGGGCGGACAAGGCCCTCTACCGCTCCAAACAAGCCGGTCGGAATCGCGTTTTTGTCGACGCTGGGCCGGTCCGCGCTCAAAGCTTCGCCGGACCGCAAGCCAGCAAAGCGATCTGAGCATCCAAACCGTTAACGAAAGACTCGAACGCTCCCAACAAGTCATTGCATTCTGGCGCCAGCGCGCGGTAACGTTCCATCGCCGAGCCTTTAGATCTGGCGCGGCGCGGGGACGGGTTCGTTTAAGAAAGACCTAGCCGCGCCTCTGCGCATATGATGCGCATTCGGCGACTTGACTGATAGTTACCCTACGGAGTGCTCAGGTCCGCCGCATCTCCTGGGTCCGTAGGGTCGGCCGGCGCGCAAGTAGATTTGGAGTGGCCTCCTCGAAACGGCTACTTGCCGCCGGCCACCTTCGCTGGGAAGGCGTCTCTTGTGCGGAGCCGCGCCTTGCGGCGCCGCCTAGACCACGACAAGTTCGGATGCGTTGGCGAAGGCTGCCCTCTCCTGAATGAAGGCGAAGCGAGCTTCAGGCCGGTTGCCCATCAGCCGCTCGACTGAGTCCGAGGTATCTTCCTTGTCTTCCGCGAGCACCACCACCCGCAGCAGGTTGCGCTTCTTCGGGTCCATAGTAGTCTCTTTGAGCTGGGCCGGAAGCATTTCCCCTAAGCCTTTGAAACGGCTTATTTCTATCTTACCCTGTCCAGTCAAAGTACTGGCGATTAATTCGTCGCGATGCGCCTCGTCGCGGGCATAGACTTGGCGCGACCCCTGAGTCAGCCGGTACAAGGGCGGGACCGCCAGATAGAGATGCCCGGCCTCGATCAGTTTTGGCGTTTGCCGGTAAAAGAAGGTGATTAGCAGCGACGCGATATGAGCTCCATCGACGTCGGCGTCGGTCATGATGATGACCTTCTCGTATCGAAGCTCCTCCTCCTTGTAGTGCGAACTGACGCCGCAACCCAGAGCCTGAACGAGATCGCTCAACTGCTGATTGGCGGCGAGCTTGTCCCGCGTGGCGTTGGCGACATTCAAGATTTTGCCGCGCAACGGTAGAATTGCCTGATTGGCGCGATCCCGCGCCTGCTTCGCGGAGCCGCCTGCGGAATCGCCCTCAACGATAAAGATTTCAGATCCTTGGGCTGAATTGTTCGAGCAGTCAGCGAGCTTTCCGGGCAGCCGCAACTTTCGGCTTGCGGTCTTGCGGGCCACATCTTTTTCGGCGCGGCGACGGAGTCTTTCCTCGGACCGTTCGACGGTCCAATCAAGGAGTTTCAAGGCGTGCGAGGGCGCGGCTGCAAGCCAATGATCGAACGCATCCCGCAAAGTGGCTTCGACGATGCGCGAGGCTTCCGTCGTCATCAGGCGCCCTTTATTTTGGCCCTGAAATTCCGGCTCGCGAATGAAAACGGAGACGAGAGCGGCGCAAGACGTCATAATGTCTTCGCTGCTGATCGCTGCGGCGCGTTTGGCTTGGCCGATCCGCTCTGCGTGATCCTTAAGGCCGCGCAGCAAAGCCGCCCTCAGGCCGGCCTCGTGAGTCCCGCCGTCCGGAGTTGGAATGGTATTGCAATAAGAATGAACGAAACCATCGTCGAGACTGAGCCACGCCAGCGCCCATTCGAGCGATCCGTGACCGCCGGGCTTCTCCACCTTGCCAGCAAAAATGGGCTCTATGACAAGGTTTTTGCCTTCTATATCTTGGATCAAATAGTCTTTGAGCCCGCCGGGAAAACGAAAAACCGCTTCCGAAGGGATATTTGAATTCGGTTCAAGCAATTCGGGCGCGCAATGCCATCTTATTTCGACGCCGCCAAACAAATAGGCTTTGGCGCGCGCCATCTTGAAAAGCCGCGCCGGCTTGAAATGCGCGCTCTTACCGAAAATCAGCTCATCGGGTTTGAAGCGCACGCGCGTGCCGCGCCGATTCGGCGCTTTGCCAACCTGTTCGAGCTTGCTAACCGGCTTGCCGCATTGAAATGCCTGCCGGTAGAGCAGCTGTCCCCGCGCGACCTCGACCTCAAGGTCGGCTGAAAGCGCGTTGACGACAGAGACGCCGACGCCGTGCAAGCCGCCCGATGTCTGATAGGCGCCCGAGTCGAATTTTCCGCCCGAGTGCAGCGTGGTCATGATGACTTCGAGGGCGGATATCTTCGGAAATTTGGGATGCGGATCAACCGGGATCCCGCGCCCGTTGTCGGCGACGGCGAGAAAGCCCGAGGCCTCGTAATTGACGTCGATGAAAGTGGCGTGGCCCGCCACCGCCTCGTCCATGGCGTTATCGATGACTTCCGCAAAAAGATGGTGCAGCGCCGCCTCATCCGTGCCGCCTATGTACATGCCGGGGCGACGCCGGACCGGCTCCAGCCCTTCCAGAACTTCGATCGAGGCTGCGGTATAGCCGGATTCGCCAGGCGTTCCGAAGCTTGGCGTCCGGAGCGAGGCCGACGCCCCGTCCTTCGAGGCAACCGCAGTAGCGCGGCGCGCCGGAGGCTGCTTGCGCGCAGCGCCGCCGAAAAGATCACCATTATTGGTCATGAATCCGACAATCCTCTCATTAGCCCCTTATGCCACGATCAAGGCGGGAACGGAACAGAACGGAAACATTTTCAGGGGATAAGTCAAGAGATCAAAAAGCCGCTCGTTCAAATGCAAAGGGGGCAGCCGATGGCCGCCCCCGTTTCCTCCTGAACGGTAAGGTTCAGTAAGAGTAATACATATCGAATTCGACCGGATGGGGGGTCATCTCGAAACGCATCACGTCGATCATTTTCAGCTCGATATAGCTGTCGATGAAATCATCATCAAACACGCCGCCAGACTTCAGGAAACTACGATCCTTGTCGAGATTGGCGAGCGCTTCGCGGAGAGAGCCGCAAACAGTCGGAATCTTCTTCAGTTCTTTCGGCGGCAGATCATAGAGATCCTTGTCCATCGCCGGACCTGGATCGATCTTGTTGATAATGCCGTCAAGGCCAGCCATCAGCATCGCCGCGAAGGCGAGATAGGGATTGGCCATCGGATCCGGGAAGCGGACTTCGACGCGCTTGGCTTTCGGGTTCGAAGCCGTGGGAATCCGGCACGAGGCGGAGCGATTGCGCGCCGAATACGCGAGCAGAACCGGAGCCTCATAACCAGGCACCAGGCGCTTGTAGGAATTTGTAGAAGGATTGGTGAAGGCGTTCAGCGCGCGGGCGTGCCGGATGATGCCCCCGATGTAATACAAACATTCCTGGCTGAGATCGGCGTATTTATTGCCGGCGAACAGCGGCTTGCCGCCCTTCCATATCGATTGATGGACGTGCATGCCCGAGCCATTGTCGCCAAAAATCGGCTTCGGCATGAAGGTCGCGGTCTTGCCATAGCTCTGCGCAACCTGATGGATGCAATATTTGTAGACCTGCAAGTCGTCCGCCATCTTCGTCAGCGGTCCGAACTTAAGGCCGAGCTCATGCTGCGCCGAGGCCACTTCGTGATGGTGCTTCTCGACCTTGGCCCCCATGGCCGCCATGGCGGCGAGCATTTCGCCGCGCATATCCTGCGCCGAATCCTGTGGCGGCACGGGAAAATAGCCGCCTTTGGTGCGGATACGGTGACCAAGATTGCCGCCTTCATAGGGCGTGTCGGAGTTCGACGGCAATTCGGATGAATCGATAACGAATCCGGTGTTGTAAGGGTCGGCCCTGAAGCGGATGTCGTCGAACACGAAAAACTCGGCTTCGGGACCGACGAACACGGCGTCGCCGACTCCGGAGGAGGTGACGAAGGCTTCCGCCTTCTTGGCGATGCCTCGCGGGTCGCGGCTATAGGGCTCGTTGCTGTTGGGCTCCAGCACGTCGCAAATGATCACCATCGTCGGCGCGGCGAAAAAAGGATCGATGACCGCCGTCGCCGGATCGGGCATCAGCAGCATGTCGGATTCGTTGATCGCCTTCCAACCGGCGATCGACGATCCGTCGAACATGGTTCCTTCGGAAAAGATGTCCTCATCGATCATCGTGATGTCGAAAGTGACATGCTGCCACTTGCCGCGCGGATCCGTGAAACGGAAATCGACGTATTTTACGTCTTGGTCCTTGATCGCCTTGAGCACGTCATGGGCCGTCTTCATTTCTAACCCTCTATGATTATTGATTGAAAGCGTAGTGGATGCGGGGATTCGCCGAAGCCGCGAACCATTATCCCGCATTTGCGAAGTCAGATAGCGTCCGGCCCGGTTTCTCCGGTGCGGATGCGTATCGCGCCCTCTATATCCGAGATGAAAATCTTGCCGTCGCCAATGCGTCCGGTCTGCGCGGCCTTGCGAATAGCCTCGACAGCGCTGTCGACTATGCCATCGGGAACGACGACTTCAATCTTAACCTTGGGGAGAAAATCAACGATATATTCGGCTCCCCGATAGAGTTCGGTATGGCCTTTCTGCCGCCCGAAGCCTTTGGCTTCGGTCACGGTGATGCCGGCTACCCCAGCCTCGTGAAGCGCTTCTTTTACTTCATCGAGTTTGAAAGGCTTGATGATGGCCTCGATTTTTTTCATTGCGTTTGTTGCGTCGCTTTTTGGTGAAACGAAGGAGATTTAACCCGCGTTTAGCACCTGCCAGCCAAAATCGCCACGCAAATCGAACGAATCTGACGTCAAAAACGTCATTCACGCGGAACGAAGCAGGTTTTGTCGATAAAGCAATAGACGGGCCAGACAGGCCCCCATCGGCCAAAATCTGAGCCGGGGCGAGTTTGCGAACGCCGGATTTCTTGTGTCGGTTTGTCACCGCAAGCGCCGCAACAAGCTTCGAGCATCCCGGATGAAGCAATTCCGAACCAATTAGATTGAAAAAAGCCCTTTTTGCACAAAAAATGGTCTGCTGATTTGAAAGAGGTCCTTTTTCACATTGATGGGGACAAAAAAACGCCCCGCGGATAAAAACACCCGCGGGGCGGTCATTGAGTTTATGAGGCTCGGTTATTCAGCCGGTTCAAAAACATCTTGCTTTGCGGGCGAGACTTCCGGCGTCGCGCGGAGGTCAACCAGCGTCACGCCGACGCCTGACCCAAGAAGTTGCAGCGAGATTTCCTTGCCATTTCCGAATTTGACGCCATCGCGATAAGCGCCATGTTCGAGCCTTGCGAAGACGACGCGTTCGCCGGCCTTCACGCCAAGACGCGTCTGCAGATCACTCGAAATTCCTTCGAGGTTCAGTTGCGTGTCATATTGAACGCAGACTGCTGTCGTGCAATCGCCGGGCGCCGCGAGGCCGATGCTTCCCGAGGGAAAGCGGGTAGTTACATATTTCTCGGACTCGCGTGCAGGCCGGGAGGCATACATTTCAAGCGAATAGTCACACATCTGTGCCACTCCTATATGTCTCGAGACGAATGTTCCCCTTCCATGCGGACGCCCACCCGCCAATAGATGATGACGCGGGTTTAAGCCTTCGAGCTATGAAGTTGGATAGCCCCCCAAGAAGGGAGGGGAAACGTGGAAGCCACTCAGGGCCAGCTGGTCCCACCCGGAAAAACGCTGGCGCGTGCCTGCGTCGGACGAGACCACATCCGGCGGTCGCCGGACGCTCCACTTAGGCTGCGAACGCGAGAAACCTCATAAGGTTTCAAGACGATCGCGCTTGACTTTATGGTAGCTCAGCCGTTTACGGCGTCAAGCGAATTTGCTGCCCGGCACGCAATTTGCTGTGACATCCTCGCAATAAAAGCAAGCGCTTACCAGCGCGGCGGCTGCGCGCTCCTAATGCAGCGGCGCGTCAGGATGATTCGCCCGCGACGACCGGCAGATCCGCTCGCGCGCCCCATTCGCTCCAGGACCCGTCATAGAGCACGACCCCTTTTTTTCCTATCGTCTCCAGCGCCAAGAGAAGAATCGCCGCAGTGACGCCCGAGCCGCAGCTGGTGATGATCGGTCGGTCAAGGTCGACGCCAGCTCCGAGGAAGGCGGCCTTGATTTCGGCCTGGCTTTTCAGTCTGTCGCCAGCGACCACGCGCGACGGCACGCTGCGGCTGTTTGGGATATGGCCTGAGCGCAACCCCGGTCGGGGCTCCGCCGCATCGCCGGTGAATCGCCCGGCTGGCCGCGCATCGACGATTTGCGCCGTTCCCGTCTCGCTGGCGTTTTTTACGCGCGCGGCGTCAGCAACGGCCGCGCCGTCGAATCGCGGCGTAAAAACGCGCGGCGGACGTAGGCGCGCCCCGGTTTCTAATCCGCGACCCTCAGTGCGCCATTGCGGCAGGCCGCCTTCGAGAATCTTGACGTCACGCGCGCCGAAAACGCGCAAGGTCCACCAGACTCGCGCCGCGCCCATCAATCCTGTGGCGTCATAGACCACAAAACGCATGTCCTCGCTGAGTCCAAGCTTCCCCATTTCATCCGCAAAGAACTCTGGCGTCGGCAGCATGTGGGGCAGGCTGGTGGAATGATCGGAGATCGCGTCGATGTCGAAAAACACCGCGCCCGGAATATGTCCGGCGAGATATTCTTGTCTAGCGTCGCGCTTTTCAGCCGGCATAAAGAAACTACCGTCGATGATGGCGAGATCGGGCGCTCCCAAATTCTCCTCAAGCCAAGCCGTCGAAACGAAAAAAGGTGAAAGGGAGGTTGCGGTCATGTCGTCGCCTTCGGTTATGGGGCATTTGTTTCGAGCCATTTTCTCAGGGTCGCGCGGACAGAGTTTCGCGGCGGAAATGCGCTCGACACGGTTGGTTTTTCCATATTTGGTCGAAAGGTGTAAAGCGTTCGCGCCCGGTTCGCGATGGCGACCCGAGGGGGCGACGGTGAGTTTTCACCCCGGGCCAAGCGGGGCGTGGGCGGGGTTTCGCGGCGAGGCGTGGGCGAGACGGGCGGGCAGGACGATGGCTGGAAAAACGGCGCAAGGCGGGGGGCCATTCATCCTGCATTCAGGGACGTCGCTCCAGCTTCGACCTATGAATATTTGCCTGCTGGTCATTTTCTTTACGTGCATTGCCTGCAGCGCCGCCTCCAGAGCGCAGCCGGTGGCTGACCGGCAATGCTACTCCATGGTCGACACTCGCGAGAAAATCGTTTCAGGCGGACTTCTGGAGCCTTTCCACGCCATGAGGAAAGCGGCGACGCGCGCGCAAGGCGAGGCGATCGCCGCCAAACTTTGTCGCTGGAGCGACGACCTCGTCTATGAAATCAGTCTGTTGCGCCATGATGGCCGCGTCATTCGGACCTTCGTCAACGCCAAGACCGGTCAGGTCATCAGCTCGAAGAACGAAGATTGAGGACCGTGCATGCGTCTGCTCGTTGTCGAGGATGACAGGGATCTCAACCGGCAGATCGTCGCGGCGCTAAGCGAGGCGGCTTATGTCGTCGATCGCGCCTACGACGGCGAGGAAGGCTGGTTTCTCGGCGACACCGAGCCTTATGACGCAGTCGTCTTGGATCTCGGCCTGCCTAAAAAAGATGGCCTTTCGGTCCTCTCCGCATGGCGTAAGGCGGGGCGCACCATGCCGGTGCTCATTCTAACCGCGCGCGACCGCTGGGGCGACAAGGTTGAGGGCTTCGACGCCGGAGCGGACGACTATGTCGGGAAGCCTTTCCATATGGAGGAAATTCTTGCGCGCATTCGCGCATTGCTGCGGCGCGCCGCCGGCCACGCGTCAAGCGAATTTTCGTGCGGGCCGGTCAGGCTCGATGCGCGCACAGGCCGCGTTTTCGTCGAGGAGACTTCCGTGAAGCTTACCTCGCACGAATATAGGTTGTTGTCCTATCTGATGCATCACGCGGGAAGGGTCGTCTCACGCGCCGAAATCGTCGAACATCTCTACGATCAGGACTTTGATCGCGATTCCAACACCATCGAGGTTTTCGTCGGCAGATTGCGGAAAAAACTCGGCGTCGACGTCATCCAGACCATACGCGGCCTTGGTTATCTTCTCGCCCCGCCGGCCGGCAAGGACGAGGCGGCGGTTCTGAGCCGCTCCGATCCTGCCGCCGGCCGCTGACGCATCGCGCCTCGGGACGAGCGCAAGTGGACAAGACGCCGATGCCGCCCGCCAAGACCAAAGTCGACTCGATCGCGAAGCGGCTTTTCCTGTCCGCGGCGATTTTGAGCTTCGCCATTCTGTTCATCGCGGGGCTGGTTCTATCCGCGATCTATCAACGCTCGGCCGAGATGAATTTCGACGAGCGTCTTGGCGTCTATTTGCGCGCGCTTGTCGCCGACATAGCAACATCTGGCGACAGCCGCGCAGAACCGGATGAGCTGAGCGATCCGCAATTCGTGTTGCCATCGTCCGGCTGGTATTGGCAGGTGACGCGCCTCGACGGCGGCAAACCAGAGATCAAGAGTTCGCGCTCGCTATTCGCGGCGCGCCTGCCGCGTTTGGCGGACCTTGGCGTCGTCCCGGAGATGGGCGGCGCGCGCAGAGGCTATGCAAATGGGCCCGATGACCGCCGGCTGCGGATTCTCGAACGCACCATCGACGCCGGTGATCAAGGCATCTATCTCGTGCAGGTTGCGGCGACGACGGACGAGATCCAAGCGGCGATCAACCGGTTCCGACTCGATCTCGTCATCACCTTCGCGCTGCTCGCCATGGCTCTGATTGCGTCATCAGCATTGCAGCTTCGTTATGGTCTGGCCCCGCTGCGACAATTGCGGGAAGGGGTAGCCGCAATCCGGCGCGGCGAGAGCGAGACGATCGCGGGGGATTTTTCGCAAGATATTGCGCCGCTCGCCAGCGAACTCAATCTGCTTATCGGCGCCAATCGCGCCGTCGTCGAACGCGCCCGCACTCAGGTCGGCAATCTCGCCCATGCGCTTAAAACGCCGCTTAGCGTCATCATCAACGAAGCTTCGAGCGATTCGGGTCCGCTCTCCAGCAAGGTGCGGGAGCAAGCTGCGATCATGCGCGATCAGGTCGCCTACTATCTTGATCGGGCGCGCGCCGCAGTCCATTCAGGCGCCATCGCCAGCGCGATAGATGTCGCTCCCGTGGTCGAAGCCCTGGTTCGCACCTTTGAAAAAATCTATGTCGAGAGACAGATCCGTTTCAGCTTCGAGATGCCGCAGCCGCTGCGTTTCCTCGGCGAACGGCAGGATCTCGAAGAAATGATCGCCAATCTAATCGATAACGCCGGCAAATGGGCGCGCAGCGCGGTTTTGATCCGAATCGCGCCGGAATTGACCATCGGCGAGGCCGATCGCTCATTTTTCACGATCACCGTCGACGATGATGGACCCGGCCTCGCCGCCGACCTGCGCGAAGCGGCGCCGCGCCGCGGCCAGCGGCTCGACGAAACAAAGCCAGGATCTGGCCTCGGGCTTTCGATTGTCGCGGATCTTGCGTCGATGTACGGTGGCGCTTTGGCTCTGGACGCGAGCCCAAATGGGGGGCTTCGCGCGCAACTGAAGCTGCCTTCGACAGCAAACAATCCTTCGGCCACGCGTTCGTGAGCCGAAAGATCCTTTGCAAGCGGCGCTCCGATGACTATTAGGTTGCCGCATGCTTTGGCTGATTTTTGCACTTTTGACCGGCGCTGCGGTGCTGAGCATTCTCTGGCCGCTGGCCAGGGCGCCGCGTGGGCTGTCTCGCGGCGCTATCGACGTCGCTTTCTATAAAGCGCAACTCGCCGAGATTGACAGGGACGCCGCCCAAGGGCTTGTGGCCGAGAGCGATGCGGAAGGTGCCAAGGCCGAGGCCGGCCGCCGCTTGCTCGCGGTTGCTGACGCTCCCTCCCAGCAGGCCGCCGCAGCGACGCCGCGCAAGGCGCGTTTCGCGTCCGTCGCAGCCCTTGTTTTTGTGCCTGCGCTCGCGCTAGGGCTTTATGGCCTAGTCGGCCACCCCGGTCTGCCCGATTTACCGCTATCCGCGCGGCTTCAGGCGTCGCCCGGACGGATGGATTTGATGGCGGCGGTGGCGAAAATCGAGGCGCACCTCGCCCAAAATCCCGACGATGGACGAGGCTACGAAATTTTGGCGCCGGTCTATTTGCGCATCGGGCGCGCCGACGACGCCGTGCGCGCCTATGCAGCCGCGCTTCGCCTGCTTGGCGAGACGCCCAAACGACTCACCTCTTACGGTGAAGCTCTAGTTGCGGCGGCCGGCGGCCTCGTCACTCCAGACGCAAAACGCGCATTCGAAACCGCCGCCGCGAATGATGCCTCGGCGGCGACGCCCCGCTTTTTTCTTGGCTTGTCCGCCGAGCAAAACGGCGACGCGGCGCACGCCAGGGAGATCTGGGAGAAGCTTTTGATCACTGCCCCCGCCGACGCGGCCTGGGCGCCCGGCTTGCGTCAACATCTCGCAGCCATGGCCGGATCGCCTGACGCGGCAGCGCCAAGCGGCGGTCCCCCCGAAGGCCCAGCGGCAAATCCTGCATTAGCGGCAAAGCTTGAGGCTATGCCGGACGCCGATCGGTCAAGCGCCATTCACGGCATGGTCGAAGGATTGGCGACGCGCCTTGCGCAAAATGGACAAGACGTTGAAGGCTGGCTTCGTCTTGTTCGCGCTTATGCGGTCCTGCACGAAGGGGACAAGGCCCGCTCGGCCTTGATCGACGCAAAACGCAATCTCGCGAGCGATCCAACGGCGATCGCTCGCATCGACGCGCTGGCCCGCGAACTCGGCCTTGAAGGTTGACCCCGAAATGACGCGCAAACAACGCCGCCTCACTTTGATCTGCTCCTCGCTTTTTGCCCTTAGCCTCGCTGTCGGGCTCGTGATGTTTGCGCTGCGCGACAATATCGTGTTCTTCTATGGTCCGAGCGAGCTTGCCCAAAAGGCGCCGTCGCCCGGATCGCGGCTGCGTCTTGGCGGCCTCGTAAAGCAGGGCTCTTTGCAACGCGAGGGCAATCAAACCGTCCGCTTTGCGGTGACCGATATGAAACAAGAGGTCGAGGTCACCTATACTGGCCTGTTGCCCGACCTTTTCCGCGAAGGGCAGGGCGTCGTGGCGGAGGGTACGCTCGGCCAGGATAATCTGTTCCGGGCTGACAGCGTTCTAGCCAAGCACGATGAACGCTACATGCCGCGCGAGGTCGCCGACGCATTGAAAAAACAAGGCGTCTGGCAAGGCGGCGGAACGCAAGAAAGCGGACAAGAGCCGGGCGCGCAAGCCGCCGCGGTCACGACCGTCAGATGAGGCTGATATGATCGTTGAAACCGGCCATTACGCGCTCGTCCTGGCTCTCGCGCTCGCACTGGTCAATTCAGTCCTGCCTATATGGGGGAGCGTCACCGGCGATCGGCGGCTGATGGCGGTTGCTCCCTCTGTGACCCTGATGGGGTTCGGGCTGATCGCTTACGCATTTTTCGCGTTGACCTACGCCCATGTGACGTCCGATTTTTCGCTCATCAATGTCGTGGAGAATTCGCACTCCGCAAAGCCTCTGATTTATAAGATCAGCGGCGTCTGGGGCAATCATGAGGGCTCGATGCTTTTGTGGGTGCTGGTGCTCGCCATTTTTGCGGCGGCGGTCGCTCTGTTTTCCTCGACGATGCCGGAAGACCTGCGCGCCAATGTGCTCGCCGTGCAATCCTGGATCAGCGCAGCTTTTCTTCTGTTCATTCTATTGACCTCCAATCCTTTTGCGCGGCTCCTCGATCCGCCTTCAGAGGGCAATGACCTCAATCCGCTGCTGCAGGACCCCGGCCTCGCCATCCATCCGCCGCTGCTTTATCTCGGCTATGTCGGGCTCTCGATCACTTATTCTTTCGCGGCGGCGGCGCTGATTTCCGGCCGGATCGACGCGGTCTTCGCGCGCTTCGTCCGCCCCTGGACATTGCTCGCCTGGATCTGCCTGACGCTAGGAATAGCGATGGGCTCATATTGGGCTTATTACACCCTTGGGTGGGGCGGCTTCTGGTTCTGGGATCCGGTTGAGAACGCCTCGCTGATGCCCTGGCTCGCGGCGACGGCGCTGCTGCATTGCACCGCTGTCATGGAAAAGCGCGAGGCTTTGAAGATCTGGACGATCTTCCTCGCCATTTTGGCCTTTTCGCTGTCCCTCATCGGAACTTTTCTGGTCCGCTCGGGCGTCTTGACGTCGGTCCATGCCTTCGCCAGCGATCCTAGGCGCGGAGTCTTCATTCTCCTTATTCTCATCGTCTTTATCGGCGGGTCGCTGGCGCTATTCGCCGCGCGGGCGGGCGGTTTAAAGCAAGGCGGCCTTTTTGCCCCGATTTCCCGCGAAGGGGCGCTGGTCGTCAACAATCTGCTGCTGACAACCTGTTGCGCCACCGTTTTCGTCGGCACGCTCTATCCGCTGGCGCTCGAAGCTCTGACGGGAGAAAAAATCTCCGTCGGCGCGCCTTTCTTCAATCTGACATTTGGGCCACTCTTCATTCCGTTGTTCGTTCTGATGCCGATTGGCCAGTCCCTCGCCTGGAAACGCGGCGACCTTTTGGCCGCAGCGCAAAGATTGACATATGCGGTTGGCGCAGGACTGATCTTCATGCTGGTCTTGGCCGCATGGCGCGGCGGTCCCGCCCTCAGCGTCATCCTGTCCGGCCTCGCGATCTATGTCATCGTCGGCTCTTTCGCTGATGTCGGCCGCCGGCTTTTCGGCGGGGGGGCTTCGCTCAGCTCGGCCGGGCAGAGAGCGCTCGGCCTGCCGCGCCAGGCCTTCGGCACGGCATTCGCCCATGCCGGCATAGGCGTGACCTTGCTCGGCCTCGCGGCGACTGGCTGGGGCGCGGAAAGAATCACTGCCCTGACGCCGGGTGAAACGGTAGAGATCGGTCCCTATCAGCTGACGTTCGAGGCCATTGCGCCTCGCAAAGGTCCAAACTATTCCGAGCTTGTCGCGCGCACCACAATCCGCTCCGGCGGCGTCGTCCAAGCCGCCATCGAACCGGCGACGAGGTCTTATCCATCCCGGCGCACCACCCGGTCGGAGGCAGGGATCGCAACGCTCGGCCTTGGCCAAGTCTATATGAGCATCGCCGATGTCGCGCCGGACGGGAAAGTCAATGCGCGGATCTTTTGGAAGCCGCTCGTCGCCTTCATCTGGATCGGCGCCCTGGTCATGGCGTTTGGCGGCGGCCTGTCGCTGATCGATCGAAGCTTTCGCATCGGCATCGCCCGCCGCGCCCGCAAAGCGGCGGCGCCCAGCCCGCAACCGGCGGAATGACAATGAGATTTTGTCTACGCAGCTTGTTGATTGTCGGATTCGCGCTGCTGGGACCGGTGGCGGCGCGAGCGGTGCAGCCCGATGAAATTCTGCCGGACGCCAAGCTCGAAGCGAGAGCGCGCGCCTTATCGGCGCAATTGCGTTGCATGGTCTGTCAGAACGAATCGATCGACGATTCCAACGCCGATCTTGCCCGCGATCTGCGCATTCTCGTCCGCGAGCGTCTTCAGGCCGGCGACAGCGATGATCAGATTCGCGCCTTTCTGGTGCAGCGCTACGGCGATTTCGTCCTGCTGAAACCGCCCTTCAAGACCGAGACCCTGCTGCTTTGGGGCGCGCCGCTGCTCGTGCTTCTGCTTGGCGCGGGAGTCATCGTGGTTGTTTCGCTCAGGCGGCGAACCAGCCCCGCCGCGCCCCAGGCCTTGAGCGAAACCGAAGCGGCTCAACTCAAGACGTTTCTTGGTCGCGACGGCTCGTAGAGCCCATGTGTTGCGCCCCGCCTACGGCTCTCGCAGAGCGGCCAGCGCTTCGTCTCCGAAAACGCGCTGTTGTTTCGGCCAGGACCAGAAGTTAGCCGTCTTCGCCATGGCCTCCGCAAGCTGGCGCCGATAGGCTTCTTTCGGGACCTCGATCGCGCCAAGCGAGGCGAGATGCGGGGTGACGAATTGAGCGTCAAGGAGGTCGAAGCCGCCACGCACGAGGCGGGCGGCAAGATGGACGAGCGCTACCTTCGAAGCATCGGTCTTGCGATGGAACATGCTTTCGCCAAAGAACGCGCCGGCGATGTGGACGCCATAAAGGCCGCCGACAAGCTCGCCGTCTTGCCACGTCTCTACTGTGTGGACGCGGCCCGCGTCGAACAGTTGACGGTACAGGCGTCGGATGCGGCTATTGATCCAGGTCTTTTCGCGATCCTCGTAAGCAGCGGCGCAGCGATCGATCACCGCGTCAAAATCATGATCGACCTTAACCTCGAACGCATCGGAGCGAACCGTCTTCCGGAGGCTTTTCGATACGATGACGCCATCGAGCGGGAAAACGCCGCGCACTTCGGGATCGACCCAAAATAGATTTGGATCATCAGCGCTCTCGGCCATAGGAAACAATCCTATGGAATAAGCGCGCAGCAAAATATCGCTGGTGATTTCGAATTGGTCGCGGGCGCGGCTCATGTCAAAACCTCTATTCTGCGTGGCGCTTCATCAAACTTAACAATCCGGCAGAGATCGATTCATTTCGAGCTGAAGCCTTGCGCGCGCCTCGCATGCCGCCGATTGCAGTCATCGCGCGGCGCTGCCAGGTTTACTTCCACGGCGAATTTATTTCCAAAGCAAGATTGCTACCAATGATGCCTGGCCGTCAGGCGCGAAGAGAAATCGCTCGAACGGATGCTATCCGAAAACTCTGCGAGTTTTTGCTATGATGCTTTATTAGGCTATCTGGAACCTGTCGCGCGGCGCGGAAGAACATCCTCCGAGACGCCGGCCCCTTGAGACGCGCCGTGACTTTCCGAACCGATTCCGGCAATTAGGCGGGAGCCGCGAAAAGCGCAAGACCGCCCGGACAGGATCATGCTTTCAACGATCGTCTTTTGCCAATCGTCGCCGAACTCCCTTCAACCCAGCCTCGATCTGGCGCCGATTTTGGTGAGAACCCTCAGTTCGCTGGTCACCGCCAATATCGAGGGGCTGCTCCGCGACGTCGCGATTGCGGGACCGGCGGGGCAGGGCCTCGCCGCCATTGCTCACCACGCCGGCTGTAGTCTGGTCGAGGCGGACAACGAAGCGGACTGGCTTGCCCGCGCGATCGAGGTCGCCCGCGGACCAGACCTTTTGCTCCTGTGCTGCGGTCGCGCGCCGGAGGCGGGGTTCATTGAAGAAGCCGGCGATTTTTTGAAAACGCGCGCCTTCGCCAAAGATGCGGACGACCTGCGGCTTCGCGCGGCGGCGCTCAAAGCAGCGCCAGAAAACTTCGCCGAGCGACTCTTTCCTCGTCTCGCGCCGCTGGTGGGCTTGATTGCGCCGCGTGACCTATGTCTCCGAGCCCCTTCCGGCCGCTTCGGCGCGCTCGCACGCTTCGTCAATCCGGCGGCGACATTGCGAACCCGCGCCCGCCGCATAGGGTAGGTCTGCGCCTATCTCGCAAATGTGTTGCAGGAATCGATTTCCCCGGACTTGAGGCCCGTGTTCAGCCATTGCTGGCGCTGAGCTGAGGAGCCGTGCGTAAACGAATCCGGCACTGCATAGCCTTGGCTCGCCTTCTGCAAACGGTCATCGCCGATCGCTTGCGCGGTGGAAATCGCCTTCTCGACATCGCCTGGCTCGAGAATCTGATATTTTTTCTGCGCGTTCGCGGCCCATACGCCGGCGAGGCAATCGGCCATGAGTTCGGTTCGCACGGACAGAGCGTTCGCCTGCGACTGACTCGTCGCCCGCTGCTGCGCCGCCTGTACCTTCGGCAGAATGCCGAGCAGGTTCTGAATATGATGGCCGATCTCGTGGGCGATGACATAGGCGTAGGCGAAGTCGCCGCCGCCGCCCAGGCGCTGTTTCATATCGCTGAAGAACGATGTGTCGAGATAGACCTTTTGGTCGTTGGGGCAATAGAACGGACCCATGGACGCCCGCGCGCCGCCGCAGCCGGAGCGCGTCGAGCCGCTGTACAGCACCAGCTTGGGCTTGACGTAATCAATTCCTTTTTGCGAGGGCAGGATATCGGTCCAGACATCCTCGTTCTCGGCCAGGACCGCGGCGACGAACTGCCCCATTTGATCGGAGGGGGCGCCGGTTTGCCGAGACTGCGCGCTTGGCGCAACGGTTTGGCTGACTTGGCCGCTATTGCGGCCGCCGTTGAGCAATTCAGCGCCGCCGATCAAGACGCGCGGATCAATGCCAAGCGCCCAGCCAATCAGGCCAAGGACGATAATTGCGCCAATCCCGAGGTTGCCCGTGCCGCCGAGATTGAAACCGCCGCCGCCGCTATCGGCTTCGCCGCGCCGGTCTTCGACATTGTCGGAACGGCGAAAATCATCCCATCTCATGGTCGGCTCCCGACTGCTGGCTTGCCTGATCTAATGCGCGAATGGAGCTTTCTTGCAAGGCGGCGCCGGCATGTTCTCTCGTCTTCAAGCTGAATCTCGAGGCGAGGCCGCATGAAGGCGAGCAATTTCTTTGGCGAGCAGCCGAAGATCATGCCAGGCCAGCTTCTTGTGTCCCGGCTGGCGCAAAAGATAGGCCGGATGCAGCATGGCGATTGCCTTGATTGTCTGATCCCCCACGACAAAATCAAACCAGCGTCCGCGCAGACGCATGATGCCCTCCTTCGAGCCAAGCAGGGTCTGCGCCGACGGAGCGCCAAGGCAAACGACAATTTTTGGTCCAACGAGCTCGATCTGCCGACGTATGAAGGGCAGGCACATCGCGGTCTCCAGCGGCGTTGGCGTGCGATTGCCGGGCGGGCGCCACGGCACGACGTTGGCGATATAGACTTTGCTGCGTTCTAGCCCGATCGACTCGATCATTTTATTGAGCAATTGACCCGCCCGGCCGACAAAAGGGATGCCTTGCCGGTCTTCGTCGGCGCCTGGCGCCTCGCCGACGAACATGACTTCAGCATTGGGATCGCCATCGCCAAAGACGAGCTGGGTCGCCGTCGCTTTGAGGCCGCATCCTTCGAATTTCAGCAGTTTTTCGCGCAAATCCTCCAGGCTCTGGGCGCTCGCCGCGTCGTCCCGCGCGCTCTGCTCCAAGGCGAGAGCCGGAGCCGGGGTTGTCACGGCTTTGTCGCGCGAGACCGGCGTCGGAGTTGGCGTCTCGCTTGGCGCGCGAGGGGCCTGCGCGACGCTGGGCGGAGAAGGCGGCGCCTCACTCCGCTGAACAATCGCCTGCGCTTCGGCCAATCGGTCATGCGGCTCCGCATCGAGCGCGATATCGACGCCCATATCCGCATACCAGCGCAAAAGTCCGATTAAACTGTCCGCCACGATGCGAGCCCTTTTTGCGCGCCGAGGAGTAGGGTCTCGGAAGAAGCCGCGAGTTTGAAAAGCGAAACCTATCATATAGGTCTAGTCTGCGTCGAAGCGTCCGAAACTGATCGCGAGGATGATAACTTGCCATGGCGGAGTCAGGGGTAAAATCGCAGCCGCGCGAGAGCATGGCTTTTGACGTGGTTATCGTCGGAGCGGGGCCTGCCGGACTCGCCGCCGCGATCCGGATGAAACAGCTGGCGCCCGAGCTTTCGGTCGCGGTGCTTGAAAAAGGCTCAGAACTCGGCGCGCATGTTCTGTCCGGCGCGGTTATCGATCCAGTCGCGCTCGACCGCCTACTGCCGGACTGGAGGGAGGACAAGGTGCCGCCTTTGAAAACGAAGGTGAGCGACGACCGATTCTACTTCCTCAGCGCCAAGGGCGGCGTTCGGCTGCCCAATTTCATCATGCCGAAATTGATGAGCAATGAGGGCAATTTCATCGGCTCGCTTGGCAATGTGGCGCGTTGGATGGGCGCCCGGGCGGAGGCTTTGGGCGTCGACATTTTTCCGGGTTTCGCCGGCGCCGAGATTCTCCATGGCGATGCCGACGAAGTTTTGGGAGTCGCCACCGGCGATATGGGCCTGGGGCGAGACGGACGTCCGAAAGATGGATTTTCGCGCGGCATGGAGCTGCGCGCTAAATATACCTTGATCGCCGAAGGGGCGCATGGGTCGCTCGCCAAGAAGCTTATCGCTCATTACGGGCTTTCCAGAGACCGCGAGCCGCAAAAATACGGGCTGGGGCTGAAAGAGCTATGGCAAGTCGATCCGGCGCTGCATCGGCCTGGCCTCGTGCAGCATTCCTTCGGCTGGCCGCTCGACAACGCCACCGGCGGCGGTTCATTTCTCTATCATTTCGAAGACGGACTCGTGGCGGTCGGCTTCGTGGTGCATCTGAATTACTCGAACCCGACTTTATCGCCTTTCGAGGAGTTTCAGCGCTTCAAGACCCACCCGATGATCGCTCCGGTTTTCAAGGGCGCCCGGCGAGTCTCTTATGGCGCAAGGGCGATCACGGAAGGCGGTTGGCAGTCCGCGCCAAAACTCGCTTTTCCGGGCGGCGCATTGATCGGCTGCTCTGCCGGCTTCGTCAATCTGCCCCGTGTAAAAGGATCGCATAATGCGATCTTCTCGGGGATGCTCGCGGCCGAGCATGTCGTTGCGGCGCTCAGAGAGGGGCGGGCTCATGACCAGCTGGCGTCTTACGAGGACGCCTGGCGCGGCTCGGACATTGGCCGCGACCTATACAAGGTTCGCAACGTCAAGCCGCTGTGGTCGAAGTTCGGCGTATTGGGAGGCATCGGCTTGGGCGGCCTCGATATGTGGGCCAACGAAATTTTCGGCCGCTCCCCGTTTGGCACCTTGCGCCATGGCAAACCGGATTATGCTTGTCTGAAACCGCTGGCGGAGGTCGAGCCCATTTCCTACCCAAAGCCCGACGGAAAACTGACCTTCGACAGACTTTCCTCAGTGTTCATCTCCAACACCAATCATGCGGAAGATCAGCCGGTCCATCTGCGTTTGAAGGACTCTTCGATCCCGATTGCTCAAAATCTCCCGATTTATGGCGAGCCGGCGCGGCTCTATTGTCCGGCCGCCGTCTATGAGGTCGTTTACGGCGACGAGGCGAACAAAACCGATCCGCGCTTTGTCATCAACGCGCAGAACTGCGTGCATTGCAAAACCTGCGATATCAAGGATCCGGCGCAGAACATAGATTGGGAGCCGCCCGAAGGTGGCGGCGGCCCGAACTATCCGAACATGTAGACCGGTCAGGAACGCGGCGCGGCGGCGCGCTTCAGCCTGTCGTTGATCGCCTCGCCCAAGCCGCTTTCCGGAATCGGCGCTACTGCGATAGCGGCCAGACCAAGCCCATCGAGCTCGCGCAAGAGGGCAAAAACATTCGCCGCCGCCTCGTCGAGATTGCCGCTGTGCGAGAGGTCGCGCACGTGGCTCCCCACAGGAAAGCGTGCGCCGAAATCAAGTCCAGCTTCGCCAGCCTTAAGGCTTGTCGCATTGAGCCTGAGGCTGGCCCGCGGCGCGTAATGCGAGGCGAGCGCGCCCGGCGCAATGATCGCCCCAGATTGCGCCGGAGCGGCGAGTTTTGCTCCAAGCGCAGCTTCAATATCTTCGCGGGAAATTCCGCCGGGCCGCAGCAAACGCGGGGAGCCGTCGAGGCAGGCGATGATCGTCGATTCAAGTCCGACGGAGCAGGGGCCGCCGTCGAGAATGAGGTCTATGGCGCCGCCAAAATCCTGCGCAACATGGGCAGCGATCACCGGACTGACCCGTCCTGAAAGATTGGCGGAAGGCGCGGCGAGAGGGCGCCCTGCGGCGGCGATCAGGCTCAGCGCGACCGGATGCGATGGGATGCGCAAAGCGACGGTGTTTTGATTTGCGCGGGCCGCAGCGCAGACAGCAGCGGAACGCGCCAAGGGCAAAACCAGCGTCAAAGGCCCAGGCCAGAACAATTTGGCGAGCCGCGAAGCCTCAGGCGTGAAGCGGCCTTGCATCTCTGCGTCGGCGAGATTTGCGACATGGGCGATGAGCGGATTGAATGAGGGTCGCCCCTTCGCCGCATAGATGCGGGCGACCGCCGCCTCGGAGGTTGCATCGGCGCCAAGGCCGTAGACTGTCTCGGTCGGGAAAGCGACGAGACCGCCGCCCCGGATGATCGCGGCAGCCTCGGTGATTCCCTCCGCATCCGCTGCGATCTTGCGCGCCGAGGGCATCGAGGCAGGGGCAAAATCTCTTTTCATTCGACTAGAGTTATGCGGGCGGCTGGCTCTGCGGAGCCTGCCGCTTGATCGAAGCGACGCTGCGCCTCTTCGATCAAGGATATGTTTTGCAAAGTCCAAATTCCAAGCTGCTGAACGGGCATTTGCAGCGAACGCCCAAGCGCCGTCAACTCATAATCGACGCGCGGCGGGATGGTGAGGAACACCGTACGCGTGACGAAACCATCGCGCTCCGGCGCGCGCACGGTCAAGGTCAGCATGCGTTGAGATATGCCTCCAACGCGTCGGCGCAACTCATTGAATCGCATGGGGCCGTCACCCAAAAGCATCACAACCAAAATGGTCCATTTGTCGCCGATTCGCGACAAAACTGGCGCGACGCGGGCGCAATTACTGGGGACATGCGTGTGACCGGGTTCCAAAAATGTGCCTCCTTGCGCAGATTTTTGATAGGCGCGAATAGTGCCTCGGTTACAAACCTATACCGCGAAAAGGCTTTGGTCCATGAAACTTCTGCACATCGACTCCAGCATTTTGGGCGATTATTCGGTCAGCCGTCAGCTTTCCGCCGAAATCGTCGCCAAGCTTCGTCAAGCTATCCCGAACCTGGCAATAACCTACCGCGACCTCGCGGCCGAGCCGACCCCGCATCTCTCAGGCTCATACCTTGCCGCGCAGCAGCCGGCAGCTGGCCAGCACAGCGCCGAGCTTCAGCACGATCTTGCGCAAAGCGCCAAGGTTATGGATGAATTTCTTGCCGCCGACATCGTGGTCATTGGCGCGCCAATGTATAATTTCACGGTTTCAAGCCTCCTCAAGGCCTGGATCGACCGCATTCTCGTTGCGGGCAAGACCTTCAGCTATTCGGAAAAAGGGGTCGAGGGGCTAGCTGCCGGCAAAAGGGTGATCATCGCCTCCTCGCGCGGCGGCGTCTATTCCGAGGGCGCGCCCGCAGCGCCAGCCGAACACCATGAAACATATCTCAGGTCCGTACTCGCTTTCATCGGCATTCAGAGCATTGAGATTGTACGGGCCGAGGGCCTCGCCATCGGCCCGGAGTCAAAGGCGAAGTCCATTGCAGCCGCCCAACGAGAGATCGCCAATTTGAAGGCCGCGTAGAGCCGAAACTTCGATCGGGAATATCCTGACGGCTTTGATATAAGATGGATTGATCCGCTAAGGTCGTACATTCCGCGGCCGTTTCGGATCAACGCCAAACAAAGCTATCCGCGGAGACGTCCGATGAGTTATCGCGCGCCGATTGCCGATCTCCTTTTTTCCATGACCTATGAGGCAGGCGCGGCTCAAGGGCTTGAAGATGGCGTCTATGCTGATCTTGCGGATGGTGTCGCTAAAGCGACCCTGACGGAGGCGGCGAAATTCGCCGAGAATATCCTCGCGCCCCTGAACCGCATCGGCGACAAAGAAGGCGCGCGGCTACGTGAGGGCGAGGTCGTCACCGCGCCCGGCTGGGCCCCCGCTTACAAGCAATGGGCGGCCGCCGGATGGAACGCCATCGCCGCGCCTCAAGCCTATGGCGGCATGGGCTTGCCAACGCTTCTCGACACAGCCTGCACCGAAATCTGGAACGCCGCCAATATGGCGTTCAGCCTCTGCCCCTTGCTTACGCATGGCGCGATCGAGGCGCTCCATTCGCACGGCAGCGAGGAGCTTAAAGCGCTTTACCTCGAGAAGCTTGCGTCAGGCGAATGGACCGGCACGATGAACCTCACCGAGCCCCAGGCGGGGTCGGATCTCAGCGGATTGCGCACAAGAGTGGAGCGGCAAAGCGACGGAACTTATAAAATTTTCGGCTCAAAAATTTTCATCACCTAC
This sequence comes from Methylocella sp., assembly GCA_037200525.1. NCBI lineage: Bacteria > Pseudomonadati > Pseudomonadota > Alphaproteobacteria > Hyphomicrobiales > Beijerinckiaceae > Methylocella > Methylocella sp. Next base: position 3,143,323 of record JBBCGG010000001.1, on the reverse strand, counting down.
GGCGAGCACGATATGACCGACAATATCGTGCATTTCGTGCTGGCGCGCCTGCCGGATGCGCCGCCAGGGACGCGCGGCATTTCGCTGTTTCTCGTCCCGAAATTCTTGGTCGAGAATGATGGCTCGCAGGGCGCGCGCAATGATGTCGTTTGCGTCTCGCTCGAGCATAAACTCGGCATTCATGCCTCGCCGACCTGCACGATGATCTATGGCGAACGGAGCGGTGCAATCGGCTGGCTGGTCGGCGAGGAGAATAAGGGCCTTGCCTGCATGTTCACGATGATGAGCAATGCAAGGCTCAGCGTCGGCGTGCAGGGCGTCGCCATCGCTGAAAGGGCGTTCCAACAGGCCAAGGCCTATGCTCGCGAACGGCGCCAGGGCCGCGCTCTTGGCGACCACGCGGAGCCGTTGAGCCCAATCATCGCGCATCCCGACGTCGCCCGCATGCTCATGTCGATGAAGGCGATGACGGCGGCGGCGCGAGCGATTTGCTGCATGACGGCGCATGCGATCGATCTATCGCTTAGGGCGGGGGACGCGGAGCAACGCCGGATCGCGAGCGCGCGGGCGTCTTTGCTGACGCCGGTCGCCAAGGCTTTTTCCACCGATATCGGCAATGAGGTCGCCTCGCTCGGCGTCCAGGTCCATGGCGGCGTGGGCTTCATCGAAGAGACGGGCGCGGCGCAATTCATGCGCGACGCGCGGATCGCCGCCATTTACGAGGGAACCAACGGGATTCAGGCGATCGACCTCGCGCAACGTAAATTGCCTCTTCAAGGCGGCGAGGCGGCAAGCCGCGAGATTGCTGACATGCGCGCCGTGATCGCCGATATCGAAGCGACCAAGGCCGAGGCATTTGGAGCGATGGGGCGACGCCTTGAAGAAGCCGTCGACGCCTTGGAGCGCGCCACTGCTTTCATGCTCGCGGCGGGGAAAACCGCGCCGAACGACGCGCTCGCCGGAGCGACTCCTTACCTGCGTTTGTTTGGCCTTGCGCGTGGAGGCGCGGCGCTGGCGCGGGGTGCGCTCTCGGCGCATCGGCTCGCAGCGGAAAACAGCGATCCTGCGCTGGCGGCGCGGATAGCGACCGCGCGTTTCTTTGCGGAACATATTGCGAGTGGCGCGAGGGGGCTTGAACTTGCGGTGACGGAAGGGGCAGCTTCCGTTCACGCGGGGGCCTTCGCGCTCATGTGAACGACGCTATTTGGCGAGAACTTCGACATCCTTGTCGATTGTCGATTCGACGTTGAAATTCGTCTGATAGACTTTGTTGTCGTGCCTTGCGATGGCGACATATTCGCCTTCGGCGAGAACCAACGAGGGGAATGCGCCGATCATTTCGCGGATGACGTCGCCGCCCGGGGTCAGAATCGTAAAGGCGGTATTGGCGAGCGCTTCGCCGCCGGGTCCGCTGACCAGCTTCAGGGTCATCATCGCGGCGCGATGGCGCAAGGTTGCGTCCGTCAATTTGCCCGCCTGAACCCGCAAGTCGGCGCTGATCACCGAATTGGTCGGATTGGCCGCGCCATTGCTGGCGGTGTCCAGCAACGTCGACACCACATGATAATTGCCTTCGGGCAGGCCAATCGTGTCGCCGGCCTTGGCGTTAGAGACGACGAGTTTGGCCTCGGAATTGTTGCGTTCCGGAACAAAGATCGAGATCTGCGACTTGGAAGCATTAATTGGCGAATCGCCGAGCATGCCGACGACCCGCAAGGCGCCGGCGTTGAGCACCAGCCTTTCGCTGACTCCCTTGCCGTTCATCGTCACGCGCTTCGTCGCGCCGGCCAGCCCGAACGCCGCATGGACGATGAAATCGCCGTCGGGAAGTACGAGCGCCGGAGTCGCCTCCGAGGACTGCGCGACGAGAACATGAGATCCGTCGAGTTGCGTCCTTTCCTCGAAAACCCGCCAATGGACGCCGGCATGCAACGCTTGCGCATCCGCCGCGCCGAGCGTCGCCATAAGATGCAATATGCCGCTGGGCGCGGGCTCGACGGGGCTAGCCTCATGGCCCGGAGGCAGGCGCAATGGAGGGATGCTAGAGCTTCCAATTGGAGCGGGCGAGGGGACGGTTTGCGCCAACGTAACTGTCGACAAAAACGCGCCGGCGAGCAACGCAGCCAAACGAGTTAAACAGCTCGCGACGGGTCGTCGGATGCCGGAGGACGCATGCTCGAGCCTCAACGGGCGCTCACTCCCGATTCCTATTTAAGACGGTTGAAACCGCAGCGGAGAGATTTGCAAATGAAAGCGGGTGAAACTCGAATTCAACCCGGTGCCTGCCTGCGGGGACTTCGACGCCGCGAAACAGAATATTGGCGTGGAGCACGGGCTGCTGTTTGCCGTCGACCTTAACTTGCCAGCCCGGATAAAAAAGATCGTGCAGCACGACGATCCCGGCTTGATCAGCGTCAACATCAATCGCGACAGAATTGTCGGCATATGCAGCAATTGAGGCATGCGATTGGTCGGGCGCTTCGGCCACAGTCGCGCCGAACCCTTCGTCCGCAACGCGATCCCGCACGGCGCGCAGATCAGCCACGCTCGACTGATCGATCAAAACCGCACGGGTTCGATCGAAATCGGGGAGGACGTGTTCGTCAAGAACCTGCTCGCTGTCCACCGTTTTGATTTTCGTAGCGAAATAGACGCGCGGCGCAGCCTTGCCGAGCTTATAGATATACATCGCATCGCTTGAAAAGATGAGGGTCGCCACCGGGCGCGGAACGTGGCGCGGCAACCGCGTCAAAGGTCGGTCGAGAACCAGGTACTCAAGGCCAAGCAACGCCGCCAGACGGCATTTATAGCCGCGAAACGTGCCCGGAAAGTGACGCAGATTCGGATCGCCGGCGTTATCGCCAGGGCCCACCGCGCGCTCATAACCGTCAATGCGCAAAGGATTATAGCCGATGGTATTCTCGAATTTGAGCGCCATCGAGGCGTTCTGCCAGGGACCGCCGAGGCCCAAAATCTCGACGCGGGGATGTTCGCCATCGCGGGTCTTTGCTGCGATCTCTTTCCGCAAAATCTCTATGCCGGCCGCCTCGCTCGGCTTCATTTTCGCGTAGACGCTATAGCGATCAATCGGCTCGGCATTAAGCGAGGAGGCGGCGTTGCGCCAGAGAATTTCACCGCCGCTCAAGACAACGAATAAACTGGCCGCCAGCGCTCGATGCTTGGCTGATCTCAGCCCGATCAGGAGGCCGACTCCTGCACAGCAAAATACCGCGGCGACCCCAAGCTGAACGAGCGAAGTCATCACCCGGCTTTCACGGAGGGAGAAGGCGAGGCCAGAGCCGATCAGAACAGCGATCCCAAGCGCCGTGATCGCGGCGAACGCGAAGGCGAGCCACTTCGGCAAGGTCGCGAAGGGCGTCGGGATCCCTTCGACGACGTAACGATGCAGCAGATAGCCGGCGCCGAAAGCCAGAGCGATGTTGAGGATGAACGTCGCATCTGCTGGCCGACGGTAAAGCGATACGCCCGGAACCCAGTCAAACGCCAGACCAAAAAACGGGGTGTAGCGGCCAAGCGCGTACAGCATGGCCGCGCCAAAAATAATCAGGAAAAAACGGATCCCGCACGCAAACAAACGACCCGCCCCAAAACCGTGCCAGACAATGAGCAGGATCGGCAGCGTGCCAATGAAAAGATAATCGACGGCGCGATCCGTCCAATCGGCCCGGGGCATGGTGTCGTAGTCTGGACCCCAGTAATCATAGAGGTGGTCGAGCGAGCCGAAAAAGTTCGGGACGAATAGGGTGATCAGGTTGACTGGCGCGAGCGAACCCGCCGCCGCGACGCCAAAGGCAATGCCTGGCCGGTTCGAGTCTCCCAGAAACTGCATGGTCAGCAGCGCTGGAACAACGAGAATGCAGCCAATGACGATGACCCCCACCGCCAGCACGCCGAGCCGACCGTGCAAATAGGCCAACGCCCGCCCCGATTGGACCACCGCGAAAATGACGCGTCCGACGAGAACCATGCATAGCAGAAAGGCGACTTGATCGCGGCCGAGCGCCATCAGCGCGGCGCATACGCCAAACAGCAGCGCAAAACGATAGGATCGACGCTCCAGCGCGATCTCGAAACTCCATAGCGCTGCGGGAAAGAAGGAATAGGAAATGATCATGCCGGTATGCTGCAACCGCGAGGAGGCGGCGCCCCCCAGCATGAAGATCAGCGCCGCGAGAACGGCGCCCGCCGGATGCCAGCGCCAGCGCCGGAACAGGCCGAGAACGCAAAGGCCGCCAGCGGCGAGATGAGCGAAGATCACCGCGTCGAAGAGTTGCATCGAGGCGTTTGGCGCAATGAGTGCGAATAGCGCCATGCTTGGCGTGAAGAGCAGGGATTGCGGATCGGCGACGGCCGGATGGCCGGCAAAATGATAGGGGTTCCAGAGCGGGATCTCGCCGCGCTGCAAGGCGTCGCCGAGAAAACGAAACATTGGATAGAAGTGGTTTTTGGAGTCCCACGGCACGACGGTTTCGCTGAGCAGCCAGCAGGCCAGCGCCAGAGCGTAAAACCCGATAAGGCTGGCAACGGCAAAGAGGCTCGCCTCCCTGGTCCAGGCTTGAGCCCTAAATCGTTCCGTCGCCTCGGAAAATCCCTGGCGCAAGTGAGTTGCGCTGGCTGAAGCTGCGAGATTGCCAGTTGTATCGAAAAACGACATCGTGGGTTGGATCCGGCGCCAGCGAACTTGGGGTGGGCGTTACAAAGTTAAGGCGGCATCTTTAAGGAAATCATGTGTCGCGCCGCACGCTTTGGTGCGATTCGCCGACATTTGACGAATTATTTGGCCTTTTGATGAAGATCTTCGAACTGTCGGCTATGCTGCAGCCTGGGGGCGAATATTGAGCAGGCGAGGGCGACTCCAGTGCGCATTTGTGCGATCGGAATGCCGTTTCTAGTATAAAACCAATCGCGAAGCTAGGGTTTCACAGGGGCGGAGTTTGATCGCCCGCTATGCGCTTACTTAAGCTGGGAATTATGAACCTGCCATGAATGATACGATTGAGCTTCTGAGGACAAGGCGCTCGGCGCCGCAGGCGACTTTGGCGGAGCCAGGTCCAAACGCCCGCGATATTGACACGTTGCTGGAGATCGCCGCTCGCGTTCCAGATCACGGCAAGCTGGCGCCCTGGCGGTTTATTGTTTTCGAGGGCGCGGGCCGTGACCGCGCCGGCGAAATCGTCGGTGAAGTCTACGCGAGAATGAATCCGGGGACCGACGCCAAAAGGCTCGATTACGAGAAAAAGCGCTTCTCCTTTGCGCCGCTGGTGATCGGCGTCATTTCCCGCGCGGGCCCGCGCGGGAAAATCCCCGAGTGGGAACAGATTTTATCAGGCGGCGCGGTCTGCATGAACTTGATCGTTGCAGCGAATGCGGAAGGCTTTGCTTCGGTCTGGGTGACGGAATGGTATGCCTACAACCGCGAGGTTTTAACCCGGCTGGGCATTGCGGAGCATGAAAAGGTGGCCGGGTTCATTCACATCGGACGCAACGCCGAGCCGCGCGAGGATCGTCCGCGTCCAGCGCTCAAAGAGATCGTCACAAGATTTTAGGCCGCAATTTCGAAAAGATGGCGCACTAGATCAGTGCGTTGCGGCAAATGCTACGAGAGGGCATGATCGATAAGGTCATGTCGAACCAAACTGACGGAAATCGCGATCAATTCGAACGAATCGATCATGCTTCGGGATAAGGTCTTGCGCTCATGAACATTCGGGCTGATTTCTCACAGCGCGTCGTGGTTCGGCCGGGCGACGCCGAATGGACGCCCTCGCCGCAAAAGGGCGTCGATCGGCTTATGCTTGACCGAATTGGCGGAGAGATAGCCCGCGCGACGAGTTTCGTGCGCTTTTCGCCGGACAGCGTCTTTCCGCACCATACGCATGGCGGCGGCGAGGAAATATTCGTCATGGACGGCGTGCTGGAGGATGAAAATGGCCGCTATCCGACGGGAACCTATATCAGGGATCCGATCGGCTCCTCCCATGCGCCTTTCAGCCGACAGGGCTGCACGCTTTTCGCCAAACTCTGGCAGTTCGCCAAAGACGATTGCGAACGCATTGTCATCGGTGACGCGTCCCGCGTTTGGCGTGATGCGGCGGAGGGATTTGCGCTGCAGCCGCTACACAAATTCGGCGAGGAAATAACCTATCTCGTCCGGCTCGCTCCGGGCCGTCCGGTCAATCGGCGCATTGATCCGCGCGGCGAGGAGATTCTTGTTCTTGGCGGCGCTTTCCACGACGAGCAGGGATCATATGCCGCGAATTGCTGGATTCGCGATCCAGGGGGACGAGAGCATAGCCTTGTTTCGGAAGGCGGATGCACATTATTCGTGAAAACGGGCTTACGGCGGCCCGACGTCGCCGACATGCATCATTTCAAAAATCGGAATGCCCAAGGATAAAGCGCGGGAAATCCCGGCTTACCTGCCAGCCGCGCTGCTTCTTGGTTTTTCTTCGGCGTCGTCGCTTGGGACCCGCAAAAGAGCGTCGCGGTTTTCCATGCCAACGATCTGGACTTTCATCGGGTCAGCCGCGGGCCCGTTGAAAAAGCCTTCCTCCGTGAACCGCTTGAATATAGCGAAGTGGAGATCGCTGCGGATTCGCGCCTGAGTCTCAACCTCGCCGACAAAAGCGGCGAGTTCAAACGTCAGCGCCGACCCAGACATGCTGGTGAACAAGATCTGCGGCGCTGGCATCTTCAGCACGCTTTGGTGCGCCTTGGCCACCGCGAATAGAACTTCGCGGACTTTTTCCGGATCGGCGGAGCCCGCGACAGTCACAGGGATGACGACCCGTCCCGTTCGATCATTGCGAACGAGGTTCTTGACCACCCCCGTGACGAGGCTCGAGTTCGGAATGATGACTTGAGCGCGGTCGATGGTCTCGATTTCGGTCGATCGAACATTGATGCGTCGAACGAAACCCTGGTCGCCGCCGACTATGATCCAGTCGCCGACGCGCACGGCGCGCTCCCACAACAAGATCAATCCCGAAACGAAATTATTGACGATCGACTGAAGGCCGAAGCCGATGCCGACCGAGAGGGCGCCGGCGACGATGGCGAGCTTTTCAAAATTCAGGCCGAGATAACCGAGCGATAGGCCCGCTGCAGCAAGGAACCCGATGTAACCGAGGCTAGTCTTGATGGAATTGCTCAGTCCGGCGTCGAGCCCGGTGTGTGGCAGCAGGCTAGCGTCGAGCCACCGCTGCAGCGCATGAATCACTGCTGAAGCAATGCCGAAAATGACGATTGCAATGACGATGCTGACAGGCGAAATCCAGGCATCGCCGACTTTGAACCCAAAAAAAGCCGCTCGAAGATCGAACGGAACATCGGTGGATTGCAAACCCCATGGCGCCAGCAACAGAATGACTGCGGCGCAAAATAGCGCCAGCCGCGTCACCCCAGAAAGCAACACCCCGAGCAGATCGAGAGAGGCGCGTTGCAGTCCGACGCGAGCTATCAGCCAACGGCCGAACCTGGTCTCGGGCTTGAATCCGGCGGAGATCGCTTCGTCGACAAGAGCGGCCGCCATGAAGGCGACGCAGATGACGGCGCCGTCCCAGATCATCTGATCGAGCAAGAAGCTGGCGAAAGTCGGGTAGCCGATCAGCACCGATACGGCGAACACAAAGGCGCCGATCCATGTCGCGATGCGCAGTATGCCGAACCAGTTCCATCCCTTCTCAGCCTGCGGACCAAGATCGTCCTCGTCCATCGCGGCGCCAATGCGCCATAACCCAACGACAAGCGCAATTGAGGCGATCATCGCGCCAAGCCCGCGCGTCGCGACCGAGAACGTCAAGGACGCGTCGACGACATCGTTCAAGGCTTCACAAAAACGCGTCGCCGAGATGATCCAAGCCACGCTGACGGCGACGCGAAGCACCCGGGACGCGGCCTCGTCGCTGATCCTTGGAAGGCGCCAGTTGGGGCGGGTCGGCGCAAGCAGGCCTCGCGCGATTCCGGAGACCACGGCGATTCTGATAACGCCGCCGCCGACGGATTGAAGGACCGTCTGCATTCGCAGACTTGTCAGGTTAGCTGCGTCAAGACCAAGAATAATTATATATGTCAAAGCGATGGGAGGAACCGCGATCACCAGAGCGACCCACCACGCTCCGAGAATTTTAAGCAGCCAACTCGGCTTCTCGATCTCCTTCTTCCGCGCGAAGACGCGCGTCGCCAGGCGGGCGAGCGGGATGTAGCTGAGAAGAAGCGCGCCCAGCGCGCCCCAAAACGCCAACTGCCGCCAGCCTTCCAGCTGAGAGTTGATTCTCGTCACCGAACTGCTGATCAGATTGCCGACATCGCTAATGTTTGCCGGCGCCTCCTTCCAGACATCGGACCAGAGCGATGAGCCGGCGATGCTCGTCGATCGTTGGAACAATGATCTCGTGAATAGGGCGCGTCGCCGCGCGGCTATGCTGGTTCGAAACTGGTCGACTCCAACGGACAGCAGCTTTGCGCGCTTCAACAGCTCATCGACATTGCTAAAGCTTTGTTGTTGAGCAGTGCGCTCCTCCGTTACCGCAGGATTTTCGGGCGGCGCTTTATCGTCGGGCGGCGGCCCCAACTGATCCAATCGCGCTTTGATTTCGGTGAGGCGCGGCGTCAACCGCTCAATCGCGTTGCCCAACGACTCCGAGATTGGTCCCGTCTGCTGGCGGAGAGCGGCCAATTCGCCATCGGAAACGTTTGGACGCTCAAGGCTGGTTTCGATGTCCTTGATGGCGGCGCCAGCCTTGTCGAGCGCCGCAGTCGCGGCGATGAGCGCTGGCGATAACGCCCCCGTTGACATTGGATCGGCTGCTTTGTCCGCGGGCGCGGGCGACGCCTTAACTGCCGGAGCCTGCGTCGGCTGCCCTTTTGCGGGCGCAGTTGCGGCGGCTTGCGGCGTTTGCGCCCAAGTTGGCGCGACGCCAAGCAGCGCTATGAGGCCTATGATGCAAGCAAAGCATCTCATCAGCGCCGCGCCTCGAAATGTCCCAGCCTCGCTTTTCGCGGATTTCGCGCAGCGAGGGGAATTATGTGACTCGCTCGCTCGGCTGGCCCTGCGGGGGGCTATCGTCGGAGCCAGCTCCTCAGCTTTCCGGAGGCGGGTAAAGATGTGATCGACCCTGATAATCGCTAACCTCAAAAGTCTCCTCGTCATTTATCTCGGTAAGGTAATTAGGACCGATCGGCGATTTTCCGTGGCCGCCCGGCAGATCAAGCATATAGGTCGGCTGGCAAAGCCCGGAGACTCGGCCACGCAATTCCCGCATCAAATTGCGGCCTTTTTCTATGCCGACGCGGAAATGCGCGGTTCCCGGGGCAAGATCGAGTTGATGCAGATAATAAGGCTTGATTCGCGCCTCAACGAAGCCGCGCATCAACGCGGTAAGGGTCAGGATATCATCGTTGACGCCGGCGAGCAGCACGCTCTGGCTCAGCATGGGGATGCCGGCGTCGATAATGCGAGCGCAGGCCGCACGCGTTTCGGGCGATAATTCGCGCGGATGGTTGGCGTGCAACGCGACATAGACGGTTTTGCCGGAGGCGCGCAGGCTCTCCACCAGCTGCGCGTCGATGGCGTCCGGATCGACGCTTGGCACCCGCGTATGCACGCGGACGACTTTCACATGATCGATCGCCTTTAGGCGCGACATGATGTCGCTTATCCGACGCGGCGATAGCGTGAGCGGATCGCCGCCGGTCAGAATCACCTCCCAGATCTCGGAATGGCCCGCGATATAGGCCAAAGCCGCGTCGAGCGCCTTGGGGGCGAGATGGGTCGGGCTGCCGGGTCCAACTGTTTCCCTGCGAAAGCAGAATCGGCAATAGACCGGACAAATATGCAGCAATTTCAGCAGCACGCGATCGGGATAGCGGTGGACGACCCCCTCGACTGGGCTGAAGGCGTCATCGCCTATTGGATCGCGCCGTTCTTCGGAACGATGGGCCAGCTCCGCAAGATCGGGGATGAACTGACGGCCGATCGGATCATGCGGATCGGCGGAGTCGATCAACCGGGCGATCGTCGGCGTGACGCCGATGGCGTAGGCCTTTGAGATTCTCTCGATCTCCTCGCGCCTTGTCTCGTGGGCAAGACCCGCGGAGATGAGATCGGCGGCGCTGCGCAGAGTCAAGGAAATGTCCGTCATCTAGCCCAGATGCCTCGCGCCACCGGCGTCCAGATGACCTGCTCAATATGCGACGCGCCGGAGGCGAGCATCACCAGCCTGTCAAAGCCGAGGGCGATTCCGCTCGCCGGCGGCATTATGCTCAACGCCTCCAGAAAATCCTCGTCGAGCGGGTAGGCGTCGCCATAAATTCGCATCCGCTCCGTCATTTCCAGCTCGAAACGGCGGCGCTGCTCCGCGGGGTCGGTCAATTCGCCAAATCCGTTGGCGAGTTCGACGCCGCAAGCATAGAGTTCGAATCTCTCGGCAAGCCTTTGATCCTCTTGCAGATTCGCCAATGCTGCTTCGCTGGCGGGATAATCCATGAGTATGGTCGCCCGACCATGGCCAAGATGAGGCTCGATTTTGTCCGTCAGCATCTTGCTGAAAAGATCCGACCAGCTGTCGTCGCCCGCGACGCGAATTCCGCTTTTGCGCGCCAGAGCCGCCAGCGCGTCCCGGTTCGGCGTCAAGCCATCGAGCGTCGCCAAAAGATCGACGCCGGCGTAACGATCGAAGGCTTCGGCGACGCTCAAAAGCTCAAATTCCTCAAATGGATCCGTCATGCACCCCGCGAAGGTCAAGATGTCTGCGCCAGCCGCTTGCGCGGTCGCCGCGAGCAGCCCCGCGCAATCCTCGATCAGACGCTGATAGGGCGCGTTGGTCCTATACCATTCGAGAAGAGTGAATTCGGGATGGTGCAGCTTCCCCCTCTCGCGGTTTCTGAACGCATGGGCGAAGGTGAAAATTCTCTCCTCTCCAGCGGCAAGCAGTTTTTTGGCCGCGAATTCAGGGGAGGAATGTAAATAAAGCTGCGTTCCGGCTCCTGTCTCATCCTGCATTTCCGTCGAAAAAGCGCTGATATGCGCCTCATTGCCGGGGGAAACTTGCAAAATGGCGGTGTCGACCTCCGTGAAGGAGCGCGCCGAAAAAAACGCCCGCGCCGCGGCGGTCATTTTGGTTCGCGCCTTAAGAAAAGGTCGCCGATCGCGATGGATATGGGGTCGCCACCAGGGCGAAGGTTCGTTCATTATGCTATTTCGCTTGATAATCGCCCCGGAACACGGCTAGCGATACGCGCATCAGGGCGCTCGTCTCTGCGCCGCATCGTATAGAGGAAAACCCGTGAAAGTCATCGCCAGTTCGATTCGTAAAGGCAATATCATTGAGAGGGACGACGGACAGCTTTATGTTGTCTTGACTGCGGAAAGTTTTCATCCCGGCAAGGGAACGCCAACGACACAGATCGATATGCGGCGTCTTTCCGACGGCGTCAAAACCACCGACCGCTACAAAACCACTGAGCAGGTCGAACGCGCCTATGTCGAGGACTCGAATTACAGCTTCCTTTTCCAGGCCGCAGATGGCTACACCTTTATGAGCGCGGAGAATTTCGATCAGATCATCGTGCCCGAGGAGGTGCTCGGTGAGCGCGCCGCCTATTTGCAGGAAGGCATGACTTGCATCCTGTCGATGTTCAATGACGTACCGGTCGGCATCCAGCTCCCGGCCCGCGTCACGCTCGAAGTCGTCGAGACCGAGCCCGCGATGAAAGGACAGACCGCGTCATCTTCTTATAAGCCGGCGAAGCTCTCGAACGGGGCGCGCGTCATGGTGCCTCCGCACATTACGCCTGGAGTGCGAGTCATCGTTCAGACTGAAGACGGTTCCTACGTCGAGCGCGCCAAGGACTAATCCGCGCTGCGGGGAAGCGATTTCGACGCCGGATTCAAAGCTCAGCTCGGCGACGGCCGGCGTCGATTATCTGGATGTAGTCGCCGCGACCCTCTGAATTCTCATTGAGCCTATCCCCGACGCTAGCTTTCAAACTGCGCCGCATCGAACTCCTTCGCCGCAAGGCTGAAGAAGGAGCCGCAGAGCCATTCAAGTGCGTCAATTCAGCTCCTATTTCAGGGAAACATGCTTTTGCCGAGGGCCAACTCATAAGCTAGGCATGTCGCCTCAATTTCCAGTGTGAGGAAGAATGCCTTCCTATCAGACTAGCCGCAGGGTTCGCCACAGCGCGGCCAAGATGTTTGATCTCGTGGCCGATGTGGAATCCTATCCGCAGTTTTTGCCGCTGTGTTTGGCTTTGCGCGTGCGCCGGCGCGAGGAAGAGCAGGGGCTGTCGATGCTTGTCGCCGATATGGAGGTCGGCTATCGGGCCATCCGCGAGACCTTCACCAGCCGCGTCACATGCGAACCGGTAAAGCGCGAAATTCTTGTCGAATATATCGACGGGCCTTTCCGATATCTCGAGAACCGCTGGAGCTTTCACGACCAGGGCGACGGCAGGGCTTCTCTTGTAGAGTTTCAGATTGCCTATGAATTCAAGAGCCGCGCGCTAAGTCTTCTCATGGGTCGCATGTTCGACGCGGCTTTCCGAAAATTCGCCGATGCTTTCGAACGGCGCGCCGACGCCATTTATGGCGCAAATGGAACAAGCATTTTGCCCGTCCGATAAAAATATTCTCCAATCTGTCGGAAAATTATTCGACCGCGCGGAAAAAAAGCTCAAGCGCCACGGCGACGGCGGCGGACCGCACCGCATCGCGACCAAGGTCGCCGAAGCGCTTCTCGAGCGTCGCTATGTCGCGACCGCGCCGCCGCCCCCAGCCGAAATAGACGAGGCCTACTGGTTTTTGCGGCGAGCCGCCGCCTGGACCGGCGATTCCAGTAACCGACACGATCGCGTCGGCATGCGATCTGGCGAGCGCGCCTGCCGCCATCGCCTCCGCAACCTCCGGACTTACAGCCCCAAAGCTATCAAGAAGAGCTGCGGCGACGCCAAGGCATTCGACTTTCGCCTCGTTGGAATAGGTCACAAGGCCGCGGTCGAAGACATCGGAGGAGCCTGGGATCGCCGTGATCAATCCCGCGATGAGTCCGCCGGTGCAGGATTCTGCGGTCGCCAAAGTCAGCCCCCGGTTGCGATAGAGCGCAACCAAATCCGCCGCCCGGTTTCTGACCTTGTCATCGAACATGCCGCCTCCCCAAAAGCATGATCTGTTTGAAAACTCTGCACTGATTCCCGATTGCGCGCCAGCGCATTAGAGCGGCAGCCGGATAGTTGCTATGGCGATCGAGGCTATTCCTTCTTCGCGGCCAGTGAATCCCAGCCGCTCGCTGGTGGTCGCTTTGACCGCCACGCGATCGAAGGGGATATCGGCAATCTCCGCGATGCTCGCGCGGATCACCTCGCGATGCGGGCCGACCTTGGGCCTTTCGCAGACAAGGGTCGCGTCAATGTGAGCGATCATGCCGCCACGCGCCCGCACTTTGGCGGCGGCGGCGGCGAGGAAAATCTTGGACGCGGCGCCGCGCCATTGCGGATCAGAGGGCGGAAAATGGCTGCCGATATCGCCGTCCGCCAGAGCGCCCAGCAAGGCGTCGGTAATCGCATGACTTAACACGTCAGCGTCAGAGTGGCCGACAAGCCCGTGATCATGCGGGATTTTAACCCCTCCAAGCCAGACATGATCGCCAGGGCCGAACGCATGGACGTCATAGCCTTGGCCGGTCCTGATATCTGCAAGATCGCGAATCAATCTTGCTTCCGCAACGCTTAGATCTTCTGCGCTGGTAACTTTCATATTGCCGATTTCCCCTTCAAAAACATGGACGCGATGTCCCGCCCATTCGGCTATCGCGGCATCATCGGTGAGTTCGCAGGCCCCTGCGGCCGCCGCTTTTCTGTGGGCCGCCAAGATCAGATCAAAATCAAACGCCTGCGGCGTCTGAACCGCCCGCAGCCGGGCGCGGAGCGGCGTTGAGGCGATCGAGCTGTCCTCATCTACTTCCTTGATGGTGTCGATGACGGCCAGTCCAGGAATGGCGGCGCCATGAGCCTTGGCGGCGAAAATCGCCCTCGAAATGAGGTCGCGGCTCGCAAAAGGTCTTGCAGCATCGTGAATTAAAACAATTTTCGGACGTTTTTCTGGATCTGCATGCAGAGCTTCAAGTCCCGCAAGAACGCTCTCTTGCCGCGTCGCGCCGCCGTAAACCGGCGTCTTGAGGCGGCTTAGCAATCCAGCTTCGAGATTGGCGATGACGCTCCGGTAGAGGTCGAGATCGTCTTTGTGGATGACCGGCGCGATGGTCGCCTGCGGCGCCGCGCGAAAAAGCGCGCATAAACTATGGGCCAGGACCGCTTGTCCGGCTACGGGCCGGTATTGCTTCGGAGTCCCGGCCCCGGCGCGCGAACCGCGTCCGGCTGCAACGACGAGAATCGCCAGTTCGGGACTGTGTTGGATGATGCCTGCATTCATAGGACGCTTCAGCTCGATAGGCGGAAAAGGGAAGCCCTCCTTGCCTTTGTTTCGGCCCCTGCGTCAATTTCGCATGGCCATGCTGCACCAATAATCATCTTATTTAATTTGCCGCGATGCACAAAGTGACTATGATCTAGGCATGAACACGCCTGATAAAAGTTTGGGCGGCACATATCGAGGCGCCAATCTCAAAGTCGGCGGCATTTGCTTGAGCGGCCGCGCTTTCCTCGCTCCCATGTCCGGGGTCACCGATCTTGGCATGCGCCGGCTGGCGCAGCGTTTTGGCGCGTCGCTCGTCGTGACAGAAATGGTCGCCGCCGATAGTTATGCGCGGGGCGATGCCGCCAATCGGCTGCGGGCTGAAGGCGCCGGCGTCGATCCGCATGTGGTGCAGATCGCGGGATGCGATCCGACCGCGATGGCGGAGGCCGCCGTTATGGCCGAAGAAAGCGGCGCCGCGATGATTGACATCAACATGGGCTGTCCAGCCAAAAAGGTCACGACCGGCTATGCGGGGTCGCATCTGATGCGAGACCTCGCTCTCGCGGTCGATTTGATTCGCGCGACGGTTCGGGCGGTGCGAATTCCCGTTACGCTCAAAATGAGGCTTGGCTGGGATGACGCATCGCGGAATGCGGCCGAGCTTGGCGCTATGGCGGAAGCCGAGGGCGTGGCGATGCTAACCGTCCATGGCCGCACGCGGTGCCAATTCTACGCAGGCAAGGCCGACTGGGCGGCCATCGGCGAAGTCAAGCGGGCCGTATCCATCCCTGTTGTCGCAAATGGCGATTGCGCGAGCCTTGCCGATGCAGCCAAGATGCTGGCAGATTCCGGGGCCGACGCCGTCATGGTCGGACGTTCGGCGATGGGGAGGCCCTGGTTTGTCGGGGACATCGCCCACTACCTTTCGCAGGGAGAGGTCCGCGCAAAACCTCCGCTGTCCGTGCGCAGGGATGCGGCGCTGGAGCATTACGACAGCCTGCTCGAAACATTCGGCGAAGAGCAGGGTCTGCGCCATGCGCGCAAGCATTTGGCGGCTTACGCCCAATGGTCCGGCGCTCACGATCCAACGTCGCTAAGGCGCCGCCTCGTCACAGCGGAGCGCGCGAGCGCAGTCAAGTCGATGCTGGCTGAAGTCTTCGAGTCTTCGTTGCAAGAGGAGGCGGCATGAGAACGTCGCCTTGGGCTTCTCGGGGCAAAGATGATGCCCCCCGAGTGGATGCGGCTAAGCTTCTCGACGCTCTTCCGCATCCGGTCATCGCCGTCCTGCCGGATGGGTCGATCGGCGACGCCAATGTCGCGGCGGAAGCGTTTTTCGGAACGAGCCGCGCGTCCTTATGGCAGCAGAAGCTGAGCCAGCTTCTCGCAGCCGGGTCTCCGCTGTTCGATCTCATCGAACAGGTCAAAGCCAGCGGCGCCGCGATCAGCGGTTATCGCGTCGATCTTGGGCTCGCCAAGGCCGTACCTGATCGGCTGGTGGATATTTCGGTGACGCCGTTGCCAGATCCCCGGGAGGGGGTCGTCGTCATGTTGAAAGAGCGCGCGCTGACCGACAAGATGGACCGCCAGCTCACTCACCGCGGCGGCGCGCGCTCCGTCGCCGCAATGGCCTCCATGCTTGCGCATGAAATCAAGAATCCATTGTCCGGCATAAGGGGCGCCGCACAATTGCTTGAGGCCGACGCCGATGATTCAGATCGCGCGCTGACCCGGCTTATCTGCGAGGAGACCGACCGGATTGTAAAACTCGTCGACCGGATGAGCGCCTTTTCCGATGGCCGACCGATCGAACGGGAAAGCGTCAATATTCACGCCGTCATAGACCACGTGAAGAAAGTATCGCAGGCTGGATTTGCGCGTCATATCCGGTTTCACGAAAACTACGATCCCTCGCTTCCGCCGGTGCTCGGCAACAGGGACCAACTCGTGCAAATGTTCCTCAATCTCGTCAAGAACGCCGCCGAGGCGATCGGCGAGGATAGGAACGATGGCGACATCGAATTGTCGACTGCGTTTCGGCCTGGCGTGCGGCTGCAGATTCCTGGCGTCAAGGCCCCGGTCAGTCTGCCTCTGGAATTTTGCGTTCGCGATAATGGTTCCGGCGTCACGGACGAAGTAATGCCCTACCTCTTTGATCCATTCATTACAACTAAAGCAACCGGAAGTGGCCTTGGACTTGCATTGGTCGCCAAGATCATTGGCGATCACGGCGGCACTATTGAATGCGAATCCCTACCGCGCCGCACCACGTTCCGGGTTCTTTTGCCAATGGCGCCCCGTAACGCTCAAGGGTCGGAGCGCGACTGAAGCAAAAGATCGTGGGCGGGACAGGTGAGCGCGCCGACCAGCATTGGCGCCAGCGCTCTTGGCCTGAAGGAGATGCTTTGTAATGGCTAGCGGAAATATTCTCATTGCTGATGATGACACAGCCATTCGCACTGTGCTCAGTCAGGCCTTGTCACGCGCAGGATATGACGTGCGAGCCACCGGGACTGCGGCGACTCTCTGGCGCTGGGTTCAATCGGGCGACGGCGATCTCGTCATTACGGATGTCGTGATGCCGGACGAAAACGCCTTCGAGCTTTTGCCGAAGATGAAAAGGTTGCGGCCGGATTTGCCGATAATCGTCATGAGCGCCCAGAACACGTTCATGACGGCGATCAAAGCCTCCGAGCGCGGCGCTTATGATTACCTGCCAAAGCCTTTCGATCTCAGGGAGCTGGTTTCGATCGTCGGACGCGCCATGAGCGAACCGAAGAACCGCGTCAAGGTGGAGCGCGATGAAGAGCTGGAGGGGATGCCTCTCGTCGGGCGCTCGCCCGCGATGCAAGAGATCTATCGGGCTTTGGCGCGGCTGATGCAAACCGATCTGACGGTGATGATCACCGGAGAGTCCGGCACCGGAAAGGAGCTTGTGGCGCGCGCTCTGCATGATTACGGCAAGCGCAAGAAAGGTCCTTTCGTCGCCATTAACATGGCCGCGATTCCGCGCGATCTCATCGAAAGCGAGTTGTTCGGGCACGAGAAAGGCGCCTTTACCGGAGCCAATCAGCGCTCGGCCGGACGTTTCGAACAGGCGGAGGGGGGCACGCTCTTCCTCGATGAAATCGGCGACATGCCCATGGAGGCGCAGACCCGGCTCCTGCGCGTGCTCCAGCAAGGCGAATACACGACGGTCGGCGGACGGATGCCGATCAAGACCAATGTCCGCATCATCGCTGCTACGAACAAGGATCTTTTGGCCTTGATCCAGCAGGGCTTGTTTCGCGAAGATCTGTTCTTCCGCTTGAACGTCGTGCCTTTGCGCTTGCCGCCTTTGCGTGAGCGCACCGAGGACATCGGCGATCTCGCGCAGCATTTTTTCGCCCTCGCCGCCAGCGAGGGCCTGCCGCTGAAACGCATCGAGCCGGATGCGCTCGACCGGTTGAAACGCTATCGCTGGCCAGGAAATATCCGGGAGCTGGAAAATCTCACGCGAAGACTCGCCGCGCTGTATCCGCAGGAGGCGGTTACCGTTCAGCTCGTCGATACGGAACTTCCAGTTGATGCGCCTGCACTGGCGTCCGGCTTTTCTCCGGTCGCGACCAACGCCGTCAGACCGCAAGAGCCCGAGCGGGCGATCACCTTAGCCGGCGCCATGGAGCGGCATCTTACTGAACTATTCCGGGGACACGGCGACAACCTGCCGCCTCCCGGCCTCTACCATCGCATTTTGCGCGAGTTGGAATATCCGTTGATTTCGGCGGCGCTTGCAGCGACGAGAGGCAATCAGATCAAAGCCGCCGAGCTTTTGGGGCTGAACCGGAATACTCTGCGCAAAAAAGTTCGCGATCTCGACATCAGGCTGATGCGCTCGCCGCGATAGGATTCGCGCAGGGGCCGCGTCTGATTTCATCGTTTGACTCGCGCCGATAAACGCGAGCGTCGCCGCCTCCAGATGGCGGCGACGAGCTTTTGGCCGTGGAAATGTCGCAATCATGCAACACCGTGGCAGAAAGGCAACTAGATTCGCTCATCTATTAAGCGCTAGCGCCCCGTTATTTATAATGTGACGGATCATGAGCGAAAAACAGAGAGAGAAAAATACAATTGGCGCTTCGAATGGCGAGCGTCGATTCACGATTCGCTTCGGCCCCGCCGTCGTCATCCTGGTGCTGCTTGTAGCCCTCGGCAGTTTTCTCGTTTTCGCCGGCTTTACGCCGATTATGGCGACTGACGCCGTTCTGCTTGGGCTTTTTATCGCCAATGTTCTCGGCATTTTTCTGGTCTTCTGCTTCGTGCTCGGCGAAGCCTATGCGTTGTATAAGGCAAGGCGCGCCGGCGTCGCCGCGTCGCAGCTTCATATCCAGATCGTCGGACTTTTCTCCATCATCGCTGCCGCTCCCGCTCTTCTCATGGCTTGGGTCGGCTCAGTTGCGCTGGAACGCAGTCTCAATCCATCCTTTATGCAGGACGGGCGGGGCTTCGTTCAAAACACGGTCGACGCCGCGCGCCTGTTCCGCGAAGCGCAATGCAAATCGCTGCTTCAGGAAGCAAGGCTCACGGCGTCCGATCTCGATCGCGCCAAGCTTATGTTCGAAGTCGATCGGCCCCTGTTCCGCGATTTTTTTACCTCGCGAGCGCGTTTTCTTGGCTTCACTGCAGCGGCGCTGCTGAAGTCCGACGGCTCGCTTCTCGAGAAAATCGATACCGGCTCGGCAATCGGCAATATAATCGCGCGGCCGGAAGCCAGCGATTTCGAAGACGCCCGGAAAAACGAACCTTTGTGCCTGATCCTCGATGAGGGACGAACCTTCGTCGCTTTGCGCGCGCTGACCTCTTTCCAGGACACTTTCCTTTACGTCGCACGGCCGGTCGATCCTTTCACGGTTGAGTTTCCCCGCCAGGCCGCAAAGCTTGTCGCGCTCTACGACGGCTTCGACGCCCACCGGCGCGTCATTCAAATCGTTTTCGCGACCATGTTCATTTTAATCGCCGTGATCATGCTTTTGTCGGCGACTTGGCTTGGTCTTTCCTTCGCTAACCGTCTCGTCGCGCCGATCCGGCGCCTCATCGCGGCGAGCGATCAAGTGTCGTCCGGCAACCTCCATGCGCAAGTCGTGGTGCACAAATCGGAAGGCGACCTTGCTCATCTTGGCGAAACCTTCAACAAAATGACCTCCGAGCTGCGCCTTCAGCAAAACCGGCTGATTGCGGCGAGCAGCCTCATCGACGAGCGGCGTTTATTCACCGAGGCGGTTCTCTCTGGCGTTCCGGTGGCTGTCGTCGGCGTTGGACCCAAAGGCGAAATCACCGTGCTCAATCCCTCGGCGGAACGGCTGATACCGCCAGCCGGGGAGGGGGCGACCGGCATCGTCGGCCAAGCGTTCGACGCCGTGCTGCCGGAAATCAAGAGGCTATTTGCGGAAGCGAGCGCGGGTCAAACCCGCATGCACCAGGGTCAAGTCTCGCTATCGCGCGGCGGCCTCGAGCGTCTGTTCAACGTCAGCATCACCAGCGCGCCGACGGGCCGCGCCGATAAGAGCTATATCGTCACCTTGGATGACATCACCGATCTCGTCACGGCGCAGCGGACGGCGGCCTGGGCCGACGTCGCCCGGCGCATCGCGCATGAAATCAGAAATCCGTTGACGCCGATCCAGCTCTCGGCTGAACGGCTGAAACGCAAATATGGGCGCCTCATCACCCAGGACCGCGATATTTTCGATCAATGCACCGATACAATCGTCCGGCAGGTCGATGACATCAAACGCATGGTGGACGAGTTCTCCGCTTTCGCGCGGATGCCCAATCCGCGCGTCGAAAGCGACGACCTCGGCGAATGCGTGCGGCGCGTTCTTTTCCTGATGCGCGTCGCACATCCGGATATCTTGTTTGAAGATCATTTGCCTGATCAGCCGGTGCTTGGACGATTCGATCGCAGATTGCTCTCTCAAGCCTTGACGAACATCGTCAAGAACGCGACTGAAGGCATCGAGGCGCAGGCTAGCGAATCGAGCTTCGAGGGTCATATTTCAGTGACCCTTTCGGTGGTCGGCGATTCCGCCATCATTGACGTTATCGACAATGGCAAAGGTTTTCCGAAGGACAACAGGCAAAGGTTGCTAGAACCCTATATGACGACTCGATCGGAAGGGACCGGGCTCGGGCTTCCGATCGTCGCCAAGATCCTGGCCGATCACGGCGGCGGCCTCGAACTACGCGACGCTCCGCATGGACGCGGCGCATGGGTTCGGTTGTTTTTCCCTTGGAGCGATGAAGCGCAGCGCTTTCAGGACGCTTCAGAACAAGCCGCCGACGCGGCCGCAACACAAGGATCGTGAGGGAACTCATGGCGAGCGATATCCTGATCGTCGACGATGAAGCGGACATTCGCGACATCGTGTCTGGAATCCTGTCGGACGAGGGTCATGGCGCCCGGACCGCCAAGAATTCCGACGACGCTCTCGCCGCAATCGAGGCGCGGCGCCCAAGTTTGATCTTTCTCGATATTTGGCTGCAGGGTTCGCGGCTCGACGGCCTGCAGCTGTTGCGCATCATCAAGGAGCAGAATCCGATGCTCCCGGTGGTGATGATCTCGGGCCACGGCAATATCGAGACGGCGGTCTCGGCGATCAAACTCGGCGCCTATGATTTCATCGAGAAACCATTCAAGGCCGATCGCCTTGTGCTCGTCGCGGAGCGGGCGCTCGAAGCTTCTCGCCTCAAACGCGAGGTCAGCGATCTCCGCGCCCGCGCCGGAGCGGCGAACGGGATCGTAGGCAAGTCGCCCGCGATCAATCAATTGCGTCTGGTGATCGAACGCGTCGGCCCGGCCAATTCACGAGTGCTCATCACCGGTTCGCCGGGTTCTGGAAAAGAGCTTGCGGCGCGCTCGATTCATGAAGCGTCCACGCGCGCAAGCGGTCCATTCATCGTCCTCAACGCGGCGACGATCGCGCCTGAAACGATGGAGATGGAGCTCTTCGGCATCGAAGGCAAACCAGGAGCCAGCCGCAAGGTTGGCGCGCTCGAGGAAGCGCACAATGGCACGCTTTATCTCGACGAGATCGCGGACATGCCGAAGGAGACGCAGGGCAAAATTCTGCGCGTGCTCGTCGAGCAGAATTTTCAACGCGTCGGCGGCGTCACCCGCGTCCACGTCGATGTCCGCATCATTTCGTCCAGCGCTCGCGACATCGCCGCGCTGATCGCCGATGGATCGTTTCGCGAGGATCTGTTCCATCGTCTCGCCGTCGTGCCGGTGCGCGTTCCTTCGCTCTCGGAGAGGCGGGAGGATATTTCGGAACTGATCTCTTTCTTCATGGATCAGGTCTCGATGACGACCGGAATGCCTCGCCGCGTGATCGCCGATGACGCAATGGCGGTGCTGCAATCGCATGACTGGCCGGGCAATATCAGACAGCTGCGCAATAATGTGGAGCGGCTGATGATTCTGGCGGCGGGCGATCCAGAGGCGGCCGTCACGGCGGACATGCTGCCGGCGGAGATCGGCGCGCTGGTTCCATCGACGCCGACCGGCGCAGGCGGTGAAAAGCTGATGAGTCTTCCTCTGCGCGACGCGCGCGAAGTTTTCGAGCGGGAATATCTCGTCGCCCAGATCAATCGCTTCGGCGGCAATATTTCGCGCACCGCCGAATTCATCGGCATGGAGCGCTCCGCCTTGCACCGCAAGCTGAAGTCGCTTCGGGTGGACTGAATAGCGTTTTCGCTCATCCGCAATGAATCATAAAATCGAGCGTTGCTTAAACGGCTAGGATGCCTGGTTGACTCTTGCGCTTCGGGGCCAAAAACTGCTCTAGGAATACGGTCAAGCTAACTCTAAAGAGCAGCCGCCGTCTGAAGCCGAAAGAGAAGGCTTGCCACTTGCCAATCAACCATCCTGCGTGATGCAGCGCGTCTCCCGCTACGCGCTCTTCTGCGCGTTTTTCAAAATAGGGATTTGCGGCTTTGGCGGAGTGACGGGTTGGGTGCGCCCGATCCTCGTTGATGAGCGCGGCTGGCTTGATGACCGCGAATTAGCCGAATTTCTCGGCGCCTCCAGCGTTCTGCCGGGCGCGAACACGGTCAATTTGGCTGTCATGTTCGGCGATCGCCACCAGGGCGTTGTCGGGGCTGCGATCGCGGTCGTTGGCCTCCTCGTCGGACCGCTGACCGTCCTCATCGGAATTGCCTCCCTTTATGATCGCTTCGCGACGCTTCCCGAGGTGAAGAGCGCGCTTATCGGCGCCGCGTCGACGACGGCCGGGCTAGTGATCGGCAACGCCTATAAAATGGTCCGCGCTATTCGCGCCGATGGTCTCGCGCTCCTCGTTGCGGGGCTGACTTTCGCGTCCAGCGCGGTTTTCCATTTTTCGTTGCTCACCACTCTGGCAATCCTCGTTCCGACAAGTCTCGTTCTCTTCACCCTGTCCGCGCGGCGCTGATGCGATCGGCGCTGGAACAGCTCGCAGCGACGTTTTCGCTACTCTCGCTGGGGGCGGTCGGCGGCGCGAACGCGACATTGCCGGAGATGCACCGTCAGATCGTCGATAATCTGCATTTGATGGATGATGCGACTTTCGCCAATCTCGTCGCGCTCGCGCAAACTGCGCCTGGTCCAAATGTTATTGTGATGAGCATGATGGGCTGGCATATCGCTGGCCTCGCCGGGCTTGGCGTTGCAACCGCGGCGATGGTTTTGCCATCCTCCTTCATCGCGCTCGCCGCCGAGCGCATCTTGCGGCGTTTTTCCGCCAGTCAAGCGACCTCCGTTTTGAAGAAGGCCTTGGCCCCAATCGCGGTCGGCCTCATGGGCGCCGGCGGTCTCGTGCTAGCGCGCGCCGCAGATAGCGGCGGCTTGACGATCGCGCTCACAGGCGGCATGACCCTTATCGTCGGTTTGACCAGAACGAACCCTTTGTACGGCATTGCGATGGGCGCGATCATCGGGGCGGCGTGCAGCCGCCTCGGCCTTTCCCTTTGAACCTCTCGGAGCGCAGATGGGCAGAATTGCGTATGTAAACGGGAGATACGTCGCGAGCCGGGACGCCATGGTCCATATCGAAGATCGCGGCTACCAACTCGCCGACGGCGTTTATGAGGTTTGTGAAGTTTTTGGCGGCGCCTTGATTGACGAGGAGCGCCATTTGTTGCGGCTCGCTCGCTCGCTCGATGAATTGCGCATAAAGGCGCCGGTGGGGCGGGGCGCGCTCAAAGTCGTCCTGCGCGAAGTCATGGCCAGGAACAAGGTTTCCAATGGATATATTTATGTCCAAGCAACGCGCGGCGTCGCCCCGCGGGATCATGTTTTTCCTCAGCCGCCGGTGCGCTCGAGCCTCATTGTCACGGCGCGGCAAATCGATCCGGAAAAGGGCGAGGCGGCCGCCCGCGTAGGCGTCAGCGTCATATCGATGCCTGATCTGCGCTGGAAGCGCGTTGACATCAAGTCTATTTCGCTTCTTCCGAATGTATTGGCGCGTCAGTCCGCGAGGGAGCGCGGGGCCTATGAAGCTTGGCTGATCGACGATGACGGCATGGTCAACGAAGGCGCGGCCTCCAACGCCTGGATCATCGATCAATATGGGGCGATCATCACCCGCCAGGTCGATCACTCCATCTTGCGCGGCGTCACTCGAACAACGCTTATCGATATTATCGCCGCGCAAGGTCTCCGGTTCGAGGAACGCAAATTCAGTCTGGAGGAAGCGTATCGCGCGCAGGAAGCCTTCATCACCGGGGCAACCACCCTCGTCATGCCGGTGATCGCCATCGACGGGCGCAAAATCGGCGACGGGGCGCCCGGCCCGCTGGCGCGAAAATTGCGCTCCATATTCCACGGCGGAGCAGCGCGATCGAGCTAGGCTCAGGACTCATTGATTGAGATAGAA
Organism: Methylocella sp.; assembly: GCA_037200525.1. Taxonomy (NCBI): domain Bacteria; kingdom Pseudomonadati; phylum Pseudomonadota; class Alphaproteobacteria; order Hyphomicrobiales; family Beijerinckiaceae; genus Methylocella; species Methylocella sp. The sequence continues at coordinate 3,119,002 of JBBCGG010000001.1, read as the reverse complement.
GAGGACGGCGGCTGCGATGCAGATGGCGGAGAAGAAGGTGTGGGCGCATCGATCATAGCGGGTTGCGATGCGCCGCCAGTCCTTGAGCTTGGCGAACATGTTCTCGATTTTGTGACGCTGGCGGTAGAGCGTCTTGTCATAGGCAATGGGAAGCTTGCGGCTTCTGGTTGGCGGGATGCAGGGCTCGACGCCCCTGGCCTTCAGCGCGGCGCGGAACCAGTTGCTGTCGTAGCCCCTGTCGGCGATCAACATTGAAGCGGGCGGTAAAGCCTTGAGCATCAGCCGCGCGCCCTTGTGGTCGCTCATCTGGCCCTCCGAGAGCAACATGACGAGGGGCTTGCCGGCGCCGTCGCAAACGACGTGGAGCTTCGAGTTCAGTCCGCCTTTCGTGCGCCCGATACGGCGGGGAAGAGCCCCTTTTTGAGCAGGCTCGCCGCTGTGCGATGCGCCTTCAGATGCGTGGCGTCGATCATGATGCGCTCGGGCTTTGGACCTTCGCCAGCGAGCGCGGCGAATATGCGGTCGAAGACGCCGAGCCGGCTCCAGCGGATGAAGCGATTGTAAAGCGTCTTGTGCGGCCCGTAATCCTTGGGCGCATCTTTCCATTGCAGGCCGTTGCGGATCACATAGACGATTCCGCTGACCACCCGACGGTCGTCAACCCGCGGAACGCCATGCGACAGAGGAAAATGCGGCGCAAGCCGCGCCATCTGCCGCTCGCCCAACAAAAACAAATCACTCATCCCAGCCTCCCCATGCGGAGACCAGGAATCACATCTCAGGCAAATTTAATAGGTCCTGAGCCTAGTGCGCAAACGATCCGTTGCAAACCGGGCCAGCAATGGGTCTAATATCGACGGCCAACGGAAAAAGGGGCCGGCGCATCGATAGCGCCCCTTTGGCTACAACTTGAACGAAACAGCGCTTAAGCGCGTCAAACATTTGGGTCGCGCCGGCCGGGCGCCAAGAACATAATAGGATTTTAAGATGGCAGCGGAACGGCCACAAAACCTCCAGGACACTTTTCTCAATTTTGTCCGTAAAAATAAAGTTCCACTCACGATCTTTTTGGTCAATGGAGTGAAGCTACAGGGCGTCGTTACTTGGTTTGACAATTTTTGCGTCTTGCTTCGCCGCGACGGTCACTCGCAACTTGTCTATAAGCATGCGATTTCAACAATCATGCCCGGACAACCAATTCAGATGTTCGAAACCGGGGATGAAGGGGGAACGCCTACGGCGTGAAGTCTTTTCGACGAACGTTAGCGTACCCATATTGACTGTGGGCGGTTTCGATCGCCGAAGCCGCCCGGAAATCACATAGGAGATCGCCATCGAAGGTGTAGCCAACGGTGCAAATGCTCACTCGGAGCGCACGCGCGCGCTTGTCATAGGTCCGTACCTCAATGAGAGAGCGAGTAGGGCCAGCCAGAGATCTTCCCCCGGCCCTCAGGGGAAACGGTCGCAAGAGGCGCGCTTTGCCGAAGCCAATGGCTTGGCCGATGCTATTGATCTCGACATTGTGGCTGGGATAATCGTCAATCTTGCTGCAGTACGTCCAGCGACCTATCTCGGCAAAGGCAAAGTCGAGGAAATCGCCGACCTTATCAGCGCCAATGAAATCCAACTCGTCTTCATGGATTGCGCCTTAACGCCGGGGCAGCAGCGTAACCTCGAAAAAGCATTTTCGGTCAAAGTCATCGATCGCACCGGACTTATTCTCGAGATTTTCGGGCGAAGGGCCCGAACGCGTGAAGGCGCGCTCCAGGTTGAGTTGGCCCATCTCGCTTATCAGAAGGCGCGGCTGGTGCGCTCCTGGACCCACCTTGAGCGCCAGCGTGGTGGTTTCGGCTTCCTCGGCGGTCCCGGCGAAACTCAAATCGAGAGCGACCGGCGGTTGCTCCAGGAGCGCATGACGAAGATCGAGCTAGAGCTCGAAGGCGTGAAGCGCATGCGCGGCCTGCATCGCAAGAGCCGCAGCGCCGTGCCTTATCCAATTGTTGCGCTGGTCGGCTACACCAACGCGGGTAAATCCACGCTATTCAACCGACTAACGCAAGCTGACGTCCTGGCCGAGGATATGCTTTTCGCGACGCTCGATCCGACATTGCGCAAGGTTTCCCTTGCTCATGGCGGGGAGATCATTCTGTCGGACACAGTCGGTTTTATCTCCGATCTTCCGACGACGTTGGTCTCGGCCTTCCGCGCAACCTTGGAGGAGGTGCTCGAAGCTGACGTCATTTTGCATGTCCGCGATATTGCGCACGAAGATGCCGAGGCCCAGCTTGCCGACGTTGAGACCATCCTCAACGACCTCGGCGTCGATCCGGCGAACGACAACCGCCTGGTGGAAGTTTGGAACAAAGCGGACCTTCTCGGCGAGGAGGCTCTTGCGGAGGCGCAAAACAGCGCAAAGCGCAGGGCGACGAATGCGAAACCGATCATCGTTTCGGCGCTGACGGGGCAGGGTTGCGATGAACTGCGGACGATGATTGAGGCGCGCCTTGCGGTCGGCCGAATCACATTCGACATCGCTCTGAAGCCAGAAGACGGCCAAGGCCTCCACTGGCTCTATGAGAATACCGAGGTCATGCGCAAAGGCGCCGCTGCGGATGGCTCTCTGCATATGCGGGTCCGGGTTGCGCCGGAACGAGTTGAACCTTTGCGGCGGAAATTTTTCACGCCTGCAAGCGATCCCGCAGCTGAATAAATTCGCCCAATGGCGGAGTCGCAACTGATGTTAAAAGACAGCTATACGACGCAAGCAATTGAAATTGCATCTAGTTTTCTTCCGTCTTCATTTGACTTGAGCTGGCGGCCTCACGGCTTGCCTTAAATTTTCCTCTGCCTTGGCTTCGTTCCAAAGCGCGTCCATATCATCCAATGTCGCGCCCCCCGCAGGGACGCCCTGGCGCACAAGGGATTGTTCTATGAAGCCAAACCGTCGCTCGAACTTGGCGTTGGAGCGGCGAATGGCCGATTCGGGGTCAATTTGCGCGTGCCGGGCTAGATTGGCGACCGCAAACAACAGATCGCCGATTTCGTCTTCGAGAGCATCCTGAACCGCGTCTAGCTCGCCGAGGTCGAGCGCGGCTTCTATCTCGGCGGTTTCTTCGCGAATCTTATCCAAGACCAGACGGATATCGTTCCAGTCGAAACCGACGCTTGAGGCCTTGGTTTGTAGTTTGATCGCGCGCGTCAAACCGGGCAGGGCCAGTGGAACATCCTCGAGAATGCCGCTGTGCGAAGTCTCGCCGGCCGCCTGCGACGCGGCCCGCTTCGCTGATTTTTCTTCGGATTTGATCCGCGCCCAGATCGCCTGGACTTCGTCGGCGCTGAGCCCCTTGGCGTCGCCGAATACGTGTGGGTGGCGGCGGATCATCTTTTGCGTAATTGCCTCGACGACGCCGTCGAAATCGAAATCGCCTTTTTCTTCGGCGATTCGCGCGTGAAAGACGACCTGAAGCAGCAAATCGCCCAACTCGTCGCGCAAGTCCTGCATGTCGCGCCGCTCAATGGCGTCGGCGACCTCATAGGCTTCTTCGATCGTATAGGGAATGATCGTCTCAAAAGTCTGAGCGATATCCCAGCTGCAGCCGGTCTCCGGCGAACGAAGCGCCGCCATAATGTCTAAGAGGCTTTGGATATTGCGAGGCGATGACATGAAGGCCGCATTTGAACATGGAGCGCAGGGATCAACGTCCGGAAAGCACACATGAAAAGAGCATGAACGGTTCAAACGAAACGATCATGCTCAAGATCAAGTGAGATATATGGTGACCAGCGCGATCTCGCTCACTCGAGCGAAATCGACAAGGCCTCGCGCCCTTTTGGCGTATCGACGACGCGCATGCTCACCGGCTGTCCTTCAGCCAAGTTCTGCACGCCCGATGGCCCAAGGATCGAAATATGGACGAAGACGTCTTTGCCGCCGTCATTCGACTGGACGAAGCCAAAACCTTTGTTGTCGTCGAACCATTTCACCGTCCCGGTGATTGAAACGGCCGTTGACGGATCCGGAGCGCGACGGGCAGGCCGCGGCGAATCGCCGAACGCTCGCGGCTGCGGAGCTCTTTCAACCGCCCCAGCGGTGTCGACTTCGAGAACGCGCGTTACCTGCGCGCCCTTCATGCCGTTGCTCACATTAACCTTCAATTTCGCGCCCGGAGGCACCGTCTCGTAGCCGGCGGCCTGGAGCGCGCCTATATGCAAGAATGCATCGCCGCTTCCATTGCTCAGTTCGACGAAGCCGAAGCCCTTATCGCCTTTGAACCATTTAACTACGGCGTCAACGCTGGGGCCACTGGTCGGGGGCGGTAAATCAGGCGCGACGCCGCCAGGCCCGCCAAAACTTGAACGGGGAGTCCGGCTCTGCCGCGGCGGCTCGTAAGGAGAGGGCCCATCATCGTCAAAGCCACGCTTTTTTGGTCCCCGGAAATCTCTACCTTTGCTCATGATGTGCCTGCTCGTCTCCGCCTACAACCGCCGCCAATTCATCTAGTTCACGCCGCCAACCGACCCACGCCAAAAGGCCAGCAACCCGCGGGCGCCAGCCAACCGTCTCACCAATCGTATCCATTGTGAATGCCTAAGCCCCGCGTGCTAAAAAACATATCAATAGTTGAAGTCCTTGGCTACCTTAATTAGCCAAGTTTCACGCTCTTCTCGCGGAAAAACGCCGCAAGAAAACGCCCTGACGCGGTACAAAATGAGGACGGAAACAAAAAGGAAGCTTTGCTTCCAGATCGATGATTCGCATAATCAATATTATGGAACCATAACCAGTAGGCGAGGCGGCCGCTGGAAGTTAGAACGAAAACAACATTGTAGGTTTAGCCAGCGCTATCGAGCGAGCCTTTTGCATCGCCCGTGGTCTCGAAGCGATGCGGCGCGACGGAAACTCAAGCGTTGATGCGCATGCCATCGAAAGCCGGCTTGACGTTGGCCGGAAGCTCCGCTTTCAGGCGTTCAAAATCAAGATCGGTATGGAGATTGGTGAGAATTGCGCTCTTTGGCTGTAATTTGGCGATCCAGGCCAGGGTTTCGGGCAACGAAAAATGACTTGGGTGCGGTGTGTAGCGCAAGGCCCCGGTGATCCACAGATCGAGACCCTCTAGGCAATCAAGCGCCTCGGCGGGTATGGCGTTGAGATCGGGCGAATAGGCGATATTTCCGAAGCGAAACCCGAGCGCGTCGATTTCGCCATGCTTCAGCCGGAACGGCAGAGCTTCGATGACGCCGCCCGGACCTTCGATGCGCACGGCGACGCCAGCGCTGAGGCGGCGTTCGTTCAATAAAGCCGGATATTGGCTGTCGGCCGGAGTTGCGAAAAGATAGCTGAAGCTGGTGCGCACGACTGCAGCGGTCGCTTCGTCCATATAAAAATCGATTTTGCGCCGAGCCATGATGACAAGAGGCCGCACGTCGTCGATCCCGTGGGTATGGTCGGCGTGCGGGTGGGTAAGCAAAATTCCATCGAGGCGCTTGACGTCCTCCGCCAGCAATTGTTCGCGAAGATCGGGCGACGTATCGATCAGCACCTGCGTTTTGCCGCCCCCGGCTCCGGTTTGCTCGACAAGGATTGAACAGCGTCGCCTGCGGTTCTTGGGGTTGCTCGGGTCGCACGCGCCCCAGCCTTGCCCGACCCGCGGAACCCCGCCGGAGGATCCGCAGCCCAAAATCGTGATTGAAAGGCTCATGCAGCCTCGGCGTCAGATTGAGGCGGCGGCATTTTGTCGAAGAGACGCAACGCATTGGCGCTCGTTTGCGCGGCGAGGCCCTCGATCGAAAGGCCTTTCACCTCCGCCAGAGTTTTGGCCGTGGCGGCGACAAAGGCCGGTTCATTGCGTTTGCCCCGATGCGGGACCGGCGCCAGAAACGGAGCGTCGGTTTCGATCAGAAGCCGATCCAGCGGAACGATGCGGGCGATATCCCGCAAAGCTTCGGATTTCTTGAACGTTACAATGCCGGAAAATGAAATCGAGAGACCGAGCGCCAGGCCGGTCTCGGCGAGGGACAGAGACGAGGTGAAGCAATGAAGGATCGCCTTGAAAGGCCCCTTCCCCATCTCGTCCGTCAAAATGGCCGCCATGTCCGCGTCGGCCTCGCGCGCATGGATGACCAGCGGCAGACCGGTCTGGCGGGCAGCGGCGATATGAGTGCGAAAGACCTGTTCAGCGAGATCGCGCGGAGCATTGTCGTAGTGGTAGTCGAGCCCCGCCTCGCCGATTCCAACGCATTTTGGATGCTGCGCCAGCAGCAGCAATTGATCGAGGCTTGCTTCGGGACCCTCGTGGACATGATCGGGATGGTCGCCGACGGTGCAGAACACCTCCGGGTAAGCCTCCGCGAGAGCGCTGATTGAAGCGAATTTATCGACCCGTGTCGAAATGGTGATCATGCGCCGAACGCCGGCGCCGCGGGCGCGCTCCACCACTGCGTCGCGCTCAGCTGAAAAATCCGGAAAATCGAGATGGCAGTGACTGTCAATCAACATGGGCTTAAGCTGTATATCGGCTCGAAGATATCAATTCGCCAGCGTCTCCGCAGGCTCAATATAACGCGGAAAGATCGGCTGCGGCTCCGGCAATGAGACGCCGGGCGTCAGTCCCTCGACAACCTCGGCCGCCGCAAAATCGCGGGCCGTGGCCGCAACGCTCAACAAGTCGAGAAGCTTCGCCATTGAGGCCGGCATGAAAGGCTGGGCCATGATCGCGACTATGCGCAAAGTCTCGGTGGTCACATAGAGGATCGTCTCCATGCGCGCCGGATCCGTTTTGCGCTTGATCCAGGGTTCTTCACCGGCGAAATAGCGGTTGGTTTCCGCCACGACGCGCCAGATTTCAGTCAAAACCAGATGCAAGGCGTAATCCCGCATAGCCGCGCGGGCTTTGCCCGGAAGCGCCGCCGCTTGCGCCAGAATTGCCCGGTCGGCGTCGGTCAGGCTCCCAGGAAGAGGCGCCTTACCGCCGCAGTTCTTCGCCAACATAGACAAAGAGCGCTGAGCCAAATTGCCCAGATCATTGGCGAGATCAGCATTGATGCGATTGACGATCGCCTCATGCGAATAATTGCCGTCCTGCCCAAAAGGCACTTCGCGCAGCAGGAAATAGCGGAACGGATCGACGCCGTAATGCTCGGCGAGCACGAAAGGATCGATCACATTGCCGACCGACTTCGACATTTTCTCGCCGCGATTAAACAGAAAGCCATGCACGACGATTTGCTTGGGCGTCGCGAGGCCGGCCGACATTAGGAACGCCGGCCAATAGGTCGCGTGAAATCGCGTGATGTCCTTGCCGATCACATGCGCGTCGGCTGGCCAAAAATGGCTCCGCGCCGCCGTCGGATCAGGAAAGCCGGTCCCAGTGATGTAATTCGTTAGGGCGTCGACCCAGACATACATCACATGGCGCGGGTCGCCCGGAACCCCGATGCCCCAGTCAAAAGTTGAACGGCTGATCGAAAGGTCGTTTAAGCCCCGCTCGACGAAGGCGACAATTTCATTGCGATATTTCTCGGGGGTAATGAACTCGGGCTGGTCGCGATACAGCGCGAGCAGGCGGTCCTGGTACGCCGAGAGCCTAAAATAATAGCTTTCCTCCTCGATCCACTCGACCGGAGCGCCGGTCGGCGCGAGCCGCGCCCCGTTGGCGCCTTCGATTAATTCCGACTCGTCGAAAAAGGCTTCGTCCCGGACGGAATACCACCCAGGATATTTCGACAGATATATATCGCCGGCCGCCTCCATGCGCTTCCACATCTCTTGCGCTGCGGCGTGGTGGCGCGGCTCAGTCGTCCGGACGATATCATCAGCTGGAGCGTTGAGAGCCGCCCCCATCGCGGCGAATTGCGCCGCCGTGCGATCCGCCAATTGCTGTGGCGTTATGCCCTCCCGCGCGGCGGTCTGCTGCATTTTTTGACCATGTTCGTCCATGCCGGTGACGAACAGGACGTCATAACCGTCGAGCCGCTTGAACCTCGCGATCGCATCGGTCGCGATTCGCTCATAAGCGTGCCCGATATGCGGCGCGCCGTTCGCGTAGGGAATTGCGGTCGTTATATAAAAATACGGACGGGCGGACATGGATTTGCAATCTCAAAGTTCGCGGTCGGCGCGGCAAAACAAGGTTTCAGGTTGAGGAGGCCCGGGCGGCCGCGGCCAAATCGGCGAAAAGGGAGAGGACGAAAGGGCGTTTGTCGAGATTAAGAGCTTCGATCTGGCGCGCCGCCTCAGTCACTTTTTCCCATACCTCGGCGTAGGGCGCAAGCCGCCGGGCGCCGCCACCCTCCCCGTTGCGCACCCTCGCCTCGAGCCAGTCGAAAACAGAGTCCATCATCGCATCATAGTCATTGCCGCCGTCGCGCGGAGAGACCCGCTCGGCCAAGGAATGGACCGCGCGCCAGTCGATGCGCGGCAAATCTTCGAGCATTCGCCGCAAATGCGCGTCGAACTCGACGCCGCGTCCGTTGAGAAGCCGCAGCACGTCATGCATGGAGCCTTGCGAACGATTGATCGCCGCCGCCAGCTCCGCATCTCGAGCGGAAGACCAGGGCGGCCCGAGCGCGGCCACTGTTCGCGCCATGTCCGCAGCAGCGAGCGGTTTTAGACCGATAACGCGGCAGCGTGAACGAATCGTCGCAAGCACCCGGCCCGGCCGATGCGCAATGATCAGAAAAACCGAACGCGGCGGCGGCTCCTCGATGAGCTTCAAAAGCGCATTGGCGCCGGACAGATTGAGATCCTCGGCGCTATCGACGATGCAAACCCGGTAGCCGCCGCGTCCCGCCGACTGTTGGAACATGTGAATCGCGCGACGCACGTCATCGACGCGGATCTCGGTGAAATGCTTTTTGGTTTTCTCGTTCCACGCCCGCCGCAGCAGAAAAAGATCAGGGTGCGCCAAAGAGCTGAGTTGCCGCGCGGCCGGATGATCATGCGGCACAGAAAGATCTATCGCGTCTGGCGCGCCGGCGGGATCAGGGTGCGCGAGGAGAAACCGCGCAAGCCGCCATGCCAAGGTGGCCTTGCCTATGCCTGTGAGGCCGCCAATGAGGAACGCCTGCGGCAAATGACGCGAGCGATAGGCGGCAAGAAGCTCGTTTTCAGCTTCGGCATGACCAAACAACGCAAAAGTTTCGCGAGGATGCGGGGTCTCCTCGAAGCGGTCCGCCTCAGGGGGCGCGTCGCCCGATGCAGCCGGAGACGTTCTATCCGCCATGCGCTAAGTCCAAGGCTTGTGAGTCGAGAAGACGACGAGAAATCACCTCCCAAAGCGCCTCAGCGACCTCCGCCTCCCCCCGGCTCGCGTCGATCACGGCGCAGCGCTCGGCGTCGGACGCCGCGATCGCAAGGAAGGCGGCGCGAAGGGTTTGGTGGAATTGAAGATTTTCGCTTTCGAAGCGGTCGATCGCCTCTCCCGGCTTGCGCCGCCGCGCAGCGCGCAAAAGCCCCTCCTCGACCGGCAGGTCGAGAATAAGGGTCAAGTCTGGACGCAGGTCTCCTAAGGTCACTCTCTCAAGCGCACGCAAAAAGCGCGGATCGATTTGTCCAAGGCCGCCTTGATAGGCGCGCGTCGAATCGGCGAATCGGTCGGAGATGACCCATTTTCCCGCCGCCAAAGCGGGCTCGATCGTCTTGTCGATGTGATCAGTCCTCGCCGCCGCGAAAAGGATCGCTTCCGCCACGGGGCCAAGCGGCTTGACGACGCCGGACAGAAGCACGTTGCGGAGGATTTCGGCGCCCTCCGAACCGCCCGGCTCGCGAGTTGCGACGACCTCAATTCCCGCCTTCCGCAAGTTTTGTGAAAGATGGCTGATCTGGGTCGATTTGCCAGCGCCCTCCCCGCCCTCGAGGGTGATCAACATGCCCCGCGACCGCGGCGCATTATTCGGCGCCGGTTTCTCGTTCATTGCTTGGCGATATATTTATTCGAGACATATTTTCGAAACAGGTCGCCAGCATATTCAAGCCCGGCGTCCATTGCGCGGCGCGGCAAAGAGCCAACCTCCACCGCCGCCGCCGTCTTCAGAGGCAGGTCAAGCACTTCGGTCGCTCCGCGCGAAATTTTGAGATGGCCAACTTGCACGTTCGCCGCAACAGGGGCCATCAAAGGACCATCATACACTATGCGTCCGGTGAATTTTTCACCTCCCGCGCGCGGAGTGAGAATTTTGATCTCTCCATCTGCGACAAGCGGCACATCGGAGCTCTCGCCGCCATAGACTTTGGCGTAGCCGATTGTCTCCCCCGGACCGAAAATCATCTTGGTGTCGAAAGACCGAAATCCCCAAAGCAGCAGCTTCCGAGCTTCCTCGCTGCGTTCTTTGGCGCTCGCCGCGCCGTAAAGTGCAAGGATCAAACGTTGGCCGTTCTCCACGGCGGAGCCGACCAGACCATAGCCGCTGGCATCAATATTGCCTGTTTTCAGCCCGTCCGCGCCAATGTCCATGGTCAATAGCGGGTTGCGATTTGTCTGTTTGATTTTGTTCCAGGTGAATTCCTTCTCGCCGAAATATTTGTAAAAATCGGGGTAGGTCTGGATGATGTGATTGGCGAGAGCGGTCATCTCGCGCGGACTGACCTTTTGCTCGGGATCGTCCTTGCCCCATGAGTTGGTGAAGACGGAGCGCGTCAATCCGAGTTCGCGCCCGCGTTTCATCATCAGCGTAGCAAAAGCCCCCTCAGAACCCGCGACTCCCTCGGCGAGCGCAATGGCTGCGTCATTGCCGGAATCGATGACAAGACCACGGATCAAATCCTCCACCCTGACGCGGCTATTGACCACGGCGAACATGCTCGATGATCGCGCCGGGGCGCCGCCGACCCGCCAGGCGTTCTCGCTGACCAGGAAGAGATCATCGAGCTTCAACCTGCCTTCCGTGAGTTCATGAAACACCACTTCAGCGGTCATTGTCTTGACGGTCGAAGCCGGGATCACGAGGGCGTCGGCGTCCTTCTCGAACAGGACGCTTCGGGTATCTGCATCAATCAGAATGGCGTGGGGGGCGCTCGTCTGGATTGTCTGCGCGGCGGCGACAGTGAACCCGCCCGCCAAGCCCGCTAGGCCTGCGGCGAGCGCGACGAATGAGACAAGTCGCGGCAACCGGAATATCTGGAACTGGGCGAACAAGCTGGTCCTTTCCGCACGGCCACCCGCCGAACCGCCGCGCCGCCGATCAACCGAGCAGTCATGCAGTCGCCCGTGGGCGCGTGACCCGATCAGCAGAGTGTGGCCGTTCGAGACGCGGCGATCAAGGCCAACCGTTGGCCTTGAGCGGAATTTGGCTTAACTCCGCAATTCCTGGATGATGCTTTAGTTATTGGCCTGCCGGGTTGCGACGCGCACGCGGCCGGCTGGAGCCATCCCAAGATCAAACGGACGCGCCGGAGGGAGCGGCGCGACGCCCGCGAACGAGCGGCCTACGGCATTCCGCGCCGGAGGCTCGGGAATGCTTGCGGTTTCGCTTTCATCCACCTGCGCGACGCGGGCTATTTGGACAGGCTCAGCCGAGGCCGTGCGGAATGGTTCTCGCTCGGCGACCATAGTCGGGGGGCCGCCATCGCGGCCATCAAGTCTCGCCGGCCCATCGAGGCGCAAGGTGGCCAGCAATTTGGCGTCGTCCGAACCATCGATGCTGGCCGCTCCGATATATTCAACTTTGACCTTGGCTGTGCCGGTGCGCCGGAAGTCAAGCGCTTCGGCGGTTTTGCGCGATACGTCCATTATGCGGTTAGCTGCGAAAGGACCGCGATCGTTGACGCGCACGATCATCGAATAATTATTGCGCAGATTGGTGACGCGCGCGTAGCTCGGCAACGGCATGGTCGGGTGCGCGGCGGTGATGCCCTCGCGATCATAGACCTCGCCATTGGCTGTGCGCCGGCCATGGAAGGCGTCGCCATACCACGAGGCAAGGCCAGTCGCGGCATACTGCTTTTCGCTCGGATAATAAGTATGTCCCGCGACCGAATAGGGTTTGCCGACCATATAGGCGCCGCCGCCGCGCGGCACTGTTTCGCCATCGGCGACGACGCGCTCACTTGCTGCGCCGTAGATCGATGAGGGGAAATATTCCTTGGAATGGGCGACGCGCTGCAAAGGCGGCTGCTGCGCGCATCCCCCGAGAGTTAAAGCCGCGCCTCCGATAAGTCCGGCGACGAAGAGGCTGCGGGGCGCAAATGACGTCAGAGAGAACCACCAAAAAGCAGCAAAACGGCGCGGTAAAAAACACAGAAGCCGTTTCGCTAGCATACGTATGTCCTGTCTGCGTCCAACTCCGACCCCTGACGGGCCGTAGCCAAGATTGGCCAGGGATCCGAAACCAATTTCGCATCCCTCTCTTGCGGAAGGCTTAATGGCCACGGCGATGCTTAGCAATATGCACGAGCCGCCGGAGAAGCCGACTGGATTCTTGCGCAACCCGCGCCCTTCAAGCGATGCTATGGCTTGAAAAATCGACAAAAAGCATATGTAAACCAAACAGTTGTATATTTATGCAACAGCCAGACGAAATCGACGCCGGAATGGTGGCCGACCCTCTTGCGCAATGGAACGAAAACGTTCGTATGGTAAATAGCCGGGTTTGTTCGAGGCTTGCGCCGGGAGCTTAGGTCACAGAAAATCCAATATCCGTGCGCCGAGAGCTTCGGAATCTTTAGTCTCGCATTCCCAGACGATCATGACGCCCCAACCAGCCGCGGCGAGCGCCGCCTGCGTCTTGGCGTCGCGCGCCTTATTGCCCGCGATTTTTGAGCTCCAGTAATCAGCGTTCGCCTTCGGCATGCGGCTGCCCCGCTTGCAATCATGCCCATGCCAAAAGCACCCATGGACGAAAATCACTTTACGCCGTCCAACGAAGACGAGGTCGGGACTTCCGGGAAGCGCCTTGCGATGCAACCGAAAGCGAAAGCCCAGCCGATGCGCGAGCGAGCGGACGATCATTTCCGGCCGCGTGTTCGTCGATTTGACCGAGCGCATAATGGCGCTGCGCAGCCGGTTAGGCGCGTTGCATGAGGGCTCCAAGGCCCCTCCTCTCATGCGGCGACCACTGTCGCCGCGTCGTGATGCGCAAGGATTGGCTCAAGCAAATGTTCAGCAAGGTGCCGAACGACCGGAACGACGACGCCATCCCCCGTCAGATGATAGGCCTCGTTATAGTTTTGCGGCAGTAGATATGCATCGGGCAAGCCCATGAGCCGAGCAGTTTCGCGCGCGGAAATCAGGCGCGATTTCACGCTTAGCCCATCCACGATCAGGATCAGCTGGCGACTGGATCCGCCCGCAGGGGTGCGCAAGCATCCCGAAAGCCCATCAAACCGCACCTCCGCGCGTTGCAGCCGGACGCCCAGAGCGCCGGTGCGCGTGCGTCTGTAGACGCAGCCCGCGATGCGGCGCCCGGCACGTCTTGCTCGCTCGACCTTCAGAAGATTGTTTTCGCTCATCATCGCAAGCAAGCCCTGCGTTTCAGCCTGCGTTCGCCAGGCGACAAGCGAATCATCCTCCAGCAAATCGGCCAGAACGACTCGGCGCGATTCTGGCGGCGGCAGCGTCCACCAGACCCACGACTCTTGGATGTGCGAAGGCAATGACGCGTAGGCGTTTCGCAACGCGGGGGGATGCCAGATCGAGGCGGCGCCGCTTTCCAGATCCAACTGCGTCTCTGGCGGAGTTTCCCATCCGCTCCGAACGCCGACGACGAACAGGCGCGGGCGCGATTGCGGCAGGAAGTGAACGGCGTCGACGATCATCGCCCCGAAGCGATAGCCGCCGTTGTGCAAATGAGCGCAAAGGGCGGCGAAGTCGCTGCCGCCATGCGAGGTTAATGCGCCATTGACGTTTTCGAGCACGATAAGATCAGGCGCTCGACTTTGGCCGATCAAACCCTCGATCAATGCCCAAAAAGGGTAAAATGTCCCGCTTCGCGCGCCCTTAAGGCCGGCCCCCGCCCCCGCCAAGGACAGATCCTGGCAGGGAAAGGATGCCCAGGCCAGGTTGGCTCGCTGCTTTGGAAGATCCGACAGTTGCAGCGCCGCGACGTCGCCGGTCTTCAGTTCGCCGCCAACCCAATTCAGCCGGTAAGCGGCGCTTTTTCGGGCGTCGAAATCATTGGCGAATAGACAGGTCCAGCCCAGCCCAAGGCCCGCTCGCGCCATGCCGCCCCCCGCAAAGAATTCGTAGAATCCGCGCACTTTGGTCTCCGGGCCGTTCGACCTCTTTTGAGGTGGGCAAACCAGCAGGGTTCAAGCCTGAACGGTGGCCGCGCCATCTTCCCTCACGCTAAAGATATGCCGCGAGCTATGCAAAACCTATGTCGAAGTGGAGGCGATACGAGAGGGAGGCGGACCAATGCGCGTATGCCGCCAATAGGAGCCGCCAACGAATCTATGCGGACTGGCCGCCATGCTTACTTGACGCGCTGGAGCAGAACGGGGTTCTCCTCCAGCGAGCCGATGCTAATGGAGGCTGTTGGGATCGACCATCTCGAAAAGCTGAGGTTGTCGCCGTAGTCCACGTGGACCCCGACGATGACCGGTCCAGGGGTATCAAATGCTTTCTGCAAGACCGGAGCGATTTCGTCCGCTGTCCGTATCATGAGACCGGTTGCTCCGAATGCTTCGGCGTATTTCACTGGAACGACCGGCCCAAAATCGCAGCCTGACGGCCGGCCATATTTCATCACCTCCTGTTCAGCCACCATGTCGTATGTGCCGTCGATCCAGATCATATGCACAATGTGCGCTTTGATCCTCACCGCTGTCCCCAGCCCCATTGCAGAGAAGAGAAACCCGCCATCGCCCGATATGGAGAGCTTGAATCAAGCAGAGCGTTGAAAACGCCGTCAATCTTAGCGCCGGGTACGCCAAACACATACTCCACCCCGCGCGCTTCAAGCGTACGGACAACTACTTCAGCCCCGTTCTTTGGCTGTCCATCCGATTTCTTCGACATCCATATCCTCCAGTGATTCGATTCGGCTTGATTTAATTCCTGAGCTGCGTCCTTGCTTAGGTCCGCCATCAGGAACGCCTCGTTTTCCGGGAGCGCAAGATGGAAGTCGCTGAGCTTCTCAACGCACAATCTCACGTTGCCCCTGGATGCCTCGAGGAGATGGCCGCCTTCTAAGCGGCAGGTCGCAGGTTCGAACCCTGCCGGAGTCGCCATAAAATCAATGAGTTACGAGGTTTTCTAACGTTTACATTCCACTTTTTATTACTTTTTGCTCCCGTCGCGCAGCGCTATGCAGCCCACGATCCGCGCACCGTCGCCCCAAAACATTCATAAAAATCTACCGGCCGGAGGTTTTCTGAAGCTTGCTGGACGCGTTGATGCTGTTGCCCGGCATTCCCTTCTCCTACCAATGCAAATGGGAGCCGGTCGCCCGACTCCCGCGTCGCGTCAATGGGCAGAAGGCGCGATGTTCTCTTTAATTCGGAGGGTTTCCTGGGTTCGGTCCAGCCAGGAGAATAAGGGAATCGAGCGCCGAGCGAAGCGATTTCATGGCGTCTAGGCTTCCGACGAGATGGGCGACAATTACCCGATCGATGTACACCTCATTGCTGGACTGCGCCTTCGCGATGTGGCGAGTCGCTATGATCGTTACCTTGCCGATTCCGTCGAAGTGTCCAAAGAACGGAGCTCGTTCAAAATACAAAAATGGGGCGTTTGCGCTTGCGACCGCCGAAATACCTTGGGCAACACTGGGAATAATCTCCACGACGGGCGGTTTTTCGGTGGGGGGTTTACGGGCCATTGCAGTCTTTCCTAGGCTTCGGGAGCCAATCGGAATTGCTTAGCTCCCGGCCGAGGAGCTAGTCGCGCCGATATTACAAAATCGTGTCGCCGGAGTAACGTTGGCGTGAAAAAGCCCGGCGCAGGGCCGGGCTCTCCAGTGCGAATTAAGACAGGCGGCGGGTTGCGCCCGCGCGGCGGGAGTTACATGCCGCCGGTAAAAGACGAATCCACCTTGGCTCGGGGATTGTTTCCAGTGCATGTCTTGTCAACAAAGATATACAAACTCGCCCCATTGAGGAGCGCCAACTTAGGGGTTATGGGGTAATCGCTTAATTCCAATCTGGCGCCTCTCATGGTCAATTCTGCGGTTCCGATCTCAGTCCAAGTAGTCGGCCCTGTCTTAACGAATTGAGCGCAGTTAATGGACGACTCAGGTGTTCGCGCAGGCCGCGCTAGGGCCCAGACCCATAAAATGGTTGGCGTGACAGGCGGATTGTGATTCACAGCTTCCGAAAGGAAGCGACTATGAATCGGGATCAATTCTGGCTGACGGACGCGCAGTTCGCGAAGATCGCGCCGCATCTTCCCACGGACACGCGCGGCAAGGCGCGCGTCGATGATCGCCGGGTGATCAGCGGGATCATTCATGTGCTGAAATCTGGCGGACGCTGGATTGACGCGCCGCTGGAGTACGGGCCAAAGAAGACTCTCTACAATCGCTACGTTCGCTGGGCTGCTAAGGGCGTTTGGATCGATCTGTTCCACGCGCTTGCGCAAGCAGGCGGGCCGCCGGCGCAGGTCCTCATCGACTCCTCGGCGGTCAAGGCGCATCGCTCGGCCAGTGGCGGCAAAGGGGGGAGAAGAATCAGGCCATCGGCCGTTCGCGCGGCGGGCGCACAACCAAAATCCACGCATTGACCGATGCGGACTGCCGCCCGCTGTCTTTCATGCTCACCGGCGGCCAAATCGCCGATTGCTCGGCGGGCGCGGAGCTTATCGCGCGACTTCCTCCTTGCGAAATCCTCCATGGCGACAAGGGCTACGACGCAAATGCGATCCGTCGGCAGGTCGAGGAGCGCGGAGCTATGCCGAATATCCCGCCCAAGGCCAATCGCAGGTGGAAGAACTGCTTCTCGCCCTTCCTCTATCGAAACCGCAACGCCATCGAACGCATGTTCTGCCGCCTGAAAGACTTCAGGCGCGTGGCTACCCGCTACGACCGAAACGCCATAAACTTCCTCGCGACAGTCTGCATCGCCGCTACCGTTTGCTACTGGTTGTGAGTCTGGACCCTAGAGCGGGAAAAGCAACGCCGACTGACAAAACTGCCAACGCTGCTGGTTTAATCATAAAATCTCCTTGAGCAAATTGTGAGAGAGCGATGCAAATATACCAGTTTCCCAGGCCGCACGAAAAAGCCCGGCGCTGGCCGGGCTGAGTTATAGTTTCACGCCGTCGTCTGCACCCCGTCGACGGGACGCCGGTTAGTCACCTATTCCCGGCCTGCTGCTCCCCCTCATTCCCGCGCCCTTAAATGAAGCCCGGCGGAAGAAATCAGCGTTACGGGGTAAATAGATAAGCGCTGGTTTAACGCGGCGCGGGCCGTTTGGTTCGGAAACCGTAGTACGGCTGCGCTTCGGCTTTATCGAACGCGGCGCTGGTTTGAGCGCCAGTACCTGGTTTGCCGGCGTGCAACGATTCAGATGGGCCCCTTTGGAATTTGCTCCTCCGGCCCTGGCGAAAAACGCGATGCTTTTTAACGGAATTCGGAATCTACCAGATTGGCTTCTTCCTTGGGCCTTCGTCGACTTTTGGCGCGGCGCTCAGAGGACGTCTATATTTTGCCTATATTAATTCGCCATTCGACTCATTTGCACTGAGTTCGAAGGTTTATCGGAATCGTCCGAATAGAGAAGCTGCTCAAATTGCAGTAATATGCAGTGCAGCTGTTGCAGCGCGATTAAATCTGAATATTTTTCTGATCCTTTCGCGATTTGACCTGCATCGTACAGCTCCTCTAGCTCATCCATTTTTTGGAAAATTCTTTCGTAAGAAACTCGCCTTGATCTCATATACTCCCTCCACAATAGTGGTATTTCTAAAATATTAATTGTGGATAGCTTGCATGTGCTTAAGTACTATTCACACGGGGGCGTGTAATTTTACATAACGTTTAAATGAATTAATCCAATAGGTGTTGCTCAATCACAATTGTATCGTAATATAGATTACTTAACATAACCCATTTGGGTCGAAATTCCAGCGTTTGTTCCGCGTTTGAATCACGCCGCCGAATTCAATCAGCGATGCGCATCGATCTTAACGCGAGCAGAATTTATACTATTTTCTCTCGTCTTTTTGGCGGTCGCCAGCATTCGGGATCTTCGTCGCGATGGCCAAAACGGGCGCCTTCATATTCAGGCTCGACCTCAACGCGGTCTTCCGCCCTCGGCAGATCCAATGCTCGCGGCCGCGCCGCGCAATCGGCTGCAATAATATCAGCTCACCTTCGCGGCATCTCCGCCCGTCACCTCAAATTCCCCGCCAGTCGCCAGGGCGGCGGCATCTGACGCCAAAAATACCGCCATCGGCGAAACATCCTCTGGCTGCAGCCAGCCGACCTGAAGGGGCACTGTGGGCGCACGGGCGTCCCAAGCTCCTGCGCCGTCGGATTGGCTGTAGGGGGCCTGTTCGACTGAATTATCGCCGCGCGGAAACGCTGCTCATTATAGGTGAGGAGCGTGCCAATAAGCCCGGGAATGAGGACGTTGACGGTAATGGTGTACTGGCCAAGTTCAAGGGCCGCTGACTTCATCAAGCCGAGAATGCCCCACTTGGACGCCGAGTAACTGGCTCCGCCCTTTGTCCCCATCTTGCCCTGCATGGACGAGAGCAGGATGAAACGGCCATAGTTCCGCGAAACCATTTTTGGGGCCGGAGGCGCGGACCGTGTTCGCGGCGCCATTGAGATTATTCTCGATCTGGTCTCGCCAATCCATGTCGTCCATTTCCATCAAAAGCTTCCAACCCTGTATGGCGGCGTTGGCGACCACTATGTCGATCTTGCCGTGCTCATGTTCGACCTGATCGGCAATGCGGCGAAGGGCTGCGATGTCCCTGATGTCGGCCTTGACCGCTGTTCCGCGCCGACCGTAGGAAGGACAGCCTTTCGAACCTCGTAACCAAAGCATTGGCAAGCTATTTGTCCATGCCGCTTCATACCTTTTTTCAGGTATCGATGTCGGGCTCGCTTGTCGCTGGCGTGTACTCTGGCGCGGTCACCCGTGCGACTATACTGGATCATGGTGATTTCGGGCTTGGGACGTTCGCTGGCCTCGATGGAGAGATGGTCGTGCTCGAAGGGCGCGTCTATCGAGTCCGGGCGACGGGCAAGGTTTCCGAAGCTGCGTTGGCCGGCCAAGCGCCGTTTGCAATCGTGACGACGTTCGCGCCCAGCGTCGATGAGCAGATCGACGCTATGGACTCTTTTGACGCAATCAAGCGCCGGCTCGATGGGTATCGCAGGTCCGACAACCTTTTCTATCCGATCCGGATTGATGGCGCGTTCAAGCACGTTCGGACGCGCGCGGTTAGTCCGCCCAAAAACCACGGCCGGCTTCTGGACGCTGCGAAGGCGCAAAAGGAGTTCGATTTCAAGCACGCGGAGGGAACGCTCGTCGGCATTTATTCGCCCTCGTTTTCAGGGGCGTTTAGCGTTCTCGGCTACCATTTTCATTTCATTTCGACCAACCGCTTAGAAGGCAATTAAATTCTCTATACGTTTCAATGGCTTATCCCAAATTATCGCGTCTTTGTGGGTCTTAAAAATGCGGAATTTGGGAAAGGACTTAAAACGCAAAACCCCGCGCATTGGTATCGGGCCGTGCGCGTGGCTTTGCATCATTTTACAGATTGTGCTGCCGATCATCGGCGCAGGCGCGAGAGAAACAGCTCTTAGCGCTGCTGGTGTAAGCGCCGTCGCGGCTGCAAGCCTCCGAATGGCGTTGGGTTACAACGACCGCTTTACGCGGCGATCGACGCGGTTGTCTTTGTTGTTCGCGGACTTGATGTATCCGCCATCAACTTCGGCGACCTTACCTTCGCCGCAAGGGTTCGGCCTCTCATTTCTTCGGTCATGGCCTCGCGCGTTTGCGGCCAAGAACGAACGCGCTCTTGTAGCTGATCGCCGCGGCTTAGCGCCAATGCCGACTTGCCCTTGACCTCGTTGCAGAAAATCACGATGGCTGCGAGATATTGAAGCAACCGGAGCTTGTGAGAGGCGAACAGCGTACCGCTTGTCAGCGTGAAATCCGCGCGGCAGGCTTTGCAGCGAAAGCGAAGCGAACCATTGAGGCGGCAGCATTCGTAGGCATTCAGGCCGCCGCGATGGGGCATACCGGATCACAGTTGGTTTCATGCCAGCGCACTTTGCGAAACATCCCTTCCGCTTCCACATCCGACATACGGAAGACGCTGGCTAAGCCCAGCGTCTCGGCAGGTCTGGGAAGGAGAAAGTGCCGCACTTCGATTTCACATATGTGAGATAGCCTGCGTATGTGATAGCTTACAAAGCTCTCATTGTTGATGGCTATCTTTCATATATGATAGCCTGGACAAGGGACTTCCCATGGCGACAATTGCTGATACCGAGAGGGAATGGGCGGATCGCGTCCGCCGATATCTAAAAGCCGAACTGAAGCGGGCCGAGGTCGGCTATGCCGAGCTTGCGCGTCGATTATCCGACAAGGGAATGCAGGAGACAGAGGCTTCAATCACCAATAAGCTAGGCTCAGGACTCATTGATTGAGATAGAAGAGGACGGCGGCTGCGATGCAGATGGCGGAGAAGAAGGTGTGGGCGCATCGATCATAGCGGGTTGCGATGCGCCGCCAGTCCTTGAGCTTGGCGAACATGTTCTCGATTTTGTGACGCTGGCGGTAGAGCGTCTTGTCATAGGCAATGGGAAGCTTGCGGCTTCTGGTTGGCGGGATGCAGGGCTCGACGCCCCTGGCCTTCAGCGCGGCGCGGAACCAGTTGCTGTCGTAGCCCCTGTCGGCGATCAACATTGAAGCGGGCGGTAAAGCCTTGAGCATCAGCCGCGCGCCCTTGTGGTCGCTCATCTGGCCCTCCGAGAGCAACATGACGAGGGGCTTGCCGGCGCCGTCGCAAACGACGTGGAGCTTCGAGTTCAGTCCGCCTTTCGTGCGCCCGATACGGCGGGGAAGAGCCCCTTTTTGAGCAGGCTCGCCGCTGTGCGATGCGCCTTCAGATGCGTGGCGTCGATCATGATGCGCTCGGGCTTTGGACCTTCGCCAGCGAGCGCGGCGAATATGCGGTCGAAGACGCCGAGCCGGCTCCAGCGGATGAAGCGATTGTAAAGCGTCTTGTGCGGCCCGTAATCCTTGGGCGCATCTTTCCATTGCAGGCCGTTGCGGATCACATAGACGATTCCGCTGACCACCCGACGGTCGTCAACCCGCGGAACGCCATGCGACAGAGGAAAATGCGGCGCAAGCCGCGCCATCTGCCGCTCGCCCAACAAAAACAAATCACTCATCCCAGCCTCCCCATGCGGAGACCAGGAATCACATCTCAGGCAAATTTAATAGGTCCTGAGCCTAGGGCGGGGCACGTTCCCCGCCACGTTTTTTCTAGCTTCGTTGGTAGAGATCGGATGCAAAAATGTGCGCTTAGAAGATGTCTGATCATTTGCTTGTTGGTGATCTCAGGCGGCGCGGGACTATGTGAACCACAGCCCCCATTCCCAAATGGAACGATAATCGAAGGTAGCCAGCCACAGACACAAACCCCCAGTGGCAGACAAGATAGGCGTTATGAAGTACGCGGCACAGAGGAACATCCTCTTGTCATCAAGGCTCTTCCAGCCGAAAGAACTAAGGAGCAGGCCGCCCAAGACGCCCAAGAGCGCCAAGATAAATCGGCGGCCGACTGGTGGCTCGTGAAACTGACTGGGGCTGTAGCCATCGCCACCATTGCTCTCGTGGTGGTAACCGGTGGATTGGTTTTGCTGGGCCTCAAACAAATTAAGGACATAAGGGTTTCTGTTGACGCCGCTACCAAGGCTGCCAACGCTGCATTCATTTCCGCGACGGCTACGGTCGAGATTGAGCGCCCACGTATCGTTGCCTGGAGTAATGTCGTCATAAAGCCAAGTACCGAAGGCGGCCAGACGACTTACATCCGCGGCATTCCTAAAGACGCCATCTTGAGGGTAGCCGGGTCCAATATAGGTCGAACTCCCGCCGAAATGCGGGGATGGGGGCTGGGGTTCTCTATCTGCGATACACTTCCGGAAAAGCCAATTTATGACAAGACGTTTGATTATAAGCCTGGAATTTTGCTCATTCCAGGGAAAGACATCAACATCGAACAAAACATGACTTTCGGTGAGGGGGCCATAGATGCTTTGAAGGATCATAAATTTTTCGTATTCGGATATTTTGCATATTTGGATTTTATCGGATCCCGCCACATTGACCGCTTCTGTTTCCAAAGCGCGGCTCTCACCAGCGATGATGATCCTATAGAGTTCTCGGTCTCCTTTGACGCCCCAATCGCTTATATAAAGTACGATTGAGAGCAGTACCGCCAGGGATCGCGCAGCCGCACTCACTCAATGACTCCTTTCGGAATCAGATGGGCGACTAGGCGATTTACGCTTGTGGCAGTTGCGCCATAATACCGTTGTACTGCGCAACCCTGAACGTCGACAGTACTGGAATGTTCTCCGATAGGATTCCCGGCGCGTTTGGCCTGTTCTTATAGAGTGGCCAGGGCCATGGCGCTGATTTCGCGGACTTAGACGATCAAGCTCCCAAAACATTGAGCGCCTTCGCGGCAACGCAAAAGGACAGACCGAAGCCCTTCGGTCCCGCCGCGCCTCAATCTTAGATAGGACCTCCAATCGCATCGAGCGCTGCTTCAACAAGCTCAAGAACTCTTGAAGGCGAGCAACCCGCTCCGATAAAATCACAAGGAGCTGTCTCGGGTTCGTCCAAATCGCCGCTATCCGCATTTGGATCCGCGTATTTGTCGACAGGACCAGGCTCAGGGCCCTTGCGGAGGCAACAATTCAGATGGATGCTATGAGAATTGCAGTACCCGGCTAGCAGCCGATAGATTTTTTTAAGAAACTTTGCCGAGGTCTTGAAGGATGCCGCTCGCAATCTCCGCCCCACCGCCAAATACTGTGAGATTAAGATTTGTCACCACAAAGAGGAGTATCACGGGACGGTTGATCCGCCTTAGGGAAACTGAGGGGCCTGTCAGCCACGCTGAGGCCGTAATGGAAGATGGGTCGATCATCGGTGCTTATTCACCCGGTGGGGTCTTGCGGCAGCAGCCAAATGATTTCGACAAGGCCTCGACCCTACAAATCTTTGTTGATTTGCCTATGGAATCCGCGATGTATGAACACTGGAAGGCCGGACTTGAATATCGCGTAGCGCAAAAATGGCAGTATGATCAAAAAGCGATTCTGGGATTCATTTTCTTTGATGGAAAATTTCACGATGCGCACAAGGCGATCTGCTCGGCGCTACAGGTTGATATTCTGAGGCATTGCAAATGGTGGACCCGTCCTTTGGCGCAGAAATATCACTCGATAGATCCACTGACATTGCTGCTAATGTGTCAAGCTGATGAACGAACCATTATTCATCCGCCGGAAACTATTTCATGACGGCGGTGTAACGGGGCGTCCGGGAGCGAAGCTGACTCTAAACAGATATTTGAATTACTAGTTTGGTCCGTCCTAAGGCAATTCCTAGCTTCAGGTGCAGGAGGTTGGACTCCAAAACAAAACAGCTTTGCTATTCGCGAAAGCCGAGGGCAATTGCAAAATTTAGCTTTGGACGGGTTGCGGCCTCAAAGATCCGATCGATTCAAACGCCTTGACCCACCAATGTCGATGTTAAATGGTTTTTTCGTTCACACGATCGCCGCTGACACCCGATTTTCAGATGTCGTGGACACGCTGAGGAATCCAATTTGGCCGATAACGTCGAAAATCTTATACTTGAGCAACTCCGTCACATGCGCGGATCGCTCGACCGCATTGAAACTGGCCTTGAGGACGTGAAAAGCCGTCTTGGCCATGTTGAACGCTCCGTGGCCGAACACTCCGTACAGCTTGCCGAAACAAACATTAAGCTGGATCGCATGGATGCGAGAATCAATCGGATCGAAAAACGGCTTGATCTAGTGGACGCGCCACCAGCTTAGGCAGTTTAAGCTGAACAAACTTCGAATGCGTCGCCGCGGCATGGACCGCATAGAAAGATAAATTCAAGCCTTCCGGCCCCGCCGAGCCGCAATCTTAGGGAAGTCGAAGCCGAGCCGCAATCTTAGGGAAGTCGAAGAAGACAAGCCGCTAGGGATCAAGATCGAGTTGGCCATCGAACCTAGCTTGGCGCCGCATCACATGTCGGGGCGGTCCGAGGTTTTAAAAAGGATGGATTTGTGAAAGACTTAAAACACAAAAGGTTCTGCTTGCCCGAACATCCATCGACGCCGGTCGGACCGGCTGAACATAGCGAACAAGACGCTCAAGATCGACCATGAAAGCGGTACCGCCGCGCGCGTGCCGGCGCTAAGTGCCAGGTTGGCGCGTCCCCGTCAGCCAGCGGGTGAAAGATTCGTCAAACTCGCGCGCGTGGCCTTGATGTCCGCAGCGGCTTCCTGTTGAACATAGCGCCATCCCGGCTGCAATCGGCCGCTGATTCCTATGAGAGCGGGGCAAACCGAGAGTGGAGCTTGCGTTCGAAACTGGTCTGCCCCCTGAAAAGTGATCCTCCGTGAAGTATGGGCTTATGAGCCTGATGGAGGACTGCGCAATGCCGAGGAAAAGACAGAAGGCGGAAGAGATCGTCGCGAAGCTACGGCAAGTCGAAGTGCTTAGCGCGCAAGGGCGACCGGTCGCGGAGGCGATCCGCTCGATAGGGGTGACGGAAGTTACATACTATCGATGGCGGTCGGAATACGGCGGCCTGAAGGGCGATCAGGTGAAGCGGCTGAAGGAGCTGGAGGCGGAGAATACGCGGCTCCGTCGAGCGGTGTCCGATTTGACGCTTGAGAAGCTGATCCTGAAAGAGGCTGCCTCGGGAAACTTCTGAGCTCCGCGCGTCGTCGCGCCTGCGTGGAGCATGTGATCGCCGAACATGGCGTTTCCGAGCGGTTCGCTTGCCGGGTTCTCGGTCAGCATCGCTCCACGCAGCGCAAGGTTCCGACCAAGCCCGATGACGAAGCGGCATTGATCGCCGACATCACGGCGCTCGCCATCCAGTACGGCCGCTATGGCTACCGCCGCATCACGGCGATGTTGTGGGAGCGAGGCTGGAAGGTCAACGTCAAACGGGTCGAGCGGATCTGGCGACGCGAGGGGCTGAAAGTTCCGGCCAGACAACCCAAGCGCGGGCGTCTCTGGCTCAATGACGGCTCGTGCGTCCGGCTGCGCCCGCAATGCCCCAACCACGTCTGGTCCTATGACTTCGTCGAGGACCGCACTCATGATGGCAGGAAATATCGCATGCTGAATATCATCGACGAATTTACCCGCGAATGCATCGCGATCAGGATTAACCGGCAGCTGAAGGCAGCGGACGTCATCGACGTTCTCTCGGACCTCTTCATCTTGCGAGGGGTTCCGATCCACATTCGTTCCGACAACGGCCCGGAGTTCATCGCCAAGGCGTTGCGTGACTGGATTGCCGCCGTCGGCGCGAAGACCGCCTACATCATGCCGGGCAGTCCCTGGGAGAACGGCTATTGCGAGAGCTTCAACTCGAAGCTGCGCGACGAGCTTTTGAATGGTGAAATCTTCTACACTCTCAAGGAGGCGAAGGTCGTCATTGAGCGATGGCGACGCCACTACAACACCGTGCGCCCGCACTCATCGCTGGGCTACAAGCCGCCAGCCCCGGAGACCCTGCAATGGCCGGCTTCGCAATCCGGACCAGCTTCGCCCGCCACGCCAGCAATAGCGCCAGGGCCGACAATGCACTAACATTCAAACTGGATCACCCCATGGGGGCAGGCCACCCTGGCCTAGCGCCTTCAATGCCGCCGCTGACGGCACAAAACAAAACGTCGACCAGGAGCCTTTCTTCAGAGAAAGCCCACGTCGAATCCGATCAATCCCGTCCAATTAGGGCAACGGAGGCTGTTGAATAGAAGCGTCCAAGTTGGAAGACCGCGGATTGGAAGCGGCGGCGTCTTAGAGCCTTTGGGGGAAAGCCTTCCCCCTGGGACTGGCACCGCGGTCGTCAGCGCACCCCTTCGGTGCGGAGAGCCCCGCAACGCCCCCTGTGGAGTGAGAGTGCGGACGGCTGAGTTACGTCGTCAAAGCGAACGCTGGCGCGGACCAGTTCATGAACTGCGTGACGTATGCGACGCCTTGAAGGAATGCAACAATGGCCGACTCGCCGCAAATTCAGACAATGCAGTAGCCGAGGATCTCACTAATCTTGCGCCTCTAGATCAGCTAGGCGAGGCGGACAACTCCAATCGCAAAGCGCAAAGCAGGCCGCTCAGCCGCCGTGCAATCGACGATTTTGCGGCCGGTCAGAAGAAAGGCTAGGTCACGATCGCCATTTTTTTTTGGCGTGGCGACAGGGTGGCGACTCGGGCTGAAAGCGGCAAAGCCGCCCCTAAGGGCGGCTTCATGAAAAGAGCTGCGTATTCATATAGTTGGTTTTGGTTGCGGGGACAGGATTTGAACCTGTGACCTTCAGGTTATGAGCCTGACGAG